>JAVBXN010000025.1 GCA_030824515.1 Pelobacter sp.
CGGGGGGGAGGGAATGTATGGTGCCGGTGGAAGCCGATCAATCGCCCCCCTCGCGGTTCAGGTTCTGCAGGGTGAAACGGTTGGCGGGCTGGGGTTTATCAAAGGCAACTTCCTTCAGGAGTACAGTCGTTTTGCTCCCCTTTTTGAGGTCGCTCATCTCCCACTTCCTGGCCACCCAGTGGCCGTTGACGTTCTGCAGGTCTGAGAGCACGAACAGTTTGCCCGGTTGCTTCTCCCCTTTGCGGTAAAGCTCCTCGCGCAGCAGATAGAGGATATCCTTGCGCAGGTAGAGGATCTTCTTCTCGTAGACCGACTGGCCCCCCTTCTCCAGCGGGATGGCCGTGATCACGTAACACGGCTGCCCTTCCAGGCTCTGCTCACCCTGCAACGTCACCTTGTATTTCTCATGGTCGAACTCCTCCATGTCCTCGTAGTTGAAGTCGGTGCCCACAAAGGAGGCGTCCCGGTCCTGGGTCGCGATCCTCCGCTCACGCTTCATCGAGGGGAGGTAGAGCCACTGGTCCGGGTTCTGTCCGGCCGGGCGGGAGAGGGAGAGGAAGCCGACCCCCTTGACCTCGGGCGGATCGGTGAAGCGGATCAGGTTTTTGGAGTCGCCGGCATAGCCCAGCCGGAAACTCTTCCACCCCTTCTTGCGAACCTTGCCATCCTTGTTCACTACGGCGAGCTCCCCGGAATACTGCTGGGTAGTGGTGCGATGGCGGTTCTCGGATTCCCTGAGGAGTGAGCGGGCATCGGCGCCCCAGGCCATGGCGGCGCAGAGGATTGAGAGGAGGGTGGTTGTAGCAATCCGGAGGAAGTATTTACCTTCCAATCTGTTCTCGTACATTTAAACCTCCGCAGATTAGGTCCCCCTTTTAGAAAGGGGGATTTAGGGGGATTTGCCTTTGATTGCGCAGAGAAATCCCCCCTGCCCCCCTTTCTAAAAGGGGGGAGAGATTATTCATTCATACTCGATTGCCCGGGTGATTTCCAGCCGCCCCGCCTGGCGCGCCGGGATCCAGGCCGCGAAGGCCGAGATCAGCGGCAGCGCGATCAGCAGCTGGGCCAGGATTTCCCAGGGGTAGTGGTGCGGCATCTGCCAGCCGGTGAAGTATTCGGCGATGGCCCCCTCCATGAACAGGGCGAAGAGGTTGCCGGCCGGGAGCGCCAGCACCAGCCCGGTCAGGGCCAGGGCCAACGCCTCCAGCACGATGCTCCTGGCAATCTGGGAGGGCAATCCCCCCAGCGCCTTCAGTATCCCGATCTCCCGGGTGCGTTCCGCCACCGAGATCAGCAGCGATGTCACAATGCCGAGGAACGCCACCAGCAGGGCCAGGAAAACCGTGATCCGCGTCAGCGCATAGAAGGCGTCGATGGCCTTGCCGATCTCGGCGGTGAACTCCTGGCGGGTGGAGACCAGCGCCGGGAATTTCCCGGCCAGCTTTGCCCGGACCGCGTCGCGCACCTGGCCCACATCCGCGCCGGGAACCACCGAGACATCGAATATATCCACGCGATCATCTTTCCAGAGCTCCAGGAAACGGGTGCGGTCCAGCAGCACCGTGCCCTTGTCGGAGCTGTAGTCCCGCAGCACGGCCGCGATCGGTATTCGCACCACTCCGCCCGGAGTGACCAGTTCCACCTGCTGGCCCACCCCCAGGTTGAAGCGCCGGTAGAAATTCTCCGAAACGGTGCACATCCCCTCGCGGATCACCCCCCGCCGCATGGATTCCGCATCCCCCTGGATAAATTCGAACCTGGTCCGGTCCATGGTCGGTCCGACCTGGATCGAGTTGACCAGGATCTGCTGCCCCTGATAGAGCGGGCGGACTCCGCGATAGCTCTCGACAGCCCGCACGCCCGGCACCTGCAGCAGCTCCTCCCGCAGCGCCCCCGGAAACAGGAAGTCTGGGCGTGAAAAGTTGGCCGAGGCGCGCACGAACAGGTCGCAGGTGAGGGCATCGTCCATCCAGCGTGTCATCGTTGCCTTGGTTGAGCCCATGTATCCGGCGAAACCGAGCACGAAGGTCAGCGAGAGCGCCATCGCCATCACCGTCCCGGAGGTCCGGCGGGGGTTGCCCAGCAGCGCGTCCGACGAGAGCCGCCCCGAAACCGGCGCGAATCTGGTGGCAAGCGGGATGAAAATCTGCAACAGCGCCCGGGAGAGCGGCCCCACCAGCAGCACCAGCCCGGCGCCCCCCAAAAGGAGAACGGAGAGGATCAGCTGGTTGCCGCCAAACGGAGGATTCAGGGCCAGCAGGATCGCGCAGCCGAAGGCGGCCAGGCCGGCCGCGATGCGGGGCGCAACCCTGCCGGGGAGCCGCGCCTGGAAAGCCCCCTTGGCCAGCGCCTCGGTGGGCGGGATCCGGGAGGCGCTCAACGCCGGTCCCCAGGCGCCCGCCAGCGATGCCAGGATGCCCAGGACCATCGATTCCAGCACGATCCCGGGAGGCAGGTGCACCGCGCCGGAACTGGTCACCCCGTAGACCGTCTCGGTGGTCTGCCCCATCATGCGCAGAAATCCCTGGGAAAGCGCCGTCCCGGCCAGGCAGCCGACCGCCGCCCCCACGACTCCGATCAGCAGCGCCTCGGCCAAGAACAATAGCTGCACCTGGCGCGGCGTGGCGCCCAGCGCGCGCAGCGTGCCGATGTCGCGCCGGCGGCGGTTCACGGCCACGTTGAAGGCGTTGAAGATCAGGAAGGTGCCGATCGAAAGGGCAAAGCCGCTGGAAACGTTGAAGCCGGAGACGAAGTTGGCGACGATCCGCTCCATCTGCTCTCCCCGGCGCGCCGGGGTTTCGACCCGGAAGGCCGGACCCAGCGCCTTCTCCAGGGTCGCGCTCCCCTGTGCCACGCTGGTCCCCTCGCTCAGGCGCACATCCAGCCGGTCGAAGCGCCGGCCGCGGCCGAACAGCTCCTGGGCGGCATAGACATCCACCACCATCAGGTTGCCGCCAAAGGCCTCGCTGAAGCCCTTGGGGGAGAGCAGTCCCCGCGCCGCAACCCGCTTCACACCGGCCGGCAGGCGCAGGGAGATGGTCTGGCCGGTCTTGAGTCCGGCCTTGTCGGCAAACTGGCGGGTAAAGATGGCCGAATCGGGCTGGGCCAGAAACAGCAGCGGGTCGTCCAGGTCGGCGTCATCTCCGTCAAAGCCGTAGTCGCGCATCTCCCGGTCTCCCAGAAGGTCGATGCCGATCACGAGCAGGCTCCCAAGTTCCCCCCGTTCCGGCACCACGATCTGCTCGATGACCGGTGAGGTGGCCCGGATGCCCGGCAGTTCGCGCACCCGCTCCTGCACCTCTTCCGGAACGCCCCCCTCCATGGTGATCTGGAGCTGCGACTTGCCGGCCACGCGGTCAACCGTGGAGCGGATCCCCTTGACTAGGGTCCCCTGGGCGCTCCTGATGGCGCTGAAGGTGGCCACGCCGACCACCACGCCCAGCAGAGTCAGCAGGGTTTTGGCCACATTGCGCCTGACATAGGAGAGTGACAGGGTCCGCAGCAGGAACCTCATCGGTCACCCCCGCCCCGGAGGCTGTCCCCCTCCACCCGGCCGTCACGCAGTTTGATCAGCCTTTCACAGGCCGAGGCGGCGTGGTGGTCGTGGGTGACCATCACGATCGTGGTGCCGCGCTCGCGGTGGATGGCGCGCAGAAGGTTGAGGATCTCCTCGCCCCTGGCCGTGTCCAGGTTGCCGGTGGGCTCGTCGGCCAGCAGCAGCGCTGCGCCGGTTACCAGCGCCCGGGCGATGGCCACCCGCTGGCGCTCTCCGCCTGAGAGTTCGTCGGGCAGATGTTTTTCCCGCGCTTCGAGTCCAACCTCCCGCAGCACCTCTGCCACCCTGCGGTTGATCTCGTTGGCCGGGACCCCCGCCAGATGCAGCGGCAGGGCCACGTTCTGGCTCACCTTGAGGGTCGGCATCAGGTGGTAGGCCTGGAAGATATAGGATACGCTGGTGCGGCGAAACAGCGAGCGCTCCTTCTCGCTCTCCCCGGCCAGGTCTTTTCCCGCCACCAGCACCCGCCCGGAAGTCGGGACATCCAGCCCTCCCAGCAGGTTCAGCAGCGTGGATTTGCCGGAGCCGGAGGGGCCCATGATCGCCACCATCTCGCCGGCCGCGATGGACAGGTTGATTCCGTCCAGCGCGGTCACCTCGGACTTGCCGCTGTAGGTCTTGATTACGTCGTGGAGTTGAAGCATAGGATGTGGTCTCCTTTTAAATCAAAAGCTAACCCCTCCCGGCCTCCCCTTAAGCTAAGGGGAGGAGAAAAACGTAAAAGCGTTCCCCCTCTTAAGTTAAGAGGGGGCAGGGGGAGTTATGTTAACTTTGCTGCGGCTCCAGCCGCCTCTTGCTTGAATATCTTCCTGAACTCGCAGCGCCCTTTCAGCTTGTAGCAGAAGGCCCGCCCTCCGAACGTGAAACGGTTGGACCAGAGGGTCATGGGCAGGCTTCTGGTGTAGCCTTTGCGGGTTGCTTCAATAACGTTGTCAATGCCTCGCAGAAAGAAGGCCCTGTCCCCGAAATCGAATATTCCTTCCTGCTGCCACGGCTCCATAAACCAGTAAAAACCTTGCCGGATAACTTCCAGACGATCCGGTTCCATGTCACCTGGGTCATCGAAGCGGCAGGCCCTGGCAATGGCCCGATTCAGACCCTGCAGGTCTTTATCGAGCGCTGCCTGGATCGCCTCGTTTGAAAAGACCCACTCTTCGTCGCTTAAAGTCAGGGTGCAGCCGAAGTCGATCATCCCGAGACGGCCATCCGCCATGAAAATGAAGTTGCCGGGGTGCGGGTCTGCCGGGAGCCAGTGCAGTCGGTAATAGAGCCGGTAGGTAGCCACGGTCAGCAGGCGGGTAAAATGATCTCGCTCCCCCTGGCCGGGATCTGTTGCCAGGAAGTCGTTTATATGACAGCCATGCAGGTATTCGGTGGTCAGCACCCGCCTGGTGGAATATTGATCATGGACCAGCGGCACCGCTATCCGGTCCGCATCGTTGAAAACCAGGCGGGCTTTGCGGTTGTAAGCGGCCTCCTGCCCGTAGTCGGTCTCCATCAGCAGCATGCGCTCGATGTCGGCCAGCTTGGCGAGGGTGTCCTGCCAATCGATGGTCAGACAAAGCGGCTGGAGCAGAAGCCGCAGATTGCGCAGGTCGGCCTTGATGGTGTGGGCGATGCCGGGATACTGGATCTTGACCGCCACCTCCTCGCCGCTGTGCAGCCGGGCGCGGTGCACCTGTCCCAGCGAAGCGGCGGCAAAGGCCTGCCGGTCGAAGGAGGCGAACAGCTCCTCCGGCTCGCGGCCGAACTCGTCGAGGAAAACCTCGCGCACCATGGCGAAGTGCATGGGGGGCGCCTCGAAATGCAGCGCCGAGAGCACCTCGGCGAACTCCTCCGGCACGACCTCGGGCAGATTGGCCAGCAACTGGCCGACCTTCATCACCGCCCCCCTCATGTATCCCATGGTGCCGAACAGTTTCAGAGCCGCCGCCAGGTGGGCTTCGCTCTTCAGCCGCTGCTTGTTTTCCGCGTCGCTGAAACGGCTGCGCAGCCAATATGCGAAATAACCGGCGCTAACCCTGGCCTGGAGAGAGCCCAGGGTCCAGATCCGGGAAAAGGAGCTAACAGGTACCTTCTTATTGGAGATGTTGGTGATCAGCCGCGCCAGGGCCAGGCTGGCCGGATCTGTTGCGCTGCCCTTGGGAAGGGCGTCGAGAAGCATTTCCATCTGAAGTGTTTCTGTATCCCTTCCGTCCTCAACTTGCATCTGCTTCTCCTTTGTCCGCCCCGCTACCGGAAATCAGCTGCACGAACATGCGGATCGAATAATCGATCAGGGCCTGGCTGGCTTCCTGGTTGGGTGATGTGTCGTTGCTCCAGAAGGCGAGGATTCCCAGGTAGAGCGACCAGTACATGGTCATGGCGACATAATCGGGAGCCTCGGTAAAACCGTGCCGTGCCAGGATCGACTGCACCGCCGCCAGATGCTCCTGGCGGGCCGTTTCGCCTTCCTGGCAAACGTTTTTCCGGGGAAAGGGACTCAAGGAGCGCTCCAGGACCGGGCCGAGAAAGGGGCGCAGCGGGCGCAGACGCCGCAGGCCCGAAGCGACGAACAGGAACAGCTCTTCCGCCAGTTCCTCCCTGCCAGTGCAGCGGCGCAGATAATCCTCCCGCCCTTGCACGAGCGCCTCGCTGACCATGGTCATGGCCAGGGTCTCCTTGCTCGGGAAATAATTGAACAGGGTTCCGGCGGCCAGCCCGGCCGCCAGGGCGATATCCCGGGTGGTGCTGTCCTCGAAGCCCTTGCTGTTGAAGATCTCGGCCGCTTTATCCAGGATGCGGGAGCGGTTCTCCTGTTTGGCCTGTTCGCTGATGCGCATCTGCTCTCCTTCAATAATGTGAACGCGCTCACTATAGCAATCGCGAAAAGTATTGGCAATACAAAAGTGAGCGCGCTCACAAAATACAGGAAACAAAAAGAGGGGCGGAATCTCGCGACTCCACCCCTCTTTTCAACATGTTAAAATTCCATCAGTAACGGTAATGCTCGGCCTTGTAGGGCCCCTGCTTCGGCACGCCGATGTAGGCGGCCTGCTCGTCGGTCAGCTCCGACAGCTGGGCGTTCAGTTTTTTGAGCTGCAGACGGGCCACCTTCTCGTCCAGATGCTTGGGCAGCACGTAGACGCCGACCGGGTAGTCCGAATTGCGGGTGAACAGCTCGATCTGGGCGATGGTCTGGTTGGCGAAGGACGACGACATGACATAGCTGGGGTGGCCGGTGCCGCAGCCCAGGTTGACCAGGCGTCCCTTGGCCAGCAGGATGATGCGCTTGCCGTCCGGGAAGATGACGTGGTCCACCTGGGGCTTGATCTCCTCCCACTGGTATTTCTCCAGCGCCGCAACCTCGATCTCGTTGTCGAAATGGCCGATGTTGCAGACGATGGCCTGGTCCTTCATGGCGGCCATGTGGTCGTGGGTGATGACGTGGTAGTTGCCGGTGCAGGTCACGAAGATGTCGGCCTTGTCGGCGGCGTATTCCATGGTCACGACACGGTAGCCTTCCATGGCGGCCTGAAGGGCGCAGATCGGATCGACCTCGGTCACCCAGACCTGGGCCGAGAGGGCGCGCATGGCCTGGGCCGAGCCCTTGCCCACGTCGCCGTAGCCGCAGATCAGGGCTACCTTGCCGGCGATCATGACGTCGGTGGCGCGCTTGATGCCGTCCACCAGCGATTCGCGGCAGCCGTAGAGGTTGTCGAACTTGGACTTGGTGACCGAGTCGTTGACGTTGATGGCCGGGAACTTCAGGTCGCCGCGCTCGTGCATCTGGTACAGGCGGTGCACGCCGGTGGTGGTCTCCTCGGTCACGCCCTTGACCTGCGCCAGGCGGACGGAGTACCAGGTCGGGTCAACTGCCAGCTTGGCCTTGATGGCGGCAAACAGGATCGTTTCCTCTTCTGAACCGGGCTTGGCCAGTACGGTGATATCCTTCTCGGCCCTGGCGCCCAGGTGCAGAAGCAGCGTGGCGTCGCCGCCGTCGTCCAGGATCATGTTGGAGAAGCCGCCGTCGCTCCATTCGAAGATGCGGTGGGTGTAGTCCCAGTACTGCTCCAGGGTTTCGCCCTTGACCGCGAAAACCGGCACTCCGCCGGCGGCGATGGCGGCCGCGGCGTGGTCCTGGGTCGAGAAGATGTTGCAGGAGGCCCAGCGCACCTGTGCGCCCAGCGCGGTCAGGGTCTCGATCAGCACGGCGGTCTGGATGGTCATGTGCAGCGAGCCGGTGATGCGGGCGCCTTTAAGCGGCTGTGCTTTGGCAAATTCTTCGCGGATAGCCATCAGTCCGGGCATCTCTGTCTCGGCGATCCTGATTTCCTTGCGGCCCCAATCGGCCAGGTTAAGGTCTGCTACGATGTAATCTTGTGACATGTTGTTCTCCTTTGTTGGTGATGTATGGTTCTGTAGGGGCGCCTCTTGCGGGCGCCCTGATTGTACCGTTTAGGTTCAAACATCAAAATGCCGGGCGAATACAAGATTCGCCCCTACGATGCTTTCACGATCAAAACCGCTTCCTGCCCGTCAGCAGCAGCAATGCGGCGACTTGATCTTTCGCTGAATCCGGCCTGCTTCAGCCAGCCGTCCAGTTCCGTCTCTTCAAACCCCAGCCACTGGTCGGCCAGTTGTTCCCGGGCGGCCTCGCGCTCGTGGCGGGCCAGGTCGGCCACGAGCAGCATCCCCCCGCGAACCAGAACCCGCCGCATCTCGCTAAGCACCGCCGCCGGGTCGGCGGCGTGGTGCAGCACCATGTTGGCCACCACGCACCCCACCGAGGCATCGGGCAGCGGCAGGTGAGTCATCTCCCCCAGCCGCAGATCTACTCCGCACACCCCTTGTTCCGTCAGCCTCCGCCGGGCCTCCTCCAGCATGGCCGGAGAGTGGTCTACACCGATCACGCCCGGCGCTCGCGCCGCAAGTTCGCTCAACAGGCCGCCGGTGCCGATGCCGATTTCCAGCACGGTGACACCCCCGGGCAGCTGTTGCAGAAGTTGCGGGCCGTATTCCGGCAGCGGCAAAAGCTTTCTGGCCAGTTCGTCCCACTGGCGGGCATGCCGGTCGAAAAACTCCAGGCTGCGCCGGCGGCGCTCGTCCAGCACCTGCGCCACGGCCGCCAGGTCGGCATCCCGCTCCAGCAGCAGTTCCAGTTCACGTTCAAAGGCCGGTCGGATCGAACAGAAGAAGCGGTTGGAGTCGCTGATGCGGTAATAGCCCCAGGTGCCCTGCCGCTTTACATCGAGAATGCCGGCCTCCATCAGGATCTTCAGGTGGCGGGAAACGCGCGACTGCCCCATGCCCATGACGCGGGTCAGCTCCTGGACCGTGAATTCACCGCGCTGGAGAATCGCGGACAAACGCAGTCGTGAGGGATCGGCCAGGGCTTTGAGGGTGTCGAGCATCTTATATCAAACATCCTGATTTTTATAGATCAACTTTTCTTGATATAGCATGCGACACGGATCGGATGCAAGTATATTTCTTCAGCACTATGTTTGGTGGGATGAAAGCCGAGGTTTTGAATTGATCTAATGAGTCGGGGAAAGGCAGGGGAGGTCGGCGCTGGTGATCTGACTCAGAGCGTGGTCCTGATGATATTTTCGAGTTCCGCTGCGGTGTAGGGCTTTGCCAGCGAGGCGATGAAACCGAGTTCCAGATGGGATGCGATGGTCCCGTCATCCGAATAGCCGCTTGATACTATCGCCTTTACCCTGGGATCGATATCTTTAAGTATCTTCAGGGTTTCAGCGCCTCCCAAGCCGCCTTTGACGGTTAGGTCGAGGATCACGAGATCAAAGGGGTTGCCATCCTCAAGCGCCTTGCGATACAGGACAAGCGCCGCCTCGCCATGCGGTGCGGTTTCTACATCATGGCCAAGGGAATTCAGCATGTTCAGGGCGACGGATCTGATGGCTTCCTCGTCATCCATCACCAGGATTCGAGCCTTTCCGCTGAAATAGCGCGGCAGATCTTCCTGTTCGGGGTGCTGCGTCACACACTCGACAGCCGGGAGGGTTATGGTAAAGGTGGAGCCCGGTCCTGGCCCGGATTCGACCGCAAGTGTGCCGCCATGGTTCTTGATAATCGAATATGCGGTGGCAAGCCCCAACCCGTTGCCCGTTTTCTTGGTGGTGAAATAGGGATCGAATATTTTGGAGAGGTGAGCCTTCGGGATTCCGGCGCCGGTGTCGGCAATCGAGATCGAGACCGTCCTTTTGCCGGCTGTCCGGGACTCTGGCGGGTGATTGAGCGCCGTTACCCTGATCCTGCCCCCCTGGGGCATGGCCTGAACGGCATTGATCACGATATTCTGGATCACCTGGCCCAATTGCCCTTCATCGCCATCCACACACCAGAGATCGCCATAGTTGGTTTCAAAATCAACATTGCTGCCGCTCAGGGAAAATACCACAGCATTCTGGATAATCGGCTGAAGATGGATAATCTTCTTGACCGGCTTGCCTCCCTTTGCATAGGTCAGAAGCTGCTGGGTGAGACTGGTTGCCTGTTTCATCGATTTTTCAGCGTTTCCCAGCATCGTGAAAGCGGAACTTGTCTGGTCGAGATCCAATTTTGCCAGAGAGACATAGCCGAATACGCACTGCAACAGGTTATTGAAATCATGGGCGATCCCTCCCGCAAGTATTCCCAGGGAATCCAGCTGCCGCACCCGGATCCGGTCTTTCTCGATACGCAACCGCTCGGAGATATCCCTGAAAACGAGCACGTAACCGCCTGACGCGGAAGCCGCATCATGCAGCTCCATCCGGAACTCCTCAATCTCGCGCACATCCCCGTTTTTTACGGATAGTTGATATGTCGTCGCTTCCTGGTTCTCGCGGTCATCCGAAATAGCGGTCACACTGTAAACTTCGTTGACCGGGCGACCGATGGCCTGATGAGCTTCAATGCCGATTAGCTGTTGAGCTGCTTTGTTGCAGAGCAGTATCGTTCCCTGGCTGTCAACGGTGATAACACCTTCATTGAGCGCATTCAGCGTTATTTCAATCCGCTCTTTCTCATTGTGCAGGTTATCCAGGGATATTTTGAGCAGTCTTGAAAGTCGCCTGATCAGAAAAAAATTGATGCTCCATCCCGATATCATGGCAAAAGCCCACACAACCAGAATGTTTGTCAAGATGTAGCCAAACGGTCGCCTGACGTTAAGAGCGCCTACGGGTCGGCCCGAGTCAAACAGTGCAACTGAATAGGATATGTACGGAAATGGCGCTTTGTAGTCAGATGTCACGATGATTTGGGCTTTGCGGTTGACTATTTCCCGCTCCTCCGGTTTTCCGGTGATCGACGGCAGTGAAGTGATTTCTTTGAGCCGCAAAGTTTCAAATTCCCACAAATCGGGCCTGTTCTGAATGATAGATTCCACGTTGCGGGCAAAATATACTGATTCGGTTTTAAGAGCCGACCTGAATTCATAATAAACGGAGAAGGAATAGAAGGCGGGAATTACCAGTGAAACTGCGAGGGCCAGTATCAACCCCATGAAGTTGATCGCTTTGATGGAAGTGTATGTCGGGATTGTTAAGGGTGACATGGGTAAACCTCTGACCCTGAAATCAGGCTGATTTCTAACTTGAATAATTAAATCACGGATGTTTTTTTCAGCGGTTGATGCCCGTTATCCCGAAGTATTTTTTGACCTTCCCTTGAAAAGACAAAGTCGATAAACCGTTTGACAGCGGGATTACTATTTTTATGAATCAGGTGCATGGTCATAAAGCAGGGATATTTGCCCGATTCCAGATTGGCTACGCTCGGCGCGACCCCGTCGAGTGAAAGGGCCTTGATCTTCCTGTCCTCCGACAGTATCAGCGATAGGCTGGTAACTCCGAAAGAACCCTGGGTTTTTTCGATCTGATCAGCGGCGTCCTGGTCGGTAATGCCGGTAAACAGTCCCGGAATCTGATACGATTTCCGTGAGGCCTGTTTTATGTTTTCATTCAAGTTTTCGAGGAAAACGGTATAGGCGTCGGTCTTTGGCCTTAGAACCAGCCGCACCGGGGTTCTGTCCGGCCATGACCGTTGCTTGCCGGCGTAGATATTCGCGATTTCAGCAAATGTGATATTACTCTGGCTGTTGCTGCGGTGGGTGGCAAAAACAAACGGAGTGCGCCCATAGGCGACTTCGGACAGATCCGGGGCACGTTCATCCGGTTTCATGGCCCGCGAGGAGAGACCGATGTCGATTTTGTTGGCCTTGACGGCCTTGATCCCGCCGGTGCTTCCGATGCTTGTCAGAATAGTTACCGCGTCCCCCGGGTTCTTCTTGTGGTAGAACTCGACCAGGCGTTGCATCGTTCCGATACTGGAGCCGGTTCCGGTTATTGTGATGGCTCCGGATTCCGCGCCGGCCGTGATGCAACTCTGGAAAAGCAGGGCAAGCGCGGCAACGGCAACCAGAATGGATCCGGACAGGTTTCTTGTATTCATCGGCAGGTTCCCCTCGGTGCTGGCTTGGTTTGAAAGCGGGTTGGTGGAACTGCTGCTTCTGAATGACAAGGGGAGTACCCTGGCCGGCTCATCATGGCGCAGCAATTCACCGGTCGCACTTACAGTTTTCTCTTAAGTAGTCTCGATAATCTATATAGTTATATCTATTAATTTTCAAGCGATAAAATTGCTTTCACAAGAATGATCTCGGGCCGATCAGGAGTATTTCTCCCGCAGTGTGACCTTGCTGACCTTGCCCACGCTGGTTTTGTCGATGCTGTCCACGAAGTGGGTTTTCATCAATACGACATGCTTGTTGACCAGTCCCTTGTCGGCGTATTCCTTGACATGGTGAGATATGTCTTTTTCCGACAGCGGACTGTCAGGGCGGGGCACCACCAGCGCCAACGGCCGTTCCCCCCACTTTTCATCGGCAACCCCGATCACCGCCACCTCGCCAACGGCCGGATGATGCGCGATAATATCCTCCAGTTCCAGCGATGAAACCCATTCGCCGGCCACCTTGATCACATCCTTGGTGCGGTCGGTTATTCGCACATAACCGAGTTCGTCACGCACCGCCACATCGCCGGTATGCAGGTAGCCCCCTTCCCATAATCGCTCCGACGCCTTGTGGTCCTTAAGGTAGCCCTGGCTCAGCCAGGGCGCCCGGACCACGATTTCACCGGAGGAGGTGTTGTCGCGGGGCAGTTCGTTCAAGTCGGGGCCGGCAACGCGAAGATCCACAAGCGGCAGGGCGCGGCCGGTTTTGCAGCGGATGGCGGCCTGCTCTTCCGGGGGCAGTTCGAGCATTTCCGGGGTCAGGTGCGAAATGGTCAGGATCGGGCATGTCTCGGACATGCCATAGCCGGTGAACACGTCGATTCCGCGTTTCATTGCATCCAGGCAGAGGGTGCGGGACATGGACGCGCCGCCGATGATCAGTTTCCAGCCGGACAGGTCGATCCGTTGGGCATGGGGATGTTTGAACAGCATGTGCAGGATGGTCGGCACACAGTGGGAGAAGGTAACCCCCTCCTTTTCGATCAGCTCCAGCAGGTGGTCCGGCATGTAACGACCGGGATAGACCTGCTTGAGCCCCAGGATCGTGGCAACGTACGGCAGACCCCAGGCATGCACGTGGAACATGGGGGTGATCGGCATGTACACGTCCTGGCGATGTATCCGCCCGTGACCCGTGGCCGAGCCGAGCACTCCCAGTACCCCCAGGGTGTGCAGCACCAGTTGGCGATGGCTGAAATAGACCCCCTTGGGCATGCCGGTGGTGCCGGTAGTGTAGAAGGTTGTGGCGCGGGTGTTCTCGTCGAAGTCGGCGAAGTCGAACTCCGGCGAGGCAGCCCCCAGCAGTGCTTCGTATTCGCCGACGAACGGGATCGTGCTGGCCGGGAGAGACGGTTCGTCGTTGAGCAGGACATAGCTCTTGACCGTGTCGATCCGCCCCCGGATCTGTTCCAGGATCGGCAGGAATTCGCTGTTGACCAGCAGCACGTCGTCCTCGGCGTGATCGATGGTATAGAGGATCTGTTCCGGTGAGAGCCGCACGTTGATGGTGTGCAGCACAGCTCCGATCATCGGCACGGCGAAGAAACACTCCAGGTAGCGGTGGGAGTCCCAGTCCATCACCGCCACCGTATCGCCGGCCTTGACGCCGAGCGAGGTCAAAGTATTGGCCAGACGCCGAACCCTGCGGTGCAACTCGCGGTAGCTGTAGCGCAACGTGTCGCGGTAGACGATTTCCTGTTCCGGGTTTTCCACTACCGGACAGAAGAGGATGTTCTTGATCAGCAACTGGTAGTCGTAGGCGGACGGGGTACGGGGGATGTTGGAATCGGGCACGGCAGCGGGCCTCCTGAAATAGCAGGTATCTTCAATCAACCTTTTAGCACGAACTGTTCCCGCTTCCAACATGGAAAAAGCCGCCCCGGTTTCCCTGGGCGGCTCTGGCGCTGGTATATAGTATTCTTCCGTTTTGCTTTGGGGCGGTCCTAATTACCGGTGTCACCAAACAGTTCGTCAAAGACAGCCTGCACAGTGGTTATGCGCTCCGATTTCCAGGCATTGGTTCCGCAGAACACCAGACCGGTTTCCACATCCCCCCGTTGGGCCCGGTCCAGGGAGGTAACGATGCAGAACCTCTCGCCGGACTCCTTGTACGAGCACTTTTTGAGACACCCCAGGCGGCAGGGAGTGGCGTTGTCAACGTCATACTGGCGGATGTTGTCCTGGTTGGAAAGGATGGCGCGTCCGGGAAGCCCGGCCGGACTCATGATCAGGCCGATATCCTCCGGCCCGCACTCGATATATTTCTGCTTGAAGGCGTCGTCGGCATCACATTCCTCGGTGCAGACAAAGCGGCTGGCCATCTGCACGCCATCGGCGCCTTCGGCCAGTGCGTGTTCCAGGTCGGCCCGGTCCCAGATGCCGCCGGCGGCGATAACCGGCACATCGGCGCCGTACTCTGTGCGGAACAGCTCCTTGACCTGGCGAACCGTGGCATACTGGTCATATTCGCCGGTGCCGATATTCTCCAGCTTCTCGCCCAGATGTCCGCCGGCGGTGTCCGGATCCTCGACCACCACCGCATCCGGCAGGCGGTTGAACGACTTGTGCCACTTCTTTGCGATCAGCTGGGCCGCGCGCAACGAGGACACAATCGGGACTATCGCCACATCCGGCGCATGGGCGGTCAGTTCCGGCAGGCTCAACGGCAGGCCGGCGCCACAGACGATCACCTTGGCGCCCCCCTCGATGGCGGCCTTGACCAGCTGTTCGTAGTCGGACAGCGCCACCATCACGTTTACGCCGATGATTCCATCCGGTGCGATTTCATAGGCCTTGCGCAGTTCATCCTTGAAGGCCTCGGCATCGGCCTGGAAATAGTTTTTGCCATTGTAGAACGGGCTGTTGAGACATATGCCGGGCGCGGCCACCAGCCCGATGCCCCCGCACTTGGCAACATGTCCGGCAAGACGACCGGCGGATATTCGCACTCCCATGCCACCCTGGATAACCGGGTAACGGGCAGTGTATTTACCGATCTTCAGCTTTTGTGTCATTATCAACCCCCGGGTTCAAGTTTTAACGGAGCCATAATAACAAGCCCGGCAGGTTGTTGTGTGTAATACTTTTGTAAAAGAGTTGCATTGCTCCTGAATCCGCCGATGTGTTTTTTTCTGGACTTGTTTAAATATTCTCACTAGAATTGGGAGCTAATTAAATTCAGGAGTTCATTATGGAATCGGAACGACGGGAATATTTTAAAAGCATATTAAACGATGAGTTGAAGGCTCTTTTGGGGGAAGCCGGTAAAACGGTTACCGAGATGACCTCCGACGCCTCTAATTTTCCTGATCCGACCGATCGTGCCACACAGGAATCAGATCGCAACTTCGAACTGCGTATTCGCGATCGGGAACGGAAGCTCATCAACAAGATCAAGGATGCTCTTGATCGGATCGACGCAGACGAGTATGGCATATGCGAGGATTGCGGGGAAGAGATCGGCGACGCGCGGCTTAAAGTCCGGCCGGTAACGACTCAATGCATCAATTGCAAGATGGATGCGGAAAAAAAGGAACGCCACTAAATCAGCCAACAGCCAGAACAAGGCGTTCAGGTGCAAACCATGACAGCCAGTCCAACCCTACATCAACCTGCCATTGATAACCGGCTATCCGGACTGACGCTTCTGTATCAGTTCAGCAACACCATGCTTTCCACCATTCGCCTTAACAAACTGACACATCTGATTCTGACGGCTCTGACCGCTCCATCCTCCGGATTATTCGAACGATCGATTCTGTTTCTGCGCAACGAGAAATCCGAAGTCCTCCAGGGCATGCTTGGTGTCACACGTCAGACCGCCACTGACCTGCAGACTATAGGCGAACATGATTCACTGGGAAGCCGCTGGGATATCAGCGAAGATGTGGTGGCCCAGCAGCGCTCAAATCAGTTCTCCATGCTGATCCGCATGACACGGATTGAAATCGACGGCGCATGCCCATTGATACGGCAGGTAATTATCGAGCGTAGCCTGAGCCACATCGATGATTCGATCTGTCACGTATGCCCTACCTGCAGCTTTATCCGGCAGATATGCAGCGGCAGTTTTGCAGCGGCGCCGCTGATTGCCAGAAACAAGACCATCGGCATCATTGTGGTCGATAATCCCGAATCCGGCCGTGACATAACCCAGGATGAACTGCACTTCCTTCAGCTCCTTTCAAACCAGGCCGGAATGGCGATCGAAAATTCGATGCTTTACAACAGGATCGAAGATGCCAATGCCAATCTGCGGGATGCGCGGGAGCGCCTCCTGCACGGTGAAAGATTGGCTGCGATCGGCGAGATGGCCGCCAACCTTGCGCACGAGCTCAAGAATCCACTTGTCACCATCGGAGGATTTGCCGGACGACTGCTCAAGTCGCTGCCGAATGCAACCAAGGAGCGCAAGTACGCCGACACGATTGCGGGGGAAGTCAGCCGACTTGAAAAAATGCTGGCGGACATCCTCTCCTTCTCGCGCAAGCCGACCATCTGCTTCAGCGAGTGCGACCTGGCGGATATACTGAAGGATTGTATTACCAGCTGCACCACCGCCCTAGAAGACAGGGGGCTGAGCCTGACAACATCCATATCGGACGGAGTCTGGCTGATGCATGGAGATGCCCACCAGTTGAAGCAGGTCTTTCTAAATCTGATTCTGAACGCCTGTGACGCCACGCCCGAGGGGGGGCGCCTGTCGATCGCGATCAGCAGGGAATCCTCTTCCGAAAACGCCGCAGTGGTGAGCATCAAGGACTCCGGCAAGGGCATACCTAAAGAGATCCTTCCGAGGATTTTCAGCCCGTTCTTTACAACCAAGCAACATGGCACAGGTCTCGGTCTGGCAATTGCCAACCGTATCGCCATCAATCATTTCGGTTCAATCGAAGCGGAAAACAGCGAAAGCGGCGCGATATTCAAGGTTAAACTGCCGCTGGCGGCACATGGAAACAATCACAAAAAGGGGATGTAGCTCAGCTGGGAGAGCGATGCGTTCGCAACGCATAGGTCGACGGTTCGATCCCGTTCATCTCCACCAATAAATGCATAAGGGCCATGCGATTTGCATGGCCCTTATGCATATCATCAAATCGACATTTCATCACTCGATCAATCCACGAGCACGTCAGAATCAAGGCAGACCTTGACAACGCGCGGATCAAAGTGTGTTCCGGCCAGTGAGCGGAGGTGTTCACGCACTTTTTCCACGGACCAGGAGTTCCGGTAGACGCGATCGGAGCGCAGCGCGTCCCAGACGTCAACCACGGCGAAGATACGCGCCACAAGCGGAATCTGTTCTCCTTTCAATCCGAGCGGATAGCCGCTGCCGTCCCATTTTTCGTGATGTGCATAGGGGATGTCCAGCGCCGAGCGCAGGTAGCGGATGGGGGAAAGCATTTCGTAGGCGTACACGGTATGTTTTTTCATTACGCTCCACTCTGTTTCGGTCAGTGGCTCCTGCTTGAGCAGGATTCGATCCGGGATACCCATCTTGCCGATATCATGCAACAGTGCGCCCCAACGAACCCGCACCAACTCGACATCGCTCAGTCCGAATAAACGTGCCAGCCTGACCGTCAGATCCGCAACTCGACGGGAATGCCCTTCCGTCTCGTTGTCGCGCAGTTCCAGCGCCCGGGACCAGCCTTCGATGGTGGCATCATAAGCCTGAAAAAGTTCGGTGTTGGAGCGCTGCAGATTTTCGAACAACGTGACATTATCGATCGCGATCGCGGCCTGGTCGGCCAGTGCCTTGAGGAAATCCAGCCATTCTTCGTTGTGCTCCTGCACGGTGCGCTGAAAGACTTCCAACACCCCCATTACCTCGCCTTTGGCGATCAGTGGAACGGCATGGTAGCCGACCAGCTCTTCTCCGGCCGCAAGCATCTCTCCCAGGATGCCGTCATGCTCCTTTGTCAGATCGGGAATGTGAACCATTCTGCGTTCCTGTGCGGCCCGTCCGGCATAGCCTCCGCCCAGGGAGCGGCGGGAGTACTCGGTGGTTTTAGTTTGGAACCCACGTCCCGCAACATATTCCAGTGTCCGTGAAGCGGGGTTGAACAGCAGCACATCGGCGGCGTCAACCCCCAATTGGACAATGACATGGGTCAGGACTGTCGTCAGGCTGAGATTCAGGTCAAAACTGAAATTGATGGCGCGATCGATTTCAACCAGCGCGGTCAGATGCTCGAGGTTCCGCCGGGTCTTTTCCTCGGCGCTCTTGAGTTCGCTGATGTCTGCGAACGTCACCACAATCTGCCGTAGTGTATTGTTGCCGTCAAACTCCGGATAGGCGTTCACCAGAACCCAACTGTATTCTCCGTCGCCGTTTCCGGCAATTCCCATCACCAAATTTTTCAATACCAGCCCGGTGGCGATCACCCGCTTTACCGGGAATTCATCCACCGCCATGCGGACGCCGTCCTCACGGACAAAATGCCAGTCCGGGTCGTTGGCGTCTTTGCCAAGCATCTGCACCGACGTCATCCCCATCAGTTGCGAGGCTTCCGAGTTACACAGCACTACCTGGGTGTCGGGGGCGTGCAAAAAAACTCCGACCGGCAGATTTTCTATCAGCAACCAGTGGGCCTCAAGATTTTCGGCCAGCGACAAGCGGGTCTCCTCCTTGGCCCGCACGGCCGCATCGGCCCGTTGGCGGTCGCTGATGTCCCGGATATTGCACTGGATGATCCGTTCGTTACCGACCTGATAGACGCTGCTGACCAATTCCACCTGGAGCGGACGGGCGTCTTTCATCCTGAGCGTCAGGTTTTCACAACGCACAACTCCGTTTTTCAGCAATTCCCGGAAGCAGGACAGGGCGTCCTCGATATCCGCGAATGCGCCCACTTCGCGGATATTTTTCCCCACTAATTCTTCCCGGGTGTAACCCAGCATATCGATCAGAAAGGGGTTGACGTCGCTGACCGTTTCGCTGTCGGCATCCAGAATAAGAATGCCATCCCGCACCGATTCGAAGAGCATGCGATGACGCAGTTCGGCATTTTTGATTGATTGCTCTGCCCTAGTCTGGACGGAACCGGGTGGCCCGGCCGTTGCTATTCCGCTTGCAGCCTTGTGCTTCATATGAATCTCCCGGGGCTCCGCAGTTGCTTTCCTGGCGGTTGGAATGAAGCCTGAAAACAGGTAGATCTTCCCATTTTCCGGTCTCAGTTCAGCGCAGGCAGATCTGAGCGTACAGCTATTCGATAACTGTTTTTGCCGGTGCTCTTGGCCTCGTACAAGGCCCGATCCGCGTTCTTCATCAGCGTTTCCGCGTCTTCGCCATGGTCCGGATAGATGCTGACACCCGCGCTGGTGGTGATTTTGACCACATTGCCCTCGATGTCATAGGGTTGCGACAGAGCATCGATCGCTCTTGACGCCGCCAGGGACGCATAGTCGATGCCGCTGACGTGCCACAGTGCCAGTATGAATTCATCGCCCCCCAGGCGCGCCACGGTATCCTCTTCGCGTACCGTTGCCAGCAAACGCTCTGCGACCATTTTCAGCAGAATGTCTCCGGTTCCATGCCCCAGCGTGTCGTTGATCTGTTTGAAGCCGTCCAGATCCAGGAACACCACCGCCATGGCGCTCCTGTTCCTGCGGGCGTGGATCAGGGCCATCGACATCCGGTCGGCCAGAAGCCGTCTGTTCGCCAGTCCGGTCAGCGGGTCATTCAGTGCCAGCGCTTCCAGCATCTTGCCGTAATTGCGGGCGGCTTCGTGCAAGAGACGGACTTCCAGCAGGTTGTGAACCCGAATCAAGACCTCGGCCAGATCGAACGGCTTGCTTATGAAATCCTTGGCGCCGCTCTGCAGTGCGCGCAGCTTGTGAGCCGGTTCGGCGGTGACGGCCAGCACCGGCAGATAGCCATCCGTTTCGATTTCCTTGAGCCCTTCCATCACCTGGAAACCATCCATGCCGGGCATTCGCAGGTCAAGCAGAATCAGGTCGTAGTGGTTGGCGCGATGCAGGTCGCAGACGGCACGGGGATCTCTCGTCGACGAAATGCAGGTATAGCCGGCAACTCTCAGCATCTGCTCCAACAGCTGCACATTGGCCTCCAGATCGTCCACGATCAGAATACCGGAGTTAAGAATGTCGGTGGAGTTGACCATTAGCGGCCTCCATGATTCTTGTTGACCGAATCGTTTTCCGCGCGTTCCAGTGCCATGTCCAGCGCTTCCATGAATTCGATGACATCGATCGGCTTGGTTATATAGCGCAGAAAGCCCGCCTCCAGCCCTTTCCTGATATCATGCGGCATGGCGTTGGCGCTGATGGCCAGCACCGGGATATGCGCGGTCAGCGGATCATCACGCAGGATTTCCAGAGCCTGGATACCGCTCATGCCGGGCAGGTTGATATCCATCAGGATCACCTCCGGCTGACGGGTGCGCGCCAGCGCGATGCCGAGTATGGCGTCCCCGGCGCTCAACAGGCGCAGGTCAGGTCGCCGTTCGATCAGTTGTTCGACCAGCTGCATGTTGGCAAGGTTGTCCTCCACATACAGCAGGGTACGCGGCGCAGTGCCATGCTGAACATGCGCATGGTGCGGCGTAATCGGTTCGGCAACATCTAAGGCGAATTGTGGCTCCGCCGACAGGTTCAGTTCAAACCAGAATACGCTTCCGGCCCCGACACTGCTTTCCACGCCGATTTTGCCCTCCATCAGTTCTACCAGCCTTTTGCTCATCACCAGGCCGATGCCGGTGCCCGGTTCGGAGCGGGCCTCTTGTCCGAGGCGGTTGAACGGTTGGAAAAGTTGTGCGATTTTTTCTGCGGACAACCCTTCACCGGTATCATGTACGCTGATGCGGATCCGTTTTTCGCCGGTCACGCTGCAGGTCACATCTACCGCCCCCCCGGCACGGTTGTATTTGATCGCATTGGAAACCAGGTTGATCAGAACCTGCTTGACCCTGGTGCGATCGGCGTGAACAAAGCTGGAACATTCGAACTGGGGAAAACTCAGGCGGATTCCGTTTTTCTGCGCCTGTGGTTCGATCATCTCCCGGCATTCGACCATGACATCGTCCAATGACATCGGTTCCAGAGACAGTAACAGCCGGCCCGATTCGATCAGCGCCAGATCCAGAATTTCGTTAATCAGTTCAAGTAGATACCAGCCCGCCTTGAGGATCTGGCCGACACTTCCCTTTTGTGCGGCGGTCGGCGGCGGCTCTCCGGATTCCAGCAATTGGGCGAAACCGAGGATAGCATTGAGCGGGGAGCGCAGCTCATGGCTCATGCTGGACAGGAATTCGGATTTGGAGAGGTTGGCTTTTTCGGCCACTGACCTGGCGCTTTCCAGTTCGAGATTCTTTTCATGCAGCACCTGGTCCAGGCGTTTGCGTTCGGTGATGTCGCGCGCCGCAGCGAACACCCCCTGCAGCTTCCGGTCGCGGTCATAGAAGGTGGTGGCGTTGAAGGAAACCACTGTTTCCTTGCCGTCCCTGGCTCGTGCGGTGAGTTCGTAGTTGGTGACCTTCTTTTCTCTTAGCACCTGTTTGGTACTCTTCTCGGCCCGATCAGGATCGGTGAAGTGGTTCTTGAACGGCGCGCCGATCAGCTCATCGCGGGTGCTGCCGGTGAGTACCTCCATCTGCTTGTTGACATCGGTGATGATGCCGGCCGGATCGGTGGTCATGATCGCATCGATGTTGGATTCGAACAGGGAGCGCGTGTAGAATTGATTGTCGCGCAGCCGTTGACTGAGCTGCATCTGCTCTGCTTCAATCTGCTTGCGGGCGGTGTTGTCGGTGCCGATCAGCAGATAGCCGATGATGGCATCCTGTTCGTCGCGCAGGGCCGTGACCGAGACTACCGCCGGGAAGCGGCTGCCATCCTTGCGGATGTAGGTCAGCTCGTAGATGTCTTCAATTCCGCGCGAGGCCTTGAACACCAAGGCCTCGAAGCCCGGAGTAATCGGGGTGTCGAGTTCCAGGCTCAGTTCTTCGGCGCGGGCGATAACTTCCTGGGGATCGGAAATGTCGGCCGGTGTGATCTTGTTCATGACCTCGGCGGCGGTGTAGCCCAGCATCCGTTCCGCGCCGACGTTGAAAATCTGGATGACACCCTTGGCGTCGGTGGCGATACTGGAGAAGTTGGCGCTGTTGAAGATCGCGCTCTGCAGCGCCCCCGCCTTGAGCAGTGCCTCTTCGGCCTGCTTGCGGGCGGTGTTGTCGGTGCCGATCAGCAGGTAGCCGATGATGGTTTCCTGCTCGTCACGCAGGGCTGTGACCGACACCACCGCCGGGAAACGGCTGCCGTCCTTGCGGATGTAAGTCAGCTCGTAGATGTCTTCGATGCCGCGCGAGGCCTTGAATACCAAGGCCTCGAAGCCGGGCGTAATCGGGGTTCCCAGCTCCAGGCTCAGTTCTTCGGCGCGTGCGATAACTTCCTGGGGATCGGAAATGTCGGCCGGAGTGATCTTGTTCATCACCTCGGCGGCGGTGTAACCCAGCATCCGTTCGGCGCCGACGTTGAAAATCTGGATCACCCCCCTGGCATCGGTGGCGATACTGGAAAAGTTGGCGCTGTTGAAGATCGCGCTCTGCAGCGCCTCGGCCTTGAGCAGGATTGCTTCGCTACGAACCTCGGAGAGGCTTTCCCGTCTATCGGCGGCTGATTCTAACTTTTGTTTGTTTTTGTCGACACCCATTGTTGAACCCTCGGTTTTAAAATTATGAATTATGAATTATGAATTATGAACCGAAACTCACCATTCATAATTCATAATTCATCCTTAGCCCTCATCCTTATCCCTCACCGTCTCCCGCTGCCACGGCCACGGTCGTTACGAAAAACACCGATCCAGACCAGGAGCGTGCTGAAAATCCCTGCAATAACCATTACTTGACCGGTACCATGATGCCAGCCACCGTCCAGTGGAGCGAGCACCAGCATGGCGCCGCCGATCACCAGCGCTGCGGAAGCAATGGCCGCAGTGAGCCGCTCCAGGTTGCGGCTGATGCGGCCACCCAGCGCTTCGATAGCCGGAGACTGCAGGCGACCCAGGTTGCCTTCCGCAAAGCGTCGCAGGATGCGGCGCGTGTCACCGGGCGCATCACTCATCAATCGTTCCATCTCACGCGCCAGCTTGCCGGTTTTTTCCTTGATCCTCTCCAGCGAGAAGTGTTTTGTGGTCAGGCGTGCGATCTCTTCACGGAACGATCCCAGGTAGTCATGGTCCGGGTCCAGTTCGCGTATCATCGATTCCAGGATCACGAATGTGCGCGTCAGCAGGAAAAACTCGCCCGGATTGTGCACTCCGTGCCGGCTGCCGGCCTTCAGTAGTGAATCGAATGAATCTCCGATGGAAACATTTGCCAGGTCGCTACGGTGGATATCATAGAGTACCGCCTTTATGTCCAGGAGCAACGCCCCACGGTTGACCTTTTCGCTTCCTTGCGGGGCCAGTTCAAGATAGGACTCGGTGGCGGCCCGGGCATCGCCCTTGACAACCGCTTCCAGCAGAAGTGTCAGCGATTCGCGCATCGGTTCGTCAAGTTCGCCCGTCATGCCGAAATCCAGCAGCGAGAGGCGTCCGTCCGGCAGAACCAGCACGTTGCCGGGATGCGGGTCGGCGTGAAACAGACCTTCTTCGAAGATTGTTTGCAGAGTCAGTCGTACCAGGGTGTTGATCAGTCGCGGCATTTCTTGCGGGTGTTCTTTGGCGTAGAGATCCACTCGCTGGCCGGTCGAAAACTCCATCGTCAGCACGTTACCGCTCGAACACTCCGCTACTACGTCCGGAATCCAGAGGTCGGGAACGTCTGCCAACGCGGCCCGAAAGAGCATGATCGAACGCGCTTCGTGATTGAAATCGGTTTCCCGGTTGAGGCTGTTGGCAAATTCACGCACCAGAACCGGTAGGTCGAGCGCCCGCAGACGCGGAGAAAGTTTTTCCACCAGCGCCACCAGATAGGTCAGCGCCGCGACATCCGTGGCAATCATCGCTTCAAGGCCGGGTCGCTGTACCTTGACGGCCACATGACGCCCGTCCTTCATGGTCGCCTCATGCACCTGGGCAATGGTGGCCGCCGCCAGCGGAGTTTCGCCGAATGATGCGAAAATCTCCGTCAAGGGGGCGCCCAGTTCGTCTTCGACCGTTGCACGCACCGCTTCAATGCCCAGCGCCGGCAGTTGGTCATGCAGCTGTTCCAACTCATCGATATATGCCGCCGGCAACAGGTCGCGCCGCATCGCCAGCACTTGTCCGAATTTGAGAAAGGCCAGTCCCAGTTCCTCAAAGGTTTCCCGTACCTCTTCAGGCGCCGGCCAATGGCGCTTGCCGCGCAACGCGCCCAGAAAGTTGTGCCGGGTCAGCACACGCAGGATTTGCATTAAACGTGGCGCAGCACGCAGGAAGCTGCTTTTATCCGGATCAACCAATACTGTCATCTGTTCCTCCCAACAGCCATTGAGTTCCTGCGTCACTGCCAATGTTTCCTGAAACTTGAAACCGAACCCAGCGAGCGTTTTGTTGTCTGGTGGCTTTTGCATTCTTTATTCTTTCAGTACATTTTAGCATATCCACAGATAAAGCGCCGATTAATTAAAAATGAGCTTTATTCCCGTTTTGACAGTGCGGGCACATGCTTCCAATCAAGGTTGACGCCCTGTTGTTTCCCTTTCGCGGAATGTTTATTCGGTGGTGTGTTATTAATATTTCTCGCAATAAACCTGATAACAGCGTACAGTTAAAAGACTGACCTGCCTCCTGAAATAATTCTTCTTAAACATTTCATCGCTCCGCTTTTCGGTCATCTCCAGCCACCTCTTCTGTAAATCTTCTGGAACAGTACGCACAACTCCTTTGCGAGTTTTTCGTTAAATTTCAGAGTCGGGCACACTAGTGTCCGGTTAATAACTGAATAAGTTCAGTTGGTTGTCATCACATGCATCGTTTTTTCGCTTGAGAGCCTCTGCAACCAGTGATGAAATGGGCTTTTTCTCGAATAAATTGACC
>JAVBXN010000024.1 GCA_030824515.1 Pelobacter sp.
CTTGTCCGGATCGAGCCCGAATTCGCCGGCACAGGTGGCCCGCCGGCGCCGTTCCCCGAACACCGGCATGATCGGGATGCCGGTCACCCGGATGCGGTCCGCCGGAATGCCCCGCTCGGCCATGCGCCAGGCCACCTCGTCATTGGCGGCGAAATAGCCGCTGATGTGGGGGTGGATCCAGAGCGCATGCACGTCGAAGTCGGTCACCTGCACCCAGACCGGCTTCGAGAATGTCCCCCTGCCTATCTTGCGCGACAGCAGCTGGGCAGGCAGGAAGTGGGTACAGATCACCTGATCCGGGTTGATTTCATCCAGCACCTGCTTGAGCTTGCGGGTGTTGAGGCGTTCGATGGCGCTGCGCAGCCGAGAGAGCGCCGAATCGACCTTTTCATGGTCGGTCCTGTCGTAGAGATAGCCCCAGAAGGCCGGATGGCGTTCGACCACCTTGATATAGGTGTCGGCGTAGACGGTCTTGAACAGCCTGGGCACCAGTTCCATCAGATCGATGTGCACCGCCTCCACACCGGGATAATATTTCTCGGCCGCGGCCTGCAGCGCCTGGGCGGAGCGCACATGCCCGGCCCCGGCCGAGACGCTGAGGATGGCGATTTTACGGGGTTTGCCGGTTTCTACCATTTTGGGATTCCTCGTGATGGATTTGTGAAACAATCTATGGGGCGGCCAGAAGATACCAGCTGCCCATGATCAGTATGCCAAGCGCAATCATGCCCGCATTCAGGAGGTTGCGCCCGGAGGGAATGCTGGCATGCTGTTGCAGCCCCCGGGCAAAAGCGATGCGATAGTAGATCCTGAAGGAGAGCAGCAGGATCAGGCCGAGCACGACGCCTCTGTAACGGAACGGATCGCCGGCGGCATACAATCCGGCAATACCGGCAAAAGCGGCCAGCGCCCCCCAGGGCTTCAGTATCAGGAACAGGTCCTCGCGCTCAGGCGGTTCGCAGCTGTAGAACCACTTGTAAAACTTCATGGCAAAGTCGGGAAAAAACATCGAGACCACGCCGGTAAAGAGGTGGTAGGCGGACAGGACCAGCAGATACGCCCGGCACAGGCTGTTCATGATGTCAGCCCCTTTTCTCCGCAGAGGACGCCTTCGGGGTTCATTGCCCGGCCCCGTGCATGTCCTTGTACAATTGCCACCTGAAGACGCCCATCAGGGCCGCCAGTACGGCCACGATCAGTGCCGCGCCCCAATACCGGGACGGCGGGATCTGCATTACCTGCATCACCTTGTCGGCGAAACAGACCCGCTGGAACAGGCGCAGGGAGAACAGGACCAGTCCGACGGTGACAATGGCCCGGTTTTTGACCGGATTCCAGGCTGCTATGCCCATCATCAGGCCGAAAGCCGCCAGATAGCAGGCAAGGATTTCACCCGCAATGCCCAGTTCGGGAGAACCGGAGACAGAGACTCCTGCCAGGTTTTTGAGCAGGCGGAGCGTCAGCTCTCCGGAGAAGAACAGCAAGGCACCCGATAACAGGTGATACACCGCAATAAACCATAACAGCATCCTCCAACCGGTGTACGACTTTGACATATCCACCCCTCCTGTCAGTTAATTATGAATATCAGGCACCGTTGCACGGCTGTTTTCCGTGAAAGGAGCACAAAGATTCGCAGCCGCTTGCAGTAAGCGCCGCGCTGCCGCAGCGTTGCACCCTTGACAGGTCCTGGAAGTCCCGCTGCAGAAACGCGCCGGTGCCGATAAACACTATCCTGGTTCCGCTGCCCCCGGACAGCCTTCTGATGACATGACGCGCCAGCAGCCCCCACCCCCGGCGACCCATGCATTTCAGCGCCAGGGCCAGCAGATACCTGCGCCTTGATCCGGGACGCGGGCACTCCGGGCTCCTGGAGGCCAGTTCGATGAACCGGTCCATATCGGCATATCCGGAAGCGGTCTCGACCTTCCTGTCCGTTATCACGGCCACGGTATTAGCGGCGCAGTCGGGATGCACATGGATGTGTAAAGGCCGGAAAACCGGGATCGGCCAGAAATCAGCATTTGTCAGCCCGCTTATCGCCTGCCCCTCCACCAGCGACGAGACGATCTCCTCTCGGGTAATGTGGCGATCCCCGTCAATTGCCAGACGACCGACGTGGGCGGCACCCTGGAAGACGATCGTACCCGGCGGAGCGGGCCAGTCAAACACCCGGCGGCAATAGGAGGAAAGCTCTGCAAGATTGTGTGAAGTCACCGTGCAGACCAGCCCCAGGTTCAGTCCGGCTGCGGCAACAAGTCGCGCCGCCTCTATTTTTTCCGGGATGAAATCGTTTCCGCGGATAGCGCGATGGGTCTGAAGATCAAAGCTGTCCAGCTGCAGGCTGACCTTTTCGAGTCCGGCCTTTTTCAGCCTGGCGGGCAAGGCCGGATCAGCAGCCAGCCGCAGCCCGTTTGTCGCCATCCAGACGCACAGCCCGGAATGGCTGAACAGCCGGATCAGTTCAGCCAGGAGCGGGTGCATGGTCGGCTCCCCACCCACCAGGACCACGATCCAGGCCCCCTTATCCAGTGCGGTTTTGGCAATTTCACGCGCCTCCTCCAGGGAGAGGTAGTCGTTATCCTCGCTGGTGCCGGAGTCGGAATAACAGACCGGGCAGCGGCAGTTGCAGTCATTGGTGACCGGCACATAGTGGAAGAAAAACGGGCGATCCTCCGGCGCACGGTAATCGGGCCTAAACCCGGCCTGACTCCGGAATTGCAGGAAGAGGTCGGAGTGAGCGGAGAGTGTAGTCCGCCACGGCCCGACCGGACAGTCCACCTCGCCGATGATTCTCCCCTCTTCCAGCAACTGGCGCGCCGGATGCGCACATCTGCACGCAGGACAGAAGACCTCGGTCTGGCTGATGACCTCATGCATTGCAGGACTCCGCGCCAGGCGGCTCCAGATGGTCGGCCAGGCAGACCGGGATGACCCGGCCGTTGCGTGCGGTGGAGTTGGGGCAGAAGTCGCAGCAGTTGACCGTGCCGTCCGGCATGACTACCGGCGCGTTCTCGAACACCAGCCGTTTGGAGTGCAGCCTTGCTCCCGGCCGCAGCGACCTGAGCAGCGCACCGGCATGCTCGGGCAGGCAACCGTTGGCAATGCCGTTCACCACCAGCTGTATCGCGTTCATCAGCCAGCGGTTTTTGCAGTAGTAGAGATAGCGCCCCTTCAGCAGACGGCTCAGTCGGATCAGGAACAGTTCCGCGGCACCGGAGGCAACGTTGATGATCCGGTTATCGCTCCTGCCATGCACCACCGGCACGAAGTAACTGATGCAGGGCAGCTCCGATTCGTCACTGCAGCGTGGCGGTATGCAGGCGTAGGGCTTGAGCCGGAAATGCTTTTCGAAAAACGCGATCACATCGCTGTTGCGCGACGGAGCGGATCGATAGATATGGGGGCGGACCGTGCCCGATCCGATGCCGGAATTGGCCACGATGTCGTCAATCTCCACCGCATGGGTGGCAAAGAGGAAATTGATCTCCGGAGTGGCCAGCATGCACTCGAACAGCTCTTTCAGGTTTTCGAAATGTTCGCGGTAGATGGTGACGCAGAGGCCGGCATCGATGCCGTGGGCCGCGACCCTGCGGGCGATCTCCCGCCTGAGGCTATTGATGTCCGCAACCGTCGGTCCGGCTGGCAGGTCTGGTCGCTGCTGACCCTCATCCACATGGATCATGACAATATCCAGCCCGGCCAGTTTCAGGCGTGACAACAGCTGATCGGTCAGCAGCAGTCCGTTGGTTACCAGCGAGACGCTGTGCCCGCGACCGTGGATGGCGGCCACGATCTCCACCAGATCCGGATGCAGGGTCGGCTCACCGCCGGCCACCGAAACGGTCTGCACCTGCTGATGCCGTTCAATGGTATCCAGGTCCGCCATGATCGCGGCAACGGACTTGCTCCCCCCGGTCTTCTCGCGGTAGCAGGCCCGGCAGGAAAGGTTGCACTGCTGGTTGATCTCCAGCACGCAGTGCGGGACACTCTTTTTATCCCAGGGCAGTTCGATCATTGATGCTCCTTGTTTATCACAACTGTTGCCGGCATGCCGGCGCCAGCATCCTCCCCCGGAAGGCATCTGCCCAGCCGCAGCCACGATGCAGCGCCACGGGTTTCACATCCCCCAGGCGCTGTCCGCGGCTGCAACAGCCCTGCAGGTAACCTTCCCGGCCATTGCGCTCAACCCGGAAAACCCTGACCGGGGCGAGCTGCCCCAGATCCCTGCAATAACCGTACTGGAAATTCCCCTTGAGCTGCGCGTCGATCTCAGCCGCGATCCGCAGCAGTTGACTGTCGCCGGCATTCCCGGCTTCGACGAAATAGACATACCCCGGCGCGGGCAGCTTCTCGCAGGCCAGCATGGCAAAGTCCGGGGCCAGGCCATGGCGGTCGGCAGCCCGCCGCAGGACCCCGGCGACATGGGACTCATCGAGCTTTTCTCCGAAGTGGTCGGCAACATGATCCGCCTTGCCCACGAAACGGAGCAGCGGCACCTTGTCGTGGAACCCCGACACCCGCACCAGGTCGTGGAGCCGGTAGCGGTAGAGGCCGCCACCGGTGGTGACGACCAGCGAATAGATCCCGCCGGTCTCCAGCTGATGAAGCAGGCGGGCTTCGCTGCCCTGTTGCGGCATGAACTCGAGAAAATGCGAACGGAGGGCGGGCAGGCAGCCCTCCAGTCCCGCCACCGGCAGTGTGAAGAACCCCTCTGTTGCCAGCAGCCCCTTCCCCTGGATCACCGCCCGGGGGAAGAGCTGCCGTATTCCGTCGGCAAGTTCCCCGGCCGCGCCGTCGCTCCAGCAGCTGATCAGGCGCAGTCCGGGCCAGAGCGCCAGATGCCGGTCCGCCGGAGATTTTTCGCGTATGAAGACGGAACGGATCTCTTTTGCCCGGACATGGTCGGGGCGCAACCGCCGTCCCAGTTCTTTGGCCAGCTCCGGATCAAGCGGTTCGGGAGGGGACAGGCCGCCCCGGGCGATATCGTCCGCCAGCTGCGGCCAGCAATCCTCCAGCCGTCTGCAGAGGATCGTCAGGAAACTGGGGTTCCAGACCGAGATCAGCGTCAACTCCCGGCAGCGCAGCAGGTACAGCAGCGTGACATACCAGAAATTCTCCATCTGGCCGATGCGCTTGACCTGGTCCGGCACGGCCTGCAGCGAATTCACCAGCAGACGGCCGAAGCCGCCGACATAATCGCTGTCGTCATCGAATCCGATCGGGATGCCGCCTGCAGTTGACTGCCGCCGCGTTACCGGTGAAACCGACCAGTAACTTTGCCCGTCCAGCAGTTCCGGGTAACTGCGGTACAGGGCACTGATCCAGGGGGCAATCCCCCGCTGGAACTGCCGTTTCAGTTCACGGGTACAGGGAATCAGCTTGCTTCCGCCGCCGGAACCTCCGGTGGGCTCCAGCAGCAGGACCGGTTCCGCGGTGAGCAGGTTCTGTTCACCGGCACAGATCCGTTCGATATACGGCTCAAAATCCCGATAATCCGCCTGCGGCACCGCTTCCTGATACTCGCGCGCCGACCGTATCCCGGCAAAACCGTGCCTGCGGCCGAATTCAGTATCCCGGTTGCGGCGGAGCATCTCCAGAAGCAGCATTTCCTGGGTGGCTTCCATGTCTTGCAGGCTCTTCCAATAGGCGTTCGCCTCCCGTTGCAGGGAGAGTTTCCAGAGCCGGTTGGCGGATTTGCGGAGCACGCGCCTCACAGCCCGCATCCCCCGTCACCGAGCATCCGTTTTCCGGCCGGGGTCACATTGGCCGGAGAGATCTCGGTGATGCAGACCAGCTCATCTCCCCGCACGTGTCCGGGATTGACCTGCTGGAAGAAGGCGATATGGGGGTCCCGCAACCTCTGCCCGGTTATGTCGGCAATCCCCTGCTTCAGCGCCGACGATTCAATGAAGCGGATCACGCCAGCGGCGGCATCATATTCCAGCGGATACCTGGACGCCCCCAGCGTATCCATCAGCTGCCTGATTCCGGCCGGTGTGCCACGCTTGTAGCAGGGATAGAACTCACTGAAAAACACCGGCAGGAAGCGGTAGGTTTTATAACCGGAACAGATCAGGAACCAGTAGACCTTGCGGTCGGACATCGCTGACGCCAGACTGAAAACGTGCCTGCTCCAGAGTCGGGGAAGCACGGTTTGCCCCCAGTAATCGCGTTGAATGATGGTATCACCGGAGAAGAAAGCGGTTACCGGCCTGCCCTCCATCTGCGTATCCAGCTGCATCAGCGTTGAAAAGCCGCGGATGATGCCGTCCAACTCTCCCCGCAGCAGGATGACCCACTCCTTCTCGGCCAGGTCCGCCTCGAAACGCTGAAGCGTGGTATTGGTAAAATTTTCGGCCAGCAGCCGGAACATTTGCGTCCGTTCCCGGAGCGAGAGTGACGTGACCTGTTGAACCGTACCGGTCAAAAGGTCCGTTGCCCTGTCACCATCAAGGCCGGCAGTTTCTTCAGATGGTGGCGATTTCCACATGGCTGACGCGAGGGTCGAGATTGTCATGGAATTGGCTCTCCTCCTTCCAGCAGACTGTGTAGAGGCGACTGATGTAGGCAATATGCGGATAGCGTCCGGCCACGGCCAGCAGCGGATCACGCTCCGTGAGCCCGACCAGGACGCGGCCGTATCCCCGTTGCGCGGCCAGTGTGCAGAGCGCACACAACAACTGCTCGAAAACATCGGGGTCGTTGCCGGCAATACAGGTGAAGGCGGCATAGGCCAGGGAAAGCGCTTCTCCGGGAGCCGGCAGAGGCCTGTCGCCACGACAGCGGGCATAGCTGTTGTACAGCGGCCTTCCCCAACGCAGGAAACCGGAATATCCGCGTACGATCGGCTGCTTGTAGGCCGACTGGTCCCACAGCCCCATCACACCGCAGAGCCGTCCGCCCCGCGTTGCCAGCAGCAAATCCCCGAGGCGCAGGCCACGGGTGCTGGCGGAACCGGGACGGAAATCCTCCTCCCTGAGAACGGGGAAAAACTGTTTCTCCGCGCCATGGTGATCAAAAAAATGGATCAGTTCCGGCAGGTCGTGCTCAGCGGCGGGGCGGATTTCCGTACCACCCGGTTTCCGCGCCTTGTATGGTCTGGCCGGAAGCGCCAGGGTATGCAGGCGGTCTATCTCCCGATAGAGCGGAAGCGACCTGGAGGCCCTTCGCACCAGCACACCTTCCGCCACCCGGTTGCCCTCGATCAGGGTAGTGATATAACCTTGCGCGCACCGGTCCCTATCCAGCTCCCGGAAATAGCTGAAACCGGAGGAAACCAGCCCGCGCCCCTGGAAGCGGCGATCGACCCGCAGCTGTCCCAGGTATCCCGCGTCGGCCGCTCTGCCGTTGATGAACATGGCGCGTACGGCCCGGCACCCCAGGCCGGCCAGCCGTCCGCCGGCACGATCACGCGCGATCACGGTCTGGTGGAAGTCTCCCATGACCCCGCAACCGTCAAAATATGAGGGTGAACGCTCATAGGAGATGGTGATCCCGCCCGGCACCGGGTTGTCGCGTAGCATCTTGCGGATATCGTCATCATCCGCGGCAGTGGCGATACTGAAGTCGAAATTGCTCATGCCTGTGCCACCCGTTCAAATCCGCTTTTGTGTTGTGGCAGCTCCGGAGCAGTATCTGGCGGAGCTTCCCCGACCCTGAGCAGCGGCCCCGCAAAGCTTTCATCACCCAGCGGATAGCGTTTCCGCTGCAGCACCTCCCGGCGCATCAGGATGTTGATCACAAAGAAGTTGAACCACATGAAAGGGGTGCTGCTGTTGACAGCGAAATCCAGGCTGCGCCGCAGTATCGAAGCAAATCCGAAAAAACGGCGTCGGGCATCGACACAGCACTGCTCCAGTTCCCCTGGCAGGATGCTCTGCGGGGTAAACGGCAGCATGCCGTAGCGGTAATCTTCGTCGAGCCACCAGCGCCGATGCAGCAGGCGCCCCTCTTCCTGCAACCGGCTGTAGAGTGGCGTGCCGGGAAAGGGAGTAATGTGGTTGAAGGCGGTCAGGTAAAAGCGCTGTTGTTCGGAAAACTCGACCGCCTGGCGCACCGTATCGGCGGTATCATGATCATAGCCCGCCACGAAGGTGGCATAGATGCGGATGCCGTATTTCCGCAGGTTGGCAAGCGCCGCCTCATAATATCCCCGGCCGCTGGCAAAGCCTTTGCCCATCTGCTCCAGGGTTTGGGGATGCAGGCTTTCCAGGCCGATCAGCAGCCCCTGGCAGCCGCTGCGGGAGAGGAGCTCCAGCAGTTCCGGATCAAAGGCCACGGCAATGCCGGCCTGCCCGATCCATCTGATTTTGAGCGGAATCAGCGCCCGCATCAGCTCCCGCGCCCGTTCGGGATCGGCCACGATGTTGTCGTCCACGAAGAACAGGATCCTGCTGCTTAGCTGCCCGATCTCCTTCACGATCTCTGCGACGGGTCTTCCGGTATAGTTCCTCTGGAAGACGCTCTGTACGGAACAGAATTCGCACCCCAGCCGGCAGCCGCGGCCGGTTTCCATCAGGGTGACCGGCAGGTAGTTCTTGCCGGCGAAGATACTCCTGTCCGGCATGCACCCGGCCAGCGCCGGACCTGCTTCGTTGCGGTAGCTGCGTTTGAGCCGACCGGCACGAAAATCCGCTATCAAACGGGGCCAGGTTTCTTCCGCCTCGCCGATCACGATTGCATCGGCATACCCGGCCACTTCATCCGGCATCAGCGTGGCGTGGAAACCGCCCATCACCACCGGCACCCCTCGTTTGCGGTATTCGGTGGCGATCTGGTAAGACCGCCGGGCAGTATAGGTTTCCACCGTAATCGCCACCAGGTCGGTCGGCTCATCAAAGGGAACCGGTTCCATCCGGTCGTCGTGGAAGCTGATCTGCACATCATCGGGAGTCAGGGCCGCCAGTACCGCCGGCGCCAGCGGTTCCATCTGCCAGGTGCGGATGTACGCTTCACCGCTGCGACGCCCCATGCAGGGTTGAATGATCGTTACTTTCACGGCGTCTCCGTCAGCTTGAAGCTGCTCCGGTACCACCCCTCATCCGGGGCGGTTCCGGGAGCGAGCATGGAGTAGGGAGCGGAAAAGCGCTGCTCGTTGTACAAACGGCGGACAAACATCTGATAGGTGAGATTGCCGATGAAATTGATCGCCGTGTTGGTGGACAGGCCGCGCATCCTGCGGATCACGTTAGGCAGCTTGAAGGTCTCGCGATAGGCCCGCTTGAAGCCGCTGTACAGCTCCTCCGGGGTCATCAGTGCGGGCTGGATCACCACATGCATGGTGTCGTAATCGTCCCAGTTGTAGCTCAGGATCCGGTCCTCGCCCTGCAGCCGCCGGAACAGCTCCGTTCCCGGATAGGGGGTGTAGAGAGAATAGCGGGGAATGTCGATTTTCAACTCGTTGACCCGCTCGACGGTATTCTGGAAGACCTCGGCTGTGTCATGGTCAAAGCCGAACACGAAGCACCCCTGGACGCTGATATTGATGGCATGCATGGCCCGGATGACATCCTCGTAGTTCACCGGCTTGTTGAACCCTTTCCTGATGCCTTTCAGGGTTGCCTGGCTGTCCGATTCGAACCCGAACAGCAGGTAGCCGCAACCGCTGGCCTTCATCAGTGCAAGCAGTTCGGGATCGTTGACGATATCGACGGTTGCCAGTCCTCCCCACTTCTTGCCGAGCGGGATCATCGCCGTAAACAGCTCCTTGGCGTACTCCGGGTCTTCGGCAATGCTGACATCGTTGAAGGCAATGTACCGCCCCTTTGTGGCACGGATATCGCGGATGACATCGTCAACGGGACGCCTGAGATATTTCGGCCAAACAGCAGGCACGGTGCAGAAATCGCAGATTTTCTTGCAACCCCGGGTGGCCTGGATCGAATCCGGAACCATGTATCCGGAGCGGCGGTGCAGGTCCCGCCGGGGGGCAGGAACGCCCAGCAGGTCATCCACATCATCCTCTTCATAGATTTTCTGCATCCGTCCCGCCCGGAAATCTTCGAACAGCCGGGGCCAGGCTTTTTCCGCCCGACCGATGACGATGGCGTCAGCGTGCCTGATCGCTTCACCCGGAAGGATCGTGACATGCACGCCTCCCAGGACAACCGGTATGTTTCTGCCCCGGTAATGATCCGCAATGGCATAGGCGCTGGCGGCACAGCCGGTGATAACACTGATTGCCACCAGATTGGCATCGTAATCAAGCGGCACCGGCTCCACGCTGCCGTCGATCAGCCTGATATCCAGATCGGGATATTCGGGAGTCAACGCCGCCAGGGTGCAGATGGAGAGCGGCATCTCCCTCATGGAGCGCACAAAGGGTCCGATCTTCAGCGTGTGCATATGGGCGTCCGGCATGATCAGCAATAGTTTCAATCTGTTCTCCAGAACCGCGTGAGCCTGAGATGTTGTTTGTTGTCTGCTGCCTTACAAATGCAATGCCAAAACCAGACCTGACATAACACAATGTAATTACGCATCTTTTTACAGCAGCGCCTTTACATTCAAGAACAGGCCAGCACCTGGTGTTCCAACCGCAGTCAACAAATGTACACAGCGCTAAAGGAACGGCTCCAGCGGCAGCGTCTTCCACATTTTCATCTTGCGGCGCTTTTCCGGCGGCGCGAAGCGGTCGGGGTTGTCGGCAGCGCTCCAGCTGTTTTCCGGCGCCATGTCGCGGATGATGTTGCGTTCGACCTGCTGAGCCAGGTCGGTGTTGCGGATCAGCACCCCCACCTCGGTGTTCAGGTTGGCCGAACGCGGATCGAAGTTGAAGGTGCCGACAAAGAGCGTTTCTCCGTCGATCACCATGCTCTTGGCGTGGATCGCGAAAACCGGCGCCTGCTTTTCCAGCTTGGGATAGCGTTCGATCAGCTCTTTCTTGATGGCCGGATCAGGTTTGAACTCGAACACCTTGACTCCGCTCTTCAGGATCGCGCTGCGCTGCTTGTGATAACCGCTGAAGGCCTGCAGGTTGTCGGTCGAGGCCAGGGAGTTGGTGGCGATGCGCACCTCCACCCCGCGCCTGACCAGGTCGCGGAACAGCTCCAGCCCTCCCTTTGGCATCACCAGGTAGGGGGACTGGATGGTGACGCTTTTTTTGGCCTTTTTCAGCTCGGCCACCAGGTCGGCCGTGGTCCTGCCGCCGCCGTCGAAGCGGTAGCGGGCGCTGTTCTTGCCAGGCAGATCGCACAGAAAACGCACCTCGTCCCAGACGATCCCCTGCGCCAGGCGTTCGAATTTCGCGGGCAGGTTCTCCAGCGCCTGCCGCACCTCCGGCGCGAAGTTCTCCTCTTTGGCCGCATAGGCATGCAGGCCGGCGTACACGGTTCCGGCACGTTCCGGCGTCATGCCATGCATCTGTTTAGCCAGCAGCTTTTCCACCGGCACCGCCTGCTTGCTGTCCCAGAAACGCTGGAAACTGGCCTGCATTTCGGTCACCACCGGTCCCAGTACCAGCATGTCGCGGTCGCGGAAATTGTACTCGTGGTTGTAATCGAAGTATTCGTCGGCCATGTTGCGGCCGCCGGTAATCCCGGCCCGGCCGTCGAACAGCGCGGTCTTGTCGTGCATGCGCTGGTTGACGGTTCGCAGGCCGGTGGCCACGTTACCGATCTTCTTCAGCCTCGAGGTGCCCACGTTCAGGCGGGGGTTGTAGATGCGGATATCGATGTTGGGATGCAGCGCCAGGGCCAGCATCGAATCCGGCGGGGCGTCGATCAGCAGGTCATCCACCAGCACGCGCACCTTCACCCCCCGGTCGGCGGCCCTCAAAAGCGCCTCGCTGGCCAGGATACCGATGTTATCCGAGCTCCAGATGAAGTACTGCACATCGATGCTGGCGGTGGCATGGTCGGTCAGCCAGGCCCGCGCGCGCAACGCCTCCTCCCCCTTTTCCAGCACATAAGCGCCGGATTTACCCGGATGGGCGGCGATCAGCGGCGCGACAACCCGGGAAAGCGGGGCCGGAGTCGCGGCAAAGGAGGTCCCCACCAGGGTAAGCAGGAACAGGAAAAAAATGAATACACGGAGACAGAATTGTGATGGCAAGATGCAGATCCCTCCATTTGGGCGATATCGAGCAATTCATCATTAAAAGCAATTGTTCACGCAACGAAAGACTTTAATCCATAACGGCAGTTCAATAACACGGAGGCACAGAGAACACGGAGAAGTCAAAGGCATTAAACGAATAATGCAAGTCTTTGATTTGTGTATTTGATTTTCGTCGCGTCGTTGCGTCGTTGCGTGAGAACGGATTGCCAGTCTATCTCAGCGCTCTGAAACCTTCAACTGCGCCCCGTACTGGCGAATAAACTTCCTGAAATTGACCCAGACATCGTTGAAGCCAAAGGCTTGCATCTCCGCCTCGGCGTCGGCCAGCGACCACCCCTGCAGCTTGATGCGATAGGCGGCCACCACGATGCCGGTGCGGTCCTGTCCATGGCGGCAATGGACATAGACCGGCTGGTTGGCCGGGTCTGACATCAGGGCCACGACCTGCTCCACCTTTTCCTTCAGCCCCTTGCGGCTCATCTCGATCGGCACCGCGATGGCGCGCATGCCGGCCGCCTCGACCTGTTTCTGCTCGCTCTCGCTGGTGCGCATGTCGATCACGGTTTTAATGCCCATGGCCTTGAGGGTGGCATAACCATCACTGCCCGGCTGGGCGCCGCGCAGCACGCCGGGCGCGACCCTGCCCACGTTGGACAGGCCGGGGAGATTGTAAATGCGTTCGGAGGAGACTGCTCTTTCGGGGAAAGCCACCGTTTGCGGTGTGCTTGTTTTGTCAAAAGCAGCGAAAGCCATGGATGAAATGAAACTTGTTGTGGTCGCAACAATGACGACCATGAGAACTGCTTTGAAAACTGATTTTTGCATATGAGGTTACCTATCCTTCCCTTCAAGATTCCCTGAAACAACGACGGTCCACAAGACAAACTACTGTTATTCCGACCAGGTATGCCGTTAAATCCATCCAACTGAAGGTTGTGCCCAGCAGCCGTCCGACTATCTTCATCAAGATATTTCCGCTTTTTGTCATTTCAAGCGGTATCAGTGTTAACTGAAACGCTTCCAGAACCGTCATGATCATCAACGCAAGAGCCGCTCTTCGCCGTGGTGATGTGTTCCATGCAAGTGCCAGGATCAGGTAGATCATGATCGCATAAAGCGCATCTCCAAGGTACTTGTCTATGAGCAGAATACCACTGTGGATCATCCGCGACCCAAGGCCTGTCATGATTACCACCACGAGGCTGACAAGCAACTTAACCGGTCTGGATATTACGCTGCAAACCGTCAGCATAGAGGCACCCTGAGCCTGAAACAAACCCCGGTTTCACTGGGCTCCAAACAGATCGAGCCTCCGTGGGCATGCAGCAGCGCCTGGACGATGGAGAGCCCCAGTCCGCTCCCGCCTGTTTCCCGGGCCGTGGTGAAAAATGGTCGGAAAACCTTGTCCCGGTTCCCCTGCGAAATCCCCGGTCCATTGTCGCGGATATCAAGCTCAAACATCCCGGCGCCGGACGGTTGTGAGATACGTCCATGAACCTGAATCCGCACTTCGCCTCCACCATGCTGACGGGCATTTTCGATCATGTTGGAGACGATCGAGTCGAACGTCTCCCCGGCCATCTTGATCGTTGCCTCGCCGCAGCTGAATTCCAATGCAATCGCCACGCCCTGTTCCCGAAAACGCCGCGCCAGGGAATCCAGCGTCTCAAGCGCCCGGCATTGCTCATCTCCCGGCGCGAAGGTGTCGGCGCGGGCCAGGTCGAGCAGGCGGCGCACCAGCCGTTCCAGCCGCCCGGTCTCGCTGTCGATTATCCCCAGGAAATTCTCCCGCTCGCATTGGTTCATCTCATGGTAGTGGTCCTTGAGGATTTCGATCGCGCCATGGATCGAGGTGAGCGGCGTCTTGAATTCATGGGAGACATTCGTGGCAAAGGTCTTGATATATCCGGAGCGTTCGTCCAGCGTTGCCGCCATATGGGCGATGGCCTCGGAAAGCAGGGCCACCTCCTGGATGCCCGGATTTTTCAGCGGCCCGGCCCCGCTGCCGTCCCCGTTCTTCAGCTGATCAGCCTGCCGGATCAGCGCCTTGACCGGGCGGTTGATGTAATAGGCGGTCAGCATGGTCATCACGAGCACGACCACGAGCACGACCAACCCGGCCTTGAAAAGGTGCGCGCGGATCAGGTAGAGGGCCTTGCCCACGTCCAGCGGTGTCCGTGAGGCGATCACCGCCCCCACGACCCTGTTCTCGATGATCACCGGCAGGGCCACGAAAACCCGGAGCCGGGCCCTGCGGCTGATGGATGTGACCGATGGAGCCTGTTCGTCGGAATTACGCACCCGCAGCAGCGTGGCCTGTTCCCCCTTTAGCGCCTTGGTTACTTCCTCCCGCGCCGTCAGCGACTGCCCTGCCTCTGTGTTGCTGGTCGCCACGACAATTCCGTTGCAATCGACAATCCGTATGCCCGACAACACGATCTTCCTGGCGTTGGCCAGAACCGGATTCAACTCCCGACCGGAGGCCAGCGCCAGTGGATCGGGAGCGATCATGGGGGGCTCGGCCAGCGGAGCCGGTTCCCTGATCCTGCTTCTGGCAAGGTCGAGTTGCGGGGGAAGCGGCGTGAGTTCTGCGGATGGAACTGTTGCGGAAGCGGAGATTCCGTTTCCCAGCGAAGCGACAGCGATCTTGCGACCCTTGTGATTGAAAGCCTCGATCTGCTCCAGGTAGGCCTCGCGGAACATGGCGGCGGTGAGCGCGGCCTGGCTGATCAGTTCCGATTCGGTCTGTTTGACCAGCTCACTCTCGTACAGCCGCAGGATCGCGATGCCGCCCAAAGGGAGCAGCAGCACCAGTATGTTCAGTGTCAGCAGTATGGTCCGCAGTTTTGGACGATAGGTCATGGAGCGCCTTGGTCAGATGTGAGTTGATCTGAGGTTAAAAATATTAATCTTCCGCAAAAGCCAGTTCCCCCTTTGAGAAAGGGGGATTCAGGGGGATCTGCCTTCGATTGCTGCCGCGAAATCCCCCCTTGCCCCCCTTTCGTAAAGGGGGGGACGCGCTAAGACTAGATTTTGCAGTTAATCCCCCCCTCTTAAGTTAAGAGGGGGCTGGGGGGAGTTATGATCTGCCGTCCATCTACGGCAATGAAACAGTCGGGGGCAACCTTAAAATCATAACCCCACCTGTCCTCCCCTTAATTAAGGGGAGGGACGCTACGATGCAACTGTCAATTAAGACGCCGAGGCTGTCTTCGCGTTCCCCCTCTTAAGTTAAGGGGGGGACAGGGGGAGTTATGTGACTGTGTCTCATGATTTTGCATCCGTAACCTTGTAGCCGATGCTATGCACCGTTTCGATCGGCTCGCCGCCGGCTTTACGGAACTTGTCACGGATGTGGCGGATATGGCTGTCGATGGTACGATCACTTACAAACGTAGCCGGTTCGCCGCTTCCGGTCATCAGCTGATCCCGGCTGAAGACCTTGCCTGGGTATGACAGTAAAACCTTCATGATGCCGAACTCGGTGGCGGTCAGCTGCACCTCCTGCCCCCTCCAGAAAGCCCGGAAACAGTCCAGGTCCAGCCGCACATCGCCATGCTCCAGCAGCCTGCGCTGATCCCTGCCGATAGCGTCGGAACAGGCCGGCTCGTCACGGCTCTCGCTCCTTCTCAGCACCGCCCTGATCCGGGCGACCAGTTCCCGAGGACTGAAGGGTTTGGTCAGGTAATCATCCGCGCCCAGCTCCAGCCCCACGACCCGATCCACCTCGTCATCCATCGAGGAGAGGAAGATCACCGGCACATTCGATTCGGCGCGGATCTGCCGGCAGACATCGACGCCATCCATCTCCGGCATGACTATATCCAGAACTATCAGGTCCGGTTGTTCGGCGCGAAACTGCTCCAGGGCCTCTTTGCCGTCTTTGGCGGTGATAGTGCGATAGCCGGCCTTGCCGACGGCAAAACCGGCCACCTGCAGGATATTGGGGTCGTCATCGACCAGGAGGATCGTTTTTTCAGTGGTCATGTGGGTGGTCCGTAATTGACAGAATTGTTGGAATCGTTTACTTCCCGGTTGGCTACATTTCAGAATTCTTCAAGAGCAACAAAGCGCAGGACAGGCCCCTTTTCAGACTTAAAGCAGCTGTCCCCGCTTCAACGCCTCAATTCAACATAAATATCACCGCAATGATATTAACAAATATTTCAAGCGTTTCCGAAGCTAAAATATCACTGCGGTAGTATGGCAACATCATAAACAGCTTCACTCGCTGGTCCCGGTAGGGTCGGGATTCGAAGACTGTTAATAAATGGGTATTGGAAAGTTATCTCGCTTTTCTTATGCTTTGACATGATGTGTATTGGTGTGTATAAATTACTTATGACCAGTAAAGAGATCATCAAACGACTTGAAAACGAGGGATGGTATTGTGTCGGTGGCAAAGGCGACCACCAGAAGTACAAACATCCGTCGAAAACCGGTCATGTAGTGGTGCCACATCCACGGAAGGACATGGCAACCGGAACCTTGCGGAACATTTACCGTCAAGCTGGTTGGGAATGGAGATAAAATGTTATACCCCGCATATATTCACGTTGGAGACGATCAACACGCCCACGGCGTAACTATTCCCGACTTTCCCGGCTGTTTCTCAGCCGCCGACGAGTGGGAGGATTTACCACACATGATTCAGGAGGCTGCGGAAGTCTATTTTGAAGGCGAAGATATGCCAGTACCGGCGCCAACATCATTGGAACAATTGACAGCTAACCCCGAGTATCAAGGAGGGGTATGGCTCTTGGTAGACATTGATCTTGCCAAGCTCAAAGTTAAAGCGAAGCGGGTTAATATCACCATGTCGGAAAATCTTTTGCAAGAGATAGACCGTTACGCCGTTCAATACCACATGACTCGCTCCGGTCTCCTGGCCCAGGCGGCAGAACAATATATTCACCGCAAGCAAGCAGCATAATCATTTTTCGTATTAACGGATGGATGTTCTGCTGTGTATCGAAGTTAAAATAACAGCGCCCGAGTGCTGGAAACTGATCTTTTACTTCAAACTGTTACGAGCACGAGCAATTACTGGCTGCATTTCCTTCGAATTACTGACATCCTTGAAATCTCTTGTAAGCTCATCCAGCAAGTAACCCGACTCTTGTCTCGGATTTAAGTCAATAGCCTTTCCAATATAGAGGGCTGCAGATTTGGGGTTATTTTGCAAGGAATAGATATGGGCGATGTAGCTGTAAACGGATGAGATCGGCTTTGAAGACTTTTCTTGAGCGGCAAGAATTTCTTTGACGCTTCTGTTCGCTTCATCTGTCCTCTTTTGCAATACAAGAAGCTTTGCGATTGATGCTTTTATGAACAGATCATTCGGCTTCAGTACCTGCGCCTGCTTTTTGAGTTGTTCAGCTTTTTTTAAGTTGTAGTAAGGATTTCCGAGTTCTTTTGGGTCAGTGTAATTGTAGGATAGGTATGTATAGATGAGGGCTTTGGTATCTATATTCGCGTTTTCTTTAGCTGCCATATTAATGGCTTGTGTCAGGTAATAGATTGATTCTTTATACTTTCGGTTGTCGTAGTAGTATCTTCCTATTTTGAGTAAGCTCCCTGTTTTGTATGATGTACACCAGAACTTGTTTATCTTAAGAGATTTCAGGAAGGCATCGTTTGCCTCGTTTCTTTTATTCTTGTCTTCCAGGATGAATCCCAGGTTTTGCTGCCACATGGAACAGTTTGGGTCAATTTTTATAGCCTGTCTCGTCTCGTTTTCTGCTTCGTCTAAATTTCCAGCTTCCCAAAGTTTTGCCCCTCGGTTCCCATGCTCGCTTCCAACCTTGATTTTCGGGCACTCGTAATTCATGTCGCCGAAGGAAACCGAAACTGAGAGCAGAACCAATGCTGCAATAAATATTATTTTTTGCATTTTATCTTTGCTCCTTTTTGTCCAGACGGGTACCCACACATATATCCGCACACTGTATTTTTCATGCGGCTCAATACTTACAGACTTGATCCTTGTACCTGCGCAATGCCTTCGCTGCCCATTTTCATCAGTGCCTCAAAGGAAATGTTGTCTTGCAAAGGCAAATGCATAGCAGGACCTATCATAGCTCCATAAGCGTGTCGTTCTCCACTAAAGCTGCGACTTACAACACCGCGCACAACTGCGCCGTCAGCACCAAAAATTGGTGCCCCACTCATCTTCCCAGGAACCTTTGCTCCAAAATCGAAACAAGGCCCTGGCGTTGGAACGTCTCTCGAAAGATGGTTGCAGGGGAATACATCCATCACATGCCCTACAGAAACGAAAAGTTCATCTTTGGGTACCGAAAACGAAATTTCATTCTCATTTATTGCGCCCGGCGTGTCAGGCATTTCAGCATATCCGATTACTGTTGCACGCTCGTTTTTTGAAAATGCGTTAAGCGAAAGATTGAGCGGCTGATGCCCTTCACCGTCTGGCCAAGTTGCTACTTTGCAAATTGCAATATCCGTGAGCATGTCGAACCTATCGCTCTCGTGTAACAAAGGACTACTCTTCCAATCGCCCCAGTACCAAGAGTTCTCAAAAGGGAAAAAAGCAAAACCTCTTTGGCCGGTTGCTGGATTGATACGGACAAGCACGCCCATGACAACACCATCCAACATTCGCAATGTGTTACCCTCACGATGTACTTTTCCGTAACCTGACTCTTCGGGATCCAGCAAGACATGACATGCAGTCATAAGGTATCCACTGCAGCTAACGAAAAATCCTGTCCCAATAGTACGAATGACAGATTCGTTATGAACCCACGCGACTACGGGGACAATGCTCTGCTTTACCAAAAAGTTGGTTGAGCCAAATGACCTAAACAATTCACTTAAAGAGAGACCGAAAGGTGTTGAAGTCATTAGGTTCATTTCGCCCTTGAACGCAAAATAGTCTTCTTCCTGGTCCTCTCTTGGTTTTAAGGACAACCCCTTTACGTCATGAATGCCCCACTGGCCGTCTCGCTGTCTGGACCAGATGCTTTTCAGAATCGAAATGTTTGTATTTTCCATATATTTTCTCTGCCAACTCGTCAATCTCCACAGGATAAAGGGGGTAGGCTATTTCCAGGCTCATTTCATAAAGCAGCCTGTTCCCGCTTCACTCTTCAGACGTAATTCGAGTGTATATTTTATTGCATAATTCATTGAGAACGATGAAGGATTTAGACTGCTGAAATGTCGTAATGATGCGGATAATTGCTAGTACAACCGCTCCGACAATAATGCTTCTCTTAGATTCTTCAATTGCTCCGAAAACAATTAATGTAATCGAAGGCACTAGGTAAACAGCTTCCCAAACAAATTGTTCCCATTTGCCTGTGCTCGTAATTCGTTTTAGAAGATCAATTTCCTGTTTTGTGAATTCCATTTTTCCCCTCAATTCTTTGCAGCCAACTTGTTAATCTTCAGCTCACACTCACGAGCGTGTAAACCGGTCATCTACCCAAACAAAACATCTACCCAAACAAAACATCTATCCTGCAAACTTCCGCCTCATCTGCACACAATCTGCACAATAAAACCCCGAAAAATCCATCCGGCCTCCATCACCGCTACACATGCAATCTGTATAACAGACTCATGAAATAAAAACCAGAGTCGGCACCACATTCAAGGAGGGTGAGTATGAGCGGGATAAACAACACCATGAGAAGGATCGGCAACTCCGTTATGACACGATTGTTGGTTATCGGCTGCCTGGTATTGACGCTGCTGATCCCAGTCGAAATGATCAAGGGGATCATTCGCGAGCGGGAATCGCGGCGGCAGGGGGTGATAACCGAAGTCAGCTCCAAATGGGGGCGCGAACAGACCATTACCGGGCCGATCCTCTCCGTGCCCTACAACGCGTACAGTACCGACGACAAGGGCAACCGGCAGACGAGCATTGCTCATGCCCATATCCTGCCGGATCAGCTGGCCATCAACGGCGTAGTCAGGCCGGAAGTCAGGTATCGCGGCATCTATGAGGTCGTGCTGTACAACTCGGAGCTGCAGGTGCAGGCCGAATTCCAGAAAAACGGCTTCGCCGAACTGGGCATCAACGAGAGTGACATCCACTGGGACGGAGCGACGGTCTCGATGGGGCTGCCCGACCTGCGCGGGGTGAAGGAGAACAACCTGGTAACCTGGAACGACGAGACCTTCCCGATCAATTCCGGTATCGGCGCGGCGCCGGTGATGGAATCTGGTGTCAGCACCCGCGTTCCGGTCTCTCCCCAACAGGCAAGATACAGCTTCCGCATGAAGCTCAACCTGAACGGCAGCGGCCAGCTGAATTTCGTGCCGCTAGGCAAGGTGACGACGGTGCAGCTGACTTCACCCTGGAAAAACCCCAGCTTTACCGGCCTGTTTCTCCCCGATGAGCGGGTTGTCAATGAGCAGGGTTTTGCCGCAAAGTGGAAGATCCTGCACCTCAACCGCAACTATCCGCAGCAGTGGAGCGGCAAGAACGAAAAAGTCCTGGAATCCGCCTTCGGCGCCAAGTTCTTCTGCCCGGTCGATGAGTACCAGAAATCCATGCGCTCGGCCAAATACGCGGTGCTGTTCATCCTGCTGACGCTGGTGGCCTTCTTCCTGACCGAGGTGACCAACAACACCAGGGTTCATCCGGTCCAGTACCTTCTGATCGGCTTCGACATCTGCCTCTTCTATCTGCTGTTGCTGTCCATATCGGAACACACCAATTTCGCCATGGCCTACCTGATTTCGGCGGCCGCATCGGTGTTGCTGGTTGCCGGCTATTCCAGGAGTATCCTGAAGAGCACCCCGATCGCAGCCACCATCGGCTCGCTGATGACCTGCCTCTACGGTTTCCTGTATGTGACCATGCAGTTGGAGGACTATGCGCTGCTGATCGGCAGTATCGGCATGTTTGTGGTGCTGGGTATCGTCATGTACCTGACCAGAAAGATCGACTGGTATGCGGTATCATCGTCAGCTCAAGTTGAAGAAAGTAGCCTCAAACCGTAAAAGGCTTTTCTCACGCAACCAGAAGTAGGTGCCTCCAGGCAAGCTCGCAATGGCGCAAAGAGATAAGCAGTGTTGTTCTGAGGGGAAAACAGAGTAATATATTGCATCATTCCCCCACACACCGAAATAAGGGGACGGACACTTCTTGGCTCTATCCTGATGTCTGTCCCCTTATTGCTCCTTGACCCTTCTGAAGTCCGAAATGCTCTTGTAACCTTCGTGCCGCAACGACAAGGCAAATTCCTGAGGGCTCCCGTCTCCATCGATTTGAGCTTGTCTTGCAGCGGCAAGGTGCTCCTCGGCAACAGCATCCGCTGCGTCCTGATCATCAAACAGTGCGTCGGGCTTCACAAGACAGAGATGTTCCTTCCATGAATCCGGGCCAACTTCTTTGTACCCAAGAATGGATGGCATATACCCACGCCCCGGCCCTCCATAACTTCCGGTTTCGTATCGAAAACGACCTGCCGGAAGCACACTTGCCCTCAATTCGGCCTCCTTCTTTTCGCAGCATAGCTTGTATTTTTCCCCGCTGCCGCAAGGACACGGAGAATTGCGTCCGATCTTAGCCATAACTACTCCTCGTCTTTATGATCCTCATTGTTTTGGTCTCCTTGCTAGAATCGTGTCGCGGAGTGACGTGCGCGGCGTTTTTTTTGCCGCGTCAGTCTCTAAGCCGGTGTTGGCCCTTCTACATTTCCTTCAGCTTCTCTTTGATCCTGTCCCCTACAGGCCGAGGAACCACAGAATATATAACGTCTTTGTCACGTTGAATTTCCTCAACTGATAAAAAATGTGTTACCTCAAAATACTTTTTCTCAACTGCAGCAACTCGCACCACACCGCTCATTATTGTCTTGTTCTTCTCTGAAGCGGTTACCCATAGGTAATATTTTGGATATGAAACGCCGCGCTGAGTTGGCCCATTTCTCAGAAATTCATATTTCACACTTACGTGCAGTCCAAGGGACTTCTTAAAATATTCCTCTAAATCACGTTTCAGAAAGGCATCAAAATTCCGATCACTCGGGATATTCGCTTCTATATGGTTTTCTTGAATTTGATCGTTCGCTTTTGCAGGTGACTGTCCGATCATTAAGATCATGGCAAGCAGGGTAAGGAGTCTGAAATATTGCATTCGGTTTTTTCCTTCATCTTTTGGTGAACAACGTGGTGGGAGCGCACCGGTGGAGCGTAGCGGAGACCGTGTGCAGCCGCCTTGTTGGAATCATTTTTTTAAGGCTTCGCCGTGCCATGCCAAATACTCCTTTGCCCACGCTTGCCAGTCTCTTCTATCCTTTTCTGGGTCTCGGAGGTCTTCCTTTGCAGCTTCTTCAACACGCTTCCAGCGGGCCGAGAATTTACCCGCGAGTTTTAATAAGGCGAATGACCATTTTGGGAGAGTTGGGAGGTCTTCAGCTGGATAGTTACTAAGCCCGATTCTCACGTACTCGGCTGCTTGTTCATGATCTTCGCGCTCTGCGAATATTTGTGACAACATCCTTGGCATTTCGAAGCTGCTGGGATTAAGTTCAAGAGCTTTTTTCGCCGCTTCAATTGCTTTTTCTTGATTTCCAGCCTCCAAGTGGCAAAGAGCAATCATTTCAAGATACAGTTTGTCCTCAGCGGTGCCGGTAATTTCACCCTCAAGGATTCGTAAAGCCCCTTCGAAATCTCTCCGGCCGACCAGTGGCGCAACTTTCATCTGTGTCTTTAATGATCTTGCAACAGTCATTTTGATTTTCTCTCCAACTGGGCTTGGCGATCAGCATCTTTCTCCCCAATGTAGCGGAGAAGCGGCGCAACGTGAGTAAGCATAAGGGCTGGCCCTTGCTCCTTCATATTTTCGTCACGCATGTTGAAAAGAAACTCCCAGCTATCTCCAAGGCTGCCAACTTCATCAACTTTCGTTATTTCCTTCTCCGTGTCGTACATAACACCTGAGTTTAGGTCCCAGTAATAGTCGTCTTCAAACCGAAACTCAGGACCATGGACTTTCTCGACATACTCAAGCAGTCCATCCACGATGCGCCGAAGTTCCGAGATATTCACTGTGGGGTACTTGACCATAGCTCACCCTTTCTTAGTTCAACTCCTTGTTGACCGGTTGCCGCGTCAAAGTCCACGCCGGTGTTGGCAGTTCTTGCTTTTACTCTTTCAACGCCTTTGAAAAACTCTGATTGTTCTGAATGTGACGGAAATGCTGAGGTCGGAATGAAGTAGGCATACGCTTCTCCAACGTAAATATACAGAAAGTTTGGGGTGACAACAATTCTCTGGATCGCAGGTGGAAATATCTCTGTTTTTATATTGCCATTTTTTATGCAGATTACACTGTTCTCTGTCACCTCATAACTATAGGTTGAGCCAAAAATTCCGCTAATATCCTGACCTATCTTTGTAACTAGGAGCCTCCTTAACACCAGTAATGCTATACCTATTACTAGAACGCTAAGACAGTATATGATCTCCGCAACATCAGATCCTCTCTCATAAAGGATCTGAACTAGAGGAATAGCGCTTGCCATTGTCAGAAATGAGCCAAGAAAGGAACCGCAAAAATTGACGACCCGAATTAAACTTGTTTTGGGCTGTAATCTATAAAGACCCTTGCTAGCTTGCTTTTGTTCAGCTTTTGAAAGCACAAATGAAATTTTCATTTATTCTCCTTCTATGATCCTCATTGTTTTGGTCTCCTTGCTGGAACGTGGCGGGGGCGTAGCGGCTGAGCTGGTTTTATAGCGCCAACCGTCTGCCGCCATCAGGTTGAGCATTATTCTTCAGTAGCTAGTACCAGCAGCATCAAGGTCGTCAAGATTCATGACAGGTGAATACAGCACGCTTTTCAGGTCTGTTGAACGCGCATAGCCGTAGTATTGGAGCCCTATGGTTTTCTTTACCATTTTGTAGAGTCGCAGCTTGGTGATGGACGGTACATCTTTCTTCCCAAAGAACTTGTCGCTCAGTCTCGCCATGGAAACAACTGAAAGACGCTCTGGAGGGAAATGCATGGCAAAAGCAAAGCGTGTTCCACCATCTTCACTATTCAAGTCATCTAGTGTGAGCGCAACAATGATTGTCTTTGGTGTGATGTCGTAGAGTCGTTGAAGAGGTATTCGCAACTCGTCGCGAACTCGCTCTGCGATAATCTGACCCGACGGTGAAAACATCTTTGCTGTGCGACCGGCATGAACTGTCGCACGGACATTCAAGCCAAGCTCTGCTGAGAATTTCTTCTCAAGTTCTCGTGTGTACTCAGGGGGAAAGCCTTCGAGCGGCATGAGCCAAACATCGACGGGCTTGTCAGAAATCGCAGGTTGTGAAATTTCGACTTTTTCTGGCGGATAAGTAATAAGTTCTTGGGGGTTACTGCTGCTAGATTGCATTGCAAGAGCGCGGGGAATAAGTCTAATTTCCACCTCGCGGTGATTTTGTGTTCCTTTTAGCTTTCCGCCGTTTTGTATGATTTCCTTTTTAATCCGGAATCCACTCTCGCCTACATCTAGGTCAATTCCGTACGAGTAATCTGCTAAATCAAGGAGAACTTCGCCGTTTTCGTTGAGATTAGTTGAGACATCGGGCGGTTTTCTGAAATCATAGAACACACCATAACTGTCATACCAGTACCTTACTCGTATTGGCAGCATTGCGGCAGGTTGTCCTGTATCTTTGTAGCTTACCTTGATTTCTGTCTCATGGTAGCTGTGTAATGAAACCCAAGCGCAACCCTCAAGTCCAAGTGACATAGCTATTATAAACAGAAGGATATTTATCTTTCGGGTCATAATCTGTTTCCTTGCGCACACCGGGGCTGGCGCTGAGCCGCGAGCGTCAGCGAGACGGGCTCTTGCGGCGTGTTGGCATCCGATGTTTCTCGACTTCCTTGGCTCAATCTCGAACTTCCACCAGCTTTTCGTCTACTCAATCGGCCTTCACCATCATTCACCAGTTTTTCCCTGGCCCAGGAATCTGATCGGTCGAGCCTCGTTGCCAATGGCCGTCGAAATTTCTGTTCGGATCATTAGAAAGCACCCCTTCGGGGGTCCCAATTAGCGTAACGGCTATCACCACTGTCCCGTATCGGATCTCAGTTTTATCGAAAGATATTAAAAAGCACCACCATCGTTATGGCCAAGAATACAATGGCAATTCCTACAAGAGCAAATGCACCAGGCCAACCGATTATCTCGCCACACAGTTTCATGCCTCTTTTTCTGAAGAACCAGCCGCCAAGCAAGAAATTGATGGGCAGTCCCACGAGTGCTCCACTATTCCGAGGTAGGAAGCTTAGAAAAAGAAGAGCCCCGAGTCCAAAGACCAGAGCATGCTTCCATGTGATACCGCGATAACGTAGTAATCGAGCTGAAACTAATATGCCAATGGCGTATATTGCGGCTAAGATCATGATTACTACTGCTGAATTCATTGATTCTCCTTCGCCAACTCCTTGTTGACCGGTTCACGCACGCGTGAACCGGTGATCTACCCAAACGGATCATTTATCCTGTGGAAATCAGTAAATATTGCGTAACTAACTTCAAAACAGCCTACCAATTAGCTTCAAAATCCGAGCAAATAAAACTGAAAAAAGTCTTCCATCATCCTTCAACGCTGCATGCGCCTTCGTTATAACAGACTCATGTTCTAAAAACCAGAGTCGGCGCCAGGAACTGATGTTCATTTCTGTTCCGCCTCCAGCAACCCCGGATTTACCGTCATAACATGATACATACCGTTCAAGTCCGCGATCATGTCCCGGAAGAACTCACGCATCGCTGCCTCGGAATATTTGTCATTGCGTAGATCCTGCATCTCGCGCTTGAGAGCAAGATCAAGCGCCTCCTGAGGTGACTTGTAGAGACAAACACCACCGAAAACGTTCCAATGGCGACTCTTGTCGGCTCCATCCTCCTTGTTGCCGGGAAGCAGGAAATTGTCGAGGGCAAGCGAGCTGGACAATGCTTCTTTCGGGATCGACTTGATCCAAGCGTACGGAATGCGGATGGCCTCATCAAGCAGACCGACAGCTTTCTTTTTGTCGCCGTCCTTTATGCGGAGCGCCTCGCGAAGGAGAAGCACCATCGGCAGGTTGTGGTTCTCTACATTTGGGTCCAGCAGTTTCTTGCTGGTCCGGGAAACGGCACGCAGGTAGCGTGGGTCGTGTTGTGCGTATGCGATGAGAAGGCGAAAGTCTTCTTCCCGCGAGGTGCTCTTGTAATACTGCCATTCGGCGCGCTGCAGGTAGTTGGCAAGATCTGTGAGGTTTCTCGGCGGCCCGAGTGTTTCAAAGTCGTAGGTAAGGCCGAGATCGGTCTTAAGATGGCTGGAGACAATCTTGAGCACGGTGCGCCAATCCTGCTTCCCCGCCTTGAATTCGGCGTAAACTGGCGAACCAAGTACCTCGCGCAGGTGATCACGAAAGGTCAGGAGCTTGAGCGGAAATTCCGCCTGGCCGCTCACTGTGAGCGTTTCGGCATCCTCGACAAGTTCCATGAGCGCAAGAAGCAGCTCGTACTGTGCTCCTGACTGGAAGAGAGTCTTTACACGCGCCAATTTCCTCGCGGCGTACTCTTGCTCGACAGGCTGGAGCTGTGACCGGCGCTTGCGCCAAGCCTGATCGAACCGGACCGCCTCGTTGTAGACAGCGGCGCTAAGAGCCTCCGTGTAGGAATCCGAACTCACCGGCGGGGTGATGCTTGCGAACCAGTCAAGAACCGAGTCCGAGGCCGGCGGATAGGGCAGCGCCCAGAGGGGGCGCGACCGGAATTCAGCAACCGAAACATAGCGATAGAGCTCGCGGGGACGCGGGAAGATCACCCCCATTAATCGTGCTTTTTGTTCAGCTGCATAGGGATCACCCGACGAAGCAACGAGCGCACGAAGGATGCGAAGGTCCTCTTCATCGATCATTCCGTTCTGGTTCATATCGCACCGCCAAACTATGCTGTCCGGCGCAGCGAATGGGTTTTTAAGTACGGCATCCAGTTTCGCCAGATCAGCGGCTGTCCAGCGGTTGTCTCCGTCCAGATCCCCCAGCATGACCAGTTCTGAACGGATGCCGACACGATGGGTCGGGATGGCAAACTTCCAGTAGACATATCCAAGAACGCCGAAAAGACAGATGGCCAATAATAGTCGTTTTAAGGTCTTCATCTGATAATCCTCAATGACATAACAAATAACACTTCGAACATAATCACTGCCTCACCTGTTCTCCACAATGAAAAATTACAACTCAGCTCGGTTGTGACACCAACTCCAGCACGGCGATTTCCGGGTAGCAGTTAAACCTGACCGGTAATATCGACCAGCCGATGCCTCGGGAAATAAACATCTGGCTACCCCGCGACGTGGTGACGACTCCACTGATATAGTTCTTGTTGCGTACCGGCAGATAAGGCGGGCCATAAAAAGGAATTTGCACCTGCCCGCCGTGTGTATGCCCCGCCAGGATCAGGTCGATTCGTCGCGAGTAATCGCTGTCCGCTGTATCCGGGTTATGGGCCAGAACAATCCGGCAATCCCTGTCCGGTATCTTTGCAAGCACCAGGTCGAGATTACGATGATCCTCCATTAAATCTCCCGCGCCGGCCAACCAGAGCGCCTGACCATTCCGCTCTATCCGCACAGCTTTGTGGCGCAGGTCCTGACCGTTCTTTTTAAGCCAGTATTCGGCCCGCGCAGTTTCGGACCAGTGGTCATGATTGCCGAGAACAGACCAGACACCATGGGGTGCAGATAGTCGTGAAAGAACCTGCCAGACTTCATCGATCTCATCAGAACTGCTTTTGCGATACACATAATCGCCGGTACTGGCAATAAGATCGGGTTTAAGAAGATTGGCGCGCTCCACTATGCCTTTGATAAAGATCAAAGGAGTCAACCGACCATAGTGAAAATCGGAAAGGTGCACAATCCTGAAGCCGGAAAAGGCCTCCGGGAGGTTAGGAACTGCAATCCGATACTCGTTCGTCAATACTGTCATCCGTTCGACAACTAACGGATAACTCGCAAGCAGACCAACTGAACCGAGACGACAGAATGATTTGAGAAATTGACGGCGAGAGATATTCATTGCACATTCAACAATAAATTAGTCACAGATTTATTCCGCAATGCCGACAGGTTATTCTGCGCACAGATCGGCATCAGTTGTCCGTCTGCCTGAGGGTAGTGATTGCAACACTTCATCAACCTGCCCAGATCGAAGGTGTCACGGTCCATGAAATGATGAATGAATATTCCCTTCATGGAGGCACTCCCCAATTCAAAGGCCCGCTTGGGCGAAAAAGTTGTGGTGGAAAGCTCCCGAATAATGGACCGCATCCGTTGGAGGACACGTTCGTTGTCATTGCTGCTGTCAGCGGCTGACCAGAAATCGTAAATCCGCTCCTTGATCATGGCGTAGCCATCCTCCTCCAGACCCGGCAGAGTGCGGTTGGCAATCACCTCCAGATAATTATCCTTACCCAGAAATTCCTTGAGACTGAGAAACGCTCCCTCATCCAGCTTAAGATAGTAAGAGAGAGCAAAACAGGAATAATGGGAGCATGGCAGAGGATTGAAATCTCCCTGACGGACATATCGGCTCTGCTCAATCCTGCTAACGACATCCGGAATGGTCAGACGATCATCGGCAAAAATACCGGCGGCTGCGCCGGTGAATGTAATCGGTTGGAACATGAGGCTCACTGCCGCTGAATTGAAGAAAAAGTCCGTGATCGGAGTTATCTCGTGGTCATTGACTCCTTTCATCACCGTGGCGGTCAGGGAATAGCGCACCCCTTCCCGTTCCAGCATGGATATCAGTTCAATCTTCATGTCAGAGAGATCCTGTCCCCGCAGGTTACGCCAGGTTCGGGGCTCAAAACCGTCGAACTGGAGAGCGGCGATAGTCTCGGTTTCGCGTAACAGGTCGCGCAACCGCCGATCCTCGAAGAGCCGCAGGCCGTTGGTAGAGACGGTCGTCTGCATGACCCCTTCTTCACTTGAGATGCGTACGATCGCCTCGAATTCAGGATGCATGGTCGGCTCACCGCCGCTCAAATTGAGCACAGGGATGCTCCCCTCGCATTTCCGGAGCCTCTTCAGCATAGCTCTGTAATCAGTAGCGTTCATCCCGAACGGCTGTCGCAGATCCTTGAGGCAGATTGGGCAGGCTAGATTACAGGCGTTGGTGATCTCCACCACCGGCAGGCAGGTGTGCTGGCGATGTTCTGGACAGAGACCGCAGGAGTCGGGGCAACCGGAAAAACTCTTGTTACTCAGATCGAGCGGAGCCTGTCCCGGTTTTATGTAGGAACGGCTCTCCCGGTACCAGAAAGGATCGGAGCAGATCAGGGCGGAGCTGATGCCATCCCTGGGGCAGAGTTTTTCCAGCAAAACCCTGTCGTCTCTTTCGATAATGCGTGCCGGAACCAGGGTGTCGCAGGCGGGACAGATGGCGGTGGTATGAGAATATATTCGAGAGGGCTGTATATTCGTCATTTATGGGGAAACCCTTGCCATGCTGAAGTAACGGTTATGAACATGGGTCAGTGAGATAAAGAATATTCCGAAGCCGAATAGCATCGCCAGATAGAAGGTCGCATAATTTGGATAAACCTTTTCCCACCCCTGATAAATACGGAACGCGCTGTTGATATTCAGGGTCTCGTCGGTGAAGATGCGAGCCAGCAGCTGCAATGCAATTCCGAGTGACATGGCAAACAACCAGGTATGGCGCGGCAGGCGATAATTGCGAATAGCTGTCCCACCCACCAGCAGGCCGACGATGTGAAACATTGTGCAACTCGGCGTCCAGTCGTTATGCAAAATGGCATCGTAGAGCCAAAGCGGAAAGGCGATCAACAGCCAGCCGAACCCCACCCCCACCAGCAGTGCCGAGCGGCGGAAGATACCGATGCAAAGCAGCAGGTTTGCTGAGTAGCAGACAAAAAAAAGATACTGCGGATTCAGATTTAGCACGGTATCTGTGACGTGCCAGATCAGCATGAGCAGCAGCGGAATTCCCCAACTGGGATGTCTTCCGATTTTAAAAAGACCATCGAGCATGGTTTATGTCCCTGTTCAAAAGCAATATTCCGGGTTTTTGACATCGAAATCCATGTCGGTGAGGCCGACGTTCAGCCTGATAGCATCATACTGGTACTCTTCCAGAAACTCATTGTCCCAACCATGCACAGTGATCTTAACCGGCAGGGAGGTTTCCTGGTCAATGGAGACAAGCACTGTTTTGCCGTAATATCCGCTCCCCTTGGGAAAGATCGCCTTGACCAGCTGGGTCTTCCTACCGTTCAGCAGAGCTTCACCTTCGAGTGTTATGCGGCTCTCAGGGTCGTTTTTTGCCTGTTGGTAGTTTTTCTCCATCAAATAAAGGATCTGTCCGATTCCGGCGTCCATGATGGGGTGGCGGTTATTCTTCAGGGCCAGGGAACCGCGCGGATCAACGGCTATCCGGAAAAAGCCGAAAAAACCACCCAAATGGACTTCGAGTTTATTGTCGTATTTCCCCTTGGCATAGATCGCCTCCAGCCCGGCATCATCCCCAACGGTGTACTTCAGGTAAAAGCTGTCCGGTTTTCTGAACTTGAATTGAAGGTTGCGCACCTCCTTTATCTTTCCCCTGACCAATTCCTTTTTGTGAAAGGTGCAACGATAGTCAGTGACCCGGCTATAGGCAACAAGAGAACGCTGCAGCATTCCATCCAGATCAGCCTGCCCGGCAGATGCAGCGGTTGCCTGGACAAGCAAGAAAATCAAACAGAATACTGTGAGCAGCTTATTCATGCATTACTCTCCACCCAAAAACGGGGATCTTTTTGCCGATAGAGCAGGTTATAAGAACAGGCTGGAATCATGCGACCTGATTCGTCAGGCACCAGGTCGCCACAGTGACTAACCCTGGCAACATCGAAATTATCCTCGTCCATATGGGGATGAATATAGACCATGCGGATCATGGATTCGGCCCGCGCTTGCCGTTCTGCCGCGGTAAGATTTTTGCCCGGTGGATACATCTCTTTGATGAATCGACGCAGCATGGCAATTGTCTCTTCGCTTTCTCCCTCGGCCCAGAGACGGTCTATTCCTTCGCGTAGTGCCGCTGCCAACTCCTCGCCGCCATCAAGTACATATGAACCTGCTGTGGCAGTTGTCAGCAGCCTCCTCTCCACCAGTCGCGACAGGGGGAGCAACTGCTCGCCGTTCACCAGATAATAGGCAACGGAATAACAGAGCGGGTGATAGGAACCGAGCGGAAAGAAATCACCCTTGCCGAAACCGCCATGGGCAACCAGCAGATCCTCAACTTCGTCGATGGTGACATGTTCCCGTGGCTGAAATCGGCTACCGTTTTTGCCGGTAAAGGTCATGTTTTGGATCGTCACCCCGCGTACAAAAGACTTGGGCAGAAAACGCCGCACCAGTTGGGCTGTCTCCTCCTCGTTCACCCCTTTGATACAGACGATCAGGATGGTTGCAGGTATGGCGAGTGTCTCAAGCCGCTCCAAGGCGGCCAGCTTTTCCCTGGTAATATCCCGGCCATGGATAATGACGCTTTTCTCCGGATCAGTGGTGTCCAGGGAGAGCACCACCTGGACACCGCTTTCCTTGAGACGCCTGGCAAAGTCCGGGTCGGAGGCTATGCGCAGACCGTTGGTGTTCATGGTAATTCGTCCGATAGGGCTATGGGTGCAGAGGTCAAGTAGATCGAAGATTTGTGGGTGGAGGGTCGGTTCCCCACCAGTGATGTTGATCAACTCCAGTTCGCCGCATCTGGCGGTCAAGTTCCGGATGATGGTGTTCATCTCGTCAAGGGATTTGCAGTAGGCCAGATCCGGGCGGTTATAGGTAAAGCAGATTGGGCAGTCCAGATTGCATAGATTGGTGATCGACACCACCGGAAGGTGAAGCCGGGCGGTGTGGCACTCGCAGGGGCCGCAGTCAAAGGGACATCCCCTGGTCAGCTTTCCGGCACTGGGCATACTCTCCATAGGTAGTGGCTCTGCGGTGCGTTCCAGGTACCAGTGATAATCCCTGGCGATACGAACACTCACCGTACCGTGCTGTGGACAAATTCGATCCAGAAAGACTCCGCCGGCGCGGGCTGTGATAAGGGCATGTTCCGTGACCCCGCAAGCCGGGCAAAAAGCGCGGGTGGAGTCGATGGTTATGCCTGGGGCATTGGAGTTCAAATCCCACCATCCACAAAGACGTTCTGACCATTCATGTAACTGCTCCGCTCAGAGGCCAGAAAGCATACGATCTCCGCCACCTCGGCCGCCGTTCCTGATCGTCCGCTGGCACAGTGTTTGAGGTAATCCTGAACCAGCGCTTCAGGCACGCCCCGTGCTACGCCATCCTCCAGAAGGCCGGGAGAAACGGTATTGACCCGGATGTTATAACGCTTCAACTCATTCGCCAGGGCGGTGCTGAAACCAGCCACAGCCGCTTTGGAAAGTGCGTAATGCACCGGCACATCCAGCATGCGGTGACCAGCCAGCGAACCGATGTTGACCACTACGCCCTTCTTGCGCCGGATCATCGGTCTGACCACCGCCTTGGTAAGGAATAAGGTCCCTTTCACATTAACATCCAGCAAAAGGTCAAGATCTTCGTTCTCCAGCATCGAAAAGGGCATGATCTGACTTACCGCAGCGTTGTTAATCAGCACATCAAGGGACTCTATGTCATGGTGCAGAGCTGAAACAGTTTCGTTGACTTTTGCCTGATCGCGGATATCCAGCGAAATGGCCCGGCTGCCGGTGAGTTCCTTTTCAAGCTGTTCGGCCTTCTCCTGATTGGTGTGCCAGGTGAAGAACACCTGGGCGCCGTATCCGCTACAAGCCCGGCAGATGGCCTCTCCCAGATAGCCAGTGCCTCCGGACACCAACACCTTGACATTCTCAAGCATGTTCCCCTCCCCTGACCAGCTTTGCCTGGACAATGGCTGTCAGATCAGCGACGGTCAACAACGAGAACATATCCACCTTGCTCATGCTCTCGCGGAACTGCTCCTGCTTTGCAGGGAAAATCCCTTTCAATTGAGCCTCGCCATCTCCGGTAAGGCGGCCATCAAGAAACAGCTCATCCATGGCAAGCCCGCTGCCGCCGAGCATGATCTCATCGGTCTTGATCACAACACCAAAGGTGCGCTCGATCAAGTGAATGATCTCCACAAAGTCCAGGCTGTCCGCCCCCAGATCGGCGATGAGGGAGTCGCTGTCGTTGATGGTGTCGGGTGACTCAAGGTTGAAGACGCGGGCAAGGATTTCTTTTAGTTGTTGGTTCATGGTTGCGGCCTTTCGTCAGTCGTCGCTACGTTCGCCTTTGGCCTAAGAAAATGCGTCGCATAGGCTCGTTCGATGTTGGGATCACCTGACTTGCTGAATCTCAAGGGAATCTTTTTCCCTTTTCCCCAGGAGAGGTAAGCGGCAATACTTGGCCGGAGGCCACCTTGCTTGCCATTGGCATGCAAAGCCCTGAGCAGTATGCTGATCTTGGACAGATTGATCGTGACGACCTTCTCCAGGTAGGGGATCTTGCGGAATCGCCAGGCTTCATAATTCTCTTTTGTCAATTTTCCCATGCGGATCAACAGGTCAACAAAGCTGATGTATCCTTTCTCCCGAAGGAGTTCGGAAGAGACGGTGTTCATCTGGGTGATAAGGTCGTTACGGTTGGCGCTCATTCTTACATTCCTTCTGAATCTATTTAAACCTCGAAACGGCTTTACTCACGCAACGACGCAACGACGCGGCGGAATTCATTTACCCTTCTTTGGATGTATAAGTTTAACAATCTCTCTGAATATCTGATCGAAACGCTTGCTGGAAAGCGACTTTTCGCTGTATTTCAGATCCGGTTCCGATATGTTTTTCCTGCCGTTATACAGTGCTTCACTTTTGTTGATTTTACTTTCGACCGGTCTTTCGCACTCCCTTTTTACCTGTTTTTTCCTCCACCACACCGTGCTTCTGGTTGCTCGTCAGCCAGTCATATATACGCTTTGCCGCCCTTCGCACCTCTGGATTCACGTCTCTAAGTTTTTCTTCGCCAAACACATAGGCAGTAAATGCCGCATATAGTGGCCAGTAACGTTCTCCCAGGCCGCTCTCATCCATGAATTGGAGGAGTTTTTCCCCATAATCACGCTCCTTCGCTATTCTCAGCACACGCATAAGTCCAGGATAAAAAACGGTAAATATTTCCGGGTGATCTGTTTCAAGCGCAATTGCAAAGGCTTTTGTTGCCTCGCCAAAATTGTCATGGGCGAATGCCCGGAATGCGGTTAGTAGAGAATATCCATGAATAGGTAACTGCTTTACAGATTCATCGTAGTATGGTTCGGCTTCTGAGCTGCGATTCGGGTCGGACAAAAGTAGATACGCCAGATTAACTTTAGGAGCTATTTCATCCGGTGATAGTTCCAAGCCCTTCCTATATGCTATTTCGGCTTCTCGAATCTGTCCTAGATGGTCATAGAGTAGATTACCAATACTACCCCAAGTGTAGGAATACTTTGGATTAATCGTGATCGCTTTTCGAAAGGCAATTTCGGCCTCCTTGTAACGGCCAAAGTGCGTTTGCAGAAGACAACCCATGCTATTCCATGATTCAGCGAACTCTGGATTGATTTCTAATGCTTTCAAATATGCCGCTTCAGACTCATCATATCGACAAAAATCATAATATAAAATATCGCCTAAATTGAACCACGCAGAGGCATTATTTTGATCGATACCGATAGCCTTTCGATATGTGTTTTCCGCCTCCTCGGGCCTTCTTAAACAATATCCTTGAATATTGCCTAGATTGATCCAGGGGTTGACGTTATTAGGATCGATTTCAATTGCCTTACGAAATACTATTTCAGCCTCATCATAAAGTGATCGGTAAGTTAAGAGCAATCCATATCCATTGTGACATTCAGAATTTAGATCGTGTTTTTTCCTTTCAAACAGAGTGGATAGAGCATCTGAAATTTCATCTAAGGAGCTTGTTTCCATTCTATTGACTATTTCTTTATCAATGTAACAAATTATTGCGGCAAGTATCTCATCTGAGCCCAAATAATTTGCTGCTGCAAGAGCATGATTGAGATCTCCTGGTTCATTTATTATACCTTCTCTGAGTGCTGTCCTAAATTGATCGAACGCTTTTGTTAAACCAATTGACTTATTAGTGTTTGCTTCTTCATCTTTGTAAATATTTACAATTCTATGTATTTCATCTACCGACAAACTTGGCAATTCCGAAATAATTCTTTGCTTTTCACTTCTTGATATAGAAGCGCTTCCACCTAACAAGTCCCAGAACTCCTCTGCGCTGGAATCTCCCCAATTTCGTTGGCAATTCAGCACTCTACGCTTCAATTCCTTCATTTCCAAAGTCGTCTTGTCCAAATCCGACAGATCCACAATCTCTTCTAGTTTAGTCCGAATTTCCTGTGAGTAATCGTCTAATTGAGATGTTGCAAAATGGTGAAGGACGTGGCGCAGTGATGTGTCACCTACAGCGTCAGCGAGGGCGAGACAATACATGCCTGCAGAATGACCGTCGCCACTTGGGCTACGCATGAAATCACAGGCCATTGAGCTAAGTTGTTGAGGTGAATACAGACGTCGGAGGAATTCAGTCAGCCAGCGGAGGCGGTTTCGTAAACGGCGACTGGCATTGCGCATCAGGTACCAAATATTAAAAAACCGTTCTCCCAATTGATAGCCTGTTGGAGCTGGCGTTGATAGTGTGACCTTCTCCACAATACCGAGCTTTTGTAGCCTATCGAGCTGAGATGAAACAGAAGTGGCTTCAATGCCTGTTGTTTCCGAAATACCGGATACTGTGATCGGGTTCCAGTTGAGTGCTACTGCATCCAGCACAACGCGAGATTGGGGGGGGAGATCTTCTACTCTAGCCTTGTAAAGTACGGTTACCTGATCCAGAAGTCGCTCCAGGTCACCCATAACATCACCATCCGTATCCATTTCCAACAGAAGGTAGAGAAGAACAAGTGTACGGGGATTGCCTCCCGTCAGGTCGTAAAGGGATTGAATACGTGCTGGGTCGCCGTCCAGTAGATGCAGCACTTTTCGCCCTTGCACTCCTCGCTCACGAGCCAGACTCCGAAGACATGAAATCATCTCGGTATAAGTCACCTTCTCCAATAGTTCGATCTGAAAAAAATCGTAAAATGGGGCCTCAATCTTAGCTGTAGCTTCCAGAAAGCTACAGGTTGCGCCGATGACCACGATACCTCCTGGTTCCTGAAGGATTCGCCGGAGGGTCCAATCTTGTTTGGCAAGACCATCAAAAATCAGATCAATGTTGTCGATGAGAAGAAGCGGCCTCTTCCCAACTTTCGAGCACCAACCCTTGAACACTTCTAACGCTAGCGACCCATCCAAATCGTCACCTTTTCGGGACAACATGACAACGTCTCGATCAACTTGGGACGCTAGATTGCGATTTCCCCCTTTCTCAAATAAATCGCCCAGCGCATCCAGGCAATTGCTCCAGAATACATGGAGATTATGAACATTGTACTGTTCTTCCCGAAAGGTAAGCGGCAAAAGCACCTTGGATAGTTCCGGGTCCTCTCTGATACCGAGGGAGATGCGGCGAAGCATACTGGTTTTTCCCATGCCACGCTGACCAATGATAAGCCGGTGCTGCGCCACATTATCGAGGGTCACTTCCCGCAATCTGCTGATAAGCTTTTCAGCTAATTCCCGACGGGCTACAAAACCTGCAAGAAAGTCTTCATCGCTCAGGATAGCTGGATTATAGACGGCAAAATTAAGCAGGTTTCCCATAGTTCCTCCCTTTAAACCGTACCGACTACATAGCGTAGCCACCAGAGCCGCAACAGGTTCATCATGAACTGGAAACGACCGGGATCGTCTTCGCAGGAAATCAGATATCCATCCATAACAAGAGTATCAAGGAGCGTAGAAAGTTGTTGTCCGCTTACCTGTTCCCCACCCCTGTTAAGAGCCATCAGAATGGTGTCACGCCGGGCTCCTGCCGGATCAGCGGCAATTACGGATAGTATTAGGAATAAATAGGTTCGCTCCGGATCAAGAAAATTCTTGGTTAAATGTTCTCGCCAAGTTGCCCAATAAACCCTTTTTTCAAGCGAGAGCATGGCGTCTAGCGCATCCTGCGCAGCTTTGGCTGACACCTCACCTGTTAAGCTCTTTCTTACACATGCGTCATTCACAATCTTTTCCAGATAGTAGGGTGAAAGCCAGCCTAAACCATCTATAACAACCTGAAGCGCAGCGTCATCAATATGGCAATTATCTCTGCCGGACAGGGACTGAATATAATCCCTCGCCACTTGTGGAGAAAACGGTTTTAGAGGGTAGACTTCCATATCGATCAACGCGCCTTCCATCTCCTCGCGTCGGGATACCGCATCCAGACCGACTGAGCCGGTATAAAGCCAGCGAACCATGGGATAACGCTGCCGCATGTTACGAAGCCAGTACATAAATGAGGAGGCTCGTCCTCTGTCACCGCCCTTAAGTAAAGTGAGAATGAATATCGGCAATTCGTCTACCATAATGAGCAACGGCTTTTCATCACCAGGTTTATTCAGAGTTTCCAGAAGAGTCTCGGCAAACTGCCTCCAGTCAGTATGTAAAAGCAGTTGACGCCAATCTTTGAGATTTTCATCCCCATTGATGACCTGCCTCAGTCGCCGTGTAAATGCAGCCATTAGTGTCTGGCCTGTGCCGATCTCTTCCTGGATCGAGCTGCATAGCTGCTGGAAAAAATCCTTTTCTTCTCCATACCCCTGAACATCAACTACTACTGCCCGGAAACCACTTTCATCTGCCTGACTACAGAGCTTATGCAGCAACATTGTCTTACCGACTCTTCTCGGTGCCAACATCAGCACATTTTTGTCCGCCTTGAACCACTTCCACAAGGTTATACAATCCTGTTCCCGATCAAAGAATTCCATGGTTTCCTCCGAGTATTCAAATCAATCCTAGAGTCAATAATAGCCGTCGATATACAAATGTCAATAAATTTGATTTTGTATTTATACATTTTTGTATATTAACGCTACGTGACAAAAAAGACGGCTCTTATGGGGTATTTTCATTATACTCCGACTCACCTTCCGCAACCCGCAACACCGCTGTACCCTCCTCCGGCTCGAACACTACGCGCACCCGCGCATGAAGCACATGAGCAACCCGCCGAAGCATGCTCAGAGAATGCCCTTCATAACCCGATGACTCCAGACGGCTGATCTGTTGTTGGGAGGTATGGAGAAGCTTTGCCAATTCTTTTTGGGAAAGCCCGGATTTGCGTCGCAGGTCTGCTATCTGTAATGCCACGTCCCATGCGTCGCCGGCCGCTGAAAAGCGAGCGGCAAATTCCGGATCTTTCAGCTGTTGGTTAAGATAGTCGTCAAAATTTGTCTTTTTCATGGTTTATTCCTTTGCAACCAATTGTTCATTCTTTCCGCCGCCGTAGCAAGATCCTGACGTTGAATAGCCTGCCCTTTATTACGAATTCCATGTACTGCGATAATTCTTTGTCCTTTTTCGAAAAACCATAACACCCGCGTGTTCAGTTTGCCGACATGACGCAACTCAAACAAGCCATCACCAAGCGCTTTGGATAGTGGTTCGCGATGATACTGTCGTATGCGCAGCTTTGCCAATCCGGCAAGTACCGCAGCAAAATCGTCCGGATCACTAACTTTCAGCTTATCCAGAAAATCACGCACCGGACAATTTCCGCTTTCTGTTTCATAAAACTCTACTATAAAGTCCATAACACCTCAACATCAAATTTGATGTACAAGTCTATTCCCTGTATCCTACCGGAATAACCGCTCCGATCTCAAAGCCCCGCTTCACCCCGATCCGCAAGGCAATTTCCTCTTCCGCCAACAAAGGACCGGTCATGCAGCAGGAGCCAAGCTCCAGACTTGCTGCGGCTAGCTGCACCAGCATGGTCACTCCGGAGATTGATTTTACATAGTTGTCCCGTTCCCAACGGCCAACCCCATCGTCAGTCCCTTCCAGCATCAGCGACAGGGAGGGTTGCACCTTGAAAACGGGGATAAACAGGGCCGGGGCCGACTTGAATGCAGCAAAATGCGTTGAATATTCCAGGAACATGTCGCGAAAATCGCTTCGCACCTGCTCACCCAACTCCCGGCTGCGGTTCCTGACAATCCCGGCAAGATCACGTATAATAACCTGGTCGGTCACTACCAGCAGCTCCCAGTTTTTTTTGCCCGAGGCATATGGAGCGGTTTGAGTAATCTCGCGGATGGCCGTAATCTGGTCATCAGTGAGCAGCTGGTTACTGAAGCAGCGGATACTTTTGCGGTTTTGGCAGATGGATTTCAGAGAGTTGTATTCTGAGGTTGTGTTCATATGTTCTCCGGAAACAGACAAGTTGGGACCACAGTCTTGTTTCACGCGACGACGCAACGACGCGACGAAAAACTTTTACAAATCATTTTTTGGTTCTAAACGTTGCGTCGTCGCGTCGTTGCGTGAGTTATGTCTTTTCATGGATGTCATGCGAATATTCATCATATTTTCGTGCTTTCCCTGTATTTCGTGGACCGAATGTATTTCTGCTATTGCTACACTCCCCGGCTGAAGCCGCCATCCACGGCAATTGTCCGGCCGGAGATAAACCCGGCTTCGTCACTGCATAGGAACGCAACAGCGGCAGCCACATCATCCGCACTCCCGAGCCGCCGCAGTGCGCTGTTCTGCCGGACTTCATCCGGGGCAAGCGCCAGCAGCTCCTTGAGGCTGCCGGCCTCAATCGCGCCCGGCGCCACGCAGTTGGCCCGGACTCCCTTGGGACCGTACTCCGCTGCCAGTGACCGGGTGAATGCCTCCATGAAGCCCTTGGTTCCGGCATAGACCGCCTGCCCGGGATTCCCCCTGGTGGCAGCCACGGATGAGATATTGATGATGCACCCTTTTCTTTTCAGAAGCATTCCCGGTACTACTGCTCGGCAGAGTTTCACCAGGGCTGTTATGTTGGCGTCCAGCATGGAGAGGAGATCATGGTCCGGCATCTGGACCAGGAGCCCAGTTTTTGTGATGGCTGCACAGTTAATCAAAATGTCGCAGTCGTTGGCCGCCCGGCACAACCGGTCCAACGCTGAAGGCTCGGCATAGTCGGCTGGAATTATGGTGCAGTCAGCACCCAGTTCTTCCGCCAGTTGACGGCAGGAGGCGTCATTGCGAAAACAATGCAGTAGTGCCGTATCTCCGGGGCGGACGATCTTTCTGCAGATGGCCGCGCCGATGGCGGACGAGGCGCCGGTTATCACAATGTTACGGTTCATATCGTTTCACCACCAGTGCTGTATTCTGGCCGCCAAAAGCGGCATTGAGTTTGAGGACATTGCGGATCTCCATTTTAAGCGGCTCGCCAGTAATCACCCGCAAAGGTACATCCGGGTCCGGTTCGCGAAAATTGACCGTGGAAGGCACTGACTGGGTTTGCAGCGAGTAGATCACCCCCGCCATCTCCATGGCGCCGCAACCGGCAATGAGATGTCCCACCTGCCCCTTCATGGAAAAGACCGGTATTTCGCGGAAGCGTTTGGGAAAGACCAGCCTCATGGCCGCTGCCTCGGCCAGTTCGTTTTTGAGAGTACCGGTGCCATGCAGGTGAACACAATCGATATCGTCAGGGCAGATACCGGCATCTGTCAAAGCATTCATGGCGGCTCTGGCCAGGGCTGAACCGTTCGGGTCAGGGTCGGTCACCATGTAGGCATCCATGGTAGAGGCGTATCCGGCTATTTCGGCCAGAATGCTCTCAGGGTATGCGGCCGCTTCATGCTGGAGTGTGAACAATGCCGCGCCCTCGCCTAGTACCAGTCCCCGTCTGTTTTTATCAAAAGGGCGACAAGCCTGTGCCGGGTCACCGTTCCAGTCAGAGAGCGCCCCCAGCTTGTGAAAACCCATGTAGTGAAGCGGATTGATCATGGAATCCACTCCGCCGCAGATGGCCAGCGCCCCCGGCTTCATCTGACGTAATCTGCGAAATGAGAGCCCCATTGCCTGACTGGAAGCTACGCAGGCAGTTACATTCACCGTCACCTCGCCGTCAATGCCGAAACAGCGGGCCAGTTCACGGGCCATGGTCAGGGTGTTGCGGGAATAAGACTGCCAAGCCCCGCCCCCATCCACATAACCTGGAAGATTGAAGTAATCGATCCCCGCTCCCAGATGTAAAAGTCTGTCTGCAGGTTTCGCGGATTGAAACGAAATACCGGTGCAGATTTGTTCCATGACCCTGTTCAGGAAGATCTCTTTTCTATCTACATTCGAAGAAAACACAGGAACTTTACCGTTTTCCTTCACCTCCGCACCGAGTCGTGAGGGATAGGCATCCACGTCGAAGTTTCGGATATTTCCGCTGCCGGTGGCGCCATTTTCAAGTGCCGCAAAAACATCGCCGAGACTGCATCCCACCGGTGATACCACTCCAGCACCAGTTATTACGACTCTCCCGCTCATGGCTCAAGCCCTCTTGCCCACTGACGAAACATCTCCACCGCTTCGTCGCCTGAATCCAGCCAAGGCGATCCCGCCAACTCCTTTCGTTCCACCTGCGCAAAGCCGCATGCCACGCTGCTGTCCCGATACGCCTTCCCAGCGCCGATCAAGACCGGGCCATCACCAGGTGCACACAGGGCTTGGAGCAACAAGGAACCGGCGGATGAATACAACACCGCATTGTCACCGGTCAGACCGAAATTGATTGAAGCAAAACTGAGCGGCATGTTCTGCAGCACCTTGAATTGATTGAGGGGAGAGACCGCCGCAATCCCTTTATCGATAAAGAGCCGGGGGGAAAAATGCCCGTCTGCATCGCGACTGGCAGCCATGATGTCATCCAGTCCATAGTCCTCATACTCCAGCATGCCGGTGGCGTAGTAACAAGGAATATCCGTATCGATTGCCGTAATTTCGTGCAGCTTACCCAATGCCACTATGGCTGCCATGGACTCGCGGTTCAGGTATTTCATCATCTTTCGGTTTATTAGATAGCCCAGAACCGGGATATCCTCTCCATTACCATAGGTATCGAATACAATCTTCATGGCAGTTCACGGGTGTTCTTCATGCAGATCTTGTACAGTTCCAGTCGCGATCCATGCAGATTCTCATCCTGAATATCCATAAAGGTAAAGGTCAGTTCCCCTTCGGCGCAGACCTCGCCGTCTACTTCACTTTGCACCCGTACTACCCCGAAATCGTCACGGAATGAGACCATGTCCGCCCGGAGCAGCATACGATCACCGGGAAAGACCGGTCTGCGAAACTTCATCCGATTGACAATGGAAAGGACACTGCGCAGAGCCGGTTTCCCCTCATGCTTCATGATCAGCTCAAAGAAGGATCCCCCCAACTGGGCAAGTCCCTCAATGATCAGAGAACCGGGATACACCGGATGTCCGGGGAAATGCTCATCAAACACATCGTCTGAAAGTGAGACACACTTTACCGCTGTAATATGTTTGTTGTAGCAGATCTCCTCGATCCTATCGAGCAAATGGAATCTCATGTTTCCTCCGCCGGCATGGTATTTAATGGCATTTCTTCCTTCTGTTTACTCGACTGAGAACGCACCAGCAACGCGATTCGAAAGAGGATTACGATGAAGAGAAATTCAGTTATCTCTTCCCAGACATCGGCCCAGAGGGGATGCTCGCCATATCCCCAGAAGCAGATAAAACGCATAAGACTGAAGAGAAGCGGGCCAAGCCCCAGAGCAACGAGAATTTTTGCACTTGCAAACCCTTTTTCCCGCAGGAAGAGAAGTGTTCCGAACGAAAGCAGTAAATAAAATGCCGCAACCGCGGGAATGAAACGCACCTCCACCATCTGGTTAAGCAGCGGATGTCCGAACATCACCTGCTGACCGAAGACCAATCCGGTGTAGAACCGGTTCCCAATTGGGGCGGCAAGAGGCATTGCTGCTACAACAAAGAGAGCCGGAATAATGTAGAGAAAGATAATCCGCATCGTGCAACTCATGTCTCGCTGCTTATAGCATGAGCCACATTGCGACAGGAGAGCACACTTCTTTCCTTCATCCGAGTAGTGCACTAAACGTTTATCAAACGCCTCTACAAAGGCATAAGCAAAAAAGGCAAAAGAACAGACCATACCGTAATTGTGCCAGTACTCCATCAGCAGGCTTCTATCGTGAAAGATGAGATAGTTCCCGGCGCAAGCCAGCTCACCGAGAAAAAAGAGGATCATCCCTCTGCTGATGGCATTAAGTTCCGTCTCAGTGCGCCGCCATAACATAAACGCTATGACAAGGGATATTGTCATGTAGAGCGGTTTGATGATAAAGGCAGCGGTGAAAAGTATCGCCTGCTCCCATAGTGGGATGATGAAAGGTGTCGCTGCTGTCGGCGTTGCTACAGAGGAGTTGAAATGAATACCGAAGAACAGCGGAGGTAGTAACAACCCTGCTAAAAATAATATTAATAAAATCAAGGTAAGAGACTTGATTTTCATTTAGCATCACCCTCAACACCCTTCTTACCGGTCTTAACGTTCCCCGCCAGCGCCGCATCGAAAAACGCCACCAGCCTTGTGCAGTATTCGGACGTGGAATCAGCAAAGGCTTCGGTGTGGTCGGCCCCTTCGATGGTCCAGAACTGTTTCGGTTCGCGCGCCAGCTCGAAGAGGCGCTGGCCGTGCGAGTACGGCACCACCGAATCTTTGGTGCCGTGGATGACCAGCAGCGGTGTCGGCGCAATTTTGGCAATGACCGCATCGGCGCTGTAATCGTCGCCGATCAGCAGGCGGGAAAGCGGACCTTTGAAGAATGACAAGAGCGGCATATCGGCGATCTTGTCGCGGACCATGCCACGGTACGATGCAAAGGCCGAGTCGATGGCAACAGCCCTGATTCCGCCGGGAGTATGAGCGGCCAGCGCCGCGATCGCATTGGCGCCTCCCAGGCTCTGCCCCAGCACAAGCAGCCGTTTTTGATCGATGTCCGGGCGTGAAGACACATATTCCAGTGCGGCCAGCGAATCCTGATAAACGCCGCGTCGTCCGGCCCTGCCGGCCGATTTGCCGTAACCCCGGTAATCGAAAACGAACAGGTTGAAACCCCGGGACGGCAGCCAGGAGACAAACCCGAAATGGGCGGTCATGTTCTGGGCATTGCCGTGGAAGTGGATCACGGTTCCTCTGGGCTTGCCGACGGCTGGAATGAACCAGCCGGACAGGCGAGTGCCGTCCCTGCTCAGGAAGGAAACCTCCTCGTACTTCAGACCATGGCGGTCCGGCGTGTCGTAGACTGTTCGATCGGGGTAGTAGAACATGCCACCCACGCGCCAGCGGCAGAGAAGAACCAGCGCAAATACGATGAAAATCAGGGATGTAATTTTGACAGGGTTCACGTGATTATTCCTCTGCCACTTTCTACCACAGGATTTTAATTTTTCATCGGTTTTTTCTGTACATCAGCCAGTCCCATTTCCCTCGCCAGTTTCCAGGCCATCCCGGCCAGCAGCAGCACCCCCGACGACAGCGCCGTCCACAACAGCGCCTTGCGCCAGGTTGCGGCCGGAATGCGGGGACGCAGCGCCTGCCTGCCACCAGACTCCAGCGATGCGCCGGCCCTGGCCGGCAGCGGTTTGATCCGCTGTTTTTCCCAGGTTTCCAGGCCGGCCGCCACCGAGTCGTCCCGCAAGTTTCCCTGCCCGATGCGGGAACTGCCGTATGCCAGACGGAAGGGCGCATCACCGCTGGCGGCAAAGATCAGCCGGTGCGGCTGCCAGCCGGCTTCCAAACGCGGCAGAGCACCAACCGGGCTCCCTCCGGAACGGTGGAGCCGGACCAGCCACTGCCGGTCCGTGGTCGGCGCGATCTCCATTGCTCCGCTTTCAACAACGCCTGCGTCGCGACGCAGGCGATAGAAGGTGCCGCTACCCCGCTCGATCCAGGGGCATTTGTCATCCGGCCGGGACAGAAATGTGACTCCGGCCAGGCTGTTCTCTTCGGGAAAGAGCAGCCGCAAACGGTCAACCGGCATGTAACCGCCGGTGCGTGCCAGGTACTCTCCGTTTTTGCCCTTGACCGGCGTGAGCAGGTAGCCGGCGGTTTCGCGCGCTTCTGTCCGGGGTGTCTCCAGCCGGGCCGTGACCGCATCGAGTCGCGGCGCGCCCTGTTCCGGGCCGATGTTGAGCCGGTAGTAGCGGGCCTTGACGGCCGGAAACCCGATCCGCTCCCGACTGAGCTGCCGTTCTCCGGCCGCCAGGGTGGCCAGCGCCCCGCCGGCATGCTGCCGCCACTGCTGCAGATCGTCGCTGGTCTCCACCCGCAGCGTGCCGACGTAGCCGTTTTCCCTGGGGGTGACAACCAGGTCGAATCCGCTGACGGCCTGATCCAGCTTGCTGGCATCCACGATATAGCTGCTGGCCGGTCTGTTCGAGTATGAGCCCGGCGCGCTGTTGAGATTGACGATGGCGCCCTGCCCGTCCGTTCGCAGCTGCAGCGCGATTCCACCCGGCAGTGCGCGCGGCGTTTCGCTGAGCGGAAAGAGCGGCAGGTCCCGGCCGGACGGGGGTGTTTTGGCGGGAAGCGGCCGGAGCAGCGTGAAGGGCACGATCTCCCCGGCGCCGTTGAAAACGGCCAGGTCGCCCAGATCGCTCCGTTCGCTCCAGGCGTATACTTCGGCCGGCAGCGGCAGTTCATGCAGTGCCCCCTGGCCTGAGAGCGTCAGCGGCAGCATGCGGGCGAAGTCGTTCAGGACGGGTGTTTCTTGCGCCAGCACCGGTCGGCACATCGACAGGGCAAGCAGCAGTAGCAATATCATATGAAAGGAAACTGGAAAGCGATCTCGCGCAAAGCCCGCCAGGCGCGCAAAGGTAAATTCAAAAACCGGGAGAAGTGACGAACTGGATTTGTTATTGTCCAAGTTAGCAATACATACTTTTGATATTCTCTGCATCTTGCCTGAAAGGTGCCTACTTCTGGTTGCGCGAGTAATGCTTTTGGCTTTCACGCCACACCCCCTGCCGCCGCCCGGGGCGGCACCGGCGAGAACCAGCCGATCAGCAGGATCAGCAGGCCGACCACCACGAAGGAGACGATGCGGGCCACGCTGCCATGGCCGGCCAGGTCCACCAGGAACAGCTTTGCCACCACCGCGCCCAAAAGCCCCGCCCCGGCCAGCCAGATCAGGCGCATTGCACTGCGGGTGGCCAGGGTCATCAACGTCAGTGCCAGCAGGCACCAGCAGATGGAAAGCGTGGTCTGGACCGTCAGCGACGAGAAAAGGTCATGGGGGGTGAAGGGCACGCCGCACCAGTGGTGGATTGTGCGCAGCAGGATCGCGTTCAGCCAGATGAACAGCGTTGCCGCCAGGCCTGCTGAAGCCTCCCGTTGCGGCAGGTGCCGTGCCAGGCCAGGCAGTGAGCCTTGTATGGCGCGGTACCAGCAGACCAGGCTGACCAGGACCAGCAGCGTGGCGCAATCCAGCGGATTCAACAACGGCAGGTAGGGGAGCGGATGGGGGCTGCCGGACTGGCTCAGGTTGGCGTACAAAAGCCAGAGCAATGATGCGGACGCCAGCGGGGCGCAACCCCAACCGAGGTAAGTCGCCAGGTTGGCGTTCACCGGCCAGGGCAGTCCCACGCCAAAACGGGCGATCAGGAGCGCTGCCAGGGCCGGAACCACACCACTGGCGCACAGGGCCCAGGTTCCCATTCCCGGCAACTGCAGTGCGATCCGTCCGGCCAGCTCCCAGGCGACCAGCAGGGTCAGCAGCCAGAGCGGCGCGGCGTGGGTTATGGGATGGAGCCGTGGCTGGCGTTCACTGTGGCTGTACAGGATCAGGTACCAGGCTGCCAGGGCCAGCGGCCAGCCGAACCAGCCCCCCTGGAAAGAAGGATGGCTGACCGCCTCCAGTTGCTGCAGCAGCGCAAAAAGGCCCAGGACCGGAAGCAGCCCCAGCGCCGGCCACTGCAACAGTTGCCAGTCGAGCCACTGTTGCAGCTTGTTGCAGGCCAGACAGGAGGCGGCTACGAAGGTCAGGGCCGCGCCGAATACCAGGTCGCCATGGGTATACTCGCCCACTTCACGCAGGCCTCCTCCAAACCACCACAGCATGCCCCATGCGAACAGCAGCGCTTCGATGTAGCGCTCATGGGTTGCGAGTCCGGATTTATCGCGGCTCAGCAGCCAGGCGCTCAGGAGAGCCGCGCCGCTCACCAGCAGGCTGCCGATGCAGGAACTGTTCAGCACCGGCCAGCTGCCGCCCTGCAGGCCGACATCGCCCAGGAAGATCACGCCCGATCCGATCAGCAGCAGATAGCCGAAGGCGCGGGCCAGACGCCGCTCCTGGCGTAGTCCGGTCCAGACCAGCGCCGCTCCCTCGATGCTCCAGGCGGCCGAGGTCCAGCGCCCCTCGCAGGCCAGCGGAACGACCATGGTACCGAATACCGTACCCAGTGCCAGGAAAGCCTCGGCCAGGCTGCGCATGCGCCCCGGTTCGCCACGGAACAGCCGCCCGGCCAGCGTGATGTAGAATCCGGCGGCCGCCAGCGCGCTCCAGGCCAGGCCGTACTGGTACTGCCGCACCAGGGACGCCTGGAAGGCAAAGGCCAGAATCGGCGCACCGAACAACAGCGTACAATCGATATATGCGTCCAACACCGTTGGCTGCCGCCGGGCATAAAGCACCGGCAGCGCGGCATAGATCAGGAAAAACAGCAGCAGGAACGGTTCGACGCTGAAGAAATATTCAGGACGGTAGAAACTGCTGCCCCACATGGCGCCGACGATGAAGGTTCCAACAAAGCCGATCAGGTTCAGTTCGCGCCATGCCCGCCGGAAGGCTATTGCCAGGATGCCGGCGTTGAGGATGGCGTAGTAGCCGAACAGCATGGCCGGGATGCCGCTGCCGATGCCGGCCAGTTGCGGGGCCAGGAAACCGCCGACGCTCCCCATTACCGCCAGCGAGCGGGAGTCCTGCAAAACCGCCAGCATAGAGGACAGGGCACAGATCGCCACCAGTAACGCGAAGCCGATGCCGGCCGGGATCAGCTGATAGAGCTGCATCGCGGCATAGCCGGTCAGGTAGAGGATGCCGACGCCGCCCCCCTGGATCACCTGGGCGTAGACCGGACGCTGGTCCTTCAGCCTCCAGCCGATGGCCAGCAGCGCGCAGCCACCGGCGGCGGCCGACGCCAGGCGCAGTTCGATCGGGAACAGTCCCTGCTGGGCTGCGTACTTGACCAGGAACGAGACCCCGATCAGCAGGATCACAACCCCCAGTTTGACCAGCAGGTTTTCGCCGCTGAAGAGGTTGCGCGACCACTCCTCGAAGGCCGAGGGTGCCACAGGATCGACTACTTTACTCTGCCGCATGCGTGGCGGTGCTGGCGTTTCACTTATCTGCTCCGCGGCGTCAAAGACAAAGACGGCCGGTTCCTCGATTCTTGCGGAAACGGGTTCGGGCCACGGCACCATACCGGGCAATTCCCCACTCTCACGCGGCTCGTTTTTCTCCAGGCACTCTTCTTCCTGCTCTCCGCTCAGGCGCCTCCTCAGGAGTCCCAGCTCTGTTTCCATGGCCAGCTGCCGCTGACGCAGATCGTGCTGTCCGCCGGCCAGCCAACCGCTGATTCCGCCGCAGACGGCCCCGGCGAAACTGAATAGCATGCCGCCCAGTATGGCGCCGATAACCGCGAATAAGAGGTTCATGCTTATCTCCAGGAACTTGAGAAAAGGTTATTGAGAACTTCGCTGTAGCTGCTGCCCGGAACATCGTATTCCAACACTGCCGGGGAGATTGACGGGCTGCGATGGAACTCGATTTTTCGCGCACCATCGGAAGAAATAATTACCAGGGCTGCCAGCAAGGCGACAGGAATCAATGTGACGGCAAATTTTGCGATGGAGCTTTTCATGACGTTCCCCTTTCTGATTCAGCGCAGCATCACGCCGGCAGCCATGGCTCGCAGGATATGGCGGCGCTTGCGGTGCCAGGACAACGGATGGTGTGCGCAGGATGTGGATATTCCGGAGGTAAAAGTTACGGAAGCGACCAGGAGAATCAGTGGAATGACGGCAACGGCCAGTTTTAGACAGAAGGTTTCCATTCAGTGCCTCCCCGCAGCGTTGGTTCATGTTTCACCAAACGTATTACAGGGAGCGTGCCATGGCGGATATTGTGATTTACTTACTTGTTTTTATTGGCTTTATATTGCCGGACGAGGAGTTGCGGCAAGAAACGCATCATGCTAATATGTGCAATTGATGTATACCTACAATACACACAATGCATTAACCATCAGAATAAAAGCTGTAATAACCGGAACATATTTCACAAAAGCGCTCGACAGCAATATTACCGCCACATCCGCTAACATACCTGCTTTTCATAGCGACACAAAGACACAGCATGCCATACAGTCAAATAGCGTATGCATGTATTCATATAACCGAATCTATGCCCAGATTATTTTTCACCGTTCTTACAGCTAAAAACATCATTGCCATAACCAGTTGATATAGCACGTTTATTTTTTTAATGAGGAATAATAGCAAATATCATATAATTGGACTTCAATTTGCAATATAGAAAATCAGATCAAGAACGGGCCGTAAAAAGACCCGACCATGGCAGGGAGAACAAAATGACAATGCTGACTTCGATAATGGTGCTGCTTTCGGTTATTTTGGTAATGGTAATGGTTCCCAGAATCTATGGCAACTGGCTTCAGTTCAAGGAATATGCGGAATTGATGGATCTGGATGGATTATCGGAATTGCAGACTATGCACAATGGCTGGGTCATCCGCCATATGTTCCTGGCGCTGATGGCGCTGGGATTCGTAGTAGCGATAAAATACCTGCCCGGACTGGAAACCTACTCGCAGACCGCCGCCGCCACGGCCGCCTACAGTGCCATATCCTTTACGTTCGCATTCATCGAATCACTGCTGGCCCAGAAAATATCCGTAAGCGCGACATCGATGCTCCAGCCTGTCAAGGAACCCAGGGATGACCAGCGCTATTACTAGAAAAAGCTTGTCTTGAACAGTCATTTTAAAGGGGTTTGCACAGGCAAGCCCCTTTTTTTTGCGCTTTGAATCGGATCGCCGGCAAATACACCGGACAGGATTCAAACGAAGTTCAATAACATGATCCGACCCTGGCTACCACTCAACAATCAGCTCGATTACCCCGGAAGAACCGGTCACGGCGGGGCGTTCCGCGATCCTGCCCAAGCGCTCCAGACGTCCCAAAAGTTCAGTCAGGCGCTGGATGGGAATGCTTGCCGCAATCTGTCGTCTGGAGCTTGGTTTCGCTTCAGCCTGACGCACTGTTCCGCCGGAACTGACAATCGCCTGACGAAGCTCTTTAGAGGCCGATTCAGGAGCGGAGATGACCAGACGAATCTTCAACCGCGGAACAACTGCCGCGGCAGGCGCCAGCGCCGAACTTGCAGCAGGAGCTGACGACAGGGATTCAGCCTCGTCTTTTGCCTGGCTCTTTGCGCTCTTTTTCATTTCCCGGACATCTTCAAGCGGACGGACGAATGCTTCCTCCCTCTTGCTCGAATCAATCCCGACTCCGGTGGCAGGAGCGGCTGACTCGCCCCGTTCCGCTGGCGGCGCCGAAACAGCCGCGGGTGAAGCTGGCGGTACCGTCTGCGACTGCATGGAATCGGGCCGGTTAATACCCTTCGGAATGATCGGCAGCGGGGCTGTCGGTCGCGGCACGGATGCGGCCGGCGCTTCCCGCCTGCCGCTCTCCGGAGCTACCAGCATCGGTTGCGGCCTGGTTGCCGGAATATCACTGTCCTGCTGCGCCACCTGCTGTTTGAGTTCGCTTTCGACATTGCGCGAAAGGTAGTAACCGCTGACACAGACCACCAGCAGTGCCATGACTTCAATCGGCAGTTTGATATGCAGCGGATAGAAGATGTGCCGCAGCCAGCTGCGCTTCTCAGCCTGCTGCCCTTTCAGTATGGCAATGACACGCGTCGTCATCCAGGGCGGCGGCTCCACCTCCGGAACGCTGCGAAGCAGCCCCATCAGCGCCCGGAGATCGTCCAGCTCGGCGCGGCAATCCGGGCATTCCGCCAAATGGCTCTCCACCCCCCGACTCCGATCCGGACCCAGGTCTCCGCCGGCATAGGCCGAAAGCAGCTTCTGTATTTCCTTATGCTCGTTCATGAGATTCCCGCCGTTTTCTTCAGACAATCCCTGACCGCTTCACGCGCACGGAAGAGCCGTGATTTGACGGTTCCCTCGCGAAGCTGCAGCGCCGCGGCAATCTCCTGGTACGGGATTTCCTGCATATCCCTCAAGACCAGCACCTCGCGAAACTCCTGCGAGAGCGCCTCGACGCAGCGCCTCAGAAAGCCGTGCATTTCAGCGGCCTCCAGCTGCGCCAGCGCCGACGGGGTTCCGGCGGGGGGGGCAGGCAGCCCCCCGTCCCCGGCAGGAATCGGGGCATCCAGCGAGTAGAGTTCCACCCTTTCACGCTTTTGTCGCTGCTGCAAACGATTACGAGAGTTGTTGACCACGATGGCGGTCAGCCAGGTGGAGATTTTGGCTTCGCCGCGAAAATCGCCGATCCTGCGCCAGGCCGCTATCAGCGAATCCTGTACGATGTCACTGGCGTCCTCGTACACGCCGGTGATGCGAAAGGCGATATTGAACAGCATGCGCTGGTAGCGCTGAAGCAGTTGTTCATAGGCCGCCAGATCCCCTTTTCTGCAGGCCTCGACCAGCACGGTGTCATCAGCCCCCATGAATCGTTGCGTATCCATGATCAATTTGACAGTGACGCGGGGTGAAAAGTTCCCGTCAACGTGACTTTATTTTTTTCAATCATCATGTGCACAACCCCGGTCGCCATAACAACAACTCCTCAACACATCTGAAAATACACATCAACCGGTAACTTGACAATGACTGAATCGGAGTGCAGAAAACGTTTGCCTAAAACCCGCCATTCGTAGCATAAAGACAATTCACCGAAATGCCTCGGAGGCACGTAATGCAATTCTTCATTGATAACTATTTCCCCGATGACATAAATGCCGTGGGCGATGCCGGCATGGCCAGTTTTGACGAGAAACGCCCGCTCTATTTTTCCGGCTGCAAAAACTTCCTGGCGTATTACCGCGAAGAAATCAAGAAACGCCACGATGCCGGTGCAAGCGGAACCGAGGTTACCCACCTGATCTGCGACATGATGGACGAGCTGAACAACAAGCTTTTCCGCTCCATCATCTACGACCTGGACGGCGGAGACGGGCTGCTGGAGCACATGACCCTGGTGGCGGTGGGCGGCTACGGGCGCGGCGAACTGAATCCGTTTTCGGATATTGACATCATGTTCCTGCATGACGGAAGCATGCCGACCCCGATGGTGGAGGGAATCGCGCAGAAGCTGCTCTACTTCCTGTGGGACATGCGTCTCGATGTCGGATATTCGGTGCGGATGATTAACGATTGCATTGAAATGGCGGCATCGGACGGCACGGTCAAGACCGCACTGATGGATGCCCGTTTTCTTTCCGGCAGCCGCAAGATGTTCGACAACCTGCACAAGGTCATTTTCACCCAGATTCTCACCAAATCCAGCGACAAGTTCATCAAGGAGAAGATTTCCGACATGAAAACCCGCCGGGACAAGTACGGCTCCACGGTCTACCTGCTTGAACCCAACATCAAAGAGGGCGAAGGGGGCTTGCGCGACCTGCAGACCGCCATGTGGGTGGCACGCGTCAAGTTCAAGTTTTCCGACCCGCGCGAATTGATCATCAAGGGCATCATGATCGAGGATGAACTGGAACTGCATGACGCGGCGCTGGACTATCTCTGGCGCATCCGCAATGAGCTGCACTATTTCAGCGGACGAAAGAACGACCAGCTTACTTTCGATGCCCAGGTGCATCTGGCCCGCTTCATGGGCTACAAGGATCGCAACCGGGTGCTGGCGGTCGAGGACTTTATGCGTGACTATTACCGCCACGCCAACAAGGTCGAGCACTTCACCTCCAGCCTGGTTTCACGCTGTATCTGGCGCGATGAGGGCGCTCTGAAGATACTCGGTTATTTTGTCAGGAGGCCGGTGGGAGATGGCTGTTTCGTACTCAAGGGCGAATTGATCATACCGGATGAATCGGTGATCGCAAAAAACCCGGCCGTACTGATGCGCATCTTCGAACTGGCCCAGAAACACGGTGTCAGCCTTAATATCCGGGTCAAAGGCATCATCAGAAAGAACCTCCATCTGATCAATGACAAGTTCCGCCGCAGTCGCGAGGTGAACCAGTCCTTCATGAACATCCTGCGCGCGGCGAAAGACGTGACCGGCACCTTGCGCCTGATGCACCACCTGGAATTTTTAAACCGTTTCATCCCTGAACTCGAGCACATATACTGCAAGGTACAGCACGACATGTACCACATCTATACCGTCGATATTCATACCTTTTTCGCTGTCGAGCAAACCGAGAGGATGCTTAGCGGAGAACTGAAGGAGAAGCTGCCGCTGCCCTGCGAAGTAGCCGCCCAGATCGGCAAGCCGGAACTGCTGATACTGGCGGTTCTGTTTCACGACATTGGCAAGGGTGAAGGCGGTGGACATGCGGAAAAGGGCGCCGCGATGATCCCAACCATCTCGCGCCGGATTGGGCTCTCCCGCGAAGACAGCGAACGCCTGGAATTCCTGGTACGCCAACATCTGCTGTTTGCGCACATCTCCCAGCGCCGCGACCTGAACGATGAAAAGATGATTGCCCAGTTTGCCTGCCAGATGGAAACCAGCGAGAATCTGAAGATGCTCTACCTGCTGACGGTGGCCGATGTGCGCGCGGTCGGCTCGGATGTCTGGACCAACTGGAAGGCATCACTCTTCCAGGAATTGTACGAAAAAGCCTTCAGCATCCTTGACCGTGGAGAATTCCAGCAGGAAGCCAGCAGTGAACGGGTCAAGTCGATAATCAGAAAAGTAGCCGAGATGCTGGAAAACGATTTCCCGGCCCTAGAGGTGCGCGAGGAACTGACGGCAATGCCGGTTCGCCTGCTGCTTTCCAACACGCCGCAACTGATCTGCGAACACACCCGCATGCTGATCGGCCAGGAGCGGGACGGCATACTGATGCGGGTCACCCATCAACCGGAAAGCGGCTATTCGGAATTCACAATCTGCGCCCACGACATGCCTGGTCTGTTTTCACGCATAACCGGCGTGATGGCCGCAAATGGAGTCAACATCCTGGGAGCCCAGATCAATACCAGTAACAACGGCAAGGTTCTTGACATTCTGCAGGTCAACTCCCCACAGGGCATGCTGATTACCGATGAGCAGCGTTGGCAGAGGATACAGGACGACATGCGGCGGGTAATCCAGGGTGAAGCCAGGGTGACGGATCTGGTTGCCAAGCGGCAGCGGCCGACTCTTCTGACTTCTCGTCCGGCGCCACGTTTTGCGACCAGAGTGGATATAGACAACGAAGTTTCCGAAAGTTATACCGTAATGGACATATACGCCCATGACAAGGTCGGTCTGCTCTACCTGATCACCAGCACGCTGACCGAACTGGGGCTCTACATCGGAGTTTCCAAGATCTCAACCAAGGTGGATCAGGTTGCCGACGTATTTTATGTACGGGATATATTCGGGCACAAGATCACCTCCGAAGAGAAACTGGCTGAAATCCGTGGAAAGCTGATCTCAGCCATCGACGACTGGGTGTGAGCAATGGACAACAGGGCCAACGATCCGCTGCATGGCATCACATTGAAAATGATACTGGAACAACTGGTGGAACATTACGGTTGGGAAATGCTGGGCAAAACAATTGATATCAGATGCTTCACCAATGATCCCAGCATTACATCCAGCCTGAAGTTCCTGCGAAAAACGCCATGGGCCAGGGACAAGGTCGAATCAATGTATCTAAGATGGCAAATGGATCTCCGGGAACAAACAGGAGCAGATAGCACAATCGAATAAATGCTGGTTTCATAAGCAAGTAACGTCCCGACAGCCGGGACCGGATACCATTGAGGTGTCCGGTCCCGGCTGTTTTTTTTGGCGGCTGAAGTTAATGAAGATGTTTGGTGATGCCTATCACAGGCATCCGAGGTTAATTAAACAATAATGGAAACATCAACAGGACTGAAACATAGATAGCGATAATACTAAACCATCCGCGAGGATGGGACGGAAAGCCCAAGGGTCTCCCCGAGACAGCCGGGTCGCCGAACTATCAGACAATGATGGCAGCGATCCGGTTTTTTTGTACATGTCGAGGAGATCATATGAAAACGACACAGATTATAGCATTTATCCTGATCAGTCTGGTATGGGCAGCAGCAGCATCCGCTTTGGATGTGCAACTTTCGTGGGATCCTAACAGCGAAACCGATCTGGCGGGCTACAAGGTATATTATGGCGTCGATGGGCTCACAACAACTGAAGTTCAGGATGTCAGCAATCAGACCATTGCAACGATAGCTGGCCTGGATCCCGCCAAAAACTATTCATTTACGGTCACGGCCTATAACACCAGCAGCATCGAAAGTTCCTATTCCAATATTGTAACAGTCCTCGAATCGGTGCCCCCATCAGTTTCCATATCAAGTCCCGGCAACAATGCAATAGTCAGCGACACGGTCTTAATCAGCGCAAACGCAGCGGATAACGTCGGTGTCGTGAAAGTCGAATTATTAGTTAACGGTGTAATCCATTCAACCGTGACAGCGGAACCTTACCAGTTTTCCCTGGACACTAAGTCGCTTCTGCCTGGAGCATATTCGATTACCGCTAAAGCCTACGATGCGGCAGGCAATATCGGGACAACTACAATTTCGCTGAATGTAGTCAGCGAACTGACTCCTCCGACGGTTTCCTGTTCAGTTCCGGTTACAGGCAGCGCAAGCGGAACGATTACCGTTTCCTGCAGTGCAGCGGATGATGTGGCTGTCACCAGAGTCGAATTTTATATCAACAACGTGATGGGAGCGGCCGTCAACACCGTTCCTTATCAGTACGCATGGGACACTACATCGGTAACCAACGGCCAGTACACCATTGCTGCCAAAGCGTTTGACGCGGCCGGCAACATAGGTATTTCAGCAGACAACATTGTAACGGTATTCAACGACACCAGCGCACCAACAGTTTCTATCCTGCTCCCGGCCAACAGCGGCACACTCAGCGGGACCCTAGCAATCAGTGCATCGGCAACTGACAACGTCGGAATCAGCAAGGTGGAGTTTTATCTGGACGGAATTCTCAAGGCAACCAGCAGCGGTGGTCTTTACGGATACCAGCTCGACACATTGACCATAACCAACGGAACCCACATTATATCGGCCAAGGCCTACGACGACGCCGGTAATATCGGCGTGTCAGCCGACAGCATTGTGACCGTATTCAACGACACCATCGCACCGACGATTTCGATCCTGCTCCCGGCCAACAGCGGCACACTCAGTGGAAGCGTGTCAATCGGAGCAGCGGCAACTGACAACGTCGGGATCAGCAAGGTGGAGTTCTATCTGGATGGAATTCTCAAGGCGACCAGCAGCGGCGGTCTTTACGGATACCAGCTCGACACATTGGCCATACCCGACGGCCCCCACAGCGTATCCGCCAGAGCCTACGACGCGGCCGGAAACATCGGGCTGTCCGGAGAAGTCCAGATCAGCGTGGCCAACCTGCCTCCTCCGGTTTCGTTTACCATTGCCGACGCAATGCAGGCTCTTCAGATCGCAGTCGGAAGGATAACTCCGACGGACACTGAAAAGACACTGCTTGATGTAGCTCCCTACATCAACGGCAATTCAGTCCCGGACGGAAAGATCAACGTCAATGATGTAATAGTTATTCTTGCAAAGGTAACCGGGAAGATACTTTGATTGGTCAGGCAGCCCCCTTGAATCTGGCATAAAACGCCTTTGTCAGGAGTATGGTTTTACCTTCCAGGATCAGAATGGCAGCCTCTTTTTCCAACCGGCTCAACACTCTTGTAACTGTCTCACGCGCGACTGACGCATAGCTGGCCATCTGCTGATGCGTCAGTCGCACATTAATAAGCGATCCCCTGTCATCCGCAACCCCGTACAACTCATGCAGTCTGCTTAAAACCGCCATCACCCTCTGTTCAGCATTATCAAAACTGAGAATCTTTATCATTGCCCACGAATCACGCAGACGTTCACAGAGGAGACCTAGAATCTTCTGCCTGACTTCCTCCTGGCTGAGCAGATGACGATCAAAGTCGTTCTTCGAAAGCAGTCCGATAACGGATTCTTCGTGTGCAATTACCGTCGCCGGAGCGGTTTTGCCGTCAAGAAGCGACATTTCTCCGAAAAACTCGTTTTTCTTGTGGATGGTGATGATCTGTTCGCGCCCCTCTTCATTCAGTTGTACAACCCGCACCTTGCCAGCATAAACAAGATACATGTAACTTGTTGTTTCTTCTTCAAAAAGAACCACCTGGTCCTTTGCATAACGTTTTTTTACGATTATCCGCTCCACTTCCGCAAGTGCTTCCGGTGTAAGCGTTGAAAAAAAGGGAACATATTTCAGAATATTCCCATTATGCCTCTGCTTCGGTTTTAAGCTGGCAAGCATGGTTCCCCTCCTGAAGTAGTAGTACCAGATCATTTATCGATTATAATACCACCAGTTCGATCAATTGCCGCAAATACAGCTGATGCCCATGGTAACCCCGAAAGTTCCTACTTGATGATAATTTTATCCATGACAAGTGCACCATGCTCGATTGCGACCACCCCTCTGATGGCGCTGTAGCCGCTACTGACCGAATAACCGCTTTCGTAGCCTCCCTTGAGATCAACCGCTATCGATTTGTTCAACAACAGGTTTTCAATGAATTCCACATTTCTGGCCTGGATGGTCCCGCCCACGCTCATGGCGGCATACGCATCATGGATAAACGTGTGATAGCTCAACAACTCCAGAATCCGCACCGGTTTTTCATAGTTAAAAGCAGCGCTAACCAGTTTGTTGTCATCCATTGTTACTGAACCGGTTTTATCGGTTCCGGTAACGTCACCGCTCCATCCGGCAAACACCGAGTAGATGTCGGGAGAAGCGGTGAGGGTTACCGGTGTATTGAATGTAAAGAGTGAACTGCAGGAACCGCTGGTGCAGGATATTCCAACAGGAGAGCTGGTTACATTCCCTCCCCCGTCGCCGGTAACAGTTGCTGTCAACTGCGGTTTGCGGGTTATCGTGAAATTGCTGACAACAGTGTTTCCCCCGGCCTCTTTGACTGTCAACGTGACGATGTTATCGCCCCAGGCCAGATCGGTTATCGTATAGCTCCAGCTGCCTCCAGCGACCGTTGCCGGACCGTCCGATGCGGAAGTATCGGTAGCAACGGTGACAGTCGCTCCCACAGCAACAGTCCCGCCGATAACCTGAGTTGAGGAGTTGGTCGGAGTCGTAACCGGATTGAGAATCAGCGGCTGAACCGTGATCAATGTATCCGCCAGCGCATAATGCTCATCCTTGTTCCTGGCCACGACCCGGACTCCCACCGGACGTGGCAATGTGTGCGTACTGTAAAAATTGCTGTAGGTCGTGGGGAATACCGTACCGGTAAAAACCCCGCTACCTGTGTTCGTCAACGGATTGGAATAGGTGAGCGGTTCGTAGACCTGACCGTAGGGGAATTCCCGTCCGTCCACCAGCGTATGGATCTGGACCGAAAGAATATTGTCAACACCCTTGGGATCGCTGACATGCACGCTAATGCTGACCGGGGTATTCTCTCCGAAAAGCAACTGCGACTGACCGAAGCTGATCGAAGTGATGTCAGGCGCCGGTGCGCTGGTGGCCGGAGCCATGTCTATGCGATGGATATAGGAAGATGTGCCGGGGTCGCTGCTCATGTAGTAATAGCGGTTATCTGCGGTTATGTCGGTCAGGTTGCCGGCGCCGATGGAGGATGCTTCGGGGAAGCGGGTGGAGAAGGTGTCGCGCAGGTCTCCGGTGGCAATCACAGTCCGGGTGGAATTATAGCCGTTTGAACTCCACCTGGCGATGCTGCCGTCGGGGGAAATGGTCGGGAACTGCAGGAAGTCGAAACCGCTGATCATTTGTGCCAGCAGGGTCTTATCGCCGGTGCCGAGATCAAGCAGATGCAGTTCAGGTAGTGCATTTACATCCTGATAGCTGTAAAGCGCCCGACTGCCGTCGGCATTGATGATATGGCAGGTCTGCAGGCTGGTGGACGAATTGTCCCACAGATTATTGTGCCACTCGGAGGGGATTGGTTGAAGCGGAGAACTCTGCCACATAACTTCGCGGTTGTCGTGCCAGTAATCAGGATAATAGGTGAGCAGGAGCTTGCCGCCATTGCGGGACGCGTCCAGGAACTGCAGATCGTAATCGGCTGTTTTTTCCGGAGTCAGCGACAGCACGTCCACCGCCGGGACAAGGACATTACTGCCGACTACGGTCGAACATAGGCCGTAATGGGAAACGACCCCCTCGTTCCAGAAATGCTTCATATAAATGACTGTGCCGGCGCCGTTCAGGCTGTAGCTGCGTTTGCTGCCCAGCCAGAAACTGTCCGGTTTGTAGGCGGGATGACAGGCATAAGGTGGCGAAGTATCGAAGTAGTAGATGTTGCCGTTGCCATAATCCCAGAAAAACAGGCGGGAACCGTCGTCGTTGATCTGCAGCGTTCCGAAACCTACCCCGGCCGGCAGATTACCGGTCAGGTCCACCAGTCCGCTGCCGTCGGCGTTCATCACATAGATGTGCCTGTCGCTGTAAACATTCAACTTCACAATGAATCCAACCTTGGAGCCATTAGCGCTGACGACGACATCGTGGGGATATCGTGAATAGGTTGTGTAGCCGGTCGGCCACCCCAGAACATCGCTTTCCTGGAGCACGCGGACCATGGTCTGCCTGTATTCGATCGGAGCGGAATAATCGGCCGCTCCAATGCCGGCTGTCAGTACATTCATGGCCATGACAAGACAAAAACAGAAGCCTGCGTTCAAGATACTCATGGCAACCTCCCTGGCAGATTGACGGACACCGGTCGCAATAATTTTCTTTAATATTAGAGCTGTTTCATCGGCAAGTCAAGGGCTTACATTTCTAACGCATGCACGGCATGTAGCGTGGCATGCAGTGACAAAAGCGTCTTATGCATGGGCTTGAAATATATAATCAGAGAAAAGTTTAGTTGATCATGGTATTATCGTCTCCCGCTTCAACATCCCGGACAGATTCCGTACGGCAAGACCTGATATTAAGCAGTTTGAAATACATCAGAAAGGATTGAATTCCTTGAACGACTATCTGGACCTGTTCATGAGCTATATGGCCGTTGAAAAAGGGCTATCGGACAACACGCGCAATGCTTACAGCCGGGATCTGGCACGCTATCTCGATTATCTTGAGAAGGAGGGCTTGCATGCTCTGGCGGAAGTGGGTTCGCTGAATGTGGCGTCTTTCATCGGCGACCTGAAAACCAGGGGCATCGGCGCCCGCAGCCGTGCACGCTGCCTGTCGGCAATCCGCATGTTTCATAAATTCCTGATGGTCGAGAACTACGCTGACAACAACCCGGCCTCGATCATCGAGGCACCGCGATCTCTTAACAAACTGCCGCAATTTTTGACCGTCGCCGAGGTGGATGCCCTGCTTGCCTCGTGCAATGGCAAGCGCGCCGAGGATGTGCGCGACCTGGCTATGCTGGAACTGCTCTACGCCACCGGATTGCGGGTTTCCGAGCTGGTAAACCTGAAACTGCGCGAAGTCAACCTGCAGTCAGGCTATCTGATGACGGTCGGCAAGGGCAACAAGGAGCGACTGGTTCCGATCGGAGAATCGGCCTCCCGGCAGGTCTCGACATATCTCCTTGAAGTTCGACAACACCAGGATCCATTAGGTCGCAACACGTATCTCTTCCTGTCGCGACTGCGTGAAGCGATGAGCCGTCAGGCCTTCTGGAACATCATCAAAAAGAGGACTTTTGCGGCCGGTATCCGCAAGAACATCTCGCCACACACACTGCGTCACTCTTTTGCCACACATCTGCTGGAAAATGGCGCCGACCTGCGCAGCGTACAGATCATGCTGGGACACGCCGACCTGGCCACCACCCAGATCTACACCCATGTCACCAGGGATCGGCTGAAACGGCTGCACCAACAGATTCACCCGCGCGGATGAAGCCTTGTGATTCCAGTCGGCAGTGATACACAGTTCTATTGACACGTTACATTATATGGACTATATCTCTATATCTAAATCTATTTCAAACACTTACACAGCATCCGGCACACTCGAATATGCCTGAACAATCAAGCAGCAACCACAATCAAAACACCCTGTCTTATTTGGGTAAACTCGGATCGAACCTCCTGGATTCAATTATCAGGAGGTTTTCAAATCCGGAGACGGCACGCCGCAACCGCTTTATTCTGCTGGTTGCGACGGCGCTGTTGTTGACCCTGACAATTCTTCCCAGCCAGCACCTCTCAACTATCTCGTACAAAACTGGTGATATAGCCACCTCAGATATTCGCGCCACACAGGATCAGCTGGTCGAAGACCGGGCTCTGACCGAACAGCGCCGAAAAGAAGCCGGTAACGGCGCGGCGGTGGTCTACAACCTGAATGATCGCGTGCAAACAAATGTCTATGAGAAGCTGGAACAGGCTCTGGCGACGATCAAGGCCGAACGGACCAGACAGACCGAAATGAGTCCGGCCGACTGGCACAAACTGCTGCTGCCGATATTGGAGACCGAACTTAAAGGACCGGAAATCCAGGCCCTGGTCCGGATCAAGTCCAACAAAGCTTTCCTGACCAGTGCATCAACATTGTTGAATGACCTGTATAAACGCAGAATTGTTCTGGACGGCAAGGTATTTCAAAACGACGCCCGTCGCGGTGTCGAAATTGCCGACAACAATGGTCACACAATCGGGGGCGGTGACATAACCACCAGTTTCACCGACATCGGGGATGCCCGCAGGATCGTAGGCGAATGGCGCTACAACGGCCTTGGAGATGCTTCAGACAATCACCTGATATCAGAGATCATCTCCCGGATTCTGCTCCCCAATCTGTTCTATAACCGCGAAGCATCCGAGGCACGTGTCAAGACAGCCATGGAAACGGTGCGCCCGGTGCTCTTCAAGCTGCAGAAGGGTGAAATGATCGTCCGTGTCGGAGAGCGGATCACCCCGGAGCAGGCCCACAAGCTCCAGGCGATCTTCGGTGAGCAGCAGAGCGGAAACCGCCTGTTCACTGCAATCGGAACCTTCTCACTGATCATCGTGCTGTTCTACTTCCCCTATCGCTTTGCCTGCAAGAACATCCGCAAGTTCAATCCCAGCAACAAGGATATTCTGATCATTTCATTGCTTATCACCGGCAGCTTTCTCAGCTGCAAGACATCTCTGCTGATCAGCCACAACATAGGTCCGGTATTCCCATCGATCGAAACTACCAACTACTTCTATCTGTTCCCGTTTGCAGCCGGGGCGATGATTGTGCGGATATTCATCAACTCGGAAGTTGCGCTGGTATATTGCGCGGCGCTGGCTCCGCTTTTGGGCATTATGTTCGAAAACAACATGCTGGTAGTGATCTACTCGCTGCTGGGAAGCATCGTCGGAGCACACGGTGTCCGGCACTGCACCAGTCGCGGCACTATTTATGCCGCCGGACTGAAGGTTACGGTAGTAAACCTGGCCATGGCACTATCATTCCAGACATTCAACAACGCGATCTTCACCACCCAGACAGTTTACGTGGCTTTTTTTGCCGTACTGAGCGGCATCATCAGCGCCGGTCTGGTATCCGGGTTTGTCCCGGTGATCGAAACTCTCTTCCAGTACACTACCGACATCAAGCTGCTGGAACTGGCCAACCTGAACTCGCCGGTCCTGCGTGAACTGATGATCAAGGCTCCCGGCACCTATCACCACAGCGTGGTGGTCGGTAACCTGGTGGAAGCGGCCGCGGAATCGATCAACGCCAATCCGCTGCTGGCCAGGGTTGCGGCCTATTACCACGATATCGGCAAGGCGTCAAAAGCGCACTATTTCATCGAAAACCAGGGCGGTGAAGAGAACCGTCACGACAAGCTGGCGCCGAGCATGAGCGCGCTGATCCTGATCTCCCACATCAAGGAAGGCGCCGAATTAGCCCGTGAGAAACGGATCGGCCAGCAGATCATCGACATCATCCGCCAGCACCACGGCACCGGGCTGATCAAGTTCTTTTATGAGCGGGCCAAGGCTCAGGCCGAAACAAACGGCAACCAGGTCGATGAAAAAGATTTCCGCTATCCGGGCCCCAAACCGCAGACACGCGAGGCCGGGATCGTGATGCTGGCCGACTGTGTCGAAGCCGCCTCCCGCACTCTGGTCAACCCTACGCCGGACCGCATCCAGGGCATGGTCCAGAAACTCATAAACAATGTCTTTATCGACGGACAGTTGGACGAATGTGAACTTACCCTGAAGAACCTGCACGAAATAGCCAAAAGCTTCAACCGCATACTGAACGGCATCTTCCACCATCGCATCGATTATCCGGACCCGGTCCACAAGGGAGGAGGGAGCGTTCGAAAAGTTGAGGCCAACGACACTATCAACCGCGAAAACGGAGATACCACCAATGCTGATACTGATGAACAACCGCCAGAAACGCCATCGCTTCGAGAGCCGCCAGCTAAAAAAGGTAGCGGAGAGAATCTTAAGCGCCTTGGAATGTCCTGACGGGACCGAACTGTCCATCTCGATTGTCGGCGACCGTTCGATACGAATCATCAACCGCGAGTACTTGAACAAGGACCGTCCCACCAATGTGATTTCATTTTCACTACAGGAAGGGGACTGTTCCGGCATAAATCCGCTGTCCCTGGGGGACGTGGTTATTTCGGCCGATACCGCTTCCAGGGAAGCCGACGAAGGCGGGATCGAGTTCTTCGAACGACTTTCGTTTCTGCTCATGCACGGCATTCTGCACCTGTGCGGTTATGACCATGAACGAAGCGGCGAGACTGAAGCCCAAAAAATGCACCAGAAGGAGCAGCAGCTATTCAGGATTCTGAAGAAGGAAGGGTTGTTAAGCCCGACCGGTTCATAGATTCGGCCAACTGCGCCATCTCCGGCATTCTGCATGCCGCCCGCACCGAAAAGCACATGCGCAATCACTTCGTTGCGGCATGCCTGATTCTGCTGCTGGCGCTTTTTTTGCGGGTGACTCCGCTGGAATTCGCGCTACTGGCCCTTTCGATCCTTTTCGTACTCTGCGCAGAGATGCTCAACACCGCCGTTGAAGCGGTTGTAGACCTGGTTTCACCCGAATTTCACCCCTTGGCCAAGGTTGCAAAAGACACCGCGGCCGGGGCGGTGCTGATAGCGGCCTGCGGCGCGGTGATCATGGGCTACCTGATCCTGGCCAAGTACGTACTGCCACACTACGGAAGGGTTCTCACAATGTTGGGCACACCATCGGATCTGGGCACACTGGTATCGGTACTGATCGTTATCATAGTAGTAATTATGCTCAAAAGCCTGAGCGGCACCGGCACCCCGCTTCACGGAGGCTTGCCCAGCGGCCATGCGGCGGTGGCCTTTTCGATCGCTACAGCGGTTTCTCTCAACACCGGGGATCCGCTGATTTCGCTGCTTTCTATCTCACTGGCCGCGATGGTCAGCCACTCGCGACTGCTGATGAGAATCCACAGTATGCGCGACGTGATTATCGGAGCGTGCGTCGGTAGCAGCATCACAACCGTCGTACTTTTGTTATTTAAGAAATTTGGTTAATTATCCAGGAGGAACCGGAAGTGGAAGAAGGCAACAGTAGGAAGTCCGGGCTTATCGAACGGCTGAGCCGTTTTGTATCCGGACGTAAAAAAACCACCGAAGAAGAAATCTACGATTTCATAGAAGCCTCGGAAGAGGAAGGGTTGGTAAACGAGGAAGAGAGCGAAATGCTACGCTCGATTTTCTCGCTCAGGACTACGATAGTCCGGGAAGTGATGGTGCCACGCACCGAAATGGCCTGCGTAACAGTGGAGGCCACCGTTCGCGAATTGCTGGACACGATCATTGACTGCGGCCATTCGCGGATTCCGGTCTACGAGCAGACCATCGACAATGTGATCGGTCTGCTTTATGCCAAGGATCTGCTGAAATATTGGGGAAACCCCGAAGACACCGTTTCGGTGCGTTCGATCATGCGCCCCCCCTACTTTATTCCAGAATCGAAAAACCTCGAAGAACTGCTGCAGGAATTCAAGCGCAAACGAGTGCACTTGGCGATAGTCATCGATGAATATGGCGGCACATCCGGCCTGATCACAATCGAAGACCTGCTGGAGCAGATTGTCGGCGACATTCAGGATGAATATGACAGCGAAGAGTCGCTTCTTTTTGTCAATGCGGACGGCAGCGTTACCGCCGACGGAAGACTGCCGGTTGAAGAACTGGAAGAACATTTCGGCATCAGCATCGAATGCGACAAATTCGATTCCGTCGGTGGACTGGTATTTTATCTGACCGGCAAAATCCCGGCCATCGGTGACACTGTCGAAGGGGACGGCTTGCACCTGAAAGTGCTGGATGCAGATCCCAGGCGGGTCAAAAAAGTCGCCATAACCCGATTGAACGGTGCGGGTTCCGAAAACCAGGGGCGCGAGTGACCACAAAGCCGGCATTTTTTTCCACTCTCATGGAACTGTTCGATCGTCGCGGCCTGCTTGCAATCGCATCCGGCCTGCTGATCGCCCTCTCCTTCCCTACCCCGGGGTTTTCGTTTCTGGCCTGGATCGCGCTGATTCCACTGTTGATCGCTTTGGAGGAGAGTAATGCACGAACCGCCTTCAGGGTTGGCTGCACCTGCGGCGTAACCGCCTACGCGATCATACTGTACTGGCTTAACATCGTCTTCATCCGCTACGGTCACCTGCCCTGGTCGGTCAGCGTACCTGTCTACCTGCTGCTGGTGTTCTGGCTGGCCATGTTTTATGGATTAAGCACTAGCGTTGCTCGCTTGGGCGAAAACGCCGGGATCAAGGCCGCCTTCACGCTGCCGGTGGCCTGGGTGGCCTTCGATTTCATCCGCTCCTTCCTGTTTTCCGGCTTCTCGTGGGCCATGCTTGGTCATTCCCAGTTCCGCACGCTGCCGTTGATACAAATAGCAGACCTGGGCGGAGTTTACTGCATCACACTACTGATCGTGCTGGCCAATGTAGTACTTTACCGCGCCCTGCGGGCAGTATCCGGCGCGGGAGTCCCCTATCCGGTCAAAAGCGCCATGATCCTTCTGGTACTGCTGCTCGCGACGCTTTTCTACGGCTTCGACCAGCTGCGAAAGAATGACTCAAACACGGCGCTGAAACCAATGCGTGTGGCCCTGATCCAGGGAAACATTCCGCAGGATATCAAGTGGAGTTCCCAATTCCGGGACAGCACTGTTGATACGTATGAACGCCTGACGCGCGAAGCAGCCAAAGGTGGCGTTGATCTGATAGTCTGGCCGGAGAGCGCGGTTCCGTTCTTCTTCCAGGACGAACCGCAACAGGCCGAGCGCATCAGGGGACTGGCCAGGGAAACCGGCGCGTATCTGCTTTTGGGAAGCCCGGCGCATGAACTGCGCAACGGCAAGAACACCTTCCTGAACAGTGCCTTCATGCTTTCCCCAACCGGTGAAACAACCGGTCGCGCCGACAAGCTGCATCTGGTCCCTTTCGGCGAATACGTGCCTCTGGGCAGCATCCTGACCTTCATCAACAAGATCGTGGTGGGAATCGGCGATTTTGCCCCGGGCGAAAAAGCGGTTCCGCTGGATGCCGGCAAAGCGAAAGTCGGCATCCAGGTCTGCTATGAGGTGATCTTTCCGGAACTGGCCCGCGAATATGTCAGGGCGGGGGCGCGGGTACTGGTGGCGATCACCAACGACGCCTGGTTCGGACGTTCATCGGCACCCTACCAGCACCTGTCGATTTCTGTATTCCGGGCGATCGAAACCCGCACACCGCTGATCCGGGCCGCCAATACCGGCATAACCGCGATCGTTGACAAAAACGGACATATCAGCACGATGACCGGGCTGTTTGTGGAAGGTTATCGTACCGGAGAGATCGAACCGGGCAGCGGACAATCGCTGTACCTTGAAATCGGAGACGCCCCCGCCATGCTCTGCCTGCTGCTGACGGCCGGCGTGGCGCTGCTGGCATGGCGCAGGCGCAACAATACATCTACGAGGAGTGAATCATGTACAGAGAAGAAGTAGCCCGATTGAAGGACTGTGAAGAGCGGATCGCCAAGCTTCGGGGGTCTCTTTGACATAGATGACAAACGCGAATCGGTCCAGGAGATCGAATCGATCATGGCGGTTCCCGGATTCTGGGATGACACCGGAAAATCGCAGGAGATCATCAAGAAGCGCACTCTTCTGGAAAAGACCGTCCAGAGCTGGGATGACCTGCTGCGCCAGGCCGAGGACGCAAAGGTCATGATCGAACTGGGTGAAGAGGCCCAGGATGCCGAAACCCTGGTGGAAGTAGCCGGCATGATGGATCGCCTGACCAAGGCGGTCGAAGCGGCCGAATTCCAGCGCATGCTATCCGGGGACCACGACCGCAACTCCTGCTTCATAACCATCAACCCCGGCGCCGGCGGCACCGAATCCCAGGACTGGGCCGAAATGCTTTTGCGCATGTACCTGCGCTACTGCGAGAAAAAAGGATGGAAAACAACCATCACCGAATTCCAGGCCGGTGACGAGGCCGGGCTGAAATCGGCCACCTTCAGCGTCAGCGGTGAATACGCCTATGGCTACCTTAAGGCCGAGGCCGGCATCCACCGCCTGGTACGCATCTCCCCCTTCGACAGCAACGCCCGCCGCCACACATCGTTCGCATCAATGTACGCCTTCCCGGAAATCGAGGAGGACGACATCAACATCAAGATCAGCGATTCCGACCTGCGGGTGGATACCTTCCGCTCCGGCGGAGCCGGCGGCCAGCACGTCAACACCACCGACTCGGCCGTGCGTATCACGCACATCCCCACCGGCATCGTGGTGGCCTGCCAGAGCGAACGCAGCCAGATATCCAACCGTGGCACCGCGATGAAAGTCTTGCGAGCCAAACTGTACGAACGGGAAGTTGAAGAGCGTAGCGCCAAGGCCTCGGAAATTGCCGCCGAAAAGAAGGATATCGGCTGGGGCAGTCAGATCCGCTCCTATGTGCTGCACCCCTACAAAATGGTAAAGGATCTGCGGACCGGTGTGGAATCGGGCAACCCGGACGCCGTGCTGGACGGTTCCCTGGAGGAATTCGTGGTGGCCTGGCTGATGGGAGTCAGGCGACAAGTTGGTGATGTGGAATAACGGGAGCTGCCGACCATGACACTGCAAGAAAAACTTTCAACATTCCGCAACAGCTTTCAGTTCAGGCTCTTCTATGTCTTCACTCTGCTGACGGCGCTGCTCTCTTTCCTGATCAGCACGATGTACGTTGCCAGTGAAATCCGCGAGAAGAGAAGCAATGCGACCACGCATCTGCGCCAGTTGGCCCGCCAAATGGTAGATTCCGTGCGTCTGCCGCTTTATGCCGAGAACCGCGAGCAACTGAGGCCGATTGCGGAAATCATCTACCATACCCAGCAAATTCAGGCGGTGATGATTACCTCGTCAAGTGGAAAGGTGCTGGTGGACCTGCGTGCCCCGACTTATTCCGACACGGGCAAATACATCGTCGAAGAGCATGAAGTATCAAGCAACCCGGTAATTCCTTCTATTGAAAGTACAGTTACCGGAGACAGTGACTCGTCCCCACCGTCAGTAATCGGAAAGATCCGACTGGAGCGGGATACGTCCGACCTCTCAAGTGAAATTAGTCAGCTTATCCTGTTTTCAGCATCCTCGGCCATCATATTCTGGCTGGTGATCACATCGGTCTGCTACCTGCTGCTGCGGCGTGTTACGCTTTCCTTCAATGAACTCATACGCGGACTGAAACTGATGCAGGAAGGTGATTATACTTCCAGGATAAACATATTATCCTCCGATGAACCGGGCCAGGCCGCGATTGCAATCAACGAACTGGCAAACAGATTGATGCACCGGGAAGCAGATAACATGCAGCTCAATCAGGAGTTGCTTGAGTCCAACTATTCGCTGGAAGAGGAAATTATCGAGCGTACCCAGGCAGAGCAGGCTGTGCGTGAAAGCGAGCAGAACCTGAAGATTCTGCTGGACGTGATGCCGGTAGGTGTCGGTTGGAACGACCAGGACGGGAATATCGAATACCTGAACCAGTTCTTCGTGGAGCGATTCGGCTACGGCCGCGACGAAATCCTGACCGCCGGGGACTGGTTCTCACATGCCTACCCGGACCCGGACTACCGCAAACAGATCAAGGAACGGCACAGGTCTGTCCTTGAGACCGGGATGCAGGACAACAGCTACACACCGATGTTTGAAGCCAAGGTAACCTGCAAGGACGGTACTGTCCGGCAAGTGATCACCAAGATGTCCATTTTCAAAAAACGTACCGTTCTGATTCTGATCGACATTACCGATCGCGAAATTTTACAGGAACAGATCATCAAAACCCAGAAGCTTGAGTCGATCGGCATCCTGGCCGGCGGGATCGCGCACAATTTCAACAACGCCCTGACCGGTGTGCTCGGCTTTATCTCTCTGGCAGCCAAGCAACTGGACGAATCGCACAGGGCCTCGACTTTGCTGCAGCATGCCGAAAAAGCCACAAAACGGGCAGCCGGCATGGCCAAGCAGCTTTTGACATTTGCGCGAGGCGGTGCGCCATTGAAAAAGCCGGTATCATTACTAAAGTTGGTCGAAGAGTCTGTAGAACTGGCGTTAAATGGAACCAACGTTCGCGCACTGATCCGGATACCGGAATCGACACACGCCATATTGGCCGATGAAGACCAGCTGAGCCAGGCATTCGCAAACATTACGATCAATGCGGTTCAGGCCATGCCCAATGGCGGAACACTGTCGATTTCCGCCGAGAACGTCATGCTTACCGGCAACTCGGACCTGACCGGCCGGAAATCTCCACACGTCCGCCTGACATTTACCGACGAAGGACATGGCATCCCTGCGGAAGAACTTAACAAGATTTTCGACCCCTATTACACTACCAAGCCCTCCAACACAGGCCTGGGACTGGCTTCGGTTCATTCGATCATCATCAAGCACGACGGACAGATCCTGGTGGATTCAACCGTAGGCGTCGGGACCACCTTCACGCTGACACTCCCGTCAACCGGCCGCTTGCCCGCGACTGGTGAAACTGTAAATGATAAGTTAATATCACCGAACCGGCCGACAGGCTCGATTCTGGTGATGGATGACGAGGAGACCATACGTGATGTGGCCAGAGAGACGATCAGTTTTCTGGGATATCAGGTCACGACCTGTAGCAATGGCGAGGAAGCGATTGCAAAATATACAGAAGCCTATGAAACCGGTTCCCCATACATGGCGGTAATCCTCGATCTGACGATTCCATGCGGCATGGGCGGAGTCGTGACCGCAAAGCGTATCCTGGCAATTGATCCCGCCGCCAGACTGATTGTATCAAGCGGATATTCATTCGATCCTGTGATGTCGGAATTCAAAGACTACGGTTTCTGCGCTGCCATCGAAAAACCATACCGGGCCGACGTACTCGGCAACAAACTTGCTCTTCTGAAATCAGCGCTATAGCAAGACCTGCATACCTTACTCAAGACCGCCGACATGGCGGTTTTTTTGTAAGTCCGGTACGGTGTATTTCAAATCCCAATCAACTACATCGAAAATATTCTCTCACCGCAACCAGCGCATCCAATTCCGCCAAATCCCATCACCCTGAATACGGCTATTTGATCACGATCCGGTCCACCAGCAAGTCACCTTTGCTGACCGTCAGCGGACCGGTGACGTTGGTAGTTCCAGATGTGGTCACATAACCGGTGTCATAGCCCCCCTTCAGTTTCACAGCGATGTTGCGGTTGGCGTCCAGCGTGCCGGCAAGGGTATTGTCCAGCAGCTGTATCACGGCGCCGTCGTAGGCCGCGTCGTAGACCTGCTGCAGGGTCTTGTAGATCGTCCCGTCAATGCGCAGCAACGCCGCCGGGATAAAATCGGCGCTGACCGTTTTTTCGCCATTCATCAAAACGCTGCATGTCGTCGCTGTGCCGCTGCACGCCCCGCCCCAACCGCTGAAGTTTGAGAGCACCGAGGGAGTGGCATAAAGGTTGACCGTGCCGGAGAAGGTATTGGAGCAACTGCCGCTGAAACAGGAAATGCCGGCCGGACTGCTGGTGACGGTGCCTGTTCCGGTGCCCCCGACGGTGACTGTCAGGAGGGGGATGCTGACGGTCAGGGTAGCGCCGTAGGGGTCGGAAATATTGCCGGCGGCATCCCTGGCAAAGGCATAGAGGGTCTTGGCGCCGGCGGTGACAAAAGTGTAACTGCCTGGCGCGGACGGAGTCCAAGCGCAGCCGTTGCCTGTCTCGGATTCGGTAACGCAGTAGCCGGTGACCAGTGCATTATCGCTAGCCGCAATGGTGATGTCGGCGATCAGGAAGTTGGTGCGTGGCACTGCGCCGAAGGTGTTGACGACCGGCCGGGTCAGGTCGTTTATCACCAGGGTGCCGCTGGCGCTGCCCTGGTAGTTGGCGTCGCTGATGACGCCGACAACGGTATAACTGCCGACATTGGACGGAGGCGTGGGACTGTTGTTGTAGGTGAAGCTGACACTCTTGCCGGCCGGGTTGGTGGTGGCGGTGGCAACCTTTGCCGTACCATCCCAGGTATGGCTGAGGTTGCCCAGGATCACCGTGGCGGTTGCCTTGGCGATCACCAGTGTTCCGCTGGCGCTGCCCTGGTAGTTAGCGTCGTCGATTGTTGCCGCTACCGCATAACTGCCGGCATTGACCGGTGCCGCTGGGCTGTTGTTGTAGGTGAAGGTTACGGACTTGCCGGCCGGATCCGTGGTGGCGGTAGCATACATGGGGTTGCCGTTGTAGGTCTGGCTGAGGCTGCCCAGTGTGACCGTGGCGGCGGCTTTGGCAACCACCATGCCGGCGGTCAGGCTTGGCGCGGCGCTGTAGCTGGCATTGCCCGCCTGGGAAGCCCGAAGCTGGATGGTACCGGCGCCGCTGATGGTCAAGATATTGCCGTTGATGCTGCCGGGGCCGCTGATGACGCTGAAACTGACCGGCAGGCCGGAGCTGGCGGTGGCGACCAGGGTGATCGGCCCGTCGCCGTAGGTGGCGCTGGCGGGTGGCGAGAAACCGGTTATCGTCTGGGGAGCGAAGAATACGCGCAGCAGCGGATAGCTCTGGCCCTCGAAGATGCGCCAGACCGTGGCGGCGCTGTCGCCGGAGGCGGAAATATCCCAAGCACCGTAGGTCGCTTGCGACATCATCTCGACCGTTGACTTGCCGCTGCCGGCTCCATTGTCTACGAGCATGGAGTTGACGCTGTTGTCCCAGAAACCGTTATTGATTGAGCCGCCGTAATCGCCGTTGATCCATCCCACCAGTCCTCCGACACCGTTTCCGGTTCCAGTGACGGCTCCGCTGTTATAGACGTTGTCGAGCCGGCCGTAATTGGCCCCGGTCAACCCGCCAACCCAATCGGCGCCGGTGACGCTGCCGCTGCTAAAGGAATCGCTGATCGAGCTGGAGAGCAGGTTGAAGACATAGTTTTCACCAACCAGCCCGCCGACATACCAGCCACCATTTACTTCAGCGGCACTGAAGCAGTTGCTGATGGTATTTGCGTGGTTGCAGCCCACCAGCCCGCCGGCGTAGTAGTGGGAGCCGCTGACACTGCCGCTGGTGAAGGAGTGGCTGATATAACCGTCGTTTTGCCCGGCCAGGCCGCCGACATAATCATAGCCGCTGACAAATGCGCTGGAGAAGGAGGTGGCGATGGTTCCGGCGTTGTTCCCCACCAGACCTCCGACATAGCTTCCACCGCTGATGCTGCCGCCGGACAGCCCCGTATTGCGGACCTTTGCCGTGACGCCGGTTACGGCAAACAATCCGACATTATTAATACCACGGTTGATGTTAAGTTCGCTGACCGTATGACCGAGGCCGTCGAAGACGCCGCTAAAGGGAACATCCGTCCCCAACGGCATGAAGCCGGCGCCGCTGTCCCAGCTGGCGGTGTCGGCGGCCATGATATTGGCTCCCAGGGCGTACCTGCCGTTGGGCGCCCCGTTGATCCCCTGCAAATCTGTCGGGGTTACGGAGCCTGCGGCACCAAGGCTGTTGATGACGGTAAAACCTTCGCCATTGATGGTCAGAAAACCGGCGCCACTGCGACCGGGAAAATCGATCCTGCCATGGAAGCCCAGACTGCTCAACCCGGTTTTAATGGAGCCGGCAGTGGTATTCATGACCAGCGCGGACTGGCCGGCGGCGGTCAGCACCGCGTTGACGTTGATGTCGCGGGCCGCATTGAGGGAGAGTGTATTGGCGCTCCAGGAGAGGGGGACGTTGAAGTGGATGTCGCCGGCCACTCCCATACCGGTGTCGATTATAACGCTGATCCCCGCATTCAGACGCGCCTCGATCTCGGCGATGGAAACGTTGGCCAGGGCTCCGCCAGGTGTCCAGACGTCCGGTGAATTCCCGGACCAGGCGCCGTTGTTGCTGGCCGCGCTGCTGATGGTTACGTCGGGTATGTATTCGAAGGCGGCCGACACGGTGCAATCCGCGATGACCGCGTTGGTGGTGTAAGATATGCCGTTGGTCGGGTCATGGGGATCGCCCAGGTAAGTTCCGCCACAGGTTCCGCCGATCGGGATCGTTACACGATAGCCGGGATTGGGCTTGATGTTGAAGAGCACGGTGCTGTTTTCGGCAACGGCCTGGGGCGTGTTCGGGCTGACGCTGCCGTTTGCTCCGGCCGATGGCGTGACAGTGCGCAGCGGCAGTATGGTTCCGGTCAGGCTGGAAACTTGCGAGAGGGTGAAGGAACAATCCCCGGTGCCGCTGCATGCCGAGGAAGAACCACTGCCGACCGACCAGCCGGCAAAGATCGAGCCCGGCTCGACCGAGGCTGACAGGGTTATTGGCGTATCGGTCAGCACAGTGCAGCTTCCGGCGCCGCCGCTCCAGATCAGAGTACAGCCGGTCGCGATGATCGATCCCACGCCGGTACCGGCTCTGGTCACGGTGAGGGTATAGGCCGGGGTAATGGTAACAGCAAAGCTGACCGGTCCCAGCGCAGCGACGATACCGTCGGTATAAGTGAAGGAGAAAGAGTCCGCGCCGTTCGTGGCGCCTTCGGGAGTGAAACTGATTATGCCAGCGTCTAGATCGGCCTGGGTAAAGGTGTTGCCGACAATCAGCGCCGTACCGCTCTTTTTCAGAACTCCCTTGGCCGGCACGGCCGTCAAGGTGTAGGCCAGTGTCGATGCCTCGGGATTGTCGGGATCAAGTATCTTGAGCTTGCCGCCGCCGATGACCGTCTGCCCGTCATTCTGGTAGAGCGTCAGACCGGCATTGACCGTCAGCAGCGGCTGGTCGTTGACGGCGCTGACATTGATGGTACGGACGGCGCTACCGTTCTCGGCTGGCCCGCCGCTGTTGCCGTTGTCGTTCACGGCAAGCGTCAGGGTCACGCTGCCGGCAGGCGCGTCGTTGTCGTTGTAATATACCACTGTGGCGCCGCCGCTTCCGGCCAGCAGCGAGTTGATCTGGGACAGAGTTCCGTCGATCGTAACCGAGGAGCTGGCGGAATTGCTGACCGAAGCCCCGCTGGTACCTGCGGACACGTTCAGGATACCCTGCGTCACCGACAGCGTTGCGCTCACCCCACCGCTGCCCGCGTCAACATCGGCGATTGAGATGCCGGTGGCCTGCAGGTTGAGATTCGTCTGTTCCGCGACAGCGTATGACGGTTGCGTAAAGGTGACCGTGGGGGGATTGTTGACGGTATTAACGCTCAGCGCCAGAGTCTTGGTGAAGCTATCCAGGCTGCCGTCCTTGACCTTGAAGCTGATGTTCCGAATCGTAGTGGAGGGCGTGACGCTGGTGTTGATGTAACTGATTTTGCGCAGCACGCTCTGGTAATTGTCCAGCCGGTCCGGCTGGGACAGGTTCACGATGATCCGCCCGGATTGCCTGACAACCTCGGCAACAATCGCGGTGCCGCTGACATCAACGGCCAGGTTTTCGGCGGTTCCGTCGGGTGTGATATCCAGGGAGACCGTGGCCGACGACAGGTACATACTGTCACTGTCGCTTACGATCAAACTCGGGTCCAGCGCTTTGGCACCGGTTCCTTCCGTATAAACGCCGCTGGCGGCAAGCGTGACGACCGGCGCGACATCATTTGCGCTGAAGGCGCCGCTGTTGTTCCAGAGGTCGTTGGCGTAGCGGGAGGCAAGATTGCCGCCGTAGCCGACATTGGTGATGTTCAGCGGAGCGGTGGTATAGATGCCAGCCCCGTCGTACGCGGCGGTGTTGTTGATGATCGAGCTGTTGCTTATGCTGGAGGTTGTGCCGCCAGCGGGACCCAGCAGGCAGATTCCTCCGCCGCTGCCGATGATTCCGCCGGCATGGTTGCCGTCAATAGTCGAACCACTGATGCTGACGACGGTGCCGGAGCCGGCAAAGATGCCGCCGCCGACACCGTTGGCGGCGCTATTGTTATTGATGGTTGAATTGATGATGGTCAGTTTGCCGCTGCGGACAGCAATCCCGCCACCATCGCCGTTGGCGGTGGAGCTGTCGGAAACGGTACAGCCGTCGATGACGAGATTGGTGTTTACATCACCGGGCTCCGACAGAAGCGCTCCGCCATGAAAATGGTAACCGTCGGATGCCGGATTGTTGTTTATTCCGTTTCTCAGCGTCAAGCCGCGCAGCGTCACGGTTCCAGTTGCAAAATAGGAAATACGGAACAGGGAACTGACACCGGACTGGATAAAGGTCTGGGTGCTGCCGGCTCCCTGGATGGTCAGAGGCACGGAAATCGCAATCGGGGTATCCAGCGTATAGGCGCTGGCAGCAAGCGTGATGGTGGCGCCGGGAGCGGCGCTGGCGACCATGCTTCGCAGAGTTGCCCCGTTCGAATCATCCGCAAGCGAATACCCCGGATAACAACACGCAATCAGGGCAAACACCAACAGTACCAGTACCGACGCGGACAGGCCACTTCGCCTGTTTACTGCCGATCTATCATTTCCTGACCCATGCCTGCATGTTCCGTATTCCATGATGGACCTTCCTTGGTGCGTATCTTCGGACAGATTATCAGCGGGGCGGATACACGCCCTGCAGCGCGATGCAGAAATTCAGCGTCAGATAGGGAGACATGTTGTTGTGCGGCAGCCCACCGCCCGCCGGGGTCAACGCCGAGGGGCTCATGACCACATCGGGCGCGTTGGCCGAATAGGCCGGAGGGCGGTCCGGAGCGCTCCTGGCAAAGACCGTTCCCGCAGCCAGCGCTCCATCTTCCGTGTCAATGCAGGGAACCGGGTGACTGTGCAAGGGCATTTCCGACGAGAGCAGTGTCACCGTCTCGCTACCCATGCTTTCGCCCAGGTCGTGATACGACAACCCCGGCCCCTGGCCGTGATGCATCGGCACGGTCCCCTGCAGGTTCGGCAGAGCAAATGTTGATTTCCCATCACCGCCGTAGGTAGTCCCCAGCAGCGAGAAAAGCGCCGTATTCTGGGATATGGGTATCAGTTGTCCCTGGCAGAAGGCCCACCCTCTGGGGGCGAAGTTGAACGGAAAGATTCGTATTTCAGCAACATAGGGATCGGCCATGGTGATTCCTTTCCTTAATTCGGACTTGGAAAAATACCCTGCAGCGCAATGCAGTAGCTGAGAGTGAGGTATGGCTGCCGGTTTTCGTGCGCCTGGCTGCCGCCGATGTTGGAGGTGGACGGACCCGCCAGCGGAGCAGCGTTCTTGCCGAAAGGGTTGGCGCTCTGTCCAGCCAGGGTCGTGGTCGGCCCCGGCATGGCCACGCTCGCCGCCCCCTTGTAGGCCGACAGCTGATGGATATGGGCCGGGATTTCCGTGTTGTTCAAAGTGTGACTGACCGCTCCGCCCCGCTCGCCCAGGACATGGTTGTTCCCGAAACTGAACGGAGTGCGCCCCCGCAGGTCGGGCAAGGCGAAATTTACCCGCCCGTCACCGCCAAAGTTGGTGCCGAGCAGCGAGAACAGCGCCGGGTTCTGGCTGATCGGAAGCAGTTGTCCATTGCAAAGCGCCCATCCTTTGGGAGCGAAAACGAAACTCATCAAGCGGATTTCCGATAAAAAAGGTTCTGCCATGATAAATCCTCCTGAAAAAAGCCCGGATACAGATCCGGCGACGTTGCTATGTTGGACTGGGGAAAATGCCGTACAGGGAAATAATGAAACTGACGCACAGGTACGGCATGAAGTTGTCGTGGGGCTGAGACCCTCCCGCGAGAACCACCATGGCCGGGTTCATGGACTTCAGCCCGCCGGTGGCGCTGCTGAACTGGCGCAGCGGGGATGAGGCGAGGATCGTCCCTTCTGGCGTGGCATGGCTTCCGGACTGCTGCATCGCAAAGACATGGTTGTGGGCCGGTATCTGGTTTACAGTCAGGGTCACCGTTTCCACCCCGCCGGTTTCGGCCAGTGTATAACCGGGAAGCCCCGGGCCCGCCCCCTGATGGACCGGAATCCGGCCGCGCAGGTCGGGCAGTGCGAAGGTCGATTGTCCATCGCCGCCGTAGGTTGTGCCGATCAGCTGGAAAAGTGTCTCGTTTTCGGATATGGGCAGCAACTGCCCTTCGCAGAACATCCAGTTCATAGGCGCAAAATTGCCGCCGAACATCCTGATCTCCCCCACATATGGTTGTCCCATTAAGGTTCCTCCCTGGTCACTGCCGCAAAAAGACTACGGCACCAGACGGTTGAATATTGCCTCGTAGCTGATTCCCTGTTCATCCCGTGCGACCGGCACGATGAAAATCTCCTGTAAACCGAGCCGGTCATGTTCAAATGCATACATACCCTGCTGCAGCTGTTTTTCGGCCGGTCCGCGCAGGATAATCGAAAAGGATTCCTGCCCGGGGCAATTCACTGGCTCCGAAACCTGTTGCAGGGTCAGTTCAAGACGATCGCCCGATGCCGGGCCAAGCCGGAAAACCGACTCAAGGCATCCGGAAAAATCATCGCGCGTCAGTAGTTCAGACATGGTGTATCTCCTGTAGATAGTAGTTATTGTGCCGCTTCCGGCCGCCATTCAAGCCGGCGATAGACGCCATCATCGTCTGTGCCGGCAAAACCCAGACTCTGATACAGACGTTCGGCCGCACGGTTTTCAGCCAGCACGTGCAGTCCGAGGATTTTCCCGCTCTGCGCCGCTTCCTGCTGCAGTTCCCGCACCAGCCCGCCGCCGACCCCCCTGCCCTGAAATTCCGGCTGAATCGCGATATCCACAATGGTAATCCCGGCCGGGCGGCGCGCCACACTCAGCAGGCCGGCCTCCGCCCCGTCAACCAGGATGATGCTGTCTTGGCGACCGGGATGGACGGCGTCATAGTGCCGGCAACGGGCCAGATACTGCATGGCTGCAAACTGCCGGCACTGCGCTTCCGACCAGCCCCAGTTCGCCATCTCGGAGACACGGCCGCTTGCGTACAATGCCTCCAGAAAAGGATGATCCAGAGAGGTTGCCGGGCGTAATTCCACCATCACGGCGTCACCGGTCAGGCACACAGATAGCCGTTGGTCCAGCCGCTTCTGGCGACCAGGGCGGGGCGATGCGCCTCCCTTTCAACCGCCTGAAGTGAGGAAGCACGGCTGACAACGGTATTGCGGAAATTGTTTCCTGCCTGGCGAACTTCGCAGATGTACAGCGGAGCATTTGAACTTCCGGTCAGCGCGGTAATGCCCAGCGTGCCGCGTGGGCTGGAAACCTGCAGGTTCTCCAGAGCCTTTTTCAGATCCTGGTTACGCTGGACCCTGCCGGCCGCCGAGGCGACCGCTCCGACAATCATGCTGCCGGTGTCATAGCCCAGTACCGCGAAGGAATCCGGTTCCGCACCGGTGGCACGGGCAAACCCGGCACAGAACTCACTGTTCCCGGGCGTTTCCAGGGTCGCTGTCCAGGGCAGGCAGCTGATTATGCCACGGGCAGTGGCGCCCATTTGTGAAAGCAGCGCGTCATGCATCATGAAACCGGAGGCGACCAATGGAATTCGTGCTGAAAGGCCGGCCTCATGGTAGGCGGAAACAAAGTCCAGCGCATCCCGGCCGCTGGAGGTTGCAAATACAAAGTCCGGGCGGGAGGCAGCTATGGCCGCCATGATTTCGGGCAGCGCCACGCCCCCCATCGGAGAATGGGTGACATCAGTGCGAAGTATCGTCCCGCCGGCCGATTCGAAGCCCTGGGGAAAGGCATAGAATGAATCGTAGCCGGTCTCGTAAAACGAGGAGACGACGGCGGCGCTACGCCCCATGTTCCCGGCAGCCCATTTCCCCATGGCCCAGTTGGACTGCCAGTAACCGAGCGAATTCTGGTACATTAACGGGCTTTCCTCACGCGGTACGAAGGAGTTTGCTCCGCCTTCGATGTTGATGAAGAGTGTGCCCGACCGTTCCAGGGCTTCACGCAGGCGGTGCACGGTAAGCGGGTTGAACATGCCGGTCAGGATTCCGACCCGCTCATCGGACAACAGACCCAGGGCGGCCGCTATCTCGGCCCCGCTCCCGGCTTCCCTTACCAGCAGCCGGGTGTTTTCCCAGCCTGATTCGACAAAGCGCAGCCTGATTCCGTCCACCAGTTTTTTTGCGATATCGGGATAGATGGCGGAGCGGGGAACAACAACGCCAACCTTGAGCGGAGGACGGCCATCGAACAGGAAGCTGGCATGGGCCTGCAAGGGAAAGGCGGCCAACGCGCCCGTCGCCAGACCTGCCATCCTCAAGAAATCACGTCGGTTCACTGCACTTTGAAGACCTTTTTCCAGCATGGCGCGCCCCTTTTCACATGAGCTTCGGAATTGTGCATAAAAAGAAAGACTATCCGGTTCACAGATGCGGTTTCCGGCAGATATAGCATGAATGATAGTTACCAACAATTAATTATGTAAACAATCTGTAATTTATTTCATAAAATACGGATACTTTTTTAGTAAGTTAGAAGTTATTTTCTGCTATTTTCAGGCAGATTAATAACTTCGTTAACGCACTTATCCTGTTTATCAGGGTTAGGATCAATTCCACTTGAAACACAAAAGCCCATGTTACCATGGGCTTTTGTGTTCAATCCTCCGGCCGGACAAGACCGCTATCTGATCACGATCCTGTCCACCAGCAAGGCCCCCTGGCTGACCGTCAACGGCCCGGTCACCGTCGTGGTTCCGAGAGTGGTAGCATAACCTGCGTCATAGCCACCCATCAGCTTCACTCCGATGTTGCGGTTGGCATCCAGCGTGCCGGCAACGGTATTGCCCAGCAGCTGTATCACCGCGCCATCGTAGGCCGCATCGTACACCTCCTGCAGGGTTTTGTAGATCGTTCCGTCAATTTTCAACAACGCCGCCGGGATGAAATTGGCGGTAACGGTTTTTTCGCCGTTCATCGCAACGCTGCAGGCTCCCAGGCCGCTGCAGGTCGCTATCCCGCCCCCCCAGCCGCCGAAGTTGGACATCACCGAAGGGGTCGCAAAGAGGTTGACCGTACCCGAGAAGGGGGCCGTGCAGCTGACGACCGTGCCGCTGGTGCCGTTGGAGCAGGAGATGCCGGCCGGGCTGCTGGTGATCGTGCCGCCGATGCCCGTACTCTGGGTTCCGCTGACACTGACCGCCACCGTCAGGTTGGGGATGCTGACCATGACATTCAACACCCTGGCGCTGACCACATTGCCGGAGGCATCCACGACGTGGGCATAGAGGGTCTTGGAACCGGCGCTGGCGAAGGTGTAACTGACCGGCGCCGACGAACTCCAGGAACAGCCGGCGCTGTCGGCGCTCTCGCTCAGGCAGTAGCCGGTGACGCCCAGATCGTCGCTGGCGATGATGACGGTATCTGCGATCAGATAGTTGGGCCTGGGCACTGCGGTGAAGGAGCTGATGAACGGCTTGGACGGATCGTGGTATTCATAGGCTCCCAGGTCCGCGACACCGTCGGCGATGCGACCGGCGCCTACCACATCGGTCTCGGGCAGGTTTGCATGCGCAAGACCCTTGTCGATCAAGGTTGAGGCCGGGGCGAGCCGGTAGTTTCCGCTGAGCGGAGCAACGAATTGCGGCGCGTCGTGGAGGTTGCCGGGATCAGGGACGAATCCGGGCGCATTGACCAGCAGGCCGTGAAGCGCATCGTAGTCATTGTTCCTGATGCCAAGCGGAATCGAGACGCCGGAGCTGTTGATGTAGATATCCTTCCCCTCTCCTGGGTGGGCAGCGGAAACGATATTGTTGCTCAGGTCCACGGATGCCAGGCTGCTGCTGATGTTGAGCATGCTCCCGTCGCCATCCAAGGTGGCGACATTGTCGGCAATGGTGTTGTTCAGCAGAAGCACCGGACCGGCCGCGGAAGAGACAATCCGCGCCGCCGCCGCGTTGGCGGCGCTGTTGCCGTAAATGACGTTGTTTACCAGCAGGATCGAACCGCTGTCGCTGCTTTCCAGGGACAGTCCCCCGCCACCATCGGCGGTATTGCCGATGACGCTGTCGGTGGCATTGCCGCTGACGATGTTCCCGACCAGTTCCAGGCTCCCCTGGTAGATACGGGCCCGGATGCCGCCGCCGTACTGGCCGGCCGGGGCTTTGCCGTTTTTGAACGCCAGGCTTTCGATATGGACCTTGCCACTGGTCTTGCTGATATCGCCATCTACAACCAGTACGCTGCCGTTGCCGATGCTGTCGTTGTCCGTATCGCCATTCAGGATGGTCAGCGCCGGATCGGCCAGCCGTTCCAATCCACCGGCCGGGTCATAACCGCCGACCAGGGTCAGGTCAAACGACTCACCCCAGGAGGATGTGTAGCTGAAATTTCCGGCATAGCTGCCCCTGGCCAGGCGTATCAGGTTGTGCTTTCCGTCGCTGCCGGCCTCCGCCAGGCAGTTTTTGAGCACCTCCTGGTGATAGACGGCACTCTCGGCGTGGCTGGCGTCTACCTGGCTCCAGACGCAGGCGGCCGGGTCGTTGCCGGCCAGGTATTCGTTGAGGTCGCTGATGCCGTTGCGGTTCATGTCGCCGGAGCCGTCGTCGCCGGGATGGTCCTTGGCCCATTGCTCGGCGGTCCTGACGCCTAGTTCGAGCAGGACCACGGTCCCGAAAGCGGGGATTGTGACGCTTCTGATCACCGCCCCGTTGACCGAGATTTCGGCCGCATCACCGCTGCGGGCGGTTGCGGAAGCCCGCGGATCAACCATATCCATCGGCACCCGCAGTTCAAAACTCCGGTCGGCGGCCACCGTGCCGGAAGCCACGGTGACGGCGACATTGTTCAGCATGACCGCGATGCTTACCGGATTGCCCTGTTCGGCATTTATGGCCTTGCCCTTGTAAACCACGTCCGGCGCGCTGAGCAGGGCCCGGGCCGTTCCGCTGCCGCCTGCCACCAGCACAACCGCCATACAGGCGGTTAGCGCTATATGTCTTAACATCGTCTTTACCTCAAGCTGTCCATTGGTTATCGATATGTTTTTCATGTCAGTTCCCCGAATAGGCGTAGGTCTGGAAGAACATCTTGATGTCGTCGACCGAGTTGATGAAGGTATTCAGACCGACGTCCTTGTTGAACAGCAGCGTCGAACCGGGGATGATCAGCATCCACTGGCTGTTCCAGACCGAGCGGCCGATCAGGCGACTGTCGCTGGTGGCCTGGCTCGGGTCGAAGGCGCCGCTGTAGGGATAGGCGCGGAAATCCGAAACACGGCGGATGCCGGCAAATTCATCGCTGAGCGAATCGTTGGCCGGAATGAACGACGGATTTTTCAGGTCGGTGTCGCCGATCGGGAAAGGCACCGGCAGCTTCTGGTCCTTCACCAGCCACTCACGTGTGGCGAAGCCGTCACCGGTGGGGGAACGAAGGATATCCGAGCCGGTGGGCACCAGGTAGACGCGCGGTGTGCTGGACAGACCGGCGTTGTTGTAGTTCTGGAACCAGAGGCCGACGGAGCGGACCCTGGTGGAGAAGTTGCTGGTGCTGTAGGCGCTGTCGCCGCCACTGAGCGGCCAGCCGAAGAAGTTCTTGCCGTAGGTGACCGTGGTGGGGAACTTGATGACGATGCCCGGTTGCGGCCCGGCGCTCTCCGGCGCAAACGGACGGCAGTAACGCTTGAACTCCGGAATCTTCCACAGGTCGTCCACCTTGTGGTCCTTGAGTACGCTACGCCAATCGGCGTTGGAGACGGCATCAGCCTTGATGCGGAACAGTTCGGTGCGCAGGGAGAATGGGGTGGTCTCGGTCTGCGGATTGTTGAAGCCGAGCTGGCTCTTGTAGACACTGAAATTCTGTGACAGCCGCGCCATGGTGTCAGCCAGTCCCGGGAAACCGGCCTGGGGCACGCCGTTGCTGACAACTCCCAGGGTTCTCTGGCGTCCGATTTCCGTGAGGAATTTGCGTCCTGCGCCCGAGGCGCTGCCAAGCAGGTTGGTCTCGTAGTCATAGGCCGTGGCGGCCAGGTAAACATACTTTGCCGCCAGATCGAACTGGGCCCGGTACTTCTGGATGGCGTCGTTGCGGAACACCCGGAAACCAAGGTCCTGGAAGCGGTACTCCTGAACATCCGCCGCGGACTGCTTGCGCTTCTCGGTCCGCTCGTCCCAGACGCGGATACCTTCGGCCAGGGCGGCCAGATAGTTACCAGCCGTCTGCTGGATTGTCTCTTTTAGCGAGTAAAGCTCCAGCAGTTTTCCGTCGCCGGCAGACATGCTGTTCTGCAACTCCTTGACCAGCTGCCACACCTCGTAGCTGGCGTCGGATTTGTCGAGATTCAGCTGCAAGCCAGACTGGGTACGTTCCTTGACCATGTCGAGGGTGAACTCACCCATGTCTGCAACATCAGCACCGACTTCCAGCACTGTCTGGCCGATGCCAACAGCCAGTTTAACTATTGTTTTGGCAGGTGCCAACACATCTCCGCCGCTTGAAGTTCCTACCACTACTTCATCAGGAATGCCTTCCAGCGCCGCATCTGCTAACTTTCCTGCAATATCGCTCCCTCTTCTCAACACCATGCTTGTCGCATGCAGAGCGGTTTTCGCCACATCCAGGCCGATTGACGCCTCTTCCACCTGGATTTTGGACCGAACCTGGTTGGCCAGCACGTTGTAGCGGGTCTCCAGATTCTGTTTGGCATCTTCGATGCCGGCCATGATATCGCCGTACTCCTTGAACCCCTTGTCGTAGGCCGCTTTGGCCTGGATCAGGTCGGAGAGGGCCTGCTGGACCCTGCCGGGAGCCCTTCTCCTTGAAGTCCATGCCGGCGGTTTCTCAACCCAGTTTCCCTGGGTATTGATGTTGTACTGGACCGTTGTTGGTGCAGTTGCGGGAGTCGCGACGTAGCTGGCCAATCCCTGGTTCAGGTTCCAGAAACCTTCGGGCAAGTTGTACGTGACGGAATACGTTGTATAGGAGACAGCCGCCGGATTTGTGCTGCCGGTCAGTTCGCTCCGGTCCACATAGTTGTAGTGAAGCAGGTCCGGTCCATCGTAGCCGTCGGGGTAGGTTTTGCCCGCTCCGATGTCGTCGGGATAGGGATAGCCGAAGATCTCGATCAGGCGATTGGTGTAGTCCCGTTCCTGGTCGGACAGGTTCTTCTTGAAATCCTCCAGCGTATCCTGGTTCTGGCGCAGCCGCTGGGTATAGCCGTTGGCGTAGTCATAGGACGCAATGGCGTTTTCCAGGGCCTTCTCTGCCCGGGCATAAACCTGCTCGAAGTGGGTCTGGCCGGCATCGATCTGGGTCGGGTCGATATCGAAAGGCACCACCCCCTTGACCAGGCCGAGCGGATTGATGCCGCCATCCACCTCGGTCATTCTGGCCTGGATCTTGTGGAACTGGGAGGCGATATCCTGCAGTTCCGGCACCTTGCTCCGGTCGATCTGCTGGATGTCGGCTCCCGGAATGGTCTCGGGTTTCAGAATGCCGGTAACCGGGTCGGTAACATATTTGATGCGATCATGGGCCGTGGCCGGTACGCTGTCCGGCAGTATGGCGTTGGCGGTCACCCAGTCGAAGTAGGCCGCCTGGCCGGCCCGGCGGGACCACTCGTCAACTCCCCAGGCCCGGCTGGTGTAGCTGTCCTTGTATCCCTGCCACTGTCCGGCCGGGTCGTCGGTGAAGTATTTCCGGTAGGTGAGATCGACGATCTCGGAGCCGGTCTTGGCGCGCTGCGCAGCGATGGAGGCGAACTTGCGCTCGTCCAGATAGTCAACCATGACCGGCTGGCCCGCCACCAGGACGAACTCTACCCTCGATTCCCAGCTGAAGGAAGGATGGCCGAGCAGTTTGTAGTAATAGTTGATCGATTGCAGGTAATGACCCCAGGCGTCGCCATGTCCCTGGGGATACATGGTCCGGGCGTCGCCGGCGTTGATGACGCCGCTATTGTCCTGATCGGTGATGTTGTAGTTCTGGGCGTAGGCCACTTCCCCTTCACCCTGGGTAAAGTTCCAGATCAGGCGGTTGAAATAGGGGGCGTTCTTGGTGCTGCCGGCCGAATCGTCACGGCCGCGCATCAGGGCCAGTTCTTCTTCCAGCAGGGAATCCACCTGGTTCTGGAAGGCGAACACCGATGGCGCCATGTTGCCGTATTCGGCGCTCGTGGTGGAGAAACCGATGGTCGGATCCACGGCGTCGGCATAGGCTTCATTACCCAGCGCCTGGTAGAATGTCGCCAGACGGCTGGTGATGTTCATCAGGGCATCGTTAGTCGGACCGTAGTCCTGCGGCGGCACGGCATCGATGCTGAAATCCCGGGCCCGGTTGAGAACGCTCTCATAGGCCGGGATCAGCCCCAGGCTGTTGAGATAATTAGGGTCACTGCTGAAGGCGATCTGCCCGTCGTAGCGATTGCCGAACTGGGACAGCATGCTGACAGCGGTATTGGTGGCGCTGTTGCGGAAGTCGGTCACCCGGGCTTCCAGCGGGTTGAGGCCATCGATCACCCGTTTGACCCAGCCCATGGCCAGCATGGGGGTATCAAGGGTGTTGGCTCCGCTCCAGAGGCTCCAGTTGTTCTGGTCGTCATGGGGGGTTGCAGGTGGATCTGGAATCGAGGTGATCGCAACAGCCGGCCAGGCGGCCTTGTAGTAATAGCGGGCCACCACCCAGTTGTCCGACATGGTCAGAGGAGAGGCGCCCTGAATGGTGATATCGGTCTGCCCCGCACCGGTGCTGTTGTTGGGATCGATGAATTTCTGCCAGCTGGTGTCGGCAGCGCCGGGTTGCGGCAGGGCCGGGACGCTTCCGGAAACCGGCTGGTAGTACCACTCGAAGGTAAACTTCTCCGGTTCGCCGCCAAAATCACCGGTGTAGTGCAGGGTCAGTTTCTCGTCAAAGACGTTCTTTGACGCTATCGCCTTGATGACCCCCTGAAAGACCGGCGACGTGGCTACCTTGACCACATGCAAGGCCACCGGCAGGTCCTTGACCGCCAGATCACTGCTGTTGTTTTCGGCAATGACCACATACCCCTCACCCTGGGCCATGCCGGCTGTCAGGGCGTTCTTTTCGCCGATGGTGGAACGGGATGATACCGGTGAAGATCCCATCAGTCCCAGCTTGATTCCCCACAGCGTGGCAAAGTCATAGGTCTGGTCCGGTTTGAAGGGATTTATCGGACTGGCGGGATAGCTGACGTTGTTGGGGTTTCGTGCCAGACTGTAGAGCGCATCCACGGCTGCTTTCCAGGCGGTATTGCCGCTGGCTGCCTTGATGGTGTCCCGCTCCGCTGCAGTCATCAGGTTCGGGAGGAGCCAGTCGCCACTTGCCTCGTTCGGTGCACCGGTGACAATGCTGTTTTCGGCCGTGAGCCAGACCCCCTTGAAGCCGAGCCGCTTGCCGGCCGGATCGTAAAAGAGCCGTGCCTGGATGGCAAAGGGGAGTGATGGGAAATTGATCACGCCGCCGACGTTCTCGGTCTTGATGTCGGGGAGGGTGTCAAGAGTGGCGTACTGATACCGCACGGGGGCATAGAGCTTGGCCAGCGGGCCGTTGCCGTTATAGACATGCTCGTCGAAGACCACTTCGGCGGTCATTGCATCGTAGAGCGCCGGCAGGCCCGCGCGGGCCGTGGTCAGTGTTTCGCCCACATGCAGTACCGGAGCCGTTGCCGGCCAGCGGGTCGTGTAGGTAACATCGATCGGCAAGGCGCCCGCGCTGAAATTGGCAGCCGCCGGACCGTTATTCAGGAAAGGGACCGGGGTCCCGGCGGCCGGGGTTGGCTGACCTTGAATATACGGCCAGTAGAAATCCGGTCTCATGTAGTAGTACCACTGCATGGTGAAGCCGGAGGTGCCCGCGGCATTGGCCGCCTTGGCCCAATCTCCGCCTTTCTGGTCGCGCAGGTGCCATTCCGCTCCCGGGGCGCCGGCCTTCAGGCCGCTGACAGGCGGCACCTGGAACGATGCCGGCAGCGGCGGAACTATCGGTTGTCCGGCTTCGACCGAATAGGTGAAGGAATTCGGACGTTCAACCTTGTAGACGTCCATCTTCCACTCCTGGAGAGCGGAGTCGAAGTATTTGAGCAGCACAAACGCTTTTGACCAGTTTTTGATTCCGTTCAGGTCGTCACGCAGCGCATACAGGCTGTCGCCGGTCAGAATGGCGTGTTCTTCGTTGGGGTTGAACCCCGGCTTGGAGCTGTCCGGCTGGTTGTAGACCATGGCGCGCGGCTTGGCGGTCTGGGAAACCGGGATTCCTGTGCCGATGGTCAGTGTCCCGGGAGCAGCCGGCCAGACCGGATTGTAGCGCATGGGGCTTGTTGGCCAGCCGATTCCACCCTGGCCGGTCTCGTACCAGATGATGATCAGGGGATTGATATCACCCGGCTTGATTTCATTGACCGGAATGATGGCGCCGGTGCGAGTCGCCAGATCGTAGGCGCGGTCCTGCCCATCCGCATCGATCATCGCGCCGGGGTAGAAGAGAAAACCGTTCCTGTTTTCGGGATCGCTGTGGCTGGCACTGGTTATTCTGACGCCGATCGTCCAGTCGTTGTCGGAATACTGCTCCGGGCGAAGTTCTGAGGCCTCGACCACGATGAAGGCGGTGCCGTTCCTCAGGTCCGGCGCCTTTTTCGGGGTATTGAAGCGCAGGATGAAGGTGCCGGCCCTGTCCGGGGTAAATATCCCGCTGATCACGGCGCTGGTGCTGCCGAGGGGGAATGAACTGATGGCGTTGAAACTGTTGAGTGCTCCGGGAGGCTGCAGGTTTGCCGGAGCACCGACAATCTGTACCTGTTTGGCCGGCCAGATGGTGGTGGCCATTTCCGGGACGGTCAGGGAGGAATTTTTGAGTGGCCAGTTGATGGTGAAGGCCGTAACCGGGTGGATCGGGAAATAGCGCAGCCCCTGGCGCGATTCGACCGACAGGGCAACAGCAGTGCCGCTCTGGGACGCCGGACCGCTGAGCGTTACCTGATCGGGAGCATCGACGCTGACGATTGTGCTGTTGGCTGCGATACCGGGGCCGGATACGTACATCCCGGCTGAAAGCCCTGCGGTTGAAGGGATGGAACTGATTACCGCTGAGCCGGTGGTGGTGTTGCCGGTTATGTTGATAGTAGAGGTGGCGGCGTCCCAGGCCAGCACGAAAGCGGCATCGACCGTGTCACCCGGCAGCGCCGGTGTGTTGATGGTGATCGTGGGCGGTTTGTCCCGGTCGATGTCGTTCCGGTCCGCCGGCGGCAGGAGCGGCTGGCCGATGGTAAAGGCCTTGGTGGAGAAGTAGCGCCAGGAGACCGTCATCGGTTTGTACAGATTCGATGTGATCAGCGCCTTGCGGGGGCCATTTATCTGCGGTTGCACGGTGGCCAGCGCTACACCGCTGGTCGGATACACGGCCTGGCTCAGGGTGCGTGTCATCTGGATGGGGTTGTTGTCAACGTCGCGGTCGATCTCCACGAACTGGTTTCTGACCGTCAGCACCACAGTGCTCACCTGGGTGGGGGGCGAATCCGGCATTATGGACGTGTCGACCCGGTAAAAATTGACCCCTGAGCGGGTGGCGCAGACGTCGGAGCTGAAGCCGGCGCTGCTCTGGCACTCACGGGCATCGGCAGAGCCGAAGGCCAGTGCGTTGGCGGTCAGGGTTAGGGAGGCGTTTTCGCTCAGGGTAAGGGTGGTTGGCGAATCGATGGAGAGTATCGTGGTACCGTCCACGATCCCCGGACCGGAGACCGCGATGCCGGTGATCAGACCGGTTGTGTCGATACCGTTTACCACCGCCGATCCGTTGGTCGTGTCACCTGCGCGGTCGTATGTCTTCTGGGTCGAGAAGGTCAGGGACTGCCCCGCGGTCTGGGTCATGGTAAACCGGGCGGCTTTGCTGAGTGTGACGGAGTTACTGGTCTCCGACACCTCGATGACCTCGGTGTCGGGGTCGATGCCGTATCCCCAGACCAGCATGCCCGGCGCCAGACTTTTCCGTACCGGGGTGGCCAGGTCAACGCCATTGTCGTCGGTTGTCTCGGTCCAGGCAACGGCCATGCCGGTGACAGTCGCTGAACCGGCCGTGGTGTTGCCCGGCATTTCATAAACCTTGAGGGGATCGTTCTCACCCGAGGTGGTGACGGTGACCCTGATCTCCTTGATGTAGTTCCAGCTGATGCCTGACTCGGCAGTAACGGGAAGGGAAACTGTCGTCACAGGGCCCGCGTCGGGAGCGCCGCCGGCTGACAGGCTGCCGGTTCCGGTCCAGCCGGTCAGAACGTAGCGGATGGTGTTCTGGTTGCCGCTGTCGGCGGCATAGACAACATTCGGCGCCTGGAGTTGCAGTCCGCCCAGGGTTGTCGTCTCCTGACCCGCTACGATGTTGGCTGAAAGCCGGGGAGACAGTCCGGGGAGTCCCTGCAGTTTGGTCACATGGCTGGCATCGTCAATACCGCTGACTCCGACCGTTAGCTTGTTGTACCTGATTGTGCAGGTCCATCCGGCGCTCTGATTGGTCTGCTGAATGCGGTAACTGCCGGTGGCGCTGTCGTATGAAATTGTTGCCCAGGCAGGTTTGGAGGCGTCAAGCGCCGGTTTGTCCAGCAGCCAGAGTTCCTCACCGGTCACGTTGTTGGCGGTTGTGGTCCGGGAGATTTTTTCCGGGATTATGATGGTGCTGGCGGTTGATGGGAGCCAGTACGGGGTGTTGGTGCTGCCGCCGGCGTTGCTGATTTTAATGGATGAGCCGGTGTGGCCGAGGACACCGTAGCCGCTCTCGAACCCGGCCCGCACCCAGTCGGGCATGGCGGCATCGTTGGCCACAATCGTCGTGCGGTAGTGCTTGAGGTACTTGAGATTGATGGTGGTTGCAGCCGTGGAGTTGGCTGTCAGGGAGATGCTCGTGCTGTTGTTGGCAATCGAGCCGCTCGCCGCAACCCTTCCGGAACCGCCACCCCATTCCACTGCCATCCACTGGGCATCGATTCCGTCTGCTATGGGAGTGGCAGCCAGTGAGGCAGCCGCTTTCGAGAAATACCTGGTACCGGTGAAGAGTGCGGTGTTGATGGCAGGAGTAAAGACAGGTGTTACTTGAGCCGGCAGGTCATGGGTCAGAGTAAAAACGGAGCCGGGATTATAGTAGTAATCCAGGTAATTGTTGATTGCCGCTGAGGTCGCTGCATTCAACTCATCCTGCACAGATCCGTAGGGACCGCCGTTGGCTATGATCTGGCTGTAAGGCTGCGACCAGCTGGAGCCGTCGCCATGGTGGTAGACGCCGCCGATGTACTGGTTGCTGCTTTCTCGGTTGGGTGGAACATGATATTTCATGTCGCCGACCTTAAGCCATTGGATGGTACTCTCAAGCGAACCGTACTGACCGGTGCTTTCATTCAGAAGGTATTTTCTCGTATTGACCCGGGCGTTGCGGTCGTAGAGGGCATCCAGTTCGAAGCTGCCCCAGGTGCTGCCGCGACTGTTCACCGGTGCAATATAACTGCTATTCCATGTAGAGGCCTGGAATGCCTCACTTGCCATACTGCCAGCAAAAGAATTGAAAGAGTATCTCTCGCCACAGACATTTTTGGGCCAGTTCAGCTTCCCTGAGGCATGCTCATAATAGTATGTAAGTATATACCAACAGGTCGTGCAGCCATGCCAGTCTGCGGTTATAGTTCCACCCCAGTCCATAACCCATGTGGGATCAGCAGTACAGCTATTGCCGTTATATGTCTGCCCTGTATGTCCCGAATTGTTCAGAAGATTGCTGTTCTGATCCCACGCGCCTAACCACATGTCATAGGAACGTGCCGGACCACTCCAGCAGACCAGGATGCACAGGATTAGCAGCAGTATCTTTATCTGTTTCATGATCAGGTTCTCCCTCATGTTCATTTACTGGTTCAAAACATCAGCATCGGCGGCCAGGGAAAGGGTGAAACTCCCCTCGACCTTGACCGGACCCTTGGCCAGGCCGCTGATGGACTCGCTGTAGCTGCCGCCGAGTACGGTAACCCCCCATCCCGGCGGAGGGTTGGTCGGATTGTCCAGCGGAACAGTGTCGAAAGTCAGGGTTACGACACGCTCGATCCGGTTGACCTCCTGTCTGAAGGTACTGAAGTCACTGGCCTGATTGTCGTGATCGGGGTGGTAGCGGTGCAGAAACGGATTGGTCGGATGTGTGTAGTTGGCAGATGATTCCACCACCATCCGGCAGGTGACGGAGGTCGAGACACTGCCGCTGCACTTGAGGGCAGTACCGTCAAAATCGGTGCCGAGCGTGGCATCGGTGCTGGGAGAGTAGTCGATTCCGACGGCGCTCAGGCGTCGCCCGACCTTGGCGCCATCCCGTTGGGTAACACCGGAGTAGTTGGGGATCAGGGAGTCCTTGGTGAGGACCACGGAGCGTCCTTTGGTCTGGATGGTTCCGTCAGTGTTGCGGATGGGATCCTGACGCATGATGATGGCCTGCTTCAGCAGGCGGGCCGGGCCGTTTTTCTCCTGGTGCAGGATCAGTTTGAGGTTCAGGGTTGCCGGGGTCGGTTTGGCAGCGCCGCTGTCAAACCCGGGTGCCGGTCCGGAATCCGTGAGCTGGCTGACCTTGTTGATGTTTGCCGCTCCGCTCCAGAGGCCGGGATAGCCGTTTACCGGGTTGGATGTGGCCGTAACCGGCAGCCGTACCCGATTCCCCTGGGCATCCCTGATTTCCAGAACCGAGGCGCCGTCACCGGTGAATGAGTTTCGCTGGACCGCCAGATTCACGATGGCTGTACTGCCGGCTTTGACCGTAACGGCAGGCATTCCGGAAAGCGGATTGTTGAGGATCTTGCCGCTGACGTTGTCATAACTGCGATAGGCCAGCGACACCGGAGTCACGCCGCTCGACTGGGTGACGGTTACGCTCTTGTCGACGGTTGAGACGTTGCCGATCGTCAGGGAGAGGATGGTGATGCCGGTTCCGAAATCTAGCCCATCGGCACCGTTGGCCTCCACCGTCAGTGGCCCCTGGTAATCCGAACCGGACACGCAGTAAATCCAGAAGGCCTCGCCGGAACGCATCGTCGCGGTGGACGGATTGTTGACGATCTCCCAGGCGCCGCTGGCGTTGTTGAGGCGGTAGATGGCCTGGTTCTTGTGGGAGTTCGACGGGGTGAAGAAAGTGCCGAATGTGGGTGGTGTTCCGTTGAAGCCAAAACCGGTAAGGTTGAAGGCGTCCGGAATCCAGTTCTTGTGCCTGATGGTGGGTCGCCCATCGATATTCATGGTCAAGGGGGTTGTACCGGCTACATGTATCAAGTAGGCACTGTTAGCGCTGATGGCAAACAGGTTGTTCAGGGCCGATTCCCGGGCAGAGGCAAAAATGGCCAGCCATTTGGGATTGTTGACCAGCGGTTCGCCGGGATCCTGGATAAACTGAACCGAATCATCTTTTCCCTGCCAGGCCCAGACACTGGATCCGACCGGAAGATCTTTAAATACCACGGCCGGAGAGCTGGATAATGGCTGGACTTCCAGGTAAACGGCATTCCATCCGGGGTTCAGGCTGAGAGCCTGGGTCGCGGTGGGGATGGCGGCTCCCCAGGCGGAAAGCTGCATGGCAAGAAACAGTGCCAGAGACAGGATCGGTACGAACAGTTCTCTTTTTCTCATGATTACCTCCGGTGCGGCATAAAAAAACAATCTAATTCAGTGGGTTGAAATATCTTGGTAGATGTAAAAACGTCAAATTCGGTTTCTCGCAAAGCTCGCAAAGACGCAAAGAGAACCTTCTATAAATCTTTTGAGGCTAAATCTAAAACTGTAGATTTGACTTTCTTTGCGAGCTTGGCGCCTTGCCTAGAGGCACCTACTTTTGGTTGCGCGAGCCGCTCTTGACGTTGTTTTCTGACCTATCATCACCATATTTCAGTCACCGCTTCGGCAGCGCCGGCGGTCCGGCCTGCTTCACTTCATCTGACTGGCTGACCGTCTGCAACAACGCCCTGTTGACAGTTACCGGGATCCGGCTCTTCAACTGCGCGATCAGATCGTTTTCGATCTTCTTCTTTTTCTCCTGCACTACCTGGTATTTGACGCCGTCCTTTACCGCTGCATAGGGTTTGACCGTGGCCGCTTTGGCCTCGATCAGCTTGACGATGTAATAACCGTCCGGCGCTGTGATGACCTGAGAGACCTGTCCGGGAGTCTTGAGCGCAAAGATGGCGTCTGAAACCTTTTTATCGATCATTCCGTCTGCTTTACCGGCCTGTAGCCAGCCGAGATCACCGCCACGATAGCGGCTGTCCTGATCCTCGGAGTAGCTGACCGCAACCTTGCCGAAAGCGGGAACCCCCTTCTCAAGCGCCAGCGCCTCATTCCGGGCACTTTCGGCCCGTTTGAGCAGCTCCGACTTCTTCTGGGCTGACATTTTCGGAGAAACGGCGATTTTGATGACAGCGGCATGTACCATGGCGGGGGTGCCGAACTCGGCCTGGTGGGACTGGTAGTAAGCTTCGGCCTCCTGGTCCGTGGCCTTCAGTTGGGCCAGTTTCGGATCAAGGTTATCGCGCAGGTATTTGCCGACCATGGCCTGTTTGACAGCCGCGATCACTTCGGGGTCGCTTTCGTAACCCGCCGATCTGGCGGCGGCAAAGAGCAATTCGCTCCGCACGATACTGTCCAGAAGCTCTTCCTTTCGATTCGCATCGAACGCCCCGCGCTGACGTTCCATCTCGGACCGGAAATTTTCAATGCTGATCGGTTTGCCATTGATTACCGCCAGTGGACCTGCTGCGGATACGGCTGCCCCTGATACCGGCCTGGCCGTTTCAGCAAAACCATTCACAGTGAATAACAGGCTGACTGCAACAAATAGAAACTCCGGTCTTATATTCTTGAGGATCATGTTGAAATTCTCCTGTTTGATGTGCATCCAACAGTCATTTTTTGATCGCCTGTCCGGGCTTTACCTTTTTCCTCGAGCCACCACGATTGTCCGCCGCTCTTCGCAATACCGCAGCCAGATCTTCGACATTGTTGAAAGGCAACCGTTCACCACTGCCGTCCATCGCCTCAATCATCCCGATGAGCTTTTGCGGATCTTCAGTGTCAACCCGGTAAACCCGGACCACAAAGCTGCTGGCTGTAGTCAATTCTGTCATAATGAAGTGAAGCGTAGCACGCGGCTACCCACAGATGGCCCACAGATTGGAAAATTGTACTGAAAATATTTATTGGAAAAGTGGCGTTATATCGATTTTGGCTCAGGAATGTTCTCAAGGCGGCGAGGATTGAGCGGGGCGAACAGATGTGTAAGGTTAACAGCCGAAGACTAGAAAATGAAGAAAGGGCTTGTGATCCTGCTGATTCGTGTTAAACGATTCATACGAATTATGACCCCATTTTATGCTGCTTCATTCACAATCCTGCCATTATTTCTTACGGACAATCGAACTGTAAACAGCGGTGGTTTCCGGGGAAGGCTCAATGCCCAGTTCGGCCCGCAGCAGGCTGCTGCAGTGGATATAGGTTCTGACGGTTTCGGCATGGTTGCCCAGTTGGCGCTGACAGATCATCAGGCGCCTGTAGAACTCTTCCGCCAGGTTATCGGTTTCGATCCCTTTTTGATAATAATCGGCCGCCTGGTCCCATGCTTCCAGCTGTTCGTAATGACGTCCGGCAATCATAACAAGCCGCAGCAACCTGTTCTTCAATGTTTCACGACAGGACACAGCAGACGACAGGCCGGGATCCGAGGGGAGAAAAGCCCCTTTATACAGGCTGATGGCCTTGTTGCATAATCGCACAACCTGTTCGACAGGGACTTCCTGATTCCTGTCGAAATGCTGCGCCAATGCCAAGCTGTCAACCCAGCAGTAGAGCGGATTTATACTGAGCTGACGCGCCCTGTAGACAATTATTCGATCTTCTCCCAGAAGCCTCCGCAAGCGGCTCAGGGTCATTTCAAATGATTTGCCGGCCTGGTCACCATCGGCATCGGGCCAGAGGGCGTCGGTCAGACGTTCTTTAGGCACGTCCCTGCCACAGCGAGCGATCAGCACCTTGAGCATTTCCAGTGGTTTTTTCTGTTCCTTGCCGGAAAAATGCAGCGGTTTGCCGTCCCTGATTATCTCAAATCGGCCAAGGGTATAGATCCTGACCGGATAGGGCCATTCCTCAAGATACCCGTTCCATGTCGCGCGGCCTGTTTCTGCGAATGGGGGCGTCAGAGCCAATTTTCCGACCAGCTCCGTCACATATTCCGTTTCAATTCTTTCCTCAAGCGCTGTGGCGCAGAGAAGAGCCATCTGCGATGGCTGGTAGAATTCCAGATGTACGTAGCCATTCCGCCGGCCAAGTGCCATTGCATTCTGCAGCGGTGCCAAGCCCTCTTCGCGTTTACCTTCCCGGATCAGAGACCAGGCTTCGACAAGCAGAGAGTACCACTCCAAGACACAACTTTTCATAGCCCGGCTGATATCGCGGACGGTCCGCAGATGGTCGGAGGCCTGGCCGGCCCGGCCCTGCAGAAAGGAGATCTGAGCCATGCCGATATGCCACAGGGCGTTGTAGTAGGTGGTTCCCATGCGTTCCGTCTGGGGAAAAACATTATCCATATGCTCCGCGGCCAAGGACAGATTGTTGGTCAGTATCGCAAGCCAGGCGGCGTTGATGTGATAGAAGAAAACATTGAGCGAACTTTCCGCGCCCGGCAGGCAATGCATCTGCTGTTTCAGCGAGAGTTCCGCGTTTGCCAGGTTGCCGGGCGCCATCTCCGCCGCAGTTTTGAAGCTCCATAACAGAGGGTCATAGATGTGCACTCCACTTCTGGCCGAAACTTCCAGAGCTTCGGATAATGTCTGCAGGGCAATTTGGTAGTCAGCGGTCAGCCAGCAATGAATCCCTTTCATCAGCTTGATGCGGATGACGGTAAACGGAGAAGGCTGGCGATGCCGGATATCCATTGCAGCCCGCTCCAGAAGCAGCGAATTTTTTTCGTAATCTCCCCTCCAGAGATAGAAGACACTCATTCCGAATACCGTATCGATCTGGATCTCCATGGAAGGTTTCTGCTTCAGCAGCTCACCTACGCGCTGCTGCCAGCGCTCCACCAGTTGTGGGTTGTCGGTCTTTCTGAGGGTCAGGGACAACAACATTCTGGAAGAAGCTGTCAGTTCGACCTCAAGGGAGTTGAAAACGGGGTGATTTCTCTGCAACCCGTTAAAATCAGAGATGCATTCATCCAGTGATTTCCAGTCATCACCGAAAACATGGGTATCCACAATTCCGGCCCACGCAAGATAACTACCGGAACTGTCGCTCTTGAGCTTGAACAGGGACAGCGCTTTTTCCAGAAGCAACCTGGTGCGAGGCAGATCTACCGGGAACGAACTCATGCCATCCCAGTACAGCAACCAGGGATCATTATCCGCCATTTCACGCGGAAAACAGGTCATCAACTCCGCAAGAACCTTGCATCTCCCCTGCATCAGCAGTTCCCTGCCGTGGCAATTCACCAGCATGGCCAAACTGTCATGATCCCCGGATTCACAGTAAAGCTGCGCCGCAACTTCCCAATTTCCGGATTGTTCCATGAGCTGAGCGGCATCCCGTTTGATCTGCAGCACTTCCTCCTGCGAATATACTGTTTTCATACGACTGAGCAGAAAATCGCGCAGCAACGGATGGTAGCGGTAATCCTGATCCGTGCCGGAAAGTTTTTCTGTAAACAGATGATGTCGGTGCAACCCGGAAAGGATCTCGCAGGCGTTGACAACACCGGTCAATCTCTTTGCCAGCGTAACATTTAGCATCGGCAGCAGGGAGGTTCTCAGCAGGAAATCCTTGATATGGTTCTCTGCCCTGACAAAAACCGCTCCGGCAAAATAGTCGAAGACCCTTCCGCAGTCAAAGTCCTCAAGCGGCAAAGCTCCGCCACTGTTCCGGTTCAGCACAAGGCTTTCCAGCATCAGAATTATGCCGGCTGCCCAACCTTCGGTCTTGTCATGCATTCTGGCAATCGACTGCAAATCAAGCGACGGCATGCGGTTCTGAATCAGTTCCCGCGATTCATCGAATGTAAAACGCACGTCAGCATGGTCAAGCAGGGCAATTCCGCCATTGGCCTGCAGACGCGCCGTGGCGGGCGGCGGCGGGCAGCGGCTCAAGACCATGAAGCGGACACCATCCGGGATGCCGTCAAAACCGTTGGCAATCATATCGTGAAAAGGAGTTTCCGCGGGCACATCCTGGTAGTTGTCCAGGACAATGACAAAACAGGGCTGCAGAGATTTTGATCCGGTGTAATTCAGGATCCGGCTGTAGAGTGTCTCAAAATAGCGCTTGGTAAATGCCGGAATGCCGGCCAGATATTCTGGGGTCAGAAGCGGGAGCCTGGTTCTGAATCGCGGGATGGCCTGTCTGGCTGCCAGTCCCATGTAATGGAAAAATGTAGCCAGATCGGCATCGCCCTCATCGCATTGATACCAGAGGCAGGGAAGCTGGCTCACGTCGAGATAGCTGGAGACGAGGGTCGTTTTTCCGGTGCCGCCCGGCGCGGATAACCAGGTAACCGGCTTTGCCAGTTTGTCGTCAAGCAGAGTCAGCAGCCGGTCTCTTTGTATGACTCCGGAGTTTTTAGGACGTGTGATTTTGGCCAGCATTATTTTCCCGTTAACGCATATCAATTGCCCAGGATATTGTTCATCCTTTAATTAGCAGATATGTATCACAAAAACAACACTGTTCCAAACTGACGGCGGCTGAGCATTATAGCGCTTTTCGCGCCTGATTGAGCTCCCGCAGGATCTGCCGCAAACGCCGGTACTCCTGGTCGGTCAGGCGCCGGTCGCGATAGACGGCCCCGGAATAGATCGCTGCAAACTCCCCTACCCTTTCGTTCCCGACCCGCTCGGCGATCTCGAACAGTCCCATCCGCCCCTGGCCGGCATCGATTCCGAACTCCGTTCCGACCCGTTTCAGGAACCGCCGCAGTATCCGCTCCTCCCGTCGCCGGAATAGAGTCGTGTTGCGGATCATGTATAATAGAGTACCGAACAGGGATATTGCGGCAAGGTAGGGCCAGCCGCTGCCGATGATCCCGGCCGGGTTGATCCCGTGCAGACGCTTGCCGGCCCGGCGGACAAACTCAAACTGCTGCTCGAAGTCATATACGATAACAGTCCGATTCCACTGGTAATTCAGATAGTCCAGAGACAGGCGCAACCTCAGCATCAGAGAACGGGATTTTTCTGGATTCCAGACCTCGCCGGCGTTCGAGGCAAAACTGCTGGGATCGATCCGCAGCCAGCCGCGCCCCTCGATAAAAGCTTCCACCCAGACATGGGCCATATCCTCGCTGACCAGGTAATAGCCGCCCAGCTGGTTGTAATCGCCTCCCACATAGCCGCCGACCAGCCGGCACGGCACTCCGGCTCCACGCAGCAGCACGGCGAAGGCCGAAGCGAAAAATTCGCAATGCCCCTGTTTGCCGTCAAAGATGAACTGCTCCAGGGCGCGCTCGCCGGTCGGGAGCCCGCTCATCGAATAGCGGTAGTTGCCGTTCCTGAAATGAGTTTCCAGCAGCGTCAGCCTTTCCAGGTCATTTCTGCCAAGCCGTCCGATTTCTCCGGCCAGCCCTGTTATGCGCGGCGGTATCCCCTCCGGAAGATGCAGGTAGAAACGTCTGTTCAGCGGAGCATTGGCCGCCACCGCTCCGGCTGTTACGGATCTGGCCTGATAGTTGATGCGCCGGCCCAATGGCCCGGTATACTCGAAAACGCCATCCGGCGAACGCTTCAGGCGGGTCAGTCGGATATCGGCCGGCCGGTCCAGCGCGATCAGCACCCGGGAAACGGAGGGCTCCGGGTATATCAGCTGATCGATGGAAACTCCACCTGAAACGGGCTGTTCCGAGGGGATGCCCTCCACCCGCACCCAGCGGTTTTCCTGCAGCCGGTTAAAAACCGACCCGCGCCAGTAAAGTTGCTGCTGTTGCTGGCGCGCCATCTCGGCCCTGAACGCCAGCGCGCGCGATTCGCCCACATTCGGCTGCACTCCCGGCTCAACCTTATCCGAATAACCGGATGTGCGCACCGCCGGCGAGGAGAGGAAGTTCCAGAGAGGCAGTTGCGTGCGGGGCAGTATCGGGAAGAAAACCAGCAGCAGCGGAAGTGACAGCAGCGGCATCAGGCAGCCGGCCAGCAGCACCTTGCGCAGCTCGGCCCTTGACAGCAGCATTGAGTTTTCCTGGCTCTGGAAAGCCAGCAGAATCAGTGCGATCGCCACCAAAAACAGCATCAGGCCAAGATAGAGCAGGAACATGGGGCTGAGATCGAAGAGCGAGGAGGAAGCCAGACAGAAGAGCGCCAGCACATGAATCTGCAGGCTGTGACGGACAGTCTTCTCTCCGGCCAGACGGACCGCCAGCATGATCGCCAGCAGGCTGACCACCGGCTGGATCGGATTTGCCCGGCTGAACTGGACCGCATAGTAGAGAAAAACCGGGACTATCACGCTGTTCTGCATCCAGGGCTTTATCAGCCAGCTTTTCCTGGAATCCTGCCATAATCCGGCCAGGAGGCCGGCGGCCAGGACCAGGCGGGGAACAGTGGTCAGCCAGGGGAAGAGCGGCAGTATTCCGCACAGGCCGATGGCATAGGTCAGTATGGCAGCGATGAGTCTAATCGAGACCATATAACGCCAACTCCGTCAGCAACATGCGTCCGTGCTGCCGGCCGCATCCGGGCGGGATCACACGCTCGCCCAGCACCAGCCCCACCGGACATTCGGACACCCAGCGCCGTACCAGCCAGGCCGCCCGGGACAGCCGCTCCTCCAGCCCCTGCCCCGGCAGTTCCGCCACATCTATGCTGAGTGGTGTAGCCGTCCGCCGGCCAAAGCCCTTGACCAGGAAATCGGAACCGCGGGCCGAGAGTTTCCAATGGATCATCCGCAGCGGCTCTGCCCCGGTGTAAGGGTCGATCCTCTCCAGCTCTCCGTCGTTCCCACGCTCCCTGCGCAAACCGGAACCGCTGCGGGGCGTGTCGATTCCGGTGACCGGATAGCCGCCGGCCAGCGGATGCGGGAAAACCGTCAATTCGGTATCAAGGTCGAAAGTCCAGAAGCGCGTGAAAAAACCTACCGGATAGGTCGAACTGACCGTGACCCGGCCGACCGGTACACGTCCCCGCTGTTCGAAGGTAAGCATGACACTTCCTTCACGGAAAGCCTGACGGTCGATGAGCGGAAATGTCTGCGACCGGCCGTCCCGGCACTCGACGCGGATCAGGAAGGCAGGCAGATGACGCTTGCCGTTGCTAACACGCAGGCGGAACGGAGCAGCTGTCCCGGCAAAGATGTCATCGGGGGGCAGCACGACGGGCGTCAGCTCCTTGATATTGGACATTCCCGCCAGCCCGGTCACCGACATGAAGGCCAGAAGCCCGGAAACCACCAGGAACAGCAGATTGTTGCCGGTGTTGACCGCCGAGAAACCCAGCAGCAGGGTCAGGACGATGTAGAGTCCGCCAGCCTTGGTGATCTTCAGACCAAAGGCAACGGTATGCGGTCGATGATTGTCCGTAGAACGATTCCCCTTTCAGATGCCGACAACTCTCCGCCCCGCATTACCAGCCTGTGGGCGCAGACCGCGACAGCGGTATTCCTTACATCATCCGGCGCAACGTAGTCGCGTCCGGCCAAGTACGCCGAAGCCCTGGACGCCTGCGCCAGGTTTATGCCAGCCCGCGTGGAAAGCCCGGTCTGGATCAGCTCGTCCGAACGGGTTGCAATAATCAAGGCATGGATATAGTCCAACACCTTGTCGGACAGGTAAACCGAATGAACATCGCGACGGGCTGTCATGATGTCGTCCTGCGTCACCAGCGGCGTCATGTCGCTGATGCGCTCCCGAATGCCTCCCCCGGCGATGATGCCCCGCTCAAGCGCCCTGGGCGGATAACCGATGTCGGTGCAGATCAGGAAACGATCCAGCTGCGACTCGGGAAGCGGAAAGGTGCCGCTCTGATCGGACGGGTTCTGGGTGGCAAAGACCATGAACGGGCCAGGGAGATGGTGCGTGACACCTTCCACCGTAACGCGCCGCTCCTCCATCGCCTCCAGCATCGCACTTTGCGTGCGCGGCATGGCGCGGTTGATCTCGTCCAGCAGCACGATATTGTTGAAAATCGGTCCGGGCTGAAAGCTGAACTGCCCTTCATCGCGGTTGAATACCGACAGACCGGTAATGTCCGAGGGGAGCAGGTCGCTGGTGCATTGCACCCTTCCAAAGGAAAGACCGGTGATGGCCGCCAGCGTCAGCGCGACCGTCGTCTTGCCCAGGCCGGGCAGGTCCTCGATCAGGATGTGTCCGCCGCTGAGCAGCGCTATCACCGACAGACGCAGCACATCTTCCTTGCCCTGCAGGTAATCGCGTGAAAGCGTTTCCAGCATTTCAATAAAAACCTGGTTTCGGGTTGACGGTGACACCTGAACCTCCAAAAAATCTTGCATTTTGATTTGACAACGGGTTAACTATCCAAAATACTGCTTCATAGTACTCATTTACCATCCCAACTCCGGAGAACCAGAGATGATATTCAAGCGGAACATTGTCAGCAAAATCCTATCGAACGGCTTGAAAGCCGACTTTGCCCTGGTACGCGACGAAGATGCCTTTCAAGCTGCCCTGTATATAGACGGCAGGGCAATTCCGGGCCCGCCTCTTCCGGTCCCGCTCGACCCCTGCAAAGGCGATGTCACCCACTGGATGGGCAATCGTCCCAGCGTGGGCCTGACCAGCGAAGAGGCTGAAAAGATTATTCGTGAGGTTAAACTGGAAAACAGTGTCCTTGAACACCGGAAGATTCTGGAGGAAGAATAACCCCGGACAACCGTTGACGGTTTCCTATTCCAGTTCATGTGGCCTGACCGTCCAGACCCTGATCCCCTGCTGTTGTGCAACCGTTCTCAATCTCCTGGCAAAACGCTGATCGCCATTCTCCCGGATTATAAGGACCACCCCCGGCTTTTTGCCGGTCATGCGGGAGTAGTAGAGTGACTGCCCGATCGCTTCGGCCCATTTGTGGGCATATTCCACCTCCACCGCATATTCGCCGGTCAGGCAGTCAACCCTGGCGCCGTCACCAAGCCGATGCTCCAACGCCCCATGATGTTTTTCACACCAGTAACGCTGGTAATCAACTTCATGCAAAGGCCTGCCCCCCAGGCAACCCGGGAGCGAGCAGCAGGCTATCAACAGGGCAAACAGGCGCAGACGGGGCGGTACGGCCATCAATTACTCCAAAACAACAGATATGCGGCATGATAACATAACCTTTTGCCGCCTCCAAGCCTCACCGCTTGATTTGGCCGAGCCAATCGGGTATATCAGTTGATGCAGATCTGTATACACTATCCAGAGGCACGATGATCGACTTGCTAAATACATTGAAGATGCGCGGAAAACTGCTGTTGCTGGTTCTGCCGCTGGTGATCGGGCCGATTTTCATCGTAGCCGGCGTGATCGGCTACATTGCCAATCAACAGGCCTATCGCGGCGTGACCAAAACCAGCAAGGACGACCTTCTGCACATGTCCGCCTTCTGCCTCGACCTGCTCAACTCCCACTACCAGCAGTTCCAGGTTTACAAGCAGGATCGCCTGCGATACCTGAACCAGGAGCTGGCTACGCTGACGGCACTCTCCTATAACCTGGTGGAAAGCGAACACAATCAGTATAAAAAGGGGCAACTGGGCCTGGAAGCGGCAAAACAGGAGGCGAGAAAGGCCCTGAAAAAGGTCAATGTCGGCGAAACCGGCTATATCTATGCCATGACCAGCAAAGGCGACCTGCAAGTCCACATCGCCCGGGAAGGCGAGAATGTCTTTGACGAGCGCGATGAAAACGGACGCTACTTCATCCGTGAAATATGCAGGACCGCCAAAGCCTCGAAGGACGGTGAAACGCTTTACATCACTTACCCCTGGCGCAATGAGGTGCTGGGAGACAAGCACCCGCGCAACAAGATCGTTGCCTATCGCTACTTCCGTGAATGGGACTGGATCATCGCCGCCGGTGGTTACCTGGACGAGACCTCGGAAGAAGCCGCTTTCGAGCGAAAATCTTTCGCTGCTCTGAAAGACAGTATCAAGATTAAAAAGGTCGGAGCGACCGGCTACATTTTCTGCATGAACAGCAAGGGCACCTTCACGATCCACCCTGATTCGGAGGGCAAGAACCTGATCGACGCCAAGGATCTGGACGGCAATCAGTTCATCCGGGAAATGTGTACCAAGAAAAGCGGCTGGATCCGCTATCCATGGAAAAATATCGGCGACAATGCGGCGCGGATGAAGATCGTTCGTTATGAATACTTCAAGCCGTGGGACTGGATCATCGCGGTCGGATCCTATGAGGACGAGTTCTACCGGGAAGCCAACAAGATCAAGACACACATCATGTACAGCATGATTCTGCTGATCATGGTAGTCGGGATCACTTCAACAATGATGGTCTTCAGGGCATCCACGATCATTACCAGCCCGATCACGCACATGATCGAGGTCATCCGCCGGGTAAAACGCGGCAAACTGGACGAAAGCATGAAAGTAACCGGAGAAGACGAACTGGCTGAAATGGCCGGCGCATTCAATCGGATGACCGAAATAATCCGGCGCAACCGGGACATGGAGGCCAGCCTGGCACAACAGGGAAAAATGGCTTCGCTCGGGGTACTCTCATCGGGTGTCGCCCATGAAATCAATAACCCGTTGGGTGTCATTCTCGGTTATGCCGGCTACCTTGAAGGCAAGATGAGCGAAGAGGATCCCAATTACAAATATATCCACGAGATCAAACGTGAGAGCAAACGTTGCAAAAAAATCGTTCAGGATCTGCTGTCGTACGCCCGCACTCCGCGTCCGACACTGGAAACAACCGATCTCAACGACCTGTTGCAGCAGATAGTCGATTTTGCGGCCAACCACACCGATATGCGCGGTGTTACAATCACCACCGACTTCGCGCCGACCCTCCCGCAGATTGAACTTGACGGCGACCAGATGCGTCAGGTTGCAATCAACCTGATCCTGAATGCCGGCGGCGCGATGCCGGAGGGGGGCAGACTCTGCGTAAAAACCGAACCGGCTCCAAACAATCGGATCAGGATACAATTTCAGGACAGTGGTTGCGGCATACCGCAGGAAAGCCTTGAAAAAATATTCGAGCCATTCTACACCACCAAGGAGCGCGGCACCGGACTGGGGCTTGCCATCACTAAACAGATTATCGATCAGCACCATGGCGAGATCCTGATCGAGAGCGTCATCGGACAAGGTACCTGCGTGACGGTGATTCTGCCGGTTGATCAGGAGGAACTGTAAATGACCAGCAAAAAGCGCATTCTGCTGATTGATAACGAGGAAGGGCTCTGCCGGATGATGGAGAGCATCCTTATCGACCACGGCTATCTGGCCAAGGCCTACACATCTCCGCAGAAGGCGGTTGAAGAGTTCAAAGCCATGGCCTGGGACCTTGTGATCAGCGACATAAAGATGCCGGGCATGAGCGGACTGGAAGTACTTCAGGCCATCAAGGAAAAACAGAAGGATATTCCGGTGATCATGATCACCGCCTATGCCACGGTTGACATGTCGATCCAGGCGCTGCGCAAGGGCGCTTACGACATGCTGACCAAGCCGTTCGAGCCGGATGAGCTGATCTACCGGGTCAAAAACGCGCTGCAGCAATCACAGCTGATCGAAGAGAATCGCGAATTGCGCGCCGAGCTGGAAGCAAAGTTCTGTTTCGACAACATCATTGGTTCATGTGAAGGTTTAAAAACCATACTGGAACGCGTCGAAAAGGTTGCCGTCAGGGACACATCGGTGCTTATCACCGGCGAGTCCGGCACCGGCAAGGAGCTGATCGCCCAGGCCATTCACTACAATTCTCCCCGCCGGGAAAAGAAATTCATTGCGATCAATTGCGGCGCCCTGCCGGAGACCCTTTTGGAAAGCGAACTGTTCGGCTACAAGAAAGGCGCCTTTACCGGAGCCAAGGAGAGCCGCCAGGGGCTCCTGGAAGCGGCCAACGGCGGCACACTTTTCCTGGATGAAGTTGGCAACCTGCCGATCAATGTCCAGAAGACCCTGCTGCGCTTCCTGCAGGAAAAGGAATTCAACCGGCTGGGCGACACCACCCCCACCCGGGTTGATGTACGGATACTTTCCGCCACCAACTCCGACCTGAAAGAGGCGATCAAGCAAGGCATATTCCGGGAGGATCTCTACTATCGGCTGAACGTGGTCAACATCCATCTGCCCCCGCTGCGTGAGCGGCGCAACGATATTCCCCTTCTGGCGGCCCACTTCATTCACCTGCAGAACCAGAAGTTCGACACTGCAATAAAGGGGTTCGAGAGCGATGCTGTCCGTTTGCTGTGCGATTTCGACTGGCCCGGCAATATCAGGCAGTTGAAGAACGTGATCGAAGCCTGCATGGCGATGGAGACCGGCGATTACATCTCATGGGAGACGCTGGCACAGTTTGTCGAAGCCGGCTTCGGAGACACTCCCACGGAAACCGGATCCACGGAAATCGGCGAACTGCCGTTCAATACCGCGCTGGAGCGTTTTGAAGCAGACCTGTTGAAGGGGCTGCTGAAGAAGCATGGCGGGATAATCGAGAACGCATCCAGGGAAGCGGGTATGAACATGGTCACCATGTACCGCAAGATCAAGAAATACGGCATCAAGAAAGAGGATTACAGCTGAAGCGGAGGGACGTTTGCAGTAGAGAACACGTACATTCCACTAACACAAGAACCCATCGGAACCTGGAAAATCACATGCCGTTCGATGGTTAGGGAGGACAATAATGTTACGTTTGCTGGCTGCTTTAATTTCGCTTGTTGTTACCGTTTCTGCAAATGCAGGGGATTGGAAGCTGATAGACAGCGGAGTGGGCCTGATTGAAGAGGCTGAAAACTACGACAAGAGACTGAAAGTCGTCGAACGCAACGATTCCTGGGATGCAAAGGAACTCTACGAAAACGGCGCCCAGGCCGGCAAATATCGCGGCAACCAGCTGTTTGCCGCCTGGCTGCAGGGGCCGCCTGTCGGCGAATACCTGAACAGTTATGGCACCCCGATCTGGATGTACCGATACAAAATCACCTACCCGGACGGCAAAACCTTCGAGGCCGGTCCGCACGGCTTCTACACTCCCGGATTCGCTTATTTCGGCATCAAGACCGGCGGCTATTCCAACGGCAACTGGAAAATTGACTGGTATATACAGCACCGGGATACCAAGGAGATACGCCAGGTAGCAACCAACGAGTTCAAGACCGTTTACGGCAAGCAGCCACGTAGTGCAAGCAGCGAATGGAAAGCAAGGGACTTGGGCGTGGGGCTCATCGTTGCAGACGAAAACCACGACAAAGCATTGAAGATCGCCGAAAGAGGCGAATCATGGGATGCAAAGGAACTCTACGAAAACGGCGCCCAGGCCGGTAAATATCGCGGCAACCAGCTGTTTGCCGCCTGGCTGCAGGGGCCGCCTGCCGGAGAATATCTGAACAGTTACGGCACCCCGGTCTGGATGTACCGATACAAAATCACCTACCCGGATGGCAAAACCTTCGAGGCAGGTCCGCACGGTTTCTACACACCAGGCTTTGCCTATTTCGGCATCAAGACCGGCGGCTACACTAACGGCAACTGGAAAATTGACTGGTATATACAGCACCGGGATACAAAAGAGATTCGTCAGGTGGGATCTAGCGAATTCAAAACCACCTACGGCAGATAGAACCGACCGGAGAATAGCGGCAGTTTTGAAAGCAGGTGAGACGAATCAGCGTGATTTCGACGTGTGATTTCGACGTTTGTTTTCCACTCTCTACTCAACTACCCCGCCGAACTTCCTGAGCAGCCGTCCGCTTGACACATCCCATTCACGCACCCAGCTATCCCCGCCCGAGGTAAACAGCGAAGCGCCATCCGGAGAGAATCCGGCAGTCAGCGCCGAATCCAGGAGCTGATTGTTCCAGGTCGGCTTGCCCTCGCGGAGATTCCAGAGTAGAACGCTCTCATCCTCCTCGATCACCGCCAGCAAATTTCCGTTGGGCGAAAGCGCGATGTTGTTGATCAACCGGTCCTTGAACGAAATAGTGCTCCGCAGGCTCCTCAAGGCAAGATTCCACCCCTTGACGGTCAGGTTGTCCGAAGCGGCATACAGGGCGGAACCGTTGGACGAAACCGTCAATGAGGTCACGATATCATCCGAAGGCGGCAACAGGGTAGCAAGAGCCACGTCTTTATCCACACTCCAGAGATAGAGCGCGCCATCCATGCCGGCACTGGCAAATTCATTGACGCCGGGAATGAAGACGATCCTGGTTACTTCGCCGGAGTGGGCCTTATATCTGCGGACAACCGATCTCTCCTTGATGTTCCAGACCACGATGGCGCCCTGCATGTCACCGCTGGCAAGGTAGCGGCCATCATCGGAAAAAGCCAGCGAGACGACCTCGGCCTTGTGCCCGTTCTCCCTGGACAGCAGAATGGCGAGCTTTTTTCCGCTCTTGACGTCCCACAAGACCGGCGTATGTTTGCGATAGCGGACCCAGGCCAGGGTGGAGGAGTCTGGCGAAAATGCGGCCGCCACCACCCAGATACGCACCGGGTCGGGCTTGCCGATCTCCCTGATTTTTTTGCCTGACTTTACATCCCAGAGAAAATTGTTCTCATCTTCATCACCGGTCAACGCATACAGGCCGTCTCTGCTAAGGGCAAAGACGGATATCTCCTTGCGATGCTGCCCGTCAAGCTGCCCTTTAGCAGCCGGCCTGGCTTCTGTTCTGGCTTTGGATTCCGAAAGAGACGGGGGAGAGAGTTCAGCGGCCGACAGCAATGAAAACGGATAAATTGTGAGTAGCAGCAGGAAACAAATTATCGTCTTTTGGAGTCGGCTCATCAATGCACCTCACTTGAGATCATTTCATTACATGCATGATAAAGACAGTTGATCTGCGTTTGGCAGTTATGACAGCACAAACGGCATCAACGCATGCCCTTCCATCACCAGTCCCGTGGATGCGGCTTGGGCCTCGTCGTATGAAGAGGCGCCATTGCCCGCGGATTCCCCGCCACGATAGATGACGAACGGAACCGGATCGCAGGTATGAGTCATCAACTTGACCGGCGTGGGGTGGTCCGGCATGCAGACAACCGCATAGTCACCATACTTCTTGATTCCCTGCAGCACAGTCCCCACCACCTGCCGGTCAAAATCCTCGATTGACTGGATCTTGTGATCCATCCGGCCTTCGTGGGAGGCCTCGTCCGGAGCTTCCACATGGACATAGACAAAGTCGTGCTGCTCCAGAGCGGCCAGCGCCGCCTGGGCTTTGCCGAGATAATTGGTGTCGATGTAACCGGTAGCTCCTTCCACGTTGATCACATCCAAACCGGCACAGATACCGATGCCCTTGATCAGATCCACAGCCGAGATCACCGCTCCGGTCAGTCCGAATTTTTCCTTGTAGGGAGCTATGCGGGGGGTCTTGCCGTGCCCCCAGAGCCAGATCGAGTTGGCCGGGAACTTGTCCTCTTCCAGGCGTCGTTTGTTCAGCGGATGATTGTGAAGCACCATCTGGGCGTGGTTCATGATATTGATCAGGGTATCCGAGCCATCGCCCTTGGGCAGGTAATCCAGAATCGCCTTGCCGATTATATCGTGGGGCGGCGTGCCCTTCATGCCGTCCTTGCCGCCGCGCCAGACCATCAGGTGACGATAGCCGACACCGGGGTGAAATTCGATCTCCGAATTGCCCAGTTCCTGCTGAAGGGTTTCGACCAGCTCGCGGGCTTCAACGGTGGAAATATGCCCGGCGGAAAAATCCTGCATATAGATCGAGCTGCCCCTAGGTTTGAGGGTGACAAGATTCATCCGGAAAGCGACATCATCGGGACCGAGAGTGACTCCCATGCTGACCGCTTCCAGCGGAGATCGGCCGGTATAGCAACTGCGCGGGTCATAACCGAACACCGAGAGATTGGCCACATCGCTTCCCGGGGGGAGTCCGTCCGGAACCGTATGGGCAAGGCCGCTCAGGCCGTGCCGGACCATGAAATCCATATTGGGTGTTGCAGCCGCCTGTAGTGGGGATTTGTTACCGAGTTCTTTATAGAGTTCATCCGACATGCCATCGCCGAGGAGAATAATGACCTTCATATAAGCCTTTCAGGTTGGGATTCGACGCTCAACCGACTGTTAGTATTTATAGCCGGCAAGGCGATACTTGTAACTGCTTATTCTTTCGCAAGACACATCCCGCCCCTTATCAAGGTGGGATTGAAGGGGTACGCAACGGGATATTTTACATGCAGCCTACTTCGTGTTGCGATGCGACAGTGACGCGCCTATAAAAGCCCGGAAAAGCGGATGGGGCACCAGCGGTTTGGACTTGAACTCGGGATGGAACTGGCACGCCAGGAACCAGGGATGGTCGGCAATCTCAACCACTTCGACCAGATCCTTTTCTTTATATAAACCGGACAGAACCAGCCCCTTGCCTGTCAGCAGATCCCGGAATGCATTGTTGAACTCGTAGCGGTGGCGGTGGCGCTCGGATATTTCAGTTTCATTATAGGCCTGATACGCGACCGAACCCTTGGAGATCGAGCAGGGGTAGGCCCCCAGTCGCATTGTACCGCCCTTTTTGCTGACGCTCTTCTGTTCCTCCATCAGGTGGATCACCGGCTGACCGCCTTCCTGACGGAACTCGCTGGAGCAGGCGTCTTCCAGGCCGCAGACATTTCTGGCGTACTCGATCACCGCCATCTGCATACCGAGGCAGATGCCGAAGAAGGGGATTTTTCTGGTACGGGCATACTCGATCGCCATAACCTTGCCCTCGGTGCCACGCTCACCGAAGCCCCCCGGCACCAGAATGCCGTCAACGTCGTCGAGATGCCCAGCCACGCCGTCGCACTCAAGTTTTTCGGAATCCAGGTACTTCAGGTACACGCGGCAATCATTGGCGATACCGCCGTGAGTGAGTGCTTCAGCCAGCGACTTGTAGGATTCGGTCAGGTTGACATACTTGCCGACGATTGCGATCCGCACTTCGCCGTGACTGGGGTGCCGCAGTTTCTCGACAACATCCTGCCAATGGGTCAGGTCGGGCGCCTTGGTCCAGATATTCAGCTTTTCGACCACCTGATCGTCAAGATGTTCCTTGTGCAGCGCCTGGGGCACGGCATAGATGTGCTCCGAATCCACTACCGGGATGACATCCTTTTCGGCAACATTGCAGAACAGTCCGATCTTCTTTTTCATATCGACCGGCAGGTCGCGCTCGCAGCGGCACAGCAGGATGTCCGGCTGAATACCGATCTTGCGCAACTCCATGACCGAATGCTGGGTCGGCTTGGTTTTCAGCTCACCCGCGGTGCGGATGTAGGGAACCAGCGTGACATGCACGTAAAGCGCATTCCCATGACCGCGATCGAAGCGGAACTGGCGAATCGCCTCCAGAAACGGCAGCGACTCGATATCGCCAACAGTGCCGCCGACCTCGACAATCGCCACATCGGCGCCCCTGGCATTTTCAATGATCTTAAGCTTGATCTCGTCGGTAATGTGCGGGATGACCTGAACCGTGCCCCCCAGGTAATCTCCGCGCCGTTCCTTGGTAATCACCGAGAAATAGACCTGACCGGTGGTGAAGTTGCTCTTTTTGGAAAGCACCGCGCTGGTGTAGCGCTCGTAATGTCCCAGGTCCAGATCGGTCTCGGCGCCGTCATCGGTAACGAACACCTCACCATGCTGAAACGGAGACATGGTGCCGGGATCAACATTAATGTACGGGTCAAGTTTCTGCATCGTGACACGCAAGCCGCGTGCCTCCAGCAGAGCGCCCAGCGAAGCAGCCGCCAGACCTTTGCCGATCGAGGAAACAACGCCGCCGGTAATAAAGATAAATTTGGTTTTCATGTCAATCGGCTCCTGTATATGAAACAACTATAAAATGTTTTTGGACTGATAGTCCGCCGGCAAACAACGGCAATTATCGTCGCCGGTGAAGCTGTTCAAGCTGATATCCGACAACCGGTCAACTGCTTTTCAGGCCGCCAGCTGGCGATAACGCTCCTGGGCCTTGGCAAGATCATCCGGAGTATCGACACCGATTGACTCGAATTCGGTCTCGACCACGTGAATTTTCACTCCGTTTTCAATGGCGCGCAGCTGTTCGAGCTTTTCGGATATCTCCAGGAATGTGGGCGGCATGGACGCGAATTTCAGCAGAAAATCGCGACGATACACATACAGGCCGACATGCTTGTAACAGAGCAGCTTGCCGCAGCAGAACGAGTCATCCTTCAGATCCTTCCACTTGTCGCGAAAAAACGGCAATGGAGAACGTGAAAAATAGAGGGCATTGCCGAAATTGTCAGTGACTACCTTGACCACATTGGGGGAAAGAAAGTCGTGCAGGCACTTAATGCGCGTTTTGAGGGTTCCCATCTGCAGTGAGGAATCCTCAAGAAACGGCTGGATGGCCTGGTCGATCATGTCCGGACAGATCAGCGGTTCGTCCCCCTGAACGTTGACAATGATATCCGAGTCGAGGCCCCGTGCGACCTCGGCCAGACGATCGGTGCCGGTCTCGTGGCTGGTGGAGGTCATGATGGCCTCGCCACCGATCATGCTGACCGCATCGGCAATGCGCGGGTCATCGGTGGCGACAATGGTGCGCGAAACCAGTTTTGCCCGGGAAGTGCGCTCATAAACGTGCTGGATCATGGGCTTGCCACCGATTTCGGCCAGAGCCTTGCCTGGAAAACGTGTCGAGGCGAAACGGGCGGGTATTACCGCTGTAATCTTCATGCCGATCAACCTTGTTTAGCGGGGATAATGACGATGGTGTCTGACGTCCTGTGGTAGGACGTGATAAGCTACCCTAAAAGCTCCGGGGTGTCAAGGTGCGAACTGTGAGAATTATCAAACGATCCTGCTGAATATTTTGCTAACGGTTCCCGATGAATCGTTTTCAAACGATGCCCGGTTATCGGATTCGTTTTTTGCGGAAACGGATTTAAGTATCCTGGCGTGTGCAAAATCCAGCTTGACTCTGGTGTTCTGCAACTCGGCGGTACTGGCAGCCAGCGCCTCCTCCAACTCGGCACGCCGCCCCTTCTCCGCGCGCTGCAGCTTACTGAAAGTGAGTGCCCTGCCGATCACCTTGTCCAGCAGCTCAAAATCGAACGGCTTCTGGATGAAGTCAAAGGCACCGTTCTTGATGGCATCCAGAGCCATCTGGAGCTGGGCATGGCCGGTCATCAGTATTACCGGGATCTCCGGGAATTCCCGGTGAACCCGTGACAGGAAACTGATGCCGTCTTCGCCAGGCATCATCACGTCGGTGAGGATGCCATCATACCGATCTTCTTTCAGCAGGCGATAGGCAATTTCCGTATTCTTGGCGCAGCTGACGCGGATTCCGGCTTCTTTCATGAAGAGCATCACAACATGGAGAATTTCCGCTTCGTCATCAACAACCAGCAGACGCGCAGCGGCTTGATCGGATTTGTTTTGAAGAACTTGCATAATATTCTGCACTCGATCAGCGATTGAAATCTTTTATCGTCGAAATCACGTAATCCTTCTGGGAAGCATCTTTCAGATGGCAGTCGAAGCAGTTTTTAACCGGATCTATGCCGCTCGGCTTGCCATCGGCCCCAAACCCGGCAAAAAGCCAGCCACCGGTTTCCGTGCGTTTTTTGTCTTTCTTCATCAGCACGACCATGTTTTTGGGGCCGTCCACGGCGGGATTGTCCTTGATATTGAAGAACTCAACCACGATACGACTTCCCTCGGGAAACCTGTTTCCGGCTTTGTATCCCTGCATCGCCTTTTTGTCGGCATACATGTAGTGAATACCGTAAAAGAGTGATTTCCTGTCGGTAACTACTTTTCTCTCGCTCTTCTGCCAGGCGGCATACCCCTTGGGGAGCGGTTGAGGCGCGGCGGCTACCGCGACGGAGTTGAACGCAAACAGAACAGCCATACACAATAAAACTTTTTTCATCCAGAACCTCGCTTGATAATTTGGGATACTATAGCAACACTTTTATTTCTTGTCACTAACTAGCATTTGCAATCAGATCAAATGCATACTACCCTTGCGACACTGTCATATGACCGTGCAATTCAGGTATATATTGACCTCGCGACACAAATTAGGGTAGTTTGTCAGGCTGCGTTAGAAGAAATCGAGGTAAATCAAATTATGCATCGCCCTTCCTGGGACCAGTATTTCATGGACATCACCCGATTGGTGGCAACCCGTTCCACCTGCCTGCGCAGGCAGGTCGGAGCCATCCTGGTCAAGGATCGCAATATTCTGGCTACCGGCTACAACGGGGTTCCCTCGGGAATCAGCCACTGCGATGCAACCGGCTGCCTGCGGGAAAGGCTCAAGGTTCCGTCCGGAGAGCGCCACGAACTCTGCCGCGGGCTCCATGCGGAACAGAACGCCATCATCCAGGCAGCCCGGCACGGCATTAACATCGAAGCCTCGGTTCTGTACTGTACGACAATGCCCTGCATCATCTGCACTAAAATGCTGATCAACGCCGGTATAACCAAAGTCGTCTACGCGGAAGGATACGCCGACGACCTGGCCCGTGAGATGATCAGTGAGACCGGAATCAAGGTGATTCATTTTGTTCCGGACAATCAAGGAACCGATTGATGAAATGCCCGTTCTGCAACAACCTGGACAGCAAAGTGGTCGATTCGCGCCCTGACAAAGGTGGATCCGCGATCCGCCGGCGGCGGGAGTGCGAGCAGTGTTCCAAGCGTTTTACAACCCATGAGCGCATCGAGGAGATGCTCCCGCAGGTCTGTAAAAAAGACGGCCGGCGCGAACCGTTCGACCGGATCAAGATCATAAACGGCATCGTCAAGGCCTGCGAGAAACGCCCCATTTCCAAGACCGACATCGAACTGGTGGTGGATCGGCTGGAAGCACGGCTCCAGGAATCAACCGAGCGTGAGATTTCCACCACCACCATCGGCGAGTGGGTGATGAAAGAGCTGCACGGCATGGACGAGGTGGCCTATGTCCGTTTTGCGTCGGTCTACCGTTCCTTCAGGGATATCAGCGAATTCATGCAGGAGCTGCAGGAGCTTCTTAAAAAATGATTTCTACAGACTTAAAATACATGAAGCGCGCGCTGGCACTGGCCCGCAGGGGTGTTGGCAAGACCTCCCCCAATCCGGCGGTCGGATGCGTGATCGTCAACAATGGAACGGTTGTCGGTGAGGGATGGCACAAGCGCGCTGGCGGTCCTCATGCCGAGGTGCATGCACTGAAAATGGCCGGAGATGCCGCACGGGGCGCCGATGTGTATGTCACGCTGGAACCGTGCAGCCATACCGGCAAAACACCTCCCTGTTGCGATGCCCTGATCGGCTCCGGCGTAAAAAGGGTTGTGGCCGGAATGAGCGATCCCAATCCGCTCGTCAATGGCAGCGGATTCAAGACACTGGAACAGGCCGGCATCCAGACAACCCGCGGTGTGCTGGAAGACGATTGCCGTACCCTGAATCGTTCTTTCATCAAACACGTAACCACCGGCCTGCCGTTTGTCACCTTCAAATGCGCAATGACACTGGACGGCAACATCGCCACGGTGACCGGCGAGTCGCGCTGGATCAGCGGAGAAAAATCCAGGCTTCACGTCCACAGGATGCGGGCGGCCAATGATGCCATCATGGTTGGAGTCGATACGATCATCGCGGACAATCCGCAATTGAACGTCAGGCACGTCAAGGGGAATGATCCCCTGCGGGTCATCGTTGACTCGCACCTGAGGACACCCGAGAGTGTGGCCGTACTGGAAGGCGGCTCAGCCCAAAAGACCATAATCGCCACCATCGAGGACAACACCGAGGTGCATCGACGCTACACCCGGCAGGGTGCAAGCATCATCGTCTGCGAGGAGTATGACGGCAGGGTGTCGATGCCGGATCTGTTGAGAAAACTGGGCGGCATGGGCATACAATCTATTCTTCTGGAAGGTGGCAGCCGACTGGCCGGCGATATGCTCAAGCAGTCGTTGATTGACGAGTATGTGGTTTTCATTGCCCCCAAGATCCTTGGAAGCGACGGGTTTGCTCCGTTTACCCTGCTCGGAATAACCAGCATGGACAACGCCGTCAAGCTGAAGTTTGGCCAGATCGCTCACATCGGACAGGATGTTATCATCCATGCCTACCCTGAGAAAGCGCCATGTTCACGGGACTGATTGAAAGCACCGGACGGGTCGCCGTCTTTATCCGTCGCGGCGAAGCCGGTCTGCTGACAGTGGAGACTTCGCTGCCAACCGCGGAAATCGCCATCGGCGACTCGGTGGCGGTTAATGGCGCCTGTCTGACCGTCACCGCAACCGGCAGCGGCACGCTGACCTTCGAGGTCTCTCCGGAAAGCCTGACCCGCACCACCCTGGGAAAGCTGCACAGTGGCTGCCGGGTCAACCTGGAACGGGCTCTCCGTCTGGGAGACCGGCTGGGTGGGCACATCGTCAGCGGACACATCGACTGTTGCGCCCAATTATCCAGGAGTGAAGTCCGCTCCGGCAATCACATGCTACAGTTCACGCTTCCTTCCGGGCATGCCCGTTATCTGGTGGAAAAGGGCTCCGTGGCGATCGACGGCATCAGTCTGACGGTCAACTCGGTCACAGCGGACGGATTCTCGGTAAACATCATCCCCCACACCCAGGTGAACACGACGCTGAACCAGATTAGAAGCGGCGACACGGTCAATATCGAGACCGACATCATCGGCAAATACGTGGAGCGATTGACCGCCCCCTGGAAATCCGGCGGGGGCTTGAGCATCAAAACACTGGCAGAAAATGGATTTTTATAGAACGAGAGGCGAGACATGTCCGTATCAACGATAGAAGAGGCAATTGAAGATATCCGTCAGGGCAAGATGGTCATCCTGGTGGACGATGAAGACCGCGAGAACGAAGGCGACCTGACCCTGGCCGCCGAGGCGGCCACCCCTGAAAACATCAACTTCATGGCAAAATACGGGCGTGGCCTGATCTGCCTGACCCTGACCGCCGATAAATGCGATGAACTGGGGCTGCGGCCGATGGTGCGCGACAATACATCGCCATTTGAAACCGCATTCACGATCTCGATCGAGGCCAAGCATGGCGTGACCACCGGCATCTCGGCCGCCGACCGCGCCCAGACGATCGTGACGGCGGTTGCCGACGGCGCCAGTTCCGCCGACCTGGTCAGCCCCGGCCATATTTTTCCATTGCGGGCCAGGAAAGGCGGCGTTCTGGTGCGCTCCGGCCAGACTGAAGGCTCTGTGGACCTGGCCAGACTGGCTGGGCTGAAGCCGGCCGGAGTGATCTGCGAGATCATGAACGACGACGGCAGCATGGCTCGCATGCCGGAGCTGAAGGTCTTCGCCAGAAAGCATGGCATCAAGATCTGTACGATTGCCGACCTGGTGGCCTATCGCCTCAGGAATGAACGACTGGTGAGCACGGTGGCCGAGGCGCGCCTCCCCTCCTCTTTCGGAGGAGAATGGCGGGCAATCGCCTTTGAAAACGATATAGATAAACTTGAGCATATTGCCCTGGTAAAAGGGACGTTAAAAAAGGGTGAGCCGGTGCTGGTGCGGGTTCATTCCGAATGCCTGACCGGTGATGTGCTGGGAAGCCTGCGCTGCGACTGCGGCGAGCAGCTGCACCGCGCCATGGAACAGATCGCCGCTGCCGGAAGCGGCGTAATCCTGTACATGCGCCAGGAGGGCCGCGGAATCGGCCTGATCAACAAGCTGAGGGCTTACGAGCTGCAGGACAAGGGACGCGACACGGTCGAAGCCAACATTGAGCTGGGTTTCAAGGCCGACCTGCGCGACTACGGCATCGGTGCCCAGATACTGCTGGCGCTGGGAATAACCAAGATGCGGCTTTTGACCAACAACCCCAAGAAGCTGGTGGGACTGCAGGGTTATGGTATCGACATAGTGGAACGGGTGCCGATCGAGGCGGAACCGACCGACACCAACCGAGATTATCTTGCCACCAAGCGTGAAAAGATGGGGCATATACTAGAGAACCTGTGATGCGAATTCTTCTGCACACCTGTTGCGGCCCCTGCGCCCTTTATCCGCTAAGAACCTTGCGTGCGGCCGGTCACGACGTGACCGGCTTCTTTTACAACCACAACATCCACCCCTACCAGGAATACACCCGCCGCCGCGATGCGGTCCTGCAAATGGCCGAACTGGAAGAGCTACCGCTGATCATGCGCGACGAATACGACCTGGAAGGATTCCTGGCCAACGTTGCGGCGCAACCGGACCTTCGCTGCAGTTACTGCTACGCGTCGCGCCTGCGCGCCACCGCTGAAAGAGCCGCAGCGGAAGGTTTTGACGCATTCAGCGCCTCGCTGCTCTACAGCCGCTATCAACGGCATGAGGAGATCAGGGAACTGGGAGAAAAGCTCGGTCAGGAGTTCGGAGTTGCATTCCATTACCAGGATTTCCGTCCCGGCTGGCAGGAGGGCATCCGGCTTTCCAAGGAGCTGGGGCTCTACCGCCAGCAGTACTGCGGCTGCATATACAGCGAAAAAGAACGTTATTTGCCGAAGGCGAAAATGGCATGAACGGCCTGGGTCGCCCGTTGATCATCATGGGATTGCTGCTGGTTGCAATCGGCCTGATGCTCACTTTCGCCCCCAAGCTCCCCACCTGGCTCGGCAGACTGCCGGGCGACATCTCCATCAAACGCGAAAATTTCAGTTTCCACTTCCCGATCGTGACCTGCCTGATCATATCAGCGATTCTTTCGCTGATCATGTGGCTGTTTCGGCGATGAGTAAAAATTCGTTTAATCAGGCCGAACAGTTCTCCAGAGCGTCCATTTTAATCCCACCGGGTAAATAACCGTGTTGTATATCGCCCCTGTTGTGATAGTATTCTAACATCGCAAAGCAACAGATTTTATGTATTCCCCGCCACCACCCAATGTCCACAGAGTTATATCCGGAAAAGGAGGCTTGTCATGAAAGTCACGAAGCTGGTCATGATTGTGTGTGCGTTAATCTGCCTGTGGAGCGCTGTGGCTGGGGCTGCCGTGATCAGGGTCAATGAAGTTTTCCACCCTGACACTGATCCGAACCCACTGGTGGATAACAGTTGGTATGAGTACCCGCCACTAACGATTTCCGGCAGCAGTACATGGACAACCGGCAACACCTATATTATCGAAAACACTGTTACGGTGGCTGATACCGCTACACTGAATATTCAATCCGGTGTAACAGTGCAGGTAAATGATGCTTTGGGAATCTATGTCAACGGCACACTGAACGCCACCGGAGCCACCTTCACCCACAACCAGGCCGGTTACTGGCGCGGCATTTACCTGGCGCCCACGGCCGGAGCATCGGTGCTAAACGGCATCACAATATCCTATGCCGGCTGGTACCACGACATCGGACTGATAAATTACAACTATGCCGCCGTCTTCGTTGATTCCTGCAGCCCGCAGATAATTAACAGCTCGTTCAGCAACAGCGAATCCAACGGTATCCAGCTAAAAAGCAGCAACGCCACTGTTACCGGCAACAGCTTCACCAACATGGGCGCCAACCTCTACCCGATCCTCTACAGCACACTGGACACCTTTCCCACCATCAGCGACAACACGACTTCCGGCAGCGGCTATAACGGAATCGGACTTCCCGGAGGCTCTTTTACGACATCCGGCAACTGGAATCTTCCGGGCAGTAATTTTCCCTATCTGATGAATGGACACCTGACCGTAGCTGCTGGAGTGACTTTAACCGTTTCGCCCGGAAATACGGTAAAGTCCGCCGATTACAATGGATTTTATGTCGATGGCACATTGACGGCTATCGGCACAGCCCAGTTAACGATCACGTTCACCACCCGCAACACAACACCGGCAGCCGGCAACTGGCGCGGCATCTACCTGTCGCCGACCGCCGGAGCTTCCGCTTTAAGCTACGTAAACATCTCGTATTCCGGCTGGGCCCATGACGTAGGTCTCATAAACTACCACTACGCATCCCTTTTTATTGACAGTATCAGTCCGCAGCTGAGTCATGTTTCGATCACACACAGCGAAGGGCATGGACTCGAACTCAATGCCGCATCCCCGGCCATCGGCAACAGCCAGTTTGCCAACAACGGATGGAGCGGTCTATGGAGTACCGGTAACTCCCGGCCATCAATAACCGACAGTTCCTTCACCTCCAATGGCAGCGCAGGGTATTATGCGGTCAGCCTTGATGCCACATCTGTTCCGAACCCGA
>JAVBXN010000061.1 GCA_030824515.1 Pelobacter sp.
GGCCAGATGCTGCTCGGGAGCTCCGAGTCGCTCTGCGCTTTCGATACCTGCCAGGTGGACGACTACTCGAAAGTGGTGATCGAGAGCTTCGATCCGCTGCACAAGGCAAAGCGGCGGGCAGAGGCGCTGCCGCTGGACTGCAAGCGGGCATTCGAGCTGGGGAGGCGGCTGGCCGGGGCGGAAACCGTTGCGGCGTAGAAGAAATTACGGGGATACCACGCTACATGACAAAGGCGGCCAAACGGCCGCCTTTGTGAATTGTTGCCTCGTGATTTATGTTACCGGCTTCAACAGTGGTTTGATCCGCTCGAATTCCTCCGCCATGCCTTCGTGACGTGACCACCTCTCAACCTCCTCCATATCAACCTCGGCATCCGTCGCCACCATAATCGCCTGATCCAGACACTGCTGGTCTTTCCAGTGATAGTAATTAGCCATAGGCGGCGACTTCACCGACAGACATTTCACCGAGTGGTTTCATAACGGTTTCCCCTTACGCCGTGGTCTGCGCCTGCTTTCCAGTAGCCTGGCCCGGATATCCTCGGGGTAAAAGGTCAGGGCCTTGTCGAGCAGGGGCTTCAGCTCGTTCAGGAATGGATAACGGGGATCGAAGCCATAGAGACGGGTGCGACCGGCGAGACGGCTGAACAGGACCCCGCCGTTTTCCAGTTTTTCCAACTGCTTTAGGATCGGGGCCGGCGATGTCTCAAAAAAATCTGAAATTTCCCGCAAGTAGCCCTCGTCGCGGGCTGCCAGAAAAATCAACACCCGTTCGCAATTGGTTGATCCCAGCAAAGGTTCAAGCATGACAAGCCTCTTAATGATCTTAAATATAGATCACATGATCTTTTTATAAGATCAAAATATCTTAAATCCATTTTCATGGCAAGTAGTTTCAGGAATACCTACGGGGTCAGTATATATGATTTAAAAGGCGGCCGAACGGCCGCCTTTGCTGTTTCCTGGCTGGAAAATTCCCGCAAGCCCGAAATTACTTCAGTCCACCAGCCAGACCCCGTTCTTTTTAACCAGACCAATCTGCGATCTGCCGTCCTTCTGCTTGATCACCAACGTGGCCCGGTCACCTCGTACGATCAGCGTCAGGGGAGCTTTCTTCACTTCCAGCCCCATTTGCTTACCTGCTTCGGCCATCATCTTTATGGACTCTGCCCGGTCTTGGGACATGAACCCGTCCATTTTTTCAATGGAGCGCTCAGTGCTGACGCTCTTCACCGCAGCATAGTCTCCCTTGGCCATGGCAGCCGTCTTCGCCAGCACCACCTTGACCTGCGGGGAGTTTAAGGCCTGTTTGCCTTTCAGGGTGGCGGTCACCGCAGGCTCCCTGAAGAGGGGGGCAGTGAAACTGAATACATACTTCTCTGACGGCCAACCCTGTTCCGGATTGCCTTCGCTGCTCTGCTCCACGGCGGCGCTCACCCGCAGGTCTGTGATCACCAGTTGGTCAAGCGGACTGCGATCGCTCTGGCTGATGGTCCTGTTGCCCAGTGAATAGCGTTCTTCCTTTTGCGGGAAGAGGACGGTGGCGATTACCTCCTTGGGGTTGGCCGGGTCAAAGCGAATCAACACCCCGCGCACCGTTCCTTTGCGTACCAGGGAGGAGAGGGTGAAAAAGGGGTTCAGGCCGGCAATGGCCTCCTGCGGTACCGCCCGGTCGGCAACCAGGATGCGCATCTCCCTTTTGCTCCGTGGCCCGTCTTCAGCATTGTCGTGGAGGTGGGCATAGGAGTGGCTGAGGTTCACGACGGTCGCGTCAACCGTGAGCGTGCCGCTGGCCGTCCCCTGATCGATGGCGAGCGAGAGCAATGGGAAACAGATAACCGCGAGTAGAGCCAGAAGTAGTGAATGCCGTGCGTTCATGTGTCCTCCCAGTGGGGCAGCGGTGCCTGCCGGAGCATAATGCCTGCCATGTGTAGTGAACAGCCATAACGGGTACAAGTATACACAATCGGCGTCGCTTGTCAGTATCCCTGCAGTAAAAGGTGGGGATTCCGGGGACAGTATCTTTATTTCAAGGGGAGCCTAACTATCAGCCGTTACTGTTCTGTTCATACCTGACCCCCTCCTTTTTCACCAGCTGCTAACGACACCTGTTTTTCTGAAAAGCCCTGCCTACTTGTTGTTTACCTGCACAACTGCTGTACACTTGGGCTTAGCGGAGGAGTCACGGGTATGGAAACCATCCGGTACGCCATAGCAGTTATGCTTATTACGTTTATTCCGGCTGCCATTTTGTTCTGGTGCATCGTGCATCCTTTTGCGCAGTTCTGGCGAAAGTTCGGCAGGTCACGCAGCTACTGGGTGATATGCAGCCTGCTGGTAGTGGTTATGACACTGCTCTTCCTGGCGCGGCAGCGGCTTCTCGCCTGGTCGTGGCCGGGACATCCGGCGCTGGATGTCGCCGGAGTTGTCTGTCTAATCCTCTCCGGGTGGCTCCGCCTGCGGATCGCGCCGCACCTGCCGGCCCGGCTCCTGGTGGGAATGCCGGAATTGGCCGCCACCAGGGAGACGGAACTGGTCACTGCCGGCATCTACGGCAGAATTCGCCATCCCCGGTACCTGCAGATGGACCTGGCGTTGACCGGTTATGCCATGATCGCACAGTATCCTGCCGCCTACGGGGCGCTGTGTCTCTGGCTGATCGGCATCAGGTTCGTTGTGTTTCTGGAAGAGCGGGAACTGCTCAGGCGGTTTGGCGACGAATACCGCCGCTACTGTGAGCAGGTACCACGTTTCATACCGAAGTTCTCCGCCGGTATGCCGGCCCCTCCTCCTGAGGATGGTGACGCATGATTGATTCCCGCCTAAGCACCAACCATAGTTTCATTACACGACGATCAGCAAGGTGATCAACAGCGGGAAAAGCTGATATTTCAGGGGCAACCCATGGTATCGGGTTTGACTTTCTGACATTTGTGTTGGCACCCGGCATTCGCTTACCTCAAAAAGGCGGCCACTCGGCCGCCTTTGCTGTATGCTCACGGAGCAGGGCTCGGGTCAGGTTTTGAAACATAAGTTTCCCTTCGCTAACCGGGACTGGAAGAGACGTTGATGATCAGTTTTCAGGTTCTGGGCAAACGCATGAATCAAAAACTTCATGCAAGCACTCTTTGCAGACCCCATCACGACCAAACATGGTCAACAGTTCCTGCTGAGTGGTTAATGGCTTGCCAAGTGGCATGTGGCCTTTTTTAGGCCGAGTGTTTGTTTTCATGGCCAAGTCCTCCTTGTTAATTATATGACATATTGAATGCTGTGTAAATCAGCAGCCTATGGTGTCAGGGTGAGGAAAACAGGGACACTTGCAAAGGCTGCCAACCGGCTGCCTTTGCTGTTTCATGCCCCTCGCATTTTGCCAGCCACAGGACTACAATAAATCATATCAACGAAGTGGAGGTGGCCACAATGGCAGACATACTTCATCGAATCGGGATCAAATCCCCTGTGGTTCACGTATATAAAGCCATAACAACCCTGGAAGGTCTGGCAGCCTGGTGGACTGAGGACGTGAAGGGCAATTCACAGGTCGGAGGCAGGATTGAGTTCAGTTTTCTCACCACGTCAGGCGATCTGCTGGGCAGAATGGTCATGGAAGTGCAGGAGCTTGACGATAATAAAGCAGTGCGCTGGCGCTGCGTTGAGGGGCCGGAGGAATGGCTTGGCACAGACATCACCTTCCGGCTGTCAGAGCAGGATGGCCAGACGATTGTCCTGTTCGGCCACCGCAACTGGCGTGAGGCGGTTGAGGCGACCTATCACTGCAGCATGAAGTGGGCGACATTCCTGTTAAGCCTGCGTGAATATGTGGGAACAGGTACCGGGAAGCCCTCGCCCCATGATCTGAAGATCGACAACTGGAATTAGAAAAGATGGCATAGCCATTTCAAGGAACACAGCCAGGCTGCACCGTGTTATTCGAGCCCCGGCCGCGCACGGTTCTGCCGGGCGTTTCTCGATGCTGATGCGCTGGCCAAATGGATGCCGTCGCACGGTTTTACCGGCAAGGTCCACCACCTGAACACCACTGCTGTTTCAGTTTCCCACGAACCTGCGGGTAGAGCAGAGAGCAGGCTTCACCCTGCCCTCCCTCATCATACCGTGCATGCAGTTTTCCCGCACACGGCTTTCCTGTATTTCAAGAACGGGCCCCGATTGTTGACCATTGTTTCAGCGTCTGTTCCCACAACTTCAACCGCGGCGCGCCGCTTCTATGGCAGCGATGTCGATCTTTCGCATCTCCATCATCGCATCGAAAGCACGCTTGGCGGCGGCGGGGTCGGGATCGGTTATCGCTTCTGTCAGGGCGATCGGCGTAATCTGCCAGGACAAGCCCCATTTGTCCTGGCACCAGCCGCAGTCATTTTCCGTGCCGCCGTTGCCGACAATGGCGCTCCAGTACCGATCCGTTTCGATCTGGTCAACGGTTGCAACCTGAAACGAGAATGCCCAGTTGTGCTTGACCTCGGGGCCGCCATTGAGCCCGAGGCAGGGAATTCCCATCACGGTAAACTCGACCGTCAAAACATCCCCTTTCTTTCCGGACGGATAGTCCCCCGGTGCCAGGTATACTGCGTCAACGGATGAATCGGGAAAGGTTGCGGCATAAAAGCGCGCCGCCTCCTCGGCGTCGCGGTCGTACCAAAGGCAAATTGTGTTCTTTGCGTGCGTTTTCATGTCACTTCTCCTTCGTGATGCGCCGCTCTGCAACAAAATGTCGGTAGTGAGCGGTCAGTGTACCGAGCACATAATGATTTCACCGGCACCTTCATTCTACTGCTCTTTGACGAATATATTTATCTAAAGTTTCCTGTAAGGGGGACGGTGGTGTAGTGCTTGTCTTCAGATTGTGGTCTGCATCACTTATCTGCTATACTGCCACTCCATGAAACCATCCCTCAAGTACTGGCTGTTCATCCTCGCCATCGCCTGCGCCATCTTCGGAGTGATCCTCGCCAGCGTGTCCGGCTCGTGGCTCAACCTGGAGCCCCATGAACAGGCGTATCTGGCGGGACTGGCGGACCGGATCCTGCCGTTCCCGCTCCTGGGCGCCCTTTCCCTGTTCCTGGTCATCGGCGGCATGGTAAGCCTGCTGTTCCGCTACTACATCATCCCGATCATGCGCATGGCGGAATCGACCCAGCTGATCTCCCTCTCCAACCCCGACCACCGGATTCCCCCCGTCGGGGCGCGGGAAGTCGCACACCTGGCAGGAATCATCAACGCCTCGGCTGACGCCTACCAGAAACTGCAGCGGGAAATCGAGACCGTAAACTATGAGGCCCGGGCGGACCTGCTGGAGGAGCGCAACCGCTTCGCCGCGCTGATGTCGGAGCTGCCGGCCGGTGTGCTGGTCTGCAATATCCATGGACAAATCCTCCTCTATAACCGGCAGGCCCAGACGCTGCTGCAGGCATCGACCCACGACAAGTTCACCGGGCTGGCCGGACGGAACGAGGGGTGGATCGGCCTGGGGAGGTCGCTGTTCGGCGTGATCCCGCGGGAGCAGGTGGCCGCCGGGATCGAGCGTCTGCAGCAGGCGGTGGCCGCCGGGCTGCCCGACCTGACCGCCCGCTTCTCGGTGGATCGTGGTGACGGGGACCAACTGAAAATCTCCATGGCGCCGGTGTTCAGTTTCCACTGCGGCCAGCACGACGAGTGCGTCCTGTGCGACCGCCGCAACATGTCCGGGATGGTCCTTACCATCGACGCCACCACCACGCCGCAGGCGGCGGCTGCTGACGACCCGACCCGGCTGCCGGATCGGACAGGGGCGGAGGCGGAGGCGGAGGTGATACCAGTCGCCGGCCGACCTCCGGTACGGGAATCCCGGCCGACATTCTACGAGTTCGACCTGTTCCATCAACAAACCCCGGGAGATATGGGGGAACAGCCGCTACGCCGGCTGACCTGCGTGGCCTTTGACACGGAAACCACCGGCCTCGATCCGGCAGCAGGAGACGAGATCGTCCAGCTCGGGGCGGTGCGGATAGTCAACGGCAAACTGATCCGGGAGGAGATGATCGACCAGCTGATCGACCCGCAGCGGCCGATCCCGGAGGAGTCTTCGGCGATCCACGGCATCACGGAGCAGATGGTGGCCGGCATGCCGACCATCGACCAGGTGCTCCCCCACTTCCACCACTTCGTGGAGGGGGCCGTACTGGTGGCCCACAATGCGGCATTCGACATGCGCTGCCTGCAGCTGAAGGAGTCACGGACCGGGGTGAGATTCGACAACCCGGTGCTGGATACGCTGCTCCTCTCTTCAATTCTCCACCCCAACCAGGAGTCCCATTCCCTGGATGAAATCGCCGCCCGGCTGAACCTGTCAAATATCGGCCGCCATACCGCGCTGGGGGATGCCATCGTGACCGCGGAGGTGCTGCTGAAGATGATCCCCCTGCTGGAAGCGAGGGGTATCGTGACCCTGAACGATGCCCTAAAGGCGTCCGCCCGCTCTCCATACGCCACCCTCAGCTACTAAATCAAAAAGGCGGCCGGATCGGCCGCCTTTGCTGTTTCTGCTTCAGTTCATTTCAAGTGCTGCGGCAATTCTGGTTTTAAGCTGACCCAGATCCTGCTGGGAGAAGTCGGTGACAACCTTCAGATAGTTGGTGCCGAGTTCCCCCCGCACACAGGACTCGACCTTAACCGCCTCGACGTTATAGGTGTGGCAGGACTGCAGCACGAGATCAATGACCAGATCCGGTTTGAGCGATTCGACCTGCTGCTTCAGCACTTCAAAGCGGCCTGTGTTCGGTGTCATACAGGCGCAGGGGATCTTCAGATACCTTTTGGCAATGGCCAGCAGCGGATCGCCGCTCCCCTCCTCGGTAACATCGGCATACGGCTTGAGACCGGTGCAGGAATCCAGGCCGACTATGGCCGCCCCCTCTTCATCGACAAGCTTGAGAACCTTGAGCACATCACCACCGACCGGGCAGCCGGTGATCAGAACCCTTTTGGCGCCCGCTTTTGACGTGAACAGCTTCTGCTCTTGGCGCGCTGTCAGAGTGGCAATGATCTCTTCAAGTTGCGCGATTGCCTCCGGGCCCTGTGCCGACATGGCATAGGTCGCGACGGCGTACATCTCCTGCCAGGTGATGACCGCAGGCTTGCAGGCGCCGAAGGCGAAGATCCGTTTCACCAGCAGGTTTTTGCGGTTGCACTCCCTGATGCTCTCTTCCAGGGCGGCATCGCTGATGGTGGTGGCAAAGATACCTTCAAGGAACTTCTTGAAGCCGTTGACCGAGTGCCGCCAGTAGGCCACTGCCCCCTCATTGGTCGGGCACTGGGGCAGATCCATGACATACAGCGGTCTATGTTCCTGGATCAGTTCGAACATTTTCTTCTTGCCGTCGCAGGTTGTTTCGCCGACAACGGCATCGGTCAGCTCGAAGAACGGGCAGGTCTTCAGTTCGATAAAGCCGAAGCTGGACTTGATCAGTGGGCAGAGGTTGACCGGCAGGGTCTCCTCGGCCTTGGCGATCGGCGCATTGGAGAAGGCGCACAGGACCGCCGGAACACCGCCCATGGCCCAGACGACCTCGACCGGTGCATAGGAGCAGTAGGCCCCGACCACCTTGGCGCCGGCTTCCCGTTTGGCTACAACCTGCGCCAGGGCGCGTTTAAGGGGGAATTCCTGAAAATCATCATTGAATAACTGGGTCATGTGCTCTCCTGTCGGGTTGATTGTATGGCGTGAATGGCCGCTCCGTAGGCGCCATAGAAGTCCGGATGTTCCGGGACGGTTACCTGTCTGCTCAGTGCCTCGGCCAGAAGCTGCACCATGGCACGGTTCTTTGCGCCGCCGCCGACAAAGAGGATCTCGCTTGTGTCGGAGCGCATGACTCTTGACAGCAGGGAAACCAGCTTGGTAAGCAGCGCTTCATGGATGGCGCGTGCGATATCTGCCAGGGCTACTCCGGAGGTCAAAAGCGAGATGACCTCCGATTCGGCAAACACGGTACAGGTGCTGTTGATCTCCACCGTCTTGCTCCCGCGCAGTGCCTCCGTTACCAGCTCATCAAGGCTGAGCCCCAAAGAGGCGGCCATCATTTCGAAGAACTTCCCAGTACCGGCCGAACATTTGTCGTTCATCTCGAACTTCTGCAGTTGGCCGCTGTTGCGGTTGATGGACAGTGCCTTGGTATCCTGACCGCCAAGATCTATGACCGTGTCGATGGCCGGGTGGAAATGATGGGCCGAAGTTGTGTAGGCCTTGATTTCGGTGATGACATCGCCGCCCAATACCTTCTGCGCCAGCTGCCTGCCGTAACCGGTCGAGATCAGGTGATCCCAGGCATACTGTTCCCTGATCAGTCTCAGCTGGGAGGAAAGATTGATGGAGGTCTCGGCCTGGAAACGGTCGACTACCTTGCGGGTTTCACCATCGAGAAGCACGAATTCGATGCTTCGTGAACCAATATCTATGCCGGCCAGTTTAATAGTAACTCCTCTTGTCCCTGGAACCCAGGTCTGTGTCGTTTGTAACCGGCCAGAAGTATTGACATGTTACAACGGCAAGGTCAAATTGGTAATTTCGGTAGCACCGGCTCGTACAATCGCATTTGCCGATTCATTCTGTTCATGTTGCTACAGCAGTGTTGCTTGACTATCTGTCGAATGCTGAAAATCTGCCCGTCTGGAGTCAACAACTCCGCAACACCTGAATACCTGTGAACCCGGATCAGCTCCACACAAAATCGGAACCCCAAAAAAGTTCCGATTTTGTCAGAAAATATCTTTCCGGAATCTTTCTGTTCACAGGTTTGATCGTGCTCTTTTTATATTCCATGCTTGTAATTTCACTGACGGTCGGGCAACAATAGACCGCATGCGTACCCTCTCCTCCCATAAGAACAGGACAATCCACTGCACCGTCCGGAAATCGCCGGAAGCTGTGACCACGGCATGACAGTTCTCCCATGGCAACCAGGAACCACACCGCTGATGCTGGCGCCGATGCAGGGCCTGACCAACCGGGCCTTGCGCGCCTATTTCATCGAACATGTCCGCCCCGACGTTATTTTTACTGAATTCATACGCGTCAATACCGCACCGGCGGGAATGTCGATCACCGCCGCTGACCAGCAGGATATCGCCGCCGAACAGGGTGGTGTGCCGCTTGTGGTGCAGTTGGTAGGGCATGGGCGGGAGGCGCTGGTCTCGGCGGCCCGAGTGGCGCAGAAATGCGGTGCGGCACATATCAATCTGAACATGGGGTGCCCCTATGGGCGTATCGGCGGCAGCCAGACCGGCGGAGGAATGCTTCGCTATCCGGAAGGTCTTGCTGAAGTCATCCCCGCCCTGCGGGAGGTTATCGCCGGTTCCTTCTCCATCAAGATCCGGGCCGGTTATGACGATCCGGACCAGATCCTGTCGTTGCTTCCGCTCTTCGAGTCAAACGGGGTGGATTTCCTGGTACTGCATCCCCGCACAGTGGTCCAGAAGTACGACGGGGTTGCCGACCATGGGGTGACAACCCGGGTGATGCGGGAAACCCGGCTGCCGGTGATTGCCAACGGCGATATCCGATGCGCTGCTGATGGCGAAAGGGTGCTGAGCGAGAGCGGTGTTGCCGGGCTGATGCTGGGGCGTGGGGCGATAGCCGATCCGTCGCTGTTCCTGCGACTGCGTGGATTGAAGAAGCACAATCCCGGCCCGGCAGAGCGGAGAGAGGAACTTGGCCGTTATCTGGAAGAGATACTGACCAGCTATGGCCGGCTCTTCTGCGGCGATACGCAGGTGCTGAACAAGGTTAAGGAGATCATCGCGTACCTGGAGGAACCGGAACTGGCTAAGCCACTCAAGGAGCTGCGGCGTGCCAGGACAGTGCGGGCCTTCAAAACCGCGCTGGACGAACTGTGTTGAGCAGCCGGTTACAGGGACAGAATGCTTCATGAATAAGGCGGCCGATTGGCCGCCTTATCTTTTTCTGTCACGGACAAAAAACTCTTGACCCGTCTACCGCTTCACACTTTAGCGTTGTCCTTGTCATGGCCATGATATAAATATTCATACTTGTAAAGGAGAACGAACTATGAAACCAAATGTAACCGTGGAGGAGTGGGTGGCCCGCTTCAAGGCCATCGGCCTGGATCAGGCGGCAATGGAGAAGTGGCACCGCCTGTTTGAGCAGGAAAACCCGGCCGGCCACCAGAGTTTCCTGGAGTGGCTGGGGCTGCCGGCGGACAGGATCAGCGACATCAGAGCCAAATCGGCCTGACGGTGACACGCCCCCGGCTGCGTGCCGGGGGCACTTTTGGAGGGGGTATGTACCGCATTTCCCAACTGGCCCGGCAGTTCGGCCTGTCCCGCAGCACGCTGCTTTACTACGACCGGATCGGGCTGCTGTCGCCATCGGAGCGCAGCGAGGCCGGCTATCGCCATTACTCTCACGCTGATCGGGGCCGGCTGGAGTCGATCTGCTCCCTGCGCCGGGCCGGCATGGATATGGAAGGGATCAGGACGATTCTCGCCACAACCGGTGACGACACGACCACCGTGCTGCGGCGGCGTCTGGACGAGATCGGCGCGGAGATCGAGGCCCTGCGTATCAAGCAGCATCTGCTGGCAGGCATGCTGAAGGTGCAGGGTGAGGGTGGCCCGGGTGCCACCGTGAACAAGGAGATGTTCGTCGCCATGCTGCGCGCTGCCGGCATGGATGACGCTGCCATGAAAAAGCTGCATGTGGAGTTTGAGCGGCGGGAACCGGAGGCCCACCACGCATTTCTGCTCTCCCTCGGCATTTCCGAAAAAGAAGCGCTGCTGATCCGCAAGTGGTCAGCGGTGATGGAGAATAATCCTTGAAAAAGCATTTGGCCACAGAGCACACAGAGTTCTCAGAGTAAGATCAAACCGATAGGACCGTCTTTTGTTACACCCAAAAGGTGAAACTAAAAAAACGATTTTCTTGAGTAATTCCTCTGTGTTCCCTGTGATCTCTGTGGCTAACAGCCGTTTTCAGGATAATATGTCGACGAACTAACCGATGCTCGGACTGCTGAAAGAGTTTAAACCGCAGAACGCCGGCATTGCTGAGGAGATAGAGGGCTGAATCCGGGGGAGAAATCCAGACTTACTTCAAAAGGCGGCCACTTGGCCGCCTTTTGAATTCTCGAAGACGTTTAGCAACAGTCAGGCAAGATCGAAACGGTCAAGGTTCATCACCTTGTTCCACGCGGCCACAAAATCGTGCAGGAACTTCTCCCGGGAGTCCCCGCAACCGTAGACTTCCGCCAGGGCCCGAAGCTGGGAGTTGGAACCGAAGATGAGATCGACACGGGTGCCGGTCCACTTGAGTTCGCCGCTTGTGCGATCACGCCCCTCGAACAGGTCGTCGGCTCCCGGAGCCGCCTGCCAGACTGTGCCCATGTCGAGCAGGTTCACGAAGAAGTCATTGGTGAGCATTTCCGGCCGTTTGGTGAAGACGCCGTGCCGCGACTGCTTGAAGTTGGCATTCAGAACGCGCAAGCCGCCAATCAGCACCGTCATCTCGGGGGCGGTCAGCGTCAGCAGTTGCGCCCGATCAATCAGCAGCTCCTCAGCTGATACGCTGTATCTGGTTTTGAGGTAGTTACGGAAGCCGTCCGCCGCCGGTTCGAGTACGGAGAATGCCTCCACGTCGGTTTGCTCCCGGGACGAATCCGAGCGTCCCGGCGCAAAGGGAACAGTCACCTCGAAGCCGGCATTCCTGGCAGCCTGCTCGACCGCCGCGCAGCCGCCCAGTACAATCAGGTCGGCGATGGAGACGGTCTTTCCGCCGGACTGGGCGCTGTTGAATTCTCTTTGGATTCCCTCCAAGGTTTTCAGAACCGTATCCAGTTGGGCCGGTTGGTTAACCTCCCAATCCTTCTGTGGCGCGAGACGGATTCGGCCACCGTTGGCCCCGCCGCGCTTGTCGGAGCCGCGGAACGTGGATGCCGACGCCCAGGCGGTGGAGACCAGTTGGGAAACAGACAGCCCGGAAGCGAGGATCTTGCCCTTGAGGAGGGCGATGTCCTGCGCGTCAATCAATTCATGCGTGACCGCCGGGACCGGATCCTGCCAGATCAGCTCTTCCGCAGGAACCTCAGGACCGAGATAGCGCGAGCGCGGGCCCATGTCGCGGTGGGTCAGCTTGAACCAGGCGCGGGCGAAGGCATCGGCGAATTTCTCAGGATTTTGCAGGTAGTCCCGTGCGATCGGCTCGTAGATCGGGTCAAAGCGCAGGGAGAGGTCCGCCGTGGTCATCATCGGCCGGTGCTTCTTTGACGGGTCGTGGGCGTCAACCACCATGTCCTCGTCGGCCACGTCTTTTGCCAGCCACTGATGCGCGCCGGCCGGACTCTTGACCAGCTCCCATTCGTATTTGAACAGCACCTTCAGATAGCCCATATCCCACTTGATCGGGTTCGGCTTCCAGGCGCCCTCGATACCGCTACTGATGGTATCGCCGCCTTTGCCGCTGCCGAAGCTGCTGATCCAGCCAAGACCCTGCGCTTCCATGGGGGCGCCTTCCGGCTCCGGACCGACATGGGTCGCAGGGCCGGCGCCGTGGCACTTGCCGAAGGTGTGGCCGCCGGCGACGAGGGCAACGGTCTCTGCGTCGTTCATGGCCATGCGGGCGAAGGTTTCTCGCACATCGCGGCCCGAGGCAACCGGGTCCGGCTCTCCGTTCGGCCCTTCCGGGTTGACATAGATCAGGCCCATCTGCACGGCGGCAAGCGGATTATCGAGTTCCCGGTCGCCTTTATAGCGCTTGTCACCCAGCCAGGTGTCCTCGGAGCCCCAGTAGATATCCTCTTCCGGTTCCCAGACATCCTCGCGCCCGCCGGCGAAGCCGAAGGTCCTGAAGCCCATCGACTCCAGAGCACAGTTACCGGTCAGGATCATCAGGTCGGCCCAGGATATTTTGTTGCCGTATTTCTGTTTGATCGGCCAGAGCAGGCGGCGCGCCTTGTCCAGATTGACGTTGTCAGGCCAGCTGTTGAGCGGCGCGAGACGCTGCGAACCCGAACCGGCGCCGCCGCGACCGTCACCGGTGCGGTAGGTGCCGGCACTGTGCCACGCCATGCGGATGAAGAGCCCGCCGTAGTGACCGTAGTCAGCCGGCCACCACTCCTGCGAGTCGGTCATCAGGGCATAGAGATCCTTCTTCAATTCCTCCAGATCGAGTTTCTTGAATTCCTCCGCATATTTGAACTCCTCGCCCATCGGGTTGCTCAGGTTGGAATTCTGGTGAAGCATCTTCAGGTTCAACTGCTTCGGCCACCAGTCACGGTTCGATGTGCCACTGCCGGCAGTGGGTTTGTCAGTTCTACCCGTTACCGGACACTTGCTGTCTTTACTCATCTCTGTTCTCCTTTCATCTCTGTTTTGGATTTGTATACTTAACCAGGGATTATGTGACTGGTCACAGTATACCCCAAAAAGAGCAGGCATGTCGCCGGTAGTCATAATAATCACTCCGACTTAGGAGATCATGTCGCATCTGGAATAATCAGTCCATATGAAAAGAGGCCAAGGGATGCATGCCCCTTGGCCTCTTGCTGTCTACGGCTGATTGATAAACTTACAGTTTCACATCCAGCTCATTCTGATAAATCTGCTCACGAACCTGCTTCTTCCTGATCTGCACCAGTTCGCCACTGCGGGTTTTCATGACAGCGCCCGGTTTGCGGTGCGAGTTGTAGTTTTCCGGCGACATGCTCTCGGAATAGGCTCCGGTGCCGCCGATGACGACATAGTCGCCGATTTCCGGCTCGGCAATCAGCACCGGCACGATGTTGCCGTCGTTGTCCAGACGCACCGAATCGCCGCTTTCGCAGCAGCGCCCCACGATGCCGAACGATTTCAGACCGGCGGTTGGCTTGGTGTCATACTCGCTGGAGAGCAGCGTGCCGTCCTGGCGCACGATGGCAATGGGATGCTCGGAGCCGTACAAAAGCGGACGGGTCAGCAACTCCATGCCGCCGTCAACGATCAGGAAGTTCAGCTCGTTGGTCAGCTTCTTGTCGATGATCCTGGTGATGATATGGCCCGAGTTGGCCACCACGAAGGTTCCCGGCTCGATTTCCATCTGCAGCTCGCGACCGGTGGACTCCTTAAACTCCGTTATCCGCTGCGCGGCATAAGCGCCCAGCGAGGCAATGTCGGCCTGTGTTTCCCCCGGCATCCTGGCCACCTTGAGCCCTCCGCCAAAGCTGACGGTGGTGGCATCCGGGAAATAGGTCTTCACAAAACCCAGTTCGCGGTCGATATTCTCGCGCCATTTTTCCGGGGCGCCCCCTGAACCGATATGGACATGGACCTGTGTGAAGCGCAGCCCCAGTTTGTCGGCCATGGCCTTTACCGTGGGGACATCGTTCAGATGTACGCCGAAGCAGGAGTATTCGCTGCCGGTATCGCGGGTGGCGCTTTCACCTCCGCCGGCGGCTCCCGGATGGACCCTCATGGAGAGGTCGATACCGTTGGCTTTGGCAAAGTCGGCAATCAATTGAAACTGGGTCATGGAGCAGACGTTGTACTTGAGGCCTGTTTTGATCATCTGCTCCAGTTCGGCGCGCTCCTGACCGGCCGGCACCTCCTGGGTGGTCAGCATCATCCGGGCATAGGGCACCCCGGCGGCATAGGCACGGGCCGCTTCATCGAGCGACGAACAATCCAGGTCAAGTCCCTTGTTGGTGACGACACGCAGTACTGTCCGGTCCGAGTTGGCCTTCATGGCATAGCGTACATGCAGGCCGTAGGCATTGGGCATGTTCAGCAGCTGTTCACAGCTGTTTTCTATGTATTCCTGATCATGCAGATATACCGGTGTTCCCCACTGTCCGGCTATCTTCGGGATGAGCGTTGCGTCCAGCCTGGTCGGACCAAAGTGTTTCATTGTCATTCTTTCAACCTCACAAATTTGATATGAGCCAGCGTTCCCCGATTTCTTCAGAGCCATGGAATCTAGTTAAGGCACTTGAGCTGCCCATCAGGGTCCAGGCAAGGTGAACAGGGTTGTGCAATGTAGCATTTTCGACCGGCGCGGCGCAACACCTCTGTGGGGGGTTGTTGCCTGCCGCTCATTTTTACGGAGCCACTGGAGTCGGGAGCCTCCGGGGTTGTGCTTGACTTTCTGCTGTTCGCAGCTACATATGAAATAATCGGTCAGTGCGCGAAACGCCTGTTCAAACAGCAGAAAGTCAGACCGGACCCCGCAAGCGAAGAAGGAGCTTATATGGCACAGGGCGATTTGTTACTGCTTGATGAGGAATTGGCGGCAATTCTATCGGACGCCTTGGAAAAGGGGGACGTCGAAGCAGGATTGATGCAGGGGGTGACTCTCTGTGCAGACAGGGCGGAAGCACTCTGCGCCGGCAGGGAGATGGCCTGTGCCCGCGGCTGCCGCCATTGCTGTGTGCTGAATGTGGCGGTTCTGCTGCCAGAGGCGATGCGCATTGCGGAAACAATCACGGCAACACCATGGAGCGCTCTGCAGAAACGGCTGGAGTTCCACTCCAGCCGGGAGCGCTGGATGGACGACGAAGAGCGGATGATGCGCGCGGCATTCTGCCCGCTGCTCGATACCGATGGGAGCTGTTCGATTCATCCGGTACGTCCCCTGGCTTGCCGGGGGGTGGCCTCACTGGACAGCGGTCGTTGTAAAAGCGCATTCAACCCGACCATCGATGATGAGACTGATCGTACAGTACCGGCTGATCTGGTGCGGCAAACGGCCTATGACCGGGCTTTTATGGCACTGGGCAGAGCTCTCGCCAATCATGGTCTGGATAACCGGAGCATCGAACTTGGCGTCGGTATCCTCGCGTTTGCCCGAAATCCGGAACTCAAGACCCTGTTCATCTCCGGCGGCAGACTCCCCCGTGAGCTATGGGGATAGAGTGGCCACGACTGGACCGTTTGAGACAGTACTTGAATCATCAAACATGCACATGATCCTATTGTGCAGATAGTCCATGGACAGGAAAAAAAGAACCCTGTGCCGACGAAAACAAGGTATAGATACGGGAACGAAACGGAAGGGGATCGACCGCAGATGCAGCAGTTGAAATATTTAGCCGGCTATTCACAGCAGATAACGGCCCGGGTGGCCGAACTGGTAGCGGAAAACCGCCTGGGCAGCGTCCTTGTACAGAAATATCCAAAGACGCACGAGATCCGGACCGATAAGGCGCTCTACGACTTTACCGTCACCATCAAGAACGAGTACATGCGCAGCACCCGCCCGCTGAGCAAGGTTGCATACGACGGAAAGATCCATGTGATCAACAACGCCCTGGGAACCCACACGTTTGTATCACGGGTACAGGGCGGAAAACTGAAGGCAAAGCACGAAATCCGCATAGCATCCGTGTTCCGGGACGCACCCCTGGAATTCCTGAAAATGATCGTCGTGCACGAGTTGGCGCACTTGAAAGAAAAGGAACATAACAAGGCATTTTACCAGCTCTGTGAATATATGGAGCCCGCCTACGGTCAGCTGGAATTCGATACCCGGCTGTTCCTGACCCACCTGGAGATGGCCGGATCGCCGTACCCGTCCTGAAAGGTCGGGATTGACAGATGACGGACTGCTTCCGGGAAATACAGCCTGTCAATATTTTACCGACCGCCATTTCACCGTACTGCAGCGTTATATACTGTACGGATTTGCAGTAATGGACTACAGTAGGGAACACGACTCGTCGTAAATTAACAACACTTTAAGGACGCCTATTTCCGGCACTGCACTCCTTATCCCAAGGAGATTTCACGTGCCATCCACACCACTCCCCCGCCTGCCGTTATCTCTCATTGAAAGCAATCAACTGCGGCTGATCGAAGCCAATCGTCGTGAGTACGGCCTGCGCTACGACCTCTTGACCTTTGCCGGCAGCGAACGGCTGGCGTCTGCCAACGCAGAGCGCCGGGAACTGCTGCAGTGGCTGGCCCGGCACGCCGCTTTCGGTTATGCCGGGACCAAGGTGGATTGCAACAATCTCTCTCCCGGTTGCCGGCACTGCGGCGATGGCGGCTGGTCCTGCCTGTTTGTCAACGGCCGCTGTAACGGGCAATGTTTTTACTGCCCCACCGCCCAGGACGATAACGGCCCCCCGGTTACCAATGGCCTGGCATTCAACGATCCGGACGAGTATGCCGATTATGTGGCCACCTTCGGTTTCAGCGGTGTCAGCATCAGCGGCGGCGAACCGCTCCTGACGCCGGACCTTACCCTCTCCTATCTGCGAGCGGTACGGAAGCGTTGCGGTGACAAGGTCCATCTCTGGCTATACACCAACGGCACCATGCTGACTGCCGATCTCTGCAGCAAACTGCAGGATGCCGGCTTGGACGAAATCCGCTTCGACCTGGGGGCGGTCCGTTATCATCTTAAAAAGCTGCGACTGGCGGTCGGATGTATCCCGACGGTGACGGTGGAGATTCCGGCGGTGCCGGAGGATGAGGAACTGCTGAAACTGAAGATGGTTGAAATGGCCGAGGCCGGGGTAAAGCACCTCAACCTGCACCAGATGCGGCTGACGCCGTACAACTTCGACCCCTTGACGGCCCGGGGCTATGTCTTTTTGCATGGCGAGAAGGTGACGCTGCTGGATTCGGAACTATGTGCCTTGCGATTGGTACGTTTCGGTCTGGAGCAGGGCATTCCACTGCCGGTGAACTACTGCTCCTTCACCTACAAACGACGCTTCCAGCTTGCCGCCTCCCGGCGACGTGCGGCCCAGTCGATCTGCGGCGCCGGCGAAACCGTGACCGAACCCGGCTTCCTGAGGACACTTTCGGAAACCGGTGTCCGTTACTTCGAAACGGCTCTGATGCAAAGCCCCAGCTATCGTGCCCCTTTTGACAAGATCGTACTGGCAAGCGGACGTTCCCTCTATCTTGAACGACGACCGCTGGAACTGGGACCGGAGCTGTCGAATGCGGAACTAAGCGCGCTGCAGGCAGGCGACCCGCCGGACAGGCTGGCTGGTTTTGAACGGATCGAGAGCGGATTGGCCGACTATTTTTAACAGCGCCGAGATTTCCAGAGACAGTGGAAATTAACTACCCCGCAGCAAGCTACGGGGTATCTACTGCCGAATCCCATAACCTTCGAGGCAAGCCCCGGGGAATTGGACCCAAAGAGATTAAAAAAGTATTTTCCGGCTTTATAGATGAAATTTGGAAGCCACTTTTCAAAAATGAGGGAAAATCCGACAGACTCCTAGCATCCTTATATATAATTGACAAGCATCTAAACAGTGGTAATTACCTTAGTAACTTTAAAAAGTACTACAGTGTGATAGTCAGCCCAAGGAGGAATAAAATGCTTATTCGGACGGTGTGTAAAATCCTACCCATGTTTTCTGCATTAGCATTGCCATTGATTGCCATGGCTGGTGATCTGGACAATGCACTTTCTCCATCATTAGGAAGCGGAATGCCTTCTACCGGAGACATCTTTAACCAGCTTGCAACCGGCACCCCGGCCAATATCCCCGGCACGTTCCAGGAGCCTGTCAGTGCACCTGGCAGCACGGGTAGAACCTTGTCTGACATCAAAAGCATGCTACCCGCAGCGGATAATCTCAATGGTGCTGCGGTTAGTGACGTTGTCCAGAATAAAACCTTCTGGGGTTTGCGTACCGATGGCACCTGGGGCTTGAAAACCGGCACACTGGTACCCACAGGCAATGCTACCGGTACCGCTACTGTAGCTGAAGTACTTTCCGGTTCAACGTTTTCAAATGCTTCCGGGTCCGGTCTGGTCGGCACGATGCCGAACCATGGCTTCGCATATTTCGATCCTGGCATTGTAGATATTCCCATTCCTGCCGGATATTACACCGGCGGGCAGATAAATACCCATGTCAATCTGAGATCAGGAAATATCGTCAAAGGTGTCAGCATTTTCGGCGTTAATGGATTAGCTATTGAGGCAAAGGGAAATGCACTTCCGCAATATGTGCTCAGTCCGTACACGTTCTCCATAACGGGTGAAGCCGAAATGGCAGGCACGATGCCGAACAGGGGGCTCGCAAATTTTACAGCCGGTGCGACAGATATTGCCGTAAATCCGGGATACTACAGCGGTGGCTGGATAAATACGGATGCTAATTTGAAGGCATATAACATACGATCAGGTATTACTATTTTTGGCGTAAGTGGCGATCCAAATGTTGTTAATACCGGCAGCACCACTGCGACTGCGGGAGATATAGTTAACCTGAAGACTGCCTGGGTAAACGGCTCGCAGGTGACCGGCACAATGCCGGCTGGTTATAATAATTACGGGCTTAACGGAAGCCTGGGGATAAATATTGGAACTGGATATTATAACGGCACACAGTACGCGTATGCCAGTGATACCAACCTGGTTTCAGGAAACATAAAAAAAGGAACAAGTATTTTCGGGGTTAACGGGTCAACAAACGTGGTTGATACGACTAGTGGTGATGCCGTCGCAAGTGATATTGCCAGCACTAAAATCGCTTGGGTAGACGGTTCGCAGGTCACCGGCACCGTTCCTGCTGGTGCAAGTGTTTCCGGAGTAGATGGTGAAATCTCTGTAGTTATTCCCTACGGCCTCTATCGAGGACTCTCCACGGTAAAAGCCACTGCTGTAGATTCCAACCTGATTCCAGCCAATATCAAAAAAACCACCACAATCTTTGGAGTTGTCGGGACTCTTATTCAGGCAACCGGAACTGCCACAGCGGACAAGGTACTACAGGGCAATACTTTTTCAAATGATACTGCTGCCGGAGTGGCTGGTACCATGCTTGACCGTGGTACGCTCAATATTACCCCCTCTGCAACGTCACAGCCTATAACTGCCGGATATTACAGCGGTACTGGATCTGTTGCGGGTGATGCTGATCTAGTAGCCGGTAATATCAAAAGCGGTGTAGCAATTTTCGGGGTTAACGGATCAGTCATTCCGGCAACCGGTACTGCCTCTGCTGCAAACGTGCTCTCAGGTGCGACCTATTCCATTGCGACAGCAGCAAATCAGACCGGTACAATGCCGAATAGAGGAGCCGTCACTATTACGCCCGGCACAGCTGCTCAGGCAATTACCGCCGGGTATCACAACGGCTCCGGAACAGTTGCAGGTGATGTCAATCTTTACACCGGTAATATTTTAAGCGGTAAAACTATATTCGGGGTTGCCGGTAAGACGGAGGTTGTTGATACATACACAACATCTCCCGCTGTTGCTGCCAACATCACCAAAAGCAAGGTCGCCTTTGTAAACGGCGCCACGGTTACCGGGACACTCTATGGCGGCTATACCTGCAGTGGCAGTTTGTCAAACTCACGCTTTTGCGATAACGGTGACGGCACAATCAGAGATATGAACACCGGCCTGCTGTGGCTTAAGAATGCCAACTGTGCTGCCACATTAGGTGGAGTAGTCAAAACAGCATCCGGTGCAGCAACCGATAAGTTGTCTTGGGATGATGCCGGTGCCTGGATTAGTAATTTGGTTAATACGTACTGTGGTCTTAGCAGTAATAGTATAAATGGCGGTTACTGGCGGTTACCCACATGGGAGGAGATGCAGTATTTTATCAGTACAGTTCGTATCAGTACGCCGTATAATTTTACCGGTATCCAGAGCGGATTATATTGGACTTCAAATACACCAACGGCATTCGGTGCCTGGGCATTCAACGCGACAAATGGTACAAACGCCAATTATGCGAAGAGTACTCTTTTTTATGTCTGGCCCGTTCGTAGTGCTGCACCGTAGCCTTCTGCCAGCGGTCACTACAAGGAGCTAAATTATGCGTATTCGAACAGCTGTAGCAACTATTTTTATGTTCAGCGGCCTGTTATTGCCTATTGTGGCCGGCGCAACCGGTAACATAAATTCAATCAACAAACACGCCTGGTCTGAAAACAGCGGCTGGAGCAATCTTGCTCCGACTGGCGGTGGAGTCACCATGTACCCTGATCACCTGGAAGGTTTTGCCTGGGCCGAGAATTTTGGCTGGATAAAGATGGGCAACCATACCGGTGGCGGGTTATATACATATGCCAACAACAGCAATATTGACTGGGGTGTCAATCTGAGTGGGACCGGTCTGGCCGGATACGCCTGGAGCGAAAACGGTGGGTGGATCAACTTTGCGCCAACTGGCGGCGGTGTGACATTAAATTCTGTCAGTGGTGAACTTGATGGCTACGCCTGGGCAGAAAACCTGGGCTGGATTCACTTTAAATGTGCTGCACCGGCATATTCTGTAAAGCTTAACGCTGTGACATTGACGTTGGTGCTTGCCGGTAACGGAAGCGGTTCGATACACAGTACGCCTTCAGGTATTTCCTGCGATGCCAGTGGCGGATGCGGAAGTACGTTTTTTCAATATTGGCCGGTTACTCTAGGTGCTACGCCAGACTGGAAATCATTTTTCAAGGACTATTCAGGTGACAGTACCGGTGCAACATTTACCATGGATACTGCCAAAGTGGTAACGGCGACTTTCGACCCCAACTATAAGGCAAGGCTGGCACCGTCAAATGCGCCATTTGCAAGCATTCAGGATGCGTATGACAATGCGGCCGACGTAGATGAGATAGATGCACAATCGTATTATTTCAGGGAACCGAATGGTGTGTTGTTTGGTGAAAAAACAGCCAAAACAATAACTTTAAATGGTGGCTACAAACTTGATGACGATTCTTATACTACCATTACCGGCATGACGGAGGTACAAGGGCCGATAATAGTCCAGAGCGGAAAACTGATAGTTGAGAGACTGGTTATCAAGTAATGGTCGACTGATTGGCTGTGAATCGGCGTGCAATATTGACCCACCTTTAGCAGGACAGCAGGTCCAGATCCCTCCTCGCGAAGACGCCCTTGCCTTCGGCTAGTACTTGGTTTACCCTATCTCGTTGAAACAAATTAGTTCCCGTAAACCAGCAAGCTGGTAACGGTAACTAATCACGACAGTGACTGGATTCTAGTACAGGGGACTTGCACCCCATAAGTTCACGCCCATGACGGGCGTACACCAGGCCGGTGGAGCGGTGAACCCCGCTCACCTGCCACGACGCTGTGAAAGTAATATAAATAAATTAGTATATTACGCCACTTCATGGGGATATTGAGTGGCTTTGCAGCAGATAATAGCGCGCCCGTCATTGAACTGCCGTTGCAGGTCGGAAAAGCGCATGGTTTGCTGCGCCAAGTGTCAGAGGATCGAGGCTTTCCATTTGCCACCCGCCACCGTCAGGGTGACGTCTATACCGCACTTGTACTCTTTATCCCGATAGACCATCAGGTCTGTTGCTGATCGCGGTTGCATTCCTGTTCTCCAAAGTATTTAGGTTCCTTAACTAGGTACTACGTACCAAATATGTACGTTATTGACGTTATAGATCCTATGGATCAGGACAGTCCACCTGATTGAAAAAATGTAGTCCGAGTTTGTCAGGGAGGGAATTGATATGAAAGTAGTGGCGTTCAACGGCAGTCCCAACAGGGAAGGCAACACCTGGCATGCGCTGAAGATGGTGACGGCAGAGCTGGAGCAGGCGGAGATCGAAACCGAGATCGTTCATGTCGGCAACAAGGTGATTCGCGGCTGTAGCGCCTGCGGTCAGTGTTTCAAGAACAGGAACGAGAAGTGCGTCCTGCCGGGTGACGAGGTCAACGAGTGGATCCAGAAGATGAAGGGAGCGGACGGGATCATCCTCAGTTCACCGGTGCACTTCTCCGCCATCGCGGGCACCATGAAATCATTCCTGGACCGTGCCTTCTACGTGACCAGCGTCAACGGCGGCATGCTGCGCCACAAAGTCGGCGCCGCGGTGGTGGCGGTGCGGCGCTCCGGCGGCCTGCCGACCTTCGACCAGTTGAACAATTTCATCAACTATGCGGAGATGCTGATGCCCACTTCAAACTATTGGAACGTGATCCACGGCAGAAGCCCGGGTGAGGTGAACCAGGATACTGAAGGGGTCCAGATCATGCGGGTGCTGGGGAAGAACATGGCCTGGCTGATAAAGCTGGTCGAACATGGCAAAGGCACAATCACCCCACCGCAGCGCGAGGACAAGATTTACATGAATTTCATCCACTAATGTCGCCTCTTTCCGGGGGCACAGGAGATTAAAAGAAAGGCGGCCGGGTTCGTGGCGGCATTATCGCAGACCGGAAATGTAATTATAATATAAACGAGGTAAGCACTAACATGTTTGACGGTATTTTCTGGGACAACGACGGGGTGCTGATGGAAACCGAGCACCTTTACTATCAGGCCAATGCCGAGGCGCTGGCCCAGGCAGGAGTAGAGCTTTCCCTGGAAGAGTTCTGCCGGATCTCGCTGCGCCAGGGGGAGAGCGTGCTCAGCCTCGCTGCCGGCGACAGCGACGAGGAGATGCTGCGCCGGGTGCGTGACGAGATCTATTTCCGGCTGTTGGGTGAGGAATCGCGGGTATTTCCCGGCGTACACGACACCCTGGAGCGGCTCCATGGACGGCTGCCGATGGCGATCGTCACCAGTTGCCGGCGGGACAATTTCCTGCAGATGCACCGCGCCAGCGGTCTGCTCGGCTATTTTGATTTCATACTGACCCGCGAGGACTACGTCTCATCAAAGCCCGATCCGGAACCGTACCTGACCGCCTGTGCCCGCGCCGGTCTCCACCCCGGCCGCTGCCTGGCCATCGAGGATTCGGAGCGGGGTGTCACCTCCGCAGCCCGGGCCGGATTGGTCGTCGCGGCAATCCCCGGCGACATGAACCGTGGCGGCCAATTCGACGCCGCCCGTTGGCTGCTGGACGGCATCCATGAACTGCCGGGGCTCCTGAACCTCGATTGACAGCGGGTTCACCGATGTTGCGCTTTGATAGGAATTTTTTCGAATTTCCGGCCAGTTGAAAAGCAGCAATACTCCACCAGGATTCATTCCTTGATCATTCCACCGATACGTACTATGTTATGTACATACATGGCAAGGAGGTGCTATCAATGAATGCCCTGACCTATACTTATACTCGCCAGCATTTGGCGGAAGTCATGCGATCGGTTAACGAAGACCACATTCCCGTTGTGGTGACCAGCCAGCGTGGTAAACCAGTTGTCATTCTTTCCCTCGACGATTTCCATGCATTTGAAGAAACCGCATACTTGCTCCGGAATCCTCAAGGGGCCAAGAGACTGCTTGAATCAGTCGAGGAACTGCGGGCGGGCGGAGGCCAGGTCAGAGACTTGACGGAATGATGATCAAA
>JAVBXN010000019.1 GCA_030824515.1 Pelobacter sp.
GAAGCCATTTCCTCGCTGGCGCTGGCGTTCTGCTGGATGACCTGGTCAAGTTGCTGGATGGCCTTGTTGATCTGTTCTGCGCCGGTATCCTGCTCCTTGCTGGAAGCGGTGATCTCCTGCACCAGTTCGGCGGTGCGCTGTATGTCGGGCACCATACGGGTCAACATCTCGCCGGCCTGCTCGGCAATCGCCACGCTGCGGGTTGATAGGTCTGAAATCTCGCCGGCGGCGGATTGGCTCCGTTCTGCCAGTTTGCGGACTTCGGAGGCAACCACGGCGAAGCCCTTGCCGTGCTCACCGGCACGGGCAGCTTCGATCGCGGCGTTCAGGGCCAGCAGGTTGGTCTGGCGGGCAATCTCTTCGATGATGCTGATCTTGGTGGCAATCTCCTTCATCGCGGCAACCGTCTCCACCACCGCCTTGCCCCCTTCCTTGGCATCGACCGAGCTCTTGATCGATATCTTTTCGGTCTGCATGGCGTTGTCGGTATTCTGGCGGATGCTTGAGGCCATTTCCTCCATGCTGGAAGAGATCTCTTCGGCGCTGGCGGCCTGCTCCGTGGCTCCTTGGGACATCTGCTGGGCGGTGGCGGAAAGCTCCTGGCTGCCGGAGGCGACGTTGTCGGAGGCGGTCATCACTTCGCCGACAATACTGCTGAGTTTGGCCACCATTTCGTTCAGAGCGGAGGCCAGTTGCCCGATTTCGTCCTTCTGGTCCAGAGTGATCTTCTGGGTCAGATCGCCAGCTGCAACCGCTTGCGCAAAGCTGACCCCCTGACGCAAAGGGTTGCTGATAATGCGCGCAATAAAGAAGCCGAGTACTATCGACAATAAAACTCCTACAGCCAGCAATACCAGCATCGTACGTGTTGCAGCCTTGGCAATGTCAGCGTTATCGGAAGCTTTTGTCTTGGCCAGACCGACCTTCAGGTCAGCAAGCTTCTGCATTGCCGTATCTACCTGCTTGGCGGCTTCTGAAGCCTGAGGATTGCGCATGGCAGCCACGGTCTCCGACTGTTTGCCGCCCAGCCCGTAATCCATCGCCTCCTTGCGGTGGGTAGCATATTTTGACATGGCATCTTGCAGATCTTTATATGTTTTTTTAATCTCTTCCGATTTCATCGACTTGGCGAAGGTCACCATTTCTTCGTTGATAATCTTATCCAGCTCCAGGATGCGTTCCGCATGCTTCCTGCGATCGGCATCGTTGGTATCCAGGGCCAGCTCACGCAGGTTCACTCGTACGCGCTGGAACGCTGCAGTCATGCTCACCATCTGCTCCATGGGAGCCGTATTCAGTTCATACATCGCCTTATCAGCATGTTCGATCTGGGTGATTTTTGATATTCCCACCCAACCGATCACACCGGCGATAACCGCCACAACAATAAAAGCCGACAAGAGTTTAACGCTGATTTTGAGATTGTAGTACCACTTCATAATGCCTCCATTTCAATATTTTTTGTGTATGGTGGACAACAATTATTCAACACCCTTGACAGCAACCAGCTCTTCACCGGAAAAGACCTTGTCAATATCCAGTATCATCACGAAATGTTCATTGTGCTTACCCATCCCCTTGAGGAATTCGGTCTTGAGATGGGTGCCGATATGCGGTGCCGCTTCGATCTGTGACGGCTCCATCTCGATCACCTCCTGCACGCTGTCGGCCAGTGAACCCAGGACGATATTTTCTCCATCCATCTCGACCTCAACCACAATGATGCAGGTATTGACGGTCTGAGCCGTCTCCGGCATGCCGAATTTAAGACGCAGGTCGATCACCGGCACAACGCATCCCCGCAAATTGATCACGCCCCGCATGAAATCCGGCACCTGAGGCACCTTGGTAATACTGGTAATCTCCAGTATCTCCCGGACTCTTGCAACATCGACCGCAAAAACTTCCTCTGCCAACGTAAAGGTTAGATACTGGTTTGTCTGTAGATCTTCAGCCATAAAACCTCCTCCTCCACTCGAATCGCGAACTCTGATGGTGAAAGTGTTTACAATGACTGTGCCAATGCCCAGCAACAGAGCCAGACAGCTGAAAAACGTAGGTTATGACGGCGTCGGGAGGTTTATGATATGAACTTACGTGGCATGTGACACGGCTTGAAGTGTGACATGTCACATCATACCTGTGCCATGTCACACTTTTTTTGAGGTGGTATTATAGAGGCTGATTACTCTTCAAGATGCCGATAGATGGTTCTGCGGCTGATTCCCAGCAGACTGGCGGCACGAGTTTTATTGCCGTCAGCCATGGCAAGCGCTTCTTCCAGAGTCATGGCACCCTTGACTGTTTGCTGTTTTGTCTCAATGAATGTATCAGACTTCAACACTGGTTTCACAGATGCAAGCAGATCCAGCGGCAAATCCTGGGCTGATATTATTTCGGACTTGCAGAGAACAGTGGCGTGTTCGATGGCATGCTCAAGCTCACGCACGTTGCCGGGCCAGTCATGGGAGCGGAATATGTCCATTACATCAACGGAAACATCTTTTATGTTACGGCTGAATTTGTCGTTGAACTTTGCAATGAAGTGGGCCACCAGCAGCGCAAGATCATCCAGACGCTCTTTCAGCGATGGCAGTACAATGCGAATAACATTCAAACGATAGAACAGATCCTGCCTGAAACTTCCCTGACGCACCTTTTCCGCAAGGTCCTGATTGGTTGCCGCTATGATGCGCACATTCACCCTGGTGGGAGTGGACTCGCCTACCCGTTCGAATTCGCTCTCCTGCAAAACCCTTAACAACCTCATCTGCACCGCCGGCGAGATATCTCCGATTTCGTCCAGGAAAAGTGTGCCGCCATGGGCTTTCTGAAAACGTCCGACCTTGTCTGAAACAGCGCCGGTAAATGCGCCGCGCACATGGCCGAAGAGTTCGCTCTCCAGCAATGTTTCTGAAAGGGCCGAACAATTGACCTTGACGAACGGCTTGTTAGTACGCACACCGTTGTAATGCAGAGCTGCGGCCACCAGTTCCTTGCCGGTGCCGCTTTCACCATTGATCAGTACGGTGGTCGGCACATTGGCCAGCGCCTCGATCAACGAAAAGACCTTCTGCATCGGTTCGGAAGTGCCAATCAAACCATGGAAATGCCCGCGTTTTTTCAGCGTACGTTCCATGGTGGCCAGCTGGGTTTCATCGCGAATTACCGCCACGGCCCCCCTGACCGAGCCATCAACTTCCGTGATAGGATTCATGTTGATACTGACTATGCGGGAGACGCCTTGTTCAGTATTGCACTCAATGCGGTTAAGGACTCTGGGGGATCTGGTTTGCATTGTTTCCAGCAACGCTTTGCGGCACACCCCTCCACAACCCATTTCGAGTAAAACGGCATCGCCACCTATCATACCGTTTTCGTAACCGCAGACATGCTCGGCAGTTGAGTTAAATTGTGATAACCTTCCCTCCCTGTCAACCATGATGATCGAATCGGAAATCGAATGGAATATTGCATCCAGGTTGGCTCGGTAAAGTTCACGTTCATCATTGATAACTTTGGCATTAAGAGCATGTCGGGTTACCAGCAGCAAGGTTTCATGCCGAATCGGTTTGGTGATGTAATCGAATGCCCCCAATCGAACCGCTTCGGAAGCCGATTCAACCTTTGGGAATCCGGTGCACATGACCACCTGCACTTCGGGGTAACTGGATTTAACGTATTTCAGCAGGCCAATACCGCTTTCGCCGCTCAACATTATGTCCATAAACGCCAGATCATACCTATTCGACTGAAGTCGCTCCAGAGCGGTATTGAAATCGGCGGCGGCATCAACCTGATAACCCTCATTTTTCAACAGCAATCCGAGCGTATAACGGATTCCTTCTTCATCATCAACGATAAGTATTCGATAGTTGGACGGTTTTAGCATTGGCTTTGAACCCCGGTATTATCAAGCAGCCTCATAAAAATTCTCTGCAGCTTATCAGGTCTGCAAGGCTTGGAGATTTTGAGCGATATATTCGATTGTGCAGTTCAAGTCACTCAAAAATCACGTTACCTGCAAAGGACTTTTCGAACAGGTCTTTTTTAGCGTTTCCGCCGAATATCTCCACCGATATGTCCTCGGTTCCGAGCAGACGCAATCTGTATGCCGAAACATCGTGCCGGAGCGCAACGACTTCAACCAGTCCGCTCCTGCGACGGTCAAGGCCGTCGGACAACCTGAGTATGCCCCCCAACTGGCACACAAGCAGCTGGTCTTTTGCATCCAGACGCGCAAACTCGTCATGCTTCTTTTTCGGCAGGGATTTCCGGTGGTAGCGTGCGATCAGCGCTGTCATCTCACGCTCTCGCGGGGTGAACCCGAACAGCTCGGCATGGCGGATCAGGTGATGCGAGTGTTTGTGGTGACTGTTGTAGCTTATGAAATAACCTACATCATGTAGCAGGGCCGCTGCTTCCAACAGCTTTCGATCGGTTTTTTTGAGTTTGAATTCTTTTGCAAGTTCGTCGAATATATTCAACGCAATCTTGGCGACATGCCGGGAATGAGGTTCGTCAAAGTGACATGAACGGGCAAATTCCAGCACAGAAGCCTTCCAGGTACGCTGTAGCGAGGATTCCGGCAAAAGCTGCAGTCGTTTCATGCACCTGATAATCAACCCCTCGCGGATGCCACGTTCGTTAACCAGCATTATGTTGGCGGAGAAGAATTTCATCAGCTCGTCGATTACCACCAGACCGGCCACGATGATATCCGCCCGGTCCGGATTCAAACCTGGTACGCTTCTTAAGGCCTTGATGTCCTTGCGCACCAGCATCGCCAGCAGATGAACTATTTCGGAACGCAGCACCTCAAAACCGTGCAGCGACGAGAAAACCTGTCGGCGCATACTCATGACCATGCTTGCCAGTGCTGTTATGGTGCCGCCTGAACTGATGAAGGATTGAACAATCGGCTTTTCGTCGCAAAATATATTTTTAAGTTCTGCCCTGACATGACGCCTGAGCTTGTCAATTTCAGTTTCCTTTACCGGATCGGACAGAAGAAAACGGTCGGTCATCAAGACCGCACCCAGTTGCAGCGAATAGCAACTCTCGACAAGATTGGCAACAGCGCTCATGATTTCAACACTGCCCCCACCAATATCGATGATCATGTAACGCTTGCCGCTCATATCGAAGTTGTGACGCGCCGATATCGCAACCAGTTCGGCCTCTTCCTCTCCTGATATTATCCGTATTTCCCGACCAAGCTCCCTGGTAAGAACTCCAACGAGTTCAACACCATTGGATGCACTTCTTACAGCACTGGTTGCAACAGCTTCGACCTCTGTCACCTTCAGACCGTCGATCAACTTGCGGATGCGCGACATCGCGTCAACAGCCCGCGCAAAAGCAGGAGGTGATATGGCGCCGCTCGCGGCCATATTCTCTCCCAGGCGAACGGTAGCCTTTTCATCATCCAGAACCATGAAGCGTCCCTGAGAATCGACTTCCACCACGATGCAACGAATCGAGTTGGTACCTATATCTATCGCAGCCAGGCGACTTTTTTTCATGTGTACCTCCGGTTACTTGGGTAACGGATACTATGCCTCAACTTCTGATAAAAGAAAAGGCGAAGCCATGACCGGCTCCGCCTTTAATACATTAATTTAAATTATGGCTGCGGTAATTACTCCGCTGTACTCTTTGATCCATCAAGGTTGAGACCAAGCGCTTCCTTGCGGGAAAGCTTGATCTTGCCGTTCTTGTCGATGCCGATGCATTTGACCAGAACCTTGTCACCTTCGTTCATTACGTCTGTTACTACCTTGACCCTGGTAGTATCCAGTTCGGAGATATGAACCAGTCCATCGGTGCCCGGCATGATTTCCACAAAAGCGCCGAAGTCCATGATCTTGCGGACGGTACCCATGTACAGTTTGCCCTCTTCGGCTTCGTCGGTCAGGCCGCGGATCATCTGGATGGCCAGGTCGCAGGCTTCCTTGTTGGTGCTGGCAATGTTGATACGGCCGGTGTCCTCGATATCAACTGTAACGCCGGTGGTCTCGGTGATATTGCGGATATTCTTGCCGCCGGTTCCGATCACGTCGCGGATGCGGTCGGTCTTGATCCAGATGGTCGTGATGCGCGGTGCGTAGGACGACATCTCGGCGCGAGGAGCAGCCAACGTTTCAGCCATCTTGCCCAGGATGTGCAGGCGTCCTTCGCGGGCCTGTTTGAGAGCCTGCTGCATGACTTCCTTGGTTACGCCGCCGATTTTTATATCCATCTGCAGCGCAGTGACACCTTCGGAGGTACCGGCAACCTTGAAGTCCATATCGCCCAGGTGATCTTCGTCACCCAGGATATCGGACAGGATCGCGAATTTTTCGCCTTCCTTGATCAGACCCATGGCGATACCGGCCACCGGGGCTGTTACCGGAACGCCGGCATCCATCAGCGACATGCAACCGCCGCAGACCGCCGCCATCGAAGAGGAACCGTTACTCTCCAGTGTTTCGGCAACGATACGGATCGTGTAGGGGAAATCATCATGCTGGGGAATAACGGCCGAAAGGGCACGTTCGGCCAGCATGCCGTGGCCGATCTCGCGACGCCCCGGAGCCAGACGGAAACTGGTCTCGCCTACCGAGAACGGAGGAAAGTTGTAATGCAGCAGGAAGCGCTTGCGCGACTCGCCATAGAGCGAGTCAATACGCTGCTCGTCGCTGGAGGTACCCAGGGTAGTGGTAACCAACGATTGTGTTTCACCGCGGGTAAACAGGGCCGAACCATGGGTACGGGGCAACAGGCCGGCCTCGGTGCTGATCGGACGGACCGTGGTGGTGGTGCGGCCGTCGATGCGGATGCCGGTGTCAAGGATGTCGGCACGGACCCGCTCATATTCGAAGTCGCCCAGGAAAGCCTTGATCTGCTTGGCGGAACCTTCGAACTCTTCCTTGAGGGCCTCGATGGTTTCAGCCTTGATCAGATCGATCTGATTGTGGCGATCCTGTTTAGTCTTGAGCTTGACCGCCTCGCCGATCCGGTCATAGGCCAATTCGCGAACTCTGGACAACAGAGCCTCATCAACGGTGATCGGAGCGATTTCACGCTTGGCGACGCCGGCTTTGCGCTGCAGTTCTTCCTGGGCCTCAATCAGCGGCAACACCGCTTCCTTGGCAAAGAAGATTGCTTCCAGCAGGTCCGCTTCGGAAACGAACTTGGCTTCGCCCTCAACCATGATGACCGCGTCGCGGCTGGCGGCCACAACTATTTCTATATCGCTCTTTTCAAGTTCCTCGGCTGACGGGTTGCAGATCAGCTTGCCGTCAACTCGTCCGACCTTGACTCCGGCAATCGGACCATTGAAGGGGGCATCCGAGATTGTCAATGCGGCGGAAGCGCCCAGCATCGAAAGTATCGCGGGATCATTGTCCTTGTCGGCCGATACGACAGTCGCCATGATCTGGGTGTCGTTCAGGAAGTTCTCCGGAAAGAGCGGACGGATCGGACGATCGATCAGACGGCAGGTCAATGTCTCCGGATCGGAAGGCCTTGCTTCGCGTTTGAAAAAACCACCGGGGATTTTTCCGCCGGCATAGGCCTTTTCAGTGTAATTGACCGTCAGGGGAAAGAAGTCCTGCCCCTCCTTGGCACTTTTTGCTGCCACGGCGGTAACCAGAACCACCGTATCTCCGCAACTGACCACCACGGCGCCGCTGGCCTGCTTGGCCATCTTGCCGGTGGACATTGTAATCGTTCTGCCGCCAAACTCAACCTGTACAATCTGTTCCATATTCAAATTCTCCTCTACGGTTGCGTTGGGGCCGTCGCTACAATTCCTCCCGCAGGGAGGAACTCTACCCACGTCCCCAACAAAAATAAAAAGGGCCGCGAAGCCCTCTTTCAAAATGCCTACAGCAAAGAAATGGTGTCGGCAATATACCTGCAATTAACAGGTATACTGCCTTCCATTACCTGCGTATGCCGAGTCGTTCGATAACCTTCTTGTACCTGTCCAGCTCTTTGCCCTTCAGGTAGTCCAGAAGGCGCCTCCTCTGGCCGACGAGCTTTAAAAGCCCGCGACGGCTGTGGTGGTCCTTTTTGTGGATCTTGAAATGCTCGGTCAGATAAGTTATCCGCTCGGTCAGAATTGCAATCTGAACCTCCGGAGAACCTGTGTCGCTTTCATGTTTCTTGAATTCATTGATGATTTCCTGCTTCTTTTCGGTTGCCAGCACTGTCTACACCTCCCTTCACCTGAGTAATATATCAGAATAATAAAACAATTATTCTTTGTTGGAGCTGAATTTAATATCATATAAAAAACAATAAGTAAACACCTATCTGAGTAGAACAAAAATCCAGGATCAAATCCAACTTTGCATCTTACCAGCAAATACGGCTGGTTACATGCTCATTTGAAAGCGGGATTACGACAAACGTCAGATAAATATTAAAAACAGTCACCCCGCAAAGTTGTACGCTTGCTCCATTATTCAATACAATTATCTTGACAGCGGATCATCTTAAGTGCTATGAATTCAGCTCGATTTTATTACTCAAAAGCGGCATGAATTAATTGGAGGTGTGGTTTGGCTCATCATAAGTCGGCAATCAAGAGGATCAAGCAGAATGTCAAGAGGAACGCACGTAATCGCCATGTTTCCTCTACTCTGAAAACATATATCAAGCGCGTCCGTGAAGCGGTTGAAGCAAAAGACAAGGATGCCGCGGTAGCAGCTCTCAAGGCAGCTATTCCGGTTATTGATGCAACCGCATCAAAAGGCGTCATCCACAGCTCAAATGCTTCAAGGAATGTTTCACGCCTGACCAAACTGGTCAACACGCTCGGCTGATTAAAATAATAATGATTCAATTGCAAGGGGGCTGCATTCAATGCACGCCCCCTTTTCTCGTTCGCATGAATAGAAATTCAGACTATGCCACAAATAGTCATTGTCAGGCCATGCAGCAGCGTGTATGGCTGGCCACCGGATTTTGATTCGATGTCGCACCGGTAAAACTCGTTGAAGATATTTCTCAATTCACTCCGCGAAAAGTTGCGGGCCTGCTGTACCGTCTCTCCCAAAAAAAACGAATGAATGTTAAGCTCTTTGCCGATATCGGCCTGGGGCATTTTCTTGTCCATCAACTCCCTGACTCTCCATAGCTGACGAAAGTGGCGTGTCAACGCGCCAATCAGCATGGGGGCCTCTTCACCATTCAGAAAAAGCGCATCCAGACTTTTGATAGAGTTGGGCAAATCACGCAATCCCAGGTATTTTGCAAGCTCAAAAGCGCTAAAGGCCTTGCTGCTGCTGGACATGGTGCGTACATCATCGATTGTTATGCGGGGTTTCGTACCGGCGTAGACCACCAGTTTCTCGATCTGGGACGACAGTTCCTGGAGGTTGTTTCCGATCAGGTGCGATAACAGCTCAGCGGCAGCGGAATCGATCGGTTTCCCATGGACGCTGGCTTCGCCTTGTATGAAACCGGCCAGTTTATTGTCATAAAGTCGTTTATACTCAATTAGTTCTCCATGCTTCTTCAACTCAAGAAAGAACTTTTTCCGCTGGTCAATTTTGCTGCCGGTCAATATCAAACATGTACCAGCGGCCGGATTCTTGATGTAGGGCAACAGAACTTCAAGCGCATCGGCCTTTAAAAGTTCGGCCCGTTTGACCAGCACGGCCCTGCGGTCCGCGAACATCGGCAATGTCTGGGCGGCATCGAGGATATCCACACCCTTTGATTCGTTTCCGAAGAATACGTTGAGGTTGAAATCCTTGAGCGAATGGTCGATGGCCCGCTCCAGCAGCATGCGCACTGCCCGCTCCACCAGAAACGGCTCTTCTCCGTACAGATAGCATACGGTTGGAAGATGCCCTTTTTTAAGCGATGTTTCAAATTCCAGTGGAGTCATAATCAGAAATTCTGCTCGACAGCAGAAACAAACTTTCCGGCGATGAGACGTGCCGCGGAATCAAGTGCGCTTTCCTCGGCGTTACGCTGCAGAGCGAGATTGTCATTGGTCGGATATGTCTTGGATGCCTGCAGCATACCTTTCCAGAGCGGCGCCGCTTCTCCCCGTCGGTACAGTTCAAGCTCAACGTCCACCGTCAGTCGGATTTCGCGGGCTCTGTCCGCGGCGCTGTATGAAACCACCTTGGTGGAATACGACACGAGCCGGCCTTTTATAAAAAGATCGGCCGATGCCTCGCTATCCGCCGCCACCAGGCCTCTGAGCGCATGGCTTTCATCGTACAAGGCGCGTCGCAACACTGTCTGGGCGGTCGGGCTGACGCTCTCGTTGCCGATGAACGGCACCCATATTTTCTGACCGGTGACAAGGCGATCCGAAGCAGAGTTGGTCAACTGATAGCCGCAACCGGCCAAAGCCCATACCAGGGCCGGGAGCAGCAGCAGACGGAAATACGCTCTGAATGCCATCGCCCTACCCCACCACAATGTTGACAAGCTTGCCCGGCACATAGATGACCTTGCGAACCGTCTTGCCTTCCGTGAACAGCAGCACTTTCTCATCTGCCAGGGCAAGCGCCTTAAGCTCTTCCTCGCCGGTACCGGCGGCAACCGTGACTTTCGAGCGCAGTTTGCCGTTGACCTGAACTACTACCAGCAGCTCTTCATCAACGACGGCGTCCCGGTCGTACTCGGGCCAGGCTGTACCTGACAGCGGCACGCTATTACCCATGTTCTGCCACAACTCCTCGGTAATATGTGGCACGAACGGCGCCATCAGCAAAACCACGCTCTCGAGAGCCTCTTTCATTACCGCGGAAGAGCGGGACGCTGATTGTTCGTAGGATTGAAGTGTATTGAGCAGCTCCATTACCGATGCGATGGCGGTATTGAAGTGGAAACGCTCTTCAACATCTTCGGTCACCTTTCTGATGGTTTTATGAACCGCCCGCCGCAAACTCCTCTCGTCCGGAGAAAGGGAGGCGACATCCACCCGGCCAGCTCCTCTGATGGCGTCGAGGTGCTCGTGCACCAGCTTCCAGATGCGGTTGAGAAATCGGAAAGATCCATCCACTCCCTGATCGTTCCAGTCCAGATCCTTTTCCGGCGGAGCCGCGAACAGGGAGAACATCCGGGCCGTATCGGCGCCGTACTTTGTGATAAGCGCATCCGGATCGACGACATTTCCCTTGGACTTGCTCATCTTGGCCCCGTCCTTGATCACCATCCCCTGGGTCAGCAGGTTGATGAAAGGCTCGTCGGCAGCGGTATGCCCCAGGTCACGCAGCACCTTTGTAAAGAAACGGGCATAGAGCAGATGTAGCACGGCATGTTCGATACCGCCGATATACTGGTCCACGGACATCCAGTGGTCAACCCGATCACGGTCGAGGATTCCGTCCTTGAAATCCGGGCAGCAGTATCTAAGGAAATACCAGGAGGACTGCACGAAGGTGTCCATCGTATCGGTCTCGCGGCGCGCAGCTTTCCCGCATTTCGGACAGGAACAATTGACGAAGGAATCCATCCGCGCCAGAGGGCTGCCGCCTTCACCGGTGAATGCGACATCTTTGGGCAGTACCACCGGAAGGTCTTTTTCCGGCACCGGGACCACCCCGCAGCTGTCACAGTAGATCACCGGAATCGGATTGCCCCAGTAACGCTGACGTGAAATGCCCCAGTCCCGCAGACGGTAATTGACCGTTTTTGAGCCATGGCCCTCGGCCTGCAGAAAATCGGCTATGGCTTCCTTGGCCGAATCGCTCTGCATGCCGTCGAACTGTCCCGAATTTACCATTATGCCGACTTCGGTAAAAGCCTGCTGCATGGAAGCCGGATCCAGCGCGGTGTCAGGCGGCTGAATTACAACCTTGAGCGGCAGGTCGTATTTCTTTGCAAACTCGAAATCCCTCTGGTCATGGGTCGGCACGGCCATAACAGCACCGGTGCCATAATCCATCAGCACAAAGTTGGCCAGAAAAATCGGCATTCTCGCCTTTGTCAGGGGATTGATACAGTAGGAACCGGTAAACACGCCCTCTTTTTCGAAGTCATCGGCGGTACGTTTGATCCGGTCGGTTTTCTTGATTTTATCGATAAATGCGGATACCGCCTCGACCTGCTCCGGAGTGGCAAGTTCGGTTGCCAGGGTATGTTCCGGCGCCAGCGACATGAAGGTCGCTCCAAAGACCGTGTCCTGCCGTGTAGTGAATACCCGGATCGCTCCCGGGCTGTTTTCAATCGGAAAATCAATCTCGCAGCCGAAACTCTTGCCAATCCAGTTGCGCTGCATGACCAGAACCCTCTCAGGCCAACCCGGAAGCTTGAAAGTGTTCTCCAGCAGTTCCTCGGCATAATCGGTGATCCTGAAAAACCACTGGTCCAGCTCTTTCAGGTTTACTTCGCTGTCGCAGCGCCAGCAACCGCCGTCCTCAACCTGCTCGTTGGCCAGAACCGTTTCACACTTGGGGCACCAGTTGACAAATGAGGTTTTCTTGTAGGCCAGTCCACGGGAATACATCTCAAGAAAGATCTTTTGCTCCCAGCGATAGTAATCAAGATCACAGGTCGCCAGTTCGCGCTCCCAGTCATAGGAAAGACCCATTTTTTTGAGCTGTTTGCGCATATAGTCGATGTTTTCATAAGTCCATGTAGCCGGGTGGCTCTTGTTCTGGATCGCCGCGTTTTCCGCCGGCATTCCAAAGGCGTCCCACCCCATCGGATGCAGGACATTGAAACCTCTCATCCGCTTGAAACGTCCGATAACATCACCGATTGAATAGTTTCTGACGTGGCCCATATGGATACGGCCGGACGGATATGGAAACATCTCCAGCAGGTAATATTTCTCTTTATTCTTATCTTCCCTGGCCTTGAAGGTTTTTTCGTTCTCCCAGTTCATCTGCCATTTCTGTTCAATATCTTTAGGCGAGTACTTCTCTTCCACGGCGTATTCCTTTCTCTACGGTTTAATATTAAGTTTCTATTGCATTTGCTGGGGACGCCAATCGGATTCTTTCTGGTGACAACGCTCACAGGCGGCCGGATCCTTGACACTGAATGCCATGCTGAACCCGTGACAAACGCCGCAGAATTTACCCTGATCCATCTCTTTCATAACCCAGCGTTTATCGGAATTTCCGGAGGGGACTACGTTGTAATGACAATCAATGCAAACATACCCCTTTTCCGAATGCGGTTTATGGCTGAACTCCACATTTCCGGTATTGGGTGAAAGTTCGTAGCGAATCGTCCTGGGATTGGACGGATGACATTTCTGGCAATTGGACTTGACTCCAAAAGCGGTGCTGTCGTCATGACAACTGCCACAGGATTTGCCCTGTTCCATCTGGTTCATGCTGAAACGTTTATTACCAGGTCCGGGGGTATAGAGAGCCGGATGGCAATCCTTGCAACCGTAGGCGGCGATATGCGGGGTATGGCTGAACACCGCGCTGCCGGGACGGAAGTTGATCTGTTTCACAACATGGCACTTCTGACAGTCAGCCTTGACTCCAAAGGCCGTCTTGCCGTCGTGACATGTGCCGCAAGAGCTTCCCGCTTCCATGGAAGCCATGCTGTTACGCTTGCTTGATTTTCCGGCAATGAATATGCCGTTATGGCATTCGGTGCATTTGAACAAGGGTGTATGCACGGCATGTCCAAAGGTGGTATCCCCGGTTTCTTTAACCTTGAATGTAACATCTACAGTGGATTTATGACACTTCTCGCAATCACCCTTGACACTGAACACGGTGGAGCCGTCATGGCAGCTCCCGCATGATGCGCCCTTTTCCATCTGGGCCATGGTTACGCGGCTATTGTCAGGTCCGGCATTATAGGGCTGGTTATGGCAATCGTTGCAGGAGTAAACCGTCAAATGCCGATCATGGTTGAAACGGGCGTCGTGCGAAAACAGTATTTCTTTAACCGTATGACATTTACCGCATTGTTTGACACCAAAAGCGGTTTTGCCGTCATGGCACGCGCCGCAAGACATGCCTTTATCCATATCGGCCATGCTGAAACGTCTTGAAGAGCTTCCGGAACCAACTATTCCGTTGTGACAATCACCGCAAGCAAACAGAGAGCGGTGCCTGGTGTGGTTAAATGACACCTTCCCGGCGTTTTTTATGGAAAACATCACATCAGCAGGATTTCCGAGGTGGCATTTGTCACAACTTCCGGTAACTCCGAATGCACTTTTTTTATCGTGACAAGTCCCACAGGATTTGCCCTTCTCCATGTCCTGCATCGTAAAACGTGTGCTGCGTGCTCCACCGACAAAGATCGCACTATGGCATTCTTCACACTTGAAAAAACCGAGGTGCGAAGTATGGCTGAAATTGGCATTAAACGCCTTAAAAGAAATATTCTTCACATTCTTATGACATTTCTGACAGTCGCTTTTGACGGAAAAGGCATTTTTACCATCGTGACATGCGCCACAGGATTTCCCTTTTTCCATATCAAGCATCGTCTGACTTACCCTGTTTGGTCCGGGTACAAAAAGCTTGTTGTGACAATCCGAACAGGAAAACGACATGTCAAGATGCACTTTGTGACCGAAAACCGAACCTCCGGCCAGCGTAATGTCCCCAACCAGATGGCATTTGACACAGTCACCCTTGACCGAGAATGCTGTCTTACCTTCATGACAGCTTCCACAGGACTTGCCCTGCTCCATCTGCAACATCGAGAAATGAGGATTACTCCGGTTGGTCTTGAACAATCCGTCATGACAATCAGCGCAACTGTACATGCCCAGGTGTTTTTTATGACTGAATACAAGTGATCCGAAATCAGGGATCGTAATCGTTACCGCATCAACCGGATGACAAGTGGAGCAACTGCTGAGTTGTGGCGTGCGGGGATTGCTTTTATTGTGGCAGGCGCCGCATGACTTGCCTTTTTCCATCTCGGCCATAGTCACCACGGCGTTGTTTTTACGTATAATATGATAGATGCTGTTATGGCAGGCGGAACAGTTTTTACCAGTATGACGAAGGTGGTTTTCGTGTTCAAACGGCACCTTACCGGCGTTAGTCGAGTTTAAATACAAGGTCTTCATGAAATCCGCATGCAGGCAAGCCGGAGCTGTCAGCAGGATTCCAAGCACGACCAGAATTATTGACAAGTTCATCCCTAAACCTTTCCAAACACAAAAAGAGCCTGAACAAAATCAGGCAAATCCACCATGCATAATGATTTCACTTGAGACGCGCTGTAACGGTACTACACGGTCAACAACGCCGGTGGCAACCGCTTCGCGCGGCATCCCGTAAACAACCGCGCTCTCTTCCGACTCTGCTATCACATAACCGCCGTTTTTCTTGATCGCGCAAACTCCACGACTGCCATCATTACCCATCCCGGTCAGAATTACAGCCGCCACCCGTTTTCTATAGATACCGGAGCAGGATTCCAGCATCACATCAACCGAAGGCACATAACGGTCTTCGTCTGACGGATTCACAATTCGCGCCGTTACCTGGCCTCCGACAACTTCAAAGATCATATTTTTGCCGCCAGGAGCAATCAGAACCCTTCCCGGAAGAACAAGGTCACCATCAGCCGCTTCCTTTACATCAAACAGCGAACTCCTGTTGAGGCGGTCGGCAAACGCCCTGGTAAATCCGGAAGGCATGTGCTGGGACACAACGATGGAAAATGGATATTTATGCTTGAATGCGGAAAATATCTGCTGAAGCGCTGGCGGTCCGCCTGTTGATGAGCCTATCGCCACAATATCTATGGTTTGGCTTTTTACCATGGGGATTACACCGGTATGAGATACGTTCACCACCGGTGGTTCAGGCTCTGCAAAAGACCTGGTGCGCAACGCCCCGCCCGGCTTCCAGGACACCATCTGAAGCACTTTCTTCTGCAGATCCTCCTTGATTGAAAGCAGGTCAATCGAAGCGGTACCGCTCGGTTTGGCTACAAAGTCAAGTGCACCCAGCTCCAATGCCTTAAAAACCTTGTCGGCTTCGCTCAATGCGCTCACTACAATAACAGGAAGAGAAAAACGGGTGGTCAGGATTCGCAAAAGCGTGAAACCATCCATCTTGGGCATTTCAAGATCCAGGGTAATCAGGTCCGGTTTGAGAGCAATTACCTTCTGAATCCCTTCCTCGCCGTTTGTTGCATATCCTACGACCTCTATGGCCGGCATGTCTTCGAGCATTTTGGTAATGCTGCGCCTGCTGAACGCGGAATCATCAACAACAACTACTCTGACTCTTTTCATAGGGCGCCCCCGGAAAATACACGATCCGGCTTTTGATAAATCATGTCGTTTTTAAAATGCCGCAACGTAAAGAGCGTCGTAACATTCATCAATGATTCCGAATGCCCAAGAAGCAGAAAACCTCCGTCGTACAATGCATTGTGGAAGGACTCAACAACCCGTTTTTTGGCAGCCCGGTCGAAATAGATGATCACATTACGACAGAAGATGATATCCATCTTGCCGAGCATGTTCATGCGACCGGTATCGAATAAATTGAGATGACTGATTGTAACCAGTTTACGGATTGAATCATTTACTTTGTAACCGTCTTCCTGGGGTATGAAGAAACTCCGCAGGTAATGGTCTTCCGTGGTACGGAAAGATGCCTTGCCGTAGACGGCGCGCCTGGCGTGCTGCAGAACTCTTTGACTTATATCCGTGCCGATAATTTCAATATTCCAACCCCTGAGCTCCGGAATACTGCTCAGCAACATCGCGATTGTATATGGTTCTTCACCGGTTGAGCACCCGGCGCTCCAGATGCGCAGCGAACGATTGCCCCTGGAACCCTTGATTTTTATTATTTCGGGTATGATCTCATCCGTGAAAGCCTTCAGTTGAAATGATTCTCGGAAAAAATAGGTTTCATTTGTTGTTAGTACATCCATAATATCCATCAGTTCCTGATCTTTATTACGGTTGTACTTTAAATAGTGATAATAGTCGTAAAATGACAGGAGATTTAGATCGGTCAAGCGTCCGGAAAGACGTTTTTCCAGAATATATTTGGAGTCGGAATCGAAATAGATGCCGCAGTGACCATAGATACAATCACGGAGCAGGCAAAATTCGTCATCGGACATCGCGTGTCCAGTTGAAAAGTTAAAAGACATGGATACCCTAATTAATTTTTGTATTACAGATTTCCAGAGACTTGCGGGCCTGGCGCACAACATCGGGATCTTTGTTTTCCAGCGCTTGCTGAATGAAGCTGCGAGCTTCAGGAGTGCGGATTGACTCCAGCAACTGTAGGCATGTAATCAGCAGCAAACCTTCGACATGTCCGCCAAGTCGCTTGACTATCGCCATGATACTTTCCGGAGCAATCATATTGATTGCTTTCATGGCGGCGCACTGTACCCAGACATCCTCATCTTCAAGAGCATTTTCCAAATCCTCGATAGCACTCTTTTCCTTCATCAGACCCAACGCATCGGCCGCCGCTATGCGAACATCCGGATATTCATCAGCCAGAGCCATTTTCAGCACCTGGCAAGCTGTTCCGGCATGCAGTGTTCCGATCGATGACACCGCAGCCCTGCGCACCTGGGGATCTTCATCATTGACCAGCAGCAGCAACCTTTCATTTTCGCCCAGAGAAGCAAGCAGAAGCGATGCGTAGCGGCGATGGTTTGTCAATTCAGAGTCACTCAAACTACGGGAAATGCCCAGAACCGTTTCACGGTCGAGTAAAGCAAACACCTGCAGGCTTGCAACAGCGGCGGAGCAGACATCCTGACTTGCATCATCGATCAGTTCCACCAGATCGGGTATCGATGAAATCAGACCCAACTTGCCAACGGTAACCGCAGCAGCTTTCCTGACACTGGGATAGCTGTCCCTTAAAGCACTTTTAACCATATCACCGTATGTGGCATAACCACACTCACCAACCAGCACACATAGGGCGGCACGTGCATTTTCATCAGAGGTGGAATAGCGGGCAACAATCTCGGCCACACCTTCCTGACCAAAGCACTTTAGCGACAATAGTGCAGTTCCTGCAAAACGGTCAACAACAAATGATTCAATAAGCAGTGGAACAAATCTGATATCTCCTGTGACCTGACTGCACCAGATCAGAGCATCAATAAGCACAGCATCACGGCTGTCAAACAGTTCCAGCAGGCCGGGAACGACGTCGCCACCCTTCATGCCCCTAAAGTGCTCCGAGATTAATTTACGATCTTCATGGGAGGCGCGGTTGTTGATTCTGAAAAGGGCTTTAATAGCTGCAGCGCGAGCGCTTTTTTGCCGGCATGACAAACCGCGGACCAGAAATAATACGGAGTTTACATCGGAAGTATTGCCCAGATAGTCATAAACAGCTTTGCGGAGAATATCCTGATCCGCAAGCTGAAGAATTTCATCCGGCACAGATCCGCTTGGGGCAAGTTTCCCCAGTGCCTCAAGGGCGCTGAACCTGAACAGAACCGATTCATTTGAGACAATTGCGTTTACCAGTGCCGTTGTTACATTGGAGTCCCCCAGTGCGCCAAGATGTTCGGCGGCGGCTGATGCTACATTCACATCAGGGTCATTCAACGCATTCAAAAGTGGCTGAACAAAGATCGGATCTCCAATGGCGCCCATCACATCAATTATAAACTTTCTGACATCGGTGTCCGCATCCTGAACCTTTTTGATCAACGGAACAGCAACTGTGGAGCCAAGCCGGATAACAGCCTCAGCAGCGGAATTTCTCAAGCCGGCGTTTTCTTCATTTCTGAGAAGTTCAAGCAGTTTTTCGATTGATACTTCATCGGGTGCCGAGCCGATAAAAAGTTCAACCGCTTCCTTGCGAACTCGCCAGCTTGCATCACCCATTGCAGTTATGACAATGGCTAGAGAGTCATTCAAGGAAATACCCTTAAGCGATTTAAGCGCCGAACGTCGTATTTCCTCGTCTTCCGACAGAAGTGAGTTTTCAATTTCCTGAAGTTTCATATGAAGGCAACTCCGAAGATATAGGGAATGGTTCCTGGTATTATTTGGTAGACTTGCTTATATGATTAGAGAGAGGAAGATCACTTGAACCTAAAAGCGAATCGACATTCAAAATCATAAAAACCCGCTCGCTTGAAAGGCAGACCCCGACCAGATATTCCATGCCGACATCGGATGACAGTAGAATTGGTGGTTTGATATCACGGGCCGGAACTGTTATAACCTCCATCACGTCATCCACCATCAACGCAAGCATCTGTTTTGCAAGCGATACAATCAACAGCTTGCCGGTTTTGATGTGTTCCTCTGCGGGCATGGAGAAACGCTTGCGCATGTTCATCACCGGAATGACACTTCCGCGAAGGTTGATTACACCATCAAGAAGTTCGGAGGCACGCGGAAGGCTGGAGAGTTTCTGGGGAAGAAGTATTTCCCTGATCCGCATGATATCCACTGCGAAAAGTTTGTCCCCCAGACTGAAACATGCCAACTGGATGTCATTAACTTCACCTTCCATGACAGTTTCCGCTCTCCGCGTCTTTTAACAATCTGTTGATTTCATCAATAATCATAGCCGACTTGAAGGGCTTGTGCAGATAAGAATTTGCGCCGCAAAGCATACCCCGATCCTGGTCTTCCCGGGATTTTTTGGCAGTCAGCATCACTATCGGCAGTGTTGAGGTACGAGGGTTTTGCCTGATGTGACGGCATATCTCGAAACCATCAATGTCCGGAAGCATTATATCCAGAAGGACCAGATTAAACTCTTCCGAGGCCAGCTTATCAATAGCCATCTGACCGGTAAAAGCTCCGACTACTTCGAAACCCTTTATCGTCAGAAGAATAGTCTCAAGCTTAAGCAGGCTTTCTTCATCTTCAACAACAAGGATTCTCTTTTTCTGCATACGTCCCCCTCAGCACAAATGAATATCGGCAATACTTTCAAGGTTCAGAATAATCAATAATCTGCCATCGGAGCGACCAATCCCGAAGACAAAATCACGATCAATTCCTTCCAGGATTGCAGGCGCAGGTTCAACAGCATCCTTATTTATTCGTACTACCTGAATCACCTCATCCACCAGCAGTCCACTGAAGGAGTCGTTGCTTTTTTTAATAACAACAATCCGCTCTTTTCCGGTCAGCTGATCACGAACCAGGCCAAGCCGCAAACGCATGTCAATGACCGGAATAATCGTGCCGCGCAACGACAATACCCCGGTTACAAAAGCAGGGGCACGGGGAACCTCGGTAACTTCACGAGGTTTGATAATTTCCTTGATGTCCATGATATTGATGCCATAAAACTCGTCAGAAACCCTGAAGCAGAGAAATTCCAGATCAGAAGCCACTTCGATGGTAAATTCCTCATCCGCAAGCGCAACTTCTTCATCACATCCGGCTGCGCTTCTGCCGGCCATGATGACTTCAATCGGATCTCTGACAATGTTCGGCTTTTCAGAACCAGAAGCAATGGAGAATATTTGAGTTTGTAACGTATTATAACCAGGGGTGATTGGCGGCGTTATGTTTTGAAAGAAATCTGGTTCATCCGGATTCGAGGTATCTTTCGCAGATTCCTGGTGCGCAGGCATGGCAACAGGGGCCGGGACTTTCTGCGCCAATGGGTTGTGTGCCGATTGTGCCTGAGCTTGAAGGGACTTTTTTCTTATTTTAGCCAGATCCATGCCTGTACCGCCTAAATCATCAGTTCGTCTTTGATTTCGTTAATAACATCTGAATCTATCAGAGCCGCGTCGCTTCCAAACGCCACCAGCAGCGCATTGGTAGCCATGGTATTTATTTTACGGGGTACCCCGCCGGTAAGTTCATGTATCCGTTGAACAGCATCAGGAGTAAAAAGACCGCTGGACCCACCGGCAGCTTCAAGCCTGAAATCCAGGTACTCCATTATTTCATCCAGCGCAAGCGGCGGCAGGTGATAATGCAGCGAGATTCTCTGTCTGAGCGGCTCAAAGCGGCTGGTAGACATCATCTGCCTGAGTTCCGGCTGTCCCATTATGACAACACCAAGCAGATTGCGGTCATCGAGCTGAAAATTCGTCAATAGTCTTATCTCGTCAAAGACTTCACCGTCTGTGATCATTTGTGCTTCGTCAACAATCAGAACCGGACAGACTCCATTCTGGTTGGACGAATACACAGCGGTATGTATTTGATCGATCAGAGCATCTTTCGCGTCAGCCGGCTGCTCGACATTCAGAATCCTGGCAAAGGTACGCAAGAACTCCATCGCGTTGAGACGCGGGTTTACTATGTAGCAAAACCTGTAGCCGTCTCCTAGGCGGTCCATCAAGGCACGCGACAAGGTTGTTTTCCCGCAGCCTATTTCGCCGGTCAGCACCGCAATTTCACGTTCACGAACTACAAATTCCAACCGGGCCAGAGCTTCGTCATGGACGCGACTCAAAAAAAGAAAACGCGGGTCCGGTGTCTTGCTGAACGGTTTTTCCCTGAAGCCGAAATAACTCTTGTACATGATTGTCAGTTTCCTGAGCGCATCGTTTCGTTGACTATTCCACCGACGTCAAGAACGAGGATGGTGCGCTGGTCTCCAAGATCGGCGGCGCCGGATATCCCTCGAAACCGCTTGAAGGCTTCTCCCAGCGGTTTTATCACAATATCCTGTTGACCGAGAAGATCGTCAACCACGATACCGAGACGTTTCTCCGCGACTCCGACAACAACCACATAGAATTCATGCGGCCTCTCAACGGAGCGCTTGATGTCAAAATAACGTTCAAGCCGCAATAACGGCAAGGTTGACTCGCGTAGCTGTATTACCTCTTTACGCTCAACCGTCATGATTTCACGGTCTGTCATCAGCAGTGATTCGAGTACCGAGGTAATCGGAAGAGCATAGGTCCTGCCGCTGCAGCTGATTATCAAGGCCTTGATTATCGCCAGAGTAATCGGCAGCGTGATGATGAAGCGGCTCCCCTCCCCTTTGCGGGTCTCGATATCCACCATGCCGGATATTGCGGCGATGTTGTTTTTAACAACATCCATTCCGACACCACGACCGGATACCTCGCTCACCTTGTCAGCCGTGGAGAAACCAGGCAGGAACAGCAGGTCAATGGCTTCACGCTCGGACATGGAGCTGATATCGCTGACCAGTCCTTTCTGAAGTGCCTTGTTTTTGACCTTCTCCACGTCAATGCCGTTACCGTCATCCTCAACCTCGATAACAACGTGGTTACCCTTTTGGAATGAGGAGATCCGAATTGTTCCCTTTTCGTCCTTGCCGCGGGCAATGCGGGTTTCGCGTGACTCGATGCCATGGTCGATGGCATTGCGAATGATATGCATCATCGGGTCGGAGATGTCCTCGACAATCAGTTTATCGAGTTCCGTATCGGCGCCAAAAAACTTCAGTTCGACTTTTTTGCCCTGCTCCCTGGATATTTTGCGAACTATTCGTGACATTTTTTCGTACAACTGCCCAACAGGGATCATGCGTATTTCCATAACCCCCTTCTGCAGATCGGTAAGCTTTCGTTCCAACCCCTTGGCAGCCTTGCCCAATTCGATCGCCATGCGCGAGTAGCCTTCGTTGCGCATTTTTGCAGTAACTCCCGCAATGGTCGAGTGCGCCAGCACGAGCTCACCTACGATATTCATCAACTCATCCAGCTTTCCGATATCCACGCGCACCGTTCTGCTCATGCTTTTGGCGCTCAACGCGGTTTCATCGGCAGTAGACGCCGCAACAACAGCCGGCTGATGAACAGGAACATTCGTCTTAATTTCAGCAACCGGTGGCGGGGCAAGAACGGTTGGTACGCAGGGAAGCTCGGATGGTGTCGGAATAACAGTCGCTACCACCGCTACAGATGCCCCCAGTTGCCTCACCGAAACCGCATCGCTCTCCACCATGCATTTCAGGTCGGCAAGCTGGCGCGTTGATCCGAAAAGAATATCAAAGTCTATATGGGTTTCGATGTTCCCACCCACACTGGGTAATGTGCTGACCACTTCTCCGCAAGTCTTGAGAATATCGGTTACAGCCGCCAGCTCCTGATCAAACGTGCATAAGTCAAAGGAGGTGTGGACATTGAAAATGGTGCGCCCCTTGGAGATATTATCAAGCAGGCGATGTTCTTCATATTCCGTCAAAGCCCCGGTCACCTGTACCGATAAACCGAGAGATTCCAGCGGGGAGCTTCCGGAAGTTTTTTCGGGAGGGGCAAGACGGGCATTGATTTTTGAAATGCACGCCGCAATTTCATTGGACTTGCTGTGGCTCTCACCATCGGAAAGCGCTCTTACAAGAGACGTCAAAAGGTCGTGTGAATCGAACAGTACCGGCATCAGTTGCTGATTCAGAGGGATTTTACCAAGTCTTAACCAGTCCAGCAGATTTTCGAGGTTGTGGGAGAGTTCGGAAATCTCGCTAAAGCCGAACATCCCCGCCAGACCCTTCAAGGAATGGGCGCCCCTGAAAATGGAATTCAGTATGTCAGGATTGAAATCACCACCTTCGGCCATGTCGGAAAGGTCAGCCAACTCGGTTCCAAGCTGTTCAACAATTTCCTCAGCCTCAGCTAGAAAATCCTTGATGGCCTTGTTATGTGCGGTTGTGCCGTGATCACTCATATGAATCCCTGACTGGAATTTAATTGACTTTGTTCAGATACGACTCGATTAACTTCTGCAGGTGCGCCGGATCAAAAGGCTTGATCAGATACTCGTTTGCGCCGAGAAGTTTACCCTTTTCTATGTCTTTCGCACTACCCTCGGTTGAAATTATGAAAACAGGAATATGGGTATAATTCGGATTGTTACGAAGATAGCTGATCAACTCCAGTCCATTGATATCGGGCATGTTGATGTCGGTGAGAATCAGATCAACCTGCTCTCGCGGCAGCAGCCTCAGCGCCTCAAAACCACTGCAAGCCTCCACGATCCTGAAGTCACCAAGAGGTTCAACTATTGATATGAGCATGGCCCGCATCGCTGCCGAGTCATCTGCAATCAAGATTGTTTTTCTAGTCACGCGCTAACCCTTTCATGCAGTCGTCTTTCCAATAAAGTTTTTTCCATCGCAATTCCGGCCTGGGACAGGAATATTGCCAGAGAGTCCGTGTCAGTAATAGGGTCTTTGCCCGGCAGGTTATCACCATACAAAAATCCGATTAACCTCGATTGGCTCACTATCGGACCGACAAAAACCTGTTCCGGGACTCCACCACCCAATTGATCGAAAATCCGTTTGTCAACTGCTGTCAAGATCGGTTTGAATGCATCTGACTGCCCTGTCAGGTTAGACTTCTTAAAGACAGAATCCGCATCCAATGGAAAATGAATTGCCCTGACTCTTTCGTCACCACCGGTCTTGCCGCCTGAAATACCAAACTGACCGGAACCGTAGACGATGCCGTTCTCGACCGTGAATACAATCGCCCGATTGAAAAACTCGGACGCAAAACGAAGCACGAGCAGCAGAACGCCACCTTGCAGCTCCGGGTTGTTAAGCTCTTCCAGCATGCCGCGCAATAACGAAAGTCCACCGCTGTTTGTAGCGGATTCAGTGGAAGACGGAACATCCTCGTCATCTCCCATCTCAATACGAAGTTCATCGCCGAGATTGTAACGTTCCTTGCAGTCGGCAAGTTCTACTGCATCGCTCGTGTTTCTAATATTAAAAAGCAGCTGAGAGATAAAGTTCTGCAGCAATGTCTGGTTGTTGATTTCAACCCGCCGAGGTTTCAGCAAAAAAGGACAACCGGCATCACGAACTTTTACTTCGGCATCGGAGTGATGATAATCCGAAATTACGATAATCCTGAGATCCTTGAAATTATTATGCAGCAGTTCAAGCAGTTCAATTCCGCCCAAAACACCGGATCCGTCCATTTTGGGCATGATCAGGTCAATCACTACAATTGGCAAATCTCCGCCGCGATGAAGTGTATCAACCTTGATCAGGGTATCTTCGCTACGGGTCATCGCATACACGACAAAACCGAATTCTCTCAATCCATCAGTGATTGCACGCAAGGTGGGACCGTCATCGTCCACCACAACAATCGACTGCTTCACCTCATCCGGCTTGGATGACTTGGAACCGCTCGCATCCACCAGATCAAAAACAAGATCGGCATCATCTTCCATGGAACCATCAGCATCAAATCCGCTTTCGACTGCATGTCGTTTCTCGTCAAGAATCCTGGTCCCTTCCATCGCCAGAAACTGGGGATTCAAACCCTGATCGAGCATGAACTGCAACGGATCCATCCTGGTGCCGTCAACGGTTTCCATCTCGTCCTGAACCATGAATTTAAAAGAACCTTCAACCCAGGCAAACAGGGAGAATACTACATTCTCGATTTGTTCACGGACAACTTCTTCCACAATTTCCTGTGATACGCCGAAATTCTTGACCAGAATGACGCCCAGGCGTTCGCGGAAGCCCTGTTCCTGCTGAACAGACAGAGCCTTGCGAAGCACGGCTATATCAATCACACCTTTTTGGATCAATACCTCGCCAAGACTCTGCTGAAAGGTGCTTGATGATGCCCTGACAACCTGCCCCTTACGAAAATATATCGAACCATCCCTGCCCCTGCTGTTGAGGGAAAGAACCCCGGTCTTCCTGCTGAGACTGACAATCTGCAGAATTTCTCCGAGTCCGAGATCTTCGAGGTTACCTACCAGGCTCATGCAGAACTTTTCCTAAGCTGAAGAAGGAATAAAAACTGACGAATAGTACCGTAACACTCCCCACAAAGTAAAGCCTTTATAGGGTTGATCATGTTCTGGAACCGGCTGATTTAGCGCGGGATGAAGTTGATGTTTTGTCCCTGCCACGGAACATGATTCGCAAGGGAACACCGTCAAAACCGAAGGCTTCCCTGAACTTGTTGATCAGATAGCGTTCATAGGAGTAATGGATGTTCTCGGGCTGGTTTGTAAAGATCACGAAGGCGGGAGGACGTGTGGCAACCTGGGTGGCAAAGTAGAATTTAACCCGGCGACCGTGCGAAAGTGGGGCATGGTGAGCGTCGGTAGCCTCGTTGAACACCTGCACCAGTTCGGAGGTGGAAACCCGCTTGCAGAACTGTTCCATCACGGCATCCACGGTGGTTATGATCTTGCCGGTACGTTGCCCGGTTTTGGCGGACACACAGACAATCGGCGCATAGGCAAGATATTTGAATCCGGTTCTGATCTTGTCGATGTAAATGCCCAGGGTGGCATTGTCCTTTTCCAGGACATCCCATTTGTTTATCACAAAGACACAGCCCTTGCCGGCCTCATGGATGTATCCGGCAATCCGCTCGTCCTGTTCCGTGACCCCTTCCTCGGCATCGATCACCATCAGAACCACATCGGCTTTTTCAATGCTGCGCAGCGCATCACAAACGCTGTACTTTTCCAGTTTTTCCGTGGTTTTGCCCTTGCGGCGGATGCCGGCGGTATCGATCAGTACATAAGGTTTTTTATTGCAGACAAAGGGTGTATCAACCGAATCACGGGTTGTGCCGGCGGTCGGATTGGCGACAACCCGTTCATAACCGAGCAGTCGGTTCACCAGAGACGACTTGCCGACGTTGGGGCGCCCCACAACTGCGATGCGCGTTACGTTCTGCTCGGCATCGGCGGCATCGGCCGGTGGAAAAACCTCGATGATGTTTTCCACCAGGTCGATCACACCCCGGTTGTGCTCAGCGGAAATGGTGTACAGCTGATCGACTCCCAGCGAATAGAACTCCATCGAATCATTTTCCAGCTTCTCGCCATCGACTTTATTGACAACGTAAAAAACCGGTTTTTTAACTTTACGCAGCATACCGGCCACTTCGATATCAGCCGGAGTCAGGCCGCTTCTGGCATCCATCATGAAAATAATCACGTCGGCCTCATCAATGGCAAGCCGGGACTGCTCGCGCATCTGCTGCAGCAGGCGGTTTTCGGTCACCGGCTCGAATCCGCCGGTGTCGATCAGGATAAAGGGTTTTTCAAAGCGGGTGATATCGGCGTAATTGCGATCGCGTGTCACGCCGGGAGTATCGTCCACGATGGCGCGACGATGCCCAAGAAGACGGTTGAAAAAAGTCGATTTACCTACGTTGGGGCGACCTACTATTGCTACTAACGGTTTCATTCGTACCCCAGTTCTCTCAGTTGGGAGGGACGCTCACTCCAGTTTTCCACTACTTTTACGAACAGTTCCAGAAACACCCTGGTGTCGAGCAGGCGCTCTATGTCCTGGCGGGCCTGGCTGCCGATCCGCTTCAGCATCTCGCCGCGCTTGCCGATGATGATCCCTTTCTGTGTTTCGCGTTCCAGCATGATCGCCGCCGAAATAGCAATCACCCCGTTTTCGCGCTCGATGAAACTCTCCACCACGACCGCGGTCGAATAGGGAATCTCGTCACGGGTCAGGCGAAAAACCTTCTCGCGGATCATCTCGGCCACTATGAATTTTTCGGGCATATCGGTCAGGATATCATCCGGAAACATTGCCGGTCCTTCGGGCAGATAGCCGGTGATCACCGAAACCAGATGTTCGACCCCGTCGCCACTTCCGGCCGATATAGGAACAATTTCCTTGAATGGGAACAGGGCCGACCAGGCCGAGATTTTCTCAAGGATCTTATTTTTTTCGGAAATAAGATCTATCTTGTTCAACACCAGCACTACCGGCGTGGTCACTTTTTTCAGGATGTCGGCCACAAACGCTTCATCGGCCTTTCCGGTCGCATCGACCACCAACAGTAGCAGATCAACGCCGCTGATGGCCGACCTGGCAACATCAACCATGCTCCTGTTGAGACGCGAGCGCCCTTCATGAATGCCGGGCGTGTCGATGAACACGATCTGGCCTTCGGGAATATTATGAATGCCCTGAATCCGGTTGCGGGTAGTCTGGGGCTTGTCGGAGGTAATGACAATCTTCTCCCCGATAATGTGGTTCAACAGAGTTGATTTGCCCACATTTGGACGACCGATGATGGAAACAAATCCTGATGTACTCTTCTTGTTTTTCATTTAGTTGGATACCATTCTTTCATGTTTTACTTTTTAGTCCAGACGTCCCGCAACGTCACGACACGGTTAAAGACCGGTTTGCCGGCAACGGAATCTTTCGGGTCCTGGCGGAAATACCCGAGGCGCTCGAACTGGTAGCGGGTTTCTATATCGGAATCGGCCAGACCGGCTTCCAGCTTGCATTCAGTCAGCGTTTCCACCGACAGGGGGTTAAGGTACTGTTTATAGTCGGCACCGCCGCGATCCGGATTGGGATCGCTGAAAAGACGGTCGAAAAGACGTACTTCGGCGTTTACGGCATGGGCATCGGAAACCCAGTGAATCACACCCTTTACCTTGCGGCCATCGGCGGTATGGATACCCTCTCGGGAAGCGGGATCGTATTCGCCGTGCAGCTCCAGAATACGCCCTTCCTCATCCTTGACAACACCGGTGCATTTGACGATATAGCCGAAACGCAGCTTGACCTCGCCCCCCACCGTCAAACGATGGAAACCCTTGGGAGGGTTCTCGATGAAATCGTCGCCATCGATCCATATCTCGCGGGAGAAATGCACCATCCGGGTTCCCATCTCCGGCTTCTGGGGGTGATTGAGTGCGGTAATCTCTTCCACCTGCCCGGTCGGCCAGTTGTCAATTACCAGCTTGAGCGGTCGCAGAACCGCCATGGCCCGTGGAGCGGTTTCATTCAGGTCGGCACGCACACACTCTTCCAGGATGGACATATCGATCCACGAGTCGCTGCGACCGACCCCTATCATATCACAGAAAGCGCGCACCGCCACGGCGGTGTACCCCCGGCGCTTGATTCCCATCAGGGTAGGCATGCGTGGATCATCCCAACCGCTGACTATGCCCAGCTGAACCAGCTCTTGCAACTTGCGTTTGCTCATCACGGTGTAGGTCAGGTTCAACCGGGCAAACTCGTACTGGCGCGGCTTGGAAGGCACCGGCAGATTCTCCAGGAACCACTCGTAAAGCGGCTTGTGGTCCTCGAATTCCAGCGTGCAGATCGAATGGGTGATTCCCTCGATCGCATCCGACTGGCCATGGGCAAAATCGTACATGGGATAGATTTTCCAGGCATCCCCCACGTGCGGATGCGTGGCATGAATAATGCGATAGAGCACCGGATCGCGCAGGTTCATGTTGGGCGCAGCCATATCGATACGGGCTCGCAGCACCCTGGCTCCATCGGGGAATTCGCCGGCCTTCATGCGCCGGAAGAGATCCAGATTCTCTTCTACGGAACGGTTGCGATGGGGACTTTCCTTACCGGCCTCGGTCAGAGTGCCGCGATGGGCACGCATCTCGTCCGCGTTCAGATCCTCGACGTAGGCCTTGCGCTCACGGATCAAATATTCGGCCCACTGGTAGAGCTGCTCGAAATAGTCCGAGGCATAATAAAGGTTCTCACCCCAGTCAAAACCGAGCCAGCGGACGCTCTCCTTGATCGAATCGATGTACTCCTGTTCCTCTTTGGCCGGGTTGGTGTCATCGAAACGCAGGTGGCAACGGCCGCCAAAATCGCGCGCCAGGCCGAAATTGATGCAGATCGACTTGGCGTGACCGATATGGAGATAACCGTTGGGCTCCGGAGGAAAGCGGGTCACGACCGTCTTGTGCCGGCCGCTTTTCAGGTCATCGTCGATGATAGTACGCAGGAAGTTGTTGGATGTGGGTGCGGTCTGTTCGATAGTGCTCATGATGAACCTCTCGGGTGCTATTTTTCCAATTCGCCCAGAAGCGAATTGGGATAGGCCTTGGCAATACGTACCTGTACGAAGCTGCCGATCAATGAAGTGTCTCCGCTGAAATTAACGATACGGCCGTTGTCAGCCTTGCCGGATACCTGTCCCGTCAGCTTCCCCTTCCCTTCGACCAGAACAGTCTGCAGTCCGCCGACATACTCCCGGCATATTTCCAGATTGATGCGCTTTTGCAGTGTCATCAGTCGATCCAGGCGGGCCAGTTTCTGGTTGCGGGTCAGCTCTTCAGACAGTTCGGCGGCCTTGGTGCCGGGACGCGGCGAATATACGAAGGTGAACAGGTCGATGTAGCGCACCTCTTCCACCAATGATAGCGTCTGTTCAAAATCGTCGTCCGACTCACCGGGAAAACCGACGATGATGTCACCGGTAATCACGATTCCCGGCCGGGCGGCCTTGAGCTTGCGGACCTTGTCCAGATACGATTCACGGCTGTAGCCGCGTTTCATTCGCTTCAGCACCTCATCACTGCCGGATTGGGCCGGAAGATGAATCTGGCCGCACAGCTTGGGCACGTCACCAAAACAGGCAATCAGATCATCTGACATGTCCTTGGGATGCGATGTGGTAAAACGGATGCGCTCTATTTCGGACACTTGTGCCACCTGACGGATCAGTTCCGCGAAGCTTGGCTCGCTCTCGGCCTTCAGCCCGTAGGAATTGACGTTCTGGCCAAGCAGCACGACCTCCCGGACCCCTTCATCGGCCAACTGGCGGATTTCTGCCAGGATATCCGCCGAACGGCGGCTGATCTCCCGCCCCCGTACATAAGGTACGATGCAGTAGGAGCAGAAGTTGTCACACCCCTGCATCACGGTAACAAAACGGGAGAGACTGGATTTCGCCCTGATTGACGGAAACAGGTCCAGGCGCTGGTCATTGTCAATAAAGGAGGTTTCCGAACGGCGCTGTCCCTGTTCGGCCCCCCTGACCATATCCGGCAGCAGGTGCAGGTTATGGGTGCCGAAAACCAGATCCAGGTAGGGGAATTTGTTCAGTAGCTCTTCCCCCTCCTGCTGTGCCACGCAACCACCGACAGCGATAATCTGCGACTTCCCGTCACGCTTGTAGATGCGGAGGTTCTGGAGACGCTTGTAGACCTTCTCCTCTGCGCCGCCCCTGACGCTGCAGGTATTCAGCATGATCATATCAGCGACGGACGGATCGTTGGTCGGAGCGTACCCCAGATCTGAAAGCATAGTGACGATCCGCTCCGAATCGTTCACATTCATCTGGCAACCAAAGGTTTCCATGTAAATAAGTTTATCAATCATAAGAATTGATCTATATACCCTTTAACAGACTGTAAAGTCAATAAAATTGGGTTTTTAAACGCATTCAAACTGATTGCGGCCTTGACAAATCCAGGGCCGGAGAAGTAATGTTCAAAATTTTGCAGTGGAATTTATAGAGAGATCAAACGATGATTATTGACTGGAACTGCATAGAGACTGTACTGCTGGATATGGATGGAACCATCCTGGACCGTCATTTTGACGACCACTTCTGGCTTGAGCACGTACCGCAGCGTTGGGCTGTCCAAAATCGCACAACTATCGAGCATGCCAAGAAACATCTCTACGAGTTATTTCGATCGCAGGAAAACACTCTAAACTGGACCGACCTTGACTACTGGTCCGACCGCCTCAAACTCGACATCCCGCTTCTGAAACGGGAGATAGAACATCTGATTGCTGTTCATCCACATGTAGTCGACTTCCTGCTGTTTTTAAAGCAGCACCGTAAAACCGTCTGGCTGGTGACCAACGCACATTCTAAAACGCTGGATCTGAAGATGCGGACAACCCGCATCGGGCCTTATTTTGACGGCATCATATCCGCCCACCAGGTCGGGCTCCCCAAAGAAGACGACCGCTTCTGGGGCAAGCTGCAGAATTTCATCAGCTATGACCCCGAGCGTACAATGCTGGGTGAAGACAGCGAGACCAACCTTGCAACCGCCGAACGGTTCGGCATTCGCTACCTGATCTACATCAGCCGCTATAGTTCCAGAATCACGCCGCAGCCATCGAAGCGATTCCAGACCATAGAATATTTCAACAGACTCATACCAACACAAGCTTCAAGCTGTGTCGCGCCTGTTTTGAAGAGCACGGAACCCTCTGCATGAAAACATTACTGATCTGCTGTGCCATCCTGCTGCTGAATTTGATATCGGACGCCACTGCTGCGGAAAGCGAACTGCAAATCGGCAAGTTCAGCACCGGCAGTCTTGACGGCTGGAAAGTACAGACTATCTGGAACTCCAGGAAAACAAGTTATTCGTTCGTGCCTAAAAACGGAAATAAAGCTTTGATGGGCAAAAGCAGTGACAGTGCCTCCGGCCTGATCAACAAAATTGAAATCGATCCAAAGCAGTACCCGATCATCAAATGGTCCTGGAAAATCGATCACACCGTCAAGAAAGGTAATGAAAGAACCAAGGAAGGACATGACTTTGCGGCCCGCCTGTACGTGGTTTTCTCCAGGGGTTTCTTTTTTAGAACCCGTGCCATCGAATATGTCTGGGGTAACGTGATGCACAAAGGAGAAACGGTGCGCAGCCCTTATTCCAACAATGTGGTCATGATTGCGGTGGATGCGGGAGAGGAAACGGCCGGTCAGTGGATATCACACAAACGCAATTATTACGAGGATTACCGTGCGGCGTTTGGCGAAGAGGCGCCCAAGGTAGGCGCAATTGCAATTATGACCGACAGCGACAACACCCATGAAAACGCGGTCGGATATTACGGAGATATCAGCCTGTTAGCTGTTGTAAAAAATGAAGAATCAAAAACGAAGGAACCAAAAACAAGGGAGGCTGCCCCAAAGGAACAGCCTCACAAGGATAATCATCTAAAAGAAACGGAGCCGAAAGGGCAGCCGAATAACAACCAGCCGGTCACGCTCCCAGTGCCGCCTGCACCGGCGCAGTCACTACCATGAGTTCACCAGTTAAAATGTAATCGGTTGAAATCTGGAGTTCCAAGAGCACTATGCTTATATCTGTCACCATTTGCATATACACATGTCCTCATTATCCGGATCCTCTTCACAGTTTTAATATAATATTATGTGGTGGTTCAGGTGGGATTGGAAGTGGAATTGGATCAACCGTTGCTGTAAGCTTTCCTGAAGATCCTGATTTATAATATTCAGTCGCAAAAGATTTTGCACTTATTGAACATTTATAACTTAACGATTCATTTGGTTTAACAGTTACAAGAAAACGGGTTTTTTCCTCTGCCACTTTTGATGATCCGGAAAAGTTGACCAAGCCGACACCATCGTCCTTCCTCGATATCGTAGCGGTATTGGAATAATCATATTTCTCATTTAACACTCCATTTACCATAAGTTCAATACCGCCAGATGCTAAGCCACCTTCGTAATGATCCAGTGAATATCCTGGCTGCAGATTAAAAGAATAATCGAGTGTTATATAATAATTAATTTCTTTCGATGATGTATTAGTCAATGTTGTTTCGATCCAGGCTTCAGAGTAAACATCACCAACAGGTAATTCCAAGTTTTTTGATTCTACTTCCAGCGTTCCAGAACAAGAGGCAGTTGCATTGTTACTGCCCCAGGGTCTATCTGATGATAGTGTTACTTTATCAGTAAGATTACTACAATCCTTCATATCAGAGTTGTCTGGCATTTGGTTTCCATTGATTTTAGCTCCAATTTTCATTGATACCCCCTTTAAAAGATTCTGCTGCGGTTAAAAATGGCTGCAATGCAAATCAGGAAATTGCTAATAATGCTATTGTTCTAATGGTCTCCTTAAAACACATCTGGAAGTGTATGCTCATCTTTACTTCAGGAAGTGATATTTAAATGGTTATCAGGGTTACATTCTGCTGAGGATTGTCCTGAACTTTTCCAGCTTGGAGGCGCCTTCTTCAATCAGGCGAATCAGGTCTTTACGGGCGCTGCCGGCCACGTCTTTCCCCTTCTCAACCAGCTCTTCTGTTTTATCACCAATGGTTTCAACCAGATTGTTCACATTTGAAGCAAGGTCATCAACCACTTCATCAGCCCGGTTGCGAACCTTTTTGGAATAACGTACGATATCTTTTCTGGTTCTGGTTCCGGACTGCGGTGCAAACAGCAATGCAAGCCCCGCCCCGATGACGCCCCCCGCAAAGATCAACAATGCCGCCGCCGCTACTTTTTTATCCCTGTCTTCCATGATATCCCCCTTTTATTAATTGGCTTTGTTACATTGTACTCCAGCAGGATAATATCTCAAGCCAATCTTGATACCTGTCAGCAGATCTTGCGAACTTTGTAAAAGCGCCCCTTGACCTTGTTTTTGCCCAGGCATGCCAGAGCCTGATCTACGCTTGAGCGCACGATCGCCACATAGGCGTGCAACTCAAGCACATCGATCTTGCCGACTTCGCTCCCAGCAATTCCGCCCTCGCCGGTCAGCGCGCCCAGTATATCACCGGGGCGCAACTTGTTTTTACGCCCACCGTCGATGCACAGTGTCACCATGGGAGGCGCCAGCGGTCTTGCCGCTGTTGAAGCCAGCGAATCCAGATCCCCACGGGGGATGCCGCTCCCCAGCGCAGCCTCAATCGCCTGCACCCGCCGAGATTCCCGGGCTGTGACCAGGCTTAACGCCAGACCCTGTTCCCCGGCCCGTCCGGTCCGGCCTATTCTGTGAATATGAATTTCAGGATCGCGGGGCAATTCATAATTGATCACCGCCGAGAGCTCCTTGATGTCCAGGCCGCGGGCGGCCACATCGGTAGCGACCAGCACCGAAACACTCCTGTTGGCAAAGCGTGCCAGAACCTGATCACGATCGCGCTGGTCCAGGTCGCCATGGATGGCCAGTGCTGAAAACCCGCGCTTTACCAGGGCATCGGCCAGTTCCTGGCAGTCTGTTTTAGTATTGCAAAAGACCAGCGATGATTCCGGGCGATAGAAATAAAGTATCCTGGCCACGGCTTCGGTCCGTTCCGCGCTGTCCACTTCAAACAATAACTGCTCGATGACGCCTTCATCATGGGCTTCATCGACACTGACCTCGACCGGGTCGTGCTGGACAAACGCACTCATCGCGACAATCTCCTCGGGGTAAGTGGCGGAGAAAAGCAGGGTCTGCCGTTTTTCCGGGGCAGCGGCAATCAACGAGCTGATCTCGTCCTGAAAACCCATATCAAGCATGCGGTCGGCCTCATCCAGCACCAGTGTCCGAAGACAACCAAGTTCGAGGCTGCCACGCCGCAGATGGTCGAGTGAGCGACCGGGTGTGCCGACCACGACATGGACTCCATGTTCCAGCGAAGTGAGCTGGGGCCCAAAGGGAACCCCGCCGCACAGGGTCAGCACCTTGATGTTATCGGTAAAGCGCGCCAGTCGCCGCAGTTCCTTGGCCACCTGGTCGGCAAGCTCCCGGGTGGGACAAAGCACCAGCGCCTGCACGCGCAGGTTGCTGACCTCCAGATTTGTCAACAGGCCAAGACCGAAAGCGGCGGTCTTGCCGCTGCCGGTCTTGGCCCTGGCGATCACGTCCTTGCCCGCCAGGATCAGCGGCAGGCTGTGGGCCTGGATCGGCGTCATCGCAACATATCCCAGGGAGGTAAGGTTCTTGAGCATGGGGGGCTTCAGGTGAAGTGATGAAAATTCTGTTGAGGACATGCAATACTCTCTTTTCAGTATATAACTGGATGTTCTTAAAATCAGCGCCCGCAGAAACAAAAATGGCCACAGACCGGCTGTGACCATTTTGACTTTACTGGAGCCGATTGTCGGAATCGAACCGACGACCTCATCATTACGAGTGATGTGCTCTACCAACTGAGCTAAATCGGCAATCTGGTTTCGGTCGCAGTGACCGTGGACCTGGATAATTACCCTAAAACAGAGCCTGCTGTCAATGCCATAAAGCTTTTTTCCAATGAAATTTCTGCTTTACCGCCGCCCGGATTAAAGCTACTATCTACCCCCTGAAAATCAATCAAATCCTCTCGGTTCAAATGGTCGCCATGTACTTTCGAATTATTACCGCATCAATCCTGCTGTTCCTGACAACCCTGCCGGCGCATGCGGCAAAGTCAACCTCGATCACACGCCTCGGCCATGCCATCCAGATGGGCGCCTTCGCCGATGTGAAAAACGCAGAACGTTTTACCACCAGACTGCAGTCCAAAGGGATCGAAGCTTTCTATTTCCGCAAGGACAACGGTGTTTACGCCGTTCGTTTCGGTGATTTTCCCAGCAAGGAGAAAGCGCGCGCCGTGGCCAACAAGCTTGTTGCCGACCGTCTGATCGACAGCTACTACATCGCCCCCCCCAACGAGATCGTCTTCAGCCGTCCCAGGGAAGCGGGCTGGGAAAAACAGCAGCCGGACGAGGTCAGAAAACCCCACGAGCCGCTTCAACCGGTAGTTCCGAAGGAGCCACCCGTCAAGCCGCAGCCCAAACCGGCCAAGAAGGAAAAGGACATGGGCGATATCGCTGCGCGCACAGCTGAACGCTTCGTCGGCATCCCCTACCGCTGGGGCGGCGACAACGTTGTGGAAGGCATGGATTGCAGCGGATTCGTCAGGGCTGTCTACAACCTGTGCGGCCTGAGCATCCCGAGAACCTCCCGCGACCAGTACCGCGCCGGCGACGCGGTCTCCAGACAGGATCTGCAGGACGGGGACCTGGTCTTCTTCGGCGCCTCGGCCGACAAGATCAATCATGTCGGCATCTATGTCGGCGGCGGCAAATTCGTGCATGCTCCCCGGCGTGGCGAAGAGATCCGGGTTACCTCGGTTGATGAGAATTATTTTGACAAACGCTACGTCGGCGCACGGCGCTATTTTTAATATTCCACAGGCATAAAGGATCAGATATGGCCATCATCAAACCATTCCGCGCGCTGCGCCCCCCCAGAGAGCTGGCTGAAAAAGTCGCCGCCCTGCCCTACGACGTGATGGACGTCGAGGAAGCCAGGGGTATGGCCGCCGGAAATCCCAACAGCTTCCTGCACGTCTCCCGCCCAGAGATCGACTTGCCGGCGGAGATCGACCCGCACGACGAACCTGTGTACCTCCGGGGCAAAACCAACCTGAAGGAGTTCATCGCGCGCGGCGTTCTGGTACAGGACGGCAGCGATTCGTTCTACGTCTATCGCCAACGCATGGGCAATATCACCCAGACCGGACTGGTGGTCTGCGCCAGCGTGGACGACTACCAGGAGGGGGTGATCAAGAAGCACGAGCACACCCGCGCCGACAAGGAAGAGGATCGCGTCAAGCATATCGATTACCTGGACGCCAATGATGAGCCGGTCTTTTACCTTTCACGCTCCTGCGGAGAGGTCGAGGGGATCATTGAAGGGGTCACCAACGGCCGGCCGGAATACGACTTTGTCAGCGACGACGGAGTTGGCCACACCCTCTGGGTGGTGGCGGACCGGAGCCTGATCGAACGGCTGATCGTGCTGTTCGCGGCAATTCCGAAACTGTACGTCGCCGACGGCCACCACCGCAGCGCCGCCGCCGGGCGGGTGCGCGAACTGCGCCGGGACAAGAATCCCGGGCACACTGGCAGCGAGGAGTACAACTCTTTCCTGACCGTAATCTTCCCCGAAAACCAGCTCAACATCATGCCATACAACCGGGTGGTCCGGGACTTGAACGGCAACGACGCGGCCGGTTTCATCGATAAGATCAGTGAGTGTTTCGATGTGATTCCCTCCGCAACGCAGGTGGTGCCGTCACAGCGCCACCATTTCGGCATGTACCTGGACGGGAACTGGTTCAGCCTTAATGCCAAATCCACGATCATCAACGAAAAAGATACCGTTGACCGGCTGGATGTATCGATCCTGCAGAACAACCTGCTGAGTCCGCTGCTCGGCATCCACAATCCACGCATCGACAAGCGCATCCATTTCGTGGGCGGCATCCGCGGCAACGACGAGCTGGTCCGCCTGGTGGATTCGGGCGACTACGCGGTGGCCTTCGCACTCTACCCGACCTCGATCAGCGAACTGATCGAACTGGCCGACCAGGACCAGATCATGCCGCCTAAATCGACCTGGTTCGAACCCAAACTTCGCAGCGGCCTGTTCGTGCACCTGCTCGCCTGATCCCCATGATGACCAAACGCGCCGCACAGGCCATCAGGGAGGCCGAGGTATTCATAATCACCGCCGGAGCCGGTATGGGAGTGGATTCCGGCCTGCCTGATTTCCGTGGCGACCAGGGTTTCTGGAATGCCTACCCGATGTATGCCCGCATGGGGCTCTCCTTTGTCGATTGCGCCAATCCGGAGCACTTCGAGCGTGACCCCGCCTTCGGCTGGGGCTTTTACGGCCATCGCACCAATCTTTATCGCGAAACAGTTCCCCATCATGGTTTCCGGATCATCCTGAACTGGATAGAACGCAACAAGGCCGAATATTTCGTGGTCACTTCCAATGTGGACGGCCAGTTCCAAAAGGCCGGCTATGCCGAAGAACAACTGCTGGAAGTACACGGTTCGATCCACCACCTGCAGTGCCTGACCCCCTGCTGCCGCAACATCTGGCCCAATACTGAACAGATCGCTATCAACATGGACACGATGCGCTCTCGCAGCATCCCCGGATGCCCTTACTGCCGCGGCGTCAGCCGCCCCAACATCCTGATGTTCGGTGACTGGTCCTGGATTTCCGATCGCACCGAACAGCAGCGCGCAAGGTTCGGCCGCTTTCAGCACAACCAGCACAACCAGCACGGCCGGCGGACCGTGGTGATCGAAATGGGCGCCGGCCGGGCAATTCCCACCATCCGCTACACCTCGGAGGAGCTGGGGGAGAGAGCCGGAACCACCGTGATCCGCATCAACCCCCGCGAATCCGAGATTGATGCTCCGCACATTTCAATTGACTGTGGCGCACTGGAAGGCCTGCAATGCTTGGATAAATTGGTTTAATTCCAGTTTCCTTATCAAAAATTCTTCTACTCATATCAAACCCTTACGTTTAGCATCCCCGATACCCTACCATTTCTAGCAAGAATCAATTAAAATTTAATATTTTTTTGGCACCTCTTGTGCACAAATGTGCTGTCGAATTAATTAATTAAAACATTTATCAGCGTACAGATCGTGCGGTCGATTTTGCATAAATTTGCTGGATATGTATGTCAGGAGGGTCTGAATGAGTGTCCGCGGATTTCAGTTAACCATGGTTTCGTCCTTGTTGCTGGCGTCGATTTTTATGCCAAATGGCAGAGTTGAAGCAGCGCTTCCGTGCTATGGCTGTCATGGCACGAACACGCCTGCCGATGTCAGACCCGAAGATTCCTCAGAAAGAAATATCGCCACGGGCGGTTTTGTGGGCAACCACCGCCGGCACATGCCCGGTCCGGCCAGCACGGCAAACTGCAATATCTGTCATCCCGGCAGCACTGACTACCTGTCGTCCCACCGGGACGGCCAAATCAAGATCGGATCAAGAGTTAACGCCTCTCCAATACTCACGTCCTACAAAAACAGCACCTCAGCCTTTCCACAGAGCGCCACACCGGCACCGGGAAGCTGCACTAACGTCAATTGCCACTTCGAAGCAGCCACTCCGTCCTGGGGCAGCAACCCGGCGGCAACCAACTGCGCCACCTGCCACAGCGCACCACCCAGCGACGGCAGTCACGGCAAGAAACATGGCCAGACCTATGGCAACGGCCCGGAAAGCTGTGCCAAATGTCATCCCAACCATCTGGCCGAAACGCATACCTTTGCCCATGCCACCAGCGCCGGAAAACGCGGACTGCAGATCCGCTTCGGCGCACCCAACAGCGGCGGCACTTATTCCGGCACTCCGCTAAAGGTCAGGCTGGGCTACCCGGATTACCTGCCGAGCCAGAATCCCCCTCGCCAGGGCAGTTGCAGCGGCATCTACTGCCACAGCGACGGCCTCGGCAACCCGCCCAAGGACACCCCGCAGTGGTCAGCCGCGACCACCACCAACTGCGATTCCTGCCACCGCTACCAGGGTGTCGCCTATCTGAACATGACTTCCAACGGGCACACCAAGCTGGCCGATTACCGCTGGATCAGAAAATATCCCTGCACCTATTGCCACTCGGTTACGATTTCCTCGACCATCCCCTCGCCGGGCATGCCGCCGGTTGACAGTTCACTGATAATGGGTCGCTCGGTGAACGGGCTTTTCAGCAGTAGCCGGCACGTAAACGGCGTCAGGGATGTTTCCATGAACCAGTTCTGGCGCATCGAGGGTGACCGCAAGACATACCCGCAGCCCAGCTACAACTCCGCAACCAAGGTCTGCGATAACGTTTACTGCCACAGCGACGGCACCACTGACCCGGAGTCTATCAGGGCCTTCCCCTGGAACCAGCGCGGCACCGAATGCAACAGCTGCCACGGTCACCAGCGCAGTGAAAACTGTATCGACTGCCACAACGGCACCCGGGAATTCCTGATCGACGGTAAACAAACCGTACTATCATTACAGACATCCTGGCCGGCCGGCCAGGAATGGATGTCGGCCATGCCGATGTTTCCCAACGAGGGGACCAACAAGCCCCGCTCCAATTCGCATCCCAGGCATATGCAGACCAATTTCAGCTGCGCCGAATGCCACTACAACACCATCCTGGCCGGCGGTGAATGCAAGCTGTGCCACGACGGCAGCCTTGGCAAGATGGGTGAAGCCTCCCACCTCAACCCGGCCTTTCATGTCAACAAGGTCCGGGACGTAAATTTCAAGCAGGGGGGCAGCTACAACCGCGACCTCAAATCCTGCTCCAACACCAAGTGCCACACCGGTAGCGACCCGCAATGGGGAGCCTCCACCAACAGCGCCATCATCTGCCTCTCCTGCCACGGAACCGAGTCGGAAACGGACGTGGATGACTTCGGCAGCGTCAACGAAACCAAGGCCCAGATCAGCCTGCCGCAGTGGCGCAACACCGGCCACGGTCGCAAACAGTCGCTTTCCGGCAACTACAAATCCGGGAACCCGGCCGCCAACTTCCCCGGCAATCCCTGCTGGTACTGCCATGACAACAAGGTGCTGCACAACTACAGCGGCAACCCCTTCAGGCTCAAGATCCACCCCCAGATAGTCAAGCGCTATGAGCGTGAATGCGTCTACTGCCACATGGAGCGCACCGACCTGGAATGCCTCAGCTGCCATAACACGGCCGAGTCGCTGGCGCCACAGATCAGTTCGATCTTTTACAGTATTTCGGCCAGATGGCCGAACCGCTCCACCGTCACGCGCCCCAACCACTCGGTGATGTACAACTCCGAAACCAAGTTAGCAACCTCGTGCATCACCTCCGATTGCCACTATGTCGACCCGGCCAATCCCGCCGCCGACATGAAGATCCACAACAACGGCTCCGTCAAATGGACCTCGCAACAGAAGGAAGATGTCAGGAATCAGTACCAGATGATGGGGGTCTGCCTGCAGTGCCACGACGACAACAGCAACGGCAAGTGCAACGGCTGCCACGACGGCACCCTGCCCAAATACCGCCTGGGTTACGATCCGGGGACCGGTTATATCGTGCCCTCCGTCGCCAAGGCTTCATCGGTGCACTTCGGCTATAAACACTACAAGAAGTATGTGGCGACCAACACCTGGAGCGGTGGCAAATTCTGCTGGGATTGCCACGATCCACACGGTGACGGCAACATCTACATGGTCCACGACAACGTAGCCACCGAGACCGAAGGCAGGTTCGGCATCCCCCTTCCGGGCAAGCGCGCCCCGGTCGTCTTCTCCCAGAAACTGACCGGCGAGGATTACGCCAAGAGCATCGGCACCATCAACGGCATCTGCAACGTCTGCCACTCGATCAACGCAAAGCATTACCGCAGTGACGGCGGCGACGGCCACAACACCAAGTACGTCTGCACCAAGTGCCACGAACACCGCTTTACCGACAGCCACGCCGACAGGAAATCCTGCAACACCTGCCACAAGAACAAACCGGTGCCGCGCCACTCCGGTTTCGGGCTGCCGATGGACTGCGTCAAGTGCCATAACGGCAACGTCGGCGCACGGGTGGACGTAATCGGCCAGTTCATGGGCAACTCGCACCATGTGCAGGGCATTCCGATCAACAACAAGCATTGCTACCAGTGCCACTGGGAATCGACCCCCGAAGGACTGATCAACAACCAGTATCACGAAGGTTTCAATTTCAAGAACTACACCAGCCTCAAGAACGCCAAGGTGGACCTGGTCATCTACGGCGCCGGCAATCGGCCGCTGATCTACCGGCTCTACTCATCAACCTCCGGCCGCGCCACCTCATCGCAGTTCACCGCCGCCAATATCAAGAGCACAAATATCAACGTGGAAAGAAAGGAAGTCGGCAACGTCACCAATCACTGTCTGAGCTGCCACAGCGACCAGAACAACGACATCAAACCCTTCGACGATTGCAAAACGCCGCGCCAGTATGCCTGGGACCTGAGCAGCATAGATGCCCGCTATTCGCAAATGGGCACGACCAAATGGGGCAAATATTCAACCGCCAACACCAATGTCAAATACAAGGTTACCAAGGCCCTGTCAGCGCACGGGAAAGCAGCCGACAACCAGGGGGGCTGGAATGCCGCCAGCGGCACCGATTCCGGTTTCTCCGACACCCGTTCCGGCTTCAGCGGCATGAGCAGCGCACGCAAATCGGTGCAGTGCTTCGACTGCCACAACTCGCACGGCTCCAAGGCCGGCGGAGTCACTTCCAGCTACGCCTCCTACAGCGGCCTCAAGAATGGCGCCAACCTGAAGGAAGTAACTTCCGGCAAGGGGGGCTACCAGGTCAACTACTACGCCAAGGCCAAGGCCGACGGCCCGGGTGTGGTCAATCCCTACAACGCCGGCGCGGCCCAATGCTTCGATTGCCATCTGACGGCCAACAAAGGAACCCCCGGCACGGAAGGAACTCCCTGGGGCTACCAGGCCACCTTCAACGCCTCGCAACCGATCAAGGGCTACCGCGACGGCTTCAAGTTCGGCGACAAGAGCAACGCCACATACCAGTTGGCGCCCGGTTTCAAAACCGGAAAAACCATCACCGGCGGCCACTTCAAGGCATCCTCTCCGCTCAAGAAAGGCGCAATGGATCCGATCGACGGGCTCTGCACCCCTTGCCACGACCCGCACGGCGTCAGCCCGACGCTGGGAGCTCTCAAGAATTTTGCGGTGCCACTGCTCAAGGACACCTGGTTGTCCTCCCCCTACAAAGAGGACTTCCCCTCGCCAACACCTTTCGGCCCCAATGCCAACGCACAGGGCTGGGGCATCGCGCAAGGATCGGGACGCAAGTTCCCGGCGGCCCAGACACCCTACAACGCCGCCAATGAACCGCCGGCCAAGTACAACCTGGACCGCAACACGCTGGGCACTACAAGCAGGATCAACCAGGACGAGACCCAGTTTGCCGGCCTGTGTCTGAAGTGCCATACCAAAAAAGCGATGATGGGCAACTATACCGGCGCCGCCTCCAGCGCCTACAGCCCCAACAAGGCCTCCTGGAAGAGCGTCGAACGCATCCACGCCTCCACCAAGGGCTGGGGCAGCAACAAGGAGCACTCCTTCAGCTGCTCCAAGTGCCACCAGCCGCACAACTCCGCCCTGCCGAGGCTGATGCAGACCGACTGCCTGGATTACCAGCATCGCGGTAATGTCAGCGGCGGTGGAACGGCCTGGTCGTCGCTCAAGGCGCTGGCTAATATCAACGGCGTCGGCTATCGCGACGCGGGCTGCACCAGCTCCACCCGCGAACTGCGCGGTTATCCGGTAGCTTCGATTCTGGGCAAGGGTGCAAGTTACGCATCGGCGACCTACGATTGGAGCAGCTTCTCTCCGGAAGCGACCATCAGCTGCCACATGAGCAGAACCGATGTCCCCAACTATGACACCCAGATCAAGAACTTCAAAGTACGCGGGCCGGCCTCCGGACTGCCTTCGGCCTGGCCGGACGGCAACTACTGGAATTCCGTGACGCCCTGGCCATTGAGCAAATAGGGTATGAATACAAAACAATTATCCATAACCGGAGTACGCTCTATGCAAGCAGACAGATCGATCAAATACCTGAACCGCCCCATGCCGCGCGCGACCATCCGGATGACAGCTTTAATCGGAGTCGTATCGCTATGCCTTCTGCTACTCTGCCCGGTATCCTCCACGGCGGCATTCATCAACGGAGGCGACCAGCTCTGGTCCTACCGCGACAAACTTGACGGCATTCAGCGCAAGCCGGGCAAGCAGAATCCGGCGGCCTCGGTCACCGATTCCCAGGGCAACACTATTATCACCGGCAGCCAGCTGTTGCCGGGGAGCAATTTCGAAGAGATCTATACCGTCAAGATCAGCACCGGCGGCAGCGTCGTCTGGCGCGGCGTATACCAGGTTTCCGGCATGAACGCGCGGGCGGCAGCGGTTGCGGTCGATGCCTCCGACAACGTCTACGTGACCGGCGTAAATGACGGCTCCAACAGCAACGTCCATATCATCCGCTACAACCGGGACCAGGCCGGCATCGACGCCTCACCGCAATGGCAGCAGACCTTCGACGGAGGCGGCACGGACAAGGCCGCCGCAATCACCATCCATGGCGGCAACGTCTACGTCGGTGGTTCCTCGCGCTTCGGCGGCAATGAATGCTTCATGGTGCTCTCGCTGAACAAGGAGAGCGGAGCGATCTCGTGGCAGATACCCAATGCCTCCACCGCCACCATCGGCAAGGCGGCCGCGCTGGCGGCCGATGTCAACAGCATCGCGGTGACCGGCCAGACCTGGAACGGAGCGGAAAACTACCTGGCAACCATAGCCTACAATCCAAATGGGCTGGCAGTGCTCTGGCAGACGCCCCAGCCAGCCGCGGCCGCATTCCAGCGCAACGACTCCGGCCTGCATGTCAGGATCGATTCCATGGGACACGTGATCGTGGCCGGATCGGTCTACAACGGCCTGAACACGGATATCCAGACAATTAAATACTGCAGCGGCGCGGCGAGTCCCTGCGACGGCAAAACGGCCGGCGAGATCCTCTGGCAGCAGACCTATGACGGCGGTTCGGACGACGAACCCAGGGGACTGCAGCTGGAAAGCGGCGCTACCGGCAAAGACGATGTCTATCTGACCGGGCAGACCCTGGTCAGCGGACGCTTCCATATCCATACCGCCCGCTTGAAATCCGCCGCGGCCATTCCCCAATACGCCTGGAGCCAGATTCCGGTTTTCAATTCCGGCGGAGACAACACCGACATCCCTACCACGCTGGTTGTCTCAGCGACAGACGATGCGCTGTTCGTGGTCGGTTACAGCGTCAGCGCGTCATGGAATAGCGATTTCCGCACGGTGAAATACCGCAAGAGCACCGGTGACGAACTTTGGAGCAGGACCTTCCACGGTGTCGCCGACAAGTCTGACCGTGCCATCGGAGCCGGGCTGGACCTGAGCGGCAACCTGGTGGTTGCCGGCTACGTCGACGAAACCACGCCGCTGGACGGCGGCACTGCTGCCGCTACCGGCGGCACCAAGGGCACGCTGGTCAACAGCGCCAAAACCTGGAGCCTCAACGAATGGGGCGGTTACTACCTGATGCTGCTGAGCGGCGTCAACAACAAGGATCAGATGCGCCAGATCCAGTCGAATGATGCCACCACCCTGACATTCCCGGTGCTACTGCCGGACGCCGTGGCCAGCGGAGACAGCTATTACATCTACGACAAGGATGACTACGATTACCAGGTGGTCAAATACGACAAGGGGATTCTGAACGCGCCGACCAAACTGGTAGCTACGACCGTTTCCGGCAGCAGTGTCAACCTGGCCTGGCAGGACAATAACGCGGTTACCCCCAAGTTCCGCCTCGAACGCTGTACGGCCGGTTTCGAACACCTGGTGGCCGCGCCCTGCGACTTCGACAACCCGGCCCAGATCACCGTGGTTCCGGTTGTTGACGGTGCGGTTACCGCCCAGGCCGACGGCCTGACCGCGGACAGGTATTACTATTTCAGGGTACGGGCCTACACCGGCAGTGATTTTGCCACTGCTACCCAGGTGACCTACTCCAGTAATATGGAGCACGCGGTAACCCAGACGGTCTCGATAATTACCCCCGCCGATACCTACAGCTACGCCGGCGTCGCCAACAGCGAGGACTATGCCCTGACAATCGCCACCGGACCGATCGACGGCCATCCGGTCGTCAGCGGCAAGAGTCTCTTCACGCTGTCCGGCTTCGATTATTACACGATCAAACTGGACAAGGACAACCTGGATAAGATGTGGAGCCAGCGCTACGACGGCCCCGAGAACCAGAGCGACTCGGCCATGTGCCTGACCGTGGACAAGAACGACCAGATCGTCGTATCGGGCTACTCCTGGCTGTACAACCTGGTTGCCTCCAAGGACATGAACTCGATCTACACGATCAAATACAAAACCGGCGCGCTCTCCGCACCGGAAAACGACAGCGATAACTACGAGTGGACCCACCAGTACAACGGCGCCGGAGCGGTGGACGACCGACCGGTCGCGATTGCGGCTGCATCCGATTCATCCAACAACATCGCGGTGGTCGGCATGGGCATCCATAATGAAATGGAAATGTCCAACCACGACATCTACGTGCTGCATTACCCCCCCGCCGGCCCCGGACCGGAAGGCGCCCGCAACCCGGGCTACTGGGCCGCCTCCGCCATCGACAAGGGCGGGGACGACGAGCCGACCTCGGTTGTGATTGACTCCTCGGGGGACGTGATCGTCACCGGTTTCACGATGGACACGACCAGGAGCAGGAAGGATTACGACATCTACACCGCCAGGTTCGCAGCCGCCACCGGAGCACTGCTCTGGGAACGGATCTACGACAACGGCTACGGCGATGACGAAGCCAACTCGGTCGCCGTGGATATCGACGGCAACGTCTACGTCGCCGGTTTCAGCACCAATGACCAGGGCAACCGCGACTTCATAACCATCAAATATGACAGGGACGGCAACATCCAGTGGGGAGGACCGAAGATTTACGACGGCCCGGCCCATGGAGACGACGAAGCGGTAGCGGTCAAAGTCGATCAGGTTGACAACCATATCCTGGTGTCCGGCAACCAGTTGACCGACACCGGCAACAACGATATCCATGCCATCCGCTACGCGCCGGACGGCGCCGTGGAGTGGACCAAGACCGTTCTGCGCGAACATGCCGACGAAGACATGTACGACATGACCATGGACGTCTCCGGCAACGCCTACATTACCGCCACCACCACCAACAGCTACAGTGACCCTACCATCAACAAGGACATCCTGACCGTCAAGCTGGACTGGCAGGGTGCCATGGCGCCCAATGCCACCAAACACGGCAATTTGTCCGAACTGGACAAACCGTTCGGAATCACCGTCAACTACCAGGGTGATGTTTTCATAGCCGGCATCTCCCAGAACGAGATGGCCAATGCCGACTATATCGTTCTGAAAATAGCCGGCGACATGGTGCAGAGCCCCTATCCGATCAGCTACGCCAATCCGACCTACAACTCGGTCGCACTGAACTGGACCGACAGTTCCAGGGCGGAAACCGGCTACCAGGTGGCGCGCCGCGACGGCGCCTGCCCGCTTGAAGCACCGGTGTGGGGCGACGGCGAGATCATCACCACCGCTCCCGCTCACCTAGCGGCCAACACCGTAACCTTCACCGATTCCGGCCTGACCAGCAGGGCGACCTATTGCTACGGCATCCGCTCATTTAACGGCACCGGTTACTCGCGCTGGGCCAACAAGACCGTCATCATGGCGACACCGCCCGTGCCGACCGTCACCGCCAACCCGGCCGACAGCACCAGGATCACCGTCAACTGGACCCCGCAGAACGGCGGCCAGCAGACCGGGTTCGAGCTGTGGCGCTGTGCCGACTCCGGCCCTTCGGCCTGTACGGATTTTAGCGTGCTCTCGGCCTCGATCGCGGGAACCGCAACCAGCTATGACGACCAGGCGGTTTGCGCCGGAACTATCTATCGCTACCAGATAAAGGCCAAGGGAAGCGCCTGGGCGTCAGACTTTTCCGCCACTGTCGGCGCAATTCCGCCCGCTGTCGACAACCTGGCAATCGATTCAGGATTCGAAGCCCCAAATCCGATGACCGCCGGACAGGGTGTCGGCTGGACCTACGTGGGCGGGGCTATAGCGACTGACATAACCTTTGACGCCGCCGAGAAGCATGGCGGAGCGCAAAGCCTGAACATCAACGCTGTCGCCACGGCCTCAATATCCGGGATAAAGCAGTACCTGCTCTTCGCGACCGGCGGAAAGTACCAGGTATCGGCCTGGTTCAAGACCACCGCTGCGACCGGCAAGGTCACCTGTGACCTGCTGGACGGAGCCAGCGGCTCATTCACCAACTCCGGTACGACCAGCGCCTGGGAGCAACGCTCACTGACCATCACCACTTCCACCACCCCCTATCCGGCCGGTTCCAGGATCAGATGCTATGTTGCCGCCGGATCGCAGGCCAACATAGATGATATGCAGGCAATACCGCTCTACGATCTGACCGCGACACGCTACTCGGAAAGCGAGATCGATCTGGCCTGGATCGACAGCGCCTTTGACGAGAGCGGTTATCAGGTCGAGCGCTGCAACGACGCGCTCTGCACCTCGCCACAAACGGTCGCTACTGTCGGGCCCAACGTCAGCAGCTATCGTGACAGCCGCCTGGCGCCGGACACATCCTACTGGTACCGCATCCGCCCTTACAAAACCGCGCCCCTCTCCTGCAACGGCGGCTGGAACGGCGGCTACTCCAACACCGCCAACGCCTTGACGACCAACAACCCTCCGGTTCTGTCGGCATCGTCACCGAACACCACCCGGGTCAACCTGTCCTGGAGCGACACAACCGGCACCGAAAACATGTTCCGGATCGAGCGCTGCCTGGCTGCTTCCTGCAGCATGACCGAGATCGCCTCGCTACTGACAAATGCGACCGGCTACAGTGACACCAACGCATGCAGCAACACGGTCTACAACTACCAGATCCGCGCTGTCGATCAACCGCTCTCGCTCGGCAATGGCGGTGCCTGGACCAAAAGGGTCAAGCTCGATTTCGGCACGACCTTCAGCGCCAACAAGCTGACACGGGTTTCAATCAACCAGCTGACCGGGATGGACGCCACCTTCAAGGACATCCGTTTCTACGATGCAACCGCCAGGCAGGAACTGTCGCACTGGTTCGAGTCCACCGCTGCCGGCAGCGCGACAGCCTGGCTCAAGACCGGCAACAGCAACGATATCTACATTTATTTCGGCAACAACGCGGCCGTGAGCACCGGCAGCCTAGGGAATGTCTTCGGCAGCGGCCTGGTCGGATTCTGGCCCTTTAACGAGACGGCGGAACTCCGTTCCGGCACCACCGCCGACGTGAGCGGCAACCTCCAGCACGCAACCCTGAATTACTTCTATACCTACGCCGGTTATGGCGTTGTTGCCGGCGGCCGCTACAAAAACGGCCTGAACCTGGGCGCCCATGCCTACTCCAGCGCCAGCGTCGCCGATACCACCGCTTCGCTTTTCGACATCACCGACCAGATCACGGTCGAATTATGGTATCAGTACCAGAAAAGCCCGGACTGGGGCCGCCTGGCTTCGAAAATGACCACCGACGGCGGTCAACCCTGGGAGATGTACGGACTGTGGCTCGACAACACCGCCGACGCGGTTGCGACAAATCCCCAGCAGAGGGTCTTTTTCGGGATCGGTTCCCAGGACTCCCCCCCCGCCGGCGCCTGGCCCTATTACCAGTCCGCCAGCGGTCCGCAGCTTACACCCGGCCAGTGGTACCACATCGTCGGCAGATACGATTCCGCCACCGGACGGATGTCGGTCTTTGTCAACGGTATTGAATACGGTGTCGCCACCCACGCCACAAAACCGAAGATCATTGCCAATAACGCCGCTTTCTATATCGGCAACAGGGGCACGGGCAACTATATGAAAGGCATGCTGGACGAAGTGCGCCTCTACAACCGCTATTTGTCTGACAAGGAGATCGCGACCCGTTACGCTGCCACTCTGCCGGCCGTCACCACGCCTGTTGACGGAAGCGTGGAAACCGACCTGGGCGGCTATGTATTTACCACCAACTGGAACGGACCCTATAGCAAACCGACCGCCACGTCCCCCGCGCCTGCTCCCACCCCGATCGCAACCCAAAGGCCGGTCAACCTGATCACTGATCCGGATTTCGACAACGGAGCCACATCCTGGCCCACAGCAGTCGGCACACTGACTGGCACTTCTTTCGACACCGCCACCACCTACAGCGGAACCAAAAGCCTCAAGCTTACCGCAACCGGCGCAGTGCTGGGCGTGCTGCAAAACGTCAGCGTCGTTCCCAACTCTGAATACACCCTCTCCGCTTACATCAAGACCGCTTTGACCGCCGGTGCGGTCCAGTGTGATATGTACGCCACCGGACCGCCGCTTCTGGACTCGGCCGGAATCATCTCCTCCGGCGTATCGGAGTGGAGCTATAAATCGGAAACCGTAACCATCCCCGCCGGAATCACTTCGGTTTCCGTGCGCTGTTTCGCCAACAGCGGACCACAGGGGCAGGCCTGGCTCGACATGGTGCAGCTGACGCCGTCGATACCGGTCAGCGCCATTGCCGCGACCAGGAAATCGGAGGAACAGGTTGATGTTTCCTGGAATTTCCCGACCGGTCGCGACCAGACCGGCTTTAAAATCGAGCGTTGCATGGATTCCTCCTGTGCATCTTCAACGGTCTTGACCGCATTGAATGCGGCGGTCGCCACGGCCACGGCCGGAAGCTACAAATACAGCGACAAAAACCTGGCCATCAACAGCGACTACTGGTACCGGGTCAGGGCCTACAAGACCGAGGATCCGTCCTGCAACGGCGGCAAGGGTTTCTGGGAAACAACGTCAACCGCCATCACCGGACCGGTCAACACCAGCTTCAACGCTTCGGTGGACCTGTCGGGGATCTCCTCGGTCACCACCTCCTGCGAGGATCTGCGTATTACCGACACCAGCGGGGTTGCTCAGAAATTCTACCTGGAAAACTCGGTCCCGGCTTCGGCCTGCAACAACAGCAAGACCAAGCTGATTGTCAAGGTTGCTTCGACACCGACTACGGGAAAAACGCTCTACCTTTATCACGGCAACCTTAATGCCGAACGGATCGACGACAGCGGTTTGAACGTATTCAACTTTTTTGACGACTTCAACGGCACGGCCATCGACGAGAGCAAATGGATCGTCGCCCCCAACACCGGCTTCACGGTTTCGGGCGGCTACCTGCACGGCACCAACACATCCGGCCGGCTCGCCTCGGTGAACACCTCGTTCTACGGCAGCGGCTACAACCTGCAGGCCAAGGTCAAATCGACCCTGCGACCGGCGGGAGGTTTCTATCCGATCGGCTTTTCGCTCTATGACAACCACTACCGCAGCTTCGGACTGATCGACTATCCCTCGGCCCACCACTACTCCAATGACAATGCCGGCTGGAGCGCCAACCTGACCACGCCTCCGTCCGGTTCATCCCGGGACGACAGCATGATCTATTCGGTCGTGCTCAAGAGTTCCACGGTAATATCGCCGGCCATCTTCGACGTGGACAGGAATACCACCTACTGGGCGCCGGGAGATGTGGCCAACAGCAATCACTCGGCAGCCTGGAACATAACCCTGGGACGCCGCTATGACGCCACGCAAACCGGTCAGGCCTACCTGGCGGACTGGGACTGGGTCCGGATCAGGAAATACGTGGCCAACGCCCCGGTTGCCGGGTCTCCAGGCGCGGCAACGCCCGGTACATATTCACTGTCTGGCGAAACCGGTTCATGGCGCTTTTTAAGGCAGGTAGCAGTAACAAACACCAGCGGAGCGGTACAGACAGACTTCCAGATCAACCTGGAAACCGACACTACCTCCATGGCCACCGACCGCAATCTGGTAACCTGGACCGCCTCCACCGACACCGAAACCGGCTTCACTCTCGAGCGCTGCAAGGACAGCGTCGCCAACTGCAATGCCGGCTTCGTGGCAGAAAAGACCATCACGGGTCTTCCTCCTAAAAACAGCATCGGCGCACAGGTGAGCTACCTGGATCGTGACCTCCAGCTCGACTCGCCCCAGGCGCCGGTCAACTACTGCTACAGGGTCAAGGCGCTCAAGTCCGGCGGCTGGCTGACAGCTGTCACTCCGGGCGAAACCCCCTGGAGCAACATCGCCTGCATGAGCACCAAACTGCAGGCTCCCCCTTCCAACCTGGCCGCTTCCGCAACCGGCACCGCCATCAACCTCAGCTGGACCGACAACAGCACCGGCGAGAACGGTTTCACACTGGAGCGCTGCCAGGACATCGCCGGCGACATGCCCTGCTCGTTCTCTGCGGGAAACAACATGTCAATCTCCCTTCCGCCCAACGACGAACGGCTCTCGACGACAGCGACCTACACCGACCCCAACCTCTGCGCCGGAACCTACCGTTACCGGATATCGGTCTACAAAAACAATCCGGACAACGCCGGAACCTCCTGGACCCTGGGGCCGGTCTACCAGAACGGCGACTCGGTCAGCACCGAACTGCCACCGGTTCCGCAAAATGTTGTCGCGGCACGGGTATCGGAAAACCAGGTCCGTGTAACATGGAAGGACATGACCGCCGACGAGACCGGTTTTGAGGTCTGGCGCTGCATCGGTTCGACCTGCACCGATTTCAGCAGGATCCCGGTAACGGTCGCCGCGGCTGGCGGCACAGGATCGACCGTAACCTATATCGACTCCCACTACATCGTTCCCGGCACCACCTACCGCTACAAGGTGCGGGCTTATGTGATCGCCACCTGTACGGTCTACAGCGATTTAAGCGCCGACAACAGCGCAACGGCTCCAAACGGGCCGGACTATGCCACGGCCAGCACCGTGGCGCCTGCGGCCATGAGCGCGGTCGCGACCAACAGTACCCAGGCCGATCTGGCCTGGACCGACAGCGCCGTCTCCAAATCCGGCATGATTCTCGGCCGCTGCCCCGGCAGCGCGCCCTGCCAGACGACCTACAACCTCTTTCCGCTGCTGGCGGCCAGCGCGGTCACCTACAGCGACACTTCGGCCTGCGCCGACACTACCTACAATTACCAGGTTTACCCGGCGGTCCATCCGGCCATGCCCTTTGCCAATTCCGGCAGCCAGGGGTGGAAGAGCCTCTCCCAGCTGACCATCGCCGACTTCAAGCCCAACTTCCTCACCAGGGTGGTGATCACCAAGGGCGCCATGGACATGCAGGATGATTTCCGGGATATCCGTTTCTTCGACCGCACCACGCTGGCCGAGCTCCCCTACTGGATCCAGAGTGCCGGCGGCACCGGCAGCGCAGCCACCGCTACGGTCTGGTTCAAGACCGGGGCAAGCCCGACCATCGACATGTATTACAACAATCCGGCGGCCACCAGTTCCAGCAGCAAGGATGCGGTATTCGGCGCCGGTCTGAGCGGCTACTGGCCTTTCGAGGAGAGCGCCAGGATTGCCGGCACTATCAGTGACGTCAGCGGCTCCGCCAACCACCTGACCATGTCCGGATTCGACACCTTGAACACATACGGTGTCGTCGCCGGCGGGCGCTACGGCAACACACTCAGCCAGGACGGGATCAACGACTATACCTACAAGGGCGGAATTTTCACCGGCCTGCCGACCGGAAGCACACTGTCGGCCGAAGCCTGGATCTACTCACTGGGCCAGACCTACGACTACAGCGGCATCGTTTCCTGGGGGTCCAGGGGAACAGGCTGCGTCACCCCTTTCACCAACTTTGCATCCGTCGCAATGAGCGCCAGCGCCGGCGGCTATCCGCAGGTGCCGACCTGGTGCAATGACTACGTGCCCGGCACCGGTCTGCAGATCCCCACCAATGCCTGGACCCACTACGCCTTCACGATGAACGGCAGGGATATAAAAGTTTATATCAACGGCGTGGCACAGAGCGGATCGCTTGATATCGCCAAGGCCGTTCCGAATGTGCTTTCACGTGAGCTGGCCATCGGGGCGCTGGAACTGACCGGCGCCAGCCGGACCTTCAAGGGCAGGATTGACGAAGTGCGCGTCTATAGCCGGGTACTGAGCGCGGATGACATCGCCGCCCGCTATTCCGCTGTGATACCATCGGTCAGCGTCGGGGCGAAGAGCGACACCGCCACGTACGGGGCGGCCTCCACCATCAACCTGGTGATGCCGCATCCGGCCAATATCGTTTCAAACGGCGAATTCGACGGAACGCTCACAACCAAATGGTACGCCTGGCCCGACTGGAACAATGTCACCCAGGACTCGAATGTCTTCCATAGCGGCGGCAAGTCAATAAAACTCTCCAAGAGCCTGGCCGCCAGCAGTGCGGTCACGGTTTACCAGAGCTACACCAACTTCATTCCCGGGGGCAGGTACATCCTGACCGGCTCGATCAACGCCTCGCTCGGCAGCACCGGCGAGTCCTGGTGCCGCCTGGCAAACAGCGCCGTTTCTGTCAATTACTACAGTCCGCAGATCTCGATCACCGCCTCCGACGCCACCAAAAACAATCAGGGCTGGTTCCGGCTTTCAACTCCGATCACACTGCCGATGACCGCGCCCGGCGGCGGCAGCATCACCAGCCTCAACATCGAGTGCGGCATCCGGACCACGACAGCCGGCCCGCAGACAGCCTACTTCGACGCGGTGCAGCTTGTGCCCGACCCGCCGCTGGCACTGACCGCAACGCCCGTATCCGAAACCGAAATCGACCTGGTCTGGAACGACCTGTTCGGCGATGAAACCGGTTTCAACCTCTACCGCTGCCAGGGAGCGGCATGCAATCCGGTCACGGTTAACAGGCAGTTCGGATCCGGAATCGTGAAGTATCGCGACTCGGGCCTGACACCGGGAGAAAGTTACAGTTACAAGGTAACCGCCTACAAGACTGCCACCTGCCCCTGGGAGAGCAGCGCCAGCGACATCAAGACCGCTGTGACGGCACTGGTGGCGCCGATCCTCAGAAGCGTGGCACCGTTGACTTCTACCACCATGAAGGTCAACTGGAGCGACACCACCTCGACCGAAAACGGGTATACCCTGGAACGCTGCGACGGGGAAAGCTGCAAGATTGACACGCCGGTCCCGGTATACAACCCGATAGCGACGGATATCCAGACGGTGCATGACATCGAAAGCTCGCTCAAGGCCAGGTACACGTTCAACGGCAACCAGAGCGACAGCAGCGGCAACGGCCTGAACCTGACCAGCAGTTCAGCTCCCACCTATGCCGACAACGGGATACTGCTGCACACCATGTGCGGTATGACCAGCGCCAACACCGACATCCTCAACACCGACGAACATACCATTGACTTTGAATTCAAGCTCAACGCCGACCCAGGTTCAACAAACATCTTCTATTACAGGGCCGGCGGCAGCAGGTACAATCCGCTGATATCCGGTAATTCAACCGGACGCCTCACGATCACCTATGATCCCAGTTTCTACCTAACCATTGGTTCAAACGGCGTCAACGGCACACCTTTCTCCTACAACAACTGGTACCGTCTGCGTGTTGTCAAATCCGGCGGCAAGCTGAATGTATTCATCGACGACAGACAGATCGTCACCAACCAGACCGTGCCAAGCTCGCAGGTGGTCGGCGGCGCGACGTATCCGCTCAACTTCGGCAGCTGCTGGAACCCCAACACCACCCTGCGGAATTTCAGCATCTACAACAGCGGAGTTGATGCCGGACTGGTTTCCTATCTCGACGACAAGGTCTGTCCCAGCACCTATTACAAATACCGGGTAACACCCAACCGCGCCACAGCCTGGGGACAGACCATGACCAGCAATGCGCTGGGCGCCACCACACCGATCTTCATGTCCCCCAAGCTGCCGGTCACCGCCAGCGAGGGGGGCGACACGCAGATCAACCTGGGCTGGAACGCCAGCGACCAGAAAGACCAGACAGGTTTCATACTGAAGGAATGTCCGGATGGCTCGGCCTGTTCCTATCCATCAGTCCCCAATGTCACCAGCTACAGCCGTAGCGGCCTGTCTCCCGAAACCAGGTACTGCTACGCGGTGGCCTCCTACAAAACCGCCGACCACTGCAACGGCGGCGCCGGCGTGACCTCCGCCTATGTGGACGCCGACAGGTGCATCACCACCTACAGCGCACGCGCCGGAAACCTGACCGCCAAGGCTCTCAATTCCAACAAGATCCTGCTGGAATGGGATGATATGTCCGGAGACGAGGACAAGTTCCTGATCCAGAAGAAAATCTGGAACGGTCAGTGGGTAGTCCGGGAGGTCTCGGCCGCCACGACCGGAAAAGGCGCCAAGCATTCATTTATTGACACAATCGGGATTCAGCCGTTAAAGAAATATACCTACCGTGTGGTTACCCTAAAGGGAACTGTGGAATCGCCGCCCAGTAATGAGGCGATGGTTACCTACACCGATCCGGACAGCGGCGCAACGATCGAAACCACGCCGGCGTTCAAGGGCGGAATGGACAAGGCCACCTGCATCTGCACCACGGTGGACGGCAAAGAAGTCTGCAAGTGAACAACGTGCAATAAAACCGCTGAACGAAGTTGCCGGCTGAATGATTGTCTCTGATCGTCCGCGCCGGCAGAGGGGCAACTATGAACATCAAAACGGGGATGAAGAGATTCATCCCCTGCTTTGTTATAATTATCGCAGCCATGCTCAGACCCGGCAACTGTCCGAACGCTGCGGTCTCCGGCGAGATGACGGCGCCCAAACCGGAGGAGGCAGCCTTTGCCGGATCGAAGAGCTGCCGCGAGTGTCACGAACGCTTCTATAAACTCTGGTCCGGTTCGTTTCACGGATTGGCAATGCAGCCCTACTACAGGGGCTTTGGTGAAGGCAAGATACAGCCGCAGCAGAAAGCGATCAGGATCGGCGAATACAGCTACCGGGCCGATCTCCAGCTGGACGCGGTGGTCGAAAAAGGCCCGGAAGGCGACCACAGCTATCCGATTGCGCATGTTATGGGAGGCAAGTACGTTTACTACTTCCTGACAGCCATGGACAAGGGCAGGCTGCAGACACTGCCTGTGGCATACGACTTGCGCAAGAACGAGTGGTTCGATACCGCCCTGTCCGCCGTCAGGCACATACCCGGCCGCCGCGAGACAAGCGCCCCCAACAGCTGGAAAGATGTTTCCTACACCTTTAACAGCGCCTGCAGGGACTGCCATGTCAGCCAGCGGGCCAGCTCTTTCAATCGCGACACCGACAGCTTCAGCACCTTCTGGAAAGAACCGGGCATAAACTGCGAAACCTGCCACGGGCCTTCGGAGGAGCACAACCGGGTCCTTCGGGCTCTTCCCAAGGGTGAGAAACCGCTTGACTACAAGCTGGTCCGCACCAAGCTGTTCACGCCGGCGCAGCACAACGACTCCTGCAATTCCTGCCATGCCAAGGCGGCCCACCTCACCGAGGGTTACAAAGCTCCGGAGCGCTTCTTCGATCACTTCGATCTGGCAACCCTGGAAGACAGTGATTATTACCCCGACGGGCGCGATCTTGGCGAAAACTACACCATGACCTCCTGGATGCTGAGCCCCTGCGCGAAACAGGGACAGCTGCACTGCGTCACCTGCCATACCTCCAGCGGGCGTTACCGGTTTAGCAAGCCGGAGGACGCCAACAAGGTCTGCCTCCCCTGCCATGAGAAGCATGTCGGCAACCCGTTTCCACACACCCGCCACAAGACCGGCAGCGCCGGGTCGAACTGTGTATCCTGCCACATGCCGACCACGGAATTCGCCCGTATGAAGCGCAGCGACCATTCGATGCTGCCCCCCATGCCCTCGGCAACGATCCGCTTCAACTCGCCCAATGCCTGCAATGGCTGCCATGGCGACAAGAGCGCCGAATGGGCCGACAAAACCGTACGTTCCTGGCACGGCCGGGATTACCAGGCTCCCTACCTGAAGCGCGCAGCGCTGATCGACCGGGCCCGCAAAAAAGATTGGAGAGGCCTGGATGAGATTCTCGCCTATATCGCAGACAAGTCCAGGGACGAGATCTTCTCGGCCTCCATGATCAGGTTGCTGGAGGATGCGGACTTCAAGCGGACCACCCCCACGCTGCTGTCGGCCCTGAAAGACCCGTCGCCGCTGGTCAGGGGCGCGGCGGCCGACATCCTGGGGCGAAACCCGGCGCCCGAGGTGCTGCAGGCTCTGACCCTGGCCACCGGTGACGAATACCGGCTGGTACGGGTGATGGCAGCCGGCTCCCTGTCGGCCTATCCCCAGTACGAGCCGCAAAAGGAATCTGCCGAGCAGGTCGAAAAAGCCACCGCTGAATACCTGGAGGTGCTGGCGTCGCGGCCGGTCAGCTGGATAGCCAGCTACAATCTGGGTAACTATTACCTGAACCGTGCCCAACCGCAAAAAGCGCTGGATGAATATCAACGCGCGCTGAAGCTGTCCGGCTCCGCCGTTATGCCGCGGGTGAACTCGGCCATAGCACAGGTTCAACTGGGCCGGAAGGACGAAGCCGAGGAATCTCTGACACAGGCGGTGGCGCTCTCACCGGAACAGGCCGTTGCCCATTACAACTTGGCAATGCTGGCCGGGGAGCGCGGTGACCTGGCCAAGGCGGAAAAGCACCTCAGGTTGTCTTTCAGCATCGACCCTGGCATGTCCGACGCCGCTTTCCGGCTCTGCCTGCTGATGTCGGGCGAACGGATCAACGAGGGCATAGCCTGGTGTCGGAAAGCGGCCGAGACCAACCCCAATGAGCCTGGTTACGCATATACCATGGCCGTTTCCCAGAGCCGCTCCGGAGATTTCGAGGGGGCGATCGGCACGCTTTCCGCGCTGATTGACCGCATCCCGTCCTTTGCCCAGGCATATCTTCTGCAGGGTGAACTGTACCAGATGTCCGGCAACGATGAATTGGCACTACTTGTGTATCACCGCATGACGGAAATGTTCGCAATCGGCGAGCAGTATCGAAAGATTGCCCGCGAACGCATCGAGGCGTTGCGACCTTCGGGGACACCCGGCCCGGGCCCGATCCAATAAAAATCATTTTATCATCCGTCAAGGAAAGGAAACAAATTGATTCAGTTGACAAAACCCGCAACAAGACGGCTGCCGGTGGCACTGTTGGCCTTGATCCTGTTTATACTGGCTGTTTCCCTCCCGGCCCATGCAGCTGATGTGATTATCGAAGGACGGGTGCTGACTGAAGCCGGCCCTCTGGCCAATGCATCAGTCTCCGCCTACCGCAGCTACGCTGACCTGCAGGACGGCTCCGGACCGGTTGCCTTTGCTACCAGCAACAACGACGGACTGTACCGGCTGAATCTGCCGCCGGGCTCCTACTTCTTCACCGCCAACGGTGAAAGTGACGGCCGCAGATTCCATGCCTACCATGGCAGCAACCCGCTCACGGTAGCCAACGAGACCTTCTGGCTCGGCCTGCTGGCGACACCCCGTGACTTGCCGCCGGCCTATACAGATGGGCCGACCAGCCTGGAGGGGATCGTCACCTACAAGGGCAAACCGCTGTCAGGCGCCTATCTGGCACTTTACAAACCGGACAGCAAGAGCTTCAAGGGTTTGGGGGTCAGGACCGAATCGATCGGAGCCGACGGCAGGTTCAGGCTGAACCTGCAGCCCGGTTCCTACGTGGTGACCGCCAGGAACATCGAGAACGGCAAGAGCAACCGCCCGCTCCAGCAGGGCGATCTTTACTGCTACTTTTCCGGCAACCCGGTCGAAGTCAAACCGGATCGGAGGGCCCGGATCGAGATGTCCTGCTACCCGAAAGGCAACCGGGACAACTTCGTCGCGACCAGGAAGATCAAATCCGACGTTCTCAACACCTATTCCGAACAACAGGCCTCCTCTAAATCAGGCATACGCGGAATCGTCACCGACCAGACCGGACAGCCGGTCGCCGGAATGAACGTACTGGCCTACCGCCTGACAACCCCGGTATTCATGATGTACCATGTCTATCACGGCAGCGAACATTCGTCGCTGACCGACAAGCAGGGCAGATTCTTCATCCCGCTGGATTCGGACGGCGACTACGGACTTGTGGCGCGCGACACGCTGGGGGACGGCCCGCACCGCGGCGAGCTTTACGGACTTTACCAGGGAAATGTGCGCCACGCAGTAAGTCTGAAGCAGGGTCAAACCGTGGAGAACGTGTCCATCATCGTCGGCAGGGTCATGGATGACAGCGGGCAGTCCCCCGCCGAGGCGGCGCCGCAGGTCGTGGTCGGCACCACGGACGGCAACCCGGTTGTGCTGAGCGATACGGTCATCACCCGGGACACGGTCTGGCAGGGAGAGATCATCATCCAGGGGGTGGTAGCGGTCAAGCGCGGAACCACTCTGCTGATCCGGCCGGGAACTACCGTCAGGTTCCGCAAGACGGACCGGGACAACAACGACGTGGGCGACGGGGAGATACTGGTTGAAGGGCGCCTGATCGCAAGGGGAACCCCGGAGAACAGAATCGTCTTCACCTCGGCCGAGGACAAACCGGCGGCCGGCGACTGGTCTTACCTGCAGTTCCTGGCTTCAAACAGGGGCAACATCATCGAGCACTGCCAGTTTGAATACGCCTTTGCGGGGGTGATGATCCATTATGCCGACGTGAAGATCCGAGATACGCTCTTCAGGAACAATAACCGGGGATTGCACTACAACACCGCCGACCTCGACGTCGATCACAGCACGTTCGTCAACAACCGCATCGGCATTAGATTCATGCGCATGGAAGGCAATGTGCGAATAACCAACAACCATATCACCCGGAACGATATCGGCGTGCTTTTCGTGCGCCAGCACGTCAATGCGGTCAATTTCGAACAACTTAACCGCGGACAGGATATCCCAGCCTATCAGGGAAATAACATTCACGCCAACCGCAATTACAATTTTTCGCTGGGAGAGGAGCAGGAACGGGACATAAAGGTGTCGGGCAACTGGTGGGGAACCCCGTCATCAAGCGCCATTGCAGAACTGATGTACGACCGGAGCAAGAATCCCACGGTCAGCCGGATACAGTTCGAACCTTTTCTCGAAACCCCGGTGACAGGCGCGGGCGTACGGGGACTTTCCCCCGAGTTCATCTTCAAAAGCCCGGAAAAGAACGATTCGGGCGGCGACGAGCCGCCACAGGCCGGCGTACTTTCCGGACGCTTCCTCATGGCCGACGACAGGCCGCTTTCCGGCGCGCTGCTGTACCTGTACAACCTGAAGAGCGGCCCGCTCCCCTCTCTGGACCGCTACTGGCGCGTGCCAAACCATAGCGCCGAGATCGGCGCCGATGGGCGTTTCAGCATCCAGGCGCCGCCCGGCTTATACAGCATCGGCGCGATCAAACGCTCTAACGGCCTGTATATCGGCCCACCGGAACTTGACGACCTGTTCATGCTTTACCTGGATGAAACCGGCCAGCCCAGGGCCTTCAGCCTGAAACCGGGAGCACTGCTCAATCTGGGCGATATCAGGGAACCCGCTCTCTCCTCCCGGAAAAAGGATCCATCGGAAGCGGCCACCTCGATTGAAGGAGTTATTACCGACCTCCAGGGAAAACCGCTGGAAGGCGTGCTGGTCTTTGCGTTCACCAGGCCGACTGTTGTCGGCAAACCGCTCTTCGTCTCCCAGCCCAGCGATGCCAGGGGGCATTTCAGACTGGCCCTCGCCGAAGGCGGCACTTACTACCTCAAGGCCCGCAGCAACCTGGGTGGAGGGCCACCCCAGACCGGGCTGATTATCGACGGCAACAAGCTGGAACCGCTGGTCAAGGTTTCGGTCAGCACCGGCGAGACCAGCGGCGGAGTCGTCCTCAAGACCAAGACCTTTCCGGGACGCGGGCGCAAGAAGTAAACTATAACCGGACAATTTGTAAGCAGAGAATCAGACTCAACATGAGGAGGTGTGTTTCCAAGATAATTTCAGGTGTTTTCCACATGGTTATATGTTTATGGACTCAACTGTGTTGCGTTCATAGCTGATATCTGTTAGAAGTGCAGGCTCGGTATTTAGTAATATTCAATGATATTTTATACATGATGGCATTGGGTAGTGAGGGCGGTTATCTCTTGCGAACCATTCAATCTATTACTTAACGGAGTCGGCATGAAAGTTGTGATCAGCCTTGGGAGCTCACTGCTGGGTAAAGCCTTGCAGGATCAGTTACAACAACAGCCTGAAATATCCGAGGTGGTAGTGCTGAATCCCGACCGCGATCAAGAGTTTTCCGAGCCGGATTTTCTGATTACCGACGTCTATACCATAAAACAGAGCAAACCTGCATGTCTGTCCAGGTCAAAAACGCTTCTTCTCGATTACGGTCTCAGCGAAGACAGTATCGCCTGTCTGATCATCACCAACAAGATCAACGGAATAATGAACATTGACGCAGACATGCGCCTTCTTTTAAAGGCGTTTCATGCAATAAACAACGGACAGATCTGGATAGACAATTGCAAAATCAAGGCATTGGTCAACTTCGCCGACAACACCAAGGATTCAATTATTGCCGGATGTTTGAGCAACAAGGAACGGGAAGTTGTCATGAATATTTCCCAGGGCCTCACTAACAAGGAAATTGCCTCACAACTCTTCATCAGTGAACAAACCGTAAAAACTCACATCAACAGCATTTTTAAAAAATTGAACATGACACGTCGGACCCAGTTGGTTCCACTGGGAATAAAACTTAAAGAAGCCCTCATCTCCTGATTTATCCCAGGCCCTGCCAATAAATCCATTTCACTGCACATTTCTTTAATAATACTACTTAAGTTCTAGCCAACCAGCGATTTCTCCCATGGCGCCCCTGTCTTTTTACAAACAAATTATACCGTTATTTCGGATAGTTATAAAACCAGCCAGGTTATTTAATACTTTTCAGATGCTGAAAACAGGTCCTGATTATCAAACTTACGTTGTAGTTCGTTTTCCGAAAGAATTAGCCTGTTGACCGATTGTTAGTCGGTTTCCAACCTGTTACAACTGCTCTGCGTCGAAAAAATAATATGCCGACCGCCAGACGGAATTATGAGTATTCGGCGCAGCACCACTCTCCGCATATTGTTTTGTACTTGGTCGTCCAACTAAACGTCATTAAACCCAAGGAGGAATGAAAATGAAAATCGTAAATATTTCAAAAAAAACTCTGCTTTGTATCTCACTGTTAGGCTTAACGGTTCCGTGCATGGCAAACGAGATTCCACAATCAGGAAAACATGTGCAACGTGTTGAACAGGAAGAAGCAATTGTTGTAAGTATCGATCAGAACTATGTCACCCTTCAATCGGTTGGAGACAAGGACAAAATATCTTCCATTCCATTCAGCAATACAGGTAGATTAAAAGTCGGAGACAAGGTGATCGTAACCGGCAATACTTTTAAGATAAAAGATGATACCGGGAAAGCTGGCTCCGGCGGAGCTTCATCCGAGGATAAATTACCTGAGAACGGTAAAAAGCTGTAAAAGGAGCTCTGATTCACGTGCCGTTCAATTCCCGCTACACCGTCATTAGAACGGTTGCCGCTGCCGGCATGCATTAAACGACACAAAACAAAATCAATGGAGAGATAGAAATGATGGGATATTCCGAATTGCTCGGTCTATCCCATCATTTTTTCCAATCGATTAAGCCTTCAAGATGGCATTAATCCATGGCCAGCACATAATAAAGGCCCGCCAATGGCGGGCCTTTATTATGTGCTGATTATCTGAGAAGCAAATCATTAAGCCAGATCTTGCACTCCCTGATAAATGATATCGAACAGTTCCTGGATATTTTCCTCGGCAATACAGGAAAAAGCGATACGCAGGTCCGTTTTGGTGGTGGAAATGGCACCGACCCCGTATTTATCCAGCAAATGGACACGCAACTTTTCAGCTTCCACGGTTTTCAATTTCAGGCACATGAAATAACCGGAGTTGAATGGGTAGTAATCCCATGCTTTCTGATATTTGTCGCTGTTGAGCACCTGTTTGGTTTTCAGCGCGCGACCTTTCATTACCTGGAATTTTTCCTCCTTCTGGGCAAGGAATTGTGGTGAGCGAAGCGCCTCGATGACAAAAGTCTGGGAAGGATGCGGACAGTTGGAGATCTTGGCACGGATAATACCCATGGCCTTCTTTTCAAGGGCGGTTATGACCGGAGCATTTTCATAACCGTTGCCATCGGCAAAGGTAATAAAGCCGGTACGGAAACCCCAGACAAACTCTTCCTTGGTAGCGCCATCCAGCTTGATTGCCAGGATGCGCGGATGCAGGTTGGCCAGTTTGCCGAACAGCGACTCTTTCAGGCTGTCCTCGTAGAACAGGCCGAAATAGGCGTCATCGGAAATGGCAACAACATTGCAGCCCGCTTCGGCCACTTCTCTGATGGCTGCCACAATGGCGTCGCCCTCGGCAACGGTCGGTGTGTAACCACTGGGGTTATTAGGGAAATTGAGCAGTACGATTGCTTTACCCTTTTCCTCGGCGGTGTTTTTCAGTTCAGCTTTAAAGGCCTCCACATCATAGCCACCGGTGGCAGTAAAAGTAGGATGTTTCTTGACGATAGCTCCGTTGCAGGTGCCGAAGGTCAGGTTGTAGTTACCCCACAGCATATCCGGCAGAATCAGGTGATCGCCTTTATCGACAAACATGTCGCCCACGATGGAGAGACCATGGGTCAAGGCGTTGGTGACAATCGGGTTGCTGAAATGCTTGCCATTCTGGCTGGGATTTTCCCGCAGCATTTTTTCACGCCACAAGGCCCGCAGTTCCGGCTTGCCGGCCGGAGGCGCATAGGGGTAAATATCCTTGGGATCAAAGGCGGAAAGTTTGTCCTGAATGCACTGCAGGAACATCGGGCCGCCGTTTTCAGTGGCAATACCGATGGTAGCGTTATATTTGTGCGCTTTTTCCTTTGCTTCGGCCGACTGGGTCAAAATACCTTTGGGGAAAAAAAGGTTTTTACCGAGATCGGACAACATCTCCAAAACGTGCGGGCTGTGTTGCGTAAGCTGATCGTTGAGTTCCTGTGCTAATGGATTCATCGTACTCCTCCTGTTTATTGTTGCTTCCACAATGGATGCAGGGCTTATTGGTTGCAGATAATATTATGGGAGTAGAACAACACCGGCCCATTTTTGTCAATAGATAAATGCAATGCCGGCCAATAGTATTTGTAAACAAATGAGTTCCGAGGGATGTAGCGGATGTCGTAATTTGATATGAAAACTTTATCTTTAATGTTTGAGATGATATTGTGTAAGAGCTTTCCTATGCATTTAAACTTTACTTATTCAAAGGATTAATCATGCAAAGCGCTACCTATGACGTTTTGATTATCGGCGGAGGACCTGCCGGACTTTCAACTGCTTACCTGTGTCATAAAAACGGTCTCTCCTATCTGGTTCTGGAATCGGGCAAGGCCATTTTCCAGGGGATTGCCAATACCTATCCCGAAGGAAAACTGGTATATGCCTCCAAACCCAAGGACGCGCCGGAACCCTTCATGGTCGAGGAACTCCGCCCTCCCGACAAACCGGTTACCGTCGAGAGCTATCTGCAGTATGTGCAGCACTTCGTGCAGCATGAGAACCTGAATGTGCAGACCGAAGTGGCCTTCGAGGACATCAAGGACGAACGGGACGGCTTGACCGTAATCACATCCAAGGGCAACTTCAAGGGGAGGAAGGTTGTACTTTCCTTCGGCAGCAACATCCCCCGCGAACTCTCGGTTTATGGCGATGCCAAGATGGTGGCGAAGAACGTCGATGATCCGGGTAAATACATCGGTATCAAGACCCTGGTGATCGGCGGCGGCAACACCGCCGCCGATGTGATCATCAACATCCTCAAGAGCAAGCGTGAGGTCAATGACACCCAGCCGGTTTACTGGGCTCACAAGGCCGAGATCTTCGATGTCAACAAGGAGACCGCCCAGCGTCTTGGCGAAGAGATTCTGCTGGGTGGGAACATCAGGCTGTTGCCCGGTGCTACTCCGCGCATCGGTGAAGTCGATGACGAGGGTGTTGACCGGTTGGTCATCCGCATCAACGAGTTCAAACAGGCCGATGGCATCGACCTGTACCACGCCTTGAGCTTCCCCATGCAGAATGTGATCGCCTGTATCGGCTCCCAGGGACCGGTGCCGATCTTCGATAAACTCGGCATACAGTCGATCGCCTGCGCGTCAGGGGTCTGCAAGATCGCCAAGGAGGGAGAACGCCTGGTGCTGCTGTCCTCCGATTTTGAATCCACCCGCAAAGGGGTCTACGTGATCGGCGGAGCGATATCACCCTCCTACATGAAAATCACCGAGGGTTCGATTGTGGAGGAAAAGCATCCCAACCTGATCTATACCGCAATCAACGACGCCTACCATGTGGTGGAAGCGATACGAGCAAAGCTTGTGAAGTAACCGTCGTCGTCTCGATAGTTGACAATAAAAAAGCCCCCGGAATCGGGGGCTTTTTTATTGCACGCATCAAGATCTCAGAAAACAGTCACAGCTGCATAACCAACCACCTGGCGATGGTCGCCGGACACATCCCCGCTATTGCCGTAGGCAACCAGTTCGGCCGTAAGGGCTCCCAATTCACGGGTGGCCTCCAACATCACTGCTGAAGGGGCAACTCCGCACATGGTAATATGCCGGCTGCGGCAGATATCCAGCAACCCCTCGGCATCAAAAGCCATGACCTTCTCCAGCGCCAGTTGATCCTTGCTGCGGGCTGAATCGGCAGATTCGTAGTGGGTCATGTCCGAACTGGCAACGATCAGTACATCCCCGTCATATTCACGGATTGCCGCGGCAATGCCACTACCGATTGCAGCCAGCGCAGGATAGTCGCCGCGCCCGAGGCAGATGGCAGAGATGGAAACATCGGGACGCAGGTACTGGATAAAGGGAAGCTGGACTTCAAGGGAATGTTCCTGCTGGTGCGCGATAGGATCAGGTTGTAAATATTTTACGTGGTGGAGCAGCAGGTTGTTCAGGCGGGAGCTGATCGGTACCGTTCCCAGCGGTGTCAGCCATTCGCCCTCAGGATAAAGTGCCGCGGGGTAGCCGTTGCCGGTATGGTTGGGACCGATGATCAGAACCGTTTGCGGAATTTCGATCTGCGAGTAGACTTGGCCGGCAATCGCCCCGGAATAGACATAACCGGCATGGGGTGAAATAATACCGAGCACCCTTCGCCTGGAATCGTTTTCGGGGACAAGAGCCGCCAGTGTCGATTTAAGCTGCTGTATACCACCTGGATAGAATTGACCCGCCACGACCGGTTGACGCTGCATGATAGACCTCCCTGACTTGAAGTATCACTCAAACGGCAAATCACTCTCCACCGGGACCGCCCTCGTCTGCCCCAGCGGCAACTCTTCCTGGCGCTCATATTGCGGCACTTCGTCGAGCGCCTGGATTTCTTTAAGTGTCGGTAGACTCTTTAGATCCTTAAGCCCGAATATTTCAAGGAATTCTTTCGAAGTGCCATAAATCAGCGGCCGGCCAGGTATGTCCTTTTTGCCCAGTATTCTGACCACTCTTTTTTCCAGCAATGATTTTAAGACACCTCCGCAATCGACACCGCGCAGATGTTCGATCTCGGCGCGGGTAATCGGCTGACGATAGGCAACGATCGCCAGCGTTTCCAGGGCCGATTGGGAAAACTTGGACGAACGGGCCTTGATATGGCGCGTGACATAGCTCTGATAGGTGGCGCGTGTTCTGAATTGCCAGCCACCGGCGACCGCAACCAGTTCGAATCCCCCGCCCCTTGCCTCGTGGAATTCCGCCAGCTCCGACAATGCCGCCCGCACTTCGTCACGCTCGAATTCGTCGAGCAGGTCGCAGATCCGGTCAGTCGATATCGCGGAATCGGATGTAAATATGATGCTTTCTATGATCGAGGACAGTGTAGATGACATTATGAATTATTCTTCCGAAAGAGTCTGGGTCACTGCGGGAACGAACCAGATTGAACCATGCCGGTTTCCCTGGAAGATGCGGATCAACTTGAGACGGCAGAGTTCCAGCAGTGCCAGGAATGTCACTATGATCCGTTCGCGGGTCAATTCGTCCCGCACCAGATCGTCGAATTGAACGGTTTCCTTTTCCTGCAGCAGTGAAAGTATCTCATTGATACAGTCTGCGATGCTGAGCGAATCTCCCGGTGCGACGTCGTGGAAGCTCTCGGCCGGTATACGGATCAGAAGTACGCGGAATGCGTCAACCAACTCAAACAGGTTGACCTCCAGCGGCCCTTCTTCGTTCTGGGCGGCCAACAGGAACGGTTCGGTCACCGCTCTGGCAAAGACCTCCCGCCCCAACAGCGCCCGTGCCCCGATCACCATCCCGGCTTCCTTGTACTGCTGGTACTCCAGCAGGCGCCGCACCAGTTCTGCCCGCGGATCGGCCTCTTCATCCTCGGCCTCTTCCTGATCATCCAGTGGCAGCAGCTGACGTGATTTGATATGCAGAAGCGTTGCGGCCATAACCAGGAAGTCCCCCGCTACTTCCAGGTTGAGATCCTTCATCAACTTGATGTAATCCAGGTACTGGCGGGTAATTACCGCAATTGAAATATCGTAAATATCCAGTTCGTTCTTCTTGATCAGGTGCAGTAACAGATCCATCGGCCCATCGAACTTGTCCAGATGAACGCTGTACTGCTCGTGAAAACCATCCAGAAGTGGCGCGGCATCCTCGATAAAATGTCGTGCTTCGCTTCTGCTCATATCAGAACTTCAATGCGGTACGAACCTCGGTCATGACGGAATCTGATATCAATGACGCTCTCTGGCTGCCATCCCTTAGCAGATCATCTACAAAAGCGGGATTGACGGCCAGCTCTTCCCGTTTGGCTCTGCAGGGAGCCAGACGCTCGTTCATACAGCCCGCCAGAATTCGTTTGCACTCAACACAACCGATCGACGCATTGCGACAGGCCGGTATTATTTCATCAAGCTTGTCCTGTGGAACATAGATGCGATGCAGGTTGAAAGCCACGCAGACATCCGGATCACCGGGATCGGTGCGCCGCACGCGGGCTGGATCGGTCATCATCGACATGACTTTCTTGCTGGTTTCTTCAGCGGTATCCGAAAGGTAGATCGAGTTGCCGTAGGACTTGCTCATCTTGCGGCCATCCAGGCCCAGCAATTTAGGCGTTTCGGTCAACAGCGCCTCAGGTTCCGGAAACACACTGCCGTACAGGTGATTGAAACGTCGGGCTATTTCCCTGGTGATTTCCAGATGCGGCAACTGGTCGTGTCCAACCGGGACTCTGGTTGCCTTATAGAGAATGATATCGGCGGCCATCAGCACCGGATAGCCTAGAAAACCGAATGTGGAAAGGTCGCGCTGGTCAATATTGTCCAGCATCTCCTTGTAGGTAGGATTGCGTTCGAGCCATGACACCGGCGTGATCATAGACAGGATCAGGTTCAACTCGGAATGATGCGGCACCAGACTCTGGCGGAAGACGACACTCTTGGCCGGATCAAGACCGAAAGCAACCCAATCCAATACCATTTCGCGGGTGCTTTCTGCAATTCCGGACGTATCCGCGTATTCGGTGGTCAAAGAATGCCAGTCAGCTACAAAAAAGAAACAATCGTAGGAATCCTGCATTCTGATCCAGTTTTCAAGAACTCCATGATAGTGCCCGATATGCAACCTGCCGCTCGGCCTCATGCCGCTGACAACGCGTTGTTTCATAGATAATAGCTCCTTGTGCTTTTTTTAATCCGGCAAATCAGCAGATTCATCTGGGATGGAGGTTGCCTTTGGCAGCATTTCTGCTATTGTGGCAAACCATATTCATACCAGAAGCGGACAGGGAAATTTACATGAACCAACACAAAATTGAAACCAAAATCATGAATCCATTGATCGGCACCAGCATACCGCTTCCGGGTTATGCCACCACCGGCGCTGCGGCACTCGACCTGCGCGCCTGCCTGGATCACCCCATGACTGTCCAACCGGGAGAGACCGTACTGGTACCGAGCGGAATAGCCATCAGCATCCACGATCCGGGACTGGTAGCGCTGCTGGTTCCCCGTTCGGGCTTGGGCATCAAGCACGGCATCGTGCTGGCCAATACTGTCGGCGTGATCGATTCGGATTATCAGGGCGAGATTGGTATCGGTATTTTCAATCGAGGTCTGCAACCCTACACGATTGAACCTGGCGAGCGGATCTGCCAGATGATGTTCGTTCCTGTGACTCAGGTTGCACTGGAACTGGTTTCCGAATTCAGCCAGGAATCAGAGCGTGGGACAGGTGGATTTGGCTCTACCGGCAGCAAATAGACGTGATGGGGTGATACATCAATATTTGTTGTGCTTTTCCTGATACTTCTTGATCGCGTCCTCAAAAATCATTTCGATCTCACCCTTGGGTCGGTTATGTGCGTAACCCCAGAAATAGTTTATCAATGCTGCAGAAATCAGGGTGATAACTATCGCTGAAACTGCCCAGGCAACCAATGATCGGGCGTTGAATATTCCCGATGCAAATTCATCATCGTCCCCGTTGACACCTCTAAAAAGGTATCTCTCCCGCATTTGCCGGATTCTTTTGAGCTGAATATTGGAAATATGGTTGACTATCGCATCGCGTTCACGCTCACCGATATAAACGAACTGCATTCCGGTATTGAAATATTCCTGATCGCTTCCAACAGCAAAGTTCCGATTTGCAAAGATCACCCGTGCAATGACGTCCACAACCCTCCGTGGTGAAGGAACGAGAATTTCAAGCAGCACATACTCCCCGTTTTCAAAATCCTGGTGGGTTATGAGCCGGATACCACCACCGCTGACATTTGCAGCCAGCGGTATTATAGTATCCCATGAATCAGCAGCTTCACTTTCCCCGGCGCCCCTCCCCTCCGCATCCTGAATTTTTTCATTGGGAAGATCAGCACTTTGGGATAGCAGATCGCTACTCCAGATTTTTTCCCTCTGCTCCAGCTCAATCTGCTGACGGTGCGCCCGGCGCAATTCCCACTGTCTGTGGAGCACCTCGATATTCTGTTCCCTGCTTACATAGTATTTGATGGGAAGAAAAGCATCGATCCGATAGTATTCGCGCAGTTCATCGGAAACAATTTCACCGATCAGCCGAAGTAGCAGTTCCCTGGAGTCCCCCTCCGAGACAATAATGGCCCGGCAACTGTATCCGGCGCCCTCCTTGCCACCCCGCAATTCAAGAATCTGTCCATACTGGAGTTTTACACTGACAGGCAGGACATCTCTTGAAAGTTGCAGGGAAACGAGGTCTTCGTCAATATTATGAATAATGGCCCAGTCCCTGAAGACCTCGGCGTTAGGCAATGGAATGCCGACTCCAACCTTGATACCGACCGAAAAATAACGGGTATACTGTTCAAGGTCACTCATCGATCAGCTCCTGGTAAAAATATTTATTTAAGAACGCTGTTCAATGAGGCAAGCAGATCGTCAATATTGATTTTATGAACACCAGCGCCATGTTCCAGGGTTTCCAGGTCGGCTATCTGACATTCATAACAATCAAGATTGAATTTTTTGAACACCTGCAGGGTTTCGGGGTGCTGCGTAATGATGTCGGAAATGATCATGTCTCGAGTAATCATCTGTACCCTCGCTCTCATAAAAAGATGAGGCGCCTTTCAGCGCCTCATTTTAAAATACTATTTAAGGTTATTTATCGCTTCTTCTATTCGGTGCATACCTTTTTTTATGTTTTCCATACTGGTTGCATATGAAAATATGGCATGTTTATCGACGCCGCCAAAAGGCATGTAGCGCGTAAAACCGGCATTGAATGTCTGTGTGGGATACGGCTGAATTTGATTTACGTGGTCTGCAAGCTTCATAATTCTTTCCTGCCATTTTTATTGGGTGAATATTCACATCCAGACTACAAAAGTCCGTATTTCTGTTTTAATGCTGTCTTGATTTCAGGCGGAACAAACATATCGATATCACCGTTTAGAGAACAGACCTCCTTGACGATCGATGAGGACAGATACCCATACTGCAAGGATGTCATCATAAAAAGAGTCTCTATTTCACGGCCGATCGTGCTGTTCATCTGGGCAATCTGGAACTCGTACTCGAAATCCGATATGGCCCTCAATCCGCGAATGATCACATGCGCCCCACGAACGGATGCATAATCTATCAGAAGACCGCTGAAAGTGTCAACTGTGACTCTCTCTTCCGCTTTGAGTACATCATGGATAAGCGCGACACGTTCATCGGTTGAAAATAATGCGTTTTTCTGGGAGTTTCTTGCAACTGCAACGATAATTTCATCAAAGATCGTCAGGCCTCGCCTGATGATATCCAGATGTCCATAGGTGATCGGGTCAAAAGACCCGGGATACACCGCGACTTTTTTCATGCTCTCTCCAGATTATATAATTCAATCGCCGTATCGCCATATACGCGCCGGTCGATCTTGATGAGAGTTCCTACTATTCCCGGCAAGGGGTTTCGTACGGAACACTCCGCAATGAATAAGGAATCAACGGTTAATAGCCCAAGCTCACACAATAATTCTGCAATCGACAGGTAAATGCCCGAGTCATATGGCGGATCAAGAAACACAAGATCATATTCGGCTCCACGTTTTGAAAGCAACTTCAACGCCTTGTGTGATTCCATCGTCAACAATTCTGATTTACGCTCAAACTTGGCGGCAATCAGATTCTCGGTAAGTATCCCGGATACTTTTCTGTTCTGCTCTATGAAGGTGCATGAAGCAGCGCCTCGACTTAATGATTCAATACCCAGGCTACCGGTACCGGCACAGATATCCAGAACCCGGCATCCTTGATAATTAATTTGGTTCGAAATTATGTTAAAAAGCGACTCTTTGACCCTGTCTGCCGTAGGTCTGGTTACTTCTCCATGTGGTGATTTCAACTTCATTCCGCGACAGATACCGGCAATTACTCGCATTTCAAATTCCTCTGACTCGGATTCACAGAGAAAGCTAACGCAAATAGAGAAGCAGGTCAAGCAGGAAGAGGTCAACTCTGGCTTCAAGAGCAATTCTCACGTTGACAACAATGCTTTTCTCGATAGTATGTAGGGCATGTCAGCAGCCTTACTATTCGATAATGTAAGCCATTCAAATCTGCTTTGTAGATTTACATGCAAGTTTGAAACAGGAACCCGTTCACTGGTCTTGATTGCAAGAGAGGAAGACAGTCATCAATTTGCGCAATTGATAACGGGAATGATTCAGCCAGATTCAGGTTCCATAAACGTCCTGGGTTTTTCCACGACAGACGCCGCCAGTGAATCATTAATGGATTTGCGTCTAAAAGTTGGTATTGTCCCTTTTTCAGGTGGTTTGGTTTCAAATTTGAAGGTCTGGGAGAATATTTTTCTGCCCATGACCTATCATATCGGTGAACCGACTGTTCAAGACCAGGAATCGGCACGCAACTATCTGGAGGAGCTGGGATATAAAGGTAAAAGAATGGCGTTGCCCGCGCATCTTTCTCTGTTTGAAAAAAGAGTTGTCGCGTTTACAAGAGCAGCAGTAATGAAGCCTGAAATGATGCTTTACTGCAACAGCTTGGAAAAAATATCCACCACGGAACAAAACATGTTTTTGACTGTTATGAATCGTTTCCATGCAGAATTGGAAGAAAGAACTTCGATCGTCTTTGCTTCTACCGCGGACGCTGTTGATATTCACGGATTTGATAATGTCATCTCTTTGCTCCGACGATAGTTTATTGGGAATGGTAACTAAATGACACGTGAAGAAGATCCCAGGTTTAAACATCTGGAACGAAAAATAGGCCTTTTTATTGCTGTTTCGCTTGTCGGGATCGTTTTGGCGTTTCTGTTCTATGGCATCCAGAAAGATTTCTTTGCCGCAACCTACAGTCTTCATTTTACCGTGGATCGCGGCACCGGCTTTTCCAAAGGAATGCCGGTCAAACTTTCCGGCTTCAGAATCGGCCGAGTCACCTCAATATCTCTTAACGATCAGGCAATGGTGGACATAAGCATTGAACTGGACAAAAAATACCGTACCTGGATTCGAAGCGATTCGGTCGTCAAGCTGGTCAAGGAAGGCTTGGTCGGTGATAACATCATAGAGGTTTCCGCCGGATCCCAGGATAAACCTGAGATTAAAGATAACGAAGCAATCGTTTATGTAAAAACCAAGGCTCTGGATGAGATGGCCGATGAAATCGCGGAGAAGATCAAACCGGTATTGGTCGAGGTGCGCGACATAATCGGTTATATCAACAATCCGGATGGTGATCTAAAAAAGAGCATACAGAATCTGGAAGCCTTGACTCGCAACCTGGAAGGAACCCGACGTAATACCGACAGGCTTCTGGTCTCCGCCAATGGCTCGATCGAGCGTTTATCATCAAAAACCAATACGTTGCTCGACACTGCCAGCAAGAAGGTGGAAGACATTGACCTTGCTCCGACACTTAACCGTGTAAATCTGGCCATTGACAACATTGATAAAAAACTGCCTCAACTGCTGGAAAAAGCTGATGCAACACTTACGGACGTATCCGGATTTTCCAGAGAGACCAGGATTCTGTCGGAATCCGCATTCCCCAAAATCCCCGGACTGCTTTCCCAGACGGAAGATGTGATGCTGGGCACTGACCGTCTGATAAATTCCATACAAAACGTTTGGTTATTCCGGGACAACACACCTCCACCAGCTGGCAAGCTGTTTATACACGGTGACAGCAATGAGTAATTCAGGACGGTTTCATTCATTGGTGCTATTAACCATGCTGTTATCAACCGTTACAGCATGTTCAATCACATCCGGCAAATCGGTTATCAGATCGGAGACACATCTTCAAACAGAGAGGTTGCTGGAGAGAGGGTTGCGCGCCCAGCAAAAAAGCGACATTCGACAGGCCGAACGTTTTTTTGCCGATGCGTTGGCATTAAGCTCATCAATTGAAGACAATCCGGACCGGGTTATTGCGCTTGTCAACCTTGCCCGATTGAACAGACTGGGAGGAAAGATCGACGCATCCAATCTCTATATAGATCAAGCGTTACAAATCTGCATCGCCCACCCTGAATTCACCTCTGAAGTCACGTACGAGAAAGCACTGGTTGAAATTGCCCTAAACAACAATAACGATGCTTTGAAGTGGGCCTCCAGATCCCTGGATGCCGAAAATGGTCCGTCAAAGGGTGTCAGACGTAATCTGTTGGCAAGAATACTACGCATCAACGGCAATTTGGCCGCCGCGATCAAAACCGCAACCATCGCGCTGCAGGAGAACAGAAACAATGATCTGCCCGAAGAAGAGGCAAACTCATTGAGGATGCTCGGAGATATCGAACTGGAGTCTAGCCGCCTGGAATCGGCTGAAAAGCTGCTTCTGGAGGCACTTGAGATTGACAAGAGGATCGGGGCGAGCGCCAAGATCGGCCTGGACCTGGAGAAACTTGCGGAAGTTGCCGAGAGGAAATATGAGCCAGTCCTGGTAGCGGAATATCTGGAACGGGCCTGTTCGGTTCATCTGTCAGCCGGAAGAAGGGATAAGGCTGCTGTTCTTCTGCAAGAACTTATTAAAGCGTATCTAAAGAGTGGAAATACTAAAGCGGCGGAGAAGGCCAAGTCGACTCTGGAACAACTTGGCAGCAAAACAGCACCCTACACCAGTTCAATATCTGAAATAGCCAACCCTTCCAGCAAACCATAGTCGCTGACCTTTAACCGCCCGAATCCGAATCGGTCCATCACCTGTTCCGTTATAAGAATACCGGCCATGATCAAATCCTCCCGCCCTTTTTCAAGGCCTGGAATCGAGATTCTCTCTGACGGTGACAATGGCAGCAACCTCTGATAGATCGCTTCAATTTCAGCTCTGCTGATCAGAAAGTTGTTAACCCGGCGATAATCGTAATCTGTCATCTCCATCTGGATGGCGGCCAGCGTCGTAGCGGTCCCAGCGGTTGCGACCAGTTCCGAGCCCGGTTGTCCGCAGATGCCGGCCGCTGACATTTCGGCTTCCAGCTGATTCATCACGGTCACGATCCTCTGGTTCATGGACCGGAAGGTAGTGAAACCCTCAGTCAGTCTGACGACCCCCAACGGAATACTGCGCACGAACAGTGGAATCCCTTTTTCAGCAAAGGTAATCTCCGTACTGCCCCCGCCCACATCTAGAACCACCATCTTCTCATGAATTACATCAAGACCGGAGATAACTCCTTCCAGCGTCAAACGTGCTTCAAGATCACCGCCGATGACGTTCAGCTTGATTCCGGTCTCACAAAAAACATGTTCTACAAACAAGGCCCCGTTTAGCGCATCCCGGACGGCGCTGGTAGCTGAAGCCCGAATCTGCTCCACGCCATATCCCCTGATTATGCCTGCAAATTTTGTCAAGCAGTTCAATCCACGCTGCTGGGCTTCTTCAGACAAACCCATGTCGTCGGAAAAGCCTCCGCCAAGCCTGACTATTTCCCTTTCGACGTGCAGAGTTGAAAGCTTCTGGTTGATGCGTTCTCCGATGAGCAAACGGGCCGTATTGGTACCGAAATCAATGGCTGCACATTTCATCTTTACTCGGTTCTCCTGATCTGAACACCCATGACATTCCAGCACAGTTCCGCAATTCTCATGCAGGATGAAGACATCTCCTGAAAAAGCATGGCGGAACGTGGCGGGCAAACCCCGGAACAGATTCTGCTGAAATGCGACTCTTTAATCTGGTCATATAGCTGACGGGTACGGGCTTTCATCTGATGTAATTCATCACGGTCATAGTTCTCGCTGGAAGAAACGAATTTTTCCATCCTGATGATTATGTTACCGGTCTGCTCAACCAGGGTTATAAGGTCACGCATTGCATCGGGAGAAAAGATAATTCCCGACTGCTTGCGGTCCAACGTGCAATCCAGAATATCCTCACAGACATCACCTATATGTTCCAGTGCGGAAACAACCTGAATAAGACCTGGAACCTCGAACATTATATCAGGTCCGCTGGCACTTTTTGACAATGCTGCCAGAAACGAAGTTATTTCAGAATTGAGTGAATCCAGCAGCTGTTCATGCTGACGAATCGTTTCAACCCGCCGCGCATCAAAGTTGGAAAGAATTGCGAGAACATCAGCAAACATCCAGGAAGTTACAGCTGCCATACGCTGAACCTCCTTCCTGGCTTGCTCAAGCGCAATAGGTGGAGTTATCAGGATGCGTCGGTCGAGATAACCGGCACTGGGCTGCATGCCTCCCACCTTGCCGCTTGCATCCGACTCGAACATATGCAGGAGCCTGGAAACCGGACTTGCGGAGACAAACAGTATCAGAGCTCCAATTACACTGGGTATGGTATACCCCCATGATAAAACATTGCAGAGGTCATTATTGCCGAAGCTGGAGGCAATTTCATAAGAGAAATCCGCAACGGCCTGCGAAAATATTATTAAGGGCAAACATGTAATCAGCGTGATCAGCATCAGAACCATCGCGACCCGCCTGGCGACATATTTGCCACCAACAGATGCAAGCAGCCCGATCACCGACATACCAAGCATGCCCCCGCAGCACATGGCAAATGAGAGCGACAGCGGCATTTCTCCGTTATTCTCCAGGGAAGCGATTATGGAAAGAGTGGACTGGGTGGATTGAACTAGAAAAGATATTATGGCGCCGGATAAAGCCGCCATGAGACTTGACTGATACAGCATTCCATAAATCAGGTCGTTAAGAGGGTGGCCACCATTGACCGGACGGTAACTTCCCTCCAGCAATGACAACCCGAAAAACAGCAGGCCGACCCCAAGCAACAGGGTTCCATAATGAACAAGACGGCGGTTTCTGAAGAAATACTTGATTATGAATCCGCCTAAAATGAAAAAACCGGAAAGCAGGCTATAAGGAATCAGGTGCAGGTGCAAAGAGAGAGAACTACCGAGCAGGATTCCGGAAAGGACACAGATTGCCTGAAAAACGTTAATAACGCCGCCATTAAGCAGTCCGACGGCAAAAATCACCGCCGCACTACCGGAACTGAGCGCGAACGTCATTACAATACCGGACAAGAGGGAGGTAAAACGATTTGACATCAGCAGAGAAACCAGATTTCTGATGCGGTGATCCGCAATAGCACGAATACCGTCAGACAACAGTTTCATTCCGAGCAAAAAAAGTCCGATGCCGCCTAAAGCACCTTCTAAAAGACTCAGATGCATTTATGTGACACGGCTACACATAAACTTATTTTACAATTTTAAAAGGGAACAGAAAATCAGGGGCTGAAGATTTTGTTGCGCCTTTTGCAAATATCAATAATTTTATGTTTTTATGAGATGCGGGATCAAACTTGAAATAGGTCAATCCCTCGATTTTCATACCAGGGATTACCGAAACCATCGGAAGGGCCTTTGTATAAATATCATGCGGATACAGTTCATAATAGTAAGGAAGGGACGAATTGGATCTGTTATAGAAATTGGTCTTTTGATAGTCTTCAAGGTAGTAGAATCCCACATAAGGATAAGGCATCAGGTAGTATGAGTCCTTTTTCAACATCTCACGAACCTTGTCAGGAGTTAAAAGCGTGTATTGCAAATTGTTTTCATCAACGAGCACAAAAGAATCTTCGGAGAACGCTATCTCGGTCCCGGAGGTATTTCTTATTGAAACCAGAAAAGCGGTTACGAAACCTTCAAGATTATAGGCGTTAATACCGGTTTCATCCACACGTACCGATATTTCGGTTCCGTTGTGAGTTATTGTTTGCGAGTTATCGGCCAGATTGACACTGCCGTTGGCAACCTGTTCAGGAACTAGCTTTACTGTAGAACAGCCGCTCACGAATAAGAATACACTAATTATTATCAATAGGGCAAGTTTCATAATGTCTCCCCGGCAATTAATGTTCTTCTGTTTTCTTAGGGTCTATCGGAATCGAATCCAGCCGTTTGATATCATCGGCAAAAAGTGCAATCGTAAGCAGAGATGATGTTTTTGTCTTTCTGGTTCCCAACTGGATGGTAATCCAGAGATCAAGCTCAAGTTTATGCTTCACCCGCAGATACTTTTCGATCCGACCTGCAACCTGATAGGCGTTGATGACATCCTGCTCACGTTCAGGACGCCCTGAATAACTGCATTCCAGCTTGATAATATTATCCTTTGCAATTCTTTTAAGTTCCGGAACCAGGCGATCAAACTGCCGGTACACACTCTGGTCAACACTACCCTTAACCGGAACCACAGCCAAAACCCTTGAGGTTTCCGTTGGATTTTGAGCAGAAGCAGTGCCATTGAAAATCAATGTCAGCAGAATAATAGCATAGTATGTACAGAACTTGCTAAAATTCATGTCATTGACCGTCCTTGGAAACCAGGAAGAGGATTTCCGTGCGGCGGTTCTTTTTGCGGCCGTCTGCAGTTGCATTATCGGATATGGGGGTCGATTTACCTAATCCCTTGATAAATATCTTGGAAGGATCGACACCTTCATTACTGATGAGGTATGTAGCTGCGGAGATAGCTCGTTTCAGGGACAGGTCCATATTGTAGGCCAATGAACCGATACTGTCAGTATGTCCGTCAATCTTCAGATACAACCATTTCTTGTCTTTCCTGATCTGTTCGGCTACTTCCGATAACATCTTCTTGCCTTCAGTGGAAAGAGTCCATTGGTCAAAATCGAAAGTTACATCCGGAAACCTGAAACGACGATAGACCGACATGCGCTCTGGCAGTGCGGCAACCGCGGGGATAGAGACCTGTGAGCCCTTGACATCCACACCATACAACGGAGTTATGCCGCGAATACGGTTCATGGTATAGTCTACCGCGCTTGCTTCCCTATCCTGTATTTTCTGCGGTTGAAGGGAGATCTCCTCATCGGCGGCTTTTAGTGGTATCTCGACCGGAATCACGGGTGATGTCAGGTTGGAAGACGCCTGTTGCGGAGCAATGGTAATCTGGCCGTAAGGCTTGATCAGAACCTCTTCCCTATCTGAATCAACCTCAACCTCAAGTTTGCTTACAGGTGAAGACTGGGCGGCCGAAGCCTTGAGAAGCAGGCTGGATATGGGTATGATTTTAAGGGGTTTGAGAGCGTCCTTGGCTTTGTCCTTGGATGCCTGCTTGCGACCGACCGAAGGAATCGGCTTGACAAATGTGCCGACTCCCTGACAGGAGCTCAGTCCGAACAACAGTTTGAGATCGGGGTCGTAATCCCCGAAACCGGTGCCAGCCGAAGCATTGATTGTCAGATGCGGGGAGAGATAGTACTGGATACCGGCTGAAACTTCCATGCTGTAGCCGGAATGGATGTTCAACCTGCTCAAGGCAGGATTATCTTCCACATAGTAGCGCTTGGTGCCGGCGACAAGTTCGCCAAGCAGCTTCATTCGCGGCAGAAGCATGTAATCGATTCCCGCACCGAAGGTGAATTCATTATCCATTGACGCGCCGGAAATCGAACCGGGCATCAGATAACCGGCAGTGGCATGCAAGCCGAAATCGCTCTTGTTGATGGAAGTTATCAGTTTTGCGGAAAGATCGGTGACTCCATCAGCGATGCGATTCTCCGAGATGTGCCGTTGTCCCAGAAAATCAAACGCCATCTTGAACATCGATGAGCGATCGCCAAGGAAGCGAAGTTTGGTACCGATATCGAGAGTGCCCCTACCGGATGCATCTTCTTGTCCGTTGAACAGGATGTTCGGATATGCGCCATAAACCTCCCAGAAAGTTCCTATTCCCAAGGTTATGGAAACCGGTACTATCAAGGAGCTTTTCTTGTCAAAACTGTTATTTTTACCGTAACACGACCACATACCGACGCAGATATTCCCGGCATCCAGTGTTTCGGCAGATGGCACATCAATAAGTCCGCTTGATCCGGATCTGCCCGGGTTGGCCGATGCGCAAACCGGAATCAGGCAAGCTAATATGACTACGATAAGAAAATTAATCATAATTAAATATAAACAGGATTCCAATCGTTGCTTTGTCTGAAAGGGTTTGCGCCATATTTAGCTAGCCTAGAACCATCTCTTTCAGTTCTTTTCCAACCTTGAAAAACGGCAGTTTTTTAGGACTTACCTTGATTGGCTCACCGGTTTTGGGATTTCTTCCGGTATAAGTGCCATAATCCTTGATAACAAAACTGCCCAGACCTCGTATTTCGATGCGATCTCCATTTATCATGGCTTCAGTCATTGAAGAAAATATCAAGTTAACAATCTCTTCAGCACGCTTTACCGGAATCTCTTTTTTAAGGGCCAACTGCTCAATAAGTTCTGATTTATTCATTACGACCTCCAATGTATAGCCATATTCGGCGTTAAAAGCAAACTGAAGTTCAATTTAATGACAACATTTCCCTAGATATTTCTTGAAAATCACGGCTGCATCATTCTGCCTGCCGGCTGCAAGCAACGCACCGTACAACTTTTCTGCCGCGGAACGGGCATAGGCCGTTGTCAACAGCGGCGTATACTGATTTATCGCGCCATCAAGATCTCCGGAGGCCTCCAGTATCTCCGCACGCATCAGCATAGCCTGTTCAGGCATCAGTTCTTCGGCAATCATCGTATCCAACACCTGCATGCACTCAGCTATCCGGCCACTGTCAATCATAAGCATGGCAAGATTGAGCCATATCAAAGTGTTGGAACGATTATGCTGAAGCGCTTTACGCAAATACTGTTCCGCTTCAAGATCTTTACCCAGTCGATGCAGAACCTTCCCGATTTCGCAACAGTAAATATCCTGATCAACAGTTCCGGCGCACTGTTCCAGGCGGGCCAAAGCGTCCTCGTGACGGTCCTGACTTGCGGCAACATATGCGTATGCAAAATCTTCTCCCAATTCTACATAACGCTGATACTGTTCTGTCGGCAACTGGCGAATAAGCAGGTCATAATATTCCATAGGATGCAGGGAATCATCATCCTGCGGTGAGTCGGCACAGTCAACGCCGGTTGTATGAGAACAGGTGCCGCATGCGGGTGCCTTGACCTGTTCGGCAGGAGCGTCGTCCGCCACACGGCACTCATTAAGCATTGTTTCCGCCTTTTCCCGTACAACGGCATCATAAGTCAGCGTTTTTACTAGTTCGAGGTGATCTATCGCCTTGGCGGTATCTCCCCTGGAAAAAGCAAAGCGGGCTTCACTCAGATTTAGTTCGGCCAACTTTAAATTTGCGGTTTCAATCCGTTGTTGAAAAGTCAATTTCAGATCATTTTCAGAATCCGTGCCTGAGCAGCGTTTGAGGCCGTCTTCATAGCAGGTTCTGGCATCGAAAAAGGCTTCGGAATCAAGATAACGATCTCCCTTGACCAGCAAATCCGCAGGAGCTTTTGAAAAAAGTCTGGACAGTATTCTCATTGTATAACCTCTCTTATTTTTTGATCAGCAGGGTGACACTTTCCAAGTGATAGGTCTGCGGGAACATATCCAGCGGTACAGATTCAAAAACATTATAGCCATGGCCGGCAAACAAGCCGCAATCCCTGGCGAGTGTGCTTGGATCGCATGAAACATAAATTATTCTGGAGGGATTCAGACGGGCTATTTCCGGTACAACGTCTCCGGCGCCGGTTCGGGGGGGGTCAAGCAGTAGGACATCAAAAGGAGAGTCATCGGGATCAAGTCGCCTGAGAGCGACTTTCGCATCAGCACAGACAAAATTGATATTATTTATATTATTACGAATTTTATTGGAGTTTGCCGCGCGGATGGAACTTTCCGAACCTTCAATCCCGTAAACCGAGGCCACATCGGCAGCCAGCGGAATTGAAAAATTACCATTGCCACAATAGAGGTCGAGCAGTCGATCGGTAGGCCTGAAATCACCCAGACGCCTTATTATCGATAAAATGGCCACGTTCTGGACCTGGTTTACCTGTGCAAAACCACCAGGAAGATATGTAAGAACGTACGAACCCTTATCCGGATTACGGGCGGGCATGCGATAGCTGATTTCGGCACTGCCCCAAAGCTTTTCAGGCTCCGTCTTCCGGTTCGCCTGAATAAAAAGACCAGTGCATGGGCCAAGCTTCGAGGCACTACCGATCAGATACGACTTTAACCCTGAAAGGTCTTTTCCGGAATAATGAACCACAGCTACCGCACCCTGCTCGCCGGTATCGATGATGATCTGATCAATCAAGCCGACACCGGCATAATCCTGCAGTACCGATCTGAAACAACCCAGGATATCGTTTATCACCGGTTTTGCCACTGGACAGCCATTAAGCGCATTTTCCACTACGTGCGTGCTGTTTCTATGGAAACCGATACGCAACCCAGCCCGGTCTGCGGACACCTTGAAGCGGACCCTGCTGCGGTAGTAATATGCCAGTGGTGAAGCAACGGTGTCTCCGATCAGACTTCCATCTACCCGCCCTCCCCGCCAGAGGGTATCGGCAAAGATCTGGCGCTTCTGCTGCAACTGGACCGGATACTGAACATGCTGCCAGCTGCATCCGCCGCAGACTCCGTATATTTCACACACGGGAATGTCACGATCAGGCGAAGGCTGGATGATTTCAACAATCTCGGCCGTACAGTAGGATTTTTTCTGGGTGGTTATGCGAAGGCGTACTTCATCACCGGGACAGCTAAACGGAACAAAGCAGATCTTGCCATCAATCCGGCAGACGCCGTTCCCGCCAAATGCAAGTTTTTCGATCCGGGCTACGGTTGTTTCCACGTCAAAAGACCCTTGATGCGTGTTTCTTGACGGACTTACCGAGAATGACCCTGTACTCGTTCCTGACAAGGCGACGTTCGAAGTCGGGAGTCGTCATATAACCCATGGCGGTGTTTTTGAACGAGTCCACCAGCTGATTCCGTACAGAAATGATATCCTGTTCCGGCACAGCCATCTTTTCCAGTACCCTCTCAAAAACGACCGATTGCCCCAGTTTATCAAGAGCATCCAGATACCGGGCTTCATCTTCAAAGAACATCCGGTCAAGCGCCACGTTGCAGTGTGCCAGAACCTTGACATGATAATACCCGCCAAAGTAATGCCGGGTTTCGTCAGACAGAGTAATACAGAGACCAGAGTTCAGTTCGATGGTTGTAATGATGTTTGAATTGTTCAGCAAGAGTGTCCCTCGATTTTTCTTATCAAATCCAGCAGGCCTTCCACCACCGCTTCCTCGATCCGGGCACCCTTCTCGGCGGATGCCTTGCCCGGATCCCCCCACACCCCTCCGGGCCAGTAGCGCCGCTTGTCGCGCACCAGGATTCCGGGAGGGAAAGAAGGGTATTCAGCCGGGGCGGTCCCTTTGACCAGTTCAGGATGGGAATGCATGATCCTTGACGTTTCAATTTCTCCGGCATGGCAATCACCGGGCGTTTCGATCAGATCCCTGGCGCGATCGCGTGCCAGCAGGAATTCGGTAACAACGGCAACCGAGATATCGTCATAGCAGGCGATCAACTCTTCACCGGCGTCCTGCAGAGCCATGCCATGGGCACCGCCGGCATGGCCGCTGAGTGCAATGAATGTATCCAGGCCCTGTCCCCGCAGAGACTTGACGATATCCATAAAGAGCGACTTGAGAGTGGCAGTCGAAATCGAGATCGTACCGGGATGGCAGGCAGAGGAGCGACAATTGCCGTAGTGGATCGGGGGCGCAACGAACAGCGGCCTTCGCTGCGCCGCTTTAATGCACACCTGGTATGCCTCGAAGGTGTCGGTGGAGAGCGGGAGATGGGGGCCATGCTCTTCCACGGAACCGAACGGTATCAGAACGATCCTGGTGCGGGTGAGGCCGGCCTCGAACTCCGGCATTGTCATGTCCGAAATGATCACAACGCCCCCAAAAGCTTGTGCATCTGGGGAATTACACGCACATCCGGCAGGCGGCCGGAGGCCATTTCCTGAAGTTGAAAAAGATGGGCAGCCTTGATACCGATAGCGCCGCCCGGCAGCGTTAACGGCTGCAGAAACAGCGGCGTGTCCCTGTTTATTCTGGCTATGATCTCGCACACCTTGATTATTTCATCATGATCCGTCGCATCACCGACAACAACCTTCACAGAAACATTACAGCCCTGGGCTTCACGCAGAAAGAGCGCGTGCAAATCCCACAGCTGTCCCGTGCAACCGGCCGTAGAGGGAAGCTTCATATCCATGCTGATATAGTCCAGGTGCCGCTTCACCTGTCCAAGCGCCAGATGCATGGTGCCGTTTGTTTCAAGGTGGATCGGAAGAATCCTGCGGATATCCGGAAACAGCCTGGCCAGCAGGTCGGCATACAGCAGAGGCTCACCGCCGGTGAAGCTGACCGAATGGTGTGCTCCCGGAAGCAGGGACTGCCATTCGGCGATGATATCGGTAATAGCATGCAAAGGCATCGGCTGCGGAATGTTGATCAAATCGGCTGATCCGGGTCTAGACTCAACCCTGCCGATTTCTGTCCTGCCGAATTCGGTATCACAATAGCAGCAGTCCAGGTTGCACTCGGTCAAACGCACAAATATCTGGCGGCGGCCGGCGAGGAGGCCTTCGCCCTGAATCGACGAAAACAACTCGTTGATGTGGATCATATCACTCATAATATCGTGCGGATGCGTTATCAGATTCCCAGACGGTTATTGAATCGACCTTGATATTATCGTTATTCATACGCTCCGAAATACGATCGTACAGATATTTGGCGATATGTTCCGAAGAAGGAGAAAGGTCACGGAAAGCCGGATTTTCATTGAGATACTTGTGATCCAGCTCATTAATTATAGCTCCGGCATCCCGCTTGAGAACCTTGAAGTCGATCCCGAGGCCCGACTTGTCCAGCTCGCGGGCCGTCACCGACACCTCGACCTTCCAGTTGTGACCGTGCAGGTTTTCGCAATCCCCCTGATAATTGATCAGGTTATGAGCGGCAGCAAAACTGGTTTTGATTGTCAGCATATACATATAAAAATCCTCCGGATAACGGTATTTATAGCTTCAAGAGATTCTGTTGATACTACACAAAAATATGGGCAACCACAAGGTTGCCCATAGATACGATTAAAAAAGGCGCTTTTAGCTATTTCTGTGATAACTCCAGAGCCTGCTCGATGTCGGCGATGATATCTTCCACCGCTTCGATACCTATCGAGAGCCTGATGAAATCGGCAGTTACACCCGATGCAACCTGCTCTTCCGGCGAAAGCTGCTGGTGGGTGGTCGAGGCCGGGTGGATCACCAACGACTTGGCATCCCCGATATTTGCCAGGTGCGAAAGCAGCTTGACATTGTCGATGAACTTCTTGCCGGACTCCAGACCGCCCTTGATGCCGAAGCCGATGATGGCCCCCTCCCCTTTCGGAAGGTATTTCTGGGCCCTGGCATGGTCCTTGTGGCTGGCAAGTCCGGGATAGTTCACCCAGGAAACAGACGGATGGGCCTCGAGCCATTTTGCCACGGCACGGGCGTTCTCAACATGGCGGGGCATGCGAACATGCAGTGTTTCCAAGCCCTGAATGATCTGGAAGGCGTTAAATGGAGAGATGCAGGCGCCGGTATCGCGCAGAAGCGAGACTCTCATTTTGATGATGTAGGAGATATTGCCCAATGCCTCCCAGAATTTCAATCCGTGATAGGATGGATCCGGCTCGGTAAATTCAGGGAAGTTGCCGTTGTCCCAGGGGAACTTGCCGCCATCAACAACTGCTCCTCCGATGCTGGTGCCATGGCCGCCGATAAACTTTGTCAACGAGTAGACGACTATATCGGCGCCATGATCGAGCGGTTTGAACAGGAAGGGGGTTGTCACGGTATTGTCCACGACAAAAGGCAGCCCGGCATCGTGGGCGATTGCTGCAATCGCTTCGAAATCATCAATGTTGTTTTTGGGATTGCCGACCGACTCGGTATAGACCAGGCGGGTGGTGGGAGTTATGGCCCTGCGGACATTCTCCGGATCGGAGGTATCAACGAACGTCACATTGATGCCCATACGCGGCAGGGTATAATGGAACAGGTTGTAGGTGCCGCCGTATAGGAAATTCGAGGAAATGATCGAGTCGCCGGCCTTGGCGATATTAAGGACCGCATAGGTGATCGCGGCCTGACCGGAAGCGACCGCCAGCGCAGCTACACCGCCATCAAGCGCGGCCAGACGCTTTTCGAGGACATCGGTGGTCGGATTCATCAGGCGGGTGTAGATATTGCCGAACTCCTTGAGTCCGAACAGGTTTGCGGCATGCTCAGAACTCTTGAATACATATGACGATGTCTGGTAAATCGGCACCGCACGTGAAAGAGTTTCCGAATCCGGAGTCTGGCCGGCATGCAGGGTTAATGTGTCAAGGGAAAATGTTTTGTCTGCCATGGTGCATACCTCCTGATAATGACTGTTCTATGATTTTATAAGTATAGTTCACGCCCAAACAAGTCAAGTTTATTTTAGATCCAGCAATCTGATGCCTGCGAAACCTCCCGGGTCAGCATTCATACTGCAATTAACGACAGATCCTTTCTGTAGACCGTACCCTGGAATATGGCCACCACATCGCCGGCATCGTCGGTTATCATAACCGAATATGTCGCCAGCTTGCGGTTTCTGGCCAGTTCCCTGGCTTCAGCATGCAGCGTTCCGGCGACGGCGGCCTTTACAAATGAGACGCTGGTATTGATGCCCATCGACAGGGTTCCGTGGGAGTTTGATGCAACTGCGAAAGCAAAATCTGCCAGTGTGAAGATGGCGCCACCATGCACTGTTTTGGCGCCGTTATAGTGATAAGGCTGGATCACCATACTGGCTTTCGCAATTCCGGGTTCGACCTCGAGCAGTTCGATTCCGGCATGCCTGGCAAAAAGATCCTTTTCCGAGAAAAACTGCTTGATTTTAAGCATTTATGCCATTCCCTGCCCAGTTTAGTTTCAGATAGTGATGGTCTCACCCGGACGCAACCGCTTCTGTTCAAAATCGGTGGGTGCGTCAAAGGAGGCTGCCAGAAGATAGAAAAACAACATGATCAATGCGGTGATCAAAATGAACAGCGGCAGGATGCGGACGAATTCATCGCGTTTTTCCTGGGGCAACACAAGACCGAAGGCCGCCAGAACGACTCCATAACCTCCGATCGCCGCCGCCCAGAAGATACCCAGGCGATAGATACGGCTCTCGGCGGCCATTGACAGCGAGAACATATCCGAGAGAGCGCCATGGTAAAAACTGGCGACAATGATCAGAATCAGGGCCGCCATCACCAACCGCATGCCGTTTCTGACCGTGCGCTTACGCATGGGCCAACTCCGGCATATTTCCTGTCAGACGCACCATGAAACATCACCCAGTCCGATTCGCAAAACTTCAGCTTTGTCGTTGATCAGGCTCACCACGGAACTGACATCGGTAGTCAGGATACCGCCATCCAGAATGAAGTCCAACTGACTGCCGAAGGTATCGGCAATGGCATACGGATCACCCACCGGCTCTTCTCCGGAGAGATTGGCGCTGGTAGTAATGATCGGATTGCCGAGAGCGGAGACCAGATTCGTACAGATCCGGTTATCGGGAATCCTGATGCCGACCGTCTTCTGCCGGGTCAGCAACAGGTCAGGAACCTCGCGGGTTGCCTCCAGAACAAACGTGTACGGGCCGGGCAGAAAGCGTTTCAGATGTTTGAAAGCGGAGTTGCTGACCTTGGCATAGTGGGATATCTCGGAAAGCGATGAACAGATGATGGAAAAAGGCTTGCGCCGATCCCGCAGCTTCATCTGGTAGATGCGTTCGATACTCTTCTTGCAGAAGATCGAACAGCCGATGCCGTAGGTGGTGTCGGTCGGATAGGCAATGACACTGCCGTTTTTGAGACCTTCGACTACTCGCGAGATCTGGCGTGGTTGAGGATCTTCAGGGTGAATTTCAAGAATCATGCTGACGCCTTTTGCAAAACAATTAATTCCGTAAGTCCCTATCCGATTCCTCCTCAAGGCCGGACTCTTCAGCCTCAAGCAGATTGTCGGCGTATTCGCGCGGGATGTCCTGCACATCACGCAGCTTGCGCTCTATCACGCGGGTGCGGGTGGCGGCAAGATCGATCTGGTTGCCGGCCTCCTGCAACTTCTTGCGGGTTTTTTCCAGCACCACGCCGAATTTTGAAAACTCGCTGCGAACCGAACCGAGCAGATTCCAGACCTCGGCGGAACGTTTCTCGATCGCGAGAGTGCGAAAGCCCATCTGCAGACTGTTCAGCAGAGCCGCCAGCGTGGTCGGGCCGGCCACGATAACCTTGAACTCGCGCTGCAACACATCAAAAAGCCCCGGCAGGCGCAGAACCTCTGCATACAGCCCCTCGGTCGGCAGGAACATCACTCCGAAGTCGGTCGTGTGGGGCGGTTCCAGGTACTTGTCACGAATATTCCTGGCCATTTCCCGCACTGCGCGATCCAGGGTCTTGGAAGCTTCGAGCGCCGCAACGGAATCGCCGAGCTCCTGCGCTTCCAGCAGACGGATATAATCCTCCTGAGGGAATTTGGCATCCAGCGGCAGCCAGACCGAACTTTCCTGAACGCCATCGCGCCCCGGCAATTTGAGGGCGAATTCGACCCGTTGACCGCTGCCGGGCCGGGTTTCCACATTCGAATCATACTGGCCCGGCGCCAGTATCTGCTCCAGCAGGCTTGCCAGCTGGATCTCTCCGAAAGTACCGCGGCTCTTGACGTTTGTCAGCACCTTTTTGAGATCACCGACGCCGACCGCCAGCGACTGCATCTCGCCCAATCCGCGCTGCACCAGCTCCAGACGTTCGCTGACCAGCTTGAACGACTCGCCCAGACGCCTCTCCAGTGTGTCATGCAGCTTTTCATCAACGGTGGCGCGCATCTGTTCCAGCTTTTTGGCGTTGTCTTCCTGGATCATCCGCAAACGCGCGTCAACCCCGTCACGCAGCTTGTCAAGCCGGGCCTCGTTGCTGGCAGTCAACTCCTTCAACTGCGCCGCAAACAGTTCCAGCTGATTCTTCTGCAGACCGGCAATGTCGCTCATCCGTTTAAGCAGCGAATCCCCCAGCACGGTGATGCCGGAAGTCATCTCCTCGCGGGAGTGACGAACCCCGGAGAGCATCTCCGTCCGTCCCCGGGCAAGTTCATCGGCCAGAAACCGTTCCTGGCGTTCGAACAATCGTCCCATATTTTCGATAGCGGCCAGGATTCCGGACGATTCATTCGTACCGCGCCGGATAATTACAACCAGGAAGCAGAGCAGACCGCAACAGACCAGCAGGAGCAATATGATTATGTAGGCGGTCAACAATGACATGGCACAGCGCCTCGGCCCCTATGCGACAAGAGGAGCATTCTCTGACAGCCAGCGGGACAACCGGGCAAACTCCTCCAGCGACAGGGTCTCGCCCCGACGCCGGCCATCGACATCGCAACTCTTCAGCAGCAGTTCCAGATCCGCGCCTTTGGTGCATTCGGCTGATTTCAGGCAGTTGGACAGTGTTTTCCTGCGCATCGAAAAAGCAGCCTTGACAACACCACGGAAGATATTCTCGTTGCCGACCTCGGCCCGCGGACTCGAAAGCGGAGTGAAGTTCAGGATGGCCGAGTCAACCTTGGGCCTGGGGTGGAAACTGCCCGGATGAACGATGAAACTTCTGCGGATATCAAACCACAGCCCCAACAGCACAGTGGTCACACCATAGGCCGAACAGTCGGGTTCAGAAGCCAGCCGGTCGCCGACCTCTTTCTGGAGCATCAACGTCATGCGCGACAGCCGCGGGTGCACTTCCAGCAGGCGAAACAGCACTTCGGTCGAAATATTATAGGGAAGATTGGCAACCACATTCCACTTGCCTGGAGTTTCGGAGAGTAGCGCGTCCAGATCTACTTTCAGCACATCGGCGTCAATCACCGACACCCTCGGATTCTCCTTGAGACGTTCCCGGTGGTAAGCCGCCAGGGCGTGGTCAAACTCGATCAGAACCAGCCGTCTGGCGCGTTCCGCCAGATGATCCGTCAAAGCGCCCCGACCCGGTCCGATTTCAAGAACGGCGTCATCGGGCTGAATCTGCGCGGCATTAATAATTTTTTCGATGACATTCTGGTCAACCAGGAAGTTTTGTCCCAGCGATTTTAGCGGGCGTCTGTTGGAGCTCACGGCAATAGTTCCTTTATGCTGTCCATATCCCAGGTGGCGGTTACATCCAGAGAGTCCGGGGATGCCAGACCGTTTGACAGGTAGTAATCACCAGGTACCGCCAGCATGGCGGCGTTGTCGCCGCAGAGTGATGGTGCGGGAATGGAGAGATTGATTCGCATCTTATCGCACAACTGCGCCATGCGCCGGCGCAAGCCGCTGTTGCAGGCCACTCCGCCGGCTACCACCAGCCGCCGCGCGCCGGTCTGCTTGAGCGCGGCTTCGGTCTTGAATGCCAGGACATCGCAGACCGCCTGCTGAAACGAAGCACACAGATCGTTCAGCTCCTGACTTGGAACTGTCAGCGGATGTTTGGCCACATGCTGAAGCACAGCTGTCTTCAGGCCGCTGAAGCTGAACCTCAGAGTGCCGTCATGCAGCAACGGACGCGGCAGGGCAACCGCGGCTGGATTACCCGACAAAGACAGCTTGTCGATCAGCGCTCCGCCGGGGTAGGCCATCCCCATGATCTTGGCCGATTTGTCGTAGGCCTCGCCGGCGGCGTCGTCAATGGTCCTGCCAAGCGTGGTATAGCGTCCCACGCCTTCCACGTGATAGAGGTGGGTATGCCCTCCGGAAACAACCAGCGCCAGAAAAGGGAACTCCACCGGTTGTTCCAGAAACGCCGCCAGCAGATGACCCTCGATGTGATGAACACCGACAAAAGGGACCTTCCTGGCAGCCGCAATCGCCTTGGCCGCCGAAAACCCTACCAGCAGGGCGCCAGACAGGCCCGGGCCACGGGTAACAGCCAACCCTTCTATTTCGGCCATGCCCACACCGGCGTCCCGCAATGCCTGGCTGATCACCGGCGAGATCATTTCAAGATGCTTGCGTGAAGCGATCTCCGGCACGACTCCGCCGTATTCGGCATGGATCAGCACCTGCGAGGAAACGACCGACGAAAGGATCGTCCGGCCGTCACGCACTACCGCGGCAGCGGTTTCATCACAGGATGTTTCTATCGAGAGGACCAGCATTAAGAGACCTTTAGCAATATGAATATGGGGGTCTGGATTAACTCAAATAAAAACAGAGGACACAAAGCATGTGGAGTTGATCTCAGATACATCAAGCGGCATCTGAAGTTCTCCGTGTTCCCCGTGTCCTCTGTGGCAATTTTTAAAACTACAGCAGGTTTGCCGCCAACTCAGCCAGTTCGGAGCGTTCGCCCTTGGTCAGCGTTACATGCGCCGCAATGCGCTCACCCTTGAATTTCTCAACCAGATAGGTCAGACCGTTGCTGGATGCGTCCACATAGGGATTGTCGATCTGGTACGGATCGCCGGTCAGAACTATCTTGGTACCCTCGCCCACCCTGGTGACGATCGTCTTGATCTCGTGCGGCGAAAGGTTCTGGGCTTCATCGACGATCAGGTACTGATTCGGAATCGATCGTCCGCGGATATAGGTCAGGGGCTCGATATCCAGCAGACCCATGGCCATCAACTCCTTGTAACCTTTGCTGTGTCGTTTTTCCGATTCGTGCCCGGAGATCAGCAGTTCGACGTTATCGAAAATCGGCTGCATCCAGGGGGTCAGTTTTTCTTCGATATCACCCGGAAGAAAGCCGAGATCCTTGCCCATCGGGAATACCGGACGTGACACCAGCAGACGGTTGTAGACATTCTCCTCCGCGGTTTTGTGCAGACCTGCGGCAATTGCCAGCAGGGTTTTGCCGGTGCCGGCCTTGCCGACCAGCGTCACCAGCTTGATGCTGTCGTCCATCAGGACATCCAGAGCGAACGACTGTTCACGGTTGCGGGCGAAGAGGCTCCAGATACCTTCCTTGGGCACCTTGCGCACCGGCACTATGCGGCCGTTGGCCGGATCGTTGCGACAGATGGCGGTGTGGGATGGATTGGAGCTGTCCACGATCGTGATGAACTCGTTGGGGCCAAGCTCCAGGGGCGCCTCGATCCAGCCCTGACCATAAAAGCGGTCAACGGCTTCAGGCGGCACCTCGACGCTGCGGGTTCCGGCATACAGGTCCTGAATATCAACCTTGTCGGATTCATAATCCTCGGCAACCACGCCGATGGCGTCGGCCTTGATCCTCAGGTTCGAATCCTTGGTCACGAATATGGCCTGCATATCCGGGAAACGTTCTTTGATGTCCAGTGCAACGGCCAGGATGCGATTGTCGCCGTTATCGACCCGCAGATCGACCGGCAGGTTTTTGAAATGTTTTTCGGTAAACAGCTCAACCCGCAGCGTCCCGCCGCCGGGCATGGAAACACCTGATGCCAGCGAGCCCTTTTCACGCATGGCATCGAGAATCCTGGAAACCATGCGCGCGTTGCGGCCGGTTTCGTTCATGTCCTTCTTGAAACGGTCAACCTCTTCAATAACCGTAATGGGAATGATGATGTTGTTGTCCTGAAACTTGAACAGCGATTGCGGGTCATGCAGAAGTACGTTGGTATCGAGTATGAAATTCTTCACGGACAGCCTTTCTGTGGAGTTGGGAGATGATGAAACGGTAACGGCGGCACTACTTTTCTATGATCTGAACGGTCATGCCGTCCGTCTTGCCGAGCAGTTTGATCCAGACCGCACGGTTGCGGTACTTGGCATCAAGAATGACCTCGCCATCCTTGTTGATGGCGGATAGAACGCTTTCCGGAGAATCATTGACTGTAAAATAGGTATAGATACCGGTTTTATACAGATCTTCCTTGGTGAACGGTTTTTCAGGGGGCAGGGAGCAGGCTGCACAGGCAAACAGGGAAAATAACAGGGCAATCAGCAATTTCACGGGGCAACTCCTTTTCGATCCGCCGGATCTACATCGATTCCTTGATTTTACCGATGCATTGTACAACGGCATCGGAAAAAAATGCAATCTCTTCCGACGTGCTCGACCATCCCGGACTCATACGGAGTGTGCCGCCCGGCAGGCTGCCGATGGTGCGGTGGGCCAGCGGTGCACAGTGCAGTCCGGCACGCACCGCGATATCGAAACCGTAATCGAGTTCAGCAGCCAACAGGGATGCGTCAATCCCCTCGACATTAAAAGAAAGCACTGCACCGCGCCTGTCCGGATCGCCTGGCCCATAGATTTTCACTCCCGGAATCAGCCCCAGCAGTCTTGCAGCTTGATTGACCAGAGAGCGCTCGTGTTGAAATATGGTATCTATCCCACGCTCCAGTATGAATTCAATTCCGGCTTTCAACCCGGCAATTCCGGGCAGGTTATGGGTTCCGGCTTCATAACCGTCCGGCATCATCAGCGGTTGCTCCAGGGAGGTGGAGCTGGTGCCGGTTCCACCTTCGAATATCGGTTTCAATTCAATATGCGGCGCAACATACAACAGACCGGTACCCGGCGGTCCCAAAAGTCCCTTATGTCCGGGAGCGGCCAGAAGGTCGATTCCACTCGAGACGACATCGATATCGATATAACCGGCGGACTGGGCCGCATCCATCAGGAACATCGCACCGGCCTTGCGGCAGATCGCGGATATTCGATCGATCGGCTGAATCGCCCCGCAGACATTGGAGATGTGCCCCACTGCAATCATGCGGGTATCTTTCCGCACAACCCGCGCAATTTGATCCGGATCCACCAGGCCCTCCGGCCCGGCATCCACAATGGTGACATCCACCCCGTCACGTCCGAGGGCATGCAACGGACGCAAAAGGGAATTATGTTCCATGCTGGTCGTGATCACATGATCGCCCGGCTTGAGTGTCCCGTGCAGCGCAAGGTTGAGAGCCCCGGTAGCGTTGTGGGTAAAGATGATCCGCGATGAATCCGCGATGGAAAAGAGCCGGGCTGCGGCCTCGCGAGCCATGAACATGATCCGGCCCGCTTCCAGCGAACGGTGATGACCTCCGCGTCCGGGAGATGCGCCGACCTCCCGCATCGCGTGAATTACCGCCTGGTAAACCTTTTCAGGCTTGGGAAACGATGTTGCTGCATTGTCAAGATATACGGACATTTACAACTCTCCAAAAACGGGCATGGCACAGACCGGGCCTACTCACCGGAGAAAAACGGGTTTTTCGTTCAACCAGGGGAAAACTTGCACGCTGCCGGAACGCGGATCACGCGCGGCATCATGTATCTTTTGTGAAATGGCGGAAGAATCGGCGCTCCCCCACCAGTTTTGCAATGCGCCGATATCCTCACGCCCGGCATTGTAAAGATTAAAACCTGTATTCGCCTCGAAGGCGTTACCCCACAAAAGCGCGCGTCCATCCTCCAGGCGCAACGCATCCTTGCCGTTATTGAAAAACCGGCAGCGGTTCACCTTTATCCGGGCCCCCGTCAGATGGAGCGCAGTTTCACGGTTAGCGTTAAAAGATGTTGCCACAATCTGCCCTTCGCCCCCCTTGAAACTGGCTCCTGTTCCGTTTCCGGACAACTCGCCGGAAGTCATCCTGATCCGGCAATCATCCGCCAGTATCCCGTACTGCTGGTTATTCCGTATTTGCATGGACGAGACGCTGGCCGCCGAACGGTTCATCACAATTCCGCGTTTGCAATCGACAACGATCATATCTGCAGAGTCAAGTTCGCTGTCGTGCATCTCGATCCCGGTTTCGGACTCGGAAACGGATCCGCCGGCCATCTGTACAACCGCATCCCGCATCAGAAAACCGGTGTGGGATCTGCTGACCGCAACATGCTTGAGGCTGACGGTCGAAAACTGCGCTTCGATGGCCGAATTCGCGTATTCGATCCGGCAATGTTCCAGCTGATTGCGCTTCTCGCTGGATACGAGCGATATCCCACCCCAGTCTCCACGAACGGGCTTTTTGCGATCCGAAGTCATCAAGATCTGGCTTTCGGCAGTCCCGACAGCAATGATCCGCCCCTGCACAACAAGGCGCGCCGCATTATTGCCGGCCCCGACGGCGGCAAACCTGATTTTGGTACCCGGCTCGATCCGTAGCGTCGCCTGCGGGGCAACGACAAGATAGCCCTTGATCAGTACGCTGCCCTTAAGAACGGTATCTTCCGTCAGGACCGCCCTGTCATGGACAACCGCAGCAGTATCGTTTGACACACCAGAATCGTTACTGGCGGGTTCTTCATGCGCGGCAACACCTGGTCTCCGCGCAGGTTCCAGCGGAATAATCAGCGTCGGCCTGATTGTGGGAAGTACCTGATCTGCAGTGGCGGGAACAGGGATAAGCAGCTTGTTATTGCTTGATGAAGGCTCACGTTCAAGCGAATGCTTTGCACATCCACCTGCCACAAAAACCAACATGCACAAAAATGCAAATACGACCCGGAAATACTTCACGCATAAACTCCAATTGAAATCAATAAAGCTCTAACACAAATCACGCAACGATGTAAATTTAATGTTGACTCCTTGCTGTTATAGAACGCCGGATAACCACCGCCCGATGATTTTATGTGCTTTCAGGAGTTTAGGATATTTCAAAATAAATATGTTGACAGGGCATATATGTTGTGGTTTATTTTCACACCTCCACAAAATATGGTGGTTTAATACTTGCTAATCAAACCACAGTCAATCTTTCAATATCTATATGTTTTTTAAAAACCAAGGAGATTGTATGAAAAAGAACAGTGCACTGGCCGCCCTTCCCAACCTGTCCAAAAATGCCGCTACCGTGCTTGAAAAGCGCTATCTGCGCCGTGACGCCACCGGTAAGGTTCTTGAAACCCCAGCCGACATGTTCCGCAGGGTTGCGGATACGATAGCGGCTCCGGATAAAATGTTTGACAAGAAAGCGGACATAGCTGCCCTGTCCGACACTTTTTATAACATGATGACCTCCTTCGAATTTCTGCCCAACTCCCCCACGCTGATGAATGCCGGCCGACCTCTGGGACAGCTCTCGGCCTGTTTTGTGCTGCCGGTAGGCGACTCGATGGAAGAGATTTTCGATGCCGTCAAGTACACCGCGCTGATTCACAAATCAGGCGGCGGCACCGGCTTCTCGTTTTCCCGCCTGCGCCCGGCCAATGATGTGGTCAGCTCCACCACCGGCATCTCCAGCGGCCCGCTCTCGTTCATGCGCGTGTTTGACATCGCTACCGAAACCATCAAGCAGGGCGGCACCCGCCGCGGAGCAAACATGGCCATCCTCCGGGTGGATCATCCCAACGTGATGGATTTCATCATGTGCAAGGCCGATCAAAAGCATCTCAACAACTTCAACATTTCAGTCGGCCTGACCGAACAGTTCATGCAGGCTGTCGAGCGGGACGAGGAATACAACCTGATCAACCCGCGCGACAAGAAAATCTGCGGGACCATGAACGCCCGCAAGGTGTTCCAGCGCATAGTCAAACAGGCCTGGGAAAACGGCGAGCCTGGCATCGTGTTCCTTGACCGCCTCAACCGGGATAATCCGACCCCCCACGTGGGCGAGATCGAATCGACCAACCCCTGCGGCGAGCAGCCGCTGCTCCCTTACGAATCCTGCAACCTGGGTTCGATCAACCTGGGGGTATTCGTCAAGGACGGCGCCATCGACTGGAAAAAACTGCGCGAGACCATCCACAACGCAGTTCACTTCCTGGACAACGTAATTGAAGCCAACAACTACCCGCTGCAGCAGATTCACGACATGACCCACGCCAACCGCAAGATCGGCCTGGGAGTCATGGGATGGGCCGACATGCTGATCCTGCTGGGCGTACCCTACAGCTCCGATGAGGCGGTCAAACTCGGCAAGAAGGTGATGAAGTTCATCAACGACGAGGGACACCTGGCATCCCAGGAACTGGGCAAGAGCCGCGGATCATTCCCGAACTTCAAGGGATCGATCTTCGACAAGAAAGGCGCGCCGCCCCAGCGCAACGCGACTGTCACCACCATCGCCCCCACCGGCACTATTTCGATCATAGCCAACGCGTCATCGGGCGTGGAACCGCTCTTTGCCGTTTCCTACATCCGCACCGTGATGGACAAGAACGTGATGGTGGAAGTCAACCCGATGTTCGAGAAGATAGCCAAGGAGCGCGGCTTCTATTCGGAAACCCTGATGCAAAAAATCGCCGAACACGGCACCGTCCACGACATCCCAGAGATACCGGCCGATGTTCGCAACATCTTCGTCACGGCCCACGACATTTCTCCGGAAAACCATATCCAGATGCAGTCGGCCTATCAGCTCTACACGGACAACGCGGTATCCAAAACGGTAAACTTCCCCAATACCGCCACTATCGATGATGTGGAAAAGGTTTACATGATGGCCTACGAGACCGGCTGCAAGGGCGTCACGATCTATCGCGACGGCTCCCGCGACGAGCAGGTGCTCACCACCGCCAAAAAAGAGGAACCGGTTGTGGTCGCAGCGCCGGCCACGGTCGAAGACGACAAGAAATCCATCAAGCGCGACCGCCCCAAATCGCTCAAGGGCTGCACCCACCAGATGCAGACCGGCTGCGGTCCGCTCTATATCACCATCAACGAGGATTCAAACGGACTGTTTGAGCTCTTTACCACTATGGGCAAAGCGGGCGGATGTGCGGCCTCCCAGAGCGAGGCGATCGGCCGCATGGTGTCGCTGGCATGGCGCAGCGGCATCCAGGCCCGCCAGGTGGTCAAGCAGCTCCTGGGCATCTCCTGCCACTGCCCGTCCGGATTCGGTGACAACCGCGTGCTCTCCTGCGCCGATGCGGTGGCAAAAGCGATCCAGAACCACATGATCGACAACGGCTACGATATTAACACGGAAGTTGCCAAGCAGGACCGTGGCGCCTGTCCCGAGTGCGGCGGCATAGTCGAACATGAGGGCGGCTGTTCGGTCTGCCACGTCTGCGGCTATTCCGAGTGCGCATAAGCTGAACTAAGGTCATATCATGTAAAAGGCCCCCTTCCGTTATTGCCGGAAGGGGGCCTTTTACATTACTGTTTAAATCATTTTCACGAATCAGACGCTCAGCATCTTCTCGTTCAGCCCCAGATCGTTCACCGGCCCCATAACTTCAAGGTGCAGGTGGTCACTTTTGAACAATTGCCGCGAAACTCTCAGGATATCCTGGCTGCTGACCGCATCGTAATTGGCAAGGACATCCTCTATTGTTTGCTGGTAATGGAAGTAGATCTCGTTCTTGGCCAGCCTGGTCATCAGGTTGTCGCTGCTCTCAAGCGACATGAGCGTTTTCCCCTTCAGCTGCTCACGGGCGGAGTCCAGTTCATCCTGTGGCACCTCTTCGGTTGCCAACCGCGACAACTCACCGCAGGCAATATCAATGACTTCGCGGCAGCAGGCTTTTTCGGTGCCGGAGTGGATCACCAGGGCGCCGCTGTCAGCATGTGAGATCAGGTAGGCGTACACCGAATAGGCAAGTCCTTTCTTCTCCCGCACCTCCTGGAACAGCCGTGAGCTCATACCTCCCCCCAGTATCGTCACAAGCAGAAACAGGGCGTAACGGTCGGGATGGTCGTGACTCTGGCCGGGAGTTCCGAGACAGATCAGGGCCTGCTCCATCTCGCGCTCGGTGAGATTAAGAACCTTGGAGCGACTTGCTTCAATATCAAATGGTTCAGGCTGCCAACTTGAAGTTATTGATGAAAAAAGCGGTTCCATAATCGCAACAACTTCCTCGTGCCGGAGATTGCCGGCTGCCGCAATGATGATGTCCTGGGGGCGGTAACGGCTCTCCTTGTGAGACAGAATCGCTTCACGGGAAAGGTTTCCGATTGTGTCCGCGGTACCAAGGACCGGCATGCCCAGCGTTTGCCCCTGCCAGTAATTCAGATGAAAACGGTCATGAATGAACTCGTCGGGAGTGTCCTCACGCATCTTGATTTCCTGCAGAATGACCTTGCGTTCGCGTTCGATCTCATCAGCCGGAAAAGTTGAGCAGAGGAATATGTCGGCTAGTAGGTCGACGGCGCGCGGCAGGAACTTTGCCAGAACCTTGGCGTAATAGCAGACATACTCATGTCCGGTGAAGGCATTCAGGACTCCGCCGATGGAATCGATTTCGCGGGAGATTTGACGTGCGTTGCGACGGTCGGTGCCCTTGAAGAGCATGTGCTCGATAAAGTGCGCCACACCGTTATTTTCAGGGGATTCGTGACGGGTGCCGTTGGCCACCCAGATGCCGGTGGTGACCGTGTGCATGTGGTCAACACTCTGGGTCACAACCCGTACACCGTTTTTTAAAGTAGTTGTAGTTATCATGGCTGCAAGCATACCCGGATTTTTTAATTATTCAACAGCAAACAGGTTTTTTTATTTACATACTGCCATTTGTGCTCCTTTCGAACCGGGGGAGAAATCCCCCGGTTTTTCTTTACACCATCCGGAAGCTTATCTGTTGGAAAAACGCCGGCCAGCAGGTATGATGGCGCGTCTATTTTGATCATGGGAGAGTACGGAATGACGGCATGGTTACTGTATCTGGCCCTGGGAGCTTTTGCGGGGGTACTGGCCGGTCTGCTAGGTGTCGGCGGCGGGATCGTGATTGTGCCGATACTGACCTTCATCTTCAGCGCACAGGGGCTGCCTGCTGACCACATCCTGCACCTGGCGCTCGGCACTTCGCTGGCCAGCATCATGTTCACCTCGGTTTCCAGCCTGCGCGCCCACCATGCGCGGGGAGCGGTGGAGTGGCTCGTCGTGCGGCGCATCTCCCCCGGAATCCTGGCCGGCACCTTTTTCGGGTCCTGGGTTGCGGCCCAGCTTTCCACCCGTTTTCTGAAGGCGTTCTTCGTGGTTTTCCTCTACTACGTAGCGATTCAGATGCTGCTCAACATCCGGCCGAAACCGCACCGGCAACTGCCCGGCGCCACGGCCATGTTCGGTGTCGGTGGACTGATCGGCGGCATCTCCAGCCTGGTCGGAATCGGCGGCGGCAGCATGTCGGTGCCTTTTCTGGTCTGGTGCAACGTGGCCATGCACAACGCGATCGGCACCTCGGCCGCGATCGGTTTTCCGATCGCCCTGGCAGGAGCCGCCGGCTATCTTGTCAACGGCCTGGCGGTGGACCTGCCGCCAGCCACACTCGGTTACATATATCTACCAGCCCTGATCGGTGTGGCGGCGGCCAGCATCGTCACCGCCCCGCTGGGCGCCAGGCTCGCCCACAGTCTGCCGATCGGCGGGCTCAAGAGAATCTTCGCGCTGCTGCTGATCGTGATGGGAACCAAGATGCTGCTAAGCCTGTTTTAGGGACACCTACCGAAATAGCTGATAAAAATGGCCGGATTTACCAAAACCCGGCCACTCTACATCCAGCCACATCAGTCAATTTCCCGATTGCGGTCCATACCTCTTGTATCTGTGACGGTTCAGTCCAGCCGCTGACGATACGCATTCAAAAGGCGTGCATCCTCGGCATAGGTTACCGGATAGATGAACGGTACCGCTTGAGGGTTCATATCGGCATCGACGTTCCTGAAGGTGAACAGGCATGAGTTAGAAAGCGCCTTGTCGTCACCGGTACGGCTGAAACGCTCGATGTCGGACTGCACTGCAATGGTGGTTTTACCGGTGTAGACGACCCTGGCGGTAAATTTCAACTGGTCTCCCAGCAGCACCGGCTGGTTAAAGTTGATGCGGTTCACCCGGCACGGCACGGCCCTGATGGATGGGACCATTTCGGCGGCAATCGCTGCCAGTTCGTAAGCCTTCCGGATCAGATAACCGCCGAAAATGGTCTTGGGCACGTTTTCCTGTTCGGGATAGGCACGGCAGGTTGATTCCAGTACAAGATTCCTGGCGCGAAGACCGCTGAACCCCTCGGATTCCTGTTCCTTGTGCAGTTTCTTGAGGAACAGGTACTCATCCAGCGACGGCATCTGTTCGGCCTTCGCCAAACCTTCCCGATAGTCCTGGCGTCGCTTTTCCGCCTTCTGATACCGCTTCAGATCCACTTGCTGTTCGTACCGTAGCGGCGGCAAGCTGAGGCTCTTGGCTTCACCACAGTCCGCAGAACGTGCCACCATTGTGAAATAACAGCTGGCCAGATGACTCGAACCGGCTCCCAGGCACTCGACCCGGATGCCGACCTCCATCGAAGATTTGCCGACATGGTTGATCTGGGCCGAAAACACCAGGTCATGATTCGTATCGGCCGGGTTTCTCAAGACAATGTTATCAACAGCAGCGGTCACCACCCGTGCATCGGGATAGAACCTGTGAACGTATGCCAGCGCGGTGTTTTCGGCCACTTTGTCCAGGGTTTCAAGCAGTTTGCCGAACCTGATGTTGCCGACCATCTGGGTGTCACGCGCCAGAAAGCGCCTGGCCAGCACCGGATCGGTCGAAAACGACAGAACATGGATATACCTGGTGTCATGTGGGGCCAATAACTCGGTGGCGGTTCCGGTTGCAACAAGTTTGGTCATGGATTTGCACTCCTCTACTGGTAACAATATAGCCTTTGAAAAATAAAAGCCACAGGGCAGAAACCCTGTGGCGTGTACGTGATGATATCGCGCCGGTGTTAAAAGGCGTAGATGAACTTGAACCAGAGGTTATCACCCTGCGGGCGATTGTAGGTCTCGGTTTCGAAGAGGTATTTGATGCTGAAGCTCATGTTCTTGTAGTCGTACTTGAGGGCCGGTCCCAGGGCCAGCACGCTGCCCTTGTTTCCGGTAACCGTAACTCCTTTAAGTTCATCTTCGGTAACCTGCTGGTAGAAATAGCCGGCCCCGCCGAAGGTGAAATTACTGATTTTCTTACCCAGCGCATAGTCCAGATGGAATTCCTGGCCGGACTGGTAATCGGTGGCATTGTTCTCGGTGTTGAAGTCGTACATCAGTTTGGCCGAGAGTTCATAGCCGCTGTCACTGACATAGGTTCCGGCAACAATCGGCTCGAACGTCCAGTAGTTTCTGCCGGTATTGGCCATGTCCAGCTTGTCGTAGCTGCCGGTCGGGATATAGATGTCGAGACCGGTGGCTGCATGCCAGTTTTTGCCGTGCCAGGAGAGCACGAAGGGATCGATGATGATGTCGCCCAGCCCGGTTTTGCTATCTTCTCCACGCCCTGGAACCTTGACATCAACGTTCATGATCGGCAGGAACAGATGCACGCCCCAAAAACCGCCCAGAATCTGCTTGTCGGTGACATGGATCAAACGGAGCACATCGGCGGTGACATTCAGCCTGAATCCGGGAAACAGGTTCTTGCCATCGTTGTCATTGCGCCTGTCAGCCGAATAATGGGTAAAGTAGTTGATGAAGTAGGTTCCCGGAGGTGGAACAGCTCCGGACATGAAATCCTCGGCTCCATTGGGATAGGCGCCGCCGCCCCCCTCGGTCGCGAAAGCGGTCCGACCGCCTAGATTCAGCGCAAAGACCAGCAGCAATAAGACACTTACTTTTCCGAAAACAAATTTACCCATGATTCACCTCCGATAAAATTTCATATTCACCCGAATCAGCCCGGCATTTTTGCCTATATCTGCATGACTGGCAAGCGATTTAATATAAAAATCCGCCGGTCAGAGCGTTAACTCAGCATGGCCATGGTAATACTCGTCCCGCTCCCGCGATACATCCGCATCCTCAAGATACTCTTCAAAACCCATCACGCGGTCGATCACACCGCCGGGAGTGATTTCGATGATGCGGCTGGCGATGGTCGATACGAACTCATGATCGTGCGAAGCGAACAGGACCACCTCGCTGAAAGCGATCAGGCCGTCGTTCAGCGCGGTAATCGACTCCAGGTCCAGGTGGTTGGTCGGCTCGTCCAGGATCAGCGCATTGGCGCCGCTCAGCATCATGCGCGACAGCATGCAGCGCACACGCTCACCACCGGAAAGGACGCTGGTCTTCTTCATTGCCTCCTCACCCGAGAAAAGCATGCGGCCCAGGAAACCACGGGCGAAGGTTTCGCCCTCGGTGGGGGGCGAATACTGACCCAGCCATTCGATCAGGGTCATGTCGTTTTCAAAATAGGAGCTGTTTTCCTTGGGGAAATAGGCACTGGTGATCGTCACTCCCCAGCGGAAGCTTCCGCTGTCCGGTTCCAGTTCACCGGCCAGAATCTGGAACAGGGTCGTACGGGCCAGCGTGTTGCCGCCCACAAAAGCGATCTTGTCCCCCTTGCGCACGATCAGGCCCAGGTTGTTCAAAACCTGGACGCCATCGATCTGCTTGGAAAGCCCCTGGATCTCCAGGATGATGTCGCCGCAGGGACGTTCCGGCTTGAAAACCACGTGCGGATATTTGCGCGAAGAGACCGGCATATCCTCGATGGTAAGCTTGTCCAAAAGCTTCTTGCGCGAGGTGGCCTGCTTGGCCTTGGAGGCATTGGAACTGAAGCGCTGGATAAAGGCCTTCAGCTCTTCGGCCTTTTCGGAAACCTTGCGGTTTTCGTTCTGCTTCTGCTTCAGGTTTAGCTGGGCGGCATGATACCAGAAATCGTAGTTGCCGACGTAGATCTGGATCCGTCCGAAATCGATATCGGCAGTGTGGGTACAGACTTGGTTCAGGAAATGACGATCATGGGAAACGACGATAACCGTATTCGGGAAGCGGTACAGGAAATCTTCCAGCCAGGTGATGGATTTGAGGTCCAGGTTGTTGGTAGGCTCGTCCAGCAGCAGCACGTCCGGGTTGCCGAACAGCGCCTGGGCCAGCAGCACGCGCACCTTGTCGCCGCTCTCCAGCTCTTTCATGCGCTTGCTGCGCAGCTCTTCGGATATGCCGAGACCGTTTAGCAGCACAGCCGCCTCGGACTCGGCCTCGTAGCCGTTCATCTCGGCGAAATCGCCTTCCAGCTCCGCCGAGCGAACCCCGTCCTCCTCGGTGAATTCAGCCTTGGAGTAGATCGCCTCGCGCTCGGTCATCACGTCATACAGGCGTTTATGCCCCATGATGACCGTGTTGAAAACCGTTTCCTCGTCGAAGGCAAACTGGTCCTGGCGCAGGACCGCAACCCTCTCCCTGGAGCCGACGCTGATCTCACCCTTGTCCGGATCAATCTCGCCCGACAGGATCTTCAGGAAAGTAGACTTGCCGGCGCCATTGGCGCCGATCAGTCCGTAGCAGTTGCCAGGGGTGAACTTGATGTTGACGTCCTTGAACAGGACGCGCTTTCCATATGAAAGGGTTACGTTATTTGCTGCAATCATTCCGGTGTAATGCTCCTTTGTGTAAACTTGCCCCTTTTGCGGGATGTAAAAATATAAAACCACAGCGGCCGCTGACCTCTGTGGTTCACGAATTGATAAACATATCATTATTAAAGAGTGACGGGCAAGCCTTTATCGGCATGTAGTGTCATGAGATGGATTTCAACCAGTGATTGAAATGAGAAAAATCTTGCCGCAAGCCGCTTCCAGCTGACCGGGAACTTTAAAATATAGCAAGTGGACAATATGGATATAACGTCAGAAAATCCCGGGTTTGATATTGCATTAAATGATATTTATGGCAGAATTATCCGGTGTTGGTGAATATCCCGGATGCGAGGTGTTCCAGATGAGAAAAACAGCCCTCTTTTTCGTATTATTCCTGGTCATCCTGCAGTGTGCAACCGTTGCCGGAGCTGCCGAATTCAAAAAAACCAAGGTGGCTGTAGTTGATTTCCAGGAGAACGGAGCCTTTGACGTGAAAGATGTCGGCAAGATCGTCGCGGAATGGTTTACGACCGCGCTTGTAAACACCGGCAGGTTCGACGTGATTGAAAGGCGCTTGCTGCAGCAGATCCTCGAAGAACAGAAAATGGGGGTTACCGGCCTGATCGACCCGCGCAGTGCCTCGCGGCTTGGAAAACTTCTGGGGGTCAAGACGGTTGTCAGTGGAACGGTGCAGAGCTATGAGGGCATCTCGGAGATCAATGTCAGGCTGCTGAATGTGGAAACCGGTTCGATCATTACCGCCGAAAGCTTCAAGGGGGGCTCGACCAGCAGCCTCAACAAGCTGGTGAACGAAGCGGCCGCCAAGATCATCCGCCATTTTCCACTGCAGGGGTACGTCGTCAAACGCAGCGGGTCAAAGGTGACCGTAGATCTCGGCGCCAATGCCGGCGTTAGGACCGGAATGCAGTTCAAGGTCTATACCGAAGGCGCTCCGCTCAAACACCCGAAAACCGGTGAAGTGCTTTCGGTCGAAACCGTCGAAAAAGGCACACTACGCGTAACGGCCCTAAGGGACAACACCTCCGATTCTGCTGTCGTAAATGAAGTCTGTCCCTCCTGCATCAAGGCCGGACAGCTGGTCTCGGCGATGCTGCTGGAGGATGAAAATGAAATTCCGTCATTATCCGCGGAAACCGCTCCAGCCGATGACGTGAAACCTGCGCGTGAATCCCGGCCAAAACAGAGAGACGAACTCAAGAAACGTCCCGAAGTTGAAATGCCGGCAGCCGAAACAAGTGTCACACCGGATCGGCAACTCATTACAACCGCAGCGGTTGCGGGCGCCTACAGGACACTTTCCGCGCACGATGCGGATGTAACCGCGATCAGTGTTTCTAAGAACGGCCAGTTGGCCGCATCGGCGGACAAGGACGGCAGGATTGATATCTGGGACACCACAGCCTGGACAGCGCTGGCGACGCTTGGTGATACTGCCGACACAAAGTCGGTATCGGCGCTTGCTTTCAGCAGCGACGGCAAACTGCTGGCGGCGGCCGGGAAAAGCGACCGGGTGGTGATCTGGGATCTGGCCTCCCGCCAACGGGCCTACAACCTGGAACTCAAGGAGACGGTCACCTCACTGGCCTTTTATCCGGCCGGCGGCAGTATAGTGATCGGAACCAAGGATTCCAGTATTGCGATCTGGAACTACAGGAACAACAAGATCAGGCATATTAAGACCGACAACGACGTGCTGACCGTAGCCGTCAGTCCGGACGGCAAACTGGTCGCTTCGGGCGGGCAGGACAAAAACGTCACGACCTGGGATGCAAACAACGGTGCCAGGCTGCACACCTTGACCGGGCATTCCAACGATGTCACGGCACTGCTCTTCAGTCCCGGCGGTAAACAGATCATCTCGGCCGGAACAGATAAAAGAATCATCATCTGGGAAGCAAAAAGCGGGGCGCGCAAACAGGAACTGACCGGCCACGATGACGATATCGTCGCGCTCGGCATAAGCAAGGATGGTCAGCGACTGGTGTCATCGGAAAGCAAGCGTGGCGGAGGGATGCTGTTCGTATGGGATCTGCGGAGCGGCCAGGAGCAGAAACGGATCAAATTGAGCCGCAAGGCCTATTCGATGGCACTTACTCCGGATGGCAGGCACGCCCTGACCGGTACCGACAAGCAGGTGCTGGTGTATGCGATCGATTAAGAACAGGCGTAAATGGTAAATAACTAGACATCCAGCACCACCACCGCTTTCCAGACGTTGTCCACCACCCCGACCTGAAAGCAGTGCAGCGTGACCGCCTTGACATCCACCAGCGGCTGGTGCCGCCCGGCATCGATACGCTCCCCGCCGGCAATGACCGTCAGGCGGAAGCCACCTTCCCTTTCCTCGATCCGCACATCGTCGGCATGCAGCAAGAGTTGGCCGGCGTCCTTGTGGAAAATCAACTCCTGCAGGAATGAGAACAGCAGTAGATCCAGCTCTTCATGCTCAAGCCGGATTTCTATCCGCCGCTGCCGCTCCACCCTCTCCGGCGCAGCCGCCATTGTATTCAGCAGGGCTGCGGCGCAGGAGGAGAACATTTCCTCCCTGTTCTCGCCCCAGACCTCGAAGGCGACATCGGCTGCGGTCATCTCATCCACAAAGCGGAACGGCATGCATTCATCCCTTGATGTTGCCGATCGGCACCAGTTTCACGACTCTCCTGCTCAAGCCAGCCTCTTCCGTGGCCCGTGCCACCACGTCGATATCCTTGTAGGCTAGGCCGGCCTCCTCGGCCAGACCGCCGAAGGAGGCGGTGCGGACATGGATGCCGCGCTGTTCCATCTCGCCCAGAAGCTTCCGGCCCTGGACCATTTTCTTGGCCTGGTGGCGGCTCATGGTGCGGCCACTGCCATGGGCGGTGGTACAGAAGGTCGCTGCGGAACCGGACATTCCGGCCAGCAGGTAGGAACCGGTCTCCATGCTGCCGCCGATGATCACCGGCTGCCCGGTTTCGCTGTAACATTCGGGCAGTCCCGGCATGCCTGGGCCCAGGGAGCGGGTCGCCCCCTTGCGATGCACCAGCAGTTCGCGCTGAACGCCGCCAATTGAATGCATCTCCAGCTTGGCAATATTGTGGGCCACGTCGTAGACCATGCCCATTCCCAGTTCCCCGGGAGAGCGATGAAAAACCCGCGAGAACACCTCGCGGATACGGTGCAGGATCACCTGGCGGTTGGCAAAGCCCATGTTGGCGGCACATTTCATCGCGGCAAAGTAGGCCTGTCCCTCGGGAGAGCGGAACGGGGCACAGGCCAGTTCGCGTTCATAGAGCTTGATCCCGTACTTTACGGTCATCACCTTCAGAAAGGACTGCAGGTAGTCGGTGGCCACCTGGTGGCCGAAACCGCGGCTGCCGCAGTGAAACATGATCACCACCTGGTTGGGGATCGTGAAGCCGAAAGCCCGTGCGGTTGCCTGGTCAAAGATATTCTCCGAACGGGCCACCTGGATCTCGCAGTAGTGATTGCCTGAACCGAGTGTGCCGATCTGGTCGAAACCCCGCTCGATGGCTTTTTCACTGCAGGCATCGGCATCGGCGCCTTCGAAACAGCCCCTCTCCTCGGTCAACTCAAGATCCTCCGGCAGCGCCAGGCCATTCTCCAAGCACCAGCGTGAGCCGTTCTCGATTACTCTCCGGAATTTGCTGCGCGAGCAGCGCACGAAGCCTTTGCAGCCGACACCGGTCGGAATCGCGAAGAACAGCTCGTCTACCAGTTCGCGAATGCGCGGCCGCACCTCGTCCTCGGTCAGCGTGGTCAATACCAGGCGCATGCCGCAGTTGATGTCGAAGCCGATTCCGCCGGGCGAGATCACACCTATGTCCGGGTCCATCGCAGCCATGCCGCCAATCGGGAAGCCGTAGCCCCAATGCCCGTCCGGCATGCACCAGGAATAATCGATGATACCGGGCAGGCAGGCCACATTGGCGGCCTGGTCGAAAACGCCGGCCTCCATGCCTGCCAACAGTGATTCCGAGGCGATAATCCGCGCCGGAACCCGCATCCCCTCTCTGTAGGTGACCGGGAGTTCCCAGATGTTTTCAGATATCCTGCGAAGCAGTGAGGGGAGTGACATAATGAATTTCTCCATCAGGATAAAATACACGAAAAGCCCCGGAAAATCTCAGGGGCTTTTCAAATTGGCTGATTGACGCAGGGTAGAGATTCTTTCTTCGAATCCGTCGGTGGGCAGAGTACTCGGACGGTCTGCATGCTCCACAAGGAATGTGCATCCGGTTCAACACTTCCTCCAGCCCCCTTTTTCAAGCAGTTAGAACATACCTGACGAATGAGGCACAAGGCCTTCAGCCTAATCTCACGGAGCGTCAATCAGATCCGTGTTCAGGAACGCTGTACCAGTAAAGCAGTCACCACAGCGCAAGAAAGCTAATTATCTTGAAAAAGAACTTCTTATATATTTATATTCTAAAACTTTGGTTTAATCTGTCAAGTATTTGTTTTATCAGGGTTACATATATGTGCATGGTGTTTTCGGATCATGAATTACAGGATATGGCAATTTCAGGTTTTAGGTGATGCTTGAATGACTATTGCTTCCATATTTACATTGTGGCATTATCCACCCGCTTCGGCGGGCCTACCCATTATTATTAAGGCTGATTCACCCATTTATATATTGATCCGGGATTACATAAAATGGAGGGTTATACAATGTCTATTGCAACACAGTGTAAATTTTTCGGGCATATAATCACGGTTGAAAAGGCGCTGGCTATCAGAGACGCCGCCCCCCCCAAAGAAAGAATGTCACTCATCTTCGAATGCATAAAATGCGGAAACCTTGTCCGTCCGTACAATGCCGGAGACAGATGCGCGGCACATTTCGTACATTTGAGCCGCAATCCACAATGCCAAATCACTGACCCACCCAAAAACTATTAACAATTAAACTATCTTACATAACCTGCACATGAAGCTCCGGCTGGTGGAGGTTCCGGTTACCTGGCTGCGCTTATCATCCTCGGTCAGGTTGTTGAGGTTTGCGCGCTGATCGTGTTCGCCCCACCCCCAGGCCAGACGGACCGTACCGGGGCGTAACATGCTGAAGAGCCGAACCGTCATTTCTACTGAGCCCTTGGGGGTTTCGATCCTGACCAGCTCGCCCTCGGCAAATCCCAGCCGGACGGCGTCATCCGGGTGTATGTCGATCTGGCACTCCGCACCTTCCTTGAGAAGCGCAGGAATAGTGCGGAACTGGGAATTGGTGAAACGGATGTCGCGGCCGCCGCTGATACCCAGAACCGGGTATTCCCCGCTTTGATCGGCAAAACTGATCGGGTTGTCTCCGAAACCATTCTCGAAAGGAACACCTGACAAACCAGCCGCGGCCAGCCGGCCGGAGAAGAATTCGACCTTGCCGGAAGGAGTCCGGAAAGGGAGAACACGGAATTTTTCGTGGCGCAACGCTTCGATCCGCAAACCGGTCTTACCGTTACTTCGCAAATCCTCAACAGTGATTCCGGCCGGTTCCAACTGATAATCGATCGCCTCCTCCGCCGTCTGCCAGGGGAACTCGGCGGTAAATCCGAGCCTTCTGCCCAACTCAAAGACAATCTTCCAGTCCGGCCAGGAATCGCCCACGGTTGGGATAACCGCGTTCTGGAGAATGATCGGGTTGTTGCGGATGGAGGCGCGGTTTAGCTGTGTCTTCTCAAAACAACTGGCTGCCGGAAGGATTACATCGGCAAGCCTGGCCGTTTCGGTCATGAACATATCCATCACCACCAGGGTTTCCAACTTGGCGAAGGCAGCTCTGGTGCGGTTGGAATCAGCCATGGTGACGAGTGGATTGCCGGACTGGACCACCACCATCTTCAACGGATAGGGCGACTCCTCCAGAATGGCGTCCACCACGCACCCCTGCGTCTGATTGCCCCAGGTTTCGGAAAAGGTGTTGAACAGGGGATACTGGCGGGTAACGGGCGGGATAGCGTCATCCAGCCGTTCCCGCAATTGGATGTTACGGACCGGAATCGGCTGGGGCAGAACATCACCGCCCGGTTTATCGAGATTGCCGGTCAAGGCGCGCAGCATGGCAACGGCCCTGGTGGTATCGAAGACCTCCCGGTGCATGTCCAGGCCGTTGCCGTCTATGATGGCGGCGGGCCTGGTGGTGGCGTAGAGACGGGCCACCTGCCGAATCTGCCCGGCGCTCAGCCAGATGGTCTCGGCCACCTTGTCCGCCGGGAATCGGGCGGCCGTCTTTTTCAATGCATCAAAGCCAACGGTGTACTGCTCGACGAATTCGAAATCGTAGAGGTTTGCCTCGATGATCTCGTTTATCATGGCCATGGCCAACAGTCCATCGTGCCCAGGTTTGATCTGCAGCCAGATGTCGGCCTTGCGGGCCAGTGCCGTCCCTACCGGGTCGATGACGACCAGCTTGGCGCCATGCTCCTTGGCCCACAAGATCCCCTCGGCCGCACCCAGGGCGGTATCGCCGTCGTTCTTGCCCCAGACGATGATGCAGCTGGCGTTCTTGGCCTCGGAATAGGCCATGGCCCCATAGGTATAGGAATGGGCAAAATCGCGGGCAACGAAACAGATGGAGCCGTTGCCGATGGTGTTGGGACTGCCGAAGGCATTCATCAGCCGGTTGGGATAATCCCAGGGGGCGCCCCAGTCGGCGGCCATCCCCCGCAGCCAGGCCACGGATTGGGGCCCGGATTCTCGACGGTGACGCTGGAACCGGGCCGCGACCAGATCAAGTGCCTCATCCCAGCCTGCTTCACGGAAACCCGAACCGTCCTCATTTTTTATCAGCGGCACGGTCAGCCGCTTGGGTGAATAGACGATCTCCGGCGCAGCGGCCAGTTTGGCGCAGGTCAATCGTCTGTCAGGATCGAGAAAGGATTTGCGCCGGGCTCCGATCAGGCGGCTGTCCTCCACAAAGGCCTCGATGGGGCAGCAGGATGAACAGAAACGGCAGACGGTATCGATAATCATCGGTCCCTCCCTATCGGCTGTCATGAAAAAACAGTAGTGAGCAAACCAGCGCGAAGTTTTTTCTCGCAACCGCTTGAGCGCTGCGTGGATGTCACCACCTGATAAAAACGTTCTCACCCTACCCCAGCATCAGGCGCCTGTCAAAGAAAACACCAGACAACATCACCACACCTTGCACTGCCTGACAACAAATGTTTTAGTTAAGGTACTTACACTGAATTACTGTAAATACGGAAGAACTCGGATGAATCCGCAACTATTAAATCTGTCTTATAGCGGTTGTAAATTTTCCCTTGGATGATATAAAAACCGCATGACATTTGTGATCCAAGGAGGACTTTCAATGCCAAGCACTTTCCAACCAGCCTTGTCCCCCCAATAGCTCTTCCGTTTTGTTACCCGTCTGTTCAATACCGGAAAAATTCTTCTGTGGCTGTGATTGCTTTTCCTGGCAATGTTTTTACTGCGGAGACCTCCCACGCTCAAATTACGGCCCGGGTTACCATGAACACCTACGCGGATTTTGAATTTTGGGCCTGGTCCAGAGAATTACTATTTTCTGCCTGCTACAGGAGAGTTTGTATATGAAAAGGAACATAATTAGCGCAGTGGTCATGGTCATCTGTTTGTGGTTGTCTCAAGCGCATGCTGTCACGGCCCCCCTTGTTCAAGATGCTTTCTGGTCTTACGGTTTTATCGTTGGTGTTACTAGCCCGACGCAAATAAGTATCCCCCGGCACAGCCGGGGGTTTTACGATTGCTGCCCCCTCAAAGGTGACTGATCGCAATCGGTTAAAGTCAAAATCCCATAACCGCAATGAGGGGATGAAGCTATATTGCCAAATAGGTCAAACTTTAGGAGGCGTCTATCATGAAAAGCAGAAGTTGCTTGTCTTTACAGCTTTGAAATATTGCACGCAAATTGCGCGGTGACCCCGCACCTATTTCCGTGATGCCGAACAACAGATGGTGATCCCTGAACGTACACGATTGGCATCAGCCGCGCGGAAAGGCAGACCGCGCTGAGTGCTGACAATTCTGTTTCTGCCACATCATACAAAAAGGAGCGTTATATGGTTGCAAAGCAATTCACCAGGAAGCATTCCGTTTCAAAATCAATTCTATCACTGGCGCTGGCCGCCAGCACTCTGGGTTCCGCGATAGTCGTCGAAAGTGGCTATGCATGTGGGAGTGATCCCTATATCGGTAGCGTTTGCATTGTTGCCTACGTGAGGGGATGCCCAGCCGGTTTTGTGCCGGCTAATGGACAGCTTCTTGCGGTCAACAGCTATCAAGCACTGTTTTCCCTTTATGGCACTAATTTTGGAGGAGACGGCAGGACTACTTTTGGCGTCCCGGATCTGCGTGGTCGAGCGGTGATCGGCGTCGGCACATACTCTGCGATTCCAGCGGGGACAAGCACTACCGTAACACTTGGTCAACAACGCGGCGCCGACACTGTAGCCTTAACGGCAAATAATATTCCGGCACACACCCATGCAGCAACATTCACCGCAACGACCGCACCACAGACAATCACCATTCCAGGCCAGACAGCATCCGGCTCCATCTCCGCCACGGCAACCACTGATATTGTTCCGGGTTCTACCGGTTCGATTGATCCGCTTCCTAACGTTACCAACTACTACCTGACCGGTGTAGCCGGTGGCACAGCCGGTCCGGTCACCTTAACCGTTCCCGGCGCCGACAAATCCACCTTGATCGGCACTAAAGTAGTTGTGGACAGTTCGACCTACAAGCCGGCTATTGCCCCGCAAACGGTTAGTGTCAATACGGTTGGCGGTGGCGCAGTAGCCGTTGCTCCGACAACATCAACAAATGCACCAGTTGCCAACGTACCGCCAGAGCTTGGCTTATATTACTGCATCGCTTCGGAAGGCATCTACCCGCAATTCCCGTAATCACTGCATGTACCGTTACCCACGGCTCCGTGAGTAACGGTACAGCCTGAAACATCAGGAACACAATTGACATAACGCAAGAATGTGCTAATTAACATAAATAATTTCAACTACATTTGATCACCATTTAAAAGGGGAAAAAGTCATGGGCATCAATGATAATCAAACCCGGATCGGCGCAACATTTTCATCCTGTTTGCGCCTATGGCTGCTGATTTTTCTGGTCACCTTTACGTGGCCATTGTCCGGAGCAGTGGCCAAAAGCGGTGTGGTTATAAAACCAGATGCCATGGTGGAAAAAACAGCTTCAGCTCCCGCCGCTACTGCACTGCCAGAAGTAGTTTTTATCGAAGGCGGCATTGTCGGCTTACCGCCGCTGCTTACCCAGGCGCGGACGAGCATGGAAACCCATGCGCTTGACCCCCAACGGGACGGCTTGGCGCAAATGGCGGACATCCTGAACGGGCGCGGCGGTATCCGTGCGATCCATCTCTTCAGTCACGGCGCGCCGGGACGGCTCGACCTGGGCGCGCTCACGCTCACATCCGCCAACGTCGGTGACCATGCGGTCGATCTGGCCCGTATCGGCGCTGCCTTGGAGAAGAATGCCGACTTGCTGGTGTATGGCTGCGAAGTTGCCAAAGGTGACGCCGGCATTATGCTAGTTGATGAGCTGGCTCGAATGACGGGGTCAAATGTGGCGGCTTCCACCGATCCGACCGGCGCAGCGAAACTGGGTGGCAATTGGCGGCTGGAAGCCGCGTCCGGCAAGATCGCGACAAATGCCCTGGAACTTGCTTCCTTCCCGGGCCTGCTGGGCGCCGACATTACCTTCGACTTCGAAAACGACACCTCGCCTGTCCGTGATGATAACGGCGAAACCGCCCTGGCTACCGTCACACAAACCAAAAGCGGGGAAACGATTTCTGTTGCATCGACGGGCGGCAAATTCGTGGTTGGCGAAATATACGCTATTCTCGGCCAGCCTTATCCAGGAATGGCAAGTCTTGTCATGGCGTTCGATAATCTGGGTGCATATCAGTCCACTCGTGTACGCATTTCCCTGCCATCAGGAAGCACCTTCAACCTGAGCTCTTTCGCGGTGCTGGACAATTATACTTTAGATCACGAACCGGATCCCATCACGATTGTCTCCAGCTCCAACGCAATCTACGATGTCAGTGCGCAGTTAACTATTCCGGCTGATTATGGCTATGCTGTTATAAACACCGCCAGTCCCGGTTTTCCCACGGCAGGTTTTTCCAACATCACCTATTTCGATTTATACGCCAATGGATCAAACATGCAGTTGGCGCTGGACAATATCGCCCTGACCAATATCACCGCACCCGACGCCGCCCCCACCATAGCCAACCTTAATAGTGACAGTGTCAGCTACACCGAAGGAGCCAGCCCAGTTCTGCTGGATTCAGGCGGCAATGCCACTGCCACCGAGGATGTCAGCTGGACCGGCGGCAAGTTGCTCGCCTCATTTGCCGCCAATCAGGATTTCGTGGCTGATCTGCTCGGTATCAACAACCAGGGCAGCGCGGCCGGACAGATCGGCTTGGTCAACAGTTACGTCACCTATGGCGGCACGATCATCGGCACGGTGGGTGGAGGCAGCGGCAACCTGCCGCTGACCGTCACTTTCAACTCCAGCGCCACCGATGCGGCCGTCAGCGCCTTGCTGCAAAACCTGAATTTCAAAACCACTGACAACAGCGTTCCCTCCACAACCAGTCGTACCGTGCGGGTTACCCTGTCCGATTCCATAAGCAATGTTTCAACCAACAACGACATCACTGTTTCTGTAACGGCGGTCAATGATTCGCCGACATTCAGTGTCGGGACGGGCAAGGTTATTCTCGCAACTAGCCCCGGGGAGGAATTGGGCTATGCAGTAGCCATGCAGCCGGACGGAAAGCTCCTGGTGGCCGGAAATGTTTCAGAAGTCATAGATCCCGCAAACTGGATATACAGTGAAAACAACCTGCTTCTGGCCCGGTTCAATACAGACGGATCACTCGATACCTCCTTTGGTAGCAGCGGTTTTGCCAAAATGAACCTCTGGACTTCCGATACCAGTTACGAGACCGGGATCGCCATTGCCGTCCTTCCCGACGGCAAGATCGTGGTCGGTGCCGGAGAGCCGACTACGGGCAACAACCAGGCTAAATTCGGGGTTGCCCGATTCAACAGTGATGGCACAGCCGACACCAGCTTCGGCACCGCTGGCGCCGCCTCCTTTACCGTGGGCACCGAGAACGCGGCGTCTGCCCACGGCATGACCATGGATGCCCGGGGAAATATCCTGCTGGTTGGTGAATCCCAATGGAGGAGCGGCAGCGTCTATCAGTACACCACAGTCCTGCGGGTAAAGCCGGACGGCACCCTCGATACTACCTTCGGCACCAGCGGCATCGTTACCACCAATGTCGGAGCTACAACCGATTACAACTATGCCTCGGGCATCGCCTTGCAGCCTGATGGAAAAATTGTCGTGGTGGGCACACAGGCCGGAGCTTATCTGTTGAGCGTACTGCGTTACAACGACAACGGCTCTCTCGATACCTCCTTCGGCACTAGCGGCACTGCCACGTTCAACGTTGCTTCCAGCTATGACGGCGGAACAGCCGTGGCGATCCAGAGCGACGGGAAAATTATAGTCGGTGGCAATGGATACAACGGCACAAATAACGACTTCATGATTCTGCGCCTCACCAGTACCGGTGCCCTGGATACCGGGTTCAACACTACCGGCAAGGTGATCCTTGACCTGGGCGCCGATGACACTGTCAAGGATGTGGTAGTCCAGAACGACGGAAAGATTCTGGTGAGCGGGGCATCCGGCGGCCAGACCGCCTTTGTCCGGCTGAACAGCAATGGCTCCCTCGATACGACCTTCGACGGTGACGGTAAACTGGTCGTCGCAGGGAGCGAGACAGGTGAGGCGGCCATGCTTCAGGGGGATGGCCGAATAGTTGCCGTTGGCTCGCATCCCGATTCAACATGGGTATATTACGATCTTGCCGTAGACCGTTTTAATGCCGACGGCAGTCCCGACAGCTCATTCGGCGCTGCCACCAATTCGCTGAACGGCACACCCTTGTATACCCAGGGAGATTCCCCCGTAGTACTGGACAATGACGTGGCAGTATTCGATGCCGAACTTTCAGGCGCCTCCTTCAGCGGCGCCACCCTGACCCTGTTTAGGAGCGGAGGCGCCAACACTAACGACCAGTTCAGCGCCAGCGGCACCCTTGCCGCCCTTACCGAAGGCGGTAACCTGACAGTTGGCGGAACAACTATAGGCACCGTAACCACAAACTCAGGCGGCACGCTGCTGCTCACCTTTGGCAGCAACGCTACCGAAACTCTGATCAACTCCGCCATGCGCCAGATAGCCTACAGCAACAGCATCGGCTCACCTTCCTCGCTTCAGATCAACTGGATATTCTCCGATGGCAACACCGGCAGCCAAGGTAGCGGTGGCGCGCTAAACGTAAACGGCAGCATCACGGTCACTGTCATCAGCCTCAACGTGTCACCCACCTTCGTAGGCGCCACCACCACCCTGACGGTCAATCAGAACGCGGGCGCCACCGACATCAAAGGTCTCCTCCACGTTAGCGACACCGACGCCAGCCAGACCGAAACCTGGAGCCAGAGCGTGGCCCCCAACCATGGCGGCACACTCACCTTTTCCGGCGCCACCGCCAGCTCCGGCAGCAGCGACATCACCCCCGGCGGCACCATCACCTATCAGCCCTTAAACGGCTACAGCGGCACCGAGACCTTCACCGTGCAGGTCAGCGACGGCACCGCCAGCGCTACCCGGCAGATAACCGTAACGGTTGTGCCTGTACCGACGGTTACATCCGTTTCGGTTCCCTCCAACGGCACATACAAAGTCGGAGACGCCCTTAACTTTACAGTTAGTTTCGATCAGATTGTCACCGTGACAGGAACTCCGAGTTTGTCCCTGGTCCTGAACACAGGTGGCACCGTACAAGCTTCTTATGTGAGTGGATCCGGTACCCAGAATTTGGTCTTCCGTTATACGGTTGCCTCCGGCAATCAGGATAATGACGGAATTACGGTCGGGACCCTGTCACTGAACAGTGGCACCCTCAAAAATTCGGGTGGTGGAGATGCCAACCTGACCCTCAACTCGGTCGGCAGCACCACCGCCGTCCTGGTTGACGCAGTAGCCCCCACGGTCACCTCGGTTTCGGTTCCCGGCAACGGCACCTACGCCACCGGCCAGCACTTGGACTTCACGCTCAACTTCTCCGAGAACGTCACGGTCAACACCACCGGCGGCACGCCCTACATCCAGGTCACCCTGGATACCGGCGGCACCGTCAACGCCGCCTACATCTCCGGTACCGGCACCAGCGCCATCCTCTTCCGCTACACGATT
>JAVBXN010000051.1 GCA_030824515.1 Pelobacter sp.
CTTCACGAAGATAACAGCGGGATTTTTGTCTGGGTATTCCTGGGATTCTGTGCCCTGATCGTTGTAGTACAGGTAATGCCGGCAGTGATACTGATGCTGGGATTTGCCAAAGGGTTGTCCGCAAAAATGTCGAAACAGGAGGTGGTGGCCCATAAATGATACAAACCATAAAAGCAGTTGGCAAAAAACGCTGCGGGTTCCTGGATATCCCCGCAGCAAAATGAGAGGGATGGCTCCATGGGACCATCCCTCTTTGATTATAATCGACAGCCACGCGTCAGCTCTCTCATCAAAACGCCATATAAAAAACGATCGATACCGGATACGCCCCCGCCGAATAACCTGCACTAATTTCCCCGCCACATCTCTCAACCTTGACCACACAAGCTATTCCTGCTATTAAGGAAGATCAGTTTTCGAGCGAAATACCATACTCCCCACCGGAGGTATCATCGTGACATTCCAGGACCTAATTCTCTCGCTGCAAGGCTACTGGGCCAAACAGGGATGCATCATCCAGCAGCCCTATGATACGGAAAAGGGAGCCGGGACCTTCAACCCGGCCACTTTTCTGCGCGTACTCGGCCCCGAGCCATGGAACGTGGCTTATGTTGAGCCGTCCCGCCGCCCGACCGACGGCCGCTACGGCGAAAACCCCAACCGGCTGCAACACTATTACCAGTTTCAGGTCATCATGAAGCCTTCGCCGATCAACATCCTTGATCTGTATCTGGATTCGCTGCGCGCCTTCGGACTCGATCCGGCCAAGCACGATATCCGTTTTGTCGAAGATGACTGGGAATCGCCGACACTGGGCGCCTGGGGCCTGGGTTGGGAAGTCTGGCTGGATGGCATGGAGATCACCCAGTTTACCTACTTCCAGCAGGCCGGCGGCATAGACCTGAAACCGATCCCCTCGGAGATCACCTACGGTTGCGAACGGATCGCCATGTACCTGCAGGGAGTGGACAATGTCTACGATCTGGAATGGGTAAAGGGCATCAAGTACGGCGATATTCACCACGAGAGTGAAGTGGAGTTTTCTCGCCATAACTTCGAGGAGGCCGATGTTGACATGCTGCTGCAGCTCTTCGGTATGTACGAGAAGGAGTGCCTGAGACTTGCGGCGCAAGAGTTGGTGCTGCCGGCCTACGATTACGTGATGAAGTGTTCCCACACCTTCAACCTGCTGGATGCCCGCGGGGCGATATCGGTTACGGAGCGGGCCTCCTATATCGGCCGGGTGCGCAACGTAGCCCGCATCTGCGCCGAGGGTTATCTGCGGATGCGCGAGCGACTCGGCTTTCCGCTGCTGAAAGGAGGTGTTCAACTATGAATACCAAAGAACTGTTCCTTGAAATAGGCACCGAAGAGATCCCGGCCGGGTTTATTCCGCGAGCCCTGGCCGAGATGGAGTCGATGTTGGTGCGCGAACTGGCCGGCGCCCGCCTTTCTTACAGCGAAATCAAAACCATGGCCACTCCCCGCCGTCTGGCGCTGGTGGTTAAAAATGTCCCGGCCGTACAGCCCGATGCAGAGATAACCGCCACCGGCCCATCCATAAAAGCAGCTTACGATGCCGAAGGAAAACCGACCAAGGCGGCCGAGGGCTTTGCCCGGGGACAGGGAGTGGACGTTTCCGCGCTGAAGACCATCAGCACCGAAAAAGGCGAATACTTGGCCGTCACCAAGCAGGAAACCGGTCGTCCGACCCATGAGTTACTGGCCGAGATTCTGCCGAGACTCGTTACAAACATCCCCTTCAAGAAATCAATGCGCTGGGGCGACCTTGATGCGCGCTTCGCCCGCCCGATTCACTGGATAGTGGCACTGTTCGACGGCGTCGTGGTGCCGTTTTCATTCGGCAACATCGAGAGCGGCACCATCTCCCGCGGCCACCGTTTCATGGCCAACACAACCTTTCCGGTGCGGGACTTCGCCCATTACCAGGAAGAGTGCGAACGTCATTTCGTCATCGTCGATCCGGAGCGGCGCAAGGAGATCATCCGCCGCGAATCGCACCGGGTTGCGGTTGCAGCCGGCGGGCACCTGTTGCCGGACGAGGAGTTGTTGGACCAGATCGTCTATCTGGTGGAATACCCCAGCGCCGTGCACGGGACTTTCCCGGCCGAGTTTTTGAAAGTCCCCCGGGAGGTTTTGATTACCTCCATGCGCAGCCACCAGCGTTATTTCTCGATTGTCGATGAAAAGGGCGGCCTGCTGCCCGGCTTCATCACGATCAACAACACGCTGACCGAAGATCCGTCGATAGTCGTCAAGGGAAATGAACGCGTTCTGAGGGCCCGCCTCTCCGATGCCCGCTTCTTTTTCGAGGAGGACCAGAAGGTAAAGCTCGACGAACGCGTCGAAGCGCTGAAGAAGGTTGTCTATCAACAGAAGCTCGGCACCTCCTTTGAGAAAATGGAACGCTTCCGGTCGCTGGCCGAAGGACTGGCGGAGCGACTCAACCCTGCTGTCAAGACGCAGACGAGCCGCGCGGCCACTCTCTGCAAGGCGGATCTGGTCTCCGGCATGGTGGGCGAGTTCCCCGAGGTCCAGGGTGTCATGGGGCGCGAGTACGCGCTGCTGGAAGGCGAGGAACGGAACGTGGCCAACGCCATCGCAGAACACTACCTGCCGATCCAGGCCGGCGGTGAACTGCCGGCATCCGACATCGGCGCTTTCGTCTCGATCGCCGACAAACTCGACACGATCTGCGGATGCTTCGGCGTGGGCCTGATCCCTACCGGCGCAGCCGACCCCTACGCGTTGCGGCGGGCCACGATCGGCATCATCAGCATTATTTTAGAAAAAGGCTACCGCCTGTCACTGCAATCCATGATCAACCGCTCACTGGAACTGCTTACGACCAAGTTGACCCGCCCGCAGGAACAGGTGGCGGCTGATGTACATGACTTTTTCCGGGGACGCTTTGTTAACCTGCTGGCGAACGACTTTGCAGCGGATGCCGTTGATGCCGCCGTCTCCGCCCGGTTCGACGACCTGGTAGATGTCAGGGACCGTATCGCTGCGCTGGCCGCTTTCAAGTCCCATCCCGACTTCGAACCGCTGGCGGGAGCTTTCAAACGGGTCGGCAACATCATCAAGGAGGGCAACGACGCCCCGGTAAATCCGGCGCTGTTCCTTGATCCGGCCGAGGGCGGCCTCCATGAGGCGGTTTTATCGGCACAAAACATGGTAGACAACATGGTCATGTCCGGTGAGTGGCTGGATGCGCTGACGGAAATCGCGACCCTGCGCGGCCCGGTGGACACGTTTTTTGAAAAAGTGATGGTTATGGCCGATGACCTGAATGTCCGGGATAACCGCCTGGCGCTTTTGACCGGCATTGCCCGCATGTTCGGTAAGGTCGCCGATTTTTCGAAGCTGGCCTGATTCTTAGCTAAAAGGAGTATTGATGTCGTTTACCGCTCGAATAGTCATCGGAAATGCATTAGGTATCATACTGGCTGTGGCTGCGACAGCCATTCTCAACCCCAAAGGATCATTGCTGATCGATGCTGCAATCGGCCTGGTCCTGCTGGTTATAATGTCCGGTATCATCGGTTTTCTGAGCAACGCTGCCTTTAAACCGCTCGCCGGCATTGTTGCCGCCCTCGAAAAAGCTGCCGGCGGCGACCTGTCCGTAAGGGCGGACGTTTCCGGCAACGGCGAATTCGTACGGCTTGCAACCGCCTTCAATACGATGATGACCGATATGAACAAGGCCATGCGGCAGTTCTTTTCCGTCGCGGACACGGTAAGGGATTCGGTGGTGATGGTACGTTCCACAACCGACGCGATGGCGTCCGCAGCCGAGGATGTTGCCGTCCAGGCCAGCACGATTGCCACCGCCAGTGAAGAGATGTCGGCCACCTCCGGCGATATCGCCCGCAATTGCCTGTATGCGGCCGAAAGCGCCCAGAAGGCCACGGAACAGACCCACAGCGGCTCCCAACTGGCCCAGAGCAGCTCCCGGCTGATGGAGAACATAGCGCAGCGGGTGAACGTGTCATCCAAAACGGTCGAAGGACTGGGGCAGCGATCGGATCAGATCGGCGCCATCGTCAACACGATCCAGGACATTGCCGACCAGACCAACCTGCTGGCATTGAACGCCGCCATCGAAGCCGCACGGGCCGGCGAGCAGGGGCGCGGCTTCGCGGTCGTTGCCGACGAAGTTCGGGCCCTGGCCGAGCGCACCACCAAGGCGACCAAAGAGATTGCCACGATGATCAAGGCGATCCAGAGCGAAACCCAGAGCGCGGTCAGCTCAATGTCGGAAGGGGTTGACGAGGTCAAGCGCGGAACGCTTGAGACCACCCGCTCCGGCGAAGCCCTGGAGGACATACTCAACAAGATCAATGACCTGACGATGCAGATCAGCCAAGTCGCCACAGCCGCCGAGGAACAGACCGCCACAACCCAGGAGATCACCAACAATATCCAGATGATCACCGACGTGGTAAACCGGAATGTGGAAAACGCCCACAGCACAACCCAGGCTACAACCTTGCTTGCCAAGCAGGTTGACGGCCTGCACGAACTGGTCGGCCACTTCCGCCTTTCCAAAGCGCTGGAGTGGGACGCATCATTTGCAACCGGCGTTTCAACCTTTGACCAGCAGCACAGGAAGCTGTTCGACATGGTCAACGAACTGGCTGACGCCATGCAGCAGAAGAAGAGCAAGGAAGCGATTGGCCGCGTCCTGAACGGCCTGGCGGAATACACGGTCAACCACTTTGCCGATGAGGAACGCAGCTTTGCCCAGTCGCGCTACCCTGAAGAGAAAGAGCACAAGGCAATGCACAAGAAGCTGGTGGATCAGGTAGTGGAGCTGATTGGCAAGTTCAATGCCGGTGAGACACTCTTGACCCAGGATGTGATCAACTTCCTGCAGGACTGGTTGATCAACCATATCAAAGGGACCGATAAGAAATACGGTCCGCACCTTAACAAGAACGGAATCAAATGATAGCGATTATCGACTACGGCATGGGCAACCTCCGTTCCGTACAGAAAGGCTTTGAGAAGATCGGCGCCGAGGCTGTTGTCACATCCGATCCGCTGGTGATTCTTGAAGCCGACAGGGTAGTTCTTCCGGGCGTGGGAGCGTTCCGTGACTGCATGCGTAATCTTGAGCAGGCCGGTTTTGTCGAGCCGCTGTTGAAAGTCATTGCCAGCGGCCGGCCGTTCCTGGGAATCTGCGTCGGCATGCAGTTGCTGTTTACCGACAGCGTCGAATTCGGACTGTACAGCGGACTGGATGTAATTCCCGGCCACGTTCTCCGCTTTCCCGACAACATGAGCATTTCCGGTGAACGTTTGCCGGTGCCACAGATGGGCTGGAATCAATTATCCTTCAAGAATCGGCCGGCAACATTCGAGGGGGTCGAGGACGGCAGCAACGTCTATTTCGTCCATTCCTACTACGTCAAGCCGGACGACGACGCGGTAGTCGCCACCACCACCGACTACGGTATCGAGTTCTGTTCGTCGATCTGGAAAGACAATATCATCGCCACCCAATTCCACCCTGAAAAATCGCAGGAGATCGGCCTGCGTATACTGAAGAACTTTGCGGAGCTGAAATGATCGTCATACCGGCCATAGACCTGAAAGATGGAAAATGCGTCCGCCTCGAACAGGGGCTGATGGATAAGGACACTGTTTTCAACGACAACCCCGGAGCACAGGCACGGGCCTGGCAGGAGCAGGGAGCTGAGCTGCTCCACATAGTAGACCTGGATGGCGCCTTTGCCGGAGAGCCCAAGAACAGGGGCGCGATAGAGGACATCATAAAATCGATAACCATCCCGGCTCAATTGGGGGGCGGCATCCGTGACATAGCCACCATTGAAGCCTATCTTTCACTCGGCCTTTCCCGCGTAATCATCGGCACCGCCGCCCAGCGCAACCCGGAATTGGTTCGAGAAGCCTGCGCCAGGTTCCCGGGACGGATCGTGGTCGGCATCGATGCCAAGGACGGCATGGTAGCGGTTCAGGGCTGGGCAGAGGTAACCGACATCACAGCAGTTGAACTTGCCAGAAAGTTTGAGGACTGTGGTGTTGCGGCAATAATCTACACCGACATCTCCCGTGACGGGATGCTGCAGGGGCCCAACCTCGAAGCCACCAGGGCCTTGGCCGAAGCGGTCTCGATCCCAATCATCGCGTCAGGCGGCGTTTCCAGCCTGAAAGACATCGAAAACCTGATGGCTATCGAAGCAGCGGGCATAACCGGTGTGATCACCGGCAAGGCGGTCTACACCGGAGCGATCAGTCTTAACGAGGCGATAGCACTGACGAAGGGACGCCCCTGAGATGCTTACCAAACGTATTATTCCCTGCCTGGATGTCAAAGGTGGCCGTGTTGTAAAGGGGGTTCAGTTCCTGGAGCTGCGCGACGCCGGAGATCCGGTTGAAATCGCCGAAATGTACGACCAGCAGGGCGCCGATGAACTGACCTTCCTGGACATCACCGCTTCCAGCGACCAGCGCGACACGATCATCGATGTGGTACGCCGCACGGCCGAGCGGGTCTTCATGCCGCTGACCGTCGGCGGCGGTATTCGCTGCGTCGAGGATATCCGCCGGATGTTGAATGCCGGGGCCGACAAGACCTCGATCAACACCGCCGCGGTCCATCGTCCCGAATTCGTGAAAGAGGCGGCCGAACGCTTCGGCTCCCAATGCACCGTGGTGGCGATTGATGCTCGCAGGGTGCCGGGTGAAGAGCGTTGGGAGGTATACACCCATGGCGGCCGCAACCCGACCGGCATCGACGTTGTGGAGTGGGCCGTGAAAATGGAACAGTTCGGTTCGGGCGAGATACTTCTGACCAGCATGGATTGCGACGGAACCAAGGACGGCTACGACCTGAAGCTTACCCGCGCAGTGGTCGATGCGGTCTCGATTCCGGTCATAGCCTCCGGCGGCGTCGGCAATCTGGAGCACCTCTACCAGGGTTTCACCACCGCCGGCGCCAGCGCCTGCCTGGCCGCTTCCATCTTTCACTATCGGGAATACACTATCGGACAGGCAAAGGACTATCTGCACGAAAAAGGGGTCGCGGTAAGACGATGAATAACAACGACGACATTTTACAGGCCGTTTATCAGGTGATCATTGATCGCAAGAACCAACCCGCCGAAAACTCCTATACAGCCGCCCTGATGCATAAAGGCATTGACAAGATTCTCAAGAAAGTCGGGGAAGAGGCTACCGAAGTCATCATAGCGTCCAAAGGCGGCAAACGGGATGAAATTGTTTACGAGACGGCAGACCTGGTTTTTCACCTGCTGGTGATGCTGGGGTTTCACGACATCCCCCTCGAAGACGTTTACGACGAGCTGCGGCGGCGCTTCGGAACATCTGGCATTGACGAGAAGTCTTCGCGACATTAGTCAAGTAAACAGTGGCATCGTATTTGTTTATTGACAATACCGTGAGGTGTGCTATTGTTGCTAACTCACACATTTATTCACTATTACAGTGAAACATTTGCAATTTGTTACAGGCGGGGGGTGATTTGACATGCCGGGAGTAAAAATAAAGGAAAGCGAGCCGTTTGAGCTGGCACTGAAGAAGTTCAAAAAACAGTGCGAGAAAGCTGGTATCCTCTCTGAAGTACGTAAACGCGAGCACTTTGAGAAACCAAGCATCAAGCGCAAGAAAAAAGCCATCGCCGCACGCAAGCGCGCCCTCAAGAAACAGCGCAAAATGATGGACTAGCTGGTAAGAGTACATTTACCCCGATAACGGGTTTAGGAACAATTTGATGACGTTGAAAGAACAACTCAACGATGCGATGAAAGCAGCCATGAAGGCGCGGGATGACCTGCGCCTTTCGGCTGTGCGCATGGTACGCGCAGCAGTCAAGAACCGCGAAATCGACCAGAAAAAAGAACTGGATGATCAGGGTGTAATGGAAGTAGTAACTACCCTGGTCAAACAGCGCCGTGAATCCATCAGGATGTATCAGGAGGGAAACCGGCCTGAACTGGCGCTAAAAGAAACCGCCGAGTTGAATATTCTGCTTGGTTTCCTCCCGGAACAGTTGACCATGGAGGAAATCGAGAATCTGGTGTCACGAGTCGTACACGAGATCAATGCTCAAGGTGCAAAGGACATGGGCCGGGTTATGAAAGCGCTAACCCCGCTTACTTCCGGCAAGGCCGACGGCAAAACTGTTAGTGACATTGTCAGGAAGCAGCTTGCCTGAAGTGTCTACTTGCCTGCAGGAAATCTGTAATCATTTCGCACACAGTCAAGGGGCTTTCATGGAGATGGCCCCTTCTTTGTAGAACTTCACGGCGCTGCGATGAATTTTTTTGACATCATCATTCTGGTGATCCTCTGTTTTTTTGCTGTAAAGGGATTGATCAGGGGGCTTGTTAACGAGGCATCTTCCATTGCCGGACTTTTGGTCGGGGGATGGCTCGCGTATCGTTTTTACCCTCAGTTGGCCGTTCCGATAAAAAGCGTCTTGCATTTGCCGGCACATCTTTCTTCGTTTCTGGCTTTTATCATCATCCTGCTCCTGGTCGGAGTCTGCGCCCACATCATCGGCAACACCATAACAGCAGCTCTTCGACTCGTCATGATGGGTGGCCTTAACCGACTGGGGGGCTTGTTGATCGGCACAGCCGAAGGGGCACTGCTACTGTGCATGGTTTTCAGCATAGCCTCATCAGGCTTTATGCCCGAGCAGATACGGAACAAGATTCGTTCCACCGAATCTGCAAACCTGTTTGCAATATCCGGTGACCACTTACTTTCAGTGTGGCGGAATACACCCGCCAGGAAACCATGATTCCTGAAGAAAAAGTACGTGAAGTTGCAGAGCGTCTTTCAATTGTAGAGGTCGTCTCCGAGTATGTGCAATTGCGCCGCTCAGGAGGAAATTTTCTTGGACTTTGTCCGTTCCACGGAGAAAAGACCCCTTCATTCAATGTGAATCCCGCCCGCGAGATTTTCCACTGTTTCGGATGTGGTGCGGGCGGCAACGCCTTTTCATTTGTGATGAAAATGGAAGGGGTGAGTTTCCCCGAAGCGGTCAAGCTGCTGGCACGCAAAGCCGGAGTAGAAATAGAGGAACGGCAACTTACCCAGGCCGAGAAGAAGACTCAGGATGAACGCCAGCAATTTCAGAACATAAATGAACTAGCAGCCGGTTACTACCGTTCCATTTTGAAAAACGGGCAGGATGGCGACCCCGCCCGACAGTATCTGCTACAACGCGCGGTGGGAGATGAAATCTCCGAGGCATACCGGCTCGGTTTTGCATCCGACCGTCGCGATGGACTTGTCAGGCACCTTGCAAATAATAGTGTGGATCTGGAAGTAGCCCTTAAACTGGGTATCATCCGTAAGGGAGATTCCGGCTGGTACGATCTTTTCCGAAATCGCCTTATCTTTCCTATCCGCGACTCAAAGGGATTGGTGATTGCATTTGCCGGCAGAGTGCTGGACGCATCGCTGCCCAAATACATAAACTCGCCAGAGTCACCGATCTACCATAAGAGTTCGGTCCTTTTTGGACTAGACTTGGCTCTGCCAACGATCAGAGCCAAGAACTCGATCATAATTGTAGAAGGATATTTCGACCACCTGGCATTGTTTCGCGCCGGAATCCGGAATGTTGTGGCGACTTGCGGCACGGCACTGACGGCTACACATGCAGGCCAGATCAAGCGGCACGCCGAGCAGGTCCACATGCTGTTCGATAGCGACAATGCCGGCAAAAAGGCCTCCATACGTTCGATGGAGCTGTTTCTTGAACAGCACATGCCGGCCTACGTGATATCGCTTCCCCCAGGTGATGACCCGGACAGTTTTCTTAACAAGAACCCGGTGGAGGCATTTTACGAGCGCCAAAACAAGGCCCGGCCCGCTTTTGATTTTTTTGTCAGAGCCCTGCTGGCTGAGACACCGCCTGAAAGCGTGGATAGCAAGGTAAGAATAATCGATGAGATTGTTCCACGTTTTCGAAAGATTTCCGACCCGGTGGAACGGGATCTCTATGAAAAAGAGATCTGCAGGTTATTGGGTATCACGACACACGCGTTCCGCAAACGCATGGGGGGAATGAGTCTTACTGCAAAAGAGACTCAGTCTGGCTCCAACAAAAAAACCGAGCGGTGGGACAATTCCCAAGAGACACTTTTGGCATTAGTGATAAACTATCCTGAAGCGCGGGAAGAAGCACTGAAAACCGGTGTCGATATTCTGTTTACAGGTGACTACCTGGAACTGGCCATGCTGGTAATCGATGCCATGGCACAAACGGATGATTCCCAGGCTCTAAGCCATCTGACAGACAGAATTGAAAACCCGGAGCAAAGAAAGATCCTGTCAAGGATCATGGTGTCAGATGCTTTTTTAGCTGACATCGATTGGCGCAATGTTTTTGAGCAATGCTCAAAAAGCAGTGAAAAGAAAGCGCTTGGATCGATAAAGGACATTGCCGCTCGTCTGGCTGTTTTGGATGAAAGCAGCGAGGAGTATTCGCTCCTTCTCAAACAGGCGGACTCCATGCGCAAAAGAAAATCAGAGCTTTAGCCGTTATTGATAGTACCTGACGGCAATCAAGAGGTGAATACATGGCAAAAAAAGACATGGATGACGTCAAACAGCTTATTGATATTGGTAAGGAAAAAGGGTTCCTTACATTTGACGAGGTAAATGACATACTGCCTCCCGACATCGCTACCGACCAGATAGAAGATGTGATGGGCATGTTTGGTGATATGGACATAGAGATTGTTGATTCATCCCAAAAGGTCAAGATCCCCAAAATGAAGATCGACCTTGAAGAAGATGAAGAGGCCGAAGGCGAGTCCGAAGAAGTTGAGTTTGAGCCCGGCTCCATTGGCAGGACCAGCGACCCCGTACGGATGTACTTGCGTGAAATGGGATCGGTATCTCTGCTGACCAGAGAGGGCGAAGTCGAGATTGCCAAACGCATCGAAGACGGCGAACGGGATGTTGCGGGAGTTATTCTTAATACACCGATTACCGTCAAGGAAGTGCTTTCTCTTGGCGACCGGTTGCGCAAGTTCCAGATCAGTCCTTCCGAGATCAGCAAAGAGGTAGAAGAAGAGCAGCTTGAAGAAGATGAGGAAGACGTTCAGCAGATTAGACTGCTGGAAGTCATTGATTCAATTGCCGCACAGGATCAACTGCTGACCGATATTACTGCAGCCATTTCTGAAGCCAAATCTTCCGCGAAGAAAAAAGAACAGGAAAAGAAATACCGGGAAGCCAAGGACCATCAGGCCGAGCTGCTCAAGTCCCTGCGACTTAAGGACCGTCACACCAACAAGGTTGCCGAACGACTCAAGGAGTTGTCACTTAAGGTTGACAAGATGCAGGAGGAGTTATCTGACCTTGAGACACTGATTCCCTCCGACAAATTGAAAGCGTTGGTTGACAAACTCCAAAACGAAGATGAAAAGGGCGCCACTGAACTTAACAAGCTGAAGCTTGATGAGGAAGAAAAGGCAAAACTTGAGAAGAGGTTGAGAAGTGCGGCTCGCAAACTATTGAAAGTCGAGCAGGAGTCCGGCTTCAAGGCACGCGACCTGGCCGCAGCACTCAAAGCTATCGAAGAGGGTGAATGTAAAGCCCGGATCGCTAAAAGCGAACTTATTGAAGCGAACCTGAGGCTGGTAGTCTCAATTGCAAAAAAATACACTAACCGTGGGCTCCAGTTTCTCGACCTGATACAGGAAGGTAATATCGGCCTGATGAAGGCGGTGGACAAGTTCGAATACCAGCGGGGCTACAAGTTTTCAACCTATGCCACATGGTGGATTCGACAGGCCATCACCCGTGCCATAGCCGACCAGGCACGCACCATCCGCATCCCGGTGCACATGATAGAAACCATCAACAAGCTGATCCGCACAAGTCGTCAGCTCGTACAGGAAAACGGCCGTGAGCCGTCTCCGGAAGAGATTGCGGATCGCATGCAGTTACCGCTCGACAAGGTGCGGAAGGTACTGAAGATTGCCAAAGAGCCAATTTCCCTGGAAACGCCGATTGGCGAAGAGGAAGATTCACACCTTGGAGACTTCATCGAAGACAAGGGTGTTGTTTCTCCGATTGAGGCAGTAATCAAGGCCAATCTTTCCGAGAGCACGGCTAAGGTCCTCGCAACACTGACGCCACGCGAGGAAAAAGTGTTGCGGATGCGTTTCGGCATCGGCGAGAAAAGCGACCATACCCTGGAAGAAGTCGGCCAGGACTTTGAGGTTACCCGTGAACGTATTCGCCAGATAGAGGCCAAGGCACTGCGCAAGTTGCGTCACCCCAGTAGAAGCAAGAAATTGAAGAGCTTCGTAGATTAACAGCGTGGAATATTTGACCAGATTTATCAGACCGGTTTGTATCAGCCTGCTTGTCATGCTGTTGGGAACCGGTTTTATTTTTGCCGCAGAAGTTGATGATGCGGCTATTTTTGTCGATGCATTTGCCGCATACCAGAAAAAGGATTACCTGACCGCCATAGAGAAAGCGGACCATCTCAATCAGATATATCCGGACTCCCCGCTACGAGACGTGACACTGCTTCTGATAGCGCGTTCATGTATCAAGTCCGGGGACAATGAACGTGCCGCCAAGGCACTCACGTCTTTCAACAGCGAATTTTCCGAGAGCAGTCTCAAAACAACCGTTGAGGAAGAACTGTTATCTTTGCTGGTACGCTTTAAAAATGGTGAGCAGCTCGTCCCGAACAAACAGCTTCAGGCTGCAGCCCAAAAGGTTCGTACGGAACGCCTGGCACAGGAAAGAGCCGCCGCCGCAAAGCTTGAACAGGAGCGACTCGCCAGGGAGAAAGCAGAACGCGAACGCATCGCCCGTGAAAAGATCGAAGCGGAGCGGCGGGCCCGGGAGAAGCTGGCAGCTGAAAAGATCGCCAAGGAGAACATCAAAACTGCCATAACGGTCAAAGACGGCAGAGTAGTTGCTGCCGGTGGAAACGGCAGCATACCATTTGAGGTTTCGAATCGTGGCAAGACCAGTGAAGAGTTTCTGCTGGAAGCGATAGCCCCGCCAGAATTTGCCGTATCTGTCACTTCTTTATCAAATACAGATGCTGCAGTTACTCGCATAAAGCTTGCGGCAGGTGAAACGTTCAAAGGCAGCCTCTTATTGAGGATGCCCTCAGACAGAGTGGATGGCGCACGCACCACCATAACCATCAAAACGACTTCGGCCACCTACAATGATGTCTCCCAGCAAAAGAACGTACTTGCAATAACTTCGGCGCCTCTTGTAAGAGTAGTGGCTAAGCTTGCCAAGAATGCGGTTGCTCCCGGAGAACAGCTTAATTATCGAGTTACTATCCTGAATATCGGTTCATTGCCGGCACAATCGTTGACCGTACGATTGCAACTACCGCTGCAGCTGGATTTTGTAGGTGCCCACGATCAGAAATTCAGGCAAGAACCGGATGGAACGCTGATATTCAGGGTAGAGCAGATTGACCCAGGAAAGCTGGCCGAGTTGAAACTGGACGTGAGGGTGCGTGATAAAAGTAATGACGGGCAGAAACTGGGTGGGGAAATTGAAGTAATCAATGGACAACTGCAACGCAAGGATATTTTTTCCGCGGTTACTTCGGTGATTCGGTCCAAACCGAAACCTTGACTTGATTTTCCGGCATCAGAGCATCACAAGGTTGTCCCGATGAATGATCACATCACCATAGTAGAACCCCAGCCTGTCTTCAATTTCTGAGCTTTTACATCCGGCAAGCCTGCTTATCTCACCGCTTGAATAATCTGACAGCCCGCGTGCAAACTCAGCGCCATCCTGCCCACACACACGCACACACGCTCCCCTCTCAAAACGCCCTTCCACGCTAAGTATACCTGACGGTAACAGGCTCTTGCCTTTTTTCTGGAGTGCATTGCATGCCCCCTCGTCCACGACGACCCTGCCGGACGGCTTAAGGGTATACGCGATCCAGTGTTTCCGCCGATTGAGCCCTTGACCGGCCGGTAGGAAGAGAGTTCCAACTTCTTCCCCGCGCATGGCAGCAAGTATTATCCCCTCACGCTTGCCGGACAGCATGATTGTAGCAACTCCATTCTTGCCAGCTTTCTTGGCTGCTGCAACTTTGGTTGCCATGCCGCCGGTGCCGACTGATGACCCCGAACCACCGGCGGCCCGCTCTATCTCGCGGGTTATCACCTTTACCAACGGGATCAGACGGGCAGTGGGATCACAACCAGGATCGGAGCTGTAGAAACCCTCTATATCCGTCAATATCAGCAACAGTTGCGCCTCGGCCACATTAGTGACCAAGGCGGAGAGGTTGTCGTTATCGCCAAACTTGATTTCATCCACGACGACCGTATCGTTCTCGTTGATGACCGGTATGATGCCAAAACCTAAAAGGGCGTCTATGGTTGCCCTGGCATTGAGAAACCTCTGCCTGCTGCCGAGGTCTTCACGGGTCAGCAGCAGTTGGGCCACCTTCAGGTTGTACGGAGCCAGGGCCTCTTCGTAGGCTCGCATCAGAAGGCTTTGACCTACTGCTGCAGCAGCCTGTTTATGGGGAATAGTTCTCGGCTTTTCCGTAAGCCCAAGTTCGCTTCTGCCGGCCGCGATTGCACCCGACGAGACGACCACCACCTGGATACCAGACTTGCGCAGTTCAGAAATGTCTTTGGATATCCGTCCGATTACAGTCATATCGAGAGACGCATCCGAATCAGTCAAAACTCTGCTGCCAATTTTAATAACTACCCGCTTGACAGGCTTCAGGATCTCTTTACGCATTACCAAACCTCTTCGGCTTTGCCCCACAAACGTCGGGCAATCTCATCCAGCAGGGCTTCGATGCCGTCTCCGGTAGCAGACGATATTGGAAAAACCTTGATGCCCTTCTGCTCAAACCAGGCCTTGATTCCGGGCAGCTCCTGCTGTGTTTGCGGCAGGTCGGTCTTAGTAATCACAACTACCTGTTCCTTGGCCGCCAGCTCCGGGCTGAACAGGGTCAACTCGCGACTGATAGATTCGAATTCGGCAATCGGGTCACGCTCCGGCATCCAGGAGATGTCCACCAGGTGCAACAGAATGCCCGACCGCTCCAGGTGTTTAAGAAAGCGATGCCCGAGTCCGGCGCCATCGTGAGCTCCCTCGATAATTCCCGGGATATCCGCCATCACGAAAGAACGGTAGTTCTTGTAAGGTACAACTCCAAGAGATGGAGCTATCGTGGTAAATGGATAATCGGCAATCTTCGGGCGTGCCGCCGACACCTTGCTGATCAGCGAGGATTTGCCTGCATTGGGTAAGCCCAACAGGCCGACGTCGGCCATCAGTTTCAATTCCAGCCTAAGTTTGCGTTCCTCCAGCTCCCCACCCGGCTGGGCGAATTTCGGAGCCTTGTTGGTGGCGGTTGCGAAGCGCGCATTGCCCTGTCCGCCACGCCCACCTTTTAGCAGCGTTACCAGCTGGTCGTTCTGGGTCAGGTCGGCCAGGACATCACCGGTTTCGGCATCTTTTATCACCGTTCCGACCGGCACCTTGATTACGAGATCAGCTCCGGCGGCGCCATGCCGGTTTTTACCCATGCCGTTATGCCCCTTCTCTGCTTTCTGGTGCGGCCTGTGACGCAACTCAAGCAACGTTGAAAGTCCAGATGAAGCGACAAATACAACATCGCCACCCTTACCACCGTCCCCGCCGCTGGGCCCGCCAAACTCGATAAACTTTTCATGCCGGAAAGCTACACAACCAGCTCCTCCATGACCTGAAGCGGCGTAAAGGGTTACTTCGTCTATAAATCTCATTCTGTCACTTTCCCGTCCAACCATGCCTGTATGGTTTGCAATCGCACGTTCCAGGCCTCGGTCAGCCGCTCGTTCAAAAAGGTTGCGAACAAACTGTCAAACAGCTGGATGCCTTGTTCCGTCAGATACATGCGTTCATAGAAAACCGCTTCACGCTCACTCATCTCTTCAACCGTCGCGTCGCGCTCGATCCTTACCTGCGGGCATTTAAAAGAGGCGAATCCGAACGTGTCCCCTTTCAGAGTAAGCTTCCACGGGTTCTCGTCTTTTTCCATATAGATGGTAGCGCTGGTAATGCGTTTACCACTCTTGAGAGCAGAGATTGCTTCCAGGTAACTGTCCTGGGATCCTGAGACCGTGACTTTCTGAATGCCCCCCTCCTCACCGCCACCTTGAAACTGGATCCGATCGTCAATCCAGGCAGAAAAGCGCTCTCCAGCCGCAAAATGCCCAGGGTGGCAGACCCCGTATTCTCCTTCACCATCCACACCGCGCTGTAGCAACCACAGTAGGAAATCCCAACCAAGCCACTGGTTGTCACGTATCATGGCCACTACTGAATCCGAACCGGCTTGATTTGCAGCCTCAAGCTGATCAAGCAGCTGACCTTCAAGCAACAACCTGGCTCTGGCAAAAGGGTGAATTATCACCGGACTGAACCCCTCGAAGGTTTTACGGAAAAAGTCCTCAAAACGTTCAATCACCTTGGAACCCAGACTATAGAGGGTCAATGTGCTGTTGCGCTGATCCCACACCAGATCAACGCTGGCAGGTACCGGCAAACATTTGATCAGCAGCCGCAATTGCACTTGTTCCTTGATCTCTTCACGCTTGTTCTTGGGAGTACGCCGGAGATTCGGGTGCTGGGAGAGGAAAGTCCCCTCTTCCCGGGCTGTGTGGGATTTCAGCACGGCAGCGGGTATTTTTCGCTGATCTTTTCGCAGCGAAAACAGCACATAATGATCGCGCCAGAAATCGGACGGCGCTTCGAAAACAGCGTCGTCGGGACGATCCACATGTGTCCAACCTTCTGAACTTTCTTCGGAGGAATTTTCTATCGATTGAAACCCCCTGTCGCTCAGTTTTTGCGAAAACCACTGAAATTGATCGTTTTTCGGCAGGTCGCCGGTTATCGTGAATTGTGTGATACTGACAGTGTTGGCATAAACGCCCATGAATATTGTACTTCCTTTCGATTACTTGCCCAGCAGTCGGGCATATTCTTCCAGTGATAGTGAAGTTTGCCAGTTTCCGCTCCACTTGCCTATGGCTGTACCTCCCAAGAACGCAAGCACCACCAGGATCGCAAAAACAAAACCCGGGACATTAAATCTGCCGAATGCTTTCATGGAGAGCGCCTGATTGAATCGGCAATGACTGACACAACGCCAGCAGCCGATGCACTCTGGTGAAGTCACACTTTTCTTGTGCATGACATCAATGTATGTCGGACAGACCTGACTGCAGGCGCCGCAGGAGACACAACGGTCCATATTACGGGTGACCCGCAACGGTGAAAATACAGCAATCAGGCCCAACAGCGCGCCGTACGGGCAGAGATAACGGCAGAACGGATTGCGCAACACGACTGAAGCAGCCAACAGAAACAGAATTATACCCAAAGCCATCGGAGAGATGTGCACAAAAAAGTCCAGCAGTCGAACATCCGCGATCTTGTGGTAATCGGAATGGATGAATGAATGCATCGCCTCCGGTGACATGACGATGGCTATTGAATAGATAAAAAATACCATCAGCAGATATTTAGGCAAGCGAAACACAACATCCAGCCAGCGCGGAAGTCGCGGGTTCCTTCGAATGACTTTGAAACCGGATTTCCAGGTACATTCTGATAACGTTGCCACGGGACAGATCCAGGAGCAGAATGATCTCCGCAGCAAGAAAGCAACAATCAGAATTGTTACAAAGATCACGACCGCCGCCGGGTGAACAGTATTGATGCCGCCTCCCTTGACCCAGGAGGCGGCGCCCAATAATCCCGAAATGGGGAGAAAGGCTTCAACCCCGTCAGGCCTGGATACTACAGCAGGTCCACCGCCGATACGAATGTAACTCACAAACTGATAAAAGCGCATGCCTAACCAAAGCATGAAGCCCAGAAAAGAAAACTGGATCAAGATGCGCAACGGTTGCATGTAACGAGCGGACATGTACTTCTCCCAAAATGTCGCCCGGCTTGCAAACCGGACTGTATGCAGACTATTCTACTTTTATGGCAACGTAATGCACGCTGTTGTCCGGTCGCCGTAGCAGCAGACGCACAACATCACCTTTGGCGACTTTAGCGACAATGGCATTAAACGCAGTAAGCGTCTCCGGACGTTGACCATTGATTTCTATAATTATTGATCCGGGTGTGACACCTGCATCTTCTGCAGTAGAACCGGACTTAACTTCAGTGACAACCAAGCCCTTGCCATCACGAATGCCAAGCCGATCAGCCATTTCCTTGCTAAGCGTCTCAACAGTAATGCCGATTTTGTCGTTCTCGTTGCCGTTTGCGGCAGATACTTCACTGCCGCCTTCCTTCAGCTTGCCGACAACAATTGTCATTTCCTGCTTTTTACCATCACGGAATACAGAGAGCATGACCTTCTTGTCGATTGGAGTAGCCGCAACAAAACGTGGCAACTCGTTTCCTTCGTTTATCTGTTTTCCGTCATACTCGAGAATGACATCACCCGCTTTGAGGCCGGCCCGCTCCGCCGGGGTGTCCTTTTCCACACTCGCAATCAAAGCGCCCTTCTCCGAATCGAGCCCGAAGGATTTTGCCAGATCAGCCGTCAAAGGCTGGAATCGCACACCAAGATATCCACGAGTTACTTTTCCGGAATCGCGTAATTGACTGACAACATTCTTGGCCATACTGACAGGTATGGCAAAGCCGATTCCACCACCTCCACCGGCAATGATGGCGGTATTGATACCGATTACCTTGCCCTGGGCACTGAACAGCGGTCCGCCTGAGTTGCCCGGATTAATGGAAGCGTCGGTCTGTATGTAATCGTCGTACGGTCCACTTCCGATCACTCGTCCCTTGGCGCTGACAATGCCGGCGGTAACGGTGTGTGACAGGCCAAAAGGATTGCCGATGGCCATAACCCACTCACCGACCTCAAGCGTATCGCTGTCGCCGAGTTCAGCAAATGGGAGTTTATCTTTGTCATTTATTTTGATCAGGGCCAGGTCAACCTTTTCATCAAGTCCCTTTATCTCGCCCTTAAGCTCTCGACCATCGGAGAGCTTGACCATGACTTCGTCGGCTCCGTTCACGACATGATTATTAGTCAGGATATACCCGTCCGAACTGATTATGAAACCGGTTCCGAGACTCTGTTCACGGCGGGGTCGCTGTTGCGGCATATCATCGAAAAAACGATTAAAGAAATCGTCAAAAAAATTGTTACCGAACGGGTTTTGCTGTTGCGGTCTGCGCAGGCGCTGCTTGGGCTTGATATTTTTTGCGGTGCGGATATTAACAACCGTCGGGTTCAGCTTCTTTGCCAATTCCACAAAATCAGGACTGATCGGCTTGGCTACCGAAAGCACCGGTAGCGCCAAAGCACAAACAAGCCCCATGACCAGAAAACGAGCCGACAATACTACTGATTTGAACATAATCTGACCTCCCTGATTTATTTTAGTTACTGAACAGATTGGGGCGGAATCGCATGAGTAACGACACCGCCCCAGACTGTAACAGTAAACCAAGATAATAAATCACGCCAGAAAAATCAAGCCCTGCTACCCTTCTTTAAGAATATATCCCTGGCCTCGCACGGTATGAATAAGCTTGGTGGGGAACTTGCCATCAACTTTCTTACGCAGATAATTGATATAAACATCAATTATGTTTGTAAAAGTTTCGAACGGATATTCCCAGACATTATCTGCAATATTCGCCCTGCTGAGAACAGTATTTGCATTGCGCACCATGAATGCCAGAAGTGTATACTCCTTCGCTGTCAGAACTATCTCGGTCTGTCCTCTCCAAACCTTGTGATTTACCGGGTCCATACGCAAATCAGCAAAACGAATTTCAGCTCCGCGATCCTGCTCACCACGCCTGATAAGTGCCCGGACCCTGGCCTGAAGTTCGGCAAAAGCGAAAGGTTTGGTCAGATAGTCATCCGAACCGGCGTCAAGACCTGACACGATATCCTCGGTCGTATCCTTGGCAGTCAACATCAGTACCGGAACCTGATTACCGGATTCACGCAACTCACGAGCAACCGTGACACCATCTTTCTTTGGCAACATGTTGTCCAGTATAATGAGATTGAAATCTCCGTTCAGTGCACGCTTGAGGCCATCTGCACCATCATGGCTCACGGTAACCTGGTAACCATCATCTTCAAGGCCGCGCTTTATGAAACTGGCAACCTTTTTTTCGTCTTCAACAATCAGAATTTTCATCTTCAAACTCCTTTTAATATTTAGTTCCTACACAGTATCAGCTGAATTACTGGTTGGCTTTGATCTCCATACGACGCATAATTTCAGAGGCGGCCTCTTCTACAGACTTATTGGTTATGTTCATCACAAACCATTCCGGATGCTGTCGATAGAGTTGCCTACAGGCAGCCAGCTCTTCTTCAACCTGTTGCTGATCATTATAACTTCCACGCGGACTTTGTCTCATATTGATCAGTCGCGAGGTTCGAATCTCAACGAGTCTTTTTGGGTCAATCAGCAAACCGACTATTTTACCCTGATCTATCTCAAAAAGCTCTTCCGGAGGGGCAATCCCAAACACCAACGGAACATTCGCGACCTTGTAACCTTTATGTGCCAAGTACATCGACAGTGGTGTTTTAGAAGACCTGGATACACCCACCAATACCAAATCGGCTTTATGCAGATAGCGCGTTTCCTGACCATCATCATGCTTTACAGTAAAATTCACAGCTTCTACACGACGGTAGTAGTCAGTATCAATCCTGTGTAGTAGCCCCGGCTTCTCACGCGAAGGAGCTCCAAGATAACGAGACAAGTTGTAAATTAGTGGGCTTAACAAATCAACCGTTATAAGACCACTCTCTTCTGCCACACGTTCCACCGCTTCTGACAAGTGAGGATCAACTAATGTGTACACAACCAATCCAGGGTCATGAATTGCTATTGACATGGCTTGCTGCACATCAACTTGAGAACGGATTTGGAATAGCCGCTGTACTCGAACATCTTCTTCATAAAACTGAGAAAGAGCAGCACGAATTACACGCTCAGCCGTTTCGCCGGTCGAATCGGAAAGAACATAAATTGTCTTCATAATGCCGGCGCACCACCTGTATTGTTAATTAGCCGAGCAGCCTATATTTCTAATGAAAATGTACGTTGCAGCGATATATTTGTCAAGAGATTTTTGTGTTTTTTAATGCCGAGCTATTATAAATTTATTGACCAAAATGGAATCATCGCTATACTGAATACAAAAAATATTGGGAGGGTGACTATGGGCAAGGAATATACACTTCAAGAGGCCATCTGCCTTGCAATCAAGGCGGAAAAAGACAGCATGGATTTTTACCGTAGAGCCGCCTCCGTGGCAAAGAACGAAAGAGCCAAGAAGGTGTTTGATTTGCTTGCCAATGAAGAAGTCGGTCACCTTAAAGCTTTTTTTGACCACTATAAAGGCAGTGAATTCGGAGATCTGGCGACGTATATGAATTCACCGGTCGACACCAAGAACCCCACGTACATGAAGCTCGAAAAAGCAATCAATGAAGATATGGCTGAGCAAAGGGCACTCGAGCTGGCCCTGATAGAAGAGAAAGAATGTATCGGACAATATACCCAGTTATCCGAAGGGGTTGTAGACCCCGGCGTTAGAGCCATATTTGCAAGGGTTGTAAAAGAAACTCAGGGACATTATGCCTTGATAGAATCAGAATATGCCCACATCATGGGAATGGTACACGAATCAGACCAGGATACATACGTCAGAGAATAATGCGGATTACCTCTATAAATATAAGCGGCCTGTCGTTAGAAACGTCAGGCCGTTTTTTTACGAACAAGGAGTTGATATGAACCGTAGCGTATGTCTTATAATCTTTAGCTTACTTGCAACAAACAACACCATCGCAGCTACAAACAACCCTAACACCGCAACCAACCTAGGTAACGTCAAGGGAGGTGACTTCAAACAGGCACGCAGCATAATCGCCAGTAAATGTACCACATGTCATACAAAAAACAAAATAGACATAGCACTTTCTGCGGGAAAAGACATGGACAGGATACAGTTGGAAATGGAAAAACGCGGAGCTAAGTTGAATACAAAGGAACGCGAGGTTTTGGGAATTTACTGGAAGCAGACCAACCCTTTGAGGGGAAAGTAATCAATCCAATCATATTTCCTATCAGAAATCGACCTAGCGCCCTATCAGTATTCATCTGATAGGGCACTAGGTTACAGGTTCAAAAATGTTTATTGTAAGAGCCTGATTACATAGCAAATTGTTTACAGCTTATCACTGTCAATCACCAGACAATTACCTATTCATCAAGACTGATCGAGCTTTTTGTTTTATCACGCCGTTTTTTCTCGCTGACTGCATATTGGGCGAGGCACTCATCTGATTTATCGACCATGGTACATTCCAGGTACTCAGCTATATTAATCACACATGCCCGGATAGCTTTACCAACCGGTGTTTTCTGTTCGGATTTTGTCCTGCCGCCAACTCCCATTATACTACCAGATATTCCCTTGGAAGAACTTTCAGATTTACCCTCAATTGTTCTGGTTTCAATGACTTCACTGGTTTCTACATCGACGACTTTCAAATCAACAGCTATATAAGCTTTGGCACTGCTGGCGTCAAGACCGATACCCATAAAGCTGATGCCTTTGCCGGATTTTTCCGCCCCTTCTTCAAAAGATGATACGGTTGCCATAACCAAGTATTTTGCGCCCTTAATTTTCCCAAGCCTTGATTTTGTAGATGGGTCAACCAGACCAGACTCACCAAATTTGAGTTCACTTACAACACTTTCAATTTCACGTCTTTCAACCAGCCGGAACTTTTTACTGCTTGCCAATTCGTTTGTTAGCATATCAGACAGTTCAGAACCGGTACCGCTTCTCCACCAATGTGCATTTGTGGAATTTGTAAAACGCATAACAGCTATTCTGGGTTTTTCAGAAGCAGCAAAAGAAACGGATGAAAACAGTACAACGGCAATAGAAGACAATGTAATGTAACGAAACATTTTCATTCAAATCCCTCCTGAGTTTTGTTTTCACCCGGAATTTAAAACAAGGTGATAAAATTCATATATACATACCGCACTCAATAGACTGACGTCAATCAATTTGCAATTTGTTATCTAAAGACGAGTATATTCAATTTATCGAACGTGACTTTTCTGGATTTGCGTAAGCTATAAGCAATATTTCGATATGGTTATAAGACGCAAGAGAGCCCCGCCTCCATTTCTGGAAGCGGGGCTCTTTGTTGTAATAATTCCCGGCGGCGACCTACTTTCCCACACAGCTACCCGTGCAGTATCATCGGCCCAGAGGGGCTTAACTTCCGTGTTCGGGATGGGAACGGGTGTGAC
>JAVBXN010000009.1 GCA_030824515.1 Pelobacter sp.
ACAATTCAGTCAGCGATGTATCAAACGGCGAAACAAGCACCCTTACAAGGACTGTTGCAAGTACGGGTGATTATTATCTCAGAGTGTATGTTTCTTCCGGGACGCCAGCGGGATCATTTGCCCTGTCGCATACCGGTGGGATCGATGCGGAAAATGCACAATCTCCTGCAGTGTATGGAGTGTCTGTCAATATCGGCGGTAGCGGCAACGGAGCCATTAATGCTGTCGGGATTTCATGTGTCTCTACAATTTGCTCAGGAAACTACGTAGCAAACTCACAGTTGATTCTTGCTCCGCAAGCAGAAAATGGTTCAACTTTTACCGGTTGGTCGGGTGCATGTTCTGGGGCTGGAACATGTGCCTTGACATTGGATCGTTCATACATGGCAACGGCAACATTCACCATAAACAGTTATCCACTAACAATAAATACCGGCGGCACTGGTAGTGGTAGCGTCCGCTGGAATGGAATATCGGTTCTCATCGGTCCCTACGTTGCCTCTTATCCCTACAATTCGACTGTTACCTTAACGACTGTGGCTGAAACAGGCTCATCGTTCACCGGTTGGTCCGGAGGGGGGTGCAGCGGCACCGGAAGCTGTAACGTCACGATCGACCAGGCAAAGAGCGTAACCGCATCCTTCACCCTGAATACCTATCCACTGTATGTACTCAAGCTTGGCGAAGGCAGCGGAAGCGTCACAGGTTCCGGCATCTCGTGCAACGGTGCTTTATGTTCGGGAACATACAGCTACAATACTCCGGTTACTTTGACAGCCGCAGCAGATACTGGCCACACCTTTGTGGGCTGGTCTGGTGGCGGATGTTCAGGAACCGGTACCTGTATCACCACCATACGCAACCTTACGAAAGTGTCGGCCCGTTTTGAACCGCCTACCCACAACATCACCGTCTCGCTTGCCGGAGACGGCGGAGGGACCGTGACCAGTAATCCGGGCGGTATTTCGTGTGCCAACCTCTCATGCACCGGTACTGCGGCATTTGCTTACGATTCAACGGTTGAACTGTTGAGTACCCCTGATGCCATATCTGTCTTTGGAGGCTGGTCCGGCGCATGCAGTGGTCAAAGTACATGTTTTGCTGTAATATCAGCTGACAGGATGGTGACCGCTACCTTTAATCTGGCTCCAAAAGCGATGATCGGAACTACCGGTTACACCTCTCTGAACCTGGCCTACACCGGTGCTGAAGTCAGCGGATCGACTCTCCTTGTACTTGATGCCGAGCTTTCGGAGAATCTGGAAATGAACAGCGGTAAGGCCATCACGCTCAAGGGTGGCTATAAAGCCGATTACAGCGGCAAGAGCGGGTTGCCGACCGTGCTGAAGGGGATACTGACCATAGGAACCGGTAGCCTGACAGTGGAAGGGCTGACTGTAAAGTGATCTGACGACTTGTTTCGAACAATCCCTAAGAGCAGTGTTCCGTGATGAGTGCAGAAACCGTCCCGATGTTTTCGGGGCGGTTTCTGCTTGTGGTGGTATCCCGCAGACTCTAAGATGCTCCTTTATATATGATTATTAATATTTTGCGGTTGCTGTTATGAATAAACAGCCTGTAGCTGATGCCACTGGTACCATAACATCCTTGATTTTGTAGAAGCCGGACTCCGTTTGCTCTTGTCAACCTGACCTTCCTATGCTAGTTTTACAAAATTTTTAACGCCACACACTGCTTAATCAAACGGGGGTTTGCCTTGAATCAATTTTACAAGAATCTTTCACTTTGGCTGGTAATCAGCCTGATGATGATCCTGCTTTTCAACATGTTCAACAAACCGCGGCCAACCGCCGAAAAGATCAATTTCAGTGATTTCATCGCGCACGTGGAATCCGGAAAGATCACTGCGGTAGTCATGCAGGGCAACGATATCTCCGGCAAGTTCGAGGGTAAGGACGGCAAGGAGTTTCGTACCTACAAGCCTTACTCGGATGCCGACCTGACTGAAAAACTGCTGGAAAAGAAAGTCACGATCAACGCCAAACCGGAAGAGGAAAAGTTCTCCTGGTTCTCGATCTTCATTTCATGGTTTCCGCTGATTCTGCTGGTAGGAGTCTGGATCTTCTTCATGCGCCAGATGCAGATGGGGGGCGGCAAGGCCATGTCGTTCGGCAAGAGTCGGGCCAAGCTTCTGACCGAAACTCAGGGTAAGATCACCTTTGAGGATGTTGCCGGTATCGAGGAGGCCAAGGAAGAGTTGGAAGAGATCATCGCATTTCTTAAAGAACCCAAAAAATTCACGGTGCTGGGCGGAAAGATCCCCAAAGGGGTGCTGCTGGTAGGCCCTCCGGGTACCGGCAAGACCCTGCTGGCGCGTGCCGTTGCCGGCGAGGCCGGCGTTCCCTTCTATTCGATCTCCGGATCCGACTTCGTCGAGATGTTTGTCGGCGTCGGCGCCAGCCGTGTGCGCGACCTGTTTCTTCAGGGCAAAAAGAGTGCTCCCTGCATCATCTTCATCGACGAGATCGATGCGGTGGGACGCCATCGCGGCGCAGGCATGGGAGGGGGGCATGATGAGCGCGAACAGACTCTCAACCAGCTGCTGGTGGAGATGGATGGCTTCGAGTCCAACGAGGGTGTCATCCTTATTGCCGCCACCAACCGCCCCGATGTCCTCGATCCGGCTCTGCTCCGCCCGGGTCGCTTCGACCGTCAGGTTGTAGTGCCGCGTCCGGATGTCAAGGGACGTGAAATGATTCTCAAAGTCCACTCCAAGAAGGTGCCGCTTTCGGACAAGGTCGACCTGGCCGTGATTGCCCGCGGTACCCCCGGTTTTTCAGGCGCTGATCTGGCTAACCTGGTCAATGAAGCTGCGCTGTTGGCTGCCCGTTTGAACAAGACCGTCGCCGATCCGAGTGATTTTGACAGCGCCAAGGACAAAGTGCTGATGGGCGCCGAACGTCGCAGCATGGTCATCTCCGACGAGGAGAAGAAGAGTACCGCCTACCATGAGGCAGGTCATACGCTGGTTGCCAAACTGGTGCCCGGTACCGACCCGGTTCACAAGGTTTCCATCATACCGCGCGGGCGTGCTCTGGGCGTTACGATGCAACTTCCAATAGAAGACAAGCACAGCTATTCCCGCGAATCCCTGCTGGCCAGAATCGCCGTACTGATGGGCGGCCGGGCTGCAGAGGACCTGATCTTCAACACTTTTACCACCGGAGCCGGCAACGACATCGAACGGGCCACCGAGATGGCTCGCAAGATGGTCTGTGAATGGGGTATGAGCGACAAGATGGGACCGCTTTCGTTCGGCAAAAAGGATGAGTCGATCTTCCTTGGTCGTGAAATGGCGATGCACAAGAACTTCAGCGAAAAGACCGCCGAGAATATCGATGACGAGATCAAGCGCATCGTGGATGAATCCTACGACCGCGCCCTGACTCTGTTGCGCGATAATCTTAAGAATCTCCACAAGCTGTCGGTATGCCTGATCGAAAAAGAAAATCTGAGCGGAGCCGAGGTTGATGAAATCATGGCCTCCGATGATACTTGTGCCGATAAAGTGGCTGAGGTAACCCAGATGCCGCATACCGACACCCAGGCCTGACATGGCCGGTTTTTCGCCCAGGGTGCTGTCGGTCAGCACTCCCGGTCAGGCCAGGGCCGAGCTTGAACGTGTCGGTGTGGATGCCGGCGGCTTGGGCATGATGAGCGGCAAGATGTTGACCCGTTGTATTCAGCTGCCTGGTCTGCAGTGCCGTCAGGCCAACATACTCAAACAGGAAATGTTGTCTCTGGGGGGGGATGCCGCGGTTGCACGCGGCACGGTGGCCTGCAGCATAAACGAAACAGATGTGATCCTGATTGGGACTGATAAGCAGCTGTTGCAGCTCTGTGACAAATTGAAGGCGCAACCATTCGACTTGCCGGGCTTGGCAATCGAACTCGGTAAGCTTCTGGTCAACATCAAACAACCTCCGCAAAGATGGGTGACATCCCGTCGCGAGTTTTCACTCGATCGCCCGTTGATAATGGGCATTCTCAACCTGACACCGGATTCATTCTCGGACGGCGGGCGTTTTATCGACCCCGGACTTGCCGTCGAGCATGCCCTGCTGATGGAGGCCGAGGGAGCCGACATCATCGATATTGGCGGTGAGAGCACTAGACCAGGATCTGTGCCTGTTCAGGCCGATGAGGAGTCCGCTCGAATCATCCCGGTTATCGAACGCCTATCCAATGTTCTTAACTGTGCAATCTCCGTGGACACCTGGAAGAGTGACGTCGCCGACCGCGCTCTCTCGGCCGGGGCGGAAATAATAAATGATATCAGCGGTTTCAGCTTCGACCCGGGAATGGCTGCCGTCGCGGCCGGGAGCGGCGCCGCCGCCGTGCTGATGCATACCCGGGGCAAGCCGGATCAGATGCAGAAAAATACCGGTTACTCGGATCTGATCACAGAAATTGTCAGGGGTTTGCAAAGTTCAGTTACACTTGCGTTGGAAGCGGGCGTAGAACCGTGTCGCATCGCAGTAGACCCCGGCATCGGATTTGCCAAGGATACCGCCGGCAACCTGGAGGTTTTACGTCGCCTCCGCGAACTGACCGGAATGGGAATGCCGGTTCTGGTGGGCACATCCCGCAAGGCATTCATCGGAAAGATACTGGAGCGAGATTCGGCTTCAGAGCGCCTGTTCGGCACTGCTGCCACGGTGGCTCTCTCGGTGGCCAACGGTGCCTCGATCCTGCGGGTGCATGATGTCCGGGCGATGCGTGATGTCGCTGACGTTGCCCATGCCGTTTTACGGCACTGAAATGCCACACTCCACTCCGAATGGGGAACCATGGCTCCATCCTCCGACAGCCTCACCCTGATCAACTTCTTTGACAAGCTTTTCGTGGCCGGTCTGATCTGCTGTTGTGCTCTTGTACTGCGAAGGGAAGCCGCGCTTCGGCTTCTGGCGGTTCTCTCGGTTCTCTTTATCGGCGAGACCGTGGCCGAAAGCATTGGACTCGCCTCGACCGCCGCGTTTTTGAAGAACCTGCTGTATTCATCACCGGTTATACTGGCCGTCATATTCCAGAGCGACATCAAGCGGGCGCTCTTTTCGTTCTGGAAACGTCACAAGCCGGATGACGGTACCGATTCGGACCTTTCCGCAACGGTAGATGAGTTGTCCAAGGGATTGCATGAGCTGGCTGAACGCCGGATCGGCGCACTGATCGTGATTATACGCCAGATGTCGATCGACCACATGATCCAGGTTGGAACGGAAATCGATGCCAAGGTGACCAGCGAACTCCTGAACTCTATCTTTCTTCCATATTCTCCCATCCATGACGGCGCGGTAATCATCCAGCGGGACAAGATCACCAGGGCCGGCTGCTTTCTGCCTTTGACCCAGAATCCGGATATTGCCAAGAGCTTCGGTACGCGCCACCGGGCGGCGCTGGGTATTTCGGAACAGACCGACGTGCTGGTGCTGGTGGTATCGGAAGAGACCGGAAAGATATCCATCGTTCACGACGGGAAAATTACCTATGACGCCGACCCGGCCGAAATCCGCCGGCTTTCCCGCAAGGCGGTGGAAGGGAAGCGTGTTCCAAGGGCACAGGCCACTGCAGATTAATCAGTCACCAGGAGAGAAACAATCATGAAAAAACTGTTCGGAACCGACGGCGTTCGTGGTGTCGCCAATGTATATCCCATGACGACCGAGATAGCGATGCAGCTCGGGCGCGCCGCCGCCTATATTTTCAAAGGCTCCAGCAAACGCCGTCACCGTATAGTAATCGGCAAGGACACCCGTCTTTCAGGTTACATGCTTGAAAACGCATTGGTAGCCGGCATCTGTTCGATGGGTGTCGATGTGCTGCTGGTAGGTCCGCTGCCGACTCCCGGCATTGCAAACATCACCTCTTCCATGCGGGCCGACGCCGGGGTGGTCATATCTGCTTCACACAATGCCTTTCAGGATAACGGAATAAAGTTCTTTTCCGCCGACGGCTTCAAGCTGCCAGATGCGGTGGAGCTGAAAATCGAGAAGCTGATCGAATCCAACAAAATAGACGCGCTGCGTCCGACCGCGACAGAAGTCGGAAAGGCCTTCCGGATTGACGATGCCGCCGGCCGTTACATCGTGTTCCTTAAAAATACCTTCCCGCCGGAGATGGACCTGTCCGGACTTAAAATAGTGCTGGACTGTGCCAATGGGGCCGCCTACAAGGTCGCTCCGGCCGTTTTCGAAGAGCTGGGCGCCGAGGTGATCGCTCTGGGTGTCAAGCCGAACGGCACCAACATCAACGCCGAATGCGGTTCTACCTGCCCATCGGTGATCAGTGAAGCGGTAAAACTGCATCGCGCCGACATAGGCATCGCGCTGGACGGGGATGCCGACCGGGTCATCGTTTGTGACGAATTCGGCAACGAGGTGGACGGCGACCATATCATGGCCATCTGCGCCAGTGATATGCTGAAGCGCAAGCTGCTCAAGAAGAAGACCCTGGTGGCCACTGTCATGAGCAACATGGGGCTGGATATTGCGCTTCGCAAATCAGGCGGCAAGATCGTCAAAACCGACGTAGGAGATCGCTATGTGGTTGAGGCGATGCGCAAGGGTGGCTTCAACCTGGGGGGCGAGCAATCAGGGCACATGATCTTCCTGGACTACAGCACCACCGGTGACGGTATCCTCTCTGCCCTGAAACTGCTGGCGGTCATGCGCCGCGAGGGGAAACCGCTTTCGGAACTGGCCGAGATCATGATTCCGCTCCCCCAGGTGCTGTGCAACGCCAGGGTCAGCGAAAAACGCGATATCCTCACCTTCAGTGACGTGGCCGCCAAAGTCAGCGATGTCGAACAGAAGCTGGGTAACGAGGGACGGGTGCTGATCCGCTATTCCGGCACGGAACCGTTGTTGCGGGTGATGATCGAAGGGCAGGACAAGTACGAGATCACCACCTGGGCCAACGAGATCTGCGAACTGGTCAAGAAACATATCGGAGAGAAATAGCAATGGCGAAATTGGGACTCAACGTTGATCATATAGCAACCGTTCGGCAGGCCAGGGGCGGAAACGAGCCTGATCCGGTAACTGCCGCTGCCCTGGGCGAACTGGCAGGGGCCGAGGGGATCACTATCCATCTGCGTGAAGACCGCCGTCATATTCAGGATCGCGATCTGGATATATTGCGCCGGACGGTCAAGACCAAGCTCAATCTGGAAATGGCAGCTACACAGGAAATGGTGCGCATTGCGCTCCGCATTAAACCGGATCAAGTTACGCTAGTGCCTGAAAAGCGCCAGGAACTGACCACCGAAGGCGGCCTGGATGTGATCATAAACGCCAAGCAGATCGCCGATACCGTCAAACGCCTCAAAGACGGTGGCATAGTCGTCAGCCTTTTTGTCGATCCGAACCAGGAACAGATCAAGGCCGCCAACAAGACCGGCACCGATTACATCGAGATCCACACCGGAGCCTATGCCGAGGCACAACTTTGGGATGACCGGAAACGGGAACTGGATAATATCGACACTGCCATAAAACTGGCCCGCAAGGTGGGGTTGGGTGTTAACGCCGGCCATGGCCTGAACTATGTCAATGTCAAGGCGCTGGCGGCATTGGGCGGTATCGAAGAGTATAACATCGGGCACTCGATCATTGCCCGCGCCATGCTGGTGGGACTGGAACGTGCCGTGCGCGACATGGTTGAGTTGATCAAATACGCATGATCCACGGGATTGGTGTTGATATCGCCGCTACCGACCGCTTCCAGCGTTTTCTGGATCAAGGTAACAACGCGCTGCTGGAAAGGCTCTTCACGCCCGTGGAGCTGTCAACCTGCCGCAATCGCAAAGACGCCGCATCCTGTTTTGCCGCCCGCTTCGCCGCAAAGGAGGCCTTTTTGAAGGCATTGGGGACAGGGCTTCGTGATGGGATTTCATGGCATGACATTGAAGTAGTCAATGATATGCTCGGAAAGCCGGAACTGATCCTGTCCGGCAAGGCTGCCGAGTTGTTTCAGGCGCGTAGTTTGCGCGAGGCCCTGCTTTCCGTGTCACATGACGGCGGACATGCCGTTGCAATGGTTGTTCTGGAGGTTTTATGAGAGTCGTAACCGCGCATACCATGCAGGAAACCGACAGAAGAGCAATCGAGGAGTTCGGAATCTCCGGCCTTGAATTGATGGAGAAAGCCGGGCGCAGCTGCGTTGACGAGGTTATTGCGGAGTTCGGTCTGAAAGGCCGGGCTGTGATCATGTCCGGCAAGGGAAACAATGGCGGTGATGGATATGTGATCGCCCGTCTGCTGAGTCAGAAGGGGTGGAACATCAAGGTCATCATTCTGGCTGAACATGAACAGATCGGTGGTGATGCAGCCGTTAATCTGGAGAAGATTCCAGCAGCATTGACCAACTTCTGTATCCACGAAGGTCAGCTATCCGCATTACATATGGATGATATTTTCCAGGCCGACGTGGTAATCGACGCGCTGCTGGGCACCGGACTGCGTAGCGATGTCAACGGCATATTTCTGGAAGCTATTGAATTGATCAATGCCTCGGGACGTCCGGTGCTTTCCGTCGATATACCTTCGGGAATCCATGGAACAACCGGTCGCGTGCTGGGATCCGCCATACGGGCCTATATCACGGTGACCTTTGCTTTTGCCAAGTTGGGGCACGTACTATATCCCGGTGCCGAACATACCGGGAGATTGGTGGTCGCCGATATCGGTGTCCCGCAAAAACTGATCGAGTCAGCTTCAGGCTATGATTTTCTGAATGAGGAAACAATCCGCCCGATGCTTTGCCGGCGAGATCGTCAGGCCCATAAAGGAGTTTTCGGCCATTGCCTGATTATTGCCGGCTCCACCGGAAAAACCGGAGCGGCGTCACTCTCTGCCAACAGTGCGGTGCGGGCCGGGTCAGGACTGGTGACGCTGGCAATTGCAGAAAGCCTCAACAGTATACTGGAAGTAAAGACGACCGAAGCGATGACGGTTCCGCTTCCCGATGCCGGCAGCGGCCATCTTTCCAGCAGCGCCTTTCCGGTCATTGAAAAACTGTTACCGGGTAAGGACGCCGTGGCTCTCGGGCCAGGGCTTGACCGCCGTCCCGGCACGGTAGCCCTTGTACAGGCACTGGTGGAGGCGATTAATCTGCCGTTGGTGATTGATGCTGACGGCCTGAACGCCTTGGCGGAGGATATGAGCGTGTTGAGACGCAAAAAATCCCGGAACGTGATATTGACACCCCATCCTGGTGAAATGTCGCGCCTGTTGGGAACTTCAATACCGGACGTGGATGCGATCCGCATCTCGGTGGCCCAGGAATTTGCCCGTGACTACGGCGTCTATCTGGTCCTGAAAGGGGCCAGAACCATCATAGCATCGCCCGAAGGGATTGCGGCCATCAACGGCAGCGGTAATCCGGGGATGGCTACCGGCGGCATGGGTGATGTTTTGACCGGGATCATAGTGTCGCTTTTGGGGCAGGGCTACTCCTCCTGGGATGCCTGCCGACTGGGAGTGTTCATACATGGTTATTCGGCGGACCAGGTTGCCGAAGAAAAGGGTGAGATCGGTATCAATGCCACGGATGTTCAGGAAAAACTGCCTTTTGCCTATAACAAGCTGCTTAAAAACACATTGCTGTCGAACCTGAGAATGTTTGGCGAGTTCTGAACAAAGGAGAATTACCATGCAAAACGTTGCAGATATAATGACAAAAGAGGTTGTAAGTGTAAAAGGAACCACCACGGTGCGCGAGATGGCGGAAATATTCGACAAGATGGGTTTCGGCAGCCTGCCGGTGCTGGATGATCAGGGCAATCTGTCCGGTATTGTCACAGCTTCGGATCTGATCGAGCAGGGTCGTCCATTGCATATTCCGACGGTCATTTCGCTTTTTGACTGGGTAATACCGCTTGAAAGCGAACAGAGCCTGGAGCGGGATCTGAGGAAAATAACTGCCCAGACGGCAGCCGAACTGGCTTCAAAGGATGTTGTCACGATCTTGCCAAGTGAACCGGTCAGCAAGGCGGCCGAGCTGATGAGCAGCCATAAACTGCACGCTCTCCCGGTTGTGGAGGGGAAAAAAGTTGTCGGCATTGTATCGCGCATTGACATTATTCGAGCCATGAATCGTTAGTGCCGGATATGCGGATCGTCTCATGCTCTCCGTTGGAGACCGAACGGCTGGGATATCAGTTAGGCTTGATACTCAAGCCCGGTTCCTTTCTGGCGCTTCGGGGGGGACTGGGAGGGGGCAAGACCTGTTTTACCCGTGGCGTGGTTTCAGCGGTAGCACCGGTCAGCGCTCATATGGTTGCCAGCCCTACCTTTGCAATTATGAACAGCTATACCGGCCCAATTCCGGTCTATCATTTTGATTTTTACCGACTGAGCGGTGATGACGACATTGTTGAACTCGGCTTTGAAGAATATTTCCATGGCAAAGGTGTCTGTGTTGTGGAATGGTCAGAACGGTTGGAAAGTCTCTTGCCGGACGATTATCTGGTTGTCGAATTCGACTATCTCGAAGACGACCGGCGCTTGATTACCATAACCGCAAACGGTCCTATATCGGCGGATACTCTTGAACAATTGTCTGTAGAGCGATTAAAGGAAAATTTTCTTTGACCTGATAGCAGCTTATCTGCTATAGAGCAAAATCCGATATTTACTTTTTAAAGCAATTATAATCAGGGAGGATTGTATGGCGCTTGTAGTCCAGAAATACGGCGGCACTTCGGTCGGTACAACCGATCGCATAAAAAATGTCGCCAAACGCATCATCAAAACATACGATGCCGGAAACGACGTAATCGTTGTTGTCTCGGCCATGTCCGGCGAGACCAACAAGCTGGTTGCGCTTGCCAATGAAATGTGTGAAATTCCGGACGGTCGCGAATATGACGTTCTGGTTGCCACCGGTGAGCAGGTCACGATCGGCCTGCTGGCTATGTATCTCAAGTCACAGGGATATAAGGCCAAATCATACCAGGGCTGGCAGGTGCCGATCGTTACCGATTCCACTGCTACCAAGGCCCGTATTGAAAGCATTGGCGATGCCAACATGCGTGCCGATCTGAAGGATGGCACAATTGTCATCCTGGCCGGTTTCCAGGGAGTAGATGCCAATGGGAACGTAACCACGCTGGGACGCGGCGGTTCCGATACCTCGGCCGTGGCCATTGCCGCTGCATTGAAAGCCGATGTTTGCGAGATTTACACCGACGTCGACGGTGTTTACACCACTGATCCCAATGTTTGCAAGGAAGCCCGCAAGATCGAAAAAATATCCTACGACGAGATGCTGGAACTGGCAAGTCTGGGAGCCAAGGTGCTTCAGATCCGTTCGGTCGAATTCGCAAAAAAATACAATGTGGACGTGCATGTCCGCTCCAGTCTAAATGAAAACACCGGTACGATGGTTACCAGGGAGGATAAGGAAATGGAAGGAATTCTCGTTTCAGGGGTTGCGTACGACAAGAATGAGGCCAAAATTGCCGTGATGGGTGTGCCCGATAAGCCGGGTATCGCCGCAAAGATTCTCACTCCGCTCTCTGATGCGGCCATTTCGGTTGACATGATCGTGCAGAACGTGAGCAGCGATGGGCTGACCGACTTCACCTTTACCGTTACCAAGGCCGACTTGAAACAGGCGCTACTGATCACAAACGAGTCCGCCAAGGAGGTTCAGGCCAAGCAGGTTATTTCCGACGAAAACATCAGCAAGATATCGATCGTCGGACTCGGCATGCGCAGCCATGCCGGTGTGGCGACCCAGATGTTCACCGCGCTGTCGAAGAACGGAATAAACATCCAGATGATTTCCACTTCCGAGATCAAAATCTCGGTTATAATCGATGAAAAATATACTGAACTGGCCGTGCGAGTCATGCATGAGACTTTCGGTCTGGCCGGCTGATTCTTAAAAGACAGCTTTGTTTGGCAAGGGGGGAGAACACATGTGGTTCTTCCCCCTTTCATATTACTGGATGCGAGTGAGCCATGACTACAGAACCCACTAAATATTCATTTTTCAGTTTTCGAGACGATTGCCTGCAACCGGTTTCGGCCGGAGTGGTCAGCGAATACCCGGTCCAGTTGATCGTCAATGGCCGTGAAATAGCCACCCTGATCGGTTCTCCACACGACCTGCGTTTTCTTGTGGCAGGATTTCTCCGGCTTCAGGGCTTTGTCTCAACTCTGACCGATTTCGAGATGTTCAGCGTCTGCGAAGAGTTCGGCAGTGCCAATGTCCGGATCAAGGGCGAGCTGCCGGAGCGGCTTAAACCGGTTCTGACCTCCGGTTGCGGCACCGGCATCAGCTTCAGCATGCCCAATGCTGGTTCAGACACCCATGTTGCCCGGGGGGACGGGCAGCTTGTGCTGCCGGCCCAGATTTTTGGATTGATGGAGGAGCTGGCCAGAAGGGCGGCACACTATCGCTCGCATGGTGGTATCCATTCGGCCGCCATCGGCCGCGCCGGACGGATGATGCTGTATGCCGAGGATCTTGGACGACACAACACTTTTGACCGGATTGCCGGGGAAGCGCTCTTCAAGGGTATCAACATGACAGGCGCCGAACTGGTGACTTCCGGCCGGGTTTCGACAGAAATGGTTGCCAAGGCGTCGCTGATGGGAATCAAGCTGATCGCATCGCGAACCTCGCCCACCGATATGGCTGTCAAGCTCTGTGAACAGGCCGGAATCTGTCTGGTCGGTTATGTGCGGGGCGGCTCTTTCACGGTTTACAGCCACCCGGAAGTGATCGAACCATTTCCATCCGTCGGCAAAATAGAAGGGGTGACCGGTGTAATCCTGGCCGGTGGCGAGTCAAGTCGCATGGGCAGGAACAAGGCGCTGATGGAGGTTGAGGGGCACACGATAATCACACGCAGCTACCGCACGCTGGCGTCCCTCTTTCATGAAGTAATCGTTGTCACCAACACTCCCGAAGCATACGACTTTCTCCCCTGCCGCAAGGTTGCAGATCTTCATCCCGGTGTCGGTTCCATAGCGGGACTTGAGGCCGGGCTGGCAGCCAGCAGTACCGAGATGATCTTTGTGTCGGCCTGTGATATGCCCTTTTTAAGCCCTGACCTGATCAGGCTGCTCTGCCGTGCATCCGGCAACTGTGACGCGGTTGTGCCGCTCAATAGTGAAGGACTGCGTGAGCCGTTGCACGCGGTATATCGTAAAACCGCTTTGGATGTGATGCGGAGCGTTATCGGGAACGGGGAGAAAAGCATCCTGCAGGTTCTGGACAGTGTGAATACGAAGCTGGTTCAGCAGGAAGCGTTCAGCTCAATCTCCGGTGCGCTGGACTCGTTCAGCAATGTGAATACTCCTGACGAGTACGAGAAGATTACCGGTCAGCAATGAGTCTTTCTGCGCGTTTGCGCTTCCTGAGTTTTGAAAAGAATTCGCTTAGCATTCCGGAACACTCGCTTTCCATGATCCGTGGCAACAGCTCTACTCTGTGGTTCAGGCGAGGGTCGCTGGACAGGTCGTAGAGGGAGCCGGCCGCGCCGCCTTTCGGGTCGTAGCAGCCGAAGACGACGGTGGGTATGCGGGAAAGGATGATGGCCCCCATGCACATGGTGCAGGGTTCCAGGGTCACATAAAGAGTCGTGGCCAGAAGCCGCCAGGAACCAAGTTTCCTGGCGGCTTTTCTGATGGCGAGCAGTTCGGCGTGGGCAGACGGGTCTTGCGATGATTCACGCAGATTATGGCCGCGGGCGATGATTTTCCCCTCACGCACAATAACGCAGCCAATCGGCACCTCGGCTTTTTCCTCCGCCTTGCGAGCCTCCGCTAATGCCCGTAGCATCCAGTACTGGTGGTTTTTTTCAGGTATAGTCATGTTCCTCAAGCCGGATATTCAGTTTCAGTTGACTCGACAACGACATGCTACCACAACAAAATATCCAGCTGAAGAGAATACAGCGATCGGGTCTGCCGAAAGTGTTAATTCTTTCGACAAAATATTATCCGCCAAAGGGCGTATTGCTGTATAAAGGTGTCGGCGTAGGACAAGAAAGTGCCGCAAGAACGTCAAAACAGATCTTGCGGCACTCAGGTTGTTTCGTAAGCTCCGGTTTGAGTTCGGAGCTTATCTCTTGGTGGTTCTTCTACGCAACAATCCGATCCCGGCCAGGCCCGCGCCCAGCAGCAGGAAGGTGGCTGGCTCGGGTACCGGAGTTGTTGTCGGCTGGGCAGTTTCCACGCCCAGAATGTGAAATTCGTAGAAGTCACCTCTCGGGCCATTAGACGGTTGATTCCAGCCCAGGATCGGAATCGGAGTCTGGTTGTCATAAGCGAAACCGTCGCTTAGGTTGTTACCGTTCGGGCTGTTGTAGAATGTGGAAAGTGTCACGATATACGTACCGGCTGTGAGCAGTTCCGTGAAATAGGAGTCCCAGCTTCCGTGATCATAGCCAACCCCGTTGGAATCAGTGGTTCCCACTTCATGCCCGTCGTCCTGCCATTGCACCAGGCTTCCGTCGCTTCTCCAGAGCCCCAGCATCGGGTCAAAATTGCCGTCATCCCAGGATGAGCTGAAAAGTGTCACGTTACCAGTTCCATTGGTGGTGAAAGTATAGCGGAGAATATTATTGTGATACTGCATATTCCCGGAGTAGTCGTAGTCCAGCGCATATCCGCTGCCGCAAAGCATCAGTACGGTTGACAATGCCAGCAATAATGAATTGATATGAGATCTCATGGCGCGCATCTCCTTAAATAGAACTTAGAAACTTATAAGAGGATAAGCATTAAGCGTGCCGATGTCATAAGGCCTCGTAATTAAAAGAAAATATATGTTGATCAAAGTGTGTGATCTGGAATGTAAAAAAAACCGACGAGTTATTGTGTAAACATTTTGATTCGATACTGTTTCTGTCATGCACCGATTCTATGGCACCAGAACACCGGCCCCCCTGATTTTGCCGTTTCTAAGGGCGCTAAGCGCCTCGTTTGCGTGCTGTAATGGGAAAACTTCTATTTCGGTCCTGATCGGGATGCGTGGAGCCAATTCCAGAAACTCATCGCCGTCGCGACGGGTCAGGTTTGCTACTGAAACTATGCTGCGTTCGCCCCACAGCAGTTCATACGGAAAACCGGGAATCCGGCTCATGTGAATGCCGCCGCAGACCACTATTCCCCCCTTGCGCACCGCCTTCAGTGCAGTTGGAACCAGTTCTCCGGCCGGAGCGAAAATGATTGCTGCATCCAGCTCTACCGGTGGCCGGCTTGACGCTGATCCTGCCCAGCAGGCCCCCATTTCCATCGCAAATAGCTGTCCGGCCGAGTCTCCGTCACGGGTAAAGGCATAGATCTCACGTCCCTCCCAGATCGCAGTCTGGGTAACAATATGTGCCGCCGCGCCGAAACCATAAACACCGATCCGTTTTCCCGTTCCGGTCATGCGCAACGAGCGGTACCCGATCAGGCCGGCGCAGAGCAGGGGAGCCGCTTGGGTAGCCGGGTATGACTTGGGAATGTTGAAGCAGAAGCTGGCATTGGCGGTACAGTATTCGGCAAAACCTCCATTGCGTTGATAACCGGTGAACAGTGCCTTGTCGCAGAGATTTTCCCGACCTGACAGGCAGTAGTCGCATTCCCCGCATGTTCCGCCCAGCCACGGTACGCCAACCAGGTCTCCCGGCTTAAAGCCGCTCACGCCTTCGCCGACTTTTTCCACCAGTCCAACTATCTGATGTCCGGGTATCAGCGGCAGTCGTGGTTCTGTGAGTTCCCCATCCACAACGTGCAGGTCTGTACGGCAGATGCCGCAGGCCTGGATTTTCAGCAGAAGTTCTCCGCTACCTGCCGAAGGTATCGAAAGTTCCCTTGGTTTCAGTTGTTCTCCAGTTCTTTCAAGAACCATGGCCATCATCAATGATTTATCTGTCACAATGTATCTCCAGGCCGATTAATCAATCCATATGTTGCTCATAGAAAAATTAAAGCCCACCAAATCTGTTCGGTGGGCTTCGGTATCTTATTAATCCTGGTTACCTTATCAAGGCCTTTTCCGGCGCATTCAACCTCCGGAGTATTGTTGTATTCTATTGTGGTTTGCAGCCTGGCGGAGTTTCTTCCATAGAAGATGTAAAGCCTCCTTTTGAAGATTTTTACTTCCTTACAGCTGATTTAAATATAACACCGTGGAATTGAATTAACAGTCTTTTTAAATTATTTTTTTTCGAGTACAATCGGAAATTGCTCTCCCGTTTTTAATGATCAAATCCCCCCTGTATTCTGCACGATGAGTGATGCTCTCCAACCAAGGCTCCGATAGATCCAGTCAATTGTGTCTCATGCTTGGACTTTTGTTTGACCGGAAAGTGCGACGCTGCTGGTGTTTCAGTAATGTCGGAATTTCTACATAGATCCCTTAATAAATTGTAAAAAAAATCGACAGCTGGACGCCGAAGGAATACATGATTGGGCTTGAATAATGTTAAAATACTTAAACTGTTAAACAAAATATGTTTGGCGTGATCTATGCACAAAAACGGCTGTAACGAGTCGGGGTTATGGAAGTATCCTGGCGCTGCAACAGGACACCGGGCTGGCAAAGTTATTTTCTGCCGTAAAAAGGCGGAAAATAGCTTTTGATTTACCGGAGTAGTTCAGATTTGATAGACACCTGGAAAGGAGGATATTTCAAATGCCATGGTACATGAATCCGGTTGAGACCCGTAAAGTCTTGAACAGAATTGCCAATCGATACCAACGCACCCCGCTCCAAGACCTGAAATCAGTTTTGGATCGCGCCACCGAATTGATCTGGTCCAAACAGGAGAGCTACTACCAGAATCGCCGATAACCGGGGCAACCTTGCAACAGCCCTGATTATCGGCCCAGGATGATCAGTTAATCAATGAATCTGCATTTGCCTGCATCTCCTCCCGCACCACAGCAAGTAATTCCGCACAGATCACGATCAATTCCTGCCTGAGACTTTCAGCTTCCGATGATAGTGGCATATCAGCGGACTCGGCGAAATATTTGAATTTGGCCAGCACATCCTCAAATTGATTGATTGTGCAAATCATGTTTTATCTCTCCTTTAAGTTGTCATGCGTGTCTCATGCGCCGAAAGCAGATGCTGCGGTGACATGGCCGGTTCGGAGGCATCAACAGTCTGACCGGCCCTTTTCCAGCGGCGGTGCACCCAGTACCATTCGTAGGGGTGCCGGATGATGAAATTCTCAATGGCATTTGAATAAAGTTGCACATCCGTGGTCATACCGGAGGCGGAGTTGTCGCCGGAGAAGGAAAGTTCTGGCTGAATCTCGATCACATGCCGATCCGCTTCACGATGGACAAAAGCCGGCAACACCGCGGCTCCGGATTTGCGCGCCAGCACGACCGGTGCTTTTGAAGCCCAGGCTTTGCGTCCGAGGAAGTTGATCAGGGCGCCGTCCTCGGGGAACACCGCCTGGTCCACCAAGATGCCGACCATGCCATTGCTGCGGAAGACCGATAACATGTTTTTAAGGGCCTTGTCCTTGTAGATGATGCGGTTGTTGTAGCGCTGCCGCATCTTTTCCACCATGCTGTTCAGATACGGGCTGTTCTGGCGCCGGGCTATAACCGACATGGTAGATTTGAAGTGGTGGGACAATCCCATTGCTGCCAGTTCCCAGTTGCCGCAATGCCCGGTCAGGAAGATTACCCCTTTACCTCGTGCTTTTGCTCTTTCGACATGCTCCGCCCCGCGAATCTCAACCTGCTCGATGATTTTTGTGCCGCGTCCGTGGTACAGGCGCGCGGTTTCAATCAATGACATTGCCAGATGATCAAACATGTTGCGCGAGATATCTTCCGGTGATTGATCCGGCAAATTCCAATCAGAATCCTTTGACATAGTTGGCAGGGCCTGGCGAATATTGTCGATTGCAATCTGTCTTCTCTTCGGGATCAGAACGGCGCTCATTCTTGATAACAGTCTGCCGGTTGATCGGATTCCAGTTTCCGGAATCATGGCGAATAAAATGGTAAACAGATAAAAAATGATTGCCTGTATGAACCATAAAACCCTTTTCATTTCTGGATGGTCAGCTCCTTGAATGTTTTGAAAACTGTGCCGAAGCAAAAATTTTATATCAATCCAAAACTTGATTTGCAAGTAATAAGTATTGCAGCTTTCAGGGGTCGCAAACGCCGATAATTAGAATGCTTGACCTGCCTGCAAACCGTATTTAGAGTGATGTTTATTGCCGTGATCTAATATCCGGCCTGTTTGAGAGGAGCTGCCATGAACGATGTGATCCTGCACGCTTTTGATTGGAAATATAAAGACATCGCTGATAATGCCGGCAGGATTGCCGGACTCGGTTACGGGGCGGTTCTGATACCGCCGCCTCTATACAGTGATGAATCCGGAACCGAATGGTGGCAACGATACCAGCCCAAGGACTACCGGATCCTGCGCTCACACCTGGGCAACAAGGACGATCTTGAAAAGATGATTACGGCGCTGCACAGTTACGGGGTGCGTGTGTACGCGGATATCGTTTTCAACCATATGGCCAATGAAACCAGGCCGGACAGGCTCTGCTTTCCCGGTGACGCGGAGCTTGCACGTTATCAGCTGGAGAGGGGAGCGTTTGAAAGAGACCGCTTGTACGGCAACCTTGACGAAGGTTTGTTCTCTCCATGGGACTTCAATTCGGATGGCAACATACTGGACTGGATGGATGCCCATGAGGCAACGGAACATTCGCTTTCGGGACTGCCCGACCTTGATCTCAACCAATGGGTGATTGAACAGCAGCGCCAGTGCCTGCGTGCGCTGAACGGGATGGGAGTGGACGGGTACCGTGTGGACGCTGTGAAGCATCTGCCGGAGGAGCATTTACGAAGCGTGTTTGAAACTCCCGACATGTCCGGCAAGTTTCTGTTCGGCGAGGCGCTTACCTCCAATGACGATGAAGAGAGGGGTTTCCTCTGGCCGCTGTTCGATAATTCATATTTATCTTTTTATGATTTCCCGCTGCATGAAACCCTGCGCCGATCCTTTTCTCCGGGTGGCAGCATGCGCGAACTCGTGGATCCGGCCAGCTTCGGCCAGGCACTGCCGTGGTGGCGTGCGGTTACTTTCAGTGTTACCCATGACATGCCCAACAATGATGGCTTTCGTGGCGTGATGCTGCAACCCCAGGACGAGTACCTGGCAAATGTTTACCTGATGGGGCGTGATGGCGGAGTGCCGCTGGTCTACTCCGACAACAACCAGAGTGCCGGCAGGTACCGGGAAGACCTGAATCGTTGGGCAAATTCGTGGCGCCGGGATGATACGGCGGCCATGCTCCGCTTTCATAACGCGGTGCAGGGACAAAAGCAGCGTTCGTTATATGATGACGACGGGTTCCTGGTGTTTGCCCGTGGTGAGACCGGCATTGTTGCGATCAACAAGACCGACTCCTGGCAATATCCGGCCATTTTTATTGATGGAGTGCGTCATGGAAGTTATCTTTGCCAGATTCACGGCTATCGGATGCAGTTGAATGGCGGCAGTCTCACGCTTGCAATACCGCCTCGTGAAGCTCAGATGTGGCTGTACAGCGGAGAATAAACTTAAAGATGGAGCTTGTGATCTGCACAGAGTCAGAAAACGCCCTCTCAGAGACTTTAACTACTTGCCGAAGGCCAGCAGGAACTGTTTCAGCAAAAGTGGCGCATCGGATTTGATCTTGCCGGTCATGAAGTCCATGATCCCGGGGCGATAGCCCTCATTCCAGATTTTGTTGAAGATGGCGGGACTGGTTGCGCAACTGCAATCCGCATCCGCCTCGGGTTTTCCGTCACGGATGTGGCATCCTTGGCTGTCAAGGGTAAGTGTTTTCTTTGTATCACCCACGGTAAAATAGAAAACGGTGGTTTCATCGAAAATGCCTTTTATGTAACTGTCCGGCAATGTTCTGAAAAGTTCTTCCTGCATTCATTCTCCCAAGTTAATCAAATAAGTTAATCATCAGCGGCGGAGATCCCAACCGTCACACATTATCTATATCTGTCCTTTTCTGTTGAGCGCTGGCTTTTTTTGCGAGCCGCAGTCGCCGTCCACCCAGAAAAAGCTCCTCAATTACAATTGCCACAAAACAGATGATAAACAGTGCGAATATGACTCCGAGAATCTTTGCAAACATATGCTGCTCCTACGGTTTTGAAGTGTTCGTACTTTTCGCCAGACTCATGTCACGCCCCCATTGAGTTGCGCTTTTCTTGCGGATATTACAAAAAAACTATCGACAATGCACACGAATAACGAAGCGCCGTACAAAATATTTCAGTTCCTGCGTAAAGTTTCGTTCTTGATTTGATTTTGTATGGCATGGCGGCGTGTTGGCGGGCATGTTTTCAGGCAGCATGCTTAAGGATTAGAATTTTGAGCAAGTATGTGATATTTTTCGCGGATCGATTTTCCATCATTTGCGGATCCATCACACCAACAATTCGGCGCAAGGTAACTACAGGAGGGTAATTTATGGAAGAAACGGTCACTTTCTGGCTCGACAACAAGATATCATCGGGATTCAAGGTGGCGGAAATCGGCGCTCAGACTCTGGTATCTTATCGTGACAAGTACTATGTGATCGAGGGCGGGGCCGCGAAGATGAAGGGTGTCAGGCCGTTGCACTACTCCAAAACCTCGCTGCCGACAATCTGGAAAAAGGCCATCAAGGGCATTCTCCCCCCCCCAGTTACAGTCATAGTGCATCCGGAAGAGGAAAATCTGCCGGTAACAACATCGATAAAAAAGGAGCGACCCAAAATGAAAAAGATCGAACCGGCCGAAATGGAGCTGTCCGAAACATCTCCGCAGGAGTCAAAATCGCCTGCCCAGCCAGATACCTCGCCAGCGGCGAAGCCCGCCGCCAAGATCATTAAAAAGACGGAGGCCAGGCCGCTGCTCCAGAATATTGTCGTTGCCAATTGTCCTTATTGTAACCACAAGCATGAACTGGCGCTGGAGAAGGGTAAAAACGGCAAGCCGTTCTTCGTGGCCTGCGCCAGATGCACGGTGGAGTTTGCGGTGCGCTATGTGCCGGTGACGGTCTACCAGGCCCAGGTGGCGGCTTTCAAGTGATCGGTAAAAATCAAATCGCGGAGCCTCTTTTATGGAAAAGGTAACACTGGATGGCATAACACTTTCTCTGGCAGGTCCGGTGGAGCTCAATCTGAAATGGGTCGGCCAGGAAGAGCTGCTGCAGCAACTGCTGGCGGCCTGGATGGTGATCGATGAACGGGACATCCCCTTCAACCCGCGACTGATCGGCAAGCCTGGAGTGGGCAAAACCACCCTGGCCTATGCCGCCGCCCGGCGCCTGGAAAGGCCGGTCTACCTGTACCAGGCCACAATGGACACCCGTCCCGAGGATCTGATCGTGACACCGGTGATCGGACCGGACGGCAGGATCCAGTATGCCGCCTCGTCACTGGTGTCGGCCATGCTGACCGGCGGGGTGCTGATTCTGGACGAGGGCAACCGCATGAGCGAAAAGGCCTGGGCTTCGCTGGCGCCGCTTCTGGACGATCGCCGCTACGTGGAGTCGATCGTGACCGGTCTGCGGATTCCGGCCCAGCGTGATTTCCGGATCGTGGTCACGATGAACGAGGATGCCTCGACCTTCGAGATCCCCGAATACATCCATTCTCGCCTGCAGCCCCAGATCTACATCGATTTTCCTGAAGCCGACGAGGAACTGGTGATCCTGCAGGAAAACCTCCCTTTTGCCGACAGCGGCATCCTCAAGTATGTGGTGGACTTCCTGCAGCGCTCCCACGCCGCCGATGAACTCTACTCTGTTCGGGATGGCATCAACATCGCCCGCTATGCCCTCAAGATGTCCGCGGCCGGCGGTAAGCCGCCCCGCGACCTGCTCCGACTGGCGGTGCAGCGCATCCTGGGGGACGAAGCCCTGCCGTATCTGGTCTGACCATGCCCCAACGCCTGTACCTCGAACGATTCGGCCCGATCCAGGCCCTGCCGGTGCTGCATTACCGGATGGAGTTTGCCCAACTGGTGCGGATGGCATTTCAGCGGGTCCGGCCGGATGCGGTGGCGATTGAACTGCCGCATACGCTGGAAGTCCCTTTTCTAAGGGCCTTGCGGCGCCTGCCGCAGATTTCGGTTATCAGCTACCGGTGTAAAACAAAGGATAAAGAAGAAACTGTCTACCTGCTGGTGGAACCGGCCGACCCGCTGGTGGAGGCCGCCCGGTTGGCTCTGGAGCATGGTCTGCCGCTGCATCTGATCGATGTGGACAGTGACGGCTACCCCGGTCACGCGGAACAGTTGCCAGATTCCTACAGCGTATGCCGTATCGGGCTGGAGGCCTACTATCGCGAATACCGCGCCGCCTGTGCCTGGCAACTCCCCGGACGGGAGGATCAGCGTCGTGAACAGGGCATGGCTTTTCGTCTGCAGGAACTGGCCCGCCGGCACCAACGTATTCTTCTGGTCTGCGGCATGGCCCACCTGGAGCGGATCAAGCAACACTATCATGCACCGCTGGCGGCGCCGCTGGAACGGGTCCGTCGCGAGGGGGTCGGCGTCTTCAACCTGCATCCCGAATCCTGCGGCGAGATTATGGCCGAGCACCCATTCCTGTCGGCGGTCTATGAGTATCGTCGCGCAGTGTTGCCGGACGAGCCGCTGGAGAACGGGGCAGGTCTGCGCAAACGGTTTCATGCACTGGAGCTGATTGCCGGCGGTAAACAGGAGATCAGCGAAGAAAAGCTGCTGGACAATGCTATCCGCCGCAGTGCACGCCACCTGGGGCGCGAAGGCCTTTTTCTCGACCGGCAGCGGGTCATCTACCGTCTGTTCAGCGAGGCGTCCCGCCACTATCGCCAGGAGACCGGCGAAAACCTGCACCTCTGGCAAAAACGGGCTTTTTTCCGCTTTGCCCGCAACTACGCCCTGTCCGGCGGCATGCTGCTGCCGGACCTGTTCCAGTTGCTGGCGGCCGCGCGGGGCTGCATTGATGACAACTTTGCCTATGCCTTCTGCCGCCTGGCGGTCTGCTACCCCTGGCAGCAGGAGAGCAGCGACCTGGCCACCATCCGCATTTCTCCGGAAGAGATCTGGGGCGGCAGCCGCCGCATCCGCTTCCGGCCGCGCCAGAAGCGGGACAAGGGACTCTCCCGTTTCGGATTTCTGAAACGCAAACGGGAACGGCGCCCGGGCGAATGGCTGGAAGGCTTTGACGATCCCTCGATCTGCTCCTATCCCCCCGAGGATCTGGCGATAGAGGATTACGGCCGTTACCTGAAGCGCAAGGGGAGCATGCAGCTTTCGGAAGAGCTGACCCGCTGCGAGAAGTTCAGCAGCTCGATGCTGGACGGCATCGATATCCGCGAAACGATGCGCAACATCCACGAAGGGGCGATCTACGTCCGGGAACAGCTGCGGGCCAAGGGTGGGGTGGGGTGCCTGGTCGTGATTTTCGATGAGGATCGCCGCAATCTGAAATATTCCTACCGCATGACCTGGCTGGGGGAACATGATCAGGAATCGGACATGGCCTTCTATGCCAGCGACCCGGCCGAAAACGTGGTTGGTCCCGGCATCTGCCGCTGCGAGTACGGCGGTTTCCTGCTTTCCTATCCGCCGCGGCGCATGCTGGATGTCTGGGACGACCCGGATTACCGCATGGCTGTCAGTCGGGCCGAAGTCCTGCTGATGGCGGCGCTGGATTATTCGGTAGAAAAGTACGTGGTCTATGCCGCCGCCAAGCCGCCCCGCAGCATCTTTAAACAGATGGCCGCCCGGCTGGACCGGCGCATCGTCTACATCCCGCTCGGTTCGCTGTCACCGGTCAAGCTCAGGCGGATGCGGATCATGCACATCCTGGCCGGCAAGGACAAACGCGAGATTGCCGGGGAGTATATCTGGTGAAAACAGTATGCTCAGGAACGGTTCGAAACGAAAAATACGAGGAGTGAATAATGACTCAAAGGGCAATACTCTGTCCCCGTTGCCGGCAGTTGATCGGCAGCGAAGAAAAGGTCTGCTCATGGTGCGGAACGTCGCGTTCGGCGTCATGGTGGCACCTGATAAACTGGACACAAAAGGGGGGTGACGGGGACTGGCTGGTCAAGGCCATCATCACGCTCAATGTGCTGTACTTTGCGCTTTCGCTGATGATCGGCGGCGGAAACGGGGGGGGATTCATGTCCCCGGGTGAGACCAGCCTGCGGATTTTGGGCGCCACCGGCACGATACCGATCGACTATTACGGCCGGATCTGGTCCTTGCTCAGTGCCAATTACCTGCATGGCGGCATTCTGCATATCATATTCAACCTGATTGCGCTGCGCCAGATCGCGCCGCTGGTGATCGGAGAATACGGCCCCAGCCGCCTGCTGATCATCTACACGCTGGGTGGGGTCTTCGGTTTCATCGTCTCCTATCTGGCCGGCGTTTCATTTACTATCGGCGCTTCGGCGGCCGTCTGCAGCCTGATCGGTGCGATGCTCTATTACGGCAAGAGTCGCGGGGGCGCTTACGGCAACACGGTCTATCGCGAAGTAGGGGGCTGGATCTTCAGCCTGTTCCTGTTCGGGCTGATCTTTCCGGGGATCAACAACTGGGGGCATGGCGGCGGCGTCGTCGGAGGTGTCCTGATCGGCATGATCGTGGGCTACAATGACCGCCGGCCTGAGTCGTGGATCCATAAGCTCCTGGCGCTGGTATGCGCCGCCATGACTGTTGCGGTGTTGGGGTGGGCGATATATGGTGCGATGCTGAGGTGATTAGTGTTGTTTGGCGGTTGCTTTCGGGTGGCGGGCTGTAGGATTCGGCAGCGGCGCGGCCGACTGGAGAAAGGCAAAGTTGCCACCCAGCGCAGCATAGGTGTCCAGGATCCTGGAGAGACCCTTTCTTTCCTGCTCGCTTATCTCCCGTTTTACTTCCCCCTTTGCGCCGATACAGGTCAGCGAAGCCTTGCGCGATCTGAGAACGGCCTGCAGGGCGGTGTATGACTGCTTGTCGAGTAACGCGTCGAAATATTCGGAAACCTTGTCCTCGAACTTCTCGGTTTTTACCATCGTGGGCAGGATCGTAAATGTTTTTCCATCGGCATTGATGCTGAAACTGGTGATGCCGATCGCTTTTTTACCTGCCGACTGGATGCAGATGCGTGGCCAGACCGTGCCGTAAATATCAACCAGGTAGATATAGAGGGCGTCTGTAGATCTGTCGCGGGGCGATGTTTCGTCTAAATATTTAACCGGATTCTGGGGATTTTCAGCCACTTTCCTGATGCCGGGGCGTTTTTGCGATTTGGCCTCCTTTTCCAGCAATTTGCGCAATTCTTCGGATTCAGCGGAGTCTTTGAGGGGCTTGCCCAGCTGCATGTAGGCGGTTGAATTGTTGCCCTGCTTGATCGCTTCGCGGACGCTTTTGATTACTTCCTGGGGGGGGAGCTTGGCCAGAATCTGCTTCTTTTCGGCCTCGGTCACTATGACGGTCATCTCGCGGGGTTTGGCTGGTGGCGCTTCCAAATCGGTGAAAAGGTTGAGCAGGTAGAATATCACCGGGACCATCAGTACCGCTACGACGATGACGACCGTAAATTTCATTTCTTCGGACAGTTTTTTGAAAATCATGATGATTCCACACCGGGATGATTGTGAATGCAAAAAGCTATACTGCCGAAAGTACACCAGTTTAATTGAATTCACCAGTGGAATATGTCGGTATCTGAGGCTAAGCGATTGGAAGATGATGATGGCGTTCAATATGTGTAGTAATCCATGCTGATTATCGTGGAGTCGCCGACCAAGGCGAAAAAAATCCAGGAGATCCTCAAGGTCAAAACCATTTCCACGGTGGGACATTTCAAGGATCTGCCCGATGCTTCGATCGGCGTCGATCTGAAGAGCTATGAGCCGACCTTCGTTTACCACGAGAAGAAGGCCAACCTGCCCAGGGAACTGCGGGCGGCTGCCAAGGGTGAGACCGTAATGCTGGCCGGTGACCCTGACCGGGAAGGTTACGCCATCAGCTGCCATATTCATCAGGAGGTCCAATCCGTTGCCAGGGAGTGCCTGCGGATGGAGATCTTTGAAGTTACCGAGAAGGGATTGAAGGAGTCTCTGGCCAGGGCGGTGCCGTTCGAAAAGACCAACGCAGGGCTTTACAACGCCTTTCTCGGCCGCAGGATCGGAGATCGGCTGGTCGGCTACATCCTGTCGCCGATCGCCAGCAGGAGTCTGCGCGGCAAGTACAGCGTCGGAAGGGTGCAGTCTCCGGCTGTGCGTCTGGTGGTTGACCGTGAACGGGAGATTCGTGCGTTTGTACCGTCCCCTTATTGGATGCTGGATATTCAGCTGGACAAGGACGGCGTCAGGTTTCTGGCGCGGCACGTCAGGGGCAAGTTCGAACGGATCGAGGATGCCCGGACTATTATGGATGCCATCCGCTCGGAAACCCATGCGTTGGCGATAAAGGTCGAAAAAAAGGAGGTCAGGCAATCGCCCAGGCCACCTTTCACAACGGTTGATCTGCAGGCGGCGGCAGCCGTCCGCTTGAAACAGTCTCCCGAACAGACGATGAAGCTGGCCCAGGCGCTGTTCGATCACGGCATCATCACCTATCACCGTACCGATTCGGTCCGGATGGACGATGCCTTCATATCCGAGATTCGCGACTTCCTGGGCAAAACTCTCGGTTCAAACTATCTCCCCGAAAAACCCAACCGGCACAAATCCAAAAACTCGCAGGCCGATGCGCATGAAGGCATCCGTCCCACCCATATGCATTCCATGGCCGATATTGCCGGAATCGTCAGAAAGGAGGGCTTGACACAGGAGCATGCCAAACTTTATGAACTGATCTTCAAACGTGCCGTTGCCAGCCAGATGGCTCCAGCCCGCTTTGATTCAACGGTCCTGCTTTTCGAGGTGGCCGGGGAACGCTTCAAGGCTTCCGGCAGGGTGCTGGTTTTCGACGGTTTTCTGAAGGTCTATGCCGAGCCGGATGAGGAAAAGGAAAAGGGTGAGGACGAAAAACTGCAACTATTGCCGCCGGTTGAGCCTGGTGAAATGGTGCCAAAATTGGGGGAAGTCCTGGATGAGAAAAAAACCAAACCGCCCGGACGCTTTACGCTGGGTTCACTGGTGAAGGAGCTGGAACGGTTGGGCATCGGCCGTCCCTCCACCTATGCCGCGATCACTAAAAATATTACCGAGCGGGGTTATGTCAGAGAAGAGAAGGGCAAGGTGGTTCCGATGCCGCCCGGTGAAACCCTGATCGATTATCTGAGGGGACAGCACGCCTGGGTCATAGATTATGAGCTGACCAGCAAGATGGAGAGTTTTCTGGATCTTGTGGTCGAGAACCGGGAAACCTGGCAGCGTTTTTGCCGTGGTGTTCACAACAAGATGGGGTTTGCCATACCGGCCGCGCGCGGCGTGGGTGGCGGTCCCAGCGAAGGGCAGCTCAAGTATTCGGCTGACCTGGCGGCTAAAAGCGGTTTGACCATCCCGGAGGAGACGCTGAAGAGCGGCAGGGAACTTTCCCTCTGGATTGAAAAGGCTGTTGCCATGAAAACATCGCAGAAAAAGTCTTGAAATGTTTCGAAGGAATGACAAATGAAAAGCCCGCCAATTAGTTTAGGCGGGCTTCGGTTTTTGATGTTTACTGTTACCTTTTCAAGGATTATTCCGGCTCCACTTGCCTCCGGAGCGATAATGCATCCTGCTTGAATGTACTGCCCGGTGGAGTTTCTTCGATAGCATCGCCCCCCTTTTAACAGTTTTTTCCTTCTCCAACTAAGTTTAATATATCACTGTCAAATATATAATTAAAGGCTTTTTAATATAAAAATATCGGTATATAATTTCAAGTTTATAGTTTAAAAGTGTCTCGCAATGCAAAACAGCCATACAGGAGCCTTATGATGACAAACAACGATATTTTACGCAGGTTGCGCTATGCGCTGGATATCAGCAATCCGGCCATGGTTGAAATATTCAAGCTTTCCGGCTGCAACATCGAACAGCCCACCCTGCTCAAGTTTCTAAAAAAAGAAGATGAGGATGACTATATTGAGTGCAGCAATCCTCTGATGACGTTCTTTCTGGATGGTTTGATAACCAAAAACAGGGGGCGCCGTGAACCGGCTGACGGTCAGGTGGCAAAACCTGATACAAACCTGACAAACAATACCATTTTGAAAAAACTGCGAATCGCCCTGGATTTCAAGGAAGACGATATGATCGCCGTTATGAAACTGGCGGACATCGTTATTTCAAAATCGGAATTGAGTGCGTTGTTCAGGAACAAGGGGCACAAAAATTACAAGGAGTGTGGCGATCAGTTCCTGAGGAATTTTCTGAAGGGTCTGACCATACGACTCAGGAATACTGATCCGATCGAGGATTGATTTCTGCTTTCAATGGGTTCGGAAGTCTCTGATACATGCGCTGCTGTCAAAGGCCGGTTGATTGACCTGTGAACCGACTGTATAGATATCCAATTTATCGGATGGCTCGGATTTCAAAACGGCACGGTAGTTTGCCGCTGAGAACCTGGCAGCTGAAAGCCAAAGCGAGAAGTCTTCCTCGGCAATGGTTGCCGGCATGCGTTCATGAATCGGTCGAATCAGACCATTGGCGGCCGTTGTGATAATGGTGCATGTATCTATCTCTTTTCCACCCGGTGTTCTCCAGCGATTGAGCAAGCCGGCAAAGGCCATGTGTGCGCCATCCTTGCGGGTAACGTACCATGGCTGCTTTTTGTCACCACCGTTTTGCCAGATGTAGAACCCGTTGGCCGGTATTATGCACCTGCAATTGTCCGACAGGCAGTTCCAGTCGGATTCACCGGTCAATGTTTCCGCAGCCGTATTGATCAGGTTAGTACCGATACCAAGATCATTGGCCCAGGAAGGCGCCTGGCCCCAACGGACAAACGACAGCCGCCGTACCCCGTCCTTTTCTTCTCTGATGATCGGTATCTGGTGCGTTGGAGCAATGTTGTAGCGTGGCCTGCATGATTCCGGCACAGCCACACCGAATGTTGCTGAAAGAAGTTCAGGCAAAAGCAATGAAGTGAAGCGTCCGCACATTTTGATACCCCTTGCCGGATTAGAATCGAATTCAGTTCAATACAATCTTGTCAAAAGGCCGTCTCTGGGTCTTGGCGGAGCTTTCCGCCATTGTATACACTTCTAATTATACCAATTAACTGAAAACTCTTTAATGTGCGATAAAAAAATCCCAATGTGTGCAGATGGTTGCCTATAGCGCAACTGAAGGCGTTATATCTGTTGAAAACATGCGGGCGTTCAGGAACTTGTATTAGTGCTCTCACAGGCGTATAACACCCGGTGGATACTAACCGACATAGGGGAGAATCGAATCATGTCACTTATATTAACCTCCTACAACGACCTCATCGGCACCATCACCTTCAATCATGACGAGACCCGCAACAGCCTTTCAAACAATCTGCTGAACGAGTTGATCGAGGCGTTACACCTTTTTGAACGGCACAAGGCGCGTGCCGTTGTAATTCGCGCCAAGCCCGGTGTCAAAGTCTGGTCGTCGGGCTTTGACATCAAGGAACTGCCGATTCCTGGACGGGATCCGCTCTCCTACAATGATCCACTGGAACAGGCTCTGCGGGCGATTCAGCTGTTTCCGGCGCCGGTGCTGGCGATGGTCGAAGGCAGTGTCTGGGGCGGCGCCTGCGACCTGGCCTGCATCTGCGACATTGCAATCGGCTGCCCCAGCGCTTCATTTGCCATCACACCGGCCAAGATCGGAGTTCCGTACAACTCCACCGGGATACTGCACTTCATTAATGTGGTCGGTCCGCGTTTGGCCCGCGAGATGTTTTTTACCGCCAAGCCGATCAATGCCGAAAGAGCCTTGCAGGTCGGAATTCTCAATCATCTGGTTCCAACCGATCAGCTGGAGCCTTTCTGCTATGCCATGGCCCGTCAGATTACCGAAAATTCCCCGCTGGCGATTTCGGTGATCAAGGAGCAACTTCGCCTGCTCGGCAATTCGCACCCGCTAAGTCCGGAAACGTTCGAGCGCATACAGGGTCTGCGTCGCAAGGCCTATGACAGCGCCGATTACCTGGAAGGCAAAAACGCTTTTTATGAAAAACGGATGCCGAACTTCAAGGGAGAGTAAGCTCTTGTATTCCAATTGACATATTCCAACTTATATATTATTGTTCCAAACCCGCTAAGCCGCATCAATCGGCTGTTTGACGGGATGAAACATTCAACCCATCGACAAGGATGATAACCGTATGCGTAGCGATACAATTAAAAAAGGACTTGAGAGGACGCCACATCGCGCCCTGCTGAAGGGAACCGGCGTACCACAGAGCCAGATGGACAAGCCGTTCATCGGGGTAGCGACCAGCTTTACCGATCTTATTCCCGGCCATGTGGGTATGCGCGATCTTGAACGTTTCATCGAAAAGGGTGTTCATACCGGTGGAGGCCATTCCTTCTTCTTCGGCATTCCCGGTGTCTGCGACGGCATGGCCATGGGGCATAAGGGGATGCACTATTCATTGCCGACCCGCGAGCTGATTGCCGATATGGTCGAGTCTGTGGCCGAGGCGCACCGGCTGGACGGCCTGGTGCTTCTGACCAACTGCGACAAGATCACCCCCGGCATGCTGATGGCCGCTGCACGGCTGGATATTCCCTGCATCGTCGTTACCGCCGGTCCGATGATGAGCGGCCGCGGCCAGTCCGGTCGCCAGTTTTCGTTCGTATCCGACACGTTCGAGGCCATGGCCCGTTACAAGGCCGGTGTGATCAGTGACAAGGAACTGCAGGTTTGCGAAGACAACGCCTGTCCTGGCATGGGTTCCTGTCAGGGACTCTTCACCGCCAACACCATGGCGATACTGACCGAGACGATGGGGATGAGTCTGCCGCGCTGCGGCACGGCACTGGCGGTCTCTGCTCTGAAAAGACGCATAGCTTTTGCTTCCGGCGAAAAAATTGTCGAGCTGGTTCAGAACAACATCACTCCGCGCAGCATCATGACCCGAGAAGCCTTCGAGAACGCCATCCGCGTCGATCTGGCCCTGGGAGGGTCATCCAATACGGTGCTGCATCTGCTGGCTATCGCCAGGGAGGCCGGAGTGGACCTGCCCCTGGAATTATTTGATGAACTGGCCAAGGATACGCCACAGCTGGCTTCGATGAACCCTGCCGGCGAGCATTTCATGGAAGACCTGGACATTGCCGGCGGAGTGGCTGGTGTGTTCAAGCAGCTGGGAGACAAGATCAAGGATACGCAGACACTCTTCGGCCTTACCACGCATCAGCTGGCCGAGAGCATTCAGAATGTTGACGAGGAGGTCATCCGCCCGCTTGGGAACCCGGTGAAGAAGGAAGGTGGCATAGCTATCCTTACCGGCAACATCGCTCCCAAAGGGGCTGTCGTCAAGCAGTCCGGCGTTTCGGAGGCAATGATGCAGTTTGAGGGCACCGCCCGCTGTTTTGATGCCGAGGAACTGGCCATGGCCGCCATCATGGAGGGCAGGATCACCTCCGGCGACGTGGTCGTGATCCGCTACGAAGGGCCCAAGGGAGGGCCGGGCATGCGCGAAATGCTGGCGCCTACGGCCGCCATCATGGGCATGGGGTTGGGCGACTCGGTCGCGCTGATTACCGACGGTCGCTTTTCGGGCGGCACCCGCGGTCCCTGTATTGGCCACATCTCTCCGGAGGCCGCCGAGGGTGGCCCGATCGCCCTGGTGGAAGATGGGGACCGGATTCTGCTGGATATTCCGGCCCGGAAACTGGAATTGCTGGTTGACGAAGCGACCCTGGCAGTACGTCTGGCAAAATGGAAGGCTCCGGAGCCGAAAATAAAGACCGGCTGGCTGGCCCGCTATGCAAAGGCTGTCACATCGGCCCACACCGGAGCTGTGACAACCGCCTGAACCGGTTTTTCCGGTTCAGGCCACTACACACGAAATAATTTAATTTAAATGAGGTAATTACATGAAAATGAACGGCGCACGAATAATGCTGGAATGTCTGAAAAAGGAGGGCGTTGACACCGTCTTCGGCTATCCAGGCGGTACAGTGATCAATATCTACGACGAGCTTTTCAGCTTCAAGGAAATCCGTCACATACTGCCGCGTCACGAGCAGGCCGGCACGCATGCCGCCGACGGTTACGCACGCGCAACCGGCAAGGTCGGCGTGGCGATCGCCACATCGGGGCCGGGCGCGACCAATACCGTGACCGCGATCGCCACGGCCTACATGGATTCGATTCCGATGGTGATTGTCACCGGGCAGGTGCCAACTGCGCTGATCGGCAACGATGCCTTTCAGGAAGTTGACATCATCGGCATCACCCGCCCCTGCACCAAGCACAGCTTTCTTATCAGGGATGTCAAGGATATCGCAACGATTATGAAGAAAGCCTTCTATATCGCCCGCACCGGCCGTCCCGGCCCGGTTCTGGTTGACTTTCCCAAGGATATCCAGGTTGCCATGGGTGAGTTCTCCTACCCCGACTCGGTCGAAATCCGCAGTTACAAGCCGACCGTTGAAGGGCATCCTCGTCAGGTTGAAAAAGCCTGCAAGATGATTCTTGAGGCACACAAGCCGGTGTTGTACGTCGGTGGTGGCGTAGTGCTCGGCGACGCGTCTGAACAGCTGACCGTCCTTGCGCGTAAACTCGGTATTCCGGTTACCACCACTCTGATGGGATTGGGTTCCTTCCCGGGCGACGACCCGCTTTCTCTGGGCATGCTCGGCATGCATGGCGCATATTGCGCCAATATGGCCATGACCCACAGCGATCTGATCATTGCGGTCGGGTCACGTTTCGATGACCGGGTTACCGGCAAACTGGCCACCTTCGCTCCCCATGCCAAGATCATCCATATCGATGTCGATCCGACCTCGATCAAGAAAAATGTGCGGGTTGACCTTCCGATTGTCGGCGACGTCAAGGACGTTCTGGCGCAGATGATCAAGTTTACCGATAAGATGAAAGACAAAACGGTCGAATTTGCTGCCGCCATGGAACCGTGGCATGAGGATATCTCAGCCTGGAAGGACAAGCATCCGATCAGCTATAAAAGCAGCACTACAACCATAAAGCCCCAGTTTGTGATTCAGAAACTGCGCGAACTTTGCGACGAAAATGCGATCATATCCACCGATGTCGGACAACACCAGATGTGGACCGCCCAGTTTTTCAAGTTCAACTCCCCTCGTACGCTGCTGACTTCCGGCGGACTCGGCACGATGGGTTACGGTCTGCCGGCAGCGATGGGGGCCCAGGCGGCTTTCCCGGGGCGTCAGGTGATAACGATCTGCGGTGACGGCGGGGTGCAGATGAACATCCAGGAAATGGCCACGCTGGTACAGAACAAGCTGCCGGTCAAGATCGTAATCCTGAACAACAACTTCCTCGGCATGGTTCGCCAGTGGCAGGAGCTGTTCTTCGACAAGCGCTATTCACAGACCTGCATGGAATTGCCGATCGACTACATCAAGCTGGCCGACGCCTATGGCGCGAAAGGCTTTCTCGCCACCAAGCCGGACGAGGTTGAGAAGGTCATCAAACAGGGCTTTGCGGAAAAAGGGCCGGTGATCATGGAATTCAAGATTGCCCGTGAAGAGAAGGTCCTTCCGATGGTTCCGGCCGGTGCGTCATTAAATGAAATGGTACTGAACGCGTAAGGAGAATACTGCCATGCAACATACAATATCGGTTATGGTTGAAAATGAATTTGGTGTGCTTTCCCGGGTGGCGAGCCTGTTTTCCGGGCGCGGTTTTAATATTGATTCGCTTTCGGTGGCGCCCACCAACGAAGAAGGTCTGTCGCGGATGACCATCGTTACCCGTGGTGACGACAAGGTTCTGGAACAGATCAACAAACAGCTTAACAAGCTGATTGATGTGCTCAAGGTGATCGACTTCACCGATGGCAGCGGTATAGAACGCGAAATGGCGTTGATCAAGGTTACGGCCGAAGACGAGAGCCGCGCCGAGGTGCTGCGCATCGTCGATATCTTCCGCGCCAAGATTATTGACGTTACCCCCAAATCCTATACGATCGAGGCCACCGGCAACCCGCTCAAGATTGACGCGATTCTCGATCTTTTGCGCCCGTTGGGGTTGAAGGAGCTGGTCCGTACCGGTTCGGTCACGATCGGCCGTGGAGCAAAAGGGTGGAAGGGTTAGGCGGTTCCTTGTCGGAACGTGAAAAAATGACAAGCCGCCACTAAACCGGCGGCTTTTCTTGTGGTGTTCATATGTGCAGTGTGCGGCCATGACCGCGGTCTAAACAGCTATTTGCGTTGACAGCCGCGGTCGAATGTAGTATCTGTCTCGTTCCTTTTCTTATCCAGATTATCTGGATAAGTGCGTCAACGAAATTATTTTAAAAAATAATTTCTGACTTACTAAACGTCAGACCGGTTTGCCGGATAAAATTTGTGTGGAGGATTTACCAGCATGAACGTTTATTACGATCGTGATTGTGATCTCGCGTTGATCAAATCGAAAAAAGTTACCATAGTAGGGTACGGTTCACAGGGTCATGCCCATGCCTGCAACCTCAAGGATTCGGGCGTTGATGTAACCGTGGCCCTGCGTGCAGGCTCGGCTTCTGCTGTCAAGGCGACCAATGCCGGCCTCAAGGTGGCGAGTGTTGCCGAGGCTGTTGCCGAAGCTGACCTGGTGATGATCCTGACCCCGGATGAGTTCCAGTCGGTCCTCTATCGCGACGAGATCGCGCCGAAGCTCAAAAATGGGGCGGCTCTGGCATTTGCCCACGGTTTTGCCATTCATTACAACCAGGTCGTGCCACGCGCGGACCTGGATGTGATCATGATCGCTCCCAAGGCGCCGGGTCACACTGTTCGCTCCGAGTTTGTGAGAGGCGGGGGAATTCCTGACCTGATCGCGATTTTCCAGAATGCGTCGGGCAGCGCCCGTGAACTGGCGCTCTCCTACGCCAGCGCCATTGGCGGTGGTCGTACCGGCATCATCGAGACCACCTTCAAGGACGAGACCGAAACCGACCTGTTCGGCGAGCAGGCAGTGCTCTGCGGCGGCGCGGTGGAACTGGTCAAGGCCGGTTTCGAAACCCTGGTGGAAGCCGGTTATGCCCCGGAAATGGCTTATTTCGAGTGTCTGCATGAACTCAAGCTGATTGTGGACCTGATGTATGAAGGCGGCATCGCCAACATGAACTATTCCATCTCCAACAATGCCGAATACGGCGAATATGTCACCGGACCACGGGTGATCAACGACCAGAGCCGTGCGGCGATGAAAGAGTGCCTGGACAATATCCAGAACGGTCAGTATGCCAAGCAGTTCATTCTCGAAGGCATGTCTAACTATCCGGAAATGACTGCACGCCGTCGTCTCAACGCCGCCCACCCGATCGAACAGGTCGGCGAGCGTCTGCGCAGCATGATGCCCTGGATTCAGAAAATTGTTGACAAGACCAAGAACTGACGGATAGTCACTGCGATTAACGACACCCCTTTACCCTTGCGGGAGAGGGGTGTCTGCGCTTGTGGCATACTGTAAATAACTACACGTTATCCCATTTATCGGGGTTAGGCAGATCATGGACAATTCATCACCTTTTGCCAGGGAAGGCTACCCTTTCATCCTCTTCTCGGTCGGATTGACTTTCATACTCGTGCTTGCGTCATGGAAACTGGCGTCACTGGTACTGGCTGTTCCCGCAGTCATAGCTTTCCTGCTGATGCTTTTCGTGTTGTACTTTTTCCGCAACCCTGAAAGAACCCCTTCCGCCGACCCCAAAGAAGTTGTTGCTCCGGCGGACGGAACCGTAATAGTCTGCGAGCGTGTATCCGAAACTCCTTTGGGAGTCGAGTCTCTCAAGATCAGCATTTTCATGTCCGTGTTCAACGTGCATGTCAACAGAGTGCCCTTGGACGGCAAAGTGCTGGATGTCTCGTACAACAGGGGCAAGTTCTTCGACGCCCGTGACGGGCGGGCATCCTGTGAGAATGAACGCAACGGTATTGTTCTGGAAACAGCCGGCGGAGTTAAAATCGCATTCGTACAGATCGCCGGCCTGATTGCGCGCCGTATTATCTGCTATCCGCAGATTGGTGACATTCTGAAGAGAGGCGAACGCTATGGTCTGATACGTTTCGGTTCGCGCGTGGATGTATATCTGCCGCCAGATGTCGTGCCTTTGGTCAAGATAGGCGATAAAACCGTGGCCGGAGAGACTGTTCTGGGAAGAATCGGTTAAGTGAGGATTCCGTCGCATGAGCCTTGAAATTCAGGAAGAAACCATTACAAAAAAAGATAGCATCAAACGCGGAATTTACATCCTGCCCAACCTGTTCACTACTGCCAGCCTGTTTGCCGGATTCTACAGCATGGTCAAGACGCTTAACGGTGGCAGCGAGGATTTCAGGATCGCGGCCCTGTTCATCTTCGTCTCGGCCATTTTTGACGGGCTGGATGGCAAGGTTGCCCGCATGACCGGCACCACCAGCAAGTTCGGTGTCGAGTATGATTCTCTGGCCGATGTTGTCGCGTTCGGCGTGACGCCGGCCCTGATGATGTACGCCTGGGCGCTGAAGCCGTTCGGCCGGTTGGGCTGGTTGGCGGCTTTCCTGTTTCTGGCCTGTTGCGCGTTGCGCTTGGCCCGTTTCAACGTGCAGGTCGATACGGTCGAAAGCAAACGTTTCGTGGGACTCCCCACGCCGGCTGCAGCCTGCATGGTCGCTTCCACGGTACTGCTCTTCCATCATTTCGGTTGGCCCAGCTCTTTCAAACGCCTGGCAATTGTCGTGCTGATCTATCTGCTGGCATTCCTGATGGTCTCCAACTTCCGCTATTATTCCTTCAAGGATCCGGCGCTGATCAAGCGTCAGCCCTTCGGTTTTCTGCTGCTGGCGGTTGTGCTGCTGATAGTTGTGGCTGCCGAGCCGGTGGTGATGATATTCTCGATCATGCTGCTGTATGTGTTTTCCGGACCGGTGGATTTTCTGATTACCTGGCCGAGGCGTCGCAGGCTTGAGAAGGCGGTTCATAAGGGACACGAGGCGTCAAACAGGGGAGGCGAGGTTTAATCGATATCGTACAGTCTGGCGGTGATGCCGTCCGTGGAAATTTCCATTACGGCAAACGTGCGATGATGGGCTGCGTGTGTCAGCGTGCCGGGGTTCAGCATCAGAAGCTCGGCACGAAATTCATTGATTGCCCTGTGGCTGTGCCCGAACAGAATGGCATCGGCTCCGACCTCCCTGGCCCGCCGTTCAAGTTTGGACAGCCCGCTTTTTACCCCGTAAACATCTCCGTGCGACAACAAAATCCTTTTTCCTTCACATTCCCATAAGAGCTCTCGCGGGGCGTTTGAGCCGATATCGCAGTTTCCGGCAACATTGATTACCGGGATCTCCAACACTTCGAGCATCAGGTTGGCATCATCGCTTCCGTCACCGAGATGCAGCACCATATCAACCGGCTCCGACAGAGTGTGGGCCTTGAAGGCGAGCGTCGTGTTGCCGTGTGTATCTGATATGACCAAGATTTTCATATCATGTACTCTAGCAGAACAGTCGCCTTCATTAAAGTCAAAATAAACAAAAGGTATCCGAATATGTCAAAAAAAATCTTTATCATCATACTGGCAATTGCATTTTTCGTAACAGTGCTATTCACGGTTTCGGTCAAAATCGCCAAGTCGTTGCTGGATGGCGCCGATAACGCGTTAGTCTCCAAAGACGGCATCGGACTGGTTGAAGTTAAGGGAATGATTCTGGATTCCAAGGAAACCATTCGCCAGTTGAGACATTTTCTCAAGCAGGATGGCGTCAAGGCGGTTGTGCTCAGGGTTGACTCGCCTGGCGGTATTGTGGCCCCCTCGCAGGAAATTTACGAGGAGGTCAAGAAGTTTGCCGTTAAAAAGAAAATCATCGTCTCGATGGGGAGCCTGGCGGCTTCGGGCGGCTACTACATCTCCGCTCCGGCGACGTTGATCTACGCCAACCCCGGTACGATTACCGCCAGCATCGGTGTCATTCTCAAACTGTCAAACATTGAGGCGCTGATGGACAAAATCGGCATCAAGTCCCATACACTCAAAACCGGGAAGTACAAGGACTCCGGGTCGCCGTTGAGAAAATTCTCGCCCGAGGACCGGGCCATGTTGCAGTCCGTGATAGATAACACCCACGAGCAGTTTATCAGGGCGGTGGCGGAAGGCCGCAAGCTGCCGGTCGAGGACGTCAGGAAAATCGCCGACGGCCGGATACTCTCCGGCGAACAGGCCAAGGGTGCCAAACTGGTTGACCGCTTGGGAACTTTACAGGACGCGATTGAGGAGGCCGGAAAGCAGGCCGGAATCAAGGGTGAACCGGAAGTTATTCTGCCGCCGAAGAAAAAAATGAACTATCTGGATATTCTCAGCGGCGGGGTTGAGGAAAAGTTTGAAGGGACATTGAAGAGCGCTCTGGGTGGCATGCGGCTGATGTACGAGTAAGATGCGATGGCCTTGGGCCGCGGTGTAGCGCTAAAAGCGGCCGTACTCTGTTTTGCCCGCAAAACGGCAGTAGAATTGAGTCAACATCTGGGACTTACTCTCCTCGCCGTAGAAAAACAGCTTGAAATATTGAAGTTCGATTGAGTCCATCGTCGTGTCGGGCCGGATAAAGGCGGGTACCGGGAGATTATCAGTTAAGTTGGCATCAATATAGAAACACTTCTCAGTTAAAATCAATTCCTCCACAAAGGAAATACCATGTCCATAAAGCAACACGCTGAAACCCGATTCGTCGAACTGATGACTGAACTGTTCCAGCTTGACGAGGCTGAGAGCCTTGATTTCGGCATCTATCGGGTCATTAAGCGATTTGAGGCGATTGAGTCGGTTTTTGTTGGTCAGTTCGGGAGGTAAATTGTCTCGGCACTGATGAGACAATTTGAAATAATGTACATCTAACAGATGTTGCTCAACGGGAAAAAGTGTCCGCATTGCGGACACAATTGAAGTAAAATCTAATAGGGGAGGAGCTGTCATGCCGACAATTAGCATGTTTTACGGGATCATTATTTCGATGTTTTATGAAATAAAGGAAAAACATCACTTGCCACATGTGCATGTTCGCTACCAGGGTGCTAATGCATCCATCGCAATCGAGGATGGATCACTTCTGGCTGGTGACTTCCCAGCACGGCAGTTGCGGATGGTGCAAGTCTGGATCGACCTGCATAGGGATGAACTCCTTGCTGATTGGGAACTGGCAAGTGCCGGCGAAGAGCTGTTTCGAATCGATCCTCTCAAGTAAGGAGGCACATAATGTTATTGGATATTGTACGGGTACAACCCGGACCACACTACACACTGATGCTCGAATTTGAAAACGGCGAAAAACGCCGCTTCAACATGGAACCATACATGGAGCAAAAACCATGGATACGTATCAAGCCTGCCCCGCTGTTTCAACGGGCTTTTGTGGAAAATGGCACGGTTGCCTGGCCGGGTAATGTTGATATTGACCCTGAAACACTTTACGAATTGTCAGAAGTGATTGAAAAATGAGCAAGCCGAAACTGTCCGGGCATTCCCGCCTGAAGTCTGCTCTGGTACTCGTGATGCGCTGGCTGTTGAGTTGAAGATACCGCTTCATAACTGCTTGAAGACCCTGCTGAATGTGGAGAAAGAACTGGGGTGCGAGCGGGCGCTACATGAAGGATAGTTCTGGATATCAATAAACTTACCGACAAAAAAATGGGCGAAGGTGTTTCCATACCCACAGCATTTTTCAAGGATGGCCGCAATCTGGTTTTTGTTGATGATGAGTATTTAAAACCGGATGCTAACGGTAAAACTGGTACATGGGCTCAGGAGAAGCGCAGAGGGGAACTTTATAAATATTCAAAAGACGGGGTCTTAGGCATCGGTGCAGAAAAAGCCAAAGATCTTCGTGAACATCCAACACCGTGTGAAGAACTCTGGAAACGGAAGCAGAAAGCAAAAGTATAGCCTGTAGCCCGTAAAATGACAAAAAATTACATCGCAGAAATAATCAATACTTTAACCGGATTGTCAAAGAAAGAGCCGGCTGACTTACTGGAATTACAGACCTCATCATATGAATGATTGTTATGGCGACATATAACAGTTGACAGTTGACAGTGTCTGCCATTAAATTGAATATCAAGTTCAATAGGGGGGCGCATGATACTGGAAAAGAAAAAAGCCTTCAACCGTTTCGCCGCCAGCAAAGGGTTGCGCTCCACCCGCCAGAGGGACGTGATTCTCGACATTTTTCTTTCGACCCACCAGCATGTCAGTGTTGAAGAGCTCTATCTGAAGATCAAAACCAGCAATCCCGGCATCGGCCATGCCACGGTCTACCGTACGCTCAAGCTGTTTGTGGAGTCCGGTCTGGCGCGCGAAATACTTTTGCATGACGGACAGACCCGCTATGAACATGTGATGGCCGGCGAACACCATGACCACCTGGTCTGTACCGGATGTAACAGCATAGTCGAGTTCGAAAACGAGACCATAGAGAAACTGCAGGATGAAATCGCAGCTCTACACGGCTTCATGATCAGAAGCCACAAGCTGGAAATCTACGGCCTCTGTTCTGATTGCAGAAACACCAAGTCTTGACGCAGAATCAGGACTTTTTTTTGAAAAACCATTGAAAATGAAAATCAAAAGCATAAAAGGGTGTAACGATGTCGTCAAGCAGCAATAGCGCCTCCTCTGAATCTGCAAACCGCAGTGTTGTACGCCGGGTAGCTCTGGTGGGAAATCCCAATGTCGGAAAAAGCGTGCTCTTCAACGCCTTGACCGGCGCCTATGTCACTGTATCAAACTATCCCGGAACTTCTGTCGAGGTTTCACGCGGCAACTCCACGATTGAAGGTGAACCCTGGCAGGTGATCGATACGCCCGGCATGTATTCGATCCACACGATAACCGAAGAAGAGCGGGTTGCCCGTGAAATCCTGCTGCATGAGAACCCCGACGTTGTTGTGCATGTCCTGGATGCCCGCAATCTGGAGCGCATGCTGGCCATGACGGTTCAGTTGATCGAGGCGGAATTGCCGGTGATACTGGTCGTCAACATCATGGATGAAGCCGAGCGGATGGGGCTGAAAATCGACCTGGAACTGCTGCAAAAGCGTCTGGGCATCCCGGTGATTGGGGCCGCCACCGCCCGTAACCGCGGTGTGGATGCTATCCGGGCGGCCATCGCCGGGTATAAACACCAGGGTGATGCCAGGCGGCGCTTCCCCTATAGTCGCCTGTTGGAACATGATATAAATGAGATTGCCGGGATGATGACCGGAGATTATATACTTTCCCGTCGATCGTTGGCGATGCTGCTTTTGCAGCAGGACGAGGAAATCATTGAGATCGTACGTCATCGTGAAGGGGAGGGCTACCCGGCGCTGGCGGAACTGGCGCGTGAGATATCCTTCAAGCGCCGTGGTTCGTTCCATCTCAATCTGTCGCTGGAGCGTAACGAGATCGCCAAGGATCTGTTGAACGGTGTTTTCGTTGCTCCGGACAAACGGGTCGTAACCTGGGCCGAGCGGTTGTCCAACTGGTCGGTCAAGCCGTTGACCGGCGTTCCGATGCTTCTGATCGTGCTCTATTTCGGACTCTACAAGTTTGTGGGACAGTTCGGTGCCGGAACGGTCGTGGACCTGCTGGAAAAACGGTTTTTTGTGGAAATTGTTAATCCCTGGGTGATCGGTCTGGTCAAGAACATTGTCCCATGGGAGATCGTTCAGGAGCTGATTGTCGGCGAATACGGAATCATCACGCTCGGCATCAGATATGCGGTCGGCATTATTCTGCCGATCGTGGCAACCTTCTTCATCTTCTTCTCCTTTCTGGAAGATACCGGATATTTCCCGCGTCTGGCGCTTCTTGTTGACCGGGTCTTCAAGTATTTCGGCCTGACGGGGAGGGCGGTAATTCCGATGGTGCTTGGTTTTGGCTGTGATACGATGGCCACGATGGTGACCCGTACCCTGGAGACGGTTCGAGAGCGGGTGATTGCGACGGTCCTGCTGGCGCTGGCGATCCCATGTTCGGCTCAGCTGGGGGTGATCATTGCGCTGCTTTCCAAGTCCCCCGGCGCACTGGCGGTATGGAGCGTGTGCCTGCTGCTGATCTTCATTGCTGTTGGTCTGCTGGCCGCCCGGATTCTTCCCGGTGAGGCGCCGATGTTTTACATGGAGCTGCCTCCGATGAGGCTGCCGCAGTTCTCGAACGTGCTGACAAAAACCTATACCCGCATGCAGTGGTATTTTCTGGAAATTCTGCCATTATTCGTACTGGCCTCGGTGCTGCTCTGGCTGGGCAAGGTGACCGGCTTCTTTGAAAAGGCCATCGATGCGATGACGCCGGTAATGGCCTCGCTCGGGCTTCCCAGGGAAGCAGCTGTTGCCTTCATCTTCGGCTTCTTCAGGCGCGACTACGGCGCCGCCGGCCTGTACGACCTGCAGACCAAGGGATTGATGGACGCGCGGCAACTGACGGTGGCTGCCGTGACTCTGACCCTGTTTATCCCTTGCGTGGCCCAGTTCCTGGTGATGAAGAACGAACGGGGCTGGAGGGTGGCAAGCGGCATCGGCCTGTTCGTGAGTCTGCTGGCGTTCGGCAGCGGTTATCTGCTGAACCAGTTGTTGCTGGTGACCGGATTGTTGGCATGATCTGCGGATTCTGCGGGCACAGATTCGATGAAAAGGAAGCCAAACAGGGCTGTGGCGGTTGTCCCGGCGGCTGCCATTCGATCCATTGTCCGCGCTGTAATTATAAAAATCCGTTGGAACCCGAACTGCTCAAAAAGATACGCAGGATATTCAATAAGAACGATGCTGATAAAGGAGACGCGGAATGAAATTATCCGATAAGGCGGAAGAAATCCTGGAGGCGCTCTGGATTGCGGTTGAGGAAAGAAAGCTGGCTGCTTTGGACCCCCAGGAATTCTCGATTCCGCTGGATGATCCCGCCTACGCCGAGCTGACCAGTCGCGCCATGGTGGAAATCAGGCAGGGCTTGGTATATTTCCGGCCCGAAGGGAAAATTGAGGGGCGCACCACGATCCGTCGCCACCGGTTGGCTGAACGCCTGATGATGGATGTGCTTAACATCCGTGGTGAAGCCGGTGATTACAAGGCCTGCGAGTTTGAACACCTGTTGCACGAGGGGGTGGACACCAAGGTCTGCACCATGCTCAACCACCCAACTACCTGCCCCCACGGCAAGCCGATTCCGCCAGGGGATTGCTGCGAACAGGCCCGCGCAGAAGGCGACCTGGGAGTGGTGCCGCTGACCGAGTTCAAGTCGGGTCAGGAAGGTGAAATCGCCTACATTCAGACCGAAGACAACAAGAAAATGCAGAAACTGATGGCGATGGGAGTTTTGCCGGGAAATCGCATCGTGCTGCAGCAGGCGTTTCCGTCCTACATCTTCCGTGTCGGCTATTCCGAGTTTGCCATTGACAGCAATCTGGCAAAGGAAATTTTTGTAAGGAAGTAAGTTCTTGTGGGCAGGTTTTATAAGCTGATATTATTAATAAAAAACCAATAAACATCTTGACATGTCAGCGTAAAGAGGTAGATTATCGGGTAAAAATATCAACTTAAGGTTAAATATATGCGCAGAATACTGAACATGGAATCATTATTTCTAACTCCTCTATGTTCAGTCATTAGCGGCTAGTCACGTTTCAGATTTCGCCCCGTTGGCCTTGCAAGCCGGCGGGGCGTTTTTGTCGCTGTCAAATGGCTTTGATATGGAATTGGAATAAATCGGCTTCTGGATTATCCGCAAGGAGAGAGTCATGACCAACAATACCGCCAAAATGTTTCGCCGGATTGCCGCACTGCTACCAGTTGTCGCGGCAGTATTAATCCTGAACATCATCCTAAATGCCGGGGATGCCGTTGCTGACAGTCTTGCCAGGGTTCAGCCGGATCTCAAGCCGCTTGACCTCTCCCGTGCGCCAACGGTGGAGGAACTGATGGCGGCGGGGCAGCTCGGCGGCCAGTTGTATCCGACGTCCGACATCGTGGTGGATGATCCTCGATTCCCCAGACATGCGGCAAAAGCCATGGGCGCCGGCTCAAAGGGGCTGTCTGCTCCGGATCGGCACCGGCAGATCAATCTTTCCTTCGGCACGGCTATTCAGGAGTGGAACAGACATAATTACGTCGAAGCCGTGGTGCTGTTCAAGAAGCATGTGGCTGACTTCTCCGACAGTCCCTGGGTTTCGGAGGCGCTGCTGCATCTGGGCTGCGACGCCTTTTATCACGGACGTTCCACTGAGGCGGAAGCGTATTTCAACGACATTATCGGACGGAACCGGAACAACCGTCACGAAGGCGCCATGATCATGACCAACAAGGCCCGGCTCCGTCTGGCGGTGCTCAAGGCTGCCCGTAACAACACCAAAGAGGCGATTGAACTCTTTGCGCTTCTTGCGAAAGAAAGCAGCGATTGGCGGGACCGGACCTACGCCACGCAGTGGCTGCAACGGCTGTCTAAAATGAAAAATGCCGGGACAGCGCCGCTGGCCTGCGGCGCCCAGGCGCTCTCGCGGTTTCTGGAAGTGAGTGGCCTTGACGACGGGAAGACCGGTCTTGATCTGCTTCGTCCCAAAAACAGCCGTGGTTTCAGCTTCGAAGAACTTGCGCGGATTGCCGCGGAACGCGGTGTGCAGTTGGCGGCCCTTCGTCTAAAGCCCGAGGATCTTCCCCAGCTGGAACTTCCGGTGCTGGTCCATCTGTCCGGTCATTTGCCGGGTGACAGCGGACACTACTGGGTGCTGGAGGAGATGAACGATGGCCGGCTGACACTGTTCGATCCCCAGGGAGAGCGTTATTACAGCCAGACTTTTGCCGAATTTGCACGGGAATGGAGCGGAGCTGTTCTGGTTAACGAAGATGCGGATACGCCTTTGCCTGGCGTGCGACTCGTCGGCCTGGAGATGGAGGAGATCGCCGGCGGTTGCTGTGGTGTCCCCAAACCGGAGAGCGATTTGGGGAAAAAAATCAAGCAGGGCGCCGAATTTCTCTCGAATTGGTTTACGGGTGTTTTTGCACCAATGCCGCCTGTCATTGGCGAATTGGCCCCACTCTTGAGCGAAGAAGGTGCGGCTGCTGAAAGAGGCGGAATGGATGCGCTGAAGGAGATGAAAGCGCGAGAGGCTTTAAGAGACAGGGGTGACTACGATGAATATCTTCGTGTCAAAAATATGCCCATGGATCAATTCTGCACAGAGTTTGGTTGCGGTGCTCCGACATGGTTTGTCAATCCGGTCAACATGAACCTATTCGTACAGGATACTCCGCTCTGGTATCGTCCGGCTGTCGGGTTGCCGGTACAGATTACCCTTTCCTATAACTCCCAGTCGGCCATCGCCCAGCACGAACCGTTCGGTCCAAAGTGGCAGTTCAACTACGGTTCCTCTCTGGTGGTGGATACCGGCGGCGAAGTGACCATCTTCATGGCCGACGGCCGGCGTGACGTCTATTCACCAAACCCGGCCGGCGGATACCTTCACCCCTATCAGGTCTACAACACACTGGTGAAGCTGGCGGAAAACAGGTTCGAGCTGCTCTTCCCCGACGGTCGGGTATATCTGTATGCCATCCCGTCCGGAACCTCGTCGCTGCAGCCGTTTCTGACTGAATCCCGCGACGCATACGGCAACAAGCTCAGCTTCACCTATGACAGCCAGATTCATCTCACAACCATAACCGATGCGCTTGGCGGTGTAACGACCCTCACCTATAACGGCAACGGGCTGATCACCAGGGCCACCGATCCGTTTGGCCGACATGCCGACTTTGAATATTCCCCCAGCGGGGCACTCAATAAAATTACCGACATGGGGGGCTATTCGTTTAGCTTCACCTACGACAGCACGTTTTATCTGACCTCAATCGGCAACACCCTGGGAACCAGTGAGTTTTATATCGAGCCGGCAGAGGGGATCAACAACAGCGCCGACTCCTATCCTCCGCCAGGTGGAGTGATGTGGGAGAATTACCGGATTACCGTCACCAACCCGCAGGGGGGCAGGGAAGAGTTCTACTACAACGGCTACACCGGCAGCAGCTGGCACATTCAGCCACGCGATTATGTCAGTTATTATCCCGGCTATGACGGCTACACCACGCCCAAGACCAGCGTCAACTTTGGCACGACAACCGGACAGCGCGCCGAAATCAGCTCGGTCACCACCCCTGCCGGCCATAATTATTCCTATGTCTACGACGTGAACGGAGATCTTCTGACCAACTGGGAAGGCTCCCGGTATATCTATAATGACAAGGGGATGGTCACCGCCATAACCGATCCGCGGCTGAATCTGACCAACAGAAGTTATGCGCCGAATGGCGTCGATCTGCTGACCGAGACCAACGGACTCGGGACTGTCACCTACGCCTATAACGCGAACCATGGCGTTACATCCGTTACTGACCGGTTAAACCATAGCACTACCCATGTCTATAACAGCCTGGGCCAGCTCACCTCCTCCACCGACCCGCTCGGCGCGGTAAAGAGCTATGAGTATGACGTCAATCATCGCCTGGCCAGGACCAGCATCGCCGGAGTGACAATCGGCAGCTTTACACACGACTCCTTCGGCAGGGTCCGCACCTACACCAACAGCGCCGGTGTAACGCTGACCTATGATTACAACCTGCTTGACGATGTAACGCGCGTAACCTATCCCGATTCCACGTTTGTGGTCATTACGTACTCAACAGCCATCCCGCGCCTCGTCGAAGCCGTGACCGACCGTGCCGGAAAAACCACTTCCTACAGCTATGACACGCTCAACCGTCTCACCGGCCTTGTCCGGCCCGATGGAAGTGCGTTCAGCTACGTCCGCGACGCCAACGGCAACCTGACGGCAGCGACTGATCCCAATGGCAACACCACGCGCATAAAATATGACCTGGACAACCGGCCGATCCAGGAAACTTATCCGGACGGGACCATTCTGAACAGAACCTTTCGGAGCGCCGGGCTCCTGGAAACGATCACCCAGGCTGACGGCAGATGGTTCCAGCTCCAGTTTGACGAGATGTTTAATCTGACATCCATGACCGGAGGCACCCTTAATGGAGCCTCCCATGTCTATGATGCCTATAACCGCCGGATTTCCATGACCGACAGCCGGGGTGAAACCAGCTACAACTACGACGCCGCTTCTCGGCTCACGTCAGTCATCGGGCCGGCGGGGAGCGGTACGATAACCCTGACCTATGACAATGCCGGACGGCGCACCGGTCTGGAAATTGACGGCCGTACCATAACCTATGCCTATGATGCTCTCGGCAGGGTAACTGGCGTCACCGAAGCCGGAAAGAGCCATGTTTTCGGCTATGCCGGAGCAAACCCTTTACCCGGCAGTATCACCAGGCCGAGCGGGAGTATCACCACTGTATTGCGCGATTCTCTCAATCGGCCACAACAGGTTGATAATAAAAAGTCGAACAGCAGCCTCATCAACCGCTTCGCCTATACCTACGCTCCCGGCCGGAAGCTGCCGGCCAGCGAGACGGTTACAGGAGGAGCTACTCCACCAGTTGTGCCAAGCGCTCTGCAAATTTACGGTTACGACAGCATGAATCAACCGCTGTCGGGAACCTCGCCAGACAGGACCTATACATGGGACCAGAATGGTAACCTGATCACCGGGTATGCGGCTGACGGCTCAATCTTCACCGCAACCTATGATGAACTGAACCGTTTGATGACCCTGGAGTTTACTGACACCGGCGGTGTTGCCCGCCGCACCGAGTATGTTTATGACGGCGACGGCCGGTTGGCTGCGGCTACGGAAAGCGCGGACAGCGTACCGGTCCGGGAAGCGAAGTTCGTGCGCCTCGGTCCGCTGCTGCTTCAGGAGCGCGACGGCACGGGCGCCGTGGTACGCGACTACACCTGGAGCGGTAGTGCCGGACGCGGTTCAACCCTGCTCGGCATCCGTCAGGGGGGAGCTGACTACGAATATCTCTTTGACGGCCGGGGGAGGGTGGCGGCGCTGATTGACGGCACACAGACTGTGGCGGCAGCCTACAGCTATGACCCTTTTGGCGCTCCTTACTCCAGCGGTTCCTTCAAACAACCGTTCCGTTCATCCTTCTCGGAATTCGACGAGCGGGCCGGTCTCTATCAATTCTCATCGCGCTTCTTTCTTCCAAATCCCGGCGCTATGATTTCCCGTCAGGTGACAACACAGCCGGGAGGTTTGCCGGCCGGGAATCACTTCCGTCCGCTCCGTTTGCTGGAGATGCGTCCAACAGCGGCGTTACAGGGTTCTCTGCCCTGATTTGACCGGCAGTCGATGTTAACGATGAGAGGATGGATATCATGAAAATAATCAAACGCTTTCTGGCAACAGTATTCATCGCCGGTTTAATGACGGTAACGGGCTACCCAGTAATCGCCGTTGCTGCCGATTACACCACCACCTACACCTATGACGATCTGGGTCGTCCCATTTCGGTCAATATCGGCGGTTCTACGGCTGATTTCGCCTATGACGCGGCCGGCAACCGGAATGTCGTAAGTCTGTCGCCCGGCACAACAGCGCCGTCGGTTGTGGTCGTTTCGCCTCCTGACAGCGCTAGCGGAATATCTCCGGATGTAACGGTTGCCGCCACCTTCTCTCGCCCTGTCGATCCTGCAACCGTAACTACGGGTTCAAGCGGGTCGTTCAGGCTGATCGGGCCGGGAAGTGTGGCAGTGGCAGGCGCGGTCAGCGTGTATGGGCTTGAGGCGGTTTTTGTTCCGGGCGCCCCCTTGCAAAACAACACACTTTACACTGCGACCGTCACCACCGGGGTCAAGGATCTTGCCGGTCGCGCCTTGACCCAGCAGAAGGTCTGGAGTTTCACCATCGGCGCGGCGCCAGACCTGACGAAACCGACGGTACTCTCGACAACTCCTGCAGCGGGTGGAGTAAGCGTCCCACTGGCGAACCCCATCACCGCGCTGTTCAGCGAGGCGCTCGATCCACTTAGCATCACCAGGTCCAGTTTCCTGGTCTTGAACGGTGCGTATTCTGTTTCGGCAAATGTCGAATATAACGCGTTGACAAGAGTTGTGACCATGCTCCCGGACGCGCCGCTTGATCCGGGTGTCACCTATGTCGCCGTCCTGCTCTCTTCAATCACCGATCTGTCTGGCAACAGTATGGCGGCAAACAAGGAATGGATCTTCACCACCGAATTAACCGGACTTCCCGTCCTGCCGGCGCCGGATGTCCTTATACCGTATGACGGCCAGACCGACCTGCCGCTACGCACCTCCGTCGGGGCCATCTTCAACAAGGCGATGCTTCAGAGCACCATCAATGCCTCTACATTCACTCTAACAAAGGGTGCGATGCCGATCGCTGGGTCGGTCAGCTATAATCCCGTCAAGCATCAGGCGACCTTCATCCCCACCGATGCGCTGGATCCGGAAACCGTCCATACCGCAACATTGACCACCGCAATTACCGATGCAGTCGGCGTTCCCTTGCAGAATACGGTCACATGGAGTTTCACCACCGCACCGTTGCCGCCTGTTCTTGTCACCTGCAATCTTTTCGGCGCCGGAAGCGGTATTGTCGAAAGCACTCCTCCAAACTTCGCCTGCAGTTTGGATAGCTGTTACGGGAACTTTCCCAGGAATGTTGCCGTTTTGCTTCATCCGGTCCCCTACGACACGTCTCTCTTTGCCGGTTGGGGCGCGCCGTGTGCCGGAACCGGTGACTGTACGTTTGTCCCGGCTGGGGACACGACACTTAGCGCTGCTTTCGATCTTAAACCGGTACGTATATACGGTGCGCAGCCGCTGTACTTCACCTCGCTCCAGGCGGCCTATGTCGAGACCGTCACAAGCGACATAATACAGGTGAAAGCCGTAACCTTCGTGGAAGATCTGACTGCCGACGGTGACAGATTAGTGACTTTCCGGGGCGGCTATGACGCCGCATATGCTACAAATGGCGGATACGGTGAGCTGAAGGGGAAGTTGACCATCAAGTCCGGCCAGGTTGTCATCGACAGGTTGGTAATTAAATGATTATCGGATAAACGCTGAACTCAGGCCAGTTTTGAAGCGACTTTATGGTGCCGGCTTATTTCGGACGAACTTCCCGAAGTGCTTTTGGGTTGAGATAGAACATTGCCTGTGGTATTGATATGGCCACCCGCTGTTTTTTGGCGGGTGTCTTTTTTTATTGATACCGTACTGTTAAGTCGGTATACGATTGGCAATACTGCCTGCTCCGGAATAATTCCGGGCAATTCACAACTTTGATTAAAGGGACTGGAATTCAAATGACTCGCGAAATAATTATCGGAAATGTCAAGATCGGCGGAACACGTCCGCTGGCGCTGATTGCAGGGCCCTGCGTGATTGAAAACGAAGCCGCCACGTTGCGCCATGCCGAAAAGCTTCTGACGATCTGTAACGGCGTGAACATACCGCTGATCTTCAAAGCCTCCTACGACAAGGCCAACCGCACTTCGATCAACGCTTTCCGCGGGCCGGGAATCAAGGAAGGTCTGGCCATTCTGCGCAAGGTCAAGGAAACTCTGGGACTGCCGGTCCTGTCCGATGTGCACTCGATCGAGCAGATCTCCCCCGCGGCAGAAGTGCTGGATGTTCTGCAGATTCCCGCCTTCCTCTGTCGCCAGACCGACCTTCTGATTGCCGCGGCAAAATGCGGCCGGGTGATCAATGTGAAGAAAGGGCAGTTCCTGGCGCCCTGGGACATGAAAAACGTTGCCGGAAAGATTGCGGCCAGCGGCAATGAAAACATCATCCTGACCGAGCGCGGCGCTTCCTTTGGCTACAACAACTTGGTCGTGGACATGCGCAGTTTCCCGGTAATGCGTGCCACAGGCTATCCGGTGGTGTTTGATGCCACTCACAGCGTGCAGCTGCCGGGCGGGCAGGGTGAAAGTTCTGGCGGGCAGCGCGAATTTGTCGAGTACCTCTCGCGGGCCGCGGTAGCCACCGGCATCGACGGGATTTTCATGGAGGTGCACGAGGATCCGGACAAGGCGCTCTGCGACGGTCCCAACTCGATTCCTCTGAGCGAACTTGCCCAGTTGTTGAATACGCTCAAAGCGGTTGACTTGGTTGTGAAACAGAGGATGCACGAATGACAGTGATAGCTGAGGCACGCCGGGTTATCCGGGTCGAGGCGGAAGCGCTATCCGTGATGGCGGCTCGCATCGATGAATCGTTCGAGAAAGCGGTGGATTTGATCCTGGCCAGTTCCGGCCGGGTAATCGTCAGCGGCATGGGCAAATCCGGACTGGTCGGGCAGAAAATCGCCTCCACCATGGCCTCCACCGGCACTCCGGCTTTTTTTCTCCACCCGGCCGAAGGCATCCATGGTGACTTGGGCATGATCATGACCGGAGACGTGGTAATTGCCATTTCCAATAGCGGGGAAACCGAGGAGATCATGCGGATCCTCCCCTCCGTCAAACGCCTGGGCGCCCATCTCATCGCGATGACCAGCAGCCAGACATCAAACCTGGCCCGTTCCAGTGACGTGTTTCTGGATGTGTCGGTCAAGGAGGAGGCCTGTCCGCTGGGACTGGCGCCGACGGCTTCGACTACCGCCGCGCTGGCGATGGGGGACGCGCTGGCGGTGGCGTTGCTGGTTAAGCGTGGCTTCAGGGCCGAGGATTTTGCCATATTCCATCCCGGCGGCTCTCTGGGCAAAAAACTGCTGCTGCGGGTGGAAGACCTGATGCACAGCGGAGATGGCATACCTTTGGTCCGGGAAGATACGCTGATGAAGGATGCGCTGTTTGTAATCACTTCCAAGGGACTGGGCGTCACCGGTGTCTGCGACGGCAGCGGTGCGCTGCGTGGAGTGATAACCGACGGCGATCTGCGCCGGTCGCTGGAAAAGGGGTATGATATCCTGAACCGGAGCGCCGCCGAGATCATGAAACGCGGGCCTTTACGCATCAAACGCGGTGAACTCGCCGCTGCGGCACTGCAGATCATGGAGCATCGCGCCATTACCTCGCTGTTTGTCTTTGACGACGACTCAAGCACGGCGCCCTGCGGCATAGTCCACCTGCATGACATCCTGAAAGCGGGTATCGCCTGATGAACGATAAATTGAAAAATATCAAACTGTTGCTGCTGGATGTGGATGGCGTCATGACCGACGGCGGCATTATCTATGACGGCAACGGCCTTGAAACCAAGGTATTCAATGTCAAGGACGGTCACGGCATAAAGATGCTGCAGCGTTACGGTATCGAAGTTGGCATTATTACCGGTCGCACATCCCGGGTCGTTGAAATCCGTGCCGCTGAGCTGGGTATCCAGATCGTTTATCAGGGAGCGCTGAAAAAGCTGGACAGCTATCAGGACGTGAAGCAGAAAACCGGCCTGTCCGACAGCCAGATCGCCTACGTCGGCGATGACGTGATCGATGTCCCGGTGATGAGGCGTGTCGCTTTTTCTGCCGCTCCCGCGGACGGGCTTCCGGAAGCTCTGGGTGTCGCTGATTATGTGACCTCAAAGGGGGGCGGCAAGGGAGCTGTGCGTGAAGTTTGCGATCTGATTCTGAAAGGTTGCGGCTTTTGGGACGAGGTGGCCAGCCGTTATGAATTGTGACCTTCAATCTTTGTGCCAAAAATGTAGTCATGAACCACGTTCTGCTGGACAGTCCCCCTCCTCGATGGTATAGTCCCGCATTATTATGGTATCGCCCGTTTTTATCAGACCGCTGCTGGTCATTATCGTAACTACGGCGTTTATCGGTATCGTGGCCGTCATCTACCGGAACGGTTCTCATAGACAGGTTGCGGCGCAGTCAGTCATTCAGCAGCTTCCCCAGAATATCGATGTCGCCCTGAATAAAGCTCGTTTCAGTGAAATTCGGGACGGTTCGGTGGTTTGGGAACTGTTGGCCGAACATGTCGAGTATGACAAGAGCGGTGAGGTGGCCCATCTTAGCGGAATCCAGATGGATTTTGCGCGCAGCAGGTTGGGTGGCGCAATTGCCGTAACCGCTGAACGTGGCGATTATTTCAGTAACAGCAACAATATACAGCTGCAAGGCAAGGTGCATGTCAAGGCGGAGGAAGGAATCTCCTTTGACACTGACTCGATAGAATACAACGCATTAAAGTCCCGGTTCAAAACAGCCGACCGGGTTGTTTTCCGGCAACAACGATTGAGTCTCACCGCAAACGGGATGGAGTTGGATGTAAAGGATCAGCGCGCACGTTTCATGAAAACAGTTGAAGCGACTGTGGCCGGGGCGTCGCTGCATAAGACGGTCCCTGTGACTGCGGTGGCAAAGACCGTTCGTCCCGCAAAAAAACAGCCGGTAAAAAAAGTCGGAAAACGCGGTAAAGGTAAAAAACGATGAATAAACAGATATCCTTGATGGTTTTGGTCTTCATGCTTTTGGCACCAGTTGCGCTGGCCGCTTCCGCCGACAAGTCCAGTCGCAAGGACCGCTCCAATTTGCCTATTACGATCAAATCAAATGAACTGACCGCCGACAACAAGGGCAAGACAGCTGTGTTTACCGGTAAGGTTGTTGCCAAACAGGGTGACATATCCATCTTTGCCGATAAGATCACCGTCAACTATGCTGATAAAAAAGGTGATGTCGAAAAGATCGAAGCTTCCGGAAATGTGCGCATCGTACAGCAGAACAAGACCGGGACAGCTGCCCAGGCTGTTTACGACAGTCGCGACGGACGCATCACCTTGACCGGCAACCCCAGGGTAATGCAGGGGGGCGACAGCATCAGCGGAAAGACCATCACCTACTATGTCGATGATGACAAAAGTGTTGTTTCAGGCGGAGATGACCCAAAATCCAGAGTTGAGGCGGTGATAAATCCGCCTTCCAGGAAGGGTAATGCAGACGGTCGCTGAACACTCCCGGCTCTGGACCACATCTCTCCAGAAGCGTTATGGCAGTCGCCAGGTTGTCAATGGTGTTGATATTTCAATCCGCTCCGGAGCTGTCATCGGATTGCTTGGTCCGAATGGAGCCGGCAAGACAACCACTTTTTACATGGTGGTCGGCCTGGCGCAACCTGACGGAGGTCAGGTGTTTCTGGGAGATGAGGAAATTACAGGGCTGCCGATGTATCAACGCGCCCGCCGCGGCATCAGTTATCTACCGCAGGAGGCGTCAGTATTTCGCAAACTTTCGGTTGCGGACAACCTGCTTGCGATTCTTGAAACAGTCGAACCGGAAAGGAACCTTCGCCGGCAGCGCATGCAGCAGTTGCTGGAAGAGTTCAGCATCACTCATATCGCCTCTTCCATGGGATATGCGCTGTCCGGTGGTGAGCGGAGGCGTGTTGAGATAGCGCGAGCCCTGATAACGAATCCTTCTTTTATCCTGTTGGACGAGCCGTTCGCAGGTATCGACCCGATAGCGGTAGGAGATATTCAGAATCTGATAGTTTCGTTGAAAAACAGAAACATCGGTGTGCTGATCTCGGATCATAACGTAAGGGAAACACTGGGTGTCTGCGATGCGGCTTATATAATGAACGCAGGTGAGGTGCTGGAGTACGGTACTCCCGATGAAATCGCAAACAGCAAAAAAGCTCGTGAAATTTATCTTGGAGATGATTTTAAGTTATAATACGATTTGATTTTGACAGCCGTGCGTTGGAATAGATTACAAAAAAGCAATAGTCTCGTTTAGTCGGGACAGAGGTTTACGATTCATGGCAATGGAGATGCGCCAACAACTTAAGATGTCTCAGCAGCTGGTGATGACGCCGCAATTGCAGCAGGCCATCAAGTTGCTACAGCTGACCCGACTGGAACTTCAGGATCTGGTTCGCCAGGAACTGGAGGAAAATCCGCTTCTGGAAGAAACCGCGGAAACTGAAGACATTAGTGAACCGGATGTTCTGGAAACCGCCGAGCTGGAAGTTGATCCTGCCGAGAATTCAACTGAATTTCACGAAGTTGAAACGGGTGAAGAAACCCTGCGGGATTGGGACAGCTACCTGGATGGTTATAACTACAGTTCCGGAGAACAGTACAGTGGCGACGACGACCGGCCATCTTTCGAGAATCTTCTGACCCGTCAGGGGACATTGATAGATCACCTGTTATGGCAGTTGCATATGGGGCAGTATTCCGAAATGGATGTGCGGGTAGGAGAGGTAATCATCGGCAATATCGATGAATCCGGCTACCTGAGGGCATCGCTGCCGGAGATCGCTGCCGCCAGCAATTCTTCGGAAGATGATGTCATGGATGTGTTGGAGTGTATCCAGGAGTTTGATCCGCCCGGTGTCGCGGCCAGGGATTTGCGGGAATGCCTGTTGATCCAGGCCCGTTTCATGGGGATGAAGGGAAGCGTTGTTGAAGGGATACTGCTGAACCATATCAGTGATCTTGAAAAACGTAATTACAAGCAGATTGCACGTGCTCTTAAGGTAGACATCAACCAGGTATTGATGGCCTCCAAAATCATCGGCGGCTTTGATCCCCGCCCAGGATCTTCGTTCAACTCGGATGAAGTGCACTACATATCTCCGGATATATTTGTTCACAAGGTTGGCGACGATTATGTGGTGATGCTCAACGAGGAAGGGTTGCCAAATCTCAAGGTCAGCACCCAGTATACGGAGATCCGGGGAACCGGTTCAATCGATAACCATGCCGAGGAATATATCAGCGGCAAGGTTCGTTCCGCCCAGTGGCTGATAAAGAGTATTCAGCAGCGGCAAAGAACAATCTACAAGGTTGCCAAGAGCATTATCCGTTTCCAGCGTGAATATTTCGACCGTGGCATCGAATATCTGCGCCCTCTGGTTTTGAGGGATATTGCGGAAGATATTGGAATGCACGAATCAACCATCAGCAGGGTGACAACCAACAAATACATGCAGACTCCGCAGGGGTTGTATGAGCTGAAGTACTTTTTCAACAGCGGTCTCTCCACAAGCGAGGGCGAGTTCCTCGCCTCCGAGAGCGTCAAGAACAGAATCAAGGAAATCATTGAAAAGGAAGACCCCAAAAAGCCGCTTTCTGATCAGAAGATTGCCGAGTTGCTGTCGGGACAAACAGTCAACATTGCACGCCGAACTGTAACCAAATATCGCGAAATGCTCAAATTTGGTTCATCATCGGAACGAAAGCGACATTTTTGACGCGCTGTCGATACGACAGACGTCCATATTGCAGCACCCAACAAACAGGAGGATAGTATGCAAACAACCATGACATTCAGGCACATGGAGCAAAGCGATGCCCTTAAGGCGTACGCGGAGGAAAAACTCGAAAGAGTGGTGAAGTATATCGATGGACCGATCAATGCGCAGGTTTATTTTTCTGTAGAAAAGAAGATCCGCCACATTGTTGAAATCGTTATATCGGCAAAGGGTGTCAGCACCAAGGCTTCCGAAGCAACCAATGACATGTATGCGGCAATTGATGCGGTTATTGATAAAATTGAACGCCAGCTCAAACGCTACAAGGAAAAGATCAAGGCTCACAAGCCTAACGGCGACGAGCACTCACGTCAGCTTTCCAAAAAAGTATTTGAAGCCGAGAGTATTGAAGCCAGTGCCGAACCGGTTGTGATCAAGACCACCACTGAAACAGCCAAGCCGATGTCGGTTGATGAAGCTGTGATGCAGATGGATTTGCTGCACAAGGACTTTATCGTGTTCATTGATGCCGACAGCGGAGAAATAAATGTTCTCTATCGTCGTAAAGATGGTAACTTTGGCCTGATTGAGCCGCATCGGGCTTGATTGACGGGAAATTGTCTTGGACGGAATTGCACTTTCAATACAGGAGCTGCTGAGCGAAACCAACTATGGTCTCGCACTGACGCTCCTGGCCGGTGAGCGCGGACTTGCCAACCGTGTTTCCAGTTCGCGAATTCAAAAGCCCGGTTTGGCTCTGGACGGTTATACCGAGCACCTGCATCCCGATCGGATACAGGTGCTCGGCAATACCGAGATTTCATTTCTAAACGAGATTGATATTAATGTCGCTACCGAGAACCTGGGTAATCTTTGCAGTTTCCCCATAGCGTGCTTTATCGTCACCAAGGGCTTGCGGCCGCCGCAGCTGCTGCTCGACCTGGCTGAACAGAACGCCATTCCGGTGCTGGCCACCCCCCACCAGTCTTCAACCTTTATTTCGCTGATTACCAAATTCCTTGAGGAACGGCTACTGCCGACCACCTATATGCACGGTGTCCTGATGGATGTGCTTGGCGTTGGTGTGCTGCTGACCGGCAAGAGCGGAATCGGCAAGAGCGAGTGCGCTCTGGACCTGGTGATCAGGGGACATCGTCTGGTGGCCGACGACATGGTCTTCATCAAGAAGAAAATGCCGGCCGTGCTTGTCGGCCAGGCGGAAGAGTCGATCCAGTACCTGATGGAGATCAGGGGGTTGGGGATCATAAGTATCAAGGATCTGTACGGGGTTTCTTCGATTCGTGACAAGAAGATTATCGATATCATGCTTGAGCTGGTTGAATGGGACGAGTCACACGAATATGACCGGCTTGGTATCGATGACCGCACCACTACCATTCTCGGAGTAGACATACCGCATATTTACATTCCTATCAGGCCGGGGCGCAACCTTGGCTCCATCATCGAAGTAGCCGCGCGCAACTATCTTCTTAAAGGCATGGGATACCATTCGGCACGGGATTTTCAGGAACTGCTGCTGGCGCGCATTGAGTCGCGCCCACTTGGTGACGAGGTCGAGTAGTAAATGCGCATCATAATCATCACAGGCATGTCCGGTTCCGGCAAATCCACGGCAGTACGGGCCCTCGAGGATGAAGGCTTCTACTGTATTGATAATTTGCCGGTGCGGTTGTTCAAGCGCTTTGTCGATCTGATCGATAAATCAGGCGAACCCTTCAAGGGTATTGTTCTGGTGGCTGATATTCGCGGCAGGGAATTCTTTAAGGGGTACGAGAGTGCATTTTCCAAGGTTGCGGCCGCAGGCCACAGTCTGGAAATCCTCTTCTTTGACGCGCAGGACGACATACTTGTTAGACGCTACTCGGAGACCCGTCGCAGGCATCCGGCCGATGAACACTGTTCGGTGGGAGAGGCGATCAGAATAGAGCGCAAGCGGCTTTCCGGCCTGCGTAGCATGGCCACCAGGATCATAGATACATCGGAATTCAATGTTCACCAGCTTAAGGAGTTCATTCTCCGCATTATCCGGGGAGAAAACCAGGATAATACTCTGGTGGTGGAAGTACAGTCCTTTGGTTTTCGCTATGGCGTACCACTCGAATCGAGTATCGTCATGGATGTGCGTTTCCTGCCGAATCCATTTTTCGTACCGGAGTTGAAAGCGCGCTCCGGGCTGGATGATTCTGTACGGGATTATGTGATTGACAACACGGTCACTGCAGCTTTTCTCGACTACTTTTTTCCACTCCTGGACATGCTTTTGCCGGCTCACAGGCAGGAAGGCAAGGCATATTTGACTATTTCCATCGGATGTACCGGTGGCCGCCATCGCTCGGTGGCGATTGCTGAGGCCACCGGTATGCATTTGCAGGAACTTTGGCCCGTAGTAAGAATAACTCACAGGGATATTGAAAAGGGAAACTAATGACAGGATTAGTACTTGTTACTCATGCCGGTCTTGCAACGGCCCTCAAGGCGTCAGCGGAGATGATAGTCGGACCGATAGAAAATTGTACAGCGGTGGAAGTTGCTCCCGGTGAATGCGCGGACGACATAATGGCAAGGGTTGTGGAAGCGGTTGCGAAAGTCCAGTCTGAAGGCGCCATCATAATGACCGATCTTTTTGGAGGCACTCCTTCCAATATGGCAATGTCCTTTCTGAAAGAAGGCAGTGTTGAAGTAGTCACCGGAGCCAATTTACCTATGTTGATGGAGTTCTGTTCCCGCCGCGATCGTATGGATGTGGCAAAACTGGCTTCCGAGATGCAAAGGTGCGGACGCGAGGGGATTATTGTCGCCGGAGAATTTTTAAAGTAGATACCGAGAAAACGAGGAAACAGGAAATCATGCTTCAGAACGAATTTCTGATTGTAAATAAATTGGGCCTTCATGCCCGTGCCTCTGCCCTGTTTGTAAAAACCGCCAGCCGGTTCACGTCTGAAGTCAAGCTCGCCAGGGAAGGGGTTGAAGTAAATGGTAAGAGCATCATGGGAATCATGATGCTGGCCGCATCTAAAGGATCTACGGTCAGACTTACCGTTGACGGGATTGATGAGGCAGACGCCATGAATACGCTCAGTGAACTGATCACCAATGGATTTGGTGAGGAATGATATGAGGTCTTTTACGGGAATTGCCGTTTCTCCAGGAATTTCCGTTGGAAGATTACGCGTTGTAGATCGCAGACGCATAAATATATCAGAATACCCGATACTTCCGGCAGAAGTTGCCCGCGAAATAGAGCGATTGACGGTCGCAATTTCTGATACGCGTGTAGAACTTGAACACCTGAAAACCCACCTGGCGGAAACCACCGGTGAAGATCACCTCTTCTTTATTGAAACTCATCTGATGATCCTGTCGGATGAACGGCTTTTCTCTGAAACTTCAGCAACAATAACATCAGGACTTGTTAACGCCGAAGGTGCTTTGCAGAGAACGCTGCAACGCTACAGAGAAGCGTTTGCCAGTATCGAGGATGCCTATCTTCGAGAACGGATAAATGATGTTGAAACTGTCATTGAGCGAGTGCTTAAAAGCATGAGCGGAGAAAAGACCGAACAGTTTCCAATACATGAAAGCCGTTCCATTGTTGCTGCACATGACATTACTCCCGCTGATATGCTGCAGATTGATCGTAATAACGTTCTGGCGGTGATTACGGAAATCGGAGGCCGTACGTCGCATACTGCCATTCTTGCAAGAGCCCTGGAAATTCCAGCTGTTGCCGGGGTTGAAGGGGTCTGTGACGTTTTGCTGGATGGCGCTCCGGTTATTGTTGATGGAACTGCTGGTACTGTCATCGTTAACCCCGACCCGGAAACGTTTCAGACTTTTCTGAGCCGCAAACAGCATTACGAATATGTTGAAAGCGAGCTTCTCAAGACCGCCCATCTGCCGGCTGTCACTCTTGACGGCCATGCCATAAGTCTAAGGGGAAATGTGGAAATCCCCGAGGAGGGGGCTTCGGTTCTTAAACATGGTGGTATTGGAGTAGGTCTGTACAGGACTGAAATCCTCTTTATGAATCGATCCGAAATGCCGGATGAGGACGAACAGTATCTGGTGTATCACTCCATGCAGCAGGCGATCAAGCCGCATCCGCTGACGGTCAGGACTCTGGATGCCGGCGGAGACAAGCTGCTTGAAGGGTTGGATCATGCTGCTGAACAGAATCCGGCGCTGGGTGTGAGAGCGATCAGGCTGTCGCTCGGCATGCCGGACGAGTTCAAAAAGCAGCTGCGAGCAATTCTTCGTATCAGCGCTGAAGGACCGGTCCGGATAATGTTTCCGATGATATCCGGAATAGATGAGGTCCGTGCCGCAACCGCTCTGCTTGAGGAAGCAAAGCTAGAGTTGGCAGATGCGGGTATTCCGTTTGACAGCGGAATAAAGGTCGGGATTATGATTGAAATTCCGGCGGCAGTAACAATGGCGGATCTATTGGCTAAAGAAGTGGATTTCTTCAGTGTCGGTACCAATGATCTGATCCAGTACACGCTGGCCATTGACCGCACAAACGAGCAGCTGTCTCAGCTGTATCAACCTCTGCATCCGGCTGTTTTACGTTCTTTGCGGCATATCGTAGATACGGCCCACAATGCCGGTATTGAAGCCTGCCTGTGCGGTGAGATGGCGGGGGATTCACTGTATCTTCCGGTTCTGCTCGGTCTCGGCTTTGATGAATTGTCCATGGGGGCCGGATCCCTATTACGCGTCAAGCAGATTCTGCGGCGCTGCACGCGCAAGCGCGCCCTTCAAATCGCTGCCGGTTGTTTCGATTATTCCACCGCTGCCGAGGTCGAAATGTACCTGAAACGTCAAATAACCATGGATGTAGCCGAAAGTTTCGACTGATGTCTCCTTACACAATTTATGCCCTGTTTTCATTTGTTTTCGGCATGGTGGTCGGATCATTTCTGAATGTCTGCATCTGTCGCATGCCGAAGGAAGAATCGATCGTCTCGCCCCCATCGCATTGTCCGCACTGTAACTATCAGATCCGGTGGTACGACAATATCCCAGTAATCAGCTATCTGTTGCTGCGTGGGAGATGTCGTGGCTGTGGCGCCCGAATTTCACCGCAATACCCGTTGGTGGAACTGCTAAACGGGATCATCGCGTTGCTGCTGTTTCTGCGTTTCGGCCCGACACTTGCTTTTGCGGTGTTGTTTGTGTTCTGCTCCGCATTGGTGGTAATCACGTTCATCGATATCGAACACCAGATTATTCCGGACGAAATATCTCTTTCAGGAATAGTAATCGGATTTGTGATGTCATTTTTCCTGCAGGGGCATAACTGGCTGAATTCCCTGCTGGGTATCCTGCTGGGTGGCGGCAGCCTTCTGCTGGTTGCCTACGGCTATCAGTGGCTGACCGGCAAAGAGGGGATGGGGGGCGGAGATATCAAGCTTCTGGCCATGATGGGCGCCTTTCTGGGGTGGAAGTCAATTCCGTTCATTATCCTGGCCAGTTCACTGGTCGGATCGGTTGTCGGCGTATCGATAATGCTGCTGCAGAAAAAGGATTCCAAACTGGCGATTCCATTTGGTCCGTATCTGGCTTTCGGTGCGGTGCTCTACATCTTCTATGGACGACCGCTTATCGAGTGGTATCTCAATCTTGGCGGATTCAATAAAGGCTAACGATATGGCCCGCTACCGCCCCAGTCTGACTGTCTCGATCATGGCCTTTCTGGGCTTTCTGCTGGTAATGACATGGCTGTTGTTCAGCTTTCTGGCCTTTAAAACCGCGGCAAACGACCTGTATGCCCAAAAGGGCGAACATGCCCGTACTCTCCTGGCGACTTTTGTCAGTCAGCTACCCGATAACCTGCCGGTCTTCCCCGAGGGAATAATCTCACCCGATTCTTCCGCATCGATATACGTTCAGAAACTCTCTGATGACGCTGCCTTTACACGTCTGACACTGTTGGACAGAAACGGCAAGGCGATCTTTACCGCCGGCCGCGACGGCAGTGATGTGTATTTGCCGTTTAACGGCATTCACGTGTCATCGGATGGTAGCGGCATTCTTGCTGATGGCAGCGGCATTGCAAATGTCATTAACGTGACGCGAAACGGCGTTCCGGTCGGCAGGGCCGGCCTGCTGCTGTCACTGACAGCTGAAAACGCCCGTCTGGACAGGACCAGGCAGCTTTTTGCTGCGTATTTCGTGCTTGATTTTATCATGTTGATGGGGCTTGGTTCTTTTATACTGTCCCGGATAGTTGTTAATCCGATAAACAGATTGCTGTCTGCCACCGGAAAGATCACCGGGGGGCAATATGGACAGAGCTTGCGAGTATCGGGCAGTTCCGAACTTGCCCGTCTTGCCGAATCATTCAACGAGATGTCAATGGCATTGCAAAACAAAGATCAGCAGGTTTCAGAACATATGGCCGCCCTGGAGCGTGTCAACAATGATCTTCACCAGGCCCGTGAAGAGGCCATTCGCACTGAGAAGATGGCGTCGATCGGACTTCTGGCAGCGGGAATGGCCCATGAAATCGGAACTCCCTTGGCATCGATAATGGGATATGCCGACCTGGCTGCGGTTGAACAACCGGACAATCCGGCCATCCAGGACTACGCCCGGCGGATTTCGACCGACTGTGCCAGAATCGACCGGATCGTACGCGGTTTGCTCGACTATTCCCGCCCGCGTGTTTCATGCCGGGAAACAGCCGATGTCAGGCAGGTTGCCAATGCGACGCTGGAGTTGCTGTCACAGCAGGGGGTTTTCAAGCATTTTAAGGTCTCTGTTGCAATTGATGAACGTCTGCCACAGGTGAAAGCGGATCCGCACCAACTGCAGCAGGTACTGATCAATCTTTTGATAAACAGTCGCGATGCGCTGGCGGAAAATGGTGCCATTGTTCTCAAGTCACGGGTCGAGAACGGTTTCATGCGTATTGATGTTATTGATAATGGGACAGGGATTGAGGATGACGATCTGAAATATATTTTTGATCCGTTCTTTACGACCAAGCCGCCTGGCAAGGGAACCGGTCTTGGGCTGGCCATAGCAGCACGAATTGTTGAAGGTTTTGACGGTCGCATCACAGTTAAAAGCAAGTTGGGTGCAGGAACCTGCTTTACGGTATGGTTGCCGACGGTGTCCGGTTAGCGGCATGTCTGATAAAAGGAGTGCCTGTGGGCAAAAAACACATTCTCGTAATTGATGATGAAGAAAATCTGCGGCACATGTTGTCACTGATGCTGACCCGCCAAGGGTACGTTGCGGATTGTGCCGCCAATGGTGAAAAAGGGCTGGCATGCATAAAGGACAAGGCCTACGATTTCATACTCTGCGATATCCGTATGCCCGAAATGGACGGGAAAACTTTTCTCGCCAGGGCAATGGAAGAACGCGTCACTGTTCCGGTCATCATGATGTCGGCTTACGGCACAGTCGAAACGGCCGTGGATTGCATGAAGATGGGGGCATACGACTTCATCTCCAAACCCTTCAAAAAAGATGAAATCGTGATGGTTCTTAAGAAAGCCGAAGAACGGGAACGGCTGAAACAGGAAAACAGTCAACTGAGAGCTGCTGTAGCAGGTCGTTTTGCCTATAGCGGGATCATCAGCCGCAATGTTGTTATGGAAGAAATCTTCAGCCAGATCGGGAAAGTTGCCAATCTTAAAACTACTGTAATGATACTCGGAGAATCTGGCACCGGCAAGGAGTTGGTTGCGCGCGCTATTCATCAGAACGGCCGCCGGATAAATAAATCCTTTGTGGCGGTAAACTGCGGCGCCATACCAGAAAACCTTTTGGAAAGCGAATTATTCGGGCATATCCGCGGTTCATTTACCGATGCTTCCGAGGATAAAACCGGACTTTTCGAACTGGCGGACGGCGGCACTCTTTTTCTCGATGAAATTGGTGATATGCCGCCAGCCTTGCAGGTCAAGCTCTTGCGTGTGCTGCAGGATGAAGAGATTCGCCGGGTCGGCGCCAGCAATTCACGAAAGGTTGACGTACGGGTCGTATCAGCCACATCCCGCGACCTGCAGGCAGACGTAAAAGCCGGAATATTTCGTGAAGATCTGTATTTCAGGCTTAACGTATTCTGTCTGCAATTGCCGCCGTTAAGGGAAAGAGTCGAGGATATCCCGCTGCTGGTTGAACACTTCATTCGTACCTGTTCCAGCGGCGCTGATCGACTGAATCTTCGCATCGAGCCGGACGCCATGCGTTGTTTGATGGCGTATGCCTGGCCCGGTAATATCCGTGAACTGGAAAACGCGATCGAGCGGGCTTCCATTCTCTGTGATGGCGGCAGTATTTCGTGTAGTAGTCTCCCTCCCGCAGTACGCTCTGGTGTAGTGTTGATGCAGGTTCCGGACAAGGACGAAGATTTGTCAATCAAGAGAGCAGAGGATGCAATCGAACGCGATCTTATCACCAAGGCATTGGCCAAGACCGGCGGAAACCGTACCCAGGCGGCCAAAATACTTGAAATAAGCCACAGGTCACTGCTTTATAAATTAAAGGACTATGGTATTGAGTGAGCAAAAATTGCATAGCTCCCGGAAGAACGGGTTCGTGATGGTATGAAATAAATGCATAGTTGTGGTTGTGTTGGAAAATAAGTGTAGTTATATATGTGTGTTACTGGCCTGTTGTTCCCGGCATTATTCTTGCTTTGTATTTGTCCGAAATTAAAACCGAAAGGATTTACAATGCTGAAAGAACTTCTAGTCGCAGTTTCCTTGTCAGTAATTATCACTACTCCGTCATTCGGCATGTCCAAGGAAAATTGCGGCACCGACTGTAAAAAATGCCATACCCTTTCCAGCAAGGAGGCTGCGGAGTTGATGAAACCGACCGGAGCATCTGTTCTATCGGTAAAGGAGTCACCTTCTCGCGGGTTGTTTGAGCTACTTGTCCAGAAAGACAACCAGAAAGCCGTAATATTCATTGATTACGGCAAAAAGCATCTGATACAGGGCATGATGGTTGATCTCGCAAAGCTGGAAGCAGTTTCCGCACACAAGCTGGAACTCCCACAGCAGAAACAACCGACCTTTGTGGATGTGAAATCTATTCCAGTGAAGAACGCGGTCATAATGGGAAATCCCAAAGGTTCAAAAAAACTGTATGTTTTCACGGATCCGGATTGCCCCTACTGTCGCAAAGGTCATGTGGAACTGAAAAAACTGGCAAAAATTGCTCCCGATGTTGCCATCCACGTGATGCTCTATCCTCTGCCGATGCACCCGGGGGCATATGACAAATCTCGTTCAGTATTTGAGTCGATGAGCCACGATCTGTTGGACAAAGCCTTCGAAGGACAGGAAGTTCCCAAGCCGACCAAGGAGAGCAGCAAAAAGGCCATTGACGAAAATATCAAGTTTGCAAACTCCAACGGTATCTCCGGAACTCCGACCATGGTCATGCCCAACGGCAAGGTTGAAGTGGGTATGCGTGATGCTGAGACATTGAAAAAGATGCTGGAAGGGAAGTAGGTACGGGATCTGGTGGATGCTTAACTATAGAATACTACAGGAGAACCATTATGAAATGGATAGTACGTCTGGCCATAATTTTAGTGTTCTTTCAGTTTTTTGTGCCAATACCAATTTGTTCTGCGGAACAAAAAAATGCAAAGAAAGGTCCTTACCTTGTCGTAGAAGGTAATGTATCGCAAATTTTTACCCGCAGTCTCCTTGTAGACGGGCAGCAATATCCGATTTCCATGTTTGCCAGAGTATTTGAGACTGATTTGAACGGGAGGGAAGTTTCTTTGCAGTCTGTTGTAAATAGAGGGAAGATAGATCAAGCACGTCTTTATATATTGGGTGGTAAGGTTGAAAAGATAGTTGTGCTTAATAATATTTGATTAGTTTACTGATTTTGTGAGGTGGACAATGAAAAGGCAAGCCGTAAGCATTATTGATAATTTTGGTCGCTTGATTCTATCAGGTATGGCGCTCTGCGGAGTACTGTTTTTCTTTGCCATATCAGAGGCAGCACAGTTTCCTCTCTATGTTGTTGACAGCAACGGTCTAAATATTCCTGGCGATGCTGCGAGCACAAACCTTCCAGCAGGAAATACTACCACCCGTACAAATACCACATATCAGTCGCTGCTATCAACTACTGCACCTACAAACGGTACAACACAGATAAAAAGTACCTGGACGCCACGTAGAGCTTGGTACTCCATGGCAAAAATTTACTATAACAACCCATCAACTTCCAGCCTGTCTCTGTCGGCAAATGCCACTGGAACTTTTTTTCTCCGAAGCACCAATACGCTAGATCAGTACCGTTTCACCCTTAGAGATTACGATCCGGCAGTCGGTGGGGGCGCCAATGGCACATTTATTGCTCAAAGCCCGGCATATGCCTCTCCCAGTACTTCTGCCGCTACCTCACAGTCTGTTGCTTTTGGTAATGCCCAGTATACTTTGCCGGCCGGACATTATCTGGAAGTAGAAATCGAATATTGGCCGCGTGATACCGCCAACGTAGGCTATGTTTACTGTAACAGCACGTCTCAATCAAGAATAAACATTGAACTTCGCGCCAGTATAGTTTCCAGTGCCAGTGTCAATGGCAGCATCACCGGACCCGCCACAACTCCAGGCACAGCTTATTTCGATGTTTTCCCCTTGACAAGCACTACTTATACAATTACCGCTGATTCGTTGGGCGGATACCAGATACAGAGCTTGTTAGTGGACGGTAGCCCTGTTGCGCCAGCACTCGGTCAAACAACATACACATATCCTTTTACCAACATTAACTCCAATCATACTATTTCGGTCAGTTTCGTTTCAACCTCAAGTACGTTGATTATATCCACTGGAACTGGTGGTACGACCAGTTTGCCCGTTTACTCAATGACTTGGCTTGGCGGAACTACATCCACATACACAGTTGGTACTTCTGCAACTTTGAATTTTGATGTTATCCCAGATTTGGGATATGGCATTGATTCTGTATATCTGAACACCGTGGACCAAGGCGTCCCGCAGGGGCAGACAACTACCTTCACTATTCCGGTTTCATTTGCTATAGGTACCAGTAGCACCCTTTCTTCGTCGTTCAAGCGCATATACACGGTAAATACCAGTGTTAACGGAACTGGTGGGAGTATTTCACCGCTCGGATCTACAGCTGTGCTTTCAGGGGGAGCGCTTACTATTGATGTCACACCGGATTCAAACCACAAAATTCTTTCAATTACCGATGATGGCGTCGTTGTCGGCAATACTTCTCCATACACAATTACCAATATTACAAAAGATCACGATGTTGTAGTTACCTATGCGCCAGTGCATCATATCACCGCTATTTCCGGACCTAATGGCACGATATCTCCTATCGGAGATGTGGTCGTTGATGCGGGCGCCGATCGGAATTTTTCCTTCACCCCCGATGTCGGTTACAGAGTCAATGATGTCTTGATTGATGGAGTCTCGGTCGGCGCAGTGGCGGCCTACACTTTCACAAGTGTTGCCGCTGACCATACCATTGAAGTGACATATATATCTGCCCCAATTCCAAGCACCTATTGTGCAGTGCCGGCCTTTCTAACGACGCCGACCCCTCCCAACGTCATGTTGATGCTTTCTGTTGAAACTCCGATGCAGGGAGCAGCCAACCCGACTGTGACATGTACAGGCACTCCGTCTTCTCTCGCGTATACGTGCAGTTCCGCCGGTTTGGGCGTGTATGACGACAGCCGCATCTATTACGGCTATTTTGATTCCAACAAATGTTATACCTATTCCGGTAGCGGCGCGACCGGTCTGTTTACGCCTTCCGGAGCTGCAGTAGGAACCTATAGACATCAATGCGCAGCCGGCACAGCCTGGAGTGGGAATATGCTCAACTATGGCACCATGCTGGCTGTTGACGCTTTTCGCAAGGCTTTTACCGGCGGCAATCGTGTTGTGGATACCACAACCAATACCGTACTATTGGGAGCGATCAATGATGGTGGCTATTTTGCGGTCTACCCGCGTGTAGATAATGCCGAGCTATACATGCCAGTTGCCGGAACAAATGTTACCCGTTATCTCGTAAGAAAGGGCGGGGGAAGCGGTTTTGGACTCTGTGCTGCTGGACAGCCCTCCTGTACTGTTACACGTTCAACAACTACCGGTGAAGGCCAATGGCCAGTAAGTGGCGCCAATACCGATTCGGTCTACAGTTTGCGCATCAAAGCCTGCGATCCCACAGGCGGCACTGAAACACGCTGCAACAGCGCTACTAACAAACCGGAAGGTACTATCCAAAAGTATATGGACAAGATGCGTTTTGCACTTATGTCTTATGCAGCAGGGGCGGCTAATAATGTTCGGGAGCGTGATGGAGGTGTGTTGCGTGAAAAAATGAAGTGGGTTGGCCCAATTGTTCCAAATGGACTTAAATATCACGATGCCAGTAACGACGTAGTCACCTGTTCAACGGCAATAGGATGCTCCAATCCTGAAAAAGAAGTCAACACTGACGGTACGTTTGTGAACAATCCTGATGGTGCCTCTACCGGTAATAGCGGTCTGATCAACTATCTCAACAAATTTGCTTATACTGACGGTTACAAGAGTTATGATCCGATCAGTGAAATGTACTATCAGGTTTTGCGTTATTTCCGCAATCAGATCCCATCTACGAGCAACTATTGCAACGGACTGACAGAGCCTAATGACAACTTCCCGCTCTACTGTAATTCCGACAAGACTAATGCGCGCGGCTGGCGCGACCCGTCTCTATATTCATGTTCCAAGAACTTCGTAATTGCGGTCAATGACGCTAATCCGCATGTTGACAAACGCATTCCTGGGACTCACTTCATTGCAGACTATGGACTCGGACAAACTGCTTATGGTGATTGGTGCGGTTCCCCTCGCGGCGCTTGTGACACAGATTTTACCGACAGTAGTGTTCAGGTGCCAGTTGAAACATGGACAAAGAATGTGGGTGACATAGAAACACTGACAGGTAAGTCTATCGGCCATTCATGTGAAGTAAACGTTTCAGGAGTATGCATGAGCCCTGTTGGCACAGTAGGTAATCTTGGGAGGGTAATTCAATCAAGTAAAGGCAATTCGTATCTGATATCCGGTCTGGCTTATTATGCTCATATGAGCGACCTGCGTTCAGATTTGACTGGTACTCAGAATCTTACTACATACATGATTGATACTCAGGAGCCTGCCGGTAGTATGCTGGTGGGACCCAAGAATATGTTGCAGTTGGCGGCAAAATATGGCGGATTTGACGACAAAGATAACGATGGTCGTCCCTATATGAATGCTTCGTGCGGTGGCGTCAGTGCATCACCGAATTCTCTCTGTGCGGAGTGGGATGCCGACAACGATGGCTATCCGGACAATTATTTCTTTGCTTCTGATTCAGGTAAAGTAGAAACGAGTCTTTATAAAGCCTTTGCGAGTATTCTAAATCGCGCCACCTCTGGAACAGCGGCAGCTGTTGCAAACAACCGCAGTGGTGAACGTGGCGCCAACATAATTCAAGCACTGTTCTACCCCCAATGGCCGAACGACATGGGTATTAAGTGGCTCGGAGACGTTCAGGCTCTTTGGTTTTATCTTGATCCAATCATAAAGTTCAGTGGTATTTTTGAAGATAGTGACGGGGATAGAGAGTTGAATCTGAGGGTTGATCTGCCTCCAAGTTCAGATGCACAAAGAGTCAAAGCGCTCTGGAAGGCCGGCGAAGTGCTTCATGCCAGGGATGCTTCAACCAGAAGTATCTACACTTTACTGGATCCTAGCTCAAGCCTTACTGACAGTACAAACCAGTTTAATATTGCAAACAGGACCGCCTTGAAACCCCTGCTTGGAGTCAGTTCTTTAACTGACACCGAGGCTGATGTGTTGATAAATTACATTCGCGGCGTTGACGGTGGCTCATATCGTTCCCGTACCGTCACTAATAACGGGAGTACTCGTGTATGGAAGCTGGGTGATATCATTAATTCAACTCCTCAGATTCAGGGAGGGGATGCATTGAACAACTATAACATGGACTACGGTGACACCTCATACAAGTTGTTTACCCAAACCAGTGCTTATAAGGCCAACAATTACGTTTACACTGGCTCCAATGACGGTATGCTGCATGCATTCAGGCTTGGGCTTGTTGCAAAAGTTAATGATCCTACCAACCTATACAGGATAGCAACTATTGCTGATGAAACCGATCTGGGTAAGGAAGAATGGGCATTCATACCTTCCAGTGTTTTGCCATTCATGAAAAATTGTGCGGATACCGGGTACTGTCATCAGTATCTTGTTGATGGAACTCCGTTTATATTCGATGCGGCAATAAATAAATATGCTGCGGTAACCGGTGAATATTCGGCATGTACCGAGAGCAATTACTGGAGTTGCAAACGCCAAAGGACCAGTTGGAGTTCTGTTCTTATTGGCAGCATGGGGCTTGGAGGTGCATCACGAGACGGAAATTGCAACGAAACACTAAGTAAGGATTCTGATCTGTCAAATAATTTGGATTGCATAAAAACCCCTGTTGCTAACTCAGGATTGTCATCATATTTTGCGCTTGATATAACCACACCTCTCACACCCAAATTAATGTGGGAATTTTCAGATGCAAGCATTGCAGCTGATACAACTCTTTCAACAGCGACTCTAAAAGATGCCGCCTTGGGAATGGGGTTGACAACTCCCGGGCCTGCTATTGTCAGAATCAATTCTCCCTATGATAATCACAAAAATAATGGTCGCTGGTTTGCCGTTTTCGCATCCGGACCAACAGGAACCATAGATACTGCAACCAAACAATTTCTGGGGCGTTCTGATCAAAATCTGAAAATATACGTTGTTGACATTAATCCATTTGAAAGTGTTTCCACATTTACAAAGGATGTAAACTACTGGGTTTTTGATACAGGTAAGAAGTTTGCGTTTGCAAGTTCGGTCGCTAATGCCACTGTTGATGTTGATAAAGGCGATGCTTCCAGAAGCGGTAACTGGAGTGACGACGTAATTTACATCACATATACCAAGGCTAGTCTTGAAACAACAAACTCAAACCCCTTACAGTCAATAGATTATCCTCTGGCTTGGGACAAAGGAGGGGTAATCCGTCTGATAACAAACAATGATCCAAATCCGGCAAATTGGTTTTTGAGCACGCTTATTGATGATATTGGGCCTGTCACAAGATCTGTTGACACTCTGCAGAGTAAAAGCACTAAAAAGTTATGGGTGTATTTCGGAGAAGGTCGATACTTTTATACCGGAGATGATCTTTCTACCAGGCGTAAAATATACGGTATTGCTGATCCCTGTTATAGCTATGATCTTAATCATATCAATGCGTTCAGTACGACTGCGGCAAATTGTCCCACCGTGACTCTGGCCAATTTGAAAGATCAAACCTTAACACCCAATGATACACTTAAAGACGCTTATGGTATTGATTTGTATAAGGGTTGGTATATCCAGATGGACAATGCTTCAGGACAGTCAGGAACGGAACGAATGACTGGTGGCGTTTCGGCGAATACAAATGGAGTCGTATTTTATTCCACATTTGTTCCAAGTACCGATCTCTGCGTTTCCGGAGGAGTTCCGTCAGGGTGGGCTGTTAATTCTTCAACCGGTGGCACTCCACCGGCCAAATCTATGCAGGGCAAGATAGTGGTAACCACCTCAGATCAACCGATTGCAAAGCCGATTAATATTCCAGATTTGTATAACCAATCGGGTAATCGCAAAATGAGTTCTACTATTTCAAACTCAATCAAGGGGATGCCACCACCACAACCACCTCCTAGCATCACATTGCCATCACCGACGAAACGTATTTTGAATATTCAGGAGCGTTGAACTGTGCATTCTCACATAAATAAATATGTGGCTAAATGTGGTTTTGCATTGACGGAGCTGATTGTTGTTATTGGGCTTATATCCATATTATTAAGTATTTCAGTGTTATCGTTTAACAATTGGCAGATAAAACATAACGTAGAAGCTCAAGTCCGAAAGATGGTAACGGATTTTAGTGAAGTAAGAGTTCGTGCCATGACAATGAAACAGAGGCATAGCATAACTCTGAATAAAAATAATTATGTTTTTAGGTCTTACAGTAGTGAAGAAGAGGATTTGTTTACAGAAGGCAGTACAATACCCGGTGGAAATCACACAGTTAGTTATGGGCTAAAAAAGGCGGATTCCACGGATTATAATGCTGAAGTAATCGAAATAGACCAACGCGGTATGAATGTCAGCGGTGTTGCAACCATATACCTTGAGCATCCAGGCAGTCTTACTGTGCCGAATTGCATCACTATTCATACAATACGAATTAATCCAGGCAATAGTGCATCTATTGGAGGCACATGTAATGATAATTAATAGTAAGGGCTTCACATTGATTGAATTCCTCGTCGCAATTGTTATTTTGATGGTCGGTATGCTTGGATTACTTCAGTCTATCAACCTAGCTATAGATAAAAATCTTGAATCTACGTTTAGAAATGAGGCGATTATGCTCGCTGATGACCGCATGATGCGTAAACGCTCCGCCGGATTCAAAATATTTTCCGGCGCGGACACAATAGATGTGCAAAGAGGCTTTTTGCCAGTCAATGTAAGGGGGGTATTGAAGAACTATTCTGTGCAGGAGACTATTCAAAAAACTACTGATAATTCACAACAACTATTGGTTGACGTTTCGTGGAAAAAGAAAAATACAAGATATTCGCACTCTCTTTCATCATATATATCAATTTACTAAAACAGGCGGCGTTCTCGTGAAACTTAACAAGATATTACATAACAACAAAGCATTCACTCTTGTTGAATTGCTTGTTACCATGTCTGTTTTTATTGTAGTCATAATAATCGCCGCTGAAACGTTCAATATTGTAGTCACGCAGTCAGGAAAATTGTCAAAGTCAGAAGAGAGTAATATTGAAGGAGTGATCGGTCTTGAGGTAATGCGTCATGACCTTGAACAGATGGGCTTCGGCCTGCTATGGGGGTTTCTTCCTGGAACTACATACTCATACAGTGAGACTGATACTACAAACTGGGCTGACGATACAACAAATTATGCAAAGTTGAATGATAATGTTGCAACTCTTCCGAACAGGCCTGTCCCAAGAGCATTGGTTGGTTTTAACGCTTTTTCAAACTTCAGTTCCGACTTCATAGGAGTCAAAGGCACCACTGTAGGCAGGTCCAAAGCGGCACAGTTTTGGACCTACATACCTTTTAACAACTTCAGTACTACCTCTGGCAGGGAATCAAGACCGGTAGCATGGCCGTCCAATAATCTCTCTAGCGGAGACAAGGTTATTGCAGTGCGTAGTAACTTTAATGATCCTGAAGACGATCACTTGCTTCTGGACGCGTCAGGTTCCTTCGGCTTTAATTTCAATACCACCGGGTTGATTCATAGCGCATATTTACCGACAGAAAGCCTGCAAACACACATGGTTTATGGTCTTGATCGTAGCAGTAATTCACCACGCATGCCTTTCAACCGAACGGACTTCTTTGTAAAACGTCCGGATTCCACAATAACTGGCGATACTGCCATGCCGTCTTTTTGTGCTCCTGGCACAGGAACTCTATATAAAGCCACAGTAAATCAAAGTGATGGTAAATACACCTACATACCGCTTCTTGATTGCGTCGCAAATATGCAGGTAGTTCTTGGTTGGAGCCTTAATTCTGGAACAGATAAACTGCAGGATGCGGTTCATGCATACTCTTCGCTTCCTGACAGCAGTGATTATTCAGTATCAGTTGTTCCTGCATCTGCAGCAATAGCTCTTCCAGCAACCACAGCTGCTGACATTCAGGATTGGCTCCAAGACCCAAAAGGGGTCAGAGAACATCTAAAAATATTGAAAGTTTATTTGCTTGTACAGGAAGGGAAAAGGGATCCTAAATATACCTACCCGGCAAGCAGCATTGTCGTTGGTGATCAATTAAACGGCGAATTGATTTTGACACGTCAATATCCGCTTACCGATGATCAACGTAAATATCGTTGGAAACTTTATAAATTAATTGTTCGCCCAAAAAATCTTGTGAGTAACCAGCGATGAAGAATGGAAGGGCAATTATGAAGCTACTGACTAATGAAAGAGGTGTGGCTTTGATCACTTCGCTGATGTTTACGGTATTAGCGCTTGTTATCAGTATGTCATTATTATACATGGTTACATCTGGAATTAGAACTTCAGGTGCAATGAAACGCTATAAAACTGTATTAGATGCTGCATATGGCGGAACTGAAATAATGACTAAAGATCTTCTTGTAAAAGCTTTAACGTACGGCACTGACTCTCCAGGTACCTTTTCTTCATATGTTACAGGGCAAATGGGAAGCATAAATCCCACTTTTTCCACTTGTTTTCAAGAGCGCCTTGACAATCCAAAAATTAAATGGAGTAGCGCTTGCGCTGCTGTTACTGGAAATCCAAAAGAATCTCCAGATGTATCTTTTACGCTTACACCGGTAACGGGGTCGCCATTTACGATTTATTCTAAAATTGTTGATACTACCGAATGGCGGTTTGTGTCGTTTTCTTCTCCAGCAACAGGTGGAATCCCTGTTTTGTTAAATAAAGTCGTTACAGGCAATTCAGAAAGAGGCAGCGCATCCGGAGACAACACAAAAGGTGGCACTGTTACACAGAAAAAGCCTGAGATACCTCATTATCCATACATGTATAGAATAGAAATCCAAGGAGAACGACAACAAAACCCTACTGAAAAAGCCAACATAACTGTCCAGTATGCATTTTAAGATTTAAATGATTTTGCTGGGAGAATCCGCCATATATTTACACTTTATTACATAATTATGCAAAATTACCTTGACTTAAAATAAAATTATAGTAAGTGTTACAAAACAGTTCATTAAGCACTGGATAACATGGGTATGAAAAGTAAAAATAAAGTAAAATCGATACGCGAATCTCGACTAATGAGCAAGTCAGAGCTTGCTCGGAAATCAGGCGTCTCAGCTTTGACTATTGACAGGGTTGAGCGTGGTGAAATTTGCCGCATGGAAACTATGAGAAAAATTATTCTTGCATTGGGTTATAGTCTTGAAGAAAAAAACAAAGTGTTTCAGGATCAAGCTTAACGGGGCCGGATATGTTTCTTTTTAAAAAGAAAAAAGAGGTGATCGGCATTGATGTCGGCTCCAGTTCAGTCAAACTGGTGCAGTTGAAAGACAATAAGGGCTCATTTCAATTGCTCAATATAGGTATTATAGCCTTGCCGCAGGAAGCTATAGTTGACAATAGCCTGATGGACAGTGCATCAATTGCGGCAACAATTAAAAATCTAGTATCTAGCTTAGGCGTCAAGTCCAAAGACGTTGCTTGTTCAATTTCAGGGAATTCCGTTATTATTAGAAAAATCGTATTACCAACGATGCCTCAGGAAGAACTTGAAGATCAGATTACATGGGAAGCCGAGCAATATATACCTTTTGATATAAATGATGTTAACATGGACTTTCAGATCCTTTCGCCGGATAGCCATGATCCCTCCAAAATGAATGTGCTGCTTGTCGCCAGTAAAAAAGATATTATCAACGACTATGTTGCAGTCTTCAATGAAGCCGGACTTCATCTTTGCGTCGTTGACGTCGATTCTTTCTCAGTCCAAAACGCATTTGAAATCAATCATGATGTTAGTGCTGACGCAATCGTCTCGTTGATAAACATTGGCGCAAGTGTCATGAATATCAATGTAGTCAAGGATGGTATAACTCTATTTACAAGAGATGTGCAGATGGGGGGCAACCTCTATACCGAAGAAATACAAAAACAGCTCGGAATAAGTGGGCATGACGCCGAGTCCGGTAAAATGCTCGCGAATGAAACCAACAATAAACCTTTGCTGGATGTATTGATAAAAGTCAATGAAACACTAATCCAGGAAATACGCCGTTCTTTGGACTTTTATAACTCAACTGCTAGTGACGATCGGATAACAAGTATCTATGTCAGTGGAGGAGGGTCGAAAGTATATAAATTGATCGAGATGATTACGGAAAAAACCGGACTGCCGGTTGAAACGATCAATCCTTTTGCAAAGCTCAAGTACAATGAAAAAGACTTTGACCCTGAATACCTGCAGGAAATCGGCCCGCTTATGGCTGTACCGGTTGGGCTCGCTATCAGGAGGGTCGGGGACAAATGATTAAAATAAATCTTCTACCTGTTCGTGCGGCTAAAAAGAAAGAAACTGCAGTACAGCAGATCATAATATTCTGTATTGTTGTTTTAGTAGTAGGTGCGGTTGTAATGTCGCTTTATTTTGTAAAACGTATTCAGGTCTCTGCTGCAAAAAATGACATTACTGCTGCAAACAATAAAATTAATGAATTGAAAACCAAAATCGGCAAACTGGAGGAGTTGAAAGCTCTCAAAGAACAGGTTAAGAAAAAGCTTGATGTTCTCTCTCAGTTACGTAAAAACAAAACCGGCCCTGCCCAGCGATTAGCAACTATTAGTGATCTTACACCTGAGCAGTTATGGCTTACCGGCTATAGTGAAGCAGGTAGTGATGTTAAAATATCAGGAATCGCTTTTACAGAAGAGCTGATAGCCCAGTTTATGAGGGCACTTGAAGTATCTAAAGATTTCATGGCGGTAGAGCTGACTGTTTCCGAACAGACTGAAATGGCAGGAACCAAATTGAAGAAATTTGATATTACTATGAAGCTTGAATCTGCAATAGCTCCACAGCAGCTTCCAGCTGCTGGAACGAAATAGCGAATATCATACAGGGCGGTCAGGGTATGGATCCTCAAGTAGAAAAAATACTTAAATTACCGACAAAACAGAAAATCCTGATTGTGGTTCTGGTCGCAATTCTTGAAGCTGCTGCCTTGGTTTGGTTCGTCTATATGCCAAAGCAAAAAGAGCTTACGGGGCTTAAAGCTGAACTTTCAAAACTGCAGGGTGAGATTGATGAAAAGACCAGGATTGCAAACAATCTACCTAAGCTTAAAGCCGAATATGATCAGCTTAATGTTGAACTTGCTAAGGCATTGACAGAACTGCCAAACTCAAAAGAAATACCTTCTCTGTTAACAAGCATTACTTCTTTAGGTAAAAACGCAGGTCTGGATTTTCTGGTTTTTCGTCCAAAAGGAGAAGTTCCAAAGGATTTTTATGCTGAAGTACCAGTTGATATTGTTGTATCCGGTTCATACTATAGCGTAGCTAATTTCTTTGCAGCTGTAGCCAATTTGCCCCGTATTGTTAACATTACCAACGTCGTATTTACAGATATCAAAAGCGTTAGTAATCGCATGATGACCAAGGTGACATGTCTTGCAACAACATTTCGCTTCCTTGATAAGAAAGAGATTAAGGATGATAAAAAAAAGTAAGATAATATGGTTGTCATGTACTGTTCTTGCTTGCATGCTTATGTTTCAGGCCTGCAAGAAAGATCAGCCGCCTCAACCCGTCCCTGCTCCAGTACAGCCGGCTAATGTTGTATCAAATCAAGCCAAACCCATACAAAAGGCGGTAAGTTCTTCCTTGCTTCAAGCGCCTGCTTTAAACCAATTTGACTTCAGCAACAAGAAAGATCCATTTAAGCCTTATGTTCTTGCAAGGCCTACACGGAATACTCCTAATGAAACTGATAAAAAAGTTCAACGGGATGCTTTGCCGATTCACAGTTTTGATGTCAGTAAATTTAAACTCATCGGTATAATTACCGGTGGCAGAGAAAATCAAGCAATGGTTATCGACCCCAATGGAAAAGGTTATGTCATCAAGGTTGGCATGACAATCGGAAACAGTAATGGGAAAATTACATCGATTACATCCAGCGGAGTAGACGTACTGGAACAGTTTACCGACGACAATGGAAGAGTTCGCAAGGAAAATATCAAAATAACTCTTCCCAGGAAACAATAAGGAGTTCCGCATGAAGTGGATGACAAAAGCAATGATGATGTCAGCCTTTGCCTTCGTTATTATGAACACGTTTATTTTTGTCTTGCCAGTAACCATGGCTTTTGCTGTTACGGATTCTGCCCTATCCAAGCTTTCAGCAATAGAATCGATAAAATCTTCGGGCGAAGGTATTACTACGGAACTGGTTATCAAACTTTCTTCACCGGCGACCTATACAAGTTATAAAACATCTGCACCACTTCGACTTGTCATTGATTTATCCCAAACAACAACCGGTGTTGTAACTGCACCGATAATAATTAATAAAGGTAATTTTAAAACAGTGACTGTCAGTCGATTTGATACCGATGCCGGTGTGCTGACTCGTATAGACGTTGAATTGGTGAAAGATAGTGAGGCTGTTTTAACTTCAACGCCTTCCACTCCAGGAGAATTACGCGTAACTTTTCCTGCTTTGGTAGAAAGTCTGTCAACAGTAGCAACTGTGCCAGTAAAACCGCTAATTGATGAACCGGTTGCACCTATAGCTGATACCGCAACTATTGCGCCTAACAATATCTCAGATACATCAAAGACTAAGCTTAAATCTATTAAAACAATAAATAATACAATTGTACTTGAATTAGAAGGAGCAATAACTGACTTCAAGACATTTCGCCTGAGTAAACCAGAGCGATATGTTGTTGATTTGATGGATGTTCAAAGCGAATTATCTGCCAGATTGTTGCCATTGAATTCATCGGGAGTCGCATCCGCCAGAGTTGGTCTTTACCCTGATAAAGTCCGGGTTGTACTTGATGCCGTAAACGGATCATTTCCTGAAGCAAGCGCAGTAAAGACAGCCGATGGTGTAGTCATCACACTTAATAACAACAAAACCGTTGATGAAAACTCGAATACCAAACTGACTGCAACACATTCCACCAAAACTGTTGAACCGCTCCCTGTACAGGAAGTAAAGGATTCGACAGCTCTCAAGACATCACCTGAATCCTACCCATTGCCGTTGGAAAAGACATCTAATAATAAAAAAACTAAATCAATAAGTTCGTCTGCCGTTGAAATGATTGACTTTCAAGTCGTAGATGGAACATCCAGGATAGCAATCAAGATTAATGGAGAAATCGTAGCAGAACAACCTGTAAAATCCCCCGGATTTATTACGGTGACATTGAAAAATACGTCGCTCCCCAAAAATCTGCAACGTTCGCTCGAAACCCACTCTTTTGTAACTCCTGTACTTAGAGTTACACCGCTGATGGTCAAAGTGAAAACTGGAACAGATACTAAAGTGCGTATCGCCATGCGTTCCGCAGCCCCTTATGAAACTCGCCAAGAAGGCGACATGTTGTTCATTAATATTAAAAACCCGGAAGGATTGACTGCTGATAAACTTGGAATTGAAACCACTGATTCAAAAATAAAGCCCGCACGGCAGTCAGTATCCAAGTCCCGAGATGATGAACTATCTACTGAAATTGCCCCAGTGATGGAGCCTTCTTCCAGGCAGGGAGATACTGCACACAGGTATAAAGGAAGAAAAGTTACGCTTGAGTTTGCTGACGCCGAAGTACGCAAAATATTCCAGCTTCTGTCTGAAGTCAGCAATAAGAACTTTGTACTTGGCGATGATGTTACTGGCGCTATCAGCCTTAAGCTTGTTAACGTACCGTGGGATCAGGCATTGGATATAATCCTGGATACCAAGGGACTTGATAAGCGTGAAGACGGAAATATTATTCTGATTAAGGGAAAAGGCAAGTTCAAGTCACAGGCCGAGGAAGAGCAAGAAATCAAAAAAGCATTGATTAAAGCAATTGAACTGAAAACTGAAACATTTAATATTAACTACGCCGATCTTGCTACAATTGCATCCCAATTTAACGGACTTAAGAGCGAGCGAGGCATAATTTCACAGGATGCTCGAACCAACAAAGTTATTGTCAAAGATATTCCACAAAATCTAAGCGACATGCGTAAATTGTTGGTGCAACTGGATGTGCCTGAGAAGCAGGTAATGATTGAAGCCAGGATTGTTGAGGCAAGCTCATCGTTTACAAGAAACCTAGGCGTTAACTGGGGCATCCACTATCGTGATGGTTCTGCTTCATTTCTTGGAATAAACTCTTTGGACACCGGTTTCGGTGGTTTAACATCAGCACCACCCAGAACTGGAACAGGTACTAGTTCTGGGGGCAGCATGGGAATCTCTTTTGGCACACTTTCAAGTAACATACAGCTTGATATGAGGCTCAATGCAGCTGCCAGTGCCGGGATGGTGAAAATAGTATCAACACCCAAAGTTGCAACCCTGAATAATAAAACCGCAAAAATTACACAGGGGCAGCAGATTCCTTATACATCATCAACATCCGATAAAGTCGAAACAAAGTTTATTGAAGCGGCGCTTTCACTAGAAGTAACTCCACATATAAATGCCAACGGTACCATTGGAATGAAAATTGATGCAAAGAATGACTCTCCTGGACAGTCTACCGGAACAACTGCTCCTCCGATAAATAAAAAGCAGGCCACAACAGAGATGCTTCTTCGTGATGGTGAGACCACTGTTATCGGTGGTATTTATGTTGATTCCGACAATACATCAGATGATGGTGTGCCGTATTTGATGGATATTCCTCTTCTGGGCAAATTATTTAAGACCAATAATAAAACCAAGACTAAAACCGAGCTATTGATTTTTATCACTCCCAGAATACTTGGCACAATCTAGACGGATATCGCATGCCCCTGGCAAATAGTAACGCTGACCAGCGTTGGACATATGCTGATTATCTGAATTGGCCCGATGATGAACGCTGGGAGATTATTGATGGTGTTGCTTATGCCATGAGTCCTGCGCCCGGTAGACGCCATCAGGAACTGTCCGTGGAATTGGGTCGGCAGTTTGCGAATCATCTGAAATGTAAACCCTGCAAATTGTTTTCCGCTCCCTTTGATGTGCGCTTGGCTGAGCGTCTTGGGATGTCAGATGATAAAGTTGAAACAGTTGTGCAGCCGGATCTTCTGGTGGTATGTGACAGCTCCAAGTTGGATGAACGTGGTTGTAACGGCCCTCCCGATCTGATAATTGAAATCACTTCCCCGTCAACCGGTAAAAATGATCTGACCATTAAGTTTGATTTATATCAGCGACATGGAGTCAAGGAATACTGGATTGTTCACCCGGCCGAACAGACAGTGATGGTCTTTAAATTGCTTGAAAACGGAATGTATGGCGTTCCTGGTCGGTTTGGTGGTAGCGACCAGATAGATGTTCCTCTTTTAGGTGAGTTGGTGATTGCGCTTGGAGACGTATTTGCGGACTAATTATTAAATGGGGGGATACATGAAGAGATTAATTAAGATTATATCAATTCCAGTGCTGCTAATGTTGTTTGGTTGCTCTGGTGGGGGAGGGGCTGCTGGTAATGCAACTTTCTCAATGTCATTGTCTGCTACATCAGTTGTTGCCGGTGGCAGCGTATCCTCAACTGCGCAACTCACATCAACAACTACACAACCGGTCAATAATATTGATGTTACCTATACATCTAATCGCACGGATTTAATTCACTTTGCTACTAATACAGCAACAAACTCCGGTGGTAGTAGTATTACTGTCAAAACTAATTCTTCCGGAAGCGCATATGTCGTATTGAACATTGACAACTCAGTTGCCATTCCGGCAGAAGGAGTAAGTGTTAGTATCACTGCTACATCATCGGGAATGTCATCTACAAAACAGTTAACAGTTACAGCTGTATCAGGTGGTACAGGCACTGTCGGAGGAACAAAAGTTCAATTGTCTTTGGATAAAGCATCTATTCAGGATAATGGCGGACAGGCGGTTGCAACAGCAACGGTCACTGATTCAGCCGGCAACATTTTGAGTGGACAGACTGTAACATTTTCAATTTCACCGACAACTGGCCCTGCCACAATTCTACCTATTAATGGCGGAGTTACCGATAGTTCGGGGCGAGCTTTTGCAACTATCACAGGAACTACTACCGGCACAACACAAAATATATTTATTTATGCAACAACGTCCAATATTTCAACTGCTCAACCGTTGGCGGTTGTACCGTCATCATCAACAACACCTTCTTCAATACCTAAAAATATTGCATTGAGTTTCGGAAAAACTTCGCTGCAACCCACAGAACAGACAATACTTACAGCGACGGTAACTGATGGAAGCAGCTTGCCTGTCGCAAATCAGGCGGTATCTTTTTCACTTCAACCGTCTGGAGTTCACGCAACAATTTCTCCAATAAACAGTGGCCTTACTGACAGTGCTGGCAAAGCATATGCTGTTGTGTCTGCAACTACTGCAACCGCAACAGAGAATGTCGTTGTATATGCAATAACCGGTGTGTCTCCCAATACCGTTACCGGTTCATCAATAATTCAAGTATTGCCCCCTGGTTCAACATCCACAACACTCCCGGCTGCGAATATCTCCATGATACCCGACAAAACAAGTATACAGCCAAATGGACAGGCACTTATAACCACGACTATTACCGACGCAGCATCTGCCGTAGTGTCTGGAGCTGTTGTTACTTTTAGTGTTGTATCGGGGCCGATTACTTTGGTTACGCCTGCTTCTGCAACTACAGGTGGAGACGGAAAAGTACTTGCCGTTGTTCAGGCAAATGCTACAACAAATCCAACATATGCCTTAATTAAGGCAACAACCGCAAATGGAGCTACACAAACAATATCCATGGTGATTGCGCCAACTGGCAAACCGCAACTTACCTTGAGCATAGCCAAGCAGACAATCGAGGCTACCGATCAGGAGGTGTTGGCAACGGTTCAGGTGCTTGACAGCGATGGTAATCCAGTAAATGGTCAAACAGTTACTTTCTCTAAAATATCAGGACCGTTTACCGTGGACTCAACGCTGGTTACCGTGACAACCGGTTCAGACGGAAAAGCTACAACAAAATTGACCCCTACAGCCACAGCGTTTGCATCCAACATGTTACTGTCGATGCAGCTGTCGTATCAGGGTACCACCTATTCACTGGTTGCGACTGCTCTTGTGAATCCTGCTGTTAAACTTTCAGTGACACTTGATTCCGCTACTGTTGATACAGTGGGGCAGATTATCGCTACCGCAGTTGCAACCACCGCCAGCGGCACCCCTCTGCCTGGACAGGTTGTTACATTCAGTATAACCGGTCCCGGTACAATTGTTGGGCAAAGCTCGACATCAGCTGCAGATGGCACATCAAAAGCGGTCATTACACATGACGCCACATCAAACATAGGTAACATAATAGTGGAGGCTTCCATTACATATGGCGGAACAACCTACAGAGCGTACGCAACGGCTGTACCTAAAACGATTATTATGAAACTGGAGCTTTTTGTTCAATCTGATTTTGGTCCTTCATACAATACAACAAGCCTTATAGGCAGTTCTTTGACTGATTATCCGACAACTATGGTTGATGGACTTACACCAGGTTTGCCTATAAAAGCCAAGTTTACTTATCCTGACGGTACGCCTGTTCCCAATCAGACCATTACATTCACAGCACTTGACCCTGGTCTGTTCTGGAATACATCCGGTGGAGCACAGAACGGCTCATCCGTTGTGGCGACAACCACTACAAGTGGTGAGGCCTATGTTGTCGCAGTTCCTGGCAATTTCAATGCATCAGGATTTATTCATATTGAGGCAAGCACCGTGATAAACGGTGTTACCTATAAGCAGGTTATGCCGATTGCAGTCCAGGCCAGACAATTGCAGAAAACATTTACGCTTGATAATGTAGCTTTGGTTATTTCTCCTAACTCATTTACTAACGTAAATGGTACTTATAACCTTAAAGATTCCAACAACGCGCCAATAGTTGGTCAGAATGTTACATTCAGTATTATCTCTGGCCCGGCTACTGTTACAGCTCCTGCAACCGCTGCAACCGATGGTTCCGGCAATGCGACAGTCTTCATTAAGGCAGGTCCTAATGTGACTGCAAGAGAAACGGTATATGTCAATGCGGCCGTTACAATTAATGGTGTTACACATAACACTGTAAGTTCCTTTACAGTGGATCCATCGATTAAGTTGAGTCTGATAACTGACGTAACTGTTGTTAACAAGGTTGGAACGAGTGGCGGACAGGTTATAGCAACTGCAACACTTACCGATTCAGGTAACGTTGCAATCTCCGGACAAAATGTAACCTTCGTTATCCTGGGAACATCACCGGCTACAATTACATCCGCTGCCACAACTGCTACCTCCACTAGTGGTGAGGCTAAAGCCACCATTCAGACAACCGCTGTAAATTCCACTCAGAATGTACTTGTACAGGCAACAACTTCATATGCCGGTGTTACATATACTCAGGTAACTGCATTTCAGGTTACAACAGGTATTGGATCTCTTGTTGTTACTGCACCCGCAACTACAAGTTCATCTGCAAAGGCACCAGCAAGTGTGGTATGGTTGACCTCGATACCAGTCACTCTTATGGATGCAAACGGTAACCCTAGGACAAATGTTCCAGTAACTCTCTCGGTGTCTTCGTCATTAGGTGGAGCAGGAACTTATCGAGTGGTTGACCCTGCAACTAACGGGTTGGTGGCTGCTGCAACTGTGAACACTGATTCTAAAGGCGTGGCTATGTTTGAAATACAAACACCCGTTTTGTCTGTTGGAACCGTTGGGGATTTCGATACAACACAGGTTGTGTGGCAAGCACGGACAAATGACGCAACACCGGTTATTGGATATGCTGCCAGCACATACAACCTGACTGGTAGTTAATTAAGTGATTTGAGTTGTTATACACACTATTAATTGGATGTAAAATCACCGCCTTCGGACAAACCAGAGGCGGTGATCTTATGGCACCGTATCAGTGATAAATCAAATTATGTCATTATGATAACAATATAAATAAAAAAACAGGCACTTACGATATATCGCAAGTGCCTGTTTTTTTATGGCTGGGGCGCCAGGGATCGAACCTGGGAATGTCGGAATCAAAATCCGATGCCTTACCGCTTGGCGACGCCCCAATATGAAATTTGTATTGATAACTCAGAGTGTTTCGACTACTGCCGTATACCAGTCAGTGCCGGTGGAAATCTGTTTACCGGCATTTTCTGCTTCCTTCTTGTTACTGAAAACACCAAATACAGTCGAACCACTGCCTGACATCATCGAACCTGTTGAACCATTTTGTATCATAAGCTTTTTAATATCTGCTATTACAGGAAAAGCCGGAATGGTTACCGATTCCAGGTCATTGTTGAAGATCGAACAAATGTCTTCAGCTGTTCTGTAAAACTGTGGCAATGTACTCAGAACTCTTTCGTTTGTCAACTCCAAACTTCTATAAACCCATGCAGTCGATACGTGTACCCCCGGATTGATGATCAGTATCCACACTTTTGGCATATCAGGCATGGCAGAGAGCTTTTCACCGATACCTTCAGCAAGTGCGGTCTTTTTGAAAATAAAAAATGGAACGTCTGCTCCAAGAGTAACGCCGATCTCCATCAGACGTTTATCAGGAAGTGAAAGATTTAATAGTTCATTAAACCCCATCAGTACGGTTGCAGCATCACTGCTTCCTCCTCCTAATCCGGCCGCTACAGGGATGTTCTTTGTAATTACTATATCAGCGCCCTGATTTGAGCCTGACAGATCGAGCATGATACGTGCTGCTTTCCAGGCAATATTGTCAGGTCCGTCAGGGACTCCATTCTTGCTGCAAGTAACTGCAACTGTCGGTGAGTCGGTCAGAGTAATTGAAATGTCATCGCACAGGTTTATTCGCTGCATTACCATGCGAAGTTCATGATAGCCATCGGGTCGCCTGCGAATGACGTCCAGCAGGTAGTTGACCTTGGCAGGTGCTTTCAGGTTAAGAGTTTGCACGTTTACTCCCGTTGTTGGTTTATAGTCTGGTTATAGGAAAAATTGACCGGTTTGTCGAGTGTGAAGTTAATTCCAGTATAGAAATGAATTTGACAGAATTACTAGTAGTATGTTACGTGTAAAGTACGGTTATTTAGTGACAATATTGGAGTGTAGTCATGTTTAAAGAAATTCGTGAAGATATAAATTCTGTTTTTGAACGTGATCCTGCCGCAAGAAATATCATGGAGATCATCTTCTGTTATCCGGGACTTCATGCACTATGGATTTATCGTGTCGCTCACTGGTTTTGGGTGAATGAGTTTTATTTTCTTGGCCGATTTATCTCTCATTTAGGCCGCTTTTTAACTGGCGTCGAAATCCATCCCGGAGCCAAAATCGGCAAAAAGTTCTTCATTGATCACGGCATGGGGGTTGTGATCGGAGAAACGGCAGAAATCGGTAATAATGTTACTCTATATCACGGTGTGACTCTGGGGGGAGTTACTTGGGATAAAGTCAAACGTCATCCGACATTGGAAGACAATGTCGTGATCGGTTCAGGATCCAAGGTTTTGGGCCCTTTTACTGTTGGCAAAGGCGCAAAGATTGGTTCGAACTCGGTTGTTGTCAAGGAAGTACCCGAGAATGCAACAGTTGTGGGTATACCTGGTCGGGTAGTCATGTCACAGGAGAAGCAGGCAGAGTCACGTCCTGACTTGGAACATGGTAAATTGCCTGATCCTGAAGCTAAGGCTATTTCTTGTTTGTTTGACCAGATCAGGGAGCTAGAACGAAAATATGCAACACTTGCCGAAGAACATGCAGAACTGAAAAAAAGGCTTGATAATGCTCAACAATAGGGCGTTGACGCTTAACTTTAAATCTGGCATATTCTAGCCATGATAAAACGTCAGACAACAATAAATCGTATTTTCAAAGTATCCGGTATCGGTTTGCACAGCGGTCGTGAGGTTGCCTTGGAGTTTCTTCCACGTCGTGAGTTCGGCATTGCTTTCGTTCACAACGGCGTCACTATTCCGGCTCGATACGACATGGTTACTGATACCAGGCTATCAACACTGATATCAAAAGATGGATCTTCGGTATCGACTATTGAACATTTGATGGCGGCTTTCTATTTTTCTGGTATTACTAACTGTTTGGTTTATATTGACGGCCCGGAAGTCCCGATTCTCGATGGTTCTGCATGGGAATTTTACCAGGGAATGTGGAAAGCCGGTGTTTATGAATTTCCGGAGTCTGGAGTGTATCTGAAAGTGCAACGTCCTGTGGAGGTTTGTCACAAGGAGGCCTTTGTAAGAATCAAGCCTCTTAACATGCTGGATATCACCATGTCAATCGAGTTTCGCGCACCGGTTGGCAGACAGAAAAAACGGGTTACAGATGTGGAAAACGCGTTCTCAATCATCAACTCACGCACTTTCACTATGGTCGAAGAGATTGAAGCCATAAAGAAAGCCGGCTTGGCCAAGGGCGGTTCGCTTGATAACGCCGTGGTCATTGGCGAGGATGATGTGATTAATCCACAAGGGCTGCGCTACAAGAAAGAGCTGGTAAATCACAAGATACTTGATCTGATCGGTGACCTTTATACAAGCGGTTACCGCATCCTAGGCAAGGTTGAAGCAAGTAGAACCGGTCATTATCTTAACAACTTGTTCTTGAAGGAACTGTTTTCCGATCCCCAGAATTACAGCATTTATTGACCGAGTATTACCTCTCCGGTATCCGTAAACAATCTCACAGGCAATTCAAACACTCTTCTGAATATATTCAGTACTCCCATTCCTATTGATTTGACCGGTATGGCACTTACCGTCGGGTCTGACCACTTTCCCTTGGCTTCAAAATATGCTGTCAAAAAGTCTTTGTCTTTTCCTGTTAATAACCAGCCGACAATTGGAATCCGGTTGACGACTTTGTCAACTGTCTGAAGCGGTTGTACTCCAATCATAAAATTGAGTTCTTCTTTGACTATATCGGTGCTACCAATGATTGAGATGTTGATGGCATCGCTGCTGATAAACATGTCCTGGCTCGAAACTGTGCCGTCTTTGACCGCTATGCTCCCTTTAATGCTATTGTAGGGCATGCCGCCTGAAACCATGTCAGGTAATTGGAACTTCAGTAGTTGGGATATATTCAAAATAGAAAATACTTTTGATAGTGTATTGAATTTGCGTAGTGTGCCATCCTTCATCTGTAAACGTATGTTTCCAAGAGCACTCTTTTTGATATCGGACAGATTGTTACCGCGGGCGGTCAGGTCTCCGTGTAATGTTAAGCTGCCCGTTATCTCCCTTGAAATATCAAGGGCAGTCAGCAGCTTCTCGCAGTTCACCTTGTTGAGGTCAATGGTCAGATCATAACGGCTGTCTTGTGTGCCATTTTGAGCAATTCTGCCTTTTGCAGAAACTTTCCCCCCGAAAACGCTGGCGTTAAAATCTTGTACATATATGTTTCCGTTTTCCATCTGTGCTGATGCATTCAGTTTATTGAAAACAAGCTTTTTGTAATGCCCGGCGTCTGCCTGGAGCTTGATCTTATAGTTTGCGCCGGCATTTGTCGAGGGCTGGGATGTTGCTTCTATCGGGGCTATCGAAACGAGATCATCAATATTCAGTTTGGTGGATGCTATTAAAAGAGTTGCTTCTGGTGACCTGCCGGAGAGATATACTCCGCTGATGTTGAAATTGGATGAGTTCAGGAGCCCTGAAACGCTTTTAAATGTGTACGTACTGTTCCGTATGGATAAGGATGCATTGAATCGTCTGATGCTTGTTTCAGGGCGTTTTTGGGCCATGTTGATGTCACTCAGGAAGAGCTCGGGTGATGTGAGAAATATTTCCGCCTCAGGTTCTTGGAGACTTTTTATCCTGCCTTTTAAATTAATCAAAGAATTTCCGTAGCGGGCAGAGATACTGGAAGTTTCCATACTGTTGCCGCGGAAAGAAAAAGTGCCGTTGATACCGCTTATGGTTTTCAACTTTTCATCGGGTTGCAGGGAAAATGCGTTTAAGAGGATGCTGCCATCATATCCCATGGCGCTGAAGTCTTCAGGATTGCCGCTACCCTTGATATGTGCCTGTATTTTTCCACGTGGTTTGTATTTTTGCCACATGGACAGAATTGGTAGTGATTCACCCAGTAAAAAAGGATTTGTCTGCAAGTCAAATTCCAGATATGGCTGATTGCCATATCTGAACAGAGCGTTACCGGATAAAATCAGGGGTGCCAGGTTGTAGGAAAGGCTGGATAACCTGGTTTCATCTTTTCCGATAATGGAGCTGAAGGTTAAATTGTTTGATAAACCGGCCGGTTTACGGACTGCCCCTGGAAATGAATAAGATGCCTGTTTAAGATCCCATTCGCCACTGAGGCGGTAGGCTGAATGGTGTCCGCTTCCTGTCAGTTTAAGAGAAGATGAGCTGCTGTAATCCAGTTTTGATGCTCCCACGATACCGGCCAGCCAAGCTATTTCCGGCCCACGTGGCAATATATCCATTCTCACCGGATAATCGGAGCGCTTGTCCGTATTGTATTCGGTGATAGAGCCGTCCAGCTTGAATGGTGATGTCCCGAAAAGGCCCGACATTCCGATCAGATTGAAGTTCTTTCCCTTGAGTTCGATGATCCCCTTGATATTGTTAAATGTCGGCGCTTTGGGGCCGTAACTCAGAACCGCATTTTCCACCGGTCCGCGAATAACAAGAGTGTTGTAGTTCTGGCCTATTTCCATATGGGTGATCTGGCTGATGCGGCCGTCAAGGATGCCGGTGTCAAGCTTGAAAACTCCGGACTTTATCTTGTTTTCAACGTAATCCGCGGCATCTTTTTCAATGATACCGTACGGCACATAGTTCCTGATTTCCTCATATTTGAATGTTTGGGGCGTCGATGCTTTAGCGATAACACGAGGATCTTTAGATGTGTAATCTTGAATCTGTGTGCTGCCTTTTATACTGAAAACTTCATCGATTGTAACGTCAACCGCGGATATATCTATGAGCTGTTTAGTCAGTTTCATCGAATAATTAACCTGCAGCAAGCGCGGAGAAAGCACCGCATGAAAAATGGACGGCCAGTTCAATGTAGCGTTATTTATCTGTATTTTACCTTTGGCTGTAAATTGTTGCAGTTTCCCCTTGAAGTTGGTCAGAAAACTGAGTCTGCCACCTGGATCGGAAAATGGAATGAAACGGCCAAAATAAGGCCAAAACCGGCCAATTTCAGCCTGTTTGATGTTGGCGTCACAGTTAAGTTCCGTCTCAAGCAATGATGTCTTGGAGTCCGGAAGGCGTATTGACCCGGAAATAAGTATGTTGGTTGCCGGGCCTTTTAATGCCGGCAGGTCTGCGGATAGTTTGATATGACCTTTTCTGCCTCGTGCAAGGTGCTCCAGCGTAAGCTGTAGATTGACAAGTTGCGCAGAAAAGCCGTCTTTATGAAGAGTAAAATCATGCCACCTGATGGTACTCTTTTTCATGATTAAGCGCTTGAATTGTACATGAAGAGCATCTTTATCCGGTTTCATCAAGTCTTCGATGTTGAGTGTTCCATCTGCATTTCGTATTATTGTCAAGGATGCGCCATTTAAATCGATACTTTTAAACTCTATTTTCTTATTCAGCAGTGGCATAAGGGCTAGATGAACCGAAATCTGCTCGGCGGAAACCAGGTCTGTCTTGCCATCTGGTTCTTTGACTACGAAGTTATTGAATACAAAGGATGGTCCGAACTGCCAGGCAAACGTTCCGGTTTTGAAGCTAACCTGGCGTTTCAGACTTTTCTGGAGAGATCCCAAAATTTCTTCACGATACGCATTGACATCCAACAGGTAAGGCAGGAAAAACGCCAGGCCGGCGACAAATGTGATGACTGACATCAAAAGAATGCCGGAAAATTTGATATAGCGGGTTTTTATTCTCATTCTACAGGCCTTATCCGAGACATCCTGATGCGTCGAATCCTCCGTCGGTCGACGCTTTCAACAGTGAAAAGTGAGTCCATGAAGGATATGTTTTCTCCTTGATTCATCAGGTGGCCGGCCTGTGCAAGTAAAAACCCGCCAATAGTGGTATAGGACGCGTCTTCAGGTATCTGGAGACCAAGCACGTGATTTGCTTCGCGCACGGTCAGCATACCGTCAAGCAGATAGCAACCGTTATCTTCGACAATTTGAGATGGTGACACATCGTCAAATTCATCATCAATTTCGCCGACTATTTCCTCAAGCAGGTCTTCCAGCGTGACAATGCCCTCAAAACCGCCGTATTCATCAACCACAAAAACCATGTGTGCACGTGATGACTGCATCTGTTTAAGCGTGACACTGAGTTGGGCATTTGATGGTATGAAGCGGGGAGGGTGAAGTAGCCGTTCCAGGTTGAATCCATCTGAATCCGGTTGTGACAAAAACGGTTCCAGATCCCTTCTGACCACAATACCCGCAATGTTGTCAAGCTGGTCGCGATAGACCGGAATACGGGAATAACCCAGTGAATTGAAGGCTTGTCGTGTGTCATCCAGTGTTGCGGTAATCGGCAACGCAGCAACGGCATGGCGTGGTATCATTACATCCTGTACTTCGGAATCCGAAAATTCGAATACTCGGTGCAGCAGGCGCTGCTCATCAGCTTCCAGGGTGCCGCTGGTGTGTGATATGTCTATTATCTGCCTTAATTCCGCAACTGTATATACACTGGTGTGTTCAGCTGATGAACGGAGCCCAAACAGTCTGACCGTCAGCCTCCCTGCATGGTCGAGCAGTATGATTGGCCAATGGAAGAGTTTATGAAACAGGCGCAGAGGCCAGGCGATGATCAGCGCTACCTGCTCGGCACGTTCCAGCGCCAGGGTCTTTGGCGCCAGTTCACCTAATACAATATGAAGGAATGTAATCGCGGTAAATGCAATCGTAAAAGATATTGTGTGTCGCACAGCATCGGTTAAAATACCTGAAAGCGGTATTTCAAGCAAACGAGCTATTGCAGGTTCACCGACCCAGCCAAGCGCGAGAGAAGCGATTGTGATGCCAAGCTGTGTAGCGGATATGTATGAGTTGAGATTATCAAGCAGTTCAAGCAGCACAGAAGCTCGTCGGTTACCCTCAACTATAAGGGCTTCGATTCGTGAACGACGTACAGCGACCAGAGCAAACTCCGATGCAACAAAAAAACCATTGGCAGCAACCAGCAGACATACAAGCAATAGGTACGGTAATGAAGAAATCATGGCTCTATTCTCCATGCAAGAATGTTGATTGTCAACCGCGACGTTAAAAAATGCATCATTTAATAGTCAAAATAGAAGCAAATGTGATATGTAGTTTGGGTAACTCATTAAAATTCAGGGTGCCAGAATGCTTAATGGTAAAAAGATCATCGTCATATTACCTGCCTACAACGCAGCCAAGACTCTTGAGCAGACATGGAAAGAAATTCCATTTGAATACGTGGATGATTTGATTCTTGTGGATGATGCTTCACGGGATAATACGGTTGAAGAGGCGCATCGACTTGGAATAAGAACAATTGTGCATACCGCTAATCGTGGGTATGGAGGGAATCAGAAAACTTGCTACAGGGAAGCTTTGGCTCTGGGTGCCGACATTGTCGTGATGCTCCATCCCGATTACCAGTACACACCACGCCTGATACCTGCGATTGCATCAATGATTGCATGGGGTGAATTCGATGTTGTTCTGGCATCACGTATTCTTGGTGTCGGAGCGCTTAAAGGCGGAATGCCACTTTATAAGTATGTATTCAACAGAGTGCTTACGTTGGCCGAGAACCTGTTGCTTGGGCAGAAATTGTCCGAGTATCATACCGGATACCGTGCTTTTTCGAGGCAGGTTCTGGAAAAACTTCCACTTGAAAAAAACTCCGACGATTTCGTTTTCGACAACCAGATGCTGGCTCAGGTTACATGGAACGGGTTCCGTATCGGCGAGGTGAGTTGTCCTACCAGATATTTCACGGATGCTTCATCAATAAACTTCCAGCGAAGTGTGATATATGGCTTGGGTGTATTGGCCACATCTTTCCAGTACAGGCTTAGCAAGCTGGGCATAATCCATTTCGATATTTTCTCTGATAAATAGAAAACAACATGAAAAAGCCCGTCAACTTTCGGTTGGCGGGCTTTATCATTTATCAGCGTGTTAATCAAGCGGCAGAAACGGTAACCTTGATTGTAGCTGTCACTTCAGGGTGGATTTTCACGGTTGCAGTAAAGTCTCCGGTGTGCTTGATTGCATCTTCAAGTACAATCTTCTTGCGATCAATTTCAAAACCTTTGTCTCTCAAAAAGGCGGCTATTTCCATATTGGTAACGGAACCGAACAGTTTGCCTTCTTCACCACATTTGTGAGTCAGGGTTATAGCCTGAGCTCCCAGCTTTTCGGCAAGCATTTTGGCTGATTCAAGAGCTTTGTTTTTCTTATATGCCATCTGCCGTTTGGCATGTTCCAGAGCCTTGGCGTTCTTCTCAGTGGCGGGAACCGCAAGTTTCTTGGGGAGCAGGTAGTTGCGGGCATAACCGGGAGCGACCTTGACGATATCGCCAATGTGTCCTAGAGTTTCAATGTTTTCGTTCAGAATTACTTTCATCTTCTTTCTCCTTTCAAGCCTGTCAAGTAGTTACAGGTTTTCCTGTGTTTTAGGGGTTCTAAAATCGAGCCACAAATCGCATAAACCAATTCCGGCAACAAGCACAGCCAGATAGGGCTGTACCAACAACATGATGTATAAGACAATCCTGAGAATTCCTGAAATCGATTGCCTGGATATCAGCACGCTGACGATTGCCATACCTTGAACAAAATACATGAGTGAAACCAGCAATAGTATGTTCAAAGCCGGCGTTGTTACAAGTGGCGAAGGCAGCAGCATCGAAAAGCCGGACGAAATCAGAACCCAGACCAGCAGGTCCGGATTTCTGAATGTGATAAATTCTCCAACATTCAGGTTCAATTGAAAAACTGTGGCTGCTTTCTTTAATAGAGCAAGATTGCATCCCGCCATAATTGCAAATATGATGGTGATCAAGGCCGGATAAAGTCGAACCAGCAGATCGGACACAGTCTTCATGGTCTGCTTTACAAGGTCAAGTTCCTCACCTTTTACGCCACTTTTTTCATAAATTGCAGCTGCCTGGTTCATGCTGGAAGTAATTTCAGCAGAAATCAGTTGCTGAAGATTGATGCCACTCGATGCACTGTAGAGTAAAATGCCTGAAAATAGTACCGCCAGATTTGCTGCTGTCGTCCAGTATATCGTCCGGCTTCCACTGTATCTTCGTGCAAGAAGTTCCGGCATGAATATCCCGGTTACAGCACACATTCCAAGATAAATGCAACCTGCAAAAAGTCCGAACAACGCGGTTGTCAAAGCTGTTGCGCCCAGCGTTACGATAAATGCCGGCATTCGGCCATGTATCAATCTGTTGAATGCCGCTGGAAATGGTGCAAGTATTCCGGAAAAAATGCCTATCGGCGGTACAGCCAGATAGGCGGCAAAAAGAATAAACGAGCCGATCATGCCAATCAGCGCTGATTTAACGCTGGAAACTGTGGCAGAACCGGCTTGTGGTATAAGGCTCATCGAGCTGGATTAACCGATAGCGTGATTGGCTGCAATCGGAAGAAGCGCAATGTTTCTAGCGCGTTTGATCGCCTCGGTAATCTCTCTCTGGTGAGCTGCGCAGTTGCCTGAGATACGTCGCGGAACGATCTTTCCGCGTTCGGTAACAAAAAAGCGAAGTGTGCGCGGCTCTTTGTAATCGATGGTCAGGTTTTTCTCGGCGCAGAAACGGCATACTTTGCGGCGCTGGAAAGGGCGTCTTTTGCGAGGGCCGCCGGGGCCGCCAGTCGGGCGCTGGCCAGGGCCGCCTGCCGGGCGCTGATATGAAGATGGGGTTGGTCTTTCGTCGCTCATTTTTATATATCCTCCAAGTAATTATTCAGCTGTTGCTTCAGTGGTTGCTACTTCTTCCACGCTCTCAACCGTTTCCACATCCGGAGTGACAACTTTCTTCTCGGGTACTGAACGTTCCGGCAGATCAGTTATGTTGATGCTCTGATAGCGCAGAACCTTCTCGTCAAGCCGCAGACGCCGTTCAAGTTCGGCGATCAACGCGCTGTTTCCATCAAAACGGAGGTAATAGTAGCGTCCCCTGGCGGACTTTTTGATTGGGTATGCCAGTTTTCTGATACCCCAGTCGTCCATCCTGAAACATTCGCCTTTGTAAGACGAAATTACGTCTTGAGCCTTGGTGGTGACGGACTTGATGTCGTCTTCACTAAGCTCGGGTTGGAGGATGAAAATTGTTTCGTACTTCCTCATGTTATAAATCCTCCTCACGGATTCTAGCTCCGGTCCTACCCGGAACAAGGAGATTTCGGCACTGGTGCCGTCTTTAAAAGAACGATCTTTATACAACTACCTGGAGTAAAGTGCAACAAAATCTTTATAATCGAATAGATGAAGCCCGATATTTTTTTATCAACTCAACCGGATGATACGAAAGTTTGCTGTTGCGCAATCCGGCATCGCCCAGGTCTTGCTCGCGGTTGATATAGCGGCAGTCATTGAATAACTGTCTTGCGAACTCCCGGTTAACAAGTTGTGACAGTCCCTCTTTGAACGGATTGGCCTTCTCAAAATGGCAAACTGCTGTGTCACTGTTCAGCTTTTCACCGAGCGCAAAGGCTTCAACCACTCCATCCACCGTGATGACAATCCCGCTCAGGCCCAACTCGGAAAAGTTGCGCAGAGCTTCCGATGTTGCCGACACCTCCAGTACAAGTGATGGATTCGTTCTGTCACGAATAGCCATAAGCCATCTGTCCAGCAGTTCCTGGCATGCACTGAGGTATTGGTAAGAATATTCAAACAGTTGGTAATGATGACGGTTTGTAAAGTAATTAATCCGGTTGTTTTTTTTGTGAAAGCGGTTTCCCGGCAGTAGCGCCAGTTCCTGCCGCAGGTAAAGGTAGTCGAAAGAATCCCGGTCTTCTGAAACGCTTATATTGCCGGCAGAAAGGTACTTTTTTGAAAACCGTTCATCGGCTCCGTATATGATCCAATTGTCATCGAAAAGTATCTTAAGTGCATTTTCAATATTTCCGCTCAGTGGCGGAAGGCAATAGCGGCTACCATCATAACCTTTGCCATGTACGGTGACCGCATCCCCGATCATGGTCAAGCGATAGTCATGTGCAATCCGAAACAGATACAAGCCGGCAAAAGTCAGTTCTGATACCTGTGGCTGAAGGTCTGCAAATATTCTGTCCAACAATTTCTTGTCCGTTATCTCCAGGGCTCTGGAGTCAGGATAAAGTGGAATTTTCATTGAGTTCTCCGGGATTTGTTGTAGAATTCCGAGCTGACTAACTTAACAGAAAACTTATCACGGAGGGAACTGTTATGGCTATTGCCATGAAGATTGCCAGTCACATATCCAAATCATCCTGGATTCGCCGGATGTTCGAAGAGGGGGAGCGCCTGCGCCAGGAAGTCGGCGCGGACAAGGTCTATGATTTTACTCTTGGAAACCCGGACGTTGAACCACCGGAAGCCTTTGGCCGCGAACTGCTGTCGCTTGCACAAAATCCGCTTCCGGGCATGCATCGCTACATGAACAACGCCGGTTATGCCGAGACACGCTCGGCAGTTGCAAGCAAACTGTCAGGGGATTCGGGTTTATCGGTTGGTGCCGAGCACGTGATAATGACCTGTGGAGCGGGCGGGGCACTCAACGTAGTCCTGAAAACCATTTTGAACCCAGGTGAAGAAGTTATTATCCTGGCGCCATATTTCGTCGAGTACAAGTTCTACATCGATAACCATGGCGGTTTTCCGGTAGCGGTCTGGACCGATCATGATACTTTTCAGCTTGATATCGATGCCATTGAAAAAGCGATCACAACCAAAACCCGCGCCATCATCATCTGTTCGCCCAACAATCCGACCGGTGTGATCTATCCGGCCGAAAGCCTGAAGCGCCTGGGTGATGTTCTGAAAAGTATCCATCAGCGAAGCGGTCACCTGATTTACGTTATCTCTGACGAACCCTATGCCCGCATTGCCTTCGATGGCAAGCATGTACCCAATATCTTTCCGCTGGTAGAAAGCTCTGTGATAGTCACATCACACAGTAAGGATCTTGCTCTGCCCGGAGAGCGTATCGGTTATCTGGCTGCCAATCCGCGTATGGCGACCGCGTTACAGTTCATGGAGGGGGCTGTATTCAGCAACCGTGTGCTTGGATTTGTCAATGCACCAGCTCTGATGCAACGCCTGGTGGCAAAGTTGCAAGATGAGTCAGTAGATATAGCAGATTATCAGGACAAACGTGACCTGCTGGTAAACTCGCTGACAGGCATGGGCTTCAGCATGGTCAAGCCGGATGGCGCTTTCTACCTTTTCCCCAAATCTCCATTGGCTGATGATGTGGAGTTTGTCAAACTGGCCCAGAAGCACCACATTCTGCTGGTGCCCGGCGCCGGTTTTGGTGCGCCAGGATTCTTCCGCATCGCTTACTGTGTGGACAAAGGTATGATCAAAAGGAGCCTGCCTGCCTGGAGTGCGCTTGCCAAGGAGGCCGGGTTGTCCGGATAAATTGCTGGAAAGTTTTCGGACGTTCAAGCAACAAAGATGCTGGCGCTCAATCAATTTGTTGTGTTATAAACATTAACACTACACCAAACCACGGAGGAAACATGACTAAGGCAGAATTGGTAGCAAAAATGGCAGAAAGCGCGGAACTAACCAAGACTCAGGCTGAAAAGGCACTTAATGCCTTTGTTGAGGAAGTAACCACAGCCATCAAGTCCGGCGATAAGGTAACCATGGTAGGCTTTGGCGTATTCAGCGCCGTGACTCGTGCCGCAAGAACCGGCAGGAATCCAAAAACCGGCGAAGAAATGCAGATAGCTGCAAAAACAAGCGGTAAATTTACTCCAGGCAAATCACTGAAGGATCTTTCCGCATAAGCAGGTCAAAATAACTCAAACAGAGAAGGCCTGTTTCCGTTAGTGGAAACAGGCCTTCTCTGTTTATACGGAGATACACAGCTTATTTACGGGCAAGATGATTGGCGACAAAGATGAACTCATCAATATAGTCATGCACTCCATCGTTGTTGAAGTCATACAGTAGTTTCTGCGAAGAACCTTCCTCTCTCATAAAAGCATTCCAACCGGTTTGATCCGGTTTCAGTGCATTTCCAATCGGCGGTGCCACAGTCAGAGGATACTCAAAGCTGTCAGCACCGGCGATGATGTTCAGAGTCGCTTTCCAGGTATTAGTTTCAGGCATCGATTCTATAATCCAGCGGCGGCTATTGCTGCCTTCCCTTTTAACCGATAGAACAGTAGCGTTATCCATGGCGAAATTAGGCGATGACATATTATTGCTGGCAGGAAGATCAATGACAATCCTGACCTGTGATTTTCCGTCGCTGATAACTGCTGTTGGCTCCTGATGTATGATCTTTGCAACTTCCTTGCTGAACAGCGCTGTCATGATCGGCAGGCTCTTGTCACCCCTGTAGGTTTTAAAACGGTCGGCAACACTCTTGAAAATCATGTGCTGTCCGCTTTCTTCGGTTCTGTTCTCAGCGGCTGTTTTGCCAGTTGGAGCTGTTGACAGCGGTGCTGCATCAACAGGTTCGGTGACAGCTTCTGAGCTTATCTGATTTTGGACAACAGATGGCTGAGGTTCCGGTTTTGTTTGCAAGGTATCGGCCTGGATCGCGACAGTTCCGCCATATCCGGTTGTTGAAGTCGGAGTCGTAGTTGATGGTTTTTGTGTCGAAGATGGTGTTGATGAAAACGGGATACCGGGCGTAGTAATCGTTGTGGATACGGGAGGATCGTTTGTTGTTGGCGTGATGGATCCGGCCGTTGATGCGCCAAGCAATGCCTGCACCGGCATATTAACGCCATTGCTGCCAATCATTGAGGGAACCGAAATTGTCTTTATTCCATTTTCACCGGTTTTTGAGGCAAAGTTGATTACAGCTATCGGCCCATTGCCTGTAAACGGTTTTTGACTGATAATTGCAATTCTGATCAATCCAGGCAATGAAGTATTGGCTGTAAACATGCTGTTAGATACAAGGCCGCCTTTCGTGACTGTCGGCGATGCCAATATCGCAGTATCATAAGTTATGGTCAGGTCAATTCCGGCCACGCCGTCCATTCCGCTTCCATTTACAACCCCGGATTGCTCCACGACTATGGTTGCGGCGGCTTGCGATAGCTGAACGGTTGATGCAACTAAAAAAAGTGCGAGTACAATCTGTTTGAAGTTGCGAAACATGGACATGGGATGCTCCTTGCCTGCTGCTGTAAGCTCAATGGTAATTTGAGTGCGGACAAAACGGTGTATGCGTCGGTAAATTATTAGCACGATCTGGCGGGAACTTCGATAAGAAAAATATTTGAAACGTGAACTGCCGTTTAGCATTGCGCTAAACGGCAGTTCTTTTCAGCGGGTTAATACGTTTTGTTTACATGGAGACTCGATCGAATGTTACGGAGCCCCCGCCAAATGTAATCGCGCCTACAGTTGTGAATGAACAGTTTGCGGTATACGAGGCATCATAACCACCTTTAAGTGTCACGGAAATCGGCCTGTTCAGATTTAATGAGCCTGCCTGTGTGCCACCCTTGAGCATGATGGTTTCGCCGTTCTGTGCTGCTGTGTAGGCTGCTTGCAGCGATGCGAAATCAAGTGTTGTCGCACCTCTTACGATCCTGGCCGCGGCAGTGGCGCCTACTGGATTCACGGTGTAAGTTGCTGTGATAACCTGATTGCCGGTCACTCCGGTCGCATAGGTGTAGCTCGAACCGGTCAGGACTATCGGTGTGCCGTTGATCTGGGCCGTGACATCAAAACCGCTGGTATTGAAGTTATAGGTCGGCATGTCGCCGGAGGAAACTATGGTCGGCCCGGTAACGCACTGATCCAGTGACACCGCATAGGATGTAAGGGCGAAGTGGGCGGTGTAGTTGTGAGCCGCCGTGACGTTGGTTATGGTCAGGTCGGGCAGCAGGCTGACTTCCGTAGCCCCCTCCATCCAGTTGACGAAGTGATAGTTGACATCCGGGATGGCGCTTACCGTGACCGCATTGGCACCGTAGTTGATAATCTGGTTGACAAGCGGCAGTCCTGTGCTTGCGCCAAACGTCAATGTACCGTGTTCGCCGGTTGCCACCGCGTAATCTACCGCAAATGTGTCAAGCGCGAAGTTGGCGGTATAGATGTGATTTGCCGTGACGTTGTTGACTGTCAGCGCTGCGGTTGTACTTACTACCGTTGCGCCTTCAGTCCAGTTGACGAAGTGGTATCCTGGCAGATTAGGCACGGCTGTAACCGTTGTTGCGTTGGTGAAGTAGTTGACTACCTGGCTGGTTACACCGGTCAATGTGCCGTTGAGTCCGGCGACGAAGTCGACGGTAAAGGTGTCAATGGCAAAGTTGGCCGTGTATGTGTGAGATGCCGTTACGTTGGTAATTGTCAGCGCCGGCGTGGTACTTACTACCGCAGCCCCTTCGGTCCAGTTGACAAAGTGGTAGCCGGTGATCGGTGCGGCGGTAACCGTGGTTGCATCAAGTGTGTAGGTTATTGTCTGGGATACGGATACTGTTCCATTCACCGTGCCGTTGGCTCCGGCAATGAAGTTGACGGCATAGGTCGGTATGGTCGCGCTGCAGACATCGTTGATGGTCGAGTTGATGCCGGTGCAGCTCCAGGTCAGAATTCCGGAGTTGTTTGTAACGACTGATTCCGTACCGGAAGCACACAGACCGGTGGTTGGTATGGCTGCGAAAAGCTGGCCGTTACTGGTGCCGCAAACTCCGTCAATAATATCGAAGCTCTGTGTTGTGACAAAAGTCGGAGCTGCCGATTCGCCGGCGGCATTATAGGCTTTCACACGATAGCTGTAGCGGTCGCTGGACAGCACTGTTTCCGTGTAGGATGTCGCATTGGCGAGAGCGGTGCCGACAGGAGCAAAGTTGAGGCAATTCAGCCCGGCGCAGCGTTCGATCTGGAATCCAATTTCATTTTTGGGGTTACCAGGTGTAGTTACGTCCAGTGCCGGGGTCGGATCAGTCCAGTTCAATGTGACAACTCCACCGGTGAATGTTGCCGGAGTAGTAAGACCGGTCACAGTGTCGGGAACCACGCTGGTTACATTCAGAACGATCGGACGCATCATGTCCATCTCCTCATGGCTGAGGATGTGGCAATGCCAGACGTATTCCCAGGCGAAGTCATAAAGGATGTTTGTTACCGGTGTGGGTCTTGCCTGTCCGGTCTGCCAGTCAACGCTGTTGAAGCCCATCGGCGAGCCGATCGGGATGGCCGGATTGAGCGGACGCAGGCTGTTGGTTATGCCGAATGGAAGCGCCGGAGCCCGCGGACGCACGGCAACGATGGTGTCCATCAAAGGACTGATCTTGACGGTGTCCTTCCAGCCCAGTTCGTTTGCTTCCGGAAGGGCTATCTGGCCATCCCAGCCGACACGGTTGATCAACTGTACATCAAAGATGTGAAAGTGGATCGGATGGGTATCAACGCCGTTGTGCGAGATTTTCCAGATCTGGGTGCCGTCGGTTACCTGCCACGGAATCGGGGTCGGAACACTGCCCAGAACCTGGACATCCACAGTGGTGGAGTTGTTGATGGTCTCGGTCGGCAGATCGGAGAATCCGTACAGTATCAGCAGTGCGTTAAGCGTAGTGGGATTCGGCAGCTGCATGGCCAGGTTACCGCTCATACGGCCATAGACCGGGTCGAAGGATGCGCCCATTTCGTCATGAATACCCTTGGGCTCAGTTATCATCTCTACCGGTTGCCCTGCCAGCGTCACGAATTTAAGGAACTGGTCATTGATCTGATTGATGCCTTCCCACGGGAAGTTGGGCGGGAAGTAGGAATTCGGATAGGCCGAGCTGTATGCGGCCTGGCCGACGATGATTGGTTCTTGTGCTCTTTCGAACAGAGTCTTTACCGGAGCCGGATTCAATGCGGTTGGCGCTGCCGCCGAAGTGAATTCTGCTTCCAGTGCAGCCTGGTTGAAGGTGTAGGGAGCATCGACAGCAGGCAAGCCCGATGTTCCACCGGTTACGATGATCTGCATTACTGTGCGGGTGTTGGGGGCATAGCCGACTAATGGACCTTTGCCGTTATCCCAGAAGCCGGTGATCGGATTGAATGTACCACCTGTCCCGTAGCCGCCGGAATCACGCATATCGGCTGCGCCGGTGAAGTAGTCATAGCCCGGTACCCTGGCTGGCCAGGCAGCCGGTGCGTCATTGTAGAGGATCAGGGTTTTGCCTGCGTATGCGGTGAAATCAACAATAACGTCAGCGCGTTCTGCCGGTCCAAGTGCCAGACCTGTCTTGTCAACTACGCCGACCCAGAATGCGGTCGGGTCAGTAATGTAAGTTACCGGTTGCGGAACCCTGATGTCCGGTTTAGGCAGGAATCCGCCTTCAGTGCCGATCTGGAAGAAACTGGGGCCACTCAGGGCCGGGTCGGGCACGCCGCCATCACGGCCGTCAACAGGCCAGTCTGCCGGCCAGTTGTTAAGTGTGGCAAGCTCCGCCGATGCAGGCAGCATCTTTACTTCAGTCAGGTTGGACTTGCCGGGGGCCAGGAGTCTTGTGTCCGGGCTTGGCTGTGCCGGGTCTGCTTCATAGAACGACAGGTTCCAGAAACGGTCGCTGGCTGCGTTCAGGATGCGGAAACGATAGGCGCGGGGGTCTACCGTCAGAGACGGGAAAACCGTGCCGTTGACAACGGCGCTATCCTGGAAGGCTTCCATCCCCATGGACACATTAGGTGTTCCCGGGATCATGGTCGGCTGGCCGGGGGTAGTGCAATTGGCATACACAGCTGGGAACGGGCTGCTGCAGTCCGCATCGTAGTAGGGGTTGGCTACCGGACCTTTGGTTACCGCTGTGGCCGGGTAGAACCAGGGGCCATACATCCAGCGGCCGAAGGGGTTGACGCCACCGGAGCCTGCCAGAGAGTTCTGGGCCGGCATATATACATGTGGCAACCAGAGGTCACCGGTCACGGGGGGGCGCACGCCATTGATGTCAGGAGTTCCGCTGCCCCAGTTCCAGAGCGGGTCGGTTGCACGGACGGTCGGAACCGTGATGGGTATGTCAAAAAGACCGGTTGCGTCATTGAACAGGTACTTTGTAGTATCTGCTGCGTTTACGAAGGTCTTGTCCTGAATGATCAGGGGAATCTGGTCGGCTGGTAACAGTCCGCGAGTGACGAGATCCTGCTCGTATTGATCGGTAATCACGTAGCCTGCGGCTTCACCGGCATATACATTGAGTCTGGTAATGCCGAATGCGTGGTCGTGATAAAACATCAAACGGGCGCTCTGCTGGTTGGTGTAGTAGTAGGTCATTGAGCCGTCGCCCGGATCGGGCATGTCGGGCACGTTCTGGAAACTAACGCCTTTGGTAAACGGGGTAATTTCATTGGCGGGTGTGATCCACTGGTGCGGGGTTCCATCACTGATCCAGGGGGTTCTGCCGCCATGCAGGTGAAGGTCTGCGCGATTGTGTGTATAGCTGGCGCAGGTGTTTGGTTCTATGGTGTTGTCGCAAGGAGTACCTTCTCCGCGGACGGAGCCCATATAGGCCGGTCCTGTGCCTGCACCCATAACCGATGCATCCACAGGGATGAAAAGATCGCCACCAGATCCTGTTGGGAGGCTGTTGGTGAATTTTATCCTGACCGGTCGGTCACGCTGGGCAATGATGTTAGGTCCCAGATAGTGAACCGGATCTGGTGCGACTGTGTTAAAGTTGGCGTCGCATGGCGGTTGCAACTGTCCGCCGCAGGCGGATGTGTCGGTTCCGAAATTGGTCTGCCGGTAGCCGCGAAGCTTGGTCCCGGGAAGAGGCAGGTCGGAATGCATACGTTCATTAAATTCAACCAGTTCGATTTCATAATAGTCCGAACCCGGGTATGTGACTATGTCAGGTTTTGCAACTGAGAGGTATTGCCCCAGATTGTTGCCCTTGGTGTTTCCCAGACCGGGTAGGGTGTCGACAAACTTGGCAAGAGGCGGGCTGTTTGCCCAGTTGGCCGTGGTGTAGTAGTCGGGCGTTGCCGGCTGCAGATTGGCGTCAAGCGGTCCGATCGGGATCGGAGGCGCGGTTCCCGCTCCAGCAATGCCGGAGATTGAGCAGATGCACAATAGTACAAGCATCAACCCGTATCTCCATGTATTCATAGTGCCTTGAATTTTCATAACTCCTCCTTGTACGGTATGGCGGACTATTTGGTGTTAATGGTAGCTGGAGTTGATTGCTTGGCAGCCTGTCTGGCATTGTAAACTTTGATCCGCTCGGCTTTCAGCGCTTCCGCGGCAAGTTTCCGCTTTTCAGGGGTAATCAGTTGTTCCTTCTGTTTGCGGTAGTTTTCCTTCTTTGCGGCCAATTCCGGCTTCATGGGGGCAGCCACGGCCAACCCCCCTGCCAGCGATAGCAGGCCTGCAATCATTGTAACCAATGCAATTGTGCCCAATCTTCTGCTCTTCATTCTGATCTCCTTTCTCAACTCTGATTTTGTTACCAGATTCATGTGTTCAGATGGTATTTGGTGTCTTGGAGACAATTTGATTTAAATGTGTTGATAGTTAGGGAAGCAGGTATCATGCCAAGCGCCTGTCTTTGCTATATTGCTGAATATAGAGGAAAATGCTGGCGGGATCCCGGCCGATGCCGTCTCTGGCTTGTCGAAAAATTTAATGTCTTGTCGCAATGTGCGACAAGACATGTCGGGTAAAGGCTGGTGTGTGGTGGACCGTCTTTTTTAATGCATGACCCAGTCGCTTAGTGGCAGCAGGGGTGGGTCAAGTCCCGGACCAAGTTGGATGATATAGCATCCTTTGGAAACATAACGCTGCCCTGGACCAAAACTGAACCGTTCATAGTCCAGAACCGTTACGTCCATCTGCATGCTCATTATGTCCAGCAGATGATCGCGGTACAGGTTATCGTAAATCAGGTTCAGCCCTTGCAAGGTTGTCTGCTGCAGCATGGCTATGCTGCGTGAGGTGATCCTGCGATTACCGAAATCCTTGGAGCTGGGCAGTATTGGGACTTTGGCGTCAAATCCGCCAACTTTAGAGCCGACATAGGGGGTCAGGCGATAGGGATAGGTAATGTAAACCCTTTCACGAACTGATTCCGCAATGGCGGCGGTTTTTTTGCCAAGGTAGCCGGATGATACGAAAACCATTCCTTTGGCTGGCAGCTTTGCAATCAGTGCAGGCAGATTCGGAAGCAGTTCGGCATCTGTCCAGAGTATCAGCACTTCCGGTTTATGTTTTGTCAAGAGCTTGTCCATTGCAGTCTGGTCGAGAAGTTGTTGTGATGATAGTGTCAGCGTGGTTACCTCCTGTCGCTCACATTCTTTCCAAACCTTTCTAAAACCGGCCGCCAGCGCCTTGCCGACCTGAGAATCCTGCACTATCTGCAGAACAGGAGTCTCGGTAGATATGGTCTCCTGGCGATTGAGATAGCGGGCAACCGCCTCTCCCTCCTGGGTGTAGCCTTTATTGAAATAATAAGTGTACCAATCAGATTCAGAGACAACAGGGAAATCGGTGATCGGGAACAGGCAGGGTAGTCTCTGTGCTTCACAGAATTCATGGATAGGCCTCCAGTCGCTGTTGGATATGCCACCAAGAACCGCAAAAACCGGATTTGCGTTGTAGTACGCGGATAACTGGGCCGGCCAGCTTTCCGGAGGTCCCTTCAACTCCCAGATGTCCAGAGACGCCGATCGAAATGCAAATTGCATATCTATCGTCGGACTATAGCCGAATTTTATGAAGTCATTAAACATCCCCATCTGCTGGTTCTTCTGGGCAATGAACGTTTGCAGCGGCAGCAGCAGTGCCTGACGATCCTCCTGGCTGACGTCGTCGGTAATGATGGTAGCAAATTTGAATTGTTTGCTGCTGGCTCCTGGAGACGGCTCTGAAGAAAGCGCTTCCAGATAACTGATCAGGATAGACATGTCACGGTCTGTCAGTGGGTAGCGCGGCATGACATCATTGAAAACCTGACCGGTCGGGTCGGTGCCGAATCGCATCGCAGTTGCCAGTGTTTCACGAGTGTATGGAGGACGCTCCACCACTGTCTTTGCATAGATGAAACGTCCGGCCCGGTCTGCCACATCTCCGAAGGATGGCGGACGGCGATACGGTTTGTAGAGTTTGTTACCGTTGGTTGGAGGTGTGACCACACCACCTTCGAATGAGCCGAGACCGGCGCGGAGATGGCAGCTGGAACAGGAAAATGCACTGCTGTCAACCGCTACGTCACCGCGGATGAAAGTTTCCATCACTTTTCCGGACGGAAGGATGCCTTGCCGATACATGCGTTCGCCGAGACGCATTATCTCCGCATGCGAAAGGTCGGTCGGCGGAATGAACTCCGTATGGGCAAATGTTGAAAATAGTAATGGAAGCAGAATGGCAAGTACGGCGGATCTCAGCGCCACACGGAAACAATGTGCGAATTTGTACCTGATCAATGCTTTCATTTAGCTGTGGCCATCTGATACTCATTCAAAAACTCTTTAGTGCTCATCAAGCCGAAAAGCCGCACCCAGTTTCCATTTTTTGGCATACGGATCATGTTTAACGGGTAATGCGACATCTTATCCGGTATGTAGGCATTAAAAGCTCTCATGACGGTGTCGATATCCGCTCTGCTTCCGGTCAGAAAATCCCAGCCGGGCTTGGCCCGGTAACGTTTCAGGTACTCCTTCATCACCTTGGGAGAATCGTTTTCGGGATCGATGGTGATAGATATCAGCCGTACTTTCTGGTTGTCGGCGTCAAGTTTCCTCTGGAGGTTGACATACCCCGCAGATAGAACCGGGCAGATCGTGGTGCAGGTGCCGTAAATGAAATCCACTATGACCGGGATATCGCTGTTTAACAGTGATTGGAGTCGAACCTTTTTACCGTCCTGATTGATGAGTACCACATCGGGAATGTTGTATTTCTCTATTGATCGCTTGTATTTGATGTCAGCCGCATGGGTCGGGCGCACAGGTAAAATACAAACAAACAAAAGAATCACAAAAAACAATGATATTCGCGGAAATGGTATTCTCATTTATATCGAGCTCCTTGTTCTCAGCGATATTTGATCACTGAAAAATGTCAACATTATTTTGTCGTCTTGGTAGCAGGTTTTGGCGCCGGAGATGCTGGAGGCACTACTGCCTTGGTCGGGATGGACGGAGCCCGTTTGACTTCAAGAAGTTCCACATCAAAATTCAGGGTGGCGCCCGGCAGTATCAACTCACCAGCGCCTTTATCTCCATATGCCAGGTCGGCAGGGCAGACAAGCTTTGCCTTGCCACCCGGCTTCATTTTCTGCAATCCCTCGGTCCAGCATTTGATCACGTTGTCAAGACGAAACTCCAGCGGCTTGCCGCGTTTATAGGTGCTGTCAAACTCTTTGCCGTCGATAAGGGTGCCCTGATAGTTGACCTTGACCGTGTCGGCTGCTTTAGGTGGCTCTCCCTTGCCTTCGGTTACCGGAATATAGACGATACCTGACAGGGTCTTGATTGCACCCTTTTCCTTGGCAGCTTTAGCCAAAAATTCTTTACCCGCTTCAGCCTGCTTATCGCCCAAGGCCTTGCGCCTGGCGCGGGCTAGTTCCTGTATTTTAATGTTGTAGGAGGCGACATCGAAATCGGGTTTTTTCGCAGCCTGAGTGTCATTAAGACCTTGCAGTACCATTTCAAATTCTTTCGGCGTCAGATTGAACACCGATATGGAGCGAGCCATGTTGACACCCACTGCATAGAGGGTCTTTTCATCATCTGTTTTTTGCGGTTCGGCGGCATGGGATAGAGAAGAAAACATAATTCCGGCAGCAAAAACTACTAACAATTTTTTCATGATGTACTTTCCTTTCTTAAAATGTTTTTTGATGAAATCAATTTTGCATAAAAAATCATATAAAACAAAATAAAAACAAGCTGAATTTGCATTATCAATGAATCACCCAGTCGCTTCTTTTTATAAGTTCAGGGTGACTCCCTTTGCCCAGTTGCACGATATAACATCCCTTTGAAGCATAACGTTGTCCCGGTCCGAAACTCATCCGCTCATACAGCGGAACATCCAGGTCCTTGCCCATGCTGATGATATCCAGCAGGTAATCGCGGTAGAAATTTTCCTTCATCTCTCGAAGCGACTGTTCCATAACCTTGATCAGGGGATAGGTCAACTTGGTGGATTTGCTAATGCTGTCGCCATTTTTCAAACCCTTAGGTTGTGTTCCGAAAAAGTACGCTTCATGTAGCTTTTCATCCGCCGGCAGTCGTTCCGGATAGGTTATGTAGATGATATCCCTAATGTTATCGTTCTGTTTCATGAACTCCTGGCTCAGGTAGCCTGATGAAACAATTATTTTGCGCGGAGGTTCAAAGTCAGGAGCAGACAGGGCATTGATTGCCTCCGGCAGCGCGGCATTATCCCATATCACCACGGCATCGGGTTTTTCTTTTTTTATCAGTAAAGCAAGGTGTTCCGGCGACAGGGTTTCTTTCTCCGCAATCCGGACAGTGAGCGGTTCAGTGCGTCCAATTGCGCGCCATGTATCCCGGAAGCCGTTGCTCAGCATTTTTCCCACTTGCGATTCCCGGGTGATCATAAGGACCTTGCCGCAATCGGGAAAGTCGTCGCCGCGGTTCAGGAAGCGGGCGGCAGTTTCACCTTCTTGATAGTATCCCTTTGATGGATACAGTGTGTACCAGTCTGTTTCAGAAATTACGGGAAAGTCGGTCTGCGGGTACAAGCAGGGCAGACGGTTGGATTCACAGAAGTCGTGGACCGGTTTCCAGGCAGTGCCGCTGATGCCGCCGATTATGGCAAATACGGGCTCTTTGCGGTAATACTCTTCCAGTTGGGAACGCCAGGTTTCAGGCGCTCCCTTCAACAACCATCGAGAGAGGGAAAGTTTTCGGTACGCCACGCGCCCCGAAACCATCAGCTGTCTCTTGACTCGCGGATTCCTGATTTCATTTTCTATGTGGTTGGTGCGTTCGTTGGTTCTCCTGATGAAGTCATCCAGCAGATTCAGGTGGTCCTGATAGCGATCGGGATTGAGGTCGTCAGTGATTACCGTGGCAAAACGGAGCGTTGTAGCGTCCACTCCAGGCGAAAATTCGGAGGAGAGTGACTTCAGATAGGAAATCAATATTGCCATTTCATCGTCCTGGAGCTTGTAGCGTGGCATGACAGGATCCCAGGCTCTTCCGGAGGGATCGACACCACCTCTCAGGGCAGCGGCTAGTGATTCGTCGGTATAGGCAGGTCTGGCCGGTGGCGGTTGCGGCGAAGGCGCTCCCTTGCCGGAAGCACCCATGGTGCTCATTCCGGGGCGAAGAGTGGGGGGATTTGATCGTGGTGCATACAGGGACCTGCCGTTGGTGGGTGTTGTCAGGACAGAGCCTTCGACGGAGCCCAATCCGCTGCGCATGTGGCAGCTGATGCAGGTGAAGGAGTTTCCTGGCGCCGGCAGATCGCCTTTGATAATGCCAATCAAAGGTTTGCCAGATGGCAGCAGCCCATCTCGATAAAGCCTCTCACCATGCTTGAGAGTCTCCATGGAATCCGCTTCTTGCTGTCCGTAAACATCACTCCGGAGGAGTGAAACGCAGATAATCGCAATGCAAATAATAAAGCTGAGTACTCTGTTCATGATAACCGTGTGAAATTGGTATGGGTTTAAGAGCCGTCAGATTAACCAGAGGAATGCCTCATCTTCCTGCCATCATTTGACGCCTGGCACCGCCGGAGATGTCAAGGACGTGGTATTGGACAGAGCGGCGGTATTCCTTATTGCATGCGCTTTGCGCCTTGCCAGATGTTCGGCTGCGGTTTCACGATGCGTGGGAGACGCCGATTCGGTAATCGCCGGAGTCGTAGTGGAAGCCGTTTGCGTTTTTGCCGGTGCCGGAGGTGTAATGGGTGCGGCAGCAATGGGCTCCCGTTGCACCGCAGGATTGGCTATTGCTCGCGTAGCCGTGGAAGAAGCCTTCTGGTCAGGAATTGATTTCTCGTTACCATTACAGATGACTTCGGTGTGGTCTGGATAATCGACCGTTCGACAGGCAGTTTCTCCCCAGGCTACGGAACTTGCCAGCAACATCAGAGCCGAAAGAGTTATGATTTTCATGGTAAACACCTTTCGTATTATTAGTAGGTTGAGTATATCACAATCAAGGGTGAAATCATGTGCCGGAAATCCGGTAATTCCTTGCCGTATTTTCTGTTTTGCCTTGAATTGGCAGCCGCCCGCTAGCGGGCGGCTGATTTTAGTTTATATTCTTATATTTGCCGTACGGTAATTAAAGACCGATCAGTTAATAACAATGCCATCCAAGATTACAGTGCCTTGCTGCAGCGTTACAGTGCCTTGAATCGTTGTCGTGTTTGCCGGGACCGGCGTGAACGAACTGCTGTAGCCTCCCTTGATGGTAACGGTCGTCGACGGCTTGTTTGCAGTAAAGTTACCGGGAACGTTGGTGCCGACTACTTCAATCACGTCATTATTAGCCGCTGCATTGTAGGCCGCCTGGATGGATGAATAGGGAGGGGCGGCGCCGATCCTGGCCACGGATGTTGCCCCGGCAATGGTCACCTGGGTTACGGATGCGGTGGCTGTCGTGTAGTTGGCGGTGCTGGTCGGGGTAAATGTCACTGATAGCGTTGCGCTGCTGGTGTTCAGTACGGCTCCGGCGGTCGGGCTGTATGAGAATGTGCCGGCCACATTGGCCGTTGCATTAAGCTGTGTGCTTGAAAGCGGAGTGCCGAACGTCATCGGCGCCGGCGTACCCCAGGTGATCACGGGGGTTGCTTTTGTTACGGTCATCGAGCCATTTACATAGTTGATGTTGTAGTTGCCAAGCCCGGTGCCGAATGCCGTGCTGGGCACGATCGGGTAGGGTGAACCACTGACCGTGGCGAAGCCCGGGGCGCCGTTGCTGGTCATTGCCACATAGTTCACCAGGTCGCCATTGAGCAGACCGGTAGTGGTGAACTCGCTGCCGTTGAAGCTGAATGCCGTCCCGTAGGTTTTGGTCTGGTTGTTGATTGTGATGGTCAATGGAGCCCGGGTGATCCTCAGCAGGCCGTTGACATAGGTTATGGCGTAGTTTCCGGCGGATCCGGTCGAGAAAACAGCGGCGCTCGGTGTGATGCTGTGTGTTGTGCCGGCAAAGGCGGTTGCTGTCGCACTATTCTGATAGGTATAGCTGACAGAAGCGATACTGTCACCGGTTGCCAGAGTCCCGCTGGTGATTGAATAGCCGGGATTGGGCGGATTGACCGCTCCGTAAAGACGGGTGGCATTGTTGGTAGCGATCGAAATTGCTCTGGGTGAAACCACGATGCTGACCGGAACGTCGGCTGCCGCGCTGTAGGTGGCGTTGCCGGCCTGGCTTGCGGTCACCACGATGGTGCCGACGCCGGTGATGTTAAGGGTGTTTCCACCGGTAATATTGCCCGGTCCGCTGGTTACCGCGAAGGTGACCGGGTTTCCTGATGCGCCGCCAGTGGCGGAGAGAATAATCGGCGCATCACCGAAGGTCGCCGTCGTTGGCGGCGTGAAGGTAATGGTTTGCGTTGCATTTGCGACGGTATAGGTTACGAATGCAGTTTGCAGCGGGTTGCCTGGTCCTGTTGGTCCCATTGCCTTGGTGCTGACGGTGATGGTGTATGTTCCCGGTGTGCTTGGTGGTGT
>JAVBXN010000026.1 GCA_030824515.1 Pelobacter sp.
TAATGAACGGAAGGTATCATCCGGAACGAATTCAAATCGAAAAAAGAACAGTTGTGTCAAAGAACAATACAAATTAAGAAGTTACAGACGTACAATCAAATTTTACCGGACAGTAGTGAACGAAAATGATACGTTCAAAATAAGAGACGGTACGGTTAAGTATAACGTTATCCCAAATCCGAATAACATTTCAGAGGGAAAAGTGATGCAGTTCATGAAAGATACTATGAATGACGGAATCTGGTTCCCTGTCATGAATGATTGCCATGGAGCAGTTAATGATACTCTTGCCCACTTTGAATTACCCAATCCTGGAGCGCCAGGTGGCAGAGTTGGATCAATTCAAGATTCAAATGGATTAATTACCCCGAATACTGACACCATGAGCACCAATAGCACCCCAACCAGACAAAATCTGAATGATGTACAAGCAGAAACACCTACTACGTTATTCAATAGTGGATCACAAATAAGCATTGACCCAAGAGCATCAAAATGAGGTGTCGGATGAATTATACATATATAATAAGCTTGCTTACTATTGGGATAATATCGTTATCCGCCTGTCAATCTATTGCTATAAACTCAAATAGTAAACCAGATGAAAAGCGACTTTATATCTATAGTTCAAGAGAGCTAAAAAGTTTATTAGATGATGCGGGATATTCAGATTACAGGGCATGGGATATTTCAAGGAATCTGGATGGTTCATCAATTTTTTTGTATAATTGGGGCAAGAAAAAGGCTCTGGTTGTGTCATGTGATGGTTCTATTCGCGAGTCCGATTTACCGAAAGAATCGAGACATGACGATAATTCGGTATTATTTAATAATAAACACCAGGTGATCGCTTGGCACTACAATGGAAAAGTTAATTTCAATAACGGGATAAGCAAAGAAGAAGCTTTTAAGGTTGCTGAAAGGACTAATCAAGCCGGTGGATATTTTCTAACAAAAGAAATTTTTTCCAGAGAAATATATTCTATTGAAAAGCCTGATATCCCACTCGCTAAATTTATGAACTTTTATGGTCACCGATTATTTACAAAGAATGACAAGATTATTGTGTTTGGAGGATATAAAAATCAAGATACGCAAGAAGAAATGTATATTTTTAATAGAAAAGGTAACGACCTGATTCAGGAAGAGAAGTTAATTATTCAACGACCTGGTAAATCGCCTGCGCCATTTAATGTAATAGACGTAAATCCTTGGGATGATGAAATATTGTTTAAAGATGTTTACGATATGCCATATCGATCAATATGGTATGTGTATAACTACAAGACTCATGAGTTGAAAAAATTAGGCAAAGTTCCATTATTCGGAGGTGAAGCACTTTATCTGCAATGTGACATAATTAAAAAAGCTACTGAAAAACTGAAAAACAGGTAGCACGCTTGGTACCTTGAGAGTGCATTACAGTGGGCTGCTACTAGCACAAACCACATAAGGGTCGCGTTTCACCGATATCATTCGAGAAAAACTATTACGAAGAAATTAAGGCAGCATGACCATAGGTATGGTGTCCACTATTGACAGCGCATGTCAGTTGATTAAGATGACAAAACCGGGCTCTGCTCCCCGTAGGCCGGTGCTGTTCCCAGCGAGGTGTAAAGTGAGATCGAATTTAATTTGCAGGTGCGTCATGACGGCCGTCATGCTGATGATGTCGGCAATCCTGAATCCGGCATATGCCGGAGAATACAAGGCCACATTTATCCATAAACTGTCGGACTTCTCCGGCGCAAAACCATTCAATGCCGCCCTGCTCAAGTCCGACCCCGTCAAGAATGAGGTCTATGCCATTAATGGTGATTCCGTCTCGGTCTTTAATGCCAGCGGCATGGAAGTATACCGTATTGATTCAGACTCCTCCATCGGCTCGATTGTTGATATCGTGGTCAGAAGCGATCAGAAACTGGTTCTCCTGACCAGTAAAAACAGCAAGGTTCAGCTCCTTTTGTGCAATTACCGTGGTGAACGGCTGGGTGAAATTCAGTTGAAAGGAGCGCCTCCCGAATACAAGAATTTTTCTCCCAATCGTATCTACTGTCGTGACAGGCAGCTCTATCTGGTCAGCATGGGCGGCATGAGGATGCTGGTGACAGACGAACAGGGGACATTTGTTCGTGCCGTTGATCTGGCCTCAGCTATCGGTTTTACCGAGCAGGAGCGCGTAGACAGCGGTATGGGCGGTTTTGCGCTGGACCGGGACGGCGGATTCGTCTTTACGGTGCCGGTTATGGGCAGGTTGTTTACCCTGAACAGTGACGGAAAAACCTCCAAGGGTTTCGGCCGCCGTGGCAGTCGGCCGGGGCTCTTTGGCGTGCCGACAGGTATCGCTGTTGACCGGGAAGGCAACTACCTGGTGACTGACAAGCTGCGCTGCGTGGTGATTGCCTTTGACCGCAAATTTGCTTTTGTCGCCGAGTTTGCCCGGCGCGGATTCAATCCGGGTGACCTGATCGCTCCCGATGACATCGTGGTTGATCCGGCCAACCGCGCCTACATCAGCAACCTCCGCAAGCGAGGAGTGGTGGTGTACCAGCTGTCAAGTAATTAACCCCACGCTTGTGCCAACTCGCATTGGCCAAATATTAAAAACCCTCCAAATTCGCATTAACTACCCAACGTTAAAATAGGTTTAAATCCGTAAACATCATTTCATCAAAACGTGATATGGCGTAAGGCTTTAGCTATATAGCTGAGTCGTGCTCTGGGGCCATTGTGAGCAAGTTGTAACTCTTTCGAATTACTCCGATTTAATTATCCGGATTGTGCTTCGTGGATGAATACTCGACCACATACATAGGGGATGGGATAACTTTATGCGATAATGCAATGAGTTCCGTCAGGACAATATTGAAGCCAATCCGCCTTGCAGGTTTCATATTCAAACAGCCAGCGACATTAATCAGGGAGCGGTTTACACCTGATTAACAGGCCTGTACTTTTTGTATTTTAATTATAGTTCAATAATATTAATTAGTGATACGCCATAACACTATTTGTTGGGAGTTGCTACGCCATGCCGCCGACAACTGTTTACGGTTAAACAAAGTCCAAGATATTTGATTTATTCAAATTAAATTTCACTGTGGTGTTGGTATGCAAAATGTAATGAACTTAATCAACGCGTGATCATGCAATGCAACATGTAAGTCAAGTAATCGGCCCGAAGAGATGTTATCTGCCAACCCCAATCCTCTGTAAAAAGTAAACCCATCGAAAGATGGGGACACAAAACCACAGGTCCCAAGTTCACTGAACCGGATGGCTGGGTTACCGGAGTCCACAAAAATGGAGGATACAAATGGGAACAGTAACCAAGGCAACAGTACTTGCAGCAGCAGCGCTCCTTATCAGTGCACCGGCAGCTTTCGCGTTCCACTCCGGTGGTGTCGCCGATTGTGAAGGATGTCACTCGATGCACAACTCGTATGAAGGCGCCGCCAACGTCACCGGCATGACCCAGTACCAATCCGGCCCCTTCCTGCTGAAAGCCCAGGATGCATCCGGATCCTGCCTCAACTGCCATGCGGCACCAGACACCACCGGGAGCAGCTACCACATCGCCACCCTCGGCGTGACCCCTAATGACAGCAGCCGCGCGGTCGAAGGCACCCCAGGCGGCGACTTCGCCTGGCTGAAGAAAACCATGACGTTCAGCGTCCGTGGTAATCCCACAACCATCGATGGCGACCGCAAAGGGCACAACATCGTTGCCGCCGACTTCGGTTACACCGCTGACAAGACCCTGACCACAGCGCCCGGCGGCACCTATCCGGCCAAAGACCTGGCCTGCTCTTCGTGCCATGATCCACACGGCACCTATCGCCGCTTTGCTGATGGCAGCCAGGCTCGCACCGGCCTGCCGATCTTCGCTTCCGGTTCCTACACCAGCAGCATCAGCCCGACCGCCGGCGTTTCCGCGGTTGGCGTATACCGCATCCTGGCCGGCGTCGGCTATCAGCCCAAATCACTGTCCGGTTCCTTTGCTTTCCCGAGTCCAGCTCCTGACGCAGTTGCCAAGTCCAGCTACAACGGTGTCTCGACCACGGTTAACACCGCCGCCGGACAGAAAGACCTGGTTGCCTATGGCCAGGGCATGTCCGAATACTGTGCCAACTGCCATACTGCGATGCACCTTGACACCTACGCCTCCGGCACCAAAGGTCTGGTCCACCCGGCCGGCAACGGCGCCAAGCTGACCGCTCCGATCGCCGCCAACTACAATGCCTATGTGACTTCCGGCGTCATGACCGGAACCGTCGGCTACAGCGCCATAGCGCCCTACGAGCTTGGCACCCAGGACTATGCTGCAATGAAAGCCTTCGTGGCCGCTCCCGTCGCAGCCACCACCAGCAATAACGTCAACTGCCTCTCCTGCCACCGCGCCCACGCTTCCGGTTTCGAGAGCATGGCCCGCTACAGCCTGTTCAACGAGTTCATGACGGTTGCCGACGCCGCCGGTGTTGCAATCTACGATTCCTCCACCACCGAAGGCAAGATCAACACCGGCTACTCGGTACAGCAGCAGACCGATGCCTACAACGGCCGTCCTGCAACTGCCTTTGGCCCCATGGCACGCAACAACTGCAACAAGTGCCACGCCAAAGACTGATCTGAACATGGAATTTTCTGTATCGTAGTCTATTCTGGCCGGGGATCAGTCCCCGGCCATTTTCAGACAACCGCCCCCGCTTAAGGCCTTTTGCTTCCTAATCCGGAAAGAGCCGACCCATGCACAGCCACCAGAAAAGCAAATCATACATTTTGGTCTTGCAGACCACCTTTGCCGTGCTGGTGGCCGCGGCACTCTGCATTCCGGTTGATGCCTTTCACCGGGGCGGCGTGGGGGAGTGCGAGGGGTGCCACACCATCCACAACTCAGTTGAAGGGCAGCCCGACAGCCCGGCCGGTATTTCCGGCAACTACCTGCTGAAAGGGAGTGACCCCAGTTCGGTCTGCCTGAACTGTCACCAGGTTTCCGGCGACACCGGTCCGACCGGTTATCACATCAGTACGGCGCCCGTTGATATGCCGGCCGGCTCACCTCCCCGCCAGATGACACCAGGCGGCGATTTCGGCTGGCTGAAAAAATCCTACACCTGGTTCAGCAGCCTGGGATCCACAACCATTCAGCGCAGCCCGGCCAACAGCCATGGCCATAATATCGTTGCCCTGGATTACGGTTATGACATGGATTTCGACAAGCCCAAGGCTCCCGGTGGCGATTATCCATCGGCCGCCCTGTCCTGTACCAGTTGCCACGATCCCCATGGCAAATACCGCCGCTTTTCTGACGGCAGCATCAGCACCGCTGCCGCGCCGATCAAGGGTTCAGGATCGCTGGTTCGCAGCGCGGAGCCTGATCCCCAAAATGCCGTCGGCGTCTATCGCCTGCTGGGAGGCGTCGGTTACTACCAGAAATCCCAGGGGCAATCGAATGTCTTTTCCAACAATCCGCCGGCAGCGGTCGCGCCCGACGTTTACAACCGCTCCGAAAGCGTCTCGCAAACCAGGGTTGCCTATGGGGCGGGCATGTCGGATTGGTGCCGCAACTGCCACAGCGGCATTCATACGGATGCCGCGCCGGCATCACTCAAGCATCCGTCCGGCGGCTTGGGCGCCGGCCTTGGCGCAGGCATAGCCGGCTGGTATGACCAGTACATCAAAGACGGGGACCTGTCAGGGGTCGAGAGTAATGCCTATCTGTCACTGGTCCCTTTTGAAATCGGTTCGACCGATTACAGCATGGTGCTCAAGCCGATTGCCGGCACGACACCGACCAGGGGACCGTCGCTGACCGACGGTACGCCACAGGTGATGTGCCTCTCGTGCCATCGGGCCCACGCCAGCGGCTGGGATGGTTCAATGCGCTGGAACAACCGGTCGCCCTATATCGTTTATGCGGGCAAATATTCCCAGACCGGCGACATACAGCCCTATGGTCAGGGTAGAAACGAACTTGAAGCCCAGGCGGCGTATTACAACATCCCGGCCTCGGCCTTCGGCTACAACCAGTACCAGTTTTGTTACAAGTGCCACCAGAGCGGCACCAAGTAGCGGCGCAGCGCATGCGCCAGGGCATGAAAAATGGGGAGAGTTGATGTGTTGACCAGATTCCTGCTGATTGCAACCATTCTGACAATATTCTGCTCCGGATGCGCCCAGACGCGCCAGGCGACCAAGCCGCTGCTGGCCCCGTCACAGGGGGAGCTGTACCTGTACTGCGAACCGTTTTCCCAGGATGCCGAGAATCTGCGCTTTACCGTTGATGGCGTTGCAGTGATACGCGATGACGGCCTGACGGTTCCACTCAAGCAGGAGTTCCGGGAGTTTGCCCCCGCTGAATTGCGCCGCCAGCGATTTTTTGCCCAGGGCATCATTCCGGCGGGGCGCTATGTCGGCCTGGCCTTCACGGTTAAAAACGCCACCCTGCTGGGACAGTCCGGAACCGGAAATCTTCTGGTGCAGGACAGGCCCTATGAGGTGAAGGTCTCGGTCACCGTCAGGGAAGGTAAGGCTGCGGTAATGGTTTTGAATCTTGATTATCGCGAGTCATTGAAGGGGGTCTCATTCACTCCCGCCTTCTCGACTGAAATGCCTCCCCGTCCGCTGCCCGAGTTGACCGGCTATGTGACCAACCGTGGCGATAACACCATCACGGTCTTTGACCGGCGCTCCGCACGAATCGGAGGCGTGATCGAAACCGGCCGCGGCCCGGCCGGCATTGCGCTGGACCAGATCAGACTGCGGGCCTACGTGGCCCTGTCCGGCCAGGACACTCTGGCCGTGTTTGACGTCAAGGAAAATGACTTTGTCGATCGCATCCGGCTCAACCCGGGCGACGAACCGGGTTTCGTGGCGCTATCCGTTGACGGGAAAACCGCGGTAACGGCCAACACCGGCTCCAATACCGCCAGCATCGTGGATGTCCAGACTCTGACCGAGGTTGCCCATCTGCCGACCGGCATCGGACCGGAGTTCATAATCATGGACCGCAGCGGGCGCCGGGCGTTTGTCTTCAACAGGTATTCCAACACTATTACCGTGATCGACCTGGCCTTGCGACAAGTGGCGGGAACGATCGCAACCGAATCGGCGCCGGTCTACGGGCAGTTCAACCGCAAAGGGGACCGGCTGTACGTGGCGCACGCCATGACCCCCAACATCCTGGAAATCTCGCTTGATACGCTGACGATAACCAGGAGGATCAACGCCGGTAGCGGAGTCAGCGCCATGAAAGTCAATCCGGCCACGGATCTGCTCTACGTTGCCACCAGGTTTGGCGGGATAATCGATATCTACGACCCGTTTTCCCTGATGCCTGGTAATTTTCTGAAAGCTGACGGAGCGGTCGGATACCTGGCCATCGACGGGGAGGAGAATAACCTGGTGATAGTGCATCCCCGCGAACGGCTGATCCGCCTGATCAACCTGATCAGCAAAAAACAGCACGGTCTGGTGGATACCGGCGCCGATCCCTACTGTACAGCCATATTCGGCGAACGTTAAGCGATCCGGAAACGAGAAGCTGATGAGAAAAAAGCTGATCCACAGGGCAGAAACCGCCATCCTGCTATTACTGCAGCTGGCATTGCCGTACCTGGCATCGGCTGACGGTATCAATGGCTATCTGGAATACGGTTACAGCACATCCAGATCGAATTCCAGCGATATGAGCGGCAGCACGACATCAAAGTCGAGCAATCTTTCACAGCGCTACAACCTGGAACTGGACAAAAGTTTCACCTCGACGATCCGCATGGCCATGGGAGCGAATGTACAGATGAGCAACAACGATTCCGAAACAGACGGTCTTAAATCACACGCAACAAGTTCACGAATCTCGCCGCATGTGGACCTGGGCTATTCCAACGGCTTTTTCAGCGGCGGGGGCGGTTTCAGCCGGCGCATCGAGGATTCCAGATCCGGAGGGATTGCCAGTCCGACCACTTACGCGGACTCGTATTCAGGCCGCCTGAACTGGATGCCGGAAGATTTTCCCAATCTTAACCTGATTTATTCATCCTTCGACAATTACGATGAGCAACGCCTTTCAAGGGATACCAACACCACCTCGCTGACCTTCAGCAGCCGCTACAAACCGGTGAAAAACCTGGATCTGAGTTACTCCGGCAACCACTCCACGGCTACGAACCGCCTGAGCGGTTTCGAGACCGAATCGCTCACCCAGAGTGCGCGAGTCGACTACAATGATTTTCTCTTCAGGGATCGGCTTGCTGTCAGCAGCAGCTATAACATCGCAACGCAGAAGACCGTGGCCACCAATAACGGCAGCAGCAGCCAGTTACTGCTGAACCCGGTCAGTATCGATTCCTATTACTATGCCACTCCAAGATTCAACGACCCGATCACTCCCGCTCCCAATTTCACTGCCAACCCGCTGCAGGCGCTGCCCAATAATATCGAGGTCAGCAATGCCCAGGTGACCTCAGTTTCCAATCACGTCAGCCTGGGAGTGAAGATCGGTTTTAACCAGGCCGTGAATATCATCAGGCTGTTGGTAACCCCGACCATCCCCCGCGACCTGGTTGCTGCGGACTATGATCAGATCGGCAACGCCTTTGTCGCCAATATCAAGGTCTATACCAGCCTGAACGGTTCCGATTGGTTGCCGTGGGCGGGTACCACTTCGATTATTTTCAAACAGGTCGAAATTGTAAATCCGTCCACCGGTGCGACCACCATTGGCCCGGCCTTCGAACTGACGCTGCCGAACAGTGCCAAGACAGTCTATAACTATATCAGGATCGAGATCGTACCTGTTGTTGCCAACAATATCCAACTGCCAAACGGCCTGGAAAAGTTGACCATTGCAAAGCTGGAAACCTACCTGCAGGACCAGAACATCGTCATCAAGCCCGGCACCAGCCGGACGTCGTCACAGATAGCCGGATCTTACAACCTCAACCTCAGGGCGCGCTTGTGGGATGTGCCGACGGTGACCTTCGACAGCGGCTTCGACCTGAATCACACCAAATCGGATTCCAGCAGGTTCGCTTATCGCTATGCGCTGACCAACGGCCTGAGCGTTTATCATATCTTCAGCCCGACCTTGAGCAGCAGCGGCCGCATATCACGCCAGGACGACATCAATCCCAGCAACAACACCAGCAATTCATCCAACTCCCTGAGCGTGTCCCTGGCCGCCACCCCACTGCCTACCCTGAGCGGAACCGTTAACTACAGCGCCCGCCAGGACAAATCCGATACCACCAGCAAGACATCGCAGTCGCTGAACCTCTCCAGTTCCGCAGAACTGTACCGTGGCATCAACCTGAGCCTCAACGCAGGCGGCGCCCTGACCAGCGACAATAGCGGCAAGGAACAGCAGAGCCTGAACAGCAGCCTGGGTGTCAACCTGCTGCCGCACAGGTCCATGAGCATCAACATCGGCGCCTCCGACCAGGAAAGCTGGTCTTCGGGCGGAGACACCCGTCCCGACAGCAAAGCCAGTTATAACCGCTCGCTCGATGTCACGGTTTCATATACTCCGCTGCAGACGGTCTACCTGTTCGGTGCGTTCAACATCGTAGTCCAGTCTCATCAGAAAACCCAGACCGCCCAGAGTGTCGGCGGGTCCTGGTCTCCGTTCCGGGATGGCGCCCTGCAGCTGAACATTTCCTACCGTGAGGCGATCCAGGCTGACAGCACCAAGGACAGAACCTTTACCAATTCGGCTCACCTGATCATCCGACCCGGAATGTTTCTGGATGTTTCTTTTCTAATGGCCAGTTCCGACGGGGTCACGCAGAAAAGTGATGTCCAGAGCCTTTCCGGTTCATTCAGGGCCAGTTTTTAACAGGATAAAATTTTCATAGCGGGGGGAATCACCATGGAACAACGACACAATAAAAAGCAATTTACCCTGTTCGAGTGGGTATGCGCCGCCCTGGTCGGATTGATCGTGATGGCGTGCGGCGGTTGCGCATCGCCGGGTGACCTGTTCCGCGATTCCACCATGGATTTCGGCTCGATCAAGACGGTTGCGGTGATGCCGTTCACCAATCTTTCGCGGGACCAGTTGGCCGGGGAAAGGGTGCGGGACGTGTTTTCCACTGCACTGATGTCGTCAGGTTCCATCTATTCGCTGCCAACCGGCGAAATTGCCCGTGCCATCGGCAACATCGGCCTGAACAACGCCACAACACCCTCGGTTGAAGATGTTGTCAAGTTGTCCAAGGCGCTCAAGGCCGATGCGATCATTACCGGTGTTGTTCGTGAGTATGGCGATGTTCGTGCCGGGAATGCCGCTGCCGACGTAATTGCTCTCAGCCTGCAGCTGATCGAGGGGCAGACCGGACGGGTGGTCTGGTCGGCGAGCACCTCGCAGGGTGGTATCGGTATCACTGAAAAGCTTTTCGGCGGCGGCGGAAAACCGATCAATGATGTAACGGAGAAAGCGGTCAATGATCTTATTACCAAGCTGTTCGAATAGTCATTCCCTGCGTGACATGCTGTTGCTGGCGCTGGCCGCAATATGCAGCTGCGTGTTGGCGGGTTGCGCCAATCCGGCCGGCGCTTCTCTGCGCTTTAATTCAGCGGTTCCCGGCTGGGGGCCGATGATCGCGGTGTATCCGATTGAAAACCTGAGCGGTGCGCCGGCGCCGCTCAAGGAGCTGCACGAGGAGCTGGCCGCCACCCTGCAGCGTGCCGGAGCGCGGATAGTGGATCAAGCCGCCCTGGACAGTTTTTTTGAACGTCACTGGGTGCGTTACGTGGGTGGTATCGATGAAACGACTTCAGCCGCTCTGCGTGATGAAACCGGAGCCGACGCCGTGCTGATTACCAACCTGGAACTCTATAACGAACAAGCTCCGCCCCGCATTGCGCTGATGGCGCGGCTGGTCAGCACCGCCGGCATGCCGGAAATACGCTGGATGGACAGTTATGCCAGGACCGGAGATGAGGCTCCCGGCCTGCTTGGGTTGGGTATCATCGAGGATCCGGTCCGCCTGAGAGGCCTGGGCTTCGAATGTCTGGAGGCCTCCATGCGCAAGTTCATCATGAATGCGCCTGAACGCGAGCATAAGGTTTCTGCCCGGGAGATCCGTGAAAACAAGCCGTTCACACTCTCGGACCTGATGGACAAGATGAAGGATGAACCCCGCCAGTCGGCTGATGTGCCGGTGAACAACAGGCCGTGGCTCTCCCAGGTCGGCGACCTGATTTCCTACCGTTATCAACCCAGAACCTGGTACAGCTCGCGCGATGTTCTGGATGACCAGTTACGTTCGGTCGCGCTGATACCCTTTCTGGACTTGAGCACACGCAAGTATGGCGCCGAAGTGCTGGTGCTGCATCTGGCCAAGCAGCTGGTTGTTGACGGGAGATTCAAGGTGGTTGAACTGGGAGTCATTCGTGACAAAATTCTTGTATCCCGCATCATCATGACCAGTGGAATATCAAACGCAAACATTGACGTCATATCAAACAGCCTGGGCGTTGAGCTTGTCGTCAACGGCAAGCTGTTCGACTACCTGGAATCCAATACGACCGGTCAGAACCCCAAGGTCGATTTCTCCTTGCAAATGTTCGAACGGGATACCAGAAAAATACTCTGGAACTCCCACAGCCGCAATCAGGGCAATGACGGGGTATTTTTCTTTGATGTCGGCCAGATCAGCACCGCCAGTGCCCTGACCGACAAGATGAGTCAGTCACTGCTGCATCGTCTTAATGAAAATGCATCCGAGAAAAGATAGACAGAACATATCCCAATGCATAAGCGAGGATCTATGAAACCAACGTCACCTGTACTCCTGTCCATTCTTTCCCTTTCTTTTTCAGCTTCACTGGCCATGGCTGCCGTTCCGACTGTCCAGTCGCCGGATGCTGCCGTGCCGCCGGTGACCGAAGCAGCGCTTCCCAAGCCCGACCGGGTTGTCATCAAACTGAACGCGCCGCTTCTGTCGCCAAAGTTCTCCGCGACCCCTCTGGCTACAATCAACGACGAGGTGATTACGTTTGAAGAACTCAAGAAGGCTCTGGGTACGATTCACACCGGAATGGGCGAAGGCAAGGCCGCTCCCAAAAAGAATTTTCCGGAAGTGCTCAAGCGACTGATCAACTCTCGCTTGATGATCCAGGAGGCACGCAGTATCGGACTGGATAAGGATGAATTGATCAGGACCTCCATGGAGGAATTCAGGCGGAAACTGATGCGGGACACACTCATGAACGATTATGTCAAAGACATAGCCGCTGATAACAAGGAAGTTGAAAAGGTCGCGCGCGAACGGACCAGGGAATGGCGTCTGAAATCCTTGATAATCGGCAAGCTCTCCGATGTCAGAAACTTTGAAGCGGAGATCAAGTCCGGTAAGCCTTTCGACGAGGTTTATGAGAAATTCATCAGCGACGGGCGCGGCAAAATCGGCGGCAAGGTTGAAGACTTTATCGCCCGGGATGCCATCGATCCGACCATGATGGTCGTGCTGGAAAAGTTGAAAGTGGGTGAGACCGGCAAGCCGGTGACAATTGAAAACGGGTTCGTGCTGTTTCGCGTCGAGGAGCTGCGCAGCAAGGATGATCCAAAGGTGATCGAGCAGGTTCGCCAGGAGCTGGGTTCCAAGCTGCGGGTCGAGGCGCTCAAAAAGTACAACGAGAAGCTGAGCAAAAAATATGTGAAGGTGAAGAAGCTGTTTGGACAACTGGATTACCATAACAAAAAAGTCAAGTTTGAAGCCATGTTGAAAGACAAGCGGGTTATCGCCGAGATCAAGGGGGAAAAGCCGCTTACGGTCGCGGATTTTTCGGATGCGGTGGCAGCCAAGTTCTATCACGGCATCCAGCGGGCCATCGACAGCCGCAAGGTAAACAGCGAGAAGAAGGTCATCCTGGAAGAAGTGCTCAGTACGCTGGTGTTTGACAAGGAAGCCCGGGTGCAGAAAATCGATCAGACGGACGAGTTCCGTACCAAGGTCAAGAATCAGGAGGATACACTCCTGTTCGGTCAGTTCATGCAGAAGATCGTGATCCCCGAAATAACCATTTCACGGGAAGAGACAAAGGCCTATTACGCCGATCATGCCAAGGATTACTTCGCTCCCGCTATATATACTTTGGACGCAATCGCATTTTCGAGCCCGGAAAAAGCCGAAGAAGCGGCAAACAAGCTGAAAAGCGGCACAGACCTGAAATGGTACAAGGCCAATGCGGACGGACAGGAAAGTATCAGCAAACGCTACCAGGCATTTTTTGAAGGCAATCCGGTTGCAAAAGAAGAGCTGCCGCCCAAGATGCAACAGGCCCTTTCGGGCAGTGTAAAAGGCGATTGCCGGGTATTTGTCGATGGTGTCACCGGATATGCTCTGGTTGTAGTCGATTATCAGCCACCCGCAACCCTGCCATACGAAACCATCGAAGGTGCGTTGAGGGAAGCTGTCTCATACGAAAAACTGAATAAAAATATAGAATTGTGGGCCAAAAAGCTGAGGGATGCCTCGGAAGTCCTGGTATATGCCGACTTCGCTCAACAGGAGAAGCCATGAATACATTCAATAAAATGAGGATCGGGACTGTTGCGCTGGCCATGCTGCTGGTCTTTGGCGGTATGATCCCCTGGGTCGCTTCTGACAGCCATGCCGCAAAAAAAATGGCCAGCAAGGAGTGTCTGGACTGCCACACAAAATTTGAAGCGAAGTATTTTTCACAGAAGTATCTGCATACGATCGTCAAGGAGAAAAAATGTGAGAACTGCCATCTCCGGCATGGACGGGTGGCCAAGTTGCTGCTCAAGAAAGACGGCAACAAGATCTGCCTGGAATGCCACACTCCGGCCAAGGCCGGACTGAACCGGAAGAACGTTCATGCTCCGCTGAAGTCGGGCAAGTGTTCGCAATGCCATAACCCACATGGTTCGCAGTCCCCGTCCATGTTGATGGCGGCTGGCAATGACGTTTGTTACGGCTGCCACAAAAAAGATGTCTTCGAGAAGAAAGTCGTTCATGCGGTGTTGCGAAAAGAGGGTTGCAAGGCCTGTCACACTGCCCACAGTTCGGACGAGAGCCACCTGCTGACCAAAGCTGAACCGGCACTCTGCCTGGGATGTCATGACAAGTCGGGGGCTGCGTTCAAAAAGGCCCACGGCAGCTATCCGGTCGAGGGCAAAAGCTGTTCCGCCTGCCATAACCCGCATACATCAAACCAGCCGAAACTGCTCAAGGAAAGCGTTCACAGCCCGGTTGCCACCAGAGGCTGCGATGGTTGCCATGCCGCGCCAGGCTCCGCCAATCCGTTTGCCGTCAATCAGAAGGGTTCCGCGCTCTGCCTGCAGTGCCATAAAATCCAGGCGCTCACGGCAGGCGGCATGGTTCAGCACGCGCCCTTCAAGAGCGGCGATTGCCTGAGCTGCCATAATCCGCATGCCTCCGAACACAGCCGGCTGACAACTCTTGGCGGCAATGCCCTCTGCACGGGTTGCCACAAAGGCATGGCGGAGAAGGTTGCCTACAGGCATGCTCCGTTGGGTGACGCCAAGGGCTGCCTTTCCTGCCACAAGCCGCACGCAGCCGCGTTCAAGGGGTTGGTAAACAGGAAAGGCGCCGATCTGTGCAATGATTGCCACGCCAAAACCAAAGACAGCCTGAAAAGCAAGACCGTACATGACCCTTTCAAGGCCGGTGAATGCCAGGCATGTCACAACCCGCACGGCTCCAACTTCACCGGCATGGCGGTCGTTCGCATCGACAGGCTCTGTTATTCCTGCCACTCGGATTCGGAAACCAGGTTCAAAAAAACCTATACCCACAAGCCGGTGGTCGGCGGAGAGTGTCTGTCCTGCCATAAGGGGCACGCCGGAGCCGAGGTCAAGCTGCTCAAGGCCGCCGGTTCGAAACTCTGCAGCGGCTGCCACGCGGAGATGATGAAGGGTGAAAGCAGCGGATCCAATCATGAACCCTTCAAGGCCGGTGAATGCATGACCTGCCACGATTCCCACGGCAGCAATTCCGCCGGTATGCTGGCGAAGCCCCAGCTGCAGGTCTGCGCCGGCTGCCACGAACCCTACAAGGGGCTCAAGGAGGCGGCTTCCAGGCATGCCCCGTTCAGCGAGGGGAATTGTTCCATGTGCCATAACCCCCACAAGGCCAAGCTCAAGAATCTGCTCGTAACCCAGGGGCCGGGGCTCTGTTATTCCTGTCACAAGGATATCAAGGAAAAAATGGATAAGCAGAAACCGCATGATCCGGCGCAAAAGGACTGCCTCAACTGCCACAAGCCACATTATGCGGCATCCACGGCCCTGCTTGCCACGAAGGTGGCTGTCAGCTGCGAACAGTGCCACGATTATGCCAAGGCGCCCTTTGCCAAGGCGCACCTCGGCATAGAGGCATCGGTGATGAACTGCATGGGTTGTCATGACCCCCATGCGTCCAAAGATCCGAAGTTTTTCAAGAGTTCGATTCACGCACCTTTTGCGTCACGTGCCTGCGAAGAGTGCCATACCGTTCCCAAACCCTGATAAGGAGATACACACATGAAAATACGGAGCGTTACGTCATTACTGGCCGTGATTGTGCTGACCGTCTGGGGGCAGTGCCTGGCGGCCGGCACCGATCAGCAGCTGAAGCTCAAGCCCGGAGCACGGGGCAACCTCTGCCTTAACTGCCATAACAGTTTCAAGGAGAAGCTGGCCCGCAAGGTGATCCACACACCGCTGAAAAAGAAAGATTGTTCCGGCTGCCACAACCCCCATACCTCCTCCCATGGCAAGCTGCTGGAGGCCGGCACAAAAACGGTCTGTTCGCTCTGCCATGCGTCGATGATTTCCGCCAAGCCACGCAGTGTCCACAAGGTGGTGGCCGATGGCGGTTGCATGAAGTGTCACGACCCCCATTCCTCCGACAACAAGAACAGCCTGGTCAAGGATGGCAAGGCGCTCTGCTTCAGCTGTCACAAGCCTCTTGGCGAGGCACTTGCCAAAGTAAAGTATCGGCATGCGCCGGTGGAAAGCAGCTGCCTCTCCTGCCATCAGGCCCATGCTTCGGATAAGGGGCCGTATCTGCTGAAGAGCGAAATCAATCTGCTCTGCCTGGGTTGCCATAAGAGCGACAAGCCGTTGTTCATAAATAAACATATGAATTACCCGGTCAGCCAGGCTCTCTGTACCGGTTGCCACAATCCGCATGGATCGGACAGCCCGGGATTGCTGCACAAGAACGTGCATTCTCCGGTTGCCAAACGCATGTGCAACCAGTGCCACATGGATGCCTCATCTGCTACACCGCTTAAGGTCAAGAGCGATGGAATCGGGCTCTGTCGTGGTTGCCACAATGACATGGTCAACAGGACCTTTGACAAGAACCGGATGCACTGGCCGTTGTTGAGCAGGAAGGGTTGTCTGGCCTGCCACAACCCGCATGCCTCCGAAGTCAAAGGGCTGTTGCGCGAACCGACGGCACAGCTCTGCTACAAGTGCCATGACGATACGATGAGACGTCAGCAGAAAAACATTTCCAAGCACGAACCGGTTGTCGAAGGGCGCTGCGCCGAGTGTCATGACCCGCACTCCTCAAATTTCCTGTTCCTTACCAAAAAGGACCACAAGTTTGATCTGTGCGTCAGCTGCCATGACTGGGGGCGCCACTCAACCCATCCCATCGGTGAAAAATCCGTCGATCCGCGCAACAGGAATTTATCCCTGGGATGTGTTTCCTGCCACCGTTCCCACGGAACCGAAAACAAGAAGCTGTTCTTCTACAAGACAACCACCGAGGTATGTATCCAGTGCCACGAGAAGCTCACGAGGTGATGACCATGATCAGTGCCATACGCATACTTGTATTTCTGCTGGCGATCGCCGGTTCGTATAACGTTCATGCCGCTGCCGTAAAGTTCAAACCCCTGGCGGTAGCAGGTCAGGACTCCCGAAATGTGCCCCTCAAGAGCCCGGAAGGGGTCGCCTGCGGTCCGGCAACGGTGCTGGTTTCCGATACCGGCAATGGCCGGTTGGTCCGCTACAGCCTGGTAAACGACGATCTCAAGGATGGCGCCGAGATCAGGCTGTCCCAGATAAGCTATCCACTCCGGGCAAGGTTGACACCCAAGGGGGAGGCGCTGGTTCTGGACGGCAAGAGCCGCAAGATTGTACGTGTCGCCGCTGACAACTCCTTTGCCGGCTACCTGGAACCACAGAACGTACCGGCGCCGGCCTCGATCGTAACCCGCAGTTTGACGATCGATGCCAGGGGCAATATCTATCTGGTGGATATTCTGGGTGAAAGGCTGCTGGTGCTGGACCCGAACGGCGTCTTTACCCGCCAGATACCGTTTCCGGCGGATTCCGGTTACATCTCTGACGTTGCCGTTGACCAGCAGGGCGCGATTCTGATCCTGGACAGCCAGAAGGACCAGGTATTCAGGGCCGCGTCAAACGAAAACACTTTCAAGGTCATGGCCAAGGATCTCCGGAATTATCTCTTCTATGCCGTTTCCATCGAAACAGACAGCCGTGGGCGGGTCTATCTGGTAGACCAGAATGACAACGGGGTGATTCTGCTCGGGCAGGATGGGGCTTTTCTGGGGCGTTATCTGAATTTCGGCTGGAAGCCGGGGCAGGTTTTTTATCCGGCGCAGGGGTGTCTGGCCGGAAATGACATTTTCGTTATTGCCGATCGTGATAACAGCCGCGTTCAGCTGTTCAAGCTGCAATGAGAAACCGGTCGTTGCTTGTAAATATGATGCAAAGGTACAGCATGATATGTCGAAAGTAATTACGACAAATACAGCTTTACTGATCCTGGCCGCCTCTTTGATGCCTGCGATAACATCCGCTTTCGGTGAGCAGGCGTCATATCCCAATGGCTTTCACAACGGCGGTACCGGAAATTGCGACGGGTGCCATGCCGGCCGGCCGCCATCCGTACTCAGGAACACATCCTCTGCGGCGAAAGGAGTCACCGCCGCTACAGTTGTGCAGCGGCAGAGCATGCTGAATGGCAGCGATCCAAGTTCCACCTGCCTGATTTGCCACTCGGCTCCGGTCGGGCAGAAACAGCCGTCCGGTTTTCTGATCGCCTCCAGCCGGGAATCTCTTGCAACGGGAGTTCAACCACCGTCGCAGTTAACGCCCGGCGGGGATTTCGGCTGGCTGCTCAAGACATACAAGTGGTCGTCCAAGGGAGGCGGGGTAAACGACTCGCTTAGTCCCGGCGACAGCCATGGCCATAATATCGTGGCGCAGGATTACGGTTTCAATGCGGATATGATCAATGCCGTTGCACCGGGCGGCACATATCCGTCAGATCGCTTGTCCTGCATCAGCTGCCATGACCCTCACGGCAATTATCGCCGGTCGGCCGCAGGCACTATCGGGTTGACCGGAATGCCGATCAAATCCTCCGGCTCTTACGGCGACAGCGCAGATCCGGACTCAGCCGGCACGGTGGGAACCTACCGTCTGCTGGCCGGCGCGGGGTATCAACCGACTTCGCTGACAGGAGATTTTGCTTTCAAGGCCGATCCTCCCGCAGCGGTTTCGCCCGCGATATATAACCGGGCAGAAACAAGCAGCGACACCCGGGTTGCCTATGGCAAAGGAATGACGGAATGGTGTCGCAACTGCCATGTCACCACGCACAAAAATGCCCATCCTATGGGTAGTGCCGGAAGGCTGACAACGGAAGTCATACGCATCTACAACCATTACCTGACCTCCGGCAACAGATCCGGTTCAAAGGATAGCGCCTATAATTCGCTTGTGCCTTACGAAATGGGTAGCGACGACTATTCGGTTCTAAAGGCAACCGCGAACAGTAACGGCTCTGTCAGAAGCGGTCCACAGAATGGCGCAAACGTTATGTGCCTGAGCTGCCACAGGGCACACGCTTCCGGTTGGGACCACATGACCCGCTGGAATTTGCGAAATGGAATCATCGTTAATGAAGGGACATTTGTCGGCACCGACAGTAAATCGCCTGTGTCATCCACGGCTGCCCAGGGCAGGCACTCGCTGGAAACCGGAAAAGCCTATTATGACCGCAAACCCGGATCATTTGCCGTCTTTCAGCGTTCCATGTGCAGTAAATGTCACGAGAAGGACTGACAGAATATGTCACTAATATATTACAATCAGTCCGCACAGAAAGGAAATGCCATGGGAATTCTATCAAGTGTTTTGAAACAACTTACTTTGCGGAATCTTCTGCGGGCAAAGTTGGTGCTGATAACTGTTGCGCTTGCAGTGGGTTGCAGCCGGAAGCCGGAACTGATCGGTACTTGGGAGAACACCACCGTCCCTGAATTGATCCAGTTCATGCCCGACAACTCCGGCGTCATCCAGGGCAAGAATCAGCAACTATTGGTGTTTGCCTGGAAAGAGACGGCAAAGCACTCGTATGACCTTGATGTCAACTTCCAGGGTCAGAAAAAAAGTCTGAAGGGTTCCGTCATAAACGGCTTCCTGGTACTGGAAGGTGAGGGCGGTAAAGAAACATATGCAAAAAGGCGTTCGTGAACAACTACGGCACCACAATTCTTGCGCTCCCTGCGAAATGACGGGTTAGCGTAAATATTACAGAGGAGGAAATTCACTATGTGCACCAGTAGCCTTTATCTCCCAACCCGTGCAGTGCTCGCCATGATCGGAGCGGTGTCGCTGATCTTTATTTCTTCCTGTGGTGAACAGTCGGCGTCGTCACAGGGTTCAGCAGCCAACGGCACAACCCTGGCCAAAGGATCGGAAGTAAACGCGCTTCCCCGCAGCGGCAAGCTTGTGTCCGCTTTGGCTCCTCCGAAGGCTATATTCGGCATGATCTGGGTCAACACGTCTGAAAATCGCGAATATATCTTCGACGGTGCGGAATGGATACCTCACGACCGGTCAGCCGATGATTTTTATAAGTCGAAACAGCTTCAGGCAAAAAGCAGCTCTAAAACTACCGCGCTTGTTGAAGCAGATGTCTGTGTTGACGGCGACCCCTACTGCACGCCGACCGGTGCTCATGGCAAGCATGGCAGCTTCGACTGCCGGGTCTGTCATAAAGTTGGCGGGCGCCTGGCCTTCGACAGGAACGGGCCGGCGTACAAAACCGGCTATCCGGCACCGGTCTTTGACGCATCCACCAAGAGCTGTTCCAACGTTGCATGCCATACCGTTCCCCCGGGAACTTTCAGCTACTACTTTCCGGGAGGAGATGGTGAACCGGTGCTCACTACCGTATCTTATGGCGGCGGAGTTCCCAGGGTTACTCCTTCCTGGTATGCAACCGGAGCGATCGGGTGCAGCGCTTGTCATGACAATCCTCCGAAAAACGGCTCGTCCGGTTCCAACTCGTGGCATAGCGGGTTCCATGGCGGGCAGGGGCCGACCGGGGCGTACAACCAATGTCAGCTGTGCCATCCCGATGCAAGCAGCCCTGGTAATGGCGCCGGTGACACAATTACCAGCTTCACGCTGCATGTGAACGGAACTGTAAATGTTCAGGCTGTTTTCAAGAGTAGCTGCTTCGGCTGTCACTGACAGGCAGTCGCCTGATTGTGTTGCGGGATGACCGGAATGCCGGTTCGGCTATTTGGCGTGCCAGATAAGTCAAATAACGTTAAGCGTATTTAAGTAAAATACAATAAGGTAATATCATTGTTTTTATTTAATGGCTCGTTCGATGCATTGCAGGATGTTGGCAGTAAAAATTTATTATTTAACAGGTATTTGAAAGGCAGGCGCACTGATACATATCTAGATCCAGATCCTCCGGATTGCCGGAAAAACAAGATAAAGGAGAATACACTCATGAACAGTTGGCACATTTCTTCTGCACTAAGCAAAGTACCGGTAATGCTAGGGATGGTCGCTATTGCGTTTATAGCCGGCTGCGGTGGACAGACTTCTTCCTCCAGTGAGAGTGCGGCAAGCAAAACCAGCCAGGAGAAAAACATCCCTCTGCGCGGGAAGGTAATGCAGGCAAAAGCTCCGGCCAATGCGGTCTTCGGCATGATCTGGGTCAACACGACCAATAAACGGGAGTATATTTTCGACGGTACTCAGTGGGCTCCACACGATAAGTCCGTAGATACTTTCTACGCGACCGGTAATGCAATCAAGTCTATACAAAAAACTCCGGCTAAGGAGACTGGTGAAAGTTGTTCTTCCTATGATTGCAATCCAGGGGGGGCACATAGAAAACACGCCCTCTACGACTGTAAAACGTGCCATATGATGCACGGCAAAGATCGTTTCGATCCAAATGGTCTTGCGGCAATCAAGCCGACTCCAGCCAATCCCAATCCACTCAAGCCGTCCTATAATGCTTCTGCAAAAACATGCTCCAACATCGCCTGTCACAGCATTCCTGCCGGGACATTCAGTTACTACTTTATTGACGGCGATGGTGAGCCTGCCTTGAACACGGTCAGCTACGGCGGGACATTGGCCGCTGTCACACCCTCCTGGTACACAATCGGCGCCGGTTGCGGCGCTTGTCACGGCAACCCGCCACGCAACGGTTCAAACGGTTCCAATGTCTGGCACAGTGGTTATCATGCCGGCACCATCACGGCTGCATCAAATCAGTGCCAGTTCTGCCATCCCGGTGAAAGCGGGACAGGCGGGCAAGGCACAACCATCGTCAACCCGGCATTACATGGTAATGGAATAGTCGAGGTCAAGGCCATATTCAAGTCTTCCTGTTTTGGTTGTCATTGATGCTTCCATGCACAGCAATCTGAGAAAATGCCAGAGCGACTCTGGATGATATCCGCTGAATTTAATAAAGCGCAGTCATGCGTATGATTACAGGAATACAAAACATGAGAAAGGAATTGTCATGAAAAAAATACTTACAGTCGCAGTACTGTTATCACTAGGTGCGGGAGTCTCCTATGCAACTTCCATAAGCTTCTCAAAGCACAATCTTTCCACAAGCGGGACGGGAGTCCACTCCACAACCCAGACCCAGATATGCATATTCTGCCATTCTCCACATAACCCCATGGGGGGGCCGTTATGGAATCGTACCCCGCCAACAACCGATCCCGCGACATACCTTCTGTACACCTCCGGCAATACCTTGACCTCTGCGGCAAAGACAGCCCGGATCGACACCAGCAGCGTTTCAATCCTGTGTCTCAGTTGCCATGACGGAACCGTGGATGAGATCGGTTCACGAGTAATCAATAAATTCAACAACCCCATGACCATGGTTGACACGAACGGCACCTGGACAAAGTCCGGAGTGGTCTGGGACGGCAGGACACCGGTGAACCACCCGGTCGGTTTTGATTATCTGCTGGCACAATCGCAGAATCCCGACAAGTTGAGGCCGGCAAGGGATGTGACCACTCTGCTGGGTGAAGGTTTCAACGTGTTTTTCTTGTCAACGCAGACGGCCCCTTATTACAACTCGATGGAGTGCGCCACATGCCATACCGTCCATGATCCGGCAAATTCACCGTTTTTAAGGATCAGCAATGCAAACAATGCGTTATGCCTTGCTTGCCACATTGATAAAATATTTTGATCAGGAGGGGTGAATAGCCCCTGGTTTGGTGACATCCCTCCCCTGGAAACCGGTCCGGTTTTCAGGGGAGGGACACGATGATAATCTTCCGTCAAAGGTAAACCCACCGAGAGATGGGTACACAAAGCCACAGGTCCAAAGTTCCATGAACCGGACAGCTGGGCTACCGGAGATCCATTTGACGGAGGTCCGTATGGAAACAACCGCTGCAAGTGCCATTCTCCCAAATATCCCCGAGTTTGATCACTGCTCCTTCCGGAGTATTCCCGAGACAAGTATATCCCGATCTATAAGGTTCCAGGTCCATATCGTTTTGCATATCAACTGATGAGGAGGCGCCAAGCCATGAAATCACACACATTGCAAAAGCATCAGCAAAAAACACAATCGCATATTCCGGCCAAGCGGAGCGTGCTAACCATGTTTCTTGTACTGGCGATTCTTTGCTTGTTCGGTCTCACTTCATTGCTTTCAGTGCCATCAGCATCAGCGAAAGAAATACAAAAACTGCCGCACGAACCGAAGAAAGCCAAAGTGCTCCAGGTCTATTTCAACACCACTGATAATCGTGAATACATATACAACGGCGAAGAATGGGTTCCACATGATGCCTCAATCGACACCTATGTCCTGAAAAAATATAAAAAGCCCAAGGTTCCCAAGACTCATTCCAATGGTAACGGAGCCGGCAATAATACTCATCCGTCCGATAACCAAGGAGGCGCAAAATGAGAAGGCTGCTTACCGTCGCATTTGTCATTGCGTTGCTTATCCTTGCAATGCTCAGTTCCATTGCTGTCGGAAATAATTATTGTCTTGACTCAAAGAATAACGATCTCTGCCCCGACATCATGCATACCAGGCACCAGGCATTCATGAACGATTGCAAGGCGTGCCACGACCTGACCAACACATTCACCGTATCAGGAGCGTTCTTCAAGGACAGTTCCAAGGGCGCCTTCCTGGCGGGGGCTCCTGCTCCCGCCTTCACACCATCCGGCATCTGGAGTTCTCCAAAGACGAACGCTGCCGCCAGCTGTTCGAACATCGCATGCCACAACATACCAGCCGGTACTTACACCTACTACATATGGGACTGGGGTATCGAAGAAGCAGTGCCGGTTTCGGTCAACTATGGCGGCATGAACAGCGCAACTGCCTTCTGGCAGGATAACGCTGTAACCAATTGCATAAGTTGCCATGCCATTCCGCCCTATTCTCTTAATGTATGGCACAGCGGTTCTCATGGGAACTTCATGGTTGGGACAAACAACTGTGAAACATGTCATCCCGATGCAAAATCCAATGTGGCTCCTGATGGAAAGACAATTCTGTCCAATTACATAACGGCTCCAAGTCAGCATGCGAACGGCACTCTTGACGTGGTTGCCAAATTCACATCCAGATGTTTCGGATGTCACTGACAGTGCCATGGTAATTGATTTGAATAAATATTTTATGTCTGGTCGTTCGGATATGAATCAAGGAGCCCAACCATGAAAAGACTGCTATCTGTAGCACTCGGCCTATCCTTGCTTGTCCTGGTCATGCCATTTGACATCTGTGTAGCGGGGATCTCGCATAACACTGCCAATAACGTTTCCTGTCCCGATTGTCACAACTCATCTCTACAGTCGAACAGTTCAACGTTCAACAGCAACTGTTTGTCTTGTCACGGTACGAACGGGCCGGCCAGTCACCGGCTTGCCGATACCGACCAGGCCAAGACTTCGCACAGGTGGACCGGGAATATGGCTAATCCCGGTGCCGGCGCACAATCGCCGGCTGTCGGGGCAATGGCCCAACTGGTCACTGACTATACCGGCAATCAGCTCGCCTGCGTAAACTGCCACAACCCGCATGACAACAACAATCTCGAGACAATAAAATACTCGCGGATTGCCAATGAAAAAGATCAACTCTGCCTGGATTGCCACAGGTCCCGTGACGTGAAAAGCCATAGGGTTGAGCCCGGCACTTATCCTGGAAGTCATCCGGTTAATGTACGCTATCCGGAAGCGGTCGTGGCCAGTCCGGGTGGCTACAACAATCCTCCGCTTAATGCCAATCAGAATAACCCCGGTTCCGACCTGGGTGCCAGGCTGACTGCAACCGGCGGACTGCTCCTCTGCAGCACATGTCATGGAGTGCACACTGCCTATTCGCAAAGCGCCAATCCACCCGTTCCCGACAGCAACGGCAACCTCGGCGACGGCAACCTGCTGCGTACCAACCCGCGCGGAGCCGCGGTTGCGTCCGGGCAGCCCGATAGCATTAATATCTGCACCAACTGCCATGCCGGCAAGATGAATCATAACGCCAGGGGCCAGGATATCCAGTGCCTGGACTGTCATGCCGCCCATGTTGACTATGATCCGAACGATCCGGCCGGCTCTAACGGGGTCAACATCAAGCTGATCAGGAGAAACGTAACCAAAGCCGGACAGCCGAGCCGGATCTTCTTCCGTAACCCGACCTACGGCGACAATTACAAAAATACCGATGGAACCGGCGTCTGCGAAGGATGCCACGCGGCGCCAACAACCGAAATACATGCCAACGTCCAGCCGGCAGATTGCAAGACGTGCCATACCCATGGCAACTCGAAGGGCGCATTCTCCGCATCGTGCGATACCTGCCACGGTTTCCCGCCATCCGCAACTTCCCAGCCCGCTGTTCCTGGGCATCCGGCCAACGTAAACTGCGGTCTCTGCCACAACACCAGCGACCCGTCTCTGCACATGAACGGCACGCTGGACGTTGCCACGACCTGCGACGGTTGCCACGGAAACCCGCCGAACTATCCGAACGGTTCTCCGAAAACCAACAGCCACGCAAGTCCCAGCCATCGAGTTGCGTGTAACAAGTGCCATGCAGGCACCACTTCAGACGGCACTACCATCACCAATACAGCTCTTCACATGAACGGGGCTTACAACTTGCAGGCCGGCCCAGGCGTGTCATTCGGCTACACCTATGCAACGAGCGGCGGGACTTGCAGCAACATCAGCTGTCACGGCGCATTGTCGGCCAATTGGGGAGGGACTGTTACCTGCCTGGTCTGCCATTCGATCACCCAGGGTCCCAGAGCCGCCATCACCTCGCAATTCGGCGCCAACTCGCACCACATCCAGGGCAACGTGACCGATGATAAATGCTACCAGTGCCACTGGGAGGCTAACAGCAACGGCAGCATAAACCCCGCCTATCACAGCGGCTCGGCAGCAAGCGGCGCCCCGGTTGACCTTGTCGTCTATGGTGCCGGAGCGAGACCCGCCACCTATAACACGCTGAACGCAGCCACTGCGGTACAGTACAGCGCCAATGGCAGCCGAAGCGAGATCCAGAAGATAAACAGCCACTGCCTTGGTTGCCACAGCGACCAGAACAACACTACCCAGCCGTTTGGTGACGGTAAAACACCACGCCAGTATGCCTGGGACGGTACCAGCGTCGCGGCCCGTTATGCGCAGAGCGGCAAAACGACCTGGGGGAAATACGCCACTGTAGCAAATGCCGCCCGGAAAAATGTTGATAAGGCCTACTCGGCCCATGGCAACGCAGTGGCCAACAAGCGTGGCTGGAGTGCCGCGACAGGAGTAGACGGAGTCATTCCTGATACCGCCGGTACAGCCAGTGTTCTCTGCTACGATTGTCACAATTCTCATGGTTCGACGGTGACCGGCGTGACCACCCGTTATGCAAGCGCGACTCCCAATGGCGGGATACTGAAGAGTACCGTGGCCGGCCGGGGCGGGTATGGTGTCGGTTACCAGCCTGCCGCCGCCGGTGACTTGGCGAACAAGGACAGGCGCAATCCGGGCGCCAGTCTCTGCCTTGACTGCCATCAAAACCAGGTCGGCGCGACCACGCCATGGGGATACAGCTCAACCTACGGGGCAACACAATCGATATTAGGTTACTGGGATACACCTTTCATGAGTTCCGGTTTGAGTGGCGAAGAGCAGCGCTTCCCCTTCAAAAGCATAAATCCAACCAAGGGTGGTCATTTCGGAGCTTCCCTGGCCATGTCCAGCAGTCCGATGGGAAGCATCGACGGGCTCTGTACCCCCTGTCACGACCCGCACGGCGTCAGCCCCACGCTCGGCGCCAACCAGCAGTATGCCGTGCCGCTGTTGAAAGGAACCTGGGTCACCTCTCCCTACAAGGAAGATGCGCCGCCATCAAGGAATGAATGGCAGACCAACTATACCGGTGGGGGAGTTCAGTACCACATCGACCAGAACACCTTCGGTTCGGGGATCTGGGGGGCTGTAACCGGCATGACCCAATCTGTCGATCAGTCGGCGGGGCTTTGCCTCGGCTGTCATCCGAAGGACACGCTGACAGCCGTGGCTGGCCCTACAAATCCGAACCCCTGGAAAAGCAAGAACAGAATTCATGAATCGGTCAAAGGATGGAAGACATCCAATGGTACGGTGGAGCATAATTATTCCTGTTCGAAATGCCATTCGGCCCATACCGGGGCAACGCTGCCCCGGCTGATGGTGACCAACTGCCTGGACAGCAAGCACAAGGGTTTGAAGGGGTATAACATGTCGCCGGTGGTCTCGGGATCGGGTTCGGGCGATGGCGGGTCCGGCAGCGGCCGTATTCCGGGAAGTTTTGCCGGCGGCGGGTATGATGGCGGCCCGGGCGATTACAGTGTTACCTGTCATGACAGCGCCACTGCAAACGGCGGATCGGACGGCACCAACCAGGGCTGGAACAATATTACCCCCTGGATTGACAGCACACCTGTGATAACCTCCGGACCATCTGCCGTTACGGGTGGCCCGAGAGTGCTCATGCAGATGGACGAGGCATCCTGGAACGGCACGCCCAACCAGGTTGTGGACAGCTCGGGAGCGAACAATCACGGCACATCCTATAACGGCGCCAGCACGGTGGCGGGCGGGATAAGCGGAAGGGCCGGTTCCTTCAACAACTCGTACGTCACGATCAATTATGCCTCCGGTCTGCCTCCCATGGACAATTTCACCATGGAGGTCTGGGTCAAGCCGACCACGACCCATCAGATAGATCCCGAATCAAGCGGCGGCGTCAACGGAGTTTACTCTCAAAACTACATATTCAAGCCGGATAACCGAGGCGACTACGACAGTGGAGCAGGAATTTCTGTCGGGACAAACGGCATTTCGGTCTACGAGCATGCCAACAATTACCTGCCACCGCTGGCGGTCTACAGTGGCACTATCAGCTCAACCCAGTGGACCCATGTGGCGGTAGTGTACACGAACAGGCGCCCGGTTATTTACGTGAACGGCACGCTGGTACGCACAGGTTTGCAGTCTCCAAGGCAGCATGTCTATGCCCCCCAGTGGATAGGCAAGGGTGATTACGGTTATTTCGTTGGACTGGCAGATAACGTCGCAATATATGACAAGCCGTTATCCGCTGCCGAAGTCCAGATGCATTCGCAGCTGAATTACTCGGTTTACTGTGGCAGTACCGGGGCAATTCTCAGCTGGACCACCAATATCAACTCAAGCTCCTATGCTGACTATGGCTTGACAACAAGTTATGGTGCCACAGTGGGTAATGATGCCCTGGAAACGAATCACAGCCTGATCTTGCCGGACATCTCAACCGGCACGACCTATCATTACAGGGTCCGCTCCAGAAATGTCGTTGGAATAGAAACGGTTTCCGGTGACTATACCTTTACCAAGGGTGCTTGTGTCGTGCCGTCACAACCGTCTGCAGCGACCGCCATAGCAGCCACACCCGGCAACACGCAGGCGACCGTCTCGTGGACAGCCGGGACAGGTTCCGACACGTCGTTGATCAGGTACGGCACGGTTTCAGGAACCTATCCAAGCACCATCGATCCTGCGACCTCACCCAGAATTATCAGCGGTCTTGTCAACGGCACAACCGTGTACTACCAGGTAGGGGCAAAGAATGTATCCGGGACCACCTGGAGCAGTGAATACAGCGTGACTCCCATGGCCCCGCCGTCAGCTCCGACCGCAATCAGTTCAACAGCCGGCAACACGCAGGCCACCATCACCTGGACAGCCGGGGCGGGTGCGACATCTTCGCTGATCAGGTACGGTACGGTTTCAGGAACCTATCCAAGCATCATCGATCCTGCGACCTCACCCAGAATCATCAGCGGTCTTGTCAACGGCACCCCCGTCTACTACCAGGTCGGAGCAAAAAATGCGGCCGGGATCACCTGGAGTTCACAGAACAGCGTAACACCCGTGAACCTTCCGTCAGCTCCGACCGCAATCAGTTCAACAGCCGGCAACACGCAGGCGACCATCACCTGGACAGCCGGGACAGGATCCACATCTTCGCTGATCAGGTACGGTACGGTTTCAGGAACCTATCCAACCACCATCGATCCTGCCACCTCACCCAGAATCATCAGCGGTCTTGTCAACGGCACGACCGTGTACTACCAGGTCGGAGCCAAGAATGCGACCGGGATTACCTGGAGTACACAGAACAGCGTAACACCCATTGGTCTTCCGTCGGCTCCAAGTGCAATCAGTTCAACAGCGGGCAACACCCAGGCCACCATCACCTGGACAGCCGGGGCAGGATCCACATCGTCACTTCTCAGATATGGTACGACAAGCGGAGTCTATACAGCCACCATCGATCCGGCCACATCGCCACGAGTAATAAGCGGTCTTGTCAACGGTACGACCGTGTACTACCAGGTCGGTGCCAAAAATGCGTCCGGAACCGCCTGGAGCAGTGAGTACAGCTTCATTCCTGTTGTAGTAACAGTCGCTACGGTTAACTTTGCCATAGATCATCATGTGGGTATGACCGAAAGTGGCGGGGTCTTCGTCGATTACAGTGACCCGAATACGGGTGATGCAATTATCTGGGCCGGTCCTTTTGATGGTTCGGATGTGGACCGATCATTCATCTCGTTCGACACCTCGGCGCTTGGGGCTGGTGCTACGATTACATCTGCCAGGTTGTACCTGGATTATCGTAACGGAGATTACCTGGAGGATGATATTGATATCAATGTCCATGGGTCCACATGGGATCTGAATGCTCCCGATTACAACAATATCGGTAGTTATCTGAGTTCCAGCCGGGTGTACGTGGGCCAGGCATTCGGACCGACCGCCTTTACAATCACCCCCAATTACATCAACCGGGTTGGGGTGACTAAATTTGCGATACTGGCGGCAAATGAGGATTATTATACCTATTATAATGCAGACCCCGGATATTCAAGGCTTGGTTCCTATCTGGAAATTACGTACACAATCCCCGGCCAATAAAAGCAGCCGGTTGTTATCTGATTCGCTTGCGGTTGCCAGCCAGGAACATCAAAGAACAAAGGTCACTTTTCCATGGAAAAGTGACCTTTGTAAAATCCGGCGTCCCGTGGCGGACGTTTGGGGATGTCGATTTCCCGTTTTCGGGGCCTGATCTGAAGCCGTGCTTAATTGCGCTGCTTTTGACTGAACTCCAGCAACCTTTGTTCTCGTTCCCGCCGCTCCTCAGCGAACAGCTTGTTGTGGATGCTCATTATCAGCAGGCTTTCCTTTAATTCCTCACGGGTTAATATCTTGTTGGTGACGAAATAACTGCCGACCGGTTTTTGCATGAAGAGCTGATGTCGCAACAGCACCTTGACCTGTGATTCCTTAAGCAGCCCCATGCTGACCGCACGCTCGCCAAACTGCCCGCCGCGGGAAACTTCCTTCAGGATAATCTCAATAAACGATTTGTGCAGCCAATTCCAATGCGCAGCAAGTTCCCCGATCGGCGGGCGCATATTGCGCTGCCAGACCAGTGCCTCGATCATCTGTTCATAGGATATCTTGCCGCTGTAATAAAGGAACAGGCCGGTTTTCAATGCTATGGTCGGCATCATGCCTTCGTAGTAACGGTGGCTTTCCACTTTCGGTTTTTTGGAGAATGGTTCGCGTTCGCGGTAGATCCTCGTAGCAGCAGGTCTGTAGGTGTGGGTCTTTGGAGCCCATTGAGGCTTTTTATGCCTGCATATCTGCTCATTGAAATGTTCGGCAGATACCTGTGCCGAATCCCGTGCCAACAGGAAGTCGTTCAGCAGGTTGTACGCCTCGGTGACCTTGCGGAAGTTTGTGTTGAGCAACTCGTTATGGAGAGCATGGTTAAGATCGGGGTGGGTGGCTTTCGCGGCAATCCTGTGGGCGGTTTTAAGCTCGGCGGCGGAAAACAGCTGGATTGCCTGGGCGGCGTTATCACACTTGCCGAAAAGCAGGCGGTGCGCATCGAACAGCAGCGATTTGGAAAAATGGAATTTTTTCTTCATGTTTTCTGGCATGTCTGATGACCTGTGAAACCAGGGTCAGGGATAAATCTGAGTAAATCGAAAGAAAGTGCCTGCTTCTTCCGAGGTTTCAAAAGTAACGCGCCCGCCAAGTATTTTTTCACCGAATAACTTCATGGAACTGGTTCCAAAACCTCTTCCAACGGTTCCCTTGGTGCTGAAGTTCCTCTGAAAAATACGCCTTCTTATTTCTTCCGGTATACACCCTTCATTCCAGACACATAAAGTAACCGTATTTGCCCCGGGTTCGGTGAAGACCCTGACTGTACGTCCATCGCGAGTCGCTTCGAGGGCATTTGTGACCATGTTTACAACAATTCTGCACGTCAGATGGAAGTCTGTTGTTAAGTTAAGATCATATGGAGGAAAAGCTACTTCCACATTCCGTTTGATTGTCAGCGGGTGTTCTTGAAAGACAAGTTCAACTTCTCTCAACAGACTGTTGACCGAGACTTCCGAGTAAAGTGGTTGATAGTTCGGCTCAATAGATTTCATCATATTATTCTGAATGGAAACTTCCTGTACAACTCTTTGAACTATTATTGCCAGTTCCTGAAGCTTCTCTTGCGGGACTTGCTGCTTGGTGGCCAATAGCCCGCTTTTCATAGTCAAGGCACAAAGGATATTATTTATGTCATGAAAAAAACTGCTTTCAAGGCATGCCCTGTATTGTTGAATACTTATGTCCTGGAGAAAGAGCAGGACAAATATCTTGTCCTCAACATAGATAGGGCAACTGCGAACACTGAAGTACAGATCTAAATTCTGATTATCTTTCTCAACAGTTAAAGCACACGTTTGATCTTGCGGTTTTTTAGTTTCCATGGCGGCAATGATTGATAGAACTGCGCCACAGGTAGAACAGTACTCGGAAGTGCCGCAGCCGGCAGGCATTTCACAAGCATGAATACATTTTACATACTCCCCCGGCCGCAAGCCTAATGCCTCTTTTACGTTTTCAATTCCCATAAGCTTCAGGAACGAGTCGTTAAGTGAGATAACCTGGCGCTTATCGTTTATCACAGCGAAGAGGCCATTGGAAATTGTCATCAAGCTGTCAATAACCGGATTGTTGGATATGGATATGACGTCCTGCTGTATCTCGTCAGAACTCTTGCGCTCGGGTGGAGCAAAGTGTGTAGGTTCATTTATAAGCTGCATACAATTTCCTTGTTTGCATGGGATTAATGCTTGTGCTTCAGTGTATGTAACAGATTATTACCTCATATTATATTAACCCTGATAAACAGGATAAGTGCGTTAACGAAGTTGTTTTCTGCCTGAAAATAGCAGAAAACAACTTCTAACTTACTAAAGCCGGTCTGAGTTTAAACCAGATGGTTGCTGGTATTAGTATTGATAAAATATACTAACTCCTTGTCAGAGATTAATATATGATTCAGTAGCCATTCTTCCAGGAAATAAATAACTTCAACGTCAAATTCTTCTTCAGATGAAATTAAACTTTCTTGAAATTCATTCAGCCTGTTTTCAAAAGAGTCATGTTCCGAAGTATGCAGTTGTATTTTTATGTAGCCAAAATCTTTCATCATCTCTTCTTCGGCTTTAAAATGGTAATCAACGTATTTAAACAGCTCATTGAATATGCCAGCAATCTTTTCTATATTACGTTCCTGGCTTACGGTATTGTAATAAGCATTTAATAGTTCGATCAGATGTTTATGATGGCTGTCAATAAGTTCGTTTCCAAGGCAGTATTTATCGTTCCACTCCACAATTTTCATTTTGGTCCCTGACGATCCCGTTTTGCAGATTTTTCCGGTGGTATATTTAAATATGAAAAAGCCTACCACATGGATTGCAAGGGTAGGCTCAAAGTCAACACAGCCACTTCGATAGCCCCTCTATCCACTGCTGGACAGGTAGCTTTGTGCCACCAGGTTGCCCTGGCTTTACCCCTTCGGTGACAAACAAATTCAATTTGATTCAAATTATCACTATTGTTATTAAAATCAAGTTTTCTAATAATTCTAAAACAAAGACAGCTTTCACGCCTTAATAACGGCAATTATATTGTGTTTTCTCCAGGCTAGCAGTACTAAAAAAGGCCACTTCTCTTGCGAAAGGTGACCTTTGTAAAGGTGGTGTCCATGGTGGTTTATCATTAAAACTAAATGCGCATATTACCAGTGCTTCATAGCCATTTACCGAAGAAATTCGGCGTTGCCGAGTACAAGGGACTTGAAGTGTTCAATCTTGTTCAGTACTGTCTTTATGAGCATTGCTTTTCTTTCGTTGGAGTTGATCGTTTCTCGCAAAAACAATCATACCGGCATAAAGGGGAGCAATTCTCCTGTTTTTAACATCCCGCTAATCCAAATTCAGCGGAAGAGGCTACAAATTAATCGATCAAGCCTTTTGTAGAAGCTGACATGGCTTTAACCTGCCGGGTTTTCGTGCAGGTCCCATGGCTGCAAATGTGGCACATCATCTTCAAACATCCTTCAAGGTAAAATGGAAAGTTGCGCCAACTCCCTGAGCCGCTTCCGCCCAGATTTTACCCCCATGGCGGGTTACAATCCTTTTGGCCGTTGCCAGACCGATTCCTGTACCTTCGAAATCTATTGAACTGTGCAACCGCTGAAAGGGTGTGAACAGTTTGTCAGCATGCTTCATTTCAAAACCGTCTCCATTATCCCGCACAGAGTAAACTTGCATTCCTTCCTGATTTTCCATAACAATCTCTATATAAGCAGATTCTTTCCGACGAGTATACTTCCATGCATTCCCTGTTAGATTTGTCAGCAGCACTTTAATAAGTCCGGGATCACCGAAAGCTGTCATCCCGTCCATGATTTTGAACTCCACATTTCTGTGCTGTTCGGAAAGCTTCAACTCTGCAGCAATGCCTTTCAGCAGTGCGGTTAAATCAATTTCCTGACAGTAGAGTTCGCTGCGAGCAAGCATTGAAAAGTCGAGCAAATCGTCAATGAGACGTGACATCTGGTTGACGCTAGTACAGACTTTTTCAAGGTATTCAATATCGTTTCGGTCTAATTTTTCGGCACTTTCCATTATAACCAGGCTGGTATAACCACCAATACGCTGCAATGGCGAACGAAGATCATGTGATACCGAGTAGTTGAAAGCCTCCAGTTCACTGTTGGCCTCTTCTAGTTCCTTGTTTCGCTGCTCCACCTCCAGCTTTGCCAAATTCAGAGAGTCACGAGCATTCTTGATATCCAGCCTCATACGTTCGATTACCTGAGCGAGTTCACCAAGTTCGTCACGAGACCTGACCATTATCGGGATTTCAAAATCTCCATGCCCGATTCGTTCTGAGCATTCCTGTAAATACTTCAGCGGCCGGACTATGCCATTTGAAAGAGCCAGTCCAATAGTGATGGCGATTATAAGTGTCAGGAACGATATCAACATGGCAGCATTCACCGCTGTTTTCAGTGCAGCTGACTCCTCATGCTTCGCCTTGGTTAATTCCAGATATTCATGGTCAAGAGCCCGGTTAAGCCCCTTGAGAAAAGCCATCTCATCCAGCTCGAAACGCTCCTTCATCTCCATAATCACATCAGGACTTCTTCCGCTGACCATCATTGACATCAGAATATCGGCACTTCTGATCAAAGCATCGCCGGCACTCCTGATCTCTTCGAGCAGCAAATTTTCATCGCTCTCCTTTTTGGCAAGGCGCTCATAAGCAGCAAATGATTTGTTATATAGGTCTTTGCCTTCACCAATCAGTTTCCTCTCCGTGCTAATTGAATCGGCTTCACTAGGTTTACCCACTGAATATTTCAGAAGCAAGCCATGTTCGGATACTGACGAAACTATGCGTAAACCGGCAAACCGAACATCTTCGAGGACCTTGACCGTTGGTAGAACGTCTTCGGTAATACTCCCAAAGTTCTTTTCAATCTTCATGATACCCATTGTTCCAATTACACTGATAATACCGACAAACAGGGAAAAAAGGATATTACCGGATATAATTTTAGTTTTAAGTTTCATGTGCAGTTTCCTGAAGTCAAGTCGATGTGGGCTGTTGATAATGCACTATGGGAATCAAACACCTGGCCGGGTAAAAGCTTTTGATAAGGAAAAGTAATACTGAGCAAATTCCGGACTGTTTCTGTTCTGATCTTATAGAGTAAGGTAATCGCCTTCAAATGCAAGTCGTGTAGGTAAATATTAATTAGCCGGCAATATATTTCAGCATATAATAAATGTCAAAGGAGTTAACCCGAAGGTGAAGCTTGAACCAGTAGGATTAAACCCCAAAGCGGCATTTACTCACGCAACGGCGCTGTTTTTCACGCAATGAACCATCCGCACTTGAGTTACCCAAAGGCGCCGACAGTCTTTAATCTGCGCAGATTCCCGAAGAAAAACGCAGATTGCTCGATCAGGTGTGTTCGATCTCAACATGGTATTTGGGGGGTGACATTGAACTACAGGAAGCCAATTGATATGATTGCGATTGTCTGGGAGGAGTACGAACAAAAAAAGGTCACTTCTCTTTCGAAAAGTGACCTTTTGGATATTTGGCGTCCCAGATGCGATGATTACGATAACTGGGAAATGTTCCATTATTTCGGAAAGTTATGTAAAACTATACCTAAAATTAATCGCTGTGCGTGATTTTGAAGACTCCCAAGCTCTGAGCCTAAATGGTTCAAGCATGTTCTGGAATAAATCTTATTTCAAGATGACAGCCAACTGCATGAGCATACTTCTTGAGAGTTGTAACAGACGGGGCATGTTTTCCCGCACCCTCAAGCCTTGATATTGCACTTTTAGTGGTTCCCATCAGTTCAGCAACCGCCTCTTGAGAAAGCCCAACTCGTGAACGGGCAGCAAGCATCTCTCTTACAAGAGCATATTCCACTTCCAAGTTTTCATAAGCTTTCTTAAATCCTTCCCTCTGCTTGGCTTTTTCAATGAAAGCATTGTGATCATGGGCTACGGGATTAAATTTCAATTCAGCCATTTTGAACCTCCTTGATACGCTTCCGAACAATTTTCAGTTCTGATTCTGGTGTTGCAGGTGTCTTCTTGATAAATGCATGTAGGATTACGATTCTCTGCCCAATTAGAAAACAATAGAATGCTCTTCCAATTCCTTCCCGCCCCTTAGGTCTTAACTCGAACAGACCTTTCCCCATCGCTTTGGAATGGGGCATTCTAACATTTGGCCCAAACTCCATTAATAGTTCAATAAGCCTTGCGTAATCAGCAAGGATACCATCAGGCCAGGATTCAATTTCAGCCTGGACACGAGAATGAAAATATTCTATGGAGTAACTCATTTTTGGAATGTTAGCAAATGTGCTAACTCATGTCAATTTGATTAATTTAGGATTGCTTCACCTGCTCAATTAATGTTTACGCCGAATGGGCTGTTTCCAACGATGAGTACAAAAAAAGGTCACTTCTCTTGCGAAAAGTGACCTTTGTGAAGTTGGCGTCCCCTACCGGATTTGAACCGGTGTCGCCGCCGTGAAAGGGCGGTGTCCTGGGCCAGGCTAGACGAAGGGGACGTTTGATCTTGTCACACCGTTCCATTTAAGGAATCAGGCCCATGAGTGTGTGACGAGAAGGACTTTATATCTAACTACAAAAAACAAGTCAACAGTTTTTTTGCAGGAGACCGATTTTTTTAATTTGAGAGCGCGGATCGGTATTTGAACTACGAAAATCAATCCGCCGCTTGAATATCTTTCAGAAAGCCTCGCACCAGCGGTGCAAAGGTCTCGTGTTCCAGGAGAAATGCGTCATGACCGTAGGCTGATGTTATCAGGTGGTATTCGGCCGGCTTTCCCAGCTTCTTCAGGCAGTCTGCCATTTCTTCCGTCTGGTAGGCCGGGTAGAGCCAGTCGGAGGTGAAGGCGTAGAACTGGATCGGGGCTTTTACCTGGCTGAAGGCCTCGCTCATCGATTCATAGCCCCATGCTACGTCATAAAGGTCCAGTGACTTGGCAAGGTAGAGGAAGGAGTTGGCGTCAAACCGGTCCACAAAGTTGTAGCCGTTGTAGTTCAGGTAGCGTTCGACCTCGAACTGCCCGAAAAAATCAAACTGGCCGTCCTTGGCGGAAAAGCGTCGTCCGAATTTTGCGTTCATAGATTCATCGGACAGGAAGGTGATGTGGCCGATGCCGCGCGCCAGCGCCAGTCCGTCCTTGGGGTTGTGTTTGTATTCGCCTTTGCGCCAGGTCGGGTCGTTGAATATCGCCCAGCGGGCTACCGCGTTCAGCGAGATGGCCTGGGGGGAGGGGCGCGGCGTGGATGCCAGAACGATGGCGGATGCGATGTTGTCCGGATATTGGGTGGCCCATTCCAGGGCCTGCATGCCACCCATGCTACCGCCCATGACTGTCAAGAGCTTGTCGATTCCAAGGGTGTCAATCAGGAGTTTCTGTGCGCGCACCATGTCGCGTACTGTGATGACCGGGAAGGAGAGGTTGTAGCGTTTGCCTGTTTTGGGGTTGATCGAGGTCGGTCCTGTGGAACCGTAGCAGGAGCCGATCACGTTCGAACAGATTACAAAGTAGCGGTCCGTGTCCAGCAATCGTCCGGGGCCGACGATGGCGTCCCACCAGCCGGGCTTGTTGTCGGCATCGTCCCGTTTTCCGGCCAGATGGGCATCTCCGGTCCAGGCATGTTCAACCAGGATGGCGTTTGATCGCTGCTTGTCAAGGCTTCCGTAAGTTTCGTAGACCAGGGTTATGGGCGCCAGTATGCGTCCGCTGTCCAGGCGGATACCGGATTCAAAGGTGATGGATTGTTCCTTTACTACACCGACGGACATGCAAAGCCCCTTCACATTATCATGAGAAGGGGCCGGTAAATACACAGCACACCTCTCATCTTTGCCTTTCGGCAGGATTTAGCACCTGTCGCCTTATTGGCCGGTTGCTGTGGCTTCGCAGGGCCTTTCCCTCCACCACTCTAGATAAGCAGGTTTGATTCGGAAAACAATACGAAATTACCCATTCTCTTGTCAACAGATTTGAAAGCCGAAAGTCAGGGGGCAAGTGTCGATTCCGGTGTCAAATTGACTGGAAAATAAACATTCCATCTGGTATATATCCACTCCATCGATTTTGAGTCATTTCAGCTCTTCGAAGAGGGGGTTTCATGAAAAGGTTGTTGCTGTGTGTGTTGCTGCTTGCCGTTACCATGACTGGTTGTGCAAGAAACTATTATAATATCCCGGTTGAAAACTTTGCCGGCAAGGTCAAGGTTCTCGGTGTTGCTCCCATTTTTATCGATACTGATTCCGACATTAGGCATCCCCAGAAAGATCAGCTGATCCAGTTGGTGGCCGACCTGAATCGTAGATATGAGCCGCAGCTTGTGCGTAAGTTCAAGGTAACCGGAAACTTTTATACGGTCGCTCTGCTTGATGGCGAACCGGGCCGCTTGTTTGAATCACTTATGTTCAGGCGCGAGCTGCGCGACGATGCAACCGTAAAATACAACAAATACTTCTGGAGGAGTGACGAGCTCAAAAACTACATCCAGAAAAACAATCTTGATGCAGTGATGCTGATTACCATCAGTGGATTGACCAAGTCAGACAAAATCTATTCCAGCAACCTGCTTACGTCACTCGAAGCCGATTATAATTATCTGACCATGACTGCCCAGATGCTGGATGCCGAAGGTACGATACTGTGGGAGTATCCCAACTTCCGCAAGCGCTTGCTGGGTTATACACCGTTGATCAATCTTCAGTATCCGGACTTTAGTGAGTCCGACGCAAATCTTGCCAGGAAAACCGAAGTTAAATTCAAAACCATTGATGGTATTCGCAGGACACTTGAGCAGAAGCGCAAGGACTGGTTGTTGCGGGAAACTCAGGAACCGGAGGTGTACTCCGCGCAGTTTGATGAAATCGTGTCTCTGATAAAATACGATCTGGGCAAGGACGCAAAAGATGCGCCTGCCGTGGTAGAGCCGCCTCGCCAAGCTCCGCAGAAGGTCTCCAAACCGGCTGAGTTGCGTCCGGAACCCGTACCCGCCGCGATTCCTGCACAATCTCCGCCGACAGTTGCACCCAAGGCGGTTGAACCGGCCAAAAATACCGCCGCCCCGGTTGACGTGCCGGCTGCAAGCAGTGATGAAATTGTCCCGGCAACCGGCAGTACGCGCTAGGCCATGATATTGCGTTATTCTCTTCGGCGTCGACTCGCTTTGGCGGGAAAGCGCTAATGACTTTTAAGACACCCCGCAGCAACCTGCGGGGTGTCTTAGCCTGTAATAATTAATGACTTTTGTCGTCCTGATTCATTCCCATTTTTGTTAATCGTGCTCAGTTTTCAGGGTGTCGGAATTGCCATGTTCAATGACGCCGTCTGAAACAATCTGTGCCAGCTCCCCTTTTTTTTTGACATGAGTGGTATATTTTGCGATAATCCGCCGGCTTCGCAATCTGTACTGGAGGTATCATGAGAAAACATTTTGTCATCTGCATCGTTCTGCTGGCTTCGCTCTTTTCAATGCCGGCTTTTGCTGCTCAATTGAAGGTTTTTGTCGCTGACATGAACGCGGTTGGGGCAACCAACAGGGACGAGATGAAGACAACTCTCCAGATGCTTCTTGCTTCCCGGCTTAACAGCGACAAGATCCTGTCGGTGGCCAGCGCCGCCGAGGCTGATTTATTGATAACCGGCACTTACGTTGCCATAGGCAAGGTTTTCAGCGTGGATGCTCTTGCCAAAACCGCCGGGGGCAAAACCGTAACCCGTGCCTTTGTCCAGGGCGAGAATCAGGACGAGTTGATTCCGGCTATCGGCAAGCTTGCCGACAAACTTTCCGCCGAGCTCACCAAGGCGTATGTCTCCGGTGCCGATGTGCCCTCAGCCGCTGTTGCTACCCAGGCGCCTTCAGCAGTGTTATCCCAGAAAAAAGACATAATCAGGGCAGAGAATGTACGGACTGCACCAATATCAGAGTTCATAAAGCCTCGTGATTATGAGCAGAACAGCTCCGGTGGCTGGACTAGCAAACGGCTTGTGGGCTCATCCAACCTTCTTGCCCAGGGCATGTCCTTGCCTGACGGCAGCCGCCAGATATTCCTGGCTGAAGATCGCCGCATTTCCTACTATCGTCAGTCCAGTGACATGAAGCTGGTCACCGAAGTAGAGCTTAAGCTGAGTGAAAAAATAGTGTCCCTGGATGCGCTGGTTTCAGGTGGCAGCGTAGAACTTTATGTCAGCGTCATTCGAAGCAATGATGTCTCGTCGCAGGTCTGGCAGCTTCAGGGAGAAAAACTGGTCAGGGTGGCCGATAGCATCCCCTATTTCTTCAGGGTACTCGGTCTTGCCGGAGCAGAGCCGAAGCTTTACGCCCAAAGCATGGGCCGCGATAGTGATTTTTTTGGCGACGTATATGAAGCAACCCGATCCGGTAGTACCGTTACGGTGAAAAATCCGATCAAAATGCCGCGCTTCGCAAATATTTACACTTTCAACCAATTCAAGGATTCAGCTGGAACCGTCTTTACTACTGCTCTGAATCCAGATAACTATCTGGTTGTTTATGACCGTGAACTGAATGAACTTTGGCGCAGTAACGACAAGTTCGGCGGCTCGGAACTGTATTTTCAGAAGGAAGACCCGGACAATGTTCGCGTTACAGGCGACCCCTATCGCTGGATTTTCATGAATCTGCGGGTTCAGGTCACATCGAAAGGTGAAGTGCTGGTCGGAAAGAACGACGGTTTCTGGGTGCTGGGCAATGCCCGCTCTTACAAGAAGGGGGCTGTATATTGTCTGGTCTGGAACGGTTCCAGCCTTGAAGAAAAGTGGCGTACGCGCGAGACACAGAATTATATGCCCGACTATTTTATGGATGAGGCACGCAACGAGTTGTTGATCCTGCAAACCGTTCAGAGACCCGGATTTTCCGCTCGGGGCGCCTCAGCATTGTCTATCAAGAAGGTCGAGTGACCGTTCCCGCCCAAGACATATCCCTGCCTCGCGGAGTCAGCGACTTATTGCCCGACACCGCAGCCAAGATCGGTTATATCGAGAACCGGTTGCTGCGTGTTTTCGAACTGTGGGGATTCCGCAGAGTGATTACTCCCAATCTGGAATATGAAGATGTATTGACGATAGGGCTGGGAGAAGAACTCAGGGGCAAGGCCTATCGTTTTGATGACAGGCAGACCGGGAGGCTCCTGGCTTTTCCACCGGACATTACTCCTCAGATCGCCAGAATTGTCGCCACCCGTCTTGCATCATGGCCGTTGCCCCATCGAATCAGCTACAGCGGGCGAGTGTTGCGGCAGACCGAGATGCAGACCGGACGAAGCCGTGAGATGTTCCAGGCTGGTGTTGAACTTATCGGACTAAGCTCTCCCGAAGCGGACGCCGAGATGGTCGTGATGGCAATTGAGGCCATGCAGGGACTCGGTCTCGAAAATTTCAAAATAGATCTGGGACAGGTCGAGTTCTGTCAAGGTGTGATGCAATCTTCCGGTCTTAAAGGAACTGCGCTTCTGGAACTCCGTGAGGCGGTCTCAAGAAAAGACACATCCGCAGTGGCCGCTCTGCTCAAGACCAACAATGTCTCAACCGAAGCCGCCCGTGAGATAAGTGCTTTGCCGCGTCTGTTCGGAGGATGCGAAGTGCTTGCCGATGCGCGGAAGTTTACTTCAAATCCCCGTTCATTGGCAGCGCTTGAAAATATGCGTCAGGTCTTGGAAATACTGGAAATACATGGCGTTGCAAGTTATCTGACCATCGATCTGGGTGAAACCCGGGGGCTTGGCTATCATACCGGCATCACATTTGAAGGTTTTGTGTCCGGCCTGGGTGAACCTGTCTGCAGTGGCGGCCGATACGACAGTCTTACAGCCCGTTACGGCTTCGAAGCTCCGGCCACCGGCTTCACTTTTAATGTCCTCAATCTTCTGACGGCACTGGAACGCCGCCCGGAATTGGAGGCCAGCACCACGCGCGATTTTCTGCTGTTCAATGCCCGGGAGGATCGAAAAGTCGTGCTGGAAATTGCCAGACTTTTGCGGTCGCAGGGCTATAGTACCGCCAGGGATATTATCCGCCGCGAGTATGAACAATCTCTGGAATATGCCCGTCGCATGAACATTCGTTACATGCTTGTTATCGGCAATGACAGTCAGTGTTATCAGGCCGTACGAACCAGAGACGGCGTTGCTGTACCGGTTGACAGGGCTATGCTTGCCTGTCCGGAACTCATGAAATTCATCGAAGAAAGCCAGGGAGACAGGTAATCATGGCAAACGTAGTTGTAGTTGGCGCCCAATGGGGTGACGAAGGCAAGGGCAAAGTTGTTGATATCTATACTGAATATGCTGATGACATCGTGCGCTATCAGGGTGGCAACAATGCCGGGCATACACTTGTGGTCGGAAATGAAAAAGTCGTCCTGCATCTGATTCCTTCCGGGATACTGCACGAAGGCAAGCGCTGCATCATCGGCAATGGTGTCGTTCTCGATCCCGAGGTGTTTATCAGGGAGATCACCAAGCTGAAGGAGTCGGGCCGGATCAAGGACGATTCGTGTCTTTTGCTGTCCGAATCTCTGCATATCATCATGCCGTATCACAAACGCATCGACATTGCACGCGAGGCAAAAAGCGGCGATAAAAAAATCGGGACTACCGGGCGCGGTATCGGACCATGCTACGAGGACAAGATCGGTCGTCGCGGCATCCGTCTGATGGATCTGATCGATTCCGATACTTTTGCTCGCAAGCTCAAGGAGTATCTCGTTGAAAAGAATTTCATTCTTGAGCAGTTTCTGGGTGAGCCTCCTTGCAGCTACGAAGAGATCTTTGCCGAGTATCAGGGTTATGCCGACGTGCTGCGCCGATATGTTGCCGATACCGCGCTGATCCTGAACAATGATCTCGAGTCCGGTAAAAAAGCTCTCTTTGAGGGTGCCCAGGGAACTCTGCTGGACGTTGACCACGGCACCTACCCGTTCGTCACATCATCTTCCACCTGTTCAGGGGGAGCCTGTACCGGTTCCGGCGTAAGTCCGAGGAAAATCAATGAGATCATAGGCATATCAAAAGCTTACGTTACCCGTGTGGGCAGTGGCCCGTTTCCTACCGAATTGTTGGAAGAAACGGGTGAAAAACTGCGTCAGATCGGCGGGGAGTTTGGCGCCACCACCGGGCGGCCACGCCGCTGTGGCTGGTTTGATGCGATGGTTATCCGTTATTCAGTGCGTGTAAACGGTTTGACCGGTATCGCGCTGACAAAGCTGGATGTCCTGTCAGGCTTCGACACTATCAAGGTCTGCACCGGCTATACCTATAATGGTAAGGCGCTGGAGACGCTCCCTTCCAGTCTGGAGATATTCGAAAAATGTCAGCCGGTTTACGAAGAACTCCCCGGATGGGGCCAGGATATTACCGGTGCCCGTACTTTTGAAGAACTTCCCGCCAAGGCCCAGTCCTATGTGCGCCGCCTGGAAGAACTGGCCGGATGTCAGATCGTGATGGTTTCGGTCGGTCCCAGACGTGATCAGAGCATTGTCCTGCGAAATCCGTTTGCATAGTTTGAGAGTCAAATCCATTTGAATACAGAAAAGCCGACCCTGGAGTCGGCTTTTCTGTATTCAATGCGAAACGTAACAATAATTAATAGCGATCTGAAGCTGGGGTCAGAATTCGATATTGGGACGGAGTACCGCTGTTACACTCTGGAAGTCGTTGTCCCTCAGCAAACCCTTGTATTTTGCCGGATCTTCCCAGATAACCCCCACATCCATCCGTAAAGCCAGATGCCAGTTTTTAATCGGGAACTTCTTTCCGATCACATATTCCTGGCGCAACAGACGACCATCCTTTGCCGAGAAATCCCAGCGGAAATCTATCGAGCCGTTATTCATAAAACTCAGAAAATCAGCGGTGAAGTCCAGGTTGCTGCGCCGAAAACCGATGTACAGGGTATTGGATATATCCGGATTCTCATGGATCTTGGATCCGAGTCGAAAACTCCAGGAGAGTTTGTCCTCGTGAAACACCCGCTCTCCCTTCATCTTCCATTCGACCTCAAAATTATGGTCTGGTATCAGGGTGTTGCGTTTGATATGCTGATTCGAGTAGCTGAGCATGTAGCCCATATAGCCTTTGTTGGAACTCACCTTCTCTTCGCCGGGTCGGACAAAGCTGACCATGTCTCCGACAAAAACCGAAACGGCATAGGGTTCCTGAAACCCTGCAGTCACGGTTTCAAGAAGATTGAGATTTCCGCTGCCGATGTTGAATCCGCGATAGAAGTCCCGCTGGTACTCCTTCAGGGCGACTCCCACCAGCGGCATGGGAAAAACTGCCGCCTCAATCAGCATGTAGCGAGGCACCAGCGAATCCATCAGCAGTTTTTTATAAACCTCGAACTCGTTGGTTCCGGACATCTCCGGAATCGGATCGTCTGTCAAAGGAAAATGGAGTGATACTTCGCTGTAGTATGGATCAAGCTCCCAAACAAATTCAGTCCGGGTCTCTTTGTTGTTCAGGCCGCTCTGTTGGAATGCCGTAACAGGTGATACCGTTGATTCTCCTGTTGACGGCAGCTGATCCGAACGCAACGACTCTTCGCCGAACGTCGGTTGGACAAAACAAGCCAGAATCAGCGCAGTCAGGAAAAAATAACGATTCATACAGGTGTTTTCTTTGCAGAGGAGATCGACCTGGCTCTTATGCCACTGATCGTTTTGGTGAAAAGTGCGCTCTTATACCCTACGCGCTTTGCCAGTTCGGATGCCTGGCTGATTGCAAGCTCGGCAGATGCCATCCTTGAACAGATCACGATCGGCGATTTGACCGACTTTATTCCGTCAAGCATTACAAGCAGCGCACTCCATTCGCATAATTCTTCAAATCTTTCCTTATTGAACCATTCAGTTCCTTCACTTTCATGAATCAGGAGATAAGAACTGCTGGCAGGATGCATGAACATGCTGGCAATGTGTTCAGAATTGAATTGTTTGAGCGTCGCATTTCTGTGGAATTGCCACAACTCCTGAAGCGCAGCCAGCAACTGGGTACTACGGCAGTGCAGATCACGGTCATGATCCTTGGCCAGCAGCTTTTTCAGTACCCAGTCAAGGCCGAATCGGACCGGATTCACACTGGAGCTTCGCAGCACAAGCCAAGCCAGGACCAACCTGGTTGTGGCCTGGTCTGTGAATCGGCTTGCAACCCGGGTCTGGAACAGCAGCGCATCAGGTGTTTTCGGCTTCTGGGCCAGAAGCTTCTGTAAACTGTCGAAACATGCTGCCAATTTCTTGCCGTCTTCGGCCCTTCTCAGTTTTGAACTTCTAGCAGCATTCTTGTCTGTTTGTTGCTTGGCGAACTCATCTGCCAGGGCTGCAAGGAAGTCATCAATAGCTTGTGGCAGATCATCCTGGGCGGGTTTGGCCAATTTGCGAGCGCCGGATAGCGGGATAAGTCTCAGCAGGTTACGGAACAGGCTGTTAAGCTTGGCATATTCAAGTTGCTTGCGCTCGTCTTCCAGTGATTCGACCCCGGAACCGTTCAGATGTGTATAGAGAGAACGCCAGGAACCTTTCGCATCATCCTTTACCAGCTTGAAATCCATGAAAACATGAAACTGGTATTCGCCAAGTTCAACGTATAGCCCCTTTTGATTCAGCTCGCTGGCAGAACGGAGATATTCATGTCCTTGTGTCAGATCCTTGAACATGATGAATGTGTTTTCCTCAAGACCGATCTGAAGGGCGTCGCTCAATGTGGTTTTTACCAGTTTCTGCTCGACGCCGTCCCTTGCGCTGTCAAAGAAAACCGATTCCCTGATCCAGCCGGAGGTCATGGCATGGCGATTGTTGAACAAGACCAGCGCTCTCTGGTCGTTAACCCGGTTTGAATACGCGAAAACATTTTCGTCAATCGAATTCGTGGTGTGAAAATCATACAGGACGAAGTTTTCGGAGCCGGAAAACAGCCAGCGTCTTCGCAGAAGCGGGAATATCCACATCTCATGGCCACGAACCAGTCCATCGTCAACCTGTTCGTCCCAATAGGCTCTCTTGTACTCCATGCCGTATTTCTCATGAAAACCCTCGATCTGGCCATGACCGATCATCGGCAATCCGGGCATGGTGGCAAGCAGCACACATGCGCCGAAGTATTTGCCTTGAGAACCGAACTGTGCCACGGCGGTCTTTTCGTCCGGATTGTTCATGAAATTAACGAAGCGTTTGAGGATTTCGTGGTTGAATTCCAGTACGTTTTTTATCGTTTGGCGGTATTTTGCATTTTCCTCGGTCTTGAGCATGTTCATGAAGGCACTGTTGTACACCCGGTGCATTCCCAGCGTCCTGACAAAATAACCTTCCATCATCCAGAAGGCCTCGGCCAGTAACAGCGTGCCGGGAGCCTCGGCTGCAACGCGATCAACCACCTCGCGCCAGAACTCCACCGGAAAAACGGTGTCGAACTCTTCCTTGCTCATGCCGTGTTCGACGCGGGACGGCACACCTCCGCCCAGACCGCGTAATGGAAACCAGAGGCGCTGGTAATGTTTCTTGGCCAGGGTCATGGCCGCGTCGAAACGGATGATAGGAAAGTTGCGGGCTACATGCAGGATGGTCTGAATGACCGATTCGCGCACTTCCGGGATCAGGTAGTTGAGCTGGGCGGTGTCATTCCAGGGAATGCTGGTGCCGTCGTTGCCGTGATAGATAAAACGGGTGCGGTCGGTGCGACGATCGTAATGCCTGAATACCACGGCGGCATCGCTCTTGTTCCAGTAGCCATCCTCGATCTGGAGGCAGACGTTGACGTCGTGGGAGAGATCCTCACCGTTGAAACTATAGGTGGGGAAGGGGGGGTAATCGGTTTGGACGAACCAGTCCGGGTGCTGGATAACCCAGCGGGAATAGATGCCGGTATGGTTTGGCACCATGTCGCTGGCCAGGCGTATGCCCCGTTTCAAGGCTCTTGCCCGCAGGCTGGTCAATGCTTCCCAGCCCCCAAGGTCGGCAGCCACCTCGTAGTCATACAGCGAATAGGCTGATGCTATGGCATCCGGATTGCCACAGATCTGCTTGATGCGTTGTGACGCGGGAGAGCGTTCCCACAGGCCAATCAGCCAGAGCCCGGTAAAACCCCATGCAGCCAGGCGATCAAGTTCGGCATCCGGCACCTGATCCAGGCGGGTTATAGGGTAGCCATGCATGCGGCTCAGTTGGTCAAGCCATATGTAAACCATCTTGGCCATCAGGACGACATTGGACATCCAGTCGGCATCCGGAGAGAACTGTTCATATTCGGGATAATCATATCCGGCAAAAACCGACCCGCCTCCAATATGATCAATATTCGCCCCTGCAGAGCCGGCTTTACCGCCAAATTCCAGCACCGGTGCCGGGCCGGGGTCGCCCCCGCCGAATCCGCGCTCACGCAGCTCTTCGTTCAGTATGTCAATGGCTGTCTCGGTTTCACTGAGGATTTCGGGAGGGAGTATTGAATGCCAGTGGCTCCGAATGTACCCGACCTGTCCGGCCAGGGATGCGGGAGATGAATTGATGGCAGCCAGAAGCGCTTCAATAAGTGTGTATTGTTTCCCTTCAATAACCGGCCCGTCTGTCAACGACGATTTCAGTATGTTTACAATGTTTGTGTACTGGGATGTTGTAACCAGCGCGCTGTCGTCAACCAGCTCCCGGAAGCTTTCAATGGCCGGATTGTCGGCGGCCAGTCTGAGCAGGAGCATCTCCCGAAGCAGCAGGTCGGTGCGCATGTCTTTCAGATCAGGGTTTTCAAGCCAGTCCTGTTCGTCGGCAACGCCTTTCAAAACAGCCTCAGGTGGAAAAAGCCTGACAAAACTCCGTGCGGTATCCCTGGTTTCCCTGCCGGACGGATCAATGCCCCTCTCTTTCAGGGCGCGTGATAAGCGCTGGCCGGAGACCACGACATCGATTATATGCCGGCAAGCATGCAGGAAAGTTGCATACAGATTCAGCTCGCCGGCATGCACGACATCGGCTCCATCGGGTCGGATGCTGTTAAGTTTGAGCGCCAGCTGCCGGAAAAACAGTATGCGCGGCATTCTGTGAGATTGGATGCGGTGCGAAAGCATACCCAGGTCAAGGGTATGCCAATGATGGGAAGATATCTGGATGTCGTAGGGGAAATAAACGTCAGTACCGCTCTGATAAGCCATAGTATATCCAGTCGCGGAATTCCGGGGATTCTTAATGTCCGAGTTTTTATTGTATTGATAGCAGTGATCAGGCCGACTGACTTGTCGCTATTTCTTTACAGCCTTTTTGCCATTGGAAACTTTTTTCGTCGTTTTTTTGACTTTTGACTTCTTGCTGCTCTTTTTTGCTTTTTTGCCCTTGATCTTTTTGCCTTTACTGATCTTGCGTGGTTCCGGATTGAACTCGTCGCGGATGTTGTTAAGCAGCACCGAGGTCTCTTCCATAGTTGGATCGGCTTTTCTTGCAGCTTCAAGTGTTTCCCTGGCTTCGCTCAGCTTGCCGGCTTTCATGTACAGCCGCCCGAGCGCATTCAGGGAGCGGGCATGGTCAGGCTTGATTTCTATCGCTTTCTTGTAGCTGGTCAATGCATTCTCGTAATCTTTCTTGAAGTCATAGATCAGGCCGAGTTTGTAGTGGTTGTTCGGGTCATCCGGGTTAAGCTCGACCGCTTCTTTCAGAAGGGCCGTGATTTCATCATACTGCTTGTTTTTTACATAAATCGACACCAGTGCCGTGCGCGTCTCCGAATCATCCTTATGCAAAGCCAGAACTTTCCTGTAATGGTTGATAGCCTCTTCATTGTCGCCTTTGGCCTTGTACATGGCCGCAATCTCCCGATTTGCGTCAGCATCGTTCGGGCTGTAGGTCAGTACGGAATTATACGATGCAATAGCCAGGCTGGTCTCTTTGTTCTTTGCAAAGATGCGGGCCAGTTTGAGGTGGATGTCAGGGCTGTCAGGTTTGAGCTTGAGAAATTCCGAATATTGTTCCACTGCTTCCGGGAAAACACCTCTGGAAAAACGTATGTCTCCGAGTCTCAGATGTGCTTCCGCACTGTTGGGGTTTGCGCTGATGGCGCGCTTGTAGGCAACTACCGCTTCATCAAGCTGGCTCTTCTTCTCGTAAAGGATGCCAAGATTCAGATAGACGTCGCTGTTGGTGCTTTTGAGGTGCGCAGCTTCGCGGTAGGATTCGAATGCCTCGGCGTCTTTTCCGGCGGCGCGGTAGATGTGTCCCAGCTTCTCATGGGAAAGAACATCTCCGGGATGTTCTTTAATGGCAGCCTTGAGTTCCTCTATCTCCTTGTCTGTCCCGCTGCTGTTGGCGGATGTCACCGGTGGTTTGGCCACAGCAGTGGGTGAAATCCTGGTTTTCCCCCCCAGAAGCGAATGGTATTCGGACAGTTTGGGATCGCCTTTTTTTTCGTAGATATTTGCCAGCATCAAATGGACTTCGCGGTTTTGCGGATTAGCCATTTCGGCTTTTTTAAGCTGTTCAATGGCCTTGTCCAGATTGTCGCGCTGGATGTGAATGGAGGCGCTGCCGATATATGCTTTTTCAGAGTTGGGGTTGGCGGTCAGTGCACGGCCATACTCTTCCAGGGCCTTGTCCGGTTGCCCCATTGCGCTGTATACTTCTGCCAGGCCGATAAAAACTGCTGCGTCGCGGGTCAGTTCCTTGCCGGCTTCATTGTAATGATAAATTGCCAGCGGATAAACCTTGCGTTCAGCAAAAATTCGCGCAATCGCCTTGTGATAGAGCGGATCCTGATGCGTTGACAGCCCTCGCGCCAATTCCACCGAAGCCTCGTCATCCATTCCCTTCTGCGCATACAAGAGCCCCAGATTCCCGCTGGCGCGTGCAAAGGAAGCATCCTGTCGCAGTGCCCTGCGATATTCGGCGATTGCGCCATCGACATTGCCGACCCGCTCCAATTGCAGGGCGTTCACGTAATGGGCCGCGGCTCCATCGGGGCAGAGGGATATGATTTTTGCTTCGGTCTGGCGCATCAGCGCATCATCCTGGACGCCTTCCAGAGAGCCGACCATTTCCAGCGCCTCTTTGCACTGGTCTGTGCCCAGGCCCCAGCTGAATCCGGTCAAAAGCAGGACAGAACACGTCAGCACAAGGTATATTTTCAGAATCCGCATATTTAGTATGTCCTTGGTATAAAAGAGTCGTGGTGGCGGGATTATACACAGGAGTAGTCCGGATTTCAATAATATAGGCTAAATGCTTGATTATTTGCCGCAGTATGCGATAATGTCAGCTTATGCATGCCGGTGGCAATTGGCGGTGCAACGAATCATGGCAGGGGATTATATGAACAGAGAGCTTGAGATAATGATCATGACCGCCAGCGACTTGCCGACCATTCCGGTCGTCGCCACCAAGGTCATGCAGCTTATAGAAAGTGAAAAAGCAACAGCCGAAGAGTTGGCTAAAGTTGTCGCATCCGACCCGGCTGTCGCGGCTCGCGTACTCAAAATATCAAACTCTTCCTTTTACGGTTGTCAACGCCAGATTCAGACGTTGTCCCACGCCATCGTGGTTCTGGGATTCAGCACACTGAAAAGTCTGGTTGTCGCTGCTTCGGTAAAACAGGTCTATAAACCTTACGGCCTTACGGAAAAAATGCTCTGGGAACATTCGTTCGGAGCTGGGCTGGCCGCTCGCATTATTGCCAAGGAAACCCGCGCGGCAAATGAGGAGGAGGCCTTTCTCGGTGGTTTGTTCCACGACATCGGTAAAATAATCATGAACAACATGGACAGCCAACAGTTTCAGGCTGCCATGCAGAAATGCTACAACGACCAGGTATCATTCTCGGAAGCCGAGCGCCAGGTCTATTCTTATACTCACTCCGAGGTCGGCGCTCTGGTTATTAAAAAATGGAATTTTCCCGACATCCTGATGCATGCGGTCCTGAAACATCATACATTTGATTTTGCAGAGGACGAAGATGCCTACCAGGTCCGTTTGGCCTGTGTAGTCGGACTTGCCAACATGTTTTGTCACAAGGCCGGTGTCGGTATGCGTGAACCGGATGACAACCTTGAACTGTTTGAGACTGTTCCTGCGCAGTTGCTTGGGATAGATCAGCAGAAGATGGAAATTTTGCTGGAAAGTTTCAATACCGCCTATGAGAAGGACAAAAGTTATTTCGGCTGAGCAGGAATCACCCGCCAAAGCAGGATCATCCCAGCAGTTCCTTCAGGAATTCAAGAATGCTCTTACGTTTTTTACCGCTGGAACGATCCCGGGCTGCCTGTGATATTTCTACCAGATCGTTTTCCGGTGCGGGGGATTTCCTCTTTTTATGATCTTCCGTAAAACTGCCCCCGCTGTAGGTGCCTCCCGGAGAAGTCTCCTTTGTCCCGCTGATTCTGTTGACCGGATCCGTCATGCCCGTCCCTCGCCGGTAATGCAAAGATGAAAATTGATTTTATTGCTCTGAAATAGTATCATTTCAATTTAATTACAACAATTAAGGATGCATATGATCCGGACCATCCTCACCTACCCCAATCCAGAACTCAAGAAAAAATCAGCTCCGGTTGCCATTATTAATGATAGTGTGCGCGCATTGGCTCAGGACATGGTTGAAACCATGTACGACGCTCCCGGCGTAGGTCTGGCGGCGCCGCAGATCGGCGTGCATCAGCGCGTGATCGTAATCGATATTTCAGCCAGTGATGAACCGCCCGGGCTGATAGTTGCCATCAATCCGGTCATTGTCCACGCCGAAGGCGAGGCCTACGAAGAAGAGGGCTGCCTGTCCGTGCCCAAGTTTGCCGCCAATGTTCGGCGCCATGCCAGCGTGGTTGTCAAGGCGCTCAATCTGGAAGGTGTCGAATGCACTTGGCGGGCGGAAGGCCTGCTGGCAATTGCATTTCAGCATGAGATCGACCATCTGGATGGGATCCTGTTCGTCGATCACCTCTCGCCGCTCAAACGGGAACTGTTCCAACGTAAAGCCCGCAAGGCCGCCGAGGAGGCTCGATGACCGGCTGGCGCATGATTTTTATGGGAACCCCGGATTTTGCCTGCCCAACACTTCAAAAACTTATTGACCGGCATGAAAATTTGTTGGCAGTGGTAACTCAACCGGATCGCCCCAAGGGGCGTGGGCAAAAGCTGATGCCGCCTCCGGTCAAGGAACTGGCGCTCAGGCATGGTATCCCGGTGCACCAGCCGCTCAAGGTGCGTGATCCGGCCTTTGTCGAGCTCGTGCGCGAGCTTGAACCCGATGTAATCGTCGTGGTCGCGTTCGGCCAGATTCTTCCCAAGTCGCTGCTGGATATTCCTCCGCATGGTTGCATCAACGTTCATGCATCGCTACTTCCCCGCTATCGCGGCGCAGCCCCTCTCAACTGGTGCATCATCAACGGAGAGAGGGAAACCGGAGCCACCACGATGTTGATGGACCCGGGTCTTGATACCGGTCCGATGCTGCTGCAACAGAAAACTCCCATTGATGAAAACGAAGACATTGTTTCGCTGCACGATCGCATGGCCCTACTGGGGGCGGATCTGCTGGCGGTAACTCTCGACAGGCTCAAAGCTGGTGAAATTATACCCCAGCCGCAGATTAATGACGAAAGCTGCTATGCCGCCATGCTCAGGAAAGAAGATGGTCTGATCGACTGGCACAAAGACGCCAAGGCAATACATGACCAGGTTCGCGGTATGTCGGTCTGGCCGGGTGCTTATACCCTTCTGGGAGATCAGGTGCTTAAAATTTTCCGTACGCGCATTGGCGACGGCTGCGGCCATCCCGGAACCGTGCTTAAATCATCTAAAGGGGAACTTGAAGTGGCTTGTCTGTCCGGCAGTCTGTTAATCCGTGAATTGCAGCTGGCCGGAAAAAAACGCCTCGATGTCGGCAGCTTTCTGGCAGGTTTTCCGATTCCCGAGGGTGCCTTGCTGGACAGCAAAGCCGGCGGAGACAGCGCGCCATGACGAGCGCCGAAACCAAAACCCCGCAACCCCGCAAACGGCTGTTCATAAGTCTGATGGGCATTACCTGCCTGATAGTCGTCGCGGTTATTTTCCTGATCTGGTGGATTCCCAACCGGGGGTTGGCAAACATCCACCCTGACCTGCCAAACGTAGTCGGCATAATCATGATGGCGCTTTCGGGGATGGCGATTCTGGGCACCGGCCTGCTGGTGCTGACAACCGCGCTTGGCAAGGATATCTTTTTCACCCGCTTCATGCGCCTGGTGGTGATCAAGTTCCTGCTGCCGGTGATCGAGTTCGTCGGCCGGTTGATGGGGCTTGACAAGGACCGCATTCGCCAGTCCTTTATTGCCATGAATAACAGCCTGGTGGTTTCACAGAGACAGAAAGTCCGTCCGGACCGGGTGCTGGTGTTGTTGCCACACTGCATCCAGCTCTTTGATTGCGAGATCAAGGTCACCGGAGACATCAACAAATGCGTACTCTGCGGCCGTTGCGACATCAAGGGGCTGGTGGAGATCAGCCGCAAGTACAAGATTGATATTTCGGTCGCCACCGGCGGCACCCTGGCCCGCAAGGTGATCGTGGAAAAGCGGCCGAAACTGGTATTGGCCGTGGCCTGCGAGCGGGATCTGACCTCCGGCATCAAGGACTGCTATCCTCTGCCGGTGATCGGCATCCTCAACGAGCGGCCGTTCGGCCCCTGCTTCAATACGATAGTGGATGTTTCAAAGATCGATGCGGCCCTGAGTCAGGTGCTCCTGCTGGAAGAACCTGTGCAGGATTGACCGACGGTCATTTCTCCGCCTCAACCTCTTTGAGCATCTCCAGTCCGAAATTTTTGGCCCGCCCGCCGGGGGCGATCATTCCGTAGGCAATCGCCTCACGCAGTTCGGCCTCGCTGGCGCCTTCCGACTTCGCGACCGCGAAGTGTTTCTTAAATCAGGTAGGACAGCCGACCGCAATGGCGCATCCGACCCGGATCAATTCTCTAACCCGCCCGTCCAGGACCTCTTCATACTCGTAATCGAGAAACTTTTTGCGAATATTCATAACCAAACCCTCCTTTAATCGGTCGATACACTGAAAATACGGTGGTATACATCCCGGATTTTGCCGGTGGTCTCCTCGTAATCGCTGATCAGAACCGCTCCCGGGTTTTTCAGTTTGGGGTCGTACCCCAGGCGGCGGGCGAGTTTGTTCATGTAGTTTTTGGGGCCGGTCAGGTCATTGACCGAATAGTCGTGGATGATTCGCAGGCGGTTTTCCAGTTTGCGCAGAAACTTGTAGCCGCTTAGCAGGGTCTCGTCGTCGCCCTTGGGCAACAGATCCAGAGTGCTGATCTCCTTGAGGGCCAGTACCGTGTTGGTGGTGCGCAGCTCCGGATATTGGCAGCCATGGCGCAGTTGCAGATACTGAACTGCAAATTCCACGTCCACCATGCCCCCGCGACCGGTCTTGATGTTGTAGCTGCCGTCTTTTTCCCTGGCCAGTTCGTTTTCCATCCTCATTCGTAGCCGATGAATCTCGTCCCGCCCTTCATCATCTATCGTCGCCCCGTAGACAGTGTGGCGGATGACGTCGTGCAGCTGGCCGGCCAGCAGTTGATCCCCCAGCACCACCCGTGCCTTGGTGAGGGCCTGGCGTTCCCAGATCTGGGCATCCTTGCGGTGATATTCCAGGAACGAATCCAGCGAAGTCACCAGCGGTCCGGCATTGCCGGAAGGTCTCAGGCGGGTGTCGATCTTGTAGACATACCCTTCGCGGGTCTGCATCGTCAGGATCGAGATGATTTTCTGAGCCAGTTTGGCAAAATATTCATGATTGGAAATCTGCTTTTCGCCATCGGTGTAACCCTGATGATCGTAGACAAAAATGATATCCAGGTCGGAGTGGTAGTTCAGATCGCCACCACCCAGTTTGCCCATGCCGATGATCGCCAGGTTCGCCTCGATGGAGGAGCCTTCATACCGATAGATCGGTTTTCCGAAGCGCTTCAGCTCGGCCAACGCCATGCGGTATGCCGCCGCCAGGCAGGTCTCGCCCAGCAGGCTGAGCTGTGCGGTTACTTCACCCTGCAGCAGTCGGCCATGAATGTCATTCAGACCGATGCGCAAGAACTCCTCGTTGCGGTATCGCCTAAGGACATCCAGGCGGTCCTCGAAATAGTCGCTCTGTTCAAGCAGAATATCAAGTTCCGCGTCCATGATCTCTCTTGTTTTGGCGATAGACACGGCGTTGCTGGCAACCATGCTGTCCAGAAGTTCAGGATGGCTGATCAGGATCTTGGAGAGAAACTCGGACATGCCGAACAGCGACACCAGCAGTTTGCGCGTTTCGCGGTTTTCGGCCAGAAGGGCGTAATAAGAGGGTCGGCTGGCAATTACCGACAGAAAACGCTCCAGATTGCACAGCGCCATATCGGGGGCGTGGGAGTCGAATACTTTCTGCAGCAGAAGCGGAGTGATCTTTTCCAGCAGCCGGCGGCTCCTCTCGGTCAGATTGCCCTTGACCGGACCACGGCGCAGCGAGGAGAGGTTCTCGTAAGCACGATCCACATCCTCGAAGCGTCGTTCGGCCAACATATCCTTGACCAGATCGGAATCGGCCCGGTGATCGAGAAACAGCAATGTATCCGGGTTCAGATCCTGCTGCAGTTTTTCATCCCTGGAATGGAACAGGGTGCCGTAAATCACGGAGACATTTCCGCGGTGTTCCTCCAGCATTTCCTGGAATCGCTCCAGGCCGTTGGAGCGGAGATAACCGCAGCGCCGCGCCAGTGCCATGATCTCGTCCGGCTTGGTCGGAAGGCTGTGGGTCTGGCGTTCCTGAACGACCTGGATGCGGTGTTCGGTGGAGCGCAGAAAACGGTAGGCGTCACGCAGTTTAAGGTGGTCATCCTCGTTTATCAGGCGGGCCGCCAACAGTGTGTCCAGAGCCTTGAGCGAATTGCGTTCCCGCAGACGCGGGTTCTTTCCGGCGTAGACCAACTGCAGGGCCTGGATGAAGAATTCGATCTCGCGGATACCGCCCCGTCCCAGCTTCAGGTTGCTCTCGCCTTCCCTTGAGCGGGCCAGGGAGGCGTCGATTTTCTGTTTCATATGCTTCATATCCTCGATCAGGTTGTAATCGAGGTACTTGCGATATACAAAAGGTTGCAGCATCTTCAGCAGCAGCTCGCCCAGTTTCAGCGAACCGGCCACCGGTCGCGCTTTGAGCATCGCGGTGCGCTCCCAGGACTGCCCCCAGGATTCGTAATAGATCTCGGCCGAACGGAGCGATACCGCCATGTCGCCCGATTTGCCTTCCGGGCGCAGGCCGACGTCCACCCTGAAGACAAAACCGTCCTCGGTTACCTGCGACAGCGCCTTGCTGACCAACTCCCCCAGTTTGTTGAAATAGGTGTGCAGCGACACGACCCCTTTTCTGGACCCGGAACCGTTTTCGACCCCCGAGGTTTCCCCCTTGTCGGATTCATAAAAATAGATGATGTCTATGTCGGAGGAAAAATTAAGTTCCCTTCCGCCAAGTTTGCCCATTCCGATCACAGTCATCTCGGCTTCGCGCAGTCCGTCAGGGATCACCATCATCGGCCGGCCGTATTCCCTGATCAGGCAGCGCCGGCAGACTTCGCAGGCCATCTGCAGCGATGCGGCTGCCAGGCTGGAAAGTTCATCGGTGACCTCTTCCAGAGCTGCCAGGCCGTTCAGGTCACGGGAGGCGATGCGCAGGATCTCGGATCGCTTGAAGAGTCGCAACTGCTTCTGCAATTCAGCGAAATCGGCAGAATCATCGATCCGGGAGCGTATCGCGGACAGCATGTCTTCGGCGCTGCGCGAGACGTCGATGTTATTTTCAAGAAACAGTTTTCGCAGAGCATCAGGGGTTTTGTAAATCAGGTTGACCAGAAATGGTGACGAACCGCAAACCAGGATAAACTGGGCCAGTCGCCTCTTGCGCAGCGCCAGTTCCGTAAGGTCGGCCGGCGGAATCACCCCCGCCAGACGCTCGAATGCGTTCAGCGCCATATCCGGAGTTGGGGTCAGCAGCGAATTGATGACGATCCGGTGCAGTTCATCCACGCTGAACAGCGGTTGGAGCAGCAGAATATTGTCCGCGGAACGGGCGCCGTATTGATAACCGTGCGATTCCAGGAAAAGTGCCAGTTCCCGTACCCGGTCAAGCGGGTCGGCGATGGTGATGATACGATGGAAGTCATGGGAGAAGCGTTCTACATGCATGTTATTTACCCGCAACCTTGCGCAATCCGGCGCGATAGTCATCCTTGACGATGCCGTTCTCAGTTATGATGGCTGTTATGAAGCGGGCCGGAGTCACGTCAAAGGCCGGATTGCGGACATTGACCCCTTCCGGTGCAATTGCGATGCCCTTGATGTGCGTCACCTCAATGCCGGGACGTTCCTCGATCGGTATCTTGCTGCCGTCAGCGAGCGTCAGGTCGAGCGTCGATACCGGCGCCGCCACATAGAAGGGGATGTTGTTTTCTTTGGCAAGGACCGCAACCGAATAGGTGCCGATCTTGTTGGCTGTATCGCCATTGGCGGCGATCCTGTCCGCGCCGACCACGCAGCAGGTGATTTCGCCCTTGCTCATGAAGAAACCGGCCATGTTGTCCGATATCAGGGTGGTCGGGATGCCATCCTTTAGCAGCTCCCAGGCTGTCAGGCGTGCGCCCTGCAACCAGGGGCGGGTCTCGTCGGCAAAGACCTGGATCTTTTTGCCGGCCTCATGGGCGGCGCGAATCACCCCCAGGGCGGTGCCGTAGCCGGCCGTGGCCAGCCCGCCGGCATTGCAGTGGGTCAGCACCGTGGCTCCCTCTGGGATCAAGGTTGCACCCCACTTGCCAATGTTCCTGCAGATGGTCAGGTCCTCCTGCTCGATCCTGATCGCTTCCTTTTTGAGGCTTTCACGGATCTTGTCGAGGTTCTTGTCGCGGTTTTGCTCAGCGACCCGCTTCATGCGCTCGATGCCCCAGAAAAGATTGACCGCGGTGGGGCGGGTGCGGGCCAGCACGTCGCAGACGTTTTCCAGCTGGCGAAAGAAGGACTCATGGGTGTCGGCGATGATCTCCCGCGCCCCCAGCGCAACTCCCATGGCAGCGGCCACGCCGATGGCGGGCGCTCCGCGGATGATCATGCCCCGTATCGCATCGGCGACGGATTTGAAATCGGTATAGGTGTTGTAGACCTCTTCGCCGGGCAGGCGGGTCTGATCAATCATTATCACGGTATCGTCGCGCCACTCGATTGTACGGAAAGACATATAAGTGAACTCCTTAGGCCGGTTGGATGTCGTCTGCTGTATTTGGTTCTGTCGTAAATGATCCGACCGCGCCTTTTCGCTGAATATCAGCTGAAAGGTTGGGATCAGCTGCTATTAATACCACGGAGCAGCTGAATCAGGCAATATTTTCCCGACCGTTTTATCTTGCCTCGTCGGAAGCCATGCTGCTATAAATCCGGCACTAAAGCAGGTCGATGCATTGAAAAACGTTCTATCGGGAACATATGGCTAACAAGAATGGAAATATTCCCAAACTCCTGATTATCTGCGGCCCGACAGCCTCCGGCAAGAGCGAGCTGGCATTGAAGCTGGCCCGTGAGCTGGATGCCGAGATTATCAACGCCGACTCGATGCAGGTCTACCGTGGACTGGACATAGGCACTGCCAAGCCGTCCCGCGAACAACTGGCCGAGGTTCCCCATCATCTGGTCGATGTGGTTGAGCCGGACGGGAGCTTTTCGGCGGCGGATTTTGCCATGGCGGCCGATGCCGCGATCTGCGAAATCAGCTCTTGCGGCAAGCGTGCCATAGTGGTCGGTGGCACCGGCCTCTACATCCGCGCCCTGCTGAAGGGGCTGGTGGACTCCCCCGGCGGTTCCGCCGAGATGCGCGCCGCATTGCAGGATGAGGCCAACCGCTCAGGCAACGCGGCCATGCTGGAAAAATTGCGGCTGGTGGACCCGCAGCTGGCCGCCGGACTGCACCCGAACAACCTGGTCAGGATCATTCGTGCCCTGGAAGTGCATCAGTTGACCGGTGTCCCGCTCTCCCGCCATCAGCAGGAGCATGCCTTTTCAACGCAGCGCTATCACAGCCTGCAGATCGGCATCTCGGTCGAGCGTGCCGAACTGTACGAACGAATAGAGCGGCGAGTCGAACGCATGCTTGCCGACGGCCTTCTGGACGAGGTGCGCGGACTGCTGTCGGCCGGTTTCGCACGTGAACTGAAGGCGCTGCGTTCAATCGGATACAAGGAATCCATCGCCCATGTCCTGGGCGAAATTCCCCTGGAAGAGGCTGTCCGCCTGATCAAACGTGATACCCGCCATTATGCCAAGCGCCAGTTGACATGGTTCAAGGCGGACCCAAATATATTATGGTTTGAATATCCGGAAAAGTTTGATACTATTTTGCAGCATGTAATTGAATTTTATGAAAGACGGGAGGCGTAAAAAGATGGCTAAAGCACCTTTCAATATCCAGGATCAGTATCTCAACCAGGCCCGCAAGGAGCGGGTGCGCGTTGCGATTATCATGATGTCGGGTGACAAGCTGGAAGGGTTCATAAAGTCTTTCGACAATTTCTCGGTGTTGCTGGATTCCAACGGCGATATCCTGATCTACAAACACGCCATTTCCACCATAACCTCGGCGGATGGTTCCTTCCGGCTGCACCAGTAGCCTCCTCAAACAGCCCCCCGGCTCTCAGTCGCGGGGGCTTTCCGGTGGTAGACGATCCCATGCAAAAAAGTTCCAGAATCCTCCTGACCTTCGCACTGTTGCTGCTGGTTCTGACCGCGGCCGCGCTCTATTACTCTTCGGCGGTGTTCCTGCAACTGTTCATCGCTTTTGCGCTGGCTTACATCCTGAATCCGGCGGTGGCTTTTCTGGAACTGAAAGGTGTCAGGCGGCTCTACGGAATTCTGGTCGTATTCACTCTCGCAATGGTAATCAGCGCCGGATTCACGGTTTTCATGGTTGCATCGATCAGTGACGAATTCTCCAAGATGCAGCTCAACCTGCCGGCCTATGCCAACCATCTCTATGAAATCACTCCGCCGGCGGTCAAGGCTTATCTGAATATCGAGACTCCCGACAAACTGGCATTGCGGATGAGTGAACTGTTGCAGCAGGCGCGCGGCGCCGCACCCGACCTGCTGAAACCGTTGCTGGCTTTTTTGCAGAAGGCGCTGACTTCGACCATTTCCGTGCTCGTCGCCGTTCTGGGCTATCTGATCATCCCGGTCTACCTGTTCTATCTGCTTTTTGACCTGCCACGGCTAAAGCAGTTCATAGAATCTTTCATACCGGAACGCTTTCGCGGCTGCTACACCGAAAAGCTGGCCGAGGTGGACAATGTGCTGTCCGGATTCGTGCGCGGCCAGCTTTCAGTCTGCGCCATCCTGGCGCTGCTGTACAGCATCGGACTGTATTTCATCGGCATTGACCTGGCGATCGCGATCGGCACGCTGGCCGGAATTACGTTTATCATCCCCTATGTCGGCACCATCATCGGCATCTGCCTCTCGGTAGTGATGGCGCTGCTCAAGTTCAACGACATTCTGCATCCGCTGCTCTGTCTGGGGTGGTTCAGCCTGGTACAGTTACTGGAGGGGATGGTGATTACCCCCAAGGTGGTCGGTGATACGGTCGGCCTGCATCCGCTGGTAGCGATCGTCGCGCTCCTGATCGGAGGCCAGCTGTTCGGAATCATCGGCATGCTGCTGGCGGTGCCGGTAACCGCGGTGATGCAGGTGTTTCTGCGATCCCTGGCGGCCTACTACCGCGATTCCGAATTCTTTCGGGGGGCCTGATGAAAGGCCTGCTGGTGGAGTCCGTGGCCCACGGGTCAATTGCCGAGGAGCTGGAGCTGCGGGCCGGCGACCGCTTGCTGGCGGTCAACGGCCATGCGCTGCGGGATATCATCGATTACAGCTATTACACATCCTGCGACGACGAACTGCTGCTGGAGGTCGAAAAACCTGATGGTGAACTGTGGGAGCTGGAGCTGCAGCGGGAAACCGGCGAGCCGCTGGGACTGACTTTTCCCGCTCCGGCCCCGGCACGCTGCGCCAACAACTGCGTCTTCTGCTTTGTGCACCAACTCCCCAAAGGGCTGCGCAAGCCGCTCTATGTCAAGGACGAGGATTACCGCCTCTCGTTTCTTAACGGCAACTACGTTACCCTGGCCAACCTGAAACCCGCCGCCCTGTCCCGGATCATCGAACAGCGTCTTTCCCCGCTTTACATCTCGGTGCATGCCACCAATCCGAACCTTCGTGAACAGCTGCTGGGCAAAACGGGAATACCACCTGTCATGGATCAGCTGCAACTGCTGGCCGCAGCCGGTATCGCAATGCACACCCAGGTCGTGCTCTGTCCGGGGCTTAACGATGGCGCCGAACTGGAACGCACCGTGGCAGATCTGGCCGGCCTGTTTCCGGCGGTGCGATCGCTGGCGATCGTGCCGTTGGGGTTGACCGATCATCGTGCCAACCTGCCGCGGCTGACTCCGGTAGATGCCATTTACGCCCGTGAGTTCGTCTCGATTTGGGAGCCGCTGGCCAGGAAGCTGCGCCGGCAGCTGGGAGAGCCGTTCCTCTTTCTGGCGGACGAATTCTATCTCAAGGCAGGGCTGCCGTTTCCGCCAATCAGGGAGTACGGCGACTTCCCGCAGATTGAGAACGGGGTCGGCATGGCTCCGCTTTTTGCCCGGGAGGCCGGGCAGGCGCTGCGCCGCGCCCGCCCTGTGGCTTCGTTCCGGGCGACGGTCGTTACCGGGGTCTCGGCCGCCGGATTTGTCGGTGAATTCCTGGGCAGGCTGTCGGAAAAGACCGGTCTGGAACTGGTGACGCTGGCTGTGGAAAACAGGCTGTTCGGTTCCTCGGTTACCGTCAGCGGCCTGCTGGCCGGTAACGATATTGTCGCCGCGCTGGCCGGGCACGAAACAGGCGCAGCGCTGCTGGTGCCGGATGTGATGCTCAAAGAAGGGGAGGGGGTCTTCCTGGACGACGTGACGCTGGAGGAGTTGCAGCGGCGGTGCGTCTGCCGGGTGATTGTTTTCGACTCCACGCCGCGCGGCTGCTACCGAGCTCTGGTAGCTCTGCAAAGGTCGATGAAAAGTTCTTAGGGACTCGGAATTGTAAGTTCTGAGTCCCTTAAGCTGATTGAAGATGCAACCTGATTGATGTATTGACTAAAACATAAATCGAACCAGTAGGTATATTGATAACACCATGAACCCTCAACGTTTCATCAACATCGCCGCTCACCTGCCGGAGATGGCCCGCCTGCAGCCCGATACCACGGCCATCATCTTTCCCAAGGGCAATATTCGCCTCTCCTTTAGCGAGCTGAATGCGCTCTCCGACCGCATCGCCCACGGTCTGGTCAGAAACGGCATCGGCCGGGGGGTGCGCAGCGTGCTGATGGTGCCCCCCGGCCCTGATCTTTTCGCGCTGACCTTTGCCCTTTTCAAGACCGGAGCGATTCCGGTCCTGATCGATCCCGGCCTGGGTATCAAAAACCTGAAGGCCTGTCTGGCGGAAGCCGAGCCGCAGGCCTTCATCGGTGTCCCCAAGGCCCACGTCGCACGGGTTCTGTTCGGTTGGGGCAAGAGCACTCTCAAGACGCATGTCACAGTCGGACGGCGCCTGTTCTGGGGGGGGACGACCCTGGACAGCCTGCTTAGGCACGACGAAGTGAACATCTCCTTTTCTGCCGCTCCGACCGACCGCGACGATACCGCCGCGATCCTCTTCACCAGCGGCAGTACCGGCCCTCCCAAGGGGGCGGTCTACAGCCACGGCAACTTCGCGGCCCAGGTCGAGGCGCTGCGTGCGGTCTACGACATCAGGCCGGGCGAAATCGACCTGCCCACCTTCCCTCTGTTCGCGCTGTTTGCGCCGGCCCTCGGCATGACCGCGGTAATCCCGGAGATGGACTTCACCCGTCCCGGTTCGGTGGATCCTGAAAAGATCATCTCCGCCATTACGACCCATGGCGTTACGACCATGTTCGGCTCGCCGGCCTTGATCAACCGGGTCGGACGTTACGGCGCCGAACAGGGCATCAAGCTGCCCACGCTCAAGCGGGTGATCTCGGCCGGAGCGCCGGTGCCGGCCGCGGTACTGGAGCGCTTCACGCGCATGCTGCCGCCCGATGCGGAAATTTTCACCCCCTATGGCGCCACCGAGGCGTTGCCGGTCTGCTCCATCGGCAGCAACGAGATCCTTGGTGAAACACGTGCGATCACCGATGCCGGAGGCGGCGTCTGTATCGGCCGCCCGGTGCCGGGCATCCGGGTGGAAGTAATCGAAATCAGCGACGAGGCAATTTTGCTCTGGAAGGATTCACTGCGGGTTCCGCCCGGCAAGATCGGCGAGATTGTAGTGCAGGGGGAACAGGTGACGCGCGGTTACCACAATCGCCCCGAAGCCAACCGGCTCTCCAAGATCACCGACCCGGCCGGCGGCTTTCTGCACCGCATGGGGGATCTGGGTGGCTTCGACGACAAGGGGCGGCTCTGGTTCTGCGGACGCAAGTCCCACCGGGTCGAAACCCAGGATGGACCGCTCTTCACGATCCCGGTGGAGGGGGTCTTCAATACCCACCCGGCGGTATTCCGCACCGCGCTGGTGGGAGTCGGAACAGCGGGCAGCCAGCGGCCGGTGCTGTGCGTCGAGCTGGAAAAGGGCAGCAGCGCTGATCAGGAGCAGATCAGGAAAGAACTGCTGGATATCGCCAGGGCCCACGTTCACACCCTGGGCATCGACACCTTCCTGTTTCATCCGGCCTTCCCGGTCGATATCCGCCACAACGCCAAGATTTTCCGTGAGAAGCTGGCGATATGGGCAAAAGGGAAACTGTCATGAAAGCGTTGGTGACCGGTGGAGGCGGCTTCCTGGGCGGTACAATAGTGCGCATGCTGCGTGAGCGGGGCGACCAGGTCAGGAGCTTTTCGCGCGGCGCGCATCCGACCCTGGCCGCTCTGGGCGTGGAGCAGATCCGCGGCGACCTGTCAAAACGCGAGCTGCTGATCAAGGCGGCCGAGGGATGCGACATAATCTTCCACGTCGCGGCCAAGGCCGGCATCTGGGGCAATTACGATGATTTTTACAGCGCCAATGTGACCGGCACGGTCAACGTGCTGGCCGCCTGCCGGGCCAACGGCATCAGCCGGCTGGTCTACACCGGTTCCCCAAGCGTGGTCTTCGACGGACGGGACGTGGAGGGGGGCGACGAATCCCTGCCCTATCCGGACAGTTACATCGCGCACTATCCTCAGACAAAAGCAATGGCCGAACAGATCGTTCTGGACGCAAACTCGCCCCAGATGGCTACCGTGTCTCTCCGCCCGCACCTGATCTGGGGGCCGGGAGACAACCACCTGGTGCCGCGCATCGTTTCCAAGGGGCGGGCCGGGAAGCTGCGGCGCATCGGCCGCGAGCCCTGCCTGGTGGACACGGTCTACGTGGACAACGCCGCCGAGGCCCATCTGCTGGCCGCCGATCGCCTGATTCCGGGTGGAAACATATCCGGCAAGGCCTATTTCATATCCAATGGCGAGCCGTTGCCGCTCTGGGATATGGTCAACCGGATTCTGGCCGCCGCCGGCCTGCCGCCCGAAACCCGCAGCATCCCTCCACGGCTGGCCTATGCCGCCGGCGTTGCCTGCGAGGGGCTCTGGAGCCTGCTGCGCATGTCGGGAGAACCGCCCATGACCCGCTTCGTCGCCAAGGAACTGGCCACGGCCCACTGGTTCAACATCGCCGCCGCCCGCCGCGACCTGGGCTATGAACCGCGGGTATCGATCCGGGAAGGGCTGCTGCGGCTGGGCCAATGGTTGGCAACCGAAGAGTTATGACCCGGCTCTGGCCCGACCCCGGCGAGGTTCACGTCCGCCTGTTCAGTCTGGCCATTGGAGCCGTGGAGCTCAACGGACTGGAGCAACTGCTGTCCTCCGATGAACGGCAACGGGCCGACAGACTGCTGGACCGACAGGTCCGTAATCGCTTCATTGCCGGCCGCGGCCGGCTCCGGGAGATCCTGGCCGGCTACATGGAAATGGAACCGGCCGACCTGCTTCTGACAACCAATCCATACGGAAAACCCAGGCTGCAAGACCGTCACGACCATGGACTCCGCTTTAACCTTTCCCATAGCGGAGACAGCTGTATTCTGGCGTTGGCCCGGAATTGCGAGTTAGGGGTTGACCTGGAACAGGTGCGGGACGATCTGCCTTTTGAGGCGATCGCACGGCAGTTTTTTTCCCACCATGAACAGACCGAGTTTTTCTCTCTGCCGCCAGCGTTGCGTCCGGCAGCCTTCTACCGCTGCTGGACCCGCAAGGAAGCCTGCCTGAAGGCATGCGGCAGCGGTTTTTCCTCCCCGTCCGACATCTGCGATGTATCCCTGCTTCCCGGCCAGGCGCCGGCGCTGCTGGCGCTCCGGAGCAACCCCGAACAGCTTTGCGAGTGGAGCCTGGCCGATCTGGCCGTCCCCGAAGGTTTCTGCGCCGCGCTGGCACTTCGGGCGCAACTTTCCGCTGTACTTTTCTTCCAATGATTTAAAAAAATATAATGTTTGGTTGCGCGACACCCTGTCTGTGATATATTTAATAAAATTTGTTTTGGTTAAATTTTATACGGTATTTTGTCAGGAAGGAATTGCATGTCTCACGGATTATGTTTTCTTTTGTTATTGATGGTTTACAACTGTAGCTGCGTTTTTGCGGCGGACAGTGATGCCGTCGGCCGGGTAAAAATTATCAACGGCCCCGTCTATATCCTCAGGGGGGCCGAACAATCCGCTGCTAAAATCGATATGAAGATTGTCAGGAACGACATTCTGCTGACGGGCAAACAAGGCTCGATGGGTATTGTTTTTAATGACAACAGCACGCTCTCGCTCGGTCCGGACACTAAATTCCAGCTTGCAAGCTACGAGTTCAATGCCCTGGAAAAGAAGGCCGGTTTTGTCGGACAGATTCGACGTGGAACAATGATCTACCTGAGCGGACTGATCGCCAGGATGAATGCCGACGCCACCCGTTTCGAGACACCCGTCGCGGTTGCGGGAGTCAGGGGCACAAAGCTGGCAATCAAGGTGGAGGGAGGCGACAATGAATAATCATGTGCGCTGTCTCCTGATGTCATTGCCGATGCTTTTGTTCGCGTTATGTGGATGCTCTTCGCCGCGCAGCAAATTTGTTCTGCTGTCGTCGCCGGACGGGCATGTCGGCAATGTGACTGTTGCCAACAAGACGGGTGAGATCCATCTCGCCAAACCGTTTGAGTCGATTGATCTTTTCTATCCCGATGAGCGCCCCTCTCAACCGGTCATCATGACTGAAGCAGAGTTTAATTCCACTTTCAAGGATGCCCTGGCAGCTCAACCGACCGCCCCACTCACGTTTCTGCTCTATTTTGAACCAGGCACATCGAGGTTGACGCCGGAATCCGAAAAGATTCTGCCGGTGATCATCGATTATATTCGCAAGGTGCATTCCAGCGACATCAGCATCAGCGGCCATTCGGACAAAGTCGGTTCCAGGGATATCAACATCAGAATTTCCAGGGAACGGGCCAATGAGATTGCAAATCAGTTGACGCGTTTGGGCGTTGCGCCAGAGTCGCTGGAAGTGGCTTCCCACGGCATGGAACTGCCTCTGATCGATACGCCGGAAGGGGTGCCGGAACCGCGCAACAGAAGGGTTGAGCTTGTGGTGAGGTAAGTTATTATTCTCATACGAATCTTGAATCTGCTATTTTAAATCATGTATCGTTCTATAAAAACGGCCCGCTGAACCAGCGGGCCATTCCAATGATCTTGCTCAAACAACCCCATTGATGCTATCAAACCGCTAGTGACAGCCAAAGCAGGCGCTCTTGAACCGTGCCTGCACATTGACCACTCTGTCAGCGTGCAGCAACGGGTTGGTAATAGCGGTGCCCTGTCCATTGGTGCTGATCGCATCCGGGTGACAGAACTGGCATTGGTTATATGCACCGGTGGGACCTTGCCCACCGTGATAGCCGCTGTGCCATACGTAGGAGTTGGGAGGGTTGCCGTGACAGGCGCTGCAGCCGGCACCGGTGGAATTCCAGGTTGGCGTAACTGCGACAGAACCGTCATAGCTCACCGTTTTCAACTCAGGTTCCCCATCTCCTCCGGGAAAATAGTAGCTGAACGTGCCGGCAGATACACCGTGGCAGGCGATGTTAGAGCATGTCTTGGGTTTAGTAGCATCGAACATACTGCCGTTGTAGACCGGTTTGGGCGGGTTGGGATTGAGCGGAGTCGGTTTGATATAGGCACTGCTACCGGTATAATCAAAAAAATAAACGACCATATTCACTGTTCTGTGACAGTTAATACAGGCATAAGCGGAATGTGGCACATGGCCGGAACTATAGGGCCCCCCCATATAAGCCACCGTCTTATCATCAGTTTTTATCCTGTAGAAACTATCCACCGTATTATCGTGAGGAGCCCACCCGGAACCATCGAAGATGTACTCGCGGTTGTCGGAGGTGTTAATATAAATCATTCCGAACACCGCCTTGTCCGGGGGCGTGCTGAGTCTCTGTCGGCCTTTTTTTGGAAGTGTTTTTACTTCGCTCTCTGTTGCAACTGTCGTGATCTTTGAAACGCTCGTGTCAGATCCCTGCTGAGAGGTGGAAACCTCACCGCAACCGGAAACAATCAGGATCGAGGCGGCAGTGAGTAAAACAAGAATGTTGCTGACTGAAAAATAATCGTGACATCGGTTCATCTGGGTACCCTCCTTTATGATTGTTTACTGCTCAGAAATTTATGTCATGCGAACTTACACAAGGTTCATCCGGATCAGCGACTAAACCCACCCACAGCAAAAAACACAAATGGTTACTTGGTGTTATATATTTAAGCAAGGCACATGTGTTTTGTGTAATTTCTTTTTGTTTATTAATACTTTATATTCCAAGCAAATGCAACTGTGATTTGTATTTTTAAATGTCGGCTACATAATTCATGTGTTTTTGAGGAGCGAAATAAGGGAGGCAATTGCCGGACCGGGAGCCATGAGGCATGTCCATCGCCTGGCAGCTGACAGGTCATGATGGGGAACATTAAAAAAGGAGAAATTCCGTTTAGCCGCCACCGATACGGATCGATGGCGAAGCCGGTCGGAAACAGCAGGTCAGGGCCGTCTTCCGGAAACACTGAAATACGGCTGCTTGCGAAAAGGAGAGATGACGAGAAACTGAATGGTTGCCACTGACTGATCAGAGCGTAATTCCGCGGTACAACCCGGAACGCCCCACCCATGAAACAGGACAAGTGTTCAAATTACGTTATTTTCTGAATTGAAACAGCAGAAAATAATGCCTGACTGACTAATAGATTATTATATAGCCGTGCTGTTCGGCAATCTTGCGTACTTCATCCTTGTCCTTGATGGTATAGTTTTTACCTTCCAGCTTGAAGGTGTAGCCCCCCTGGCCGTCCGGTATCGCATCCGCCAACAGGGCTTCAAAAGTTGCTGTTTTAATCATTTTGCCCTCCTCTTTATTCAGATATCCTGACTGAAAGCTTTTCTGACCGCTCCGGCCAACTGCGTAACATCCTCCGGCGATGTTTGCCAGGAACACATGAAACGCGCCCCGCCGGAACCGATAAACGAGTAGAAACGCCATCCGACGTCACGCAACCTGTCCGCGACCGCCTCCGGCATCTCCACGAAAACAGAGTTAGCCTGCTGCGGGTACATGATCCGGATGCCGTCGATCGCGGTCAGTTGCTCCGCCAGCAGTGCGGCACAGCTGTTGGCATGCCGGGCGTTTTTGAGCCAGGTGTCCCCTTCCAGCATGCCGATCCAGGGGGCCGAAATGAAGCGCATCTTGGAAGCCAGCTGTCCGGCCTGTTTGCAGCGGTATTCGAATTCTTCGGCCAGCTCCCGATCGAAGAACACCACCGCCTCGCCGACTGCCATACCGTTTTTGGCGCCTCCCAGGCAGAGCACATCTACCCCGGCCCGCCAGCTGATATCGGCGGGAGTCACATCCAGCGAAGCTACTGCGTTGGCAAAGCGAGCCCCGTCCATATGTACACGCAGGCCGTAACTGCGGGCCAGTTCGCTGGCCGCCGAGATTTCCACCGGCGTGTAAACCGTGCCGACCTCGGTGGCCTGGGTAAGGCTCAGCACCCTGGGCCTCGGATAGTGGATATCGCTGCGCCTGGTTATGGTCCGTTCAACCTCGGCCAGGTCGAATTTACCTCCCGGCCCAGGTACGTGCAGAAGCTTGGTGCCGTTGGAGAAAAACTCCGGCGCGCCGCATTCATCGGTTTCGACATGGGCCAGGTCATGGCAGATGACGCTGTGATAAGATCGGCAGAGCGCCGCCAGAGCCAGCGAGTTGGCCGCCGTGCCGTTAAAGACGAAGAATACCTGGCAATCGGTTTCAAAAATTCGCCGGATCTGTTCGCAAGCGCGCTCCGTCCAGTAATCGTCTCCGTAGGAAGTGACATAACCGTTGTTGGCGGCCTGCATGGCCTGCCAGGCCTCGGGGCAGATTCCGGCATAATTGTCGCTGGCAAACTGGTTGAATGTTGTCGCTGATGCGTTCTGATCCGAATCGGGCATTATTTCCTCCGGCCACCTGGAAAACAGGTCCATGAACATGTTGAGTACAAATTAGCACCAGTTTCGGGAGGTAGCCAGACTTTTTCCGGCAGATTCCGTCACAATGGTTGAATAGTGCCAGATAAACGGCTATTATATTAAATTAGCTCATCATCCAGTCAAGGAAGAATTATTATGCATTACAGCCGGATGCGGCTCTCACACAAGTTTGTTCTGGTTATTCTGTTTACCGCGATTCTGGTCGGTTTCACGGTTTTGCGCACACCTTCGGTCACCGACGAACCGGCGGCATCCCCGGCGGACAAGGCCATCGAGGACCTCTCCCGGGTCGAGTACCCCAGCCTGGCAAATATCAAATGGCATGGCCACTTCGTACAACCTCATCAGACGCTGGAATCGCTCTTCGGAGAAGACTGGATCTGGGTCGCCCGCTTAAACCGGGTGGACCGGCGGCACGTCTATCCGGGCATGACTATAAAAGTTCCTGAAAACATGGCCGATATCCGCAACTACACCCCACTGCCCAAATTCTACGAGCCGGCCGCGCGGCATGGCAAATATATCCTGGTGGACATCACCGAACAGTGGTTGGGCGCCTATGAGAAGGGTCGGCTGGTCTTTTCCGCGCCAGCGGCCACCGGCAAGGCCACCACCGAAACACCGACCGGCCTGTTCCGAATTGATGCACGGCATCTGACGCACACCTCGTCGCTTTACAAGACCGCCAACGATGAGGAACAGTATCCGATGGACAACGCCATGCGTTTTTACATTGGCCCGGACAATGTTTCCTACTGGATACATGCCCGCGACCTGCCCGGACGGCCCGCATCCCACGGCTGTATCGGACTGTTCGACGAAGAGATGCAGATCCGCGTTTTCGGCACCCCGGCAAAGCCGGCGCTCTTGGATTCGCAGAAGCTGTACGAATGGGCTGTCGGCGAAAACGAATATGAAGATGACTACGGGGAACTGGATGAATTGGAAGATGGACCGGCGGTCGAAGTGCGTGGTTCACTGCCGCGCTATCTCGACCAGCCTCCAAAGATTTAAAGCTGAATCCGGGAGGGATATCATGAAAAAGTTGCTGCTGGTTGTGCTGGCGATCTGTACATCCGCGACACCGGTCCTGGCTGAGCGGACGGTCTATCTGAAAGAGGGCGGAACCATCAGCGCAAAATCCGTCTGGAGAGCCAAGGGCAAGGTGCATGTTCTGGTAAACCGCGACACGCTGACCGAGTTTTCCTTGTCGGAAATAGACTTGAAGCGTACCTTTGCCCGTAAGCATCGCGCAATTCGCAAGCAGACACGGGCTTCGGGCGGTCAGGCCGCCAAAGCCTCTCCGGCACCGGCAGCAACGGTTCAGAAACCCGCCAACGCCAAACCGGGGCTGCAGTTGCCAAGCATGCCCGCCCTGCCCAAAATCTCCGCTAAGGAACCGGGAGCGCAGGCTCCCAAGGGCGAAGAGGGGACTATCAGGAAGCATAAGAAAGAAATGACCGAAAGAACCGGGGAATAAGGCAGGCTATTTGAAAAAAACAGGGACGAAGCAGATTACTCCCGCTTCGCCCCTGCTTGCTTCTGCTTTGGGTGCATCCTATTTGGCAAGCCAGCGGGCCACATCCTTGGCATGATAGGTAATGATGATATCGGCGCCGGCCCTCTTGAAGCCCAGCATTGTCTCCATCACAACCCGCTCCTCATCGATCCAGCCCTTCATGGCAGCCCCCTTGACCATGCTGTATTCACCGGACACATTGTAGACCGCCAGCGGCAGGTTGTACTCGTTGCGCAGATCCCTGAGAATATCCAGATAGGGCAGGCCGGGCTTGACCATGATGATGTCGGCGCCCTCCTCGATGTCCGAGGCAGCCTCGCGTAGCGCTTCCAGCCTGTTGGCCGGATCCATCTGGTAGCTGCGGCGATCACCGAACTGCGGCGTTGATTCGGCGGCTTCGCGGAACGGCCCGTAATAGCCCGAAGCATATTTGACGGCATAGCTCATGATCGGAATCGAATCATAGCCGTGCTCATCCAGTGTTTCCCTGATGGCCGCCACCCGTCCATCCATCATGTCGGACGGAGCCACCATGTCCGCACCGGCTTCCACATGCGAGAGAGCCTCGCGCGCAAGCAGTTCCAGCGTGGCATCGTTATCCACATCCCCGTTTTTGATTATCCCGCAATGACCGTGATCGGTATATTCGCACATGCAGACGTCAGTGATGACCGCCAGTCCCGGAACCTCCTTTTTCAGGGCCCGGATCGTTTCCTGTATTATGCCTGTCTCGGAGTAGGCGTCGCTGCCGACCGCATCCTTGGTCTCTGGAATCCCGAACAGCAGCACCGCCGGGATGCCCAGGTCCCGCGCCTCTTTTGCATCCGCCACGATATGCTCGATCGATTGCTGATAGATCCCCGGCATTGAAGAGATTTCTTTGCGGATTCCGCTGCCGAAAGCCGAAAACATCGGATATACCAGGTCGTTAACCGAAAGTGTCGTTTCACGAACCATCCGGCGGAAGGTCTCATTGCCTCTTATTCTACGTGCACGGAACTGTGGAAAAAACATCAAAAAACCCCCTTGGTCTGCGGCAGTTGTGCTACCGAACTAGCGTGATTGTCAGGTGAAAAGATTAATGCAGACCGGATAAAAAAGCAAGATTTTACCCCAAAAGCTTGCATTGAATTGACATTGTGCTAGTATACATAAAATAGTTTAAGGCCGTTATTGTTCTTGCGGCTTACAGGTCTGCATTGAAATTGAATAATGTATTCACACCTCAGTACATCATCTGAAAAGGAGGACCAACAATGAAAAAAATGTTAAGCGGTATTATGGCAGCGGCTCTGATCGTATCGGCAAGCGCCGCATTCGGTTCGGTCAAGGAAAGCCAGTTTTCAATCTCTCCCGTGATCGGCGGCTACACTTTTGACGAGAGGCAGGATCTGGAGACTACACCGGTCTATGGAATCCGCGCCGGCTATAACTTCACCAAGAGGTTTGGCATCGAAGGGTTGTTCGATTATGCCAACACCGAGCTGGACAACGGCGGCAAAGGCGACATCAGCATGTATCGCTACGGCGGAGAACTGCTGTACCACATGTGGCCGGACAACAAACTGGTTCCATATCTGGCGGCCGGTTACGCCGGAATCAATTTTGATGGAGGCGGCATCAACAACAAAACACGCGGCGCGTTCGATTATGGTCTGGGCGCCAAATATTTCCTGAACGACAATTTTGCGCTGAGAGGTGATGTTCGCCACATAATTTACAGCTACAGCAAAACCTATAACAACATCGAGTACACCCTGGGTGCACACATTCCATTTGGCGGAACGACTCCGGCTGTTCAGCCGGTTGCACAGCCGGTGATTCCTGCTCCGGCGCCGATGCCCGAACCTGCCAAAATAGTGCCGCCTCCTCCGGCGGTGCCTGTTGCCAATATTTCTGTATCACCGGTAACGATCGTCAAGTCCAATGATGCCGCAGCCACATTGAGCTGGACATCCAGCAATGCCGACAAATGCTTTATCCAGCCTGAAATCGGCCAGGTAGCGCCGCAAGGTTCACGCGCGATTTCACCCGCGGAAGATACCGCCTACACGTTGACCTGCAGCGGCCCCGGTGGCGAAGCAACCAGCAGGGCCAGCATCGGCGTGACTCTTCCGCCGCCACCCGCTCCGGCCCCGGTTCCGGCGCCTGCTCCGGTGGTGGAATCCGCCCAGAAAGCCGCCGCTGCACAGCGTTTCTGCGATAAGCCGGCTGTTCTGGCGGTCGAGTTCGACACCAACAAAGCCGACATCAAGCCCAAATACAAGGCCGATCTTGAGAAACTTGCCGAATTCCTGAAAGAATTCCCCAATGCAAAAGGCGAGATTTCCGGCCATACCGACAACGTCGGCGGCAAAGAGTTCAACCTCAAGCTGTCACAGCGCCGGGCCGACAGCGTCAAGCAGTATATGGAAAAGGACCACGGCATTGCATCCGAGCGTATCACCGCAAAAGGGTTCGGGTTCAGCAAGCCGGTTGCCAGCAACAAGACCAAAGAAGGCAAAGCAAAGAATCGCCGCATCGAAGCAAACTTTACCTGTGAATAACCACGCTGACGGCTAATGAACACAAAAGCCCTTCCGGAATGAATCCGGAAGGGCTTTTGATTTGAGGCTTACAATTACGGTAAACCGATTACTTCTTCCTGCGATCCTGCAAGGAAATCACCTTGGGCGCGCCACCCTCCTGACGCATGCGCGTCTGGCGTTCCTTTTCTTCCTTTTCTTTCTCAATCCGTTCCAACTCTACCGGCGAGACAACACCTTCCAGACGCAATGGGGTTCCCCCCATCGTGAAGGCGGCGCCATCCATCTGGAAATCATCAAGAATCCAGGTAAAAACCTGCAGTGGAAAAGTCAACACCAGCAGCTTGACCTGCCACCATCCAGGCTTGACATCCGGTGTAATCTCTTCGACCCGGGCGTAGAAGCCCGGTTTGTCATCAACGTGAATAAGGACGAGATCATTGGTAGCAGTCATCTATATGCCTCTTTGATTCTGGATTGGTTGGTCTGTCAGTTTTTCTGCCCACAACAGCAGAGGTATGCCCAGGTGAATGTTCAATAGCTGTGACGCCTCACTCAGGCATTTCCGGAGATTGTTTTCGAGTGCCGTCAGATCCACTCTATCCGAGTCAGGAAGACGACCTTCAAGGGAGTCACAGACGAAAAGTATGCAGTCAAGCGGACGGAGGCCGGACTCCAGAATACATCCCCCTGCGTACGAGTAAGGGCACAGGGGTTTCTGTGAAAAATCCGGCATGACCGATATTCCCGCAGCGCAGAGGGACAGGCCGTCGAAGACATTCACCCGGTACTTGCCGTTCAGGCAGCATTGGCCGGCACAGTCACGGCAGATTGTCTCCGAATCAGCAGCCAGTGTAATGGCAGCCAAAGATTCTTTTCCAGCGCGGTAGCCGGACAACAACTCCAGCAGCGGCTTTTTGGCGGCGGGCGAAAGATCACTCAACAGCGCATTGAGTGACGCCAGGCCATCCTGCCACAACTTCTGATCGCTCACATTGTTCCTTAACCCTGATAAACAGGATAAGTGTGTTAACGAAGTTATTTTCTGCCTGAAAATAGCGGAAATAACTTCTAACATAAATTAATTGGTTGAAGCAGTCCGTAAGCCGGGTTCTGTTCCCGGTGCGGGTTACCCCTGGCCGGGCGATGGTCATTCATCTGGGTCTGCCGTTACCGACAGCCTCAAGCAGCCAACCCGGAGGCACGGACGGGTAGCCCTTAACGCCTCCCTATTTGGCCTTGCTCCTGACGGGGTTTACCTGGCATCCGACGTCACCGCCGGATCCGGTGAGCTCTTACCTCACCCTTTCACCCTTACCTGCCGAGGCAGGCGGACTTCTCTCTGTGGCACTTATCCCTGGGGTCACCCCCGCTGGACGTTATCCAGCGTCATACCCTGTGGAGCCCGGACTTTCCTCCCCCGGATAAACCGGCGGCGGCCATCTGGACTACTTCAACCAAACTCTCGATCCGGCGGACTGCGCACTTCCACCGTTAATCAACTGGTGCTACTGCTGTTTCAGAATCAGGATCCTCTGACAATGCGGACAGGTCAGCAGTTCTTCATACTTGAACAGGTTGTTATACAGCTGTGGCGGCAGATGCATGTTGCATCCCAGGCAATGGCCGTCGCGGGCAATTGCGAGCGCCTGGCCGCGACGCTGGTCGCGCAGGGCGGCAAACCGCTTGACCAGGCTGGCTGGCATTTCTTTTGTCAATATTTCACGACGGGCAATGTCGGAATCAATATCCTGTTGAATATTTTCTATTTCCGACTGCTTTTCCGCGATGCGCCGTCCGGAGTTTTCGGACAGCTCTTCCAGTGCAGCGCTTTTGGCGGCAACCGTTCCGGACAGTTCCTCGATCTGACCGATCTTCTGCAAAACCCGTTCTTCAAGATCGGTAATCTGCTTACGCGCGGCAGTAATCTCGCGCCCGACCGCCTGGAACTCCTTGTTGGTCTTGATCTCTTTCATGTTGGTTTCAGCGCGCAGAATATTTTCGAGTTCCGCCGCATGGTTGACTTCCAGATCGCGTTTTTCCTGTTCAAGCTGAGCAAGCCCGGTTTGCATTGTGGCCAGCTCCTCACGGGACGCATCAATCGCCTGGGCTATTTCGTTAAGCTCTTCATGCAATCCGCTCTGCTTGACCTTCAGACTATCGATCATCTGGTCAACTTCCTGTAACTCTTCCAGCATGTCCAGTTTCTTTTTCAAAATCCTTTTCCCCCTTTGGTACAAGTTTTATTATTTCACCGGTTCGGTTAATATTCTGAACGGATCACTTTCCATACGGCACGGCAATACCAGGCATTCTTGAAAGCCGATCTCCTCAAGAGCACGACTCAGGCGCCCGGTTATTTCCTCCACCATGATTATCTCGGACTTAAAATGGCCGGCATCTATCAAGGCGATCCCCAAATCCTGCGCATCACGGGCATCATGATATTTTATGTCGCCGGTAACCAGCACGTCCGCGCCAGCGCGCACCGCATCACGCAAAAGAGAAGCTCCGCTGCCGCTACAAAGAGCGATCTTCGAAACAGTGGCTGACGGCTCACCCACATAGCGCAATCCCGGAGCAGACAGCGACTCCCTGATTTGCTCCACATACTCTCCCAGGGAAAGCGGGTTTGACAGGCGTCCGACCCGTCCCAGGCCTAACTTCTCTCCTTCATTAAGCAAGGGATAGAGGTCGTAGGCCGGTTCCTCGTACGGGTGCGAAGCAAACAGTGCTTTCAGCGCACGGGGCAGGTTCTGGCGTTCAACCAGCAGCTCAAGCCGTTCTTCGGAAACCTTTTCCTGTTTTCCGACAGTCCCGATGAAGGGCCTGGCGCCATCCAAAGGCAGGAAAGTTCCCTCGCCACCGGCGGCAAACGAGCAGTCCCGGTAATTGCCCTGTGCGGGCAGATGGGGAAACAGCGCATTTCTCACCTTTTCAAGGTGGCTGGCGGGAACGAAGACGACCAGCTTGACCAGTTCACGCACGGTTGTTATCTGGAGCGGTGAACAGCCGGAAAGGCCGATTTTCCGGGCCAACAGATCGTTCAGGCCGCCGTTGGCGCTGTCATAGTTGGTATGCATGCAGAGCACCGATAAACCGGCGCTTATAGCGGTGTGTATGGAACGTCCCAGTGGATTCGCGAAGGATATTGACTTGAGCGGCTTGAAAATGAGGGGGTGATGTGTGACCAGCAACTGACAGGAGGAAGTTATGGCGGAATTGATTACATCGGGCGTCGGATCGAGGGCTACCATGATCCGCGTCACATCCGCCCCCGGGTCGCCCACCTGAAGCCCGGGGTTGTCCCACGCTTCAGCCAGGGACGCCGGAGCCATTTTGTTAATGATACCAAGTAGATCGGATGTTTTTGGAATTCTCATGGCATGCAAATAAAAAGAGTGCAACCTTGCGGTGTGCACTCTCGTGTTGAGGTATGGAAGCGGGATATCCCTTGTTCTCGTGCCGGCATCCGGCTTATATTCCTCGCGATGTGAAATGGTGGGCCCACCAGGACTCGAACCTGGGACCAACCGGTTATGAGCCGGTGGCTCTAGCCAACTGAGCTATAGGCCCCTGAAGGGAAGGGTCATACTAGAGGACGGAATTGCCATTGTCAAGCGTTTAAAGCAGCTTCAGTTGTCAGGCCCGGGACAGGAAGCGTCCGTCGCGGGTATCAACCTTGACTTTTTCTCCCGATTCCAGATACGGGGGAACTTTTATTTTCAGGCCGGTTTCCAGGATCGCATCCTTGGTTTCAGCTGTGGCGGTGGCGTTTTTCAAAACCGGCGCGGTTTCGGTCACGGTCAGCTCTACGCTCAGCGGCAGATCCACGTTGACCATGCGTCCCTCGAACAGCCCCAGCACAACCTCGGTGCCGTCCAGCAGAAACATGGACAGGGGCTCGAAGTTATCAGCCTCCATCTCGAACTGTTCGTAGTTTTCCAGGTCCATGAAAACGCCGCGACCGCCATCGGCATACAGGTACTGTCCCTTGTGGCGTTCGAAGTCGGCCTCGTCCACCTTGTCGCCGGAGCGGAAGGTCTTGTCGAACACCTGGCCGGTAATCAGGTTGCGGTAGCGGGTCTTGACCATGGTGTTGGCGCCGCGCGCCGTGGGGGACTGGGTAGTGACATCGGTAATGATGCAGGGGGCGCCGTCGAGTTGTATCACAAGCCCCTTTTTGAAATCGGACGTACTGAACATAAGTGACTATTTCTCCTTGAACATTGATTATGGTTTTTTGCGGTATTCCGCGGTAGGCCAGAAGGGGATGCCGCCGCGCGGCGTAAACTCTCCGCGCACAGTCAGCCAAGCCGGATCCAGCAGCTCTACCAGATCGTTGCAGATGCGGTTGACGCCGGCTTCGTGAAACTCTCCATGCATCCTGAAAGAGCCGAGGTAGAGCTTGAGACTCTTGCTTTCGACGCAGAGCGCGGCCGGCTGGTAATCGATGACGATTTTCCCGAAATCCGGTTGCCCGGTCATCGGGCAGAGGCAGGTAAATTCGGGGCATTCGATATGCAGCGTCCCGACCGCTCCGACCCGGTTCATTTCGTGCTGGGCAAAGGGGTTGGGAAACGACTCCAGAAGCGCGGCATCCGGCTTGTCATAGCAATAAGAGGTGGCGCCGGCCCCGAGGGATTTGAGCTGTTCATGCAGTTCCATCATTCACATCCCGAACATGTAAATTTATAAAGCTTGACAGCATAGCAACGAAGCTGCCGGCAATCAAACTATTTTTCAACTGCAACCTAAATTTCATTCAGGCGCTCAGGACCGATGGTGACGAGCCGTTCACCGGCGGACACAACGGTTTCCGACGGCACATTGAGCCGCACGCCATCACCGCTTCCAAGCCCCAGCGCCAGGTGTCCCATTGAACGGCAGCGCCCGGAGATTTCGCCGAATGTCCCGCCACTGGCAACCGCGATAAAGTAGATCTGCTGCCCGCCCCTGGAACTGAACAGGTCGGCAATCACCGCCTGGACCCCGGGATTTAGCAACTCCTGGCTGATAAACAGCGAATCGAAGCGCGAGGTACAGACCACCCTGTCACAGCCGGCCTTGCGCAGCAGTTCCTCCGATGCCGGATCGACACACTCGACCACCGTTTCGACGTTGCGGCAGCGGGCCTCGATTGCCAGCGTGATGGCCACATTCAGGTTGTCCGAGGCCGGATCACCCGGGGTGCGGCAGAGCACGATCGCATGCGAGGCCCTGTCCAGCGACGCCCGGCTCAGGGTTTCATCGCGGGCCGGATTGCCGCGAACAAAATGTATGCCGCGCTTCTGGAGTTCCACCGGCAACTCCTCCAGAAACTCGTCGATTAGCGCCACCTGGTTGCTCCTGGAAAAACCGGGGTCGAGGTACAGCTCTTCCAGCACCCGTTCGACCTTGGCCAGACCCGGGAAATTGAAAATGACAAGATGCCTGTTCAGGTTGAATTGTGACATTCCTTTTGCCTCGCGGGTCTTTGATGTAACCAGGGCTGCGGCAATCAACGAGAGGGCATAGCCCAGCAGGCCGATGCCGAAGAGCATTACCGGCCACCCCACCAGAAAGCGCCCCCCGACCGTCTTGGGGAAAAAATCGCCGTAACCGACCGTGGTCATGGTCACGATTGTGTACCAGAGGCCATCCAGCCAGACCAGGTCGGGATTGCCGGGCAGTTCGAAATAGAGAAAACCGGTTGTGCCGTACAGCAGCACGGCCGCCAGCAGCACAAAGATGCGCATGGCTGCCGGAGGATTGCGCAGCACCTGTTTCATGAAGATATTTATTATCAGGCCGATCATTGCGTCTGTCTCTGCCACTCGCCGATCAGCGCCAGGGCACGTTCGGAAGCCTCGGCGCTGGCCCACAGGCCCCGCCGCCCGGCCCGGGCCAGTTCCTGCTCCTGGAGATACAGCTGCATGGCGGGAAATGGGTAGACCGTGTAGACCATCACCAGACCCTGACTGACCAGATGCAGTGCCACATCCTTGTCTCCCGAGTAAAGGGTCGCCAGGTAACGGCCGTACTTGTCTTTGGGAGAGCTGCCGAGTAGCACACGAGCAGACCGGCCCGTCATGATCCGCTGCAGCGATTCGCGGGCCGCCTGTGCAAACGGCGTCACCACGTCTTTTTCTATCTTGCCGTCAAACGATTTGATGCCGATCAGCCTGACAGTAACCGGTTCCTGCCCATCCCGGGCAGCCATGACCGTGTCGCCGTCTACGACCTTTATCAGCTGCACCAGGTCGCCGTTTTCTATTTTCCCTCCGGCGCTCTGCGTGCTGCGACGCTGTTTCTCCGCGTTGACACCATAAAAGATCGAGGCCGACAGCAGCAGAACGATCAGTCCCCAGAATAGCGCGGCGGTCCTATCCATTTACAGCAGCCGATTCAGGCTGAAAGCCTTCTGACACCGGCAGCACACTGCCTGCCTCGGGCATCAGATAGGCGCGCCAGCCTGGAGGAGACAGGCCGGCCGCCAACGCCATCGCCTCATCGAGCGTGGCAGCCGGCAGCATGCTCATCTCCCTCACCTGCTGCCCGGGAAACCGGGAGACAAGAATGGTGCGGAAGCGCTGGGCCTTCTGCAGCATCGAATAAGCGGTCTGACCGTTGATTTCGTAATGCTCGCGCAATGCCGCTTCGAAGGCGTCCAGCTGCTTGTGGCGGAACCAGTTGAAGAAGGTGCTGTTGCCGAATCCGTCGCGGCACTCCGCCAGCAGAATCAGGACTCCGCCGTCGTGGATCGCCTGGGAGGCATACTCCATCGACTTGTGGGCCTGGATCAGGTTGATGTCCTTGGGAAAACCTCCGCAGGAAGCTATCACCAGATCGGCCTTTTCCCGCAGCGGGAATGCAAAGAATTCGGAATAAAAGCGGCAGCCGGCTTCGTGCGCCTCGCGCCAGTCACCGGCAAAGGCGGCCATGATGCGCTTGTCGGGAGTCAGCACGGTATTCAGGATAAAATCGGGCGCTGCCATCGCACAGGCTTCAAGCATGGCCTGATGCACCGGGTTGCCATCCAGGTTGCCGGTTGTTGCCAGTGGATTTTTGCCGTTCCCCGCGCCGGGGTTTAGTACGGCAAAGTGGCTGGCCATGCAGGCCTGACGGCTGGCGATACCGGGCAGTACACTCTTGCGTCCGCCGCCGAAACCGGCAAAGTAGTGAAATCCGATCGTGCCGGTCAATATCAGGTGATCGGCCTCGACCGCCTTGCGATTGATGCTGACCCTGATACCGTTCGAAGTGGTGCCGAGCAGGGCCAGATGCCCCGATTCGTCGCACTCGTGGTCAGTCACGCGAATCCGGCCATAAAGCGGCCCGACGATCTTCTGGTGTTCGTGGTCGGTCTGTTTGCGGTGAATTCCGAGTGCGATCAGTATCTCGATATCGCGGTCGGCAATCCCCTGACGGTTTAAACGTTCCACCAGCAAGGGGAGATAGATTTCGCTGCCGCTATAACGGGTGATGTCCGAGGTGACAATGACGACCTTCTCACCGGGTCTGAATCCGGAGATCGTCGCTAGACAGGCATCAAGAGCGGCATTGATAATGTTTTCTGAGGGTTCGGCGGGCTGGGATAACAGGGGGACTATGACTCCCGCCAGACGTTCCGGCGGGAGTTCGAGATTAAACGATGATGAACCGTATTTCAGTTCCATCCGCGGTGGCCTTTCAAATCCAGGCGTCTCCGCCGTCGTACTCATAATCGCCACCCTTGGTCTTGGGTGTGACCTTGAACTTGGCTTCGCGTGCCAGACGTTTTACACGTTCGGCGGCGGTTTCACCCAGTCCGGAAAGTTTCTCGCGCATTTCGCAACCGGGCGCCGGAGCCAGCAGGAGAGCGGCGGCGGCGCCGATCACGGCTCCGGAAACAAAGGCAATCACAGCAGCTGCGGCATTATCGTTGTTGGTTGACATGACAGACTCCTTTTATAGTGATACCCAAATTTAATGTAAACAGGATCTATTTCTAGCACAGCGTAAAGGTGGAATCAAAACAAAATTGACAGCCGTCAATCCCCGCCACAATCAGCACAGTCCATGCTTGCCCAGAAGCTCGTTAAAGCTCTGCTGCATCAGCGGTTTGGTGAGATAATCATCGCAATCGCCATGCATCAGCGCATCGAACATGTCGTCCGGGGAACTGCTGCCCGTGACCATGAAAACCGTTGCCCGTGCTCCGCCATGGGCGGACTCCATCTCCCTGATCTCCTTCAGCGTTTCATGCCCATCTTTGCCCGGCATGAAGATGTCCATGCAGATCAGGTCATAATAGGTTTTGCTTTCAAGGGCGCTTTCCACCAGCTTCAACGCATCCTCTCCACTTTCGGCAAAGGCAACCGTGGCACGCCCTTCAAGAAAAATGGCCAGCAACTCACGGTTCATTTCCACATCGTCAACAATCAAGGCTTTCATGCCCCATCCTCCTGTAAGCTCGATCGGTTTTTCTGCTGTTCCAGCAGGTGCTGCTGAATGAAGGTGTCCTCGATCATTCCTGCCTTGAAAGAGAGCGGCGTCATCCCCAGAAAGCGGAACCCGCCTTCAATCGTGTTCTCGATGATGCTGACCGGCCCCTTGCGTTCTTCGGCGATATTTTCGCCGATCATGCCAAGGGTGATATTGACCCCTTCGTAAAGCATCTTTTTTACATTTACCTTCGGATTGCACTCTGCATGTGTCCTGGAGCGGACCTCGTGGGTCCGCTCGGTAATATTGGCCCGTTTGGCGGAGAACGCCTTCATATCCACGGTCCCCTTCGCCGCGGCGCTGAATTCCGCAACCAGAACTTTCAACTCGTTAAACAGGCTGTTGAGTTCTTCCAGATCACCGTAGTGAACTCCGGCAACCACGCGGGTTCGAAGCGATGTGACCGTTCCCAGTACGCCGCACTCGATGCCGGCCAGTGCAAAACTTTCACCTCCGCTCAGCCCCCCCTTGTTGACGTAGATCGCCCCCAGGCACTTGATGTGGGAGTTGCGGATCTCAACCTCGGCCTTGATATCGCAGGCACATTCAACCAATGCTTCATAGATGAAGTTGGCGTAAATCGTGCCGCCACAGCGGATCGACCCGGTTCCCTGGCCGCTCATGCCGCAAAAGGTGATGTCACCATCAGATTCAATCGAGCAGACCCCGATGTTTCCCTGAATCTTGATACCTTTGGTGGCCTTGATAAAGAAGCCGTCCAGTACGTCACCCTTGATCTCCACATACCCCTTGAAGGAGATGTTGCCGACCTTGAAATCCACATCTCCGTCAATCTCATAGACATCCTCGACCGAAATCGCGTTCCCCCGGCAGCAGACTCGTCCGGCAAGCACCGAGACCACGTCCCTGCCATCATCAAGGCGGACATTCGGGCCAAGTTCGAGTTTGACCGGGATTCCAGGCTGGGGAGGGATGATTTTCCCGGTAACGGTTTTGCCGGGTGTTCCGGGACCGGGGGGCCTGACCGTCGCCACCAGCACCCCGGCATCGACATTCAGAAACGATTGTACATGTCGAAAATCAACTGTCCCATCGGTTTTGATATCCGAGTCGGTTTTCTCCAGATCATCGGTCACACTCATCACAATCTGGCCGTCTTCGCCCGGAACCATCGGGATTCCTCGTGCCAGCAGCAAGCCGTTCACGGACTTTGCACTGGCCGCGCAATTGAGAAGAGAGGCGGCCGACTCGGGAATTATACCCTCCTTGATCTTGAACTGCGCCAAATGTGTCTGCAACTCGGCCCCGGTGAGAGGCGCTCCTCCGGTGGTGGCCGGCTCATAGAAGCAGTGGCACTCAACTTCATCCGGGCTGATCTCGAACGCAAGGGTATAGCCGTAGCGCTTGATTTCCTGGCGACTGACCGACTCGGCACCCTTTATGAATTGATTTTCAGCCATAAGTAGCCCTGTTGGATACTATGCTTATCAGTGCGCTGCAGAACAACCGGGCAATGCCAGAAAATTATAATGTCAAATAAGCTCTTTGCAATTTGCCGGATCAGGCCCGGCATCAATGTTGCCCGCGCATGCCCAGTTTGCCCAGAATTGCCAGCAACTTGTCCGGTTGCACCGGCTTGACCAGGTGCGCGGCCGACCTGGCCGAGACATAAGCCTGGATCACATCGCTCGGAGTATTCAGGGATGACAGAACGACTATGCTGACCCCGCTGTTGATCGAGACACCCCACTCCTTCTCGATCATGCGAATCTCTTTTGCTGCGGTATGACCATCCATTTCCGGCATCACAATATCCAGGATTATCAGATCATAGGGGTTGCCGCCCTCAAATGCGTCGCGGAACATCTCAACCGCTTTCAAGCCGTTTTCAGCCATCTCGCACTCGGCAATTCCTTCCAGGTAGCTGGCAATCAACTCACGTCCCAGTTCATCGTCATCCACCACCAGACATCGCACCATAAATCCAACCTCCATTGGAATCCATCAGGTTTCGGCAATAAACCCCAAAGCCCCGACCGTCTCGATAAATGCGCTGTATTCCAACTGCAGCGTGGCAAACCGCTGTGGAGTTTCCGTCAGATCACCTTCCTTGGCCGTTTTTTCAATCATCGCAGCCATCTGATGTATCCGTTGCGCGGCAATATTTCCGGCCGAGCCCTTGATCGCGTGGGCATGCCGCCGCACCGCTTCCGCATCCTCCGCCTCCAGAGACGTAGCCAGACCCTCCAGTTGCGGCAAAACCCCCTTGCAAAACAGCCCGATAAAGCGCGGTACCATTTCAGGGCGGCCCCCAAGCCGTTCCAGAAGCTCTTTATGGTCAAAAATCTCAATCGATTCATCTAGTTCATCCGGAGACGATTTCGGTATCGATTTCGCCGGAGTATTCTCCGTAACCGTTTCAGCGGTTGCCATCCGACGATCACAGAATCTGTTCAACAATTGAAGCAGTTGGGCCGGTTTGACCGGCTTGCTAAGATAATCATCCATGCCGGCATCGATGCAGATCTGGCGATCCTCGTTACCGGCAAATGCGGTCATGGCCACTATCGGCACAGACACACTCCGCCCAATGGCACGCTCGTATTCCCGGATTGCCCTGGCTGACTGCAATCCGTCCATTTCCGGCATCTGAACATCCATCAATACGATATCAAAGTGCCCGGACCTGTATTGATCATACGCCTTACGCCCATCCTCGGCAAATGTGATCCGGTGATGATATGGTTCCAGAATCGCCTGTACCAGGGCCCGGTTTATTTCCACGTCATCGGCGAGCAGGATATCCAGCGGAGCTTGCCCGGACAGGTCGGAAGCCGGTGATAACTCCATGTCCGCAGCCAGCAGCTCCTCGCTGCCGACCTGGAAGCGGGCCGTAAAATGAAAGCAGCTCCCTTCCCCCAGACGGCTTTCGACCCAGATTTCTCCATCCATCAACTCCACCAGCTTTTTGCAGATTGCAAGGCCGAGCCCGGTTCCGCCGAATTTCCTCGTGGTGGAGGTGTCAGCCTGCTCGAACTGATTAAAAATCCGCTGGCAGGCCTCCTCGGCAATTCCTATCCCTGTATCGGAGACACGGACGTGCAGCGTGACATCATCCATCTCCCGCGAATCCAGATCGACCTCGACCGTGATCCGCCCCTGCTGACAGAACTTGACCGCGTTTCCCACCAGGTTGGTCAGAACCTGGCGCAGCCGGCCATGATCCCCCACCAGGCAGGCCGGCACGGCAAGGTCTATCCGGGAAGTCAGCCCGAGCCCCTTTTCCTCGCACCTTATCAGAAGCCCTCCCAGGCAGCGCTCCACCACATCCCGGAGACTGAAGGGAACTTTCTCCAGCGTGAATTTGCCGGCCTCGATCTTGGAGAAGTCCAGGATGTCGTTGATAATCAGCATCAGGCTGTCGGCGGAATCCTTGATGGCCCGCAGGTATTTTTTCTCCTTCTGCGGTGTAAGCCCCCCCTGCAGCATCAGCTCGGTCATACCCATTACCCCGTTCATGGGTGTGCGGATTTCATGACTCATGTTGGCCAGAAAGTCGCTTTTGGCAAGATTGGCCGCCTCCGCCTGTCGGCGGGCCTCTTCCAGATCGCGGGTCCTCAGCTGCACCCGTTCCTCCAGGTGCTGGGTATGGTCGTGCAGCATGCCGTACAGAATGGTGCTCTCCAGGGCATAGGCGCAGGTATACAGCACGATCGAAAGCGCATTCAGCGAAGCGCCGTCCAGCGCGGCCGAGCTGCCGGGCAGGGTGCCGACGAACATCCCCCGGACACAGGACTGGGTGGCCACGACCTGCAGCAGCAGAGTCTCTCCGTTATCCATCGGAACCAGAACCGCCTGGTTGCGGTTAAGCGCCCAGGCGAAAGTGCCGTCCATCATGCGGGCTTCGACCTGGCTCTGCAGATTGTCTTGCGAAGCGGGAGGATCAGCCACCACCAGCTCAAAACTGCCGTCAAACTGGCTGTCGAGAAAGCCCATGGATTGGAAGGAAAAAAGGCGCCGCAACTGGCTGGCCGTAGCCTTGAAAATCCCCGAACCGTCCTTTGCGCGACTGAGATCGCCCTGGAACTCGCTGCTGGAGGCCAGCATTTCCAGAATCGACATGAAGCGCTGGTTGGATTCCTCAAGATAGCTGACCCGTTCCTGGAGGAACTCGGGCGAGTTGGATATATTCCGGTCAACCATCGGCCCCTCCTGACAGGATCGAAAAGGTTTCGTTGATCTGGGATTCGGACTGCTTCAAAACAGTGCCCAGCATCTGGGGTGACAGCCCCAGCCGGTCCCAGGCCGGCTCATCCAACGGCGGCACCCCGGCCTCGGCCCCATGCCCCAGTTCCATGGACTGGCAGATGATATCCGCAAGGTGGATCAGGGCCGTTTCGAGGCGGAACTGCTCGGCGGAACCGGGATTATGGTGAAAAGCCACCGGTTCGCCGATACTGGCGGGAATCTTCCATTTCCTGAGCAGCGCCCCGCCAAGATCGGCGTGGTCGAACCCGAGCCGTTCCCGCTCCAGATGCAGGTAAAGCATGCCGGTGTCGCGCTGGGCCTCCAGGAGTTCGCGGCTCAACTCCGGCCGGGCGGTGGCCAGCACGACCTGTCCCACATCGTGGAGCATGCCGGCCACGAAGAGCCGTTCCACATTCGACTCGCGCCGGTAGACCGCCAGGCTGCGGGCAATGATGCCGCAAGCGATGCAGTGGCGCCAGAAAGAGGTCATGTTCAGCAGATCTTCCGGAATCCCCTTGAAAACCCCCATCACCGAAGCAGCCAGCGCCAGATCCCGCAGCTGCTGGGTTCCGATGATGGTTACCGCTTTGGTGATCGACTCGACCTTTGCATAACAGCCGAACATCGGGCTGTTGGCCAGCCTCAGCAGTCTTGCCGTCAGACCCTGGTCCTCGGTTATGATTTTGGATATGTCATCAATGGAACTGCGCGGATGGTTGATAGTCTCGTTAAGACGTTCGTAGAACAGCGGGAGAGAATAGACGGTGCTGGTTTCTTCCACCAGCCGTTCGATGGTGGTGGGCGGGTAATCAGACATGGCCATGCTGAACCTTCCTTAGTGCCGCAATCCGCATCAGCTCGATAATGGCGGGATGGCTCCGGTTCGTATGCTTGAAAAGAGGCGCCAGTTCCTGTTCGGCCGCGGCCAGTTCCAGCGGATCCACATCAGAAGGGGTCTGGTCGGCGGAGTCATCGCTTCCCTGTCCTTCGATGTCCGCCTCCAAAACTCCCCAGGTTCGAAAAATGACCAGGTGCTTCTGGGTCAGCTCGGCCCCGGCTCCCAGCAGCATGCGCCCTGCCCGGTCATGGACATCACTGGCCAGCACCATTCCGGTTTCAATATTTTCAATGGCTACCTTTCCCACATATCCCCCGACAGGCATGGCATCGCCCGGATTGAAGACAGAAGCGTTTCTGCTGCAAATTGTCTAATCTATACATCAATTGCCTGAACTCCGGCAATCATTCATCCTCCGCGATAAAGCTCCGGCCACCCAGCCGACTCAATTCATCTTTCTGCGATCCGGTCAGTTCGATGAACCTGACCCCCATCCCCGGCAGGCAGCGGGGTTCACCCCATGACCTGACCGAACGGACCTCCACCGGAATGGGTGAAGCATCTTCCAGGTCCGCAATGGTAAGCCAGCCCCGTTCTCCGATTTTCCACGGCTCAAAACTGACCAGAAAGCACCCTTCACGGGATATGCTGGTAGTCACGGATTTTGTTCCCGGCACATTTTCAGCCGGCCTGAACAGATGCAGTATTGCCGGGTAAGTCTGGTGGGAGCGTTCACAGGTCCGGATTTTACGTTCAATAAATGGTCTGCAATATTTGCTGACGAAATCAGCCGGCAATATTTTTCCGGAATACGTGGTTCCGAATGGAAGCGTGCGGATTTCAGCGGTGGTTTCGTTGCATTTGAGGCGCAGCGCCGGAAAAAGTCCAACCAGAACCGTCAGCAGGTGTTTTTCCTCCTCGCTGCCGCGCATATAGGTGGGCATATCGACCAGGATCCCGCTCAGTGGGCAGTAGAGCTCCCGGTCAAAGAAATCCATCAGCGCTTGTACGCAAACCAGCGACACATCCGGGGCGTTCAGTTCGGCCTGATACAGGCGACGGCTCTCCCCTTCACGGCAGATCAGCAGAATGTTTGTCACCGGACTCCGGTCTTCACCCATATAGCTCTCCACAGCATTGCATACCATTCCTATACCACAGGGCGCGCCATTTTCAAAAGTTTGTTGTTAATGAATGGCTCCGATTGTTTTTGGTAACAAACTACCGGGGAGAACAGAGCACGCGCGCCAGGTGTCTTCTGACCATATCCTCGAAATCCGCATCGCGGCTTCCGGTATAGACCAGCGAGGAGCCGATCTCGGCCGCCAGGATCGCGCAGAGATACTTGCGTGGCAGCTTCCTGACCCGTTGCCGGTAGGCCGGAGTTTCCTGCAGCAGGCGCGGAAGATGGCAGATCACCGCCTGCCGGAAAGGGGGTTGCAGACAAAGCTCGGGGCGCGCGGAGAAAAACTCGAAAAGGCGTGAATAGAGACTGTTGATATTCTGGCTGATGGTTTCGGATATATCTGTGTAGAGCAAGGTTCCGCCCGATTCCTTTCTTCGGCGCAGGATCAGCCGGGCCTCGTCCGCGGCACGTTTTTCCAGCACAGCCAGCACATCGGATATGTAACGGTCCTTCTGCTCCAGGAATTCCCGCTCCGACAGCAACAGGTTGGCGATGATCTCGTAAGATGACGAGATAACGCCGCATTTGTTGGCCGAAGCGTCCCGCATGATGACAGCCCCGCTCTTCTGCAGTTGCAGCCTGGCTTCCGGAGTGATGAACGAGTTGGCCCCCTCCACGATGACCGGCGAAGTCGGCTTTCCGTCATTATCCAGGAACAGACCCCAGTTTTGGCCGTCAATAGTCTCGGGCCGCCCGCCGGCCGGGATGAACAGGTCGGCTTTTACCGTGAATATCAGGCTGCTGTAAAGGTGGTTGAAATCATCGATATCCAGCCACTCCTCCAGCAGGCCGGCGGCGGAACGGCTCACCTGGCGGTGCGATTCCTTGAGACCTTCCAGTCGCCGTCCGCTGCGATAGACCATCAAGCCCCCCTCGCCCAGGAACACCGGGTTGAAGGCGTCGAGATCGTGGGACAGCACGATGCGCCCCAGTTCTTCGCGATTGATGCCGTTCGGATCGTACAGAGCCGCTGTTCCATCCAGGATCAGCCGCACCTGCATCGCCGGGCAGCGCTCCAGCATGATGCGCAACGAGTTCCCGGCCACGTCGCCGTTGGGTCCGCCGGTCATCTTCAGTGAGAACGGTTCGCTGCGGATATCGATTCCTGCCTCCTCGGCCATCGTGATTTCGGCGAATTTTACCACCCCGGTGGAGGTGACGCCGTACTCCTTGTGATTTATGCCGAAGCGCTTGCTGGACATGATGCCGACGCCCAGGATATAGCCCCTCTTCTTCGAAAGCGCGGCAATCGCTTCGATCATGCCGTCGTGCATGTTCTCGTCCGGGCCGATTTCGATCGGCTCGTCATCACCATAATAGTCAACGATGCGCCGGTCTGCGGCCCGGCCGTTTTCGGTGACGAAGATATCCAGGAAAGCGTTGGCAATACCGTACTGCAGCTTGTAGAGCCGGAAGTTTTCGGCTTCGCCCCCGGCCGGGTCCAGATCGGAGGCATCCAGCACCAGCGCCATCTTGGAGCCCCCCTCGTAAATATCCTTGTTTTTCAAGTGCTGGGTGTTGGCCAGAACGTACACCTCGCGGAAGATCGTATTGGCCGAGGTGATGTAATCGTCCGAGCTGCGGGCGATAACGGTCCGCCACCCCCCACGGGCGATATCGGAGAAGCCGATATGGTAACCGGCCCCGAAACGGCTGAAGAAGAAGGTAATCCGGAACGGGAGCGTCTCGGGGATATCGGCGGTGAACTCCTTGCCCAGCTGCCGCAGGTAGGCCGGATCGAGCCGGAAGGCCAGCGCCTGTTTTTCCACCACGAAGAAGTTGGACTTGAGGGTGTTGGTCACAAACAGCAGGCAGCAGCGGTACACCGCACGGCGGATGTCATCCAGCCAGCGGTGACCGGTATTATACATCTCCACCGCCTCCTCCGTCTCCTCCAGGGCCGGGCAGTAGAAGCTCTCCCGCTCCGGCTGATCCGGGTCGAAGCGCAACCGGAACAGCCGGATCAGCAGTTGCGCCATTTCCGGATGGTCATAAAAGGCACTCTGGACCGCATCCAGGCCGAACCGCTCTGGCTGGGCATGGGCCAGGCTGGTGTGGCAGAACGCGATAAAGGCGTTGACCAACGACGCGTCCTCTCCGGTCAGCAGCCCCTCCACGACATAATCCCGATAAACGGGCGACGAGGTGGAAATGATCTGGGTCGTGCAGAGTTCCCGCTTGAGCCGCGCGGCCAGTTCGCTGTCCGGTTGGATCTCCTCCTCCATCCGGCTGCTGACATAGAACGCCCCCAGGAAATAGGGGTGGATACCGTTGGAGATCGTCTGGCAATAAGCCCTGCGGATGCCGATTTCGAGGCGGTTGAAAACCTCCAGCAGCTGCAGCAGGAAATCCTCCTGGGGCGGATTGCCGACGGCAAACAGCACCCTGGTTTCGCTACGGCCTTCACGCACGACCTTGGCGATGTCCAGGAACAGTCCTCCAGAAGCGTTGCCCTTGTCAAACAGCCAGACCAGGTAGGCGGTTCGCGACGCCGGTGACATGCGGATGTAATTTTCATTGTTCAGCCAGAGTATCTTCAGCAGCCGGTCAAGCCTGCTCAAGTCGAAGTCCGGAAATGAACAGCGCAGCTCCGCCCGCAGCTTGCGCCGCAGCGATGCCGGTATCGTCATATCCTTCGCAAGGTTGATCTCGTGGTTCCTTCGGCGGTCGAATTCGAAGCGCTGCACCTCCAGCTCCTGATCGATGCCGGGCATGTCTGCATTCGAGTGGGAAAACATGGCGTAGGAGATCTCACGGTCCCCGATCCGCCGCAAGGTTGCATAGAGTGAACCTGGGCGGTTGACACAGGCGATCACCAGCAGTTTCTCCTGGTCGATGAGAATCAGGTGCCGGTTGCTTCGCAGGCGCCCCATCGCGCCGGCCAGGGCGACCAGCGCGTCCCTTTCGTCATCCATGGCCAGGAAGAAATAGGGGCTCATATGCTGCTGGAGCCAGGCGGCATTCTGCTCCGCGGATATTTTGGCGGCCTTGGCGCCGCGGCGAACGATTGAGGGCAGGTTCATTGGCGGTACTCCCCGTGGATAGTTTGATCCGGCGATTATAACAACAAACGGAAGCAGCGGGAAAGTTTTACTGTCGATAAAAATCCGGCAAAGCTTTTCTTGACCGTATACAGCCGAATTGCTATAGTCGCGGCGCTTTAACCCCATTCCAATCAAAAGCAGGAAAACCGGTGTCAGAGAGGCTTTGCAGCATACAATACAAGGATCGGGGCCTGGTCGTCCTGGCGGCCCATTGGCGGGAATCCGCATCCACGGCCGAGTTCCTGGAGACTTTGGGGAAACGGATAGCAACGATCAGCGACAACGGCGAGATCAGGGGCGTTGTGGTTACCGGTTTGTCGCAGGTTCGCCAACAGTGCCGCAGGGCGGACGATGCGACCCTTTACGATGTTTCGGCACTGTCCGGTTTCGGACAGCAGATCTTGTTCAATCTGGAGAAAACCGGCAAGCCCAGCATCGCCGCTATTGATGGCGAATGCACCGGCCTGGGGTTGGAGATAGCGCTGGCCTGCGACTTCATGGTCGCATCCGAAACCGCCCGCTTCGGGTTTCCCGCCATCGCCGAAGGGCTGATCCCGTTCTGCGGAGGCACACAGCGCCTGGCGCGGCTGGTCGGCAAATCCAAGGCCAAGGAGATGATCTACAGCGGCGACCTGATCGATTCCGCTGAAGCGCTGCGCATCAAGCTCGTCAACCGGCTCTATCCGGAGCCGGAACTGCTGCCGAAGACGATGGAACTGATGGCGCATATCTGCACACGCAGCCCCAACGCGATCCGCATAGGCGGCGAAGTCGTCAACGCCGGTTTTGATATCGATCTGCAGACCGCCTGCATGCTGGAGCGCAACGCCTTTGCGCTCTGTTTCTCCAGCTTTGACCGGCACGAGGGGATGCAGGCCTTTCTGGACAAGCGCCAACCGCGGTTCAAGGGGGAATGAATGGCGCTTGAGCGTGGCTGCACACAGGTCTATACCGGCAACGGCAAAGGCAAGACCACCGCAGCGCTGGGCCTGGCCCTGCGCGCCGTGGGTCGCGGTTTCAAAGTCTGCGTATTCCAGTTCATCAAGGGGGGCGGTCCATATGGCGAACACCTGATCGCCGAAAAGCTGGCGCCGCTTTACACGATCATCCAGACCGGTCGGCCGGGATGGGTCAACACCGGCGATATCACTGAAGACCGCCGCCTGGCGCAGGAAGCGTATGCACAGGCCAGGGAACTGCTGACCTCGGGAGAGTACGATCTTTTCATCTGCGACGAGATCAACGGCGCGGCAGGGTTCGGGTTGATCGACATCGATCAGGTCCTGGAGCTGATAGCTCTCCGGCCGGAACGGACCGAGCTGGTTCTGACCGGGCGCAACGCCGACCAACGGGTGATCGAGGCGGCCGACCTGGTGACCGAGATGCGTGAGATCAAGCATTACTACAAGGCGGGAGTCCCCGCCAGAACCGGCATAGAGATGTAACCTGAAACTTCACCTGAACCGGAGAACATCATTCGATTTTTAAATACCGAAGGAGGAATTGAAAATGGCTGAAAGAACTTTACGAGTACTGGTGGGAAAACCGGGCCTGGACGGCCATGACCGCGGCGCCAAGATCATCGCCCGCGCCTTTCGCGACGCCGGCTTCGAAGTAATCTACACCGGTCTGCACCAGACCCCGGAGCAGATCGTCTCGGCAGCAATCCAGGAAGACGTGGACTGCGTAGGGCTTTCGATCCTGTCCGGCGCCCACAACACGCTGCTCCCCAGGGTCACGCAGCTTTTCAGGGAAAAGGGTGCCGGCGACATCAAGGTCTTCGGTGGCGGCGTAATCCCGGAAGACGACATCCCTTCGTTGAAGGCCGCCGGCATCAGCGAGGTGTTCACCCCCGGAACCTCGACCGAGGACATTGTCAGCTGGGTCAAGAGCAATGTCCTGCCAAGGGCATAAGCAGAGGTCTGGGAACGGGGCGGCCGAATAGAGTTCTCTCCGGCCTTTTGTTCCATACTCCAATATCATGCCATACAAAAAACTCCGCATAGAGGTCGCGAACCGGGTCGGGTATATCCTGCTCGATGCCGGTTCACGCTTCAACAAGCTCTCCATCACCACCATCCGCGAACTGAAACGCGCCCTGGCCCAGGTCGAGGCCGACCGCGAGGTGGGCGCCGTCGTACTCTCCGGCTATCCGGGGGAATCATTCGCGGTGGGGGCCGACATTGGCCAGATGCTCCACTTCGACCCGGCAGACGCCTTCCACTTCGCCGAACTGGGGCAATCGCTGTTTGAACAGATCGAATCCTGCCACAAGCCGGTCATCGGCGCACTGAACGGTATCACCATGGGCGGCGGTTGCGACCTGGCCATGGCCTGCGATATACGCATCGCGGTTGACAGCCTGCAGATCGCGCACCCGGGGGCCAGACTGGGAATCATCACCGGCTTCTGCGGGACCAGGAAACTGCCACGAATCGTAGGCAAGAATTTTGCCCGCGAAATGTTCATGACTTCCGACCCGTATAATGCCGTTGAAGCGCTGCAGATGGGCCTTGTTGACCGGGTCCATCAAAGTGCGGATTTCTGGCCGATGGTGACCGGCTTTGCGGAACGTATCGCCAGCCACCCGTTGAAAGCGCTCTCGGCCTCCAAGCGTCTGCTGAATGCCGCTGAAAACTGCGATCTGCGCAGCGGTTGCCTGCTGGAGCGTGAAACCGCAACACACATCAACTCCAATCTCCTGTAACGGTTCAGCATGCTGGCCATGTAGCCATAACCCCACCTGGCCTCCCCTTATTTAAGGGGAGGAACGCTTCGATGCTACTGTTAATATAGCCGCCAAGTTTGCCTTCGCGTTCCCCCTCTTAAGTTAAGAGGGGGACAGGGGGTGTTATCACCTTCCTTCCTTTCATCATAGCCGCCTGTCAATCAGCATGGTCACCTTAGACTCCGCCGTGAAGCCAATCGAAAACAGCCCCCTTGCCGTCAAAGCCGACCACGCTACTTTTTAATTATGGTTGCACATATATTTATTTCGTGTTACACAACGGGCATCACTTTTGATTTAATGTGTACTATTGGCGCTGCATTATTTTATACCGTTGCCGTACATGATTGGGGGGGCTGTGAAAGTAAATAATATATCGATTGCCTGCGCAGCGGTTTTAACCCTGCTGTCCACAGGGACGTGTTTTGCAGCATACCCGCTGGTCTGCGACGACGCCGAAACCCTGGGAAAAGGCGCCGTGCAGGTCGAGTTCAACGCTCAAATCAGCTACGATAATGAAACCACCAACGGCTCAACCACAAAAACCGATGGAACACAACTTTCCGCGGCCATAAGCGCGGGATTAAGTGACAAGCTTGACCTGATATTCGGCATCACCCGTCCCTGGGGCAGTGGAGATAGCGATGGCGCTTCATTCAACGATGCCGGCTCCACGGATTTTGCCCTCTACCTGAAATGGCAGCTCTACAAACAGGAGGGGTTCAGCATTGCCGTCAGGCCCCAGTTGGGTTACTCCTATTCAGTTGGCACGGATAATGATTACACGATGTCATACGGCGCCACCCTGGTGCTCACCAAAGAACTGGGACCGATAGCATTTCACCTGAATGCCGGCTACACATTCAATGACCACAACCGGGCAGAGGTCCGCGATGCCTGCAGAGACAGCATCTGGAACTTTTCACTGGCAACGACATACCAGATAACAGAGGACCTGAAGCTGGGCGCCGATTTCGGGACCGCAACCTACGAAGACAAATCATCCAGCGAAATGCCGGTATTCGGACTCGGAGGACTGATTTACACGGTCAACAACAACCTGGATCTGAGCGCCGGCCTGAAGCTCGGCCTGACCAAACCGGAAGACGACCTGACCGGATGTTTTGGCGTAACCCTTAAATACTGACGTTAGTTACAACCAGGAGAATTAACATGCATATGGCTGACGCCTTGCTTTCCCCGGCGGTAGGTTGCACCATGTGGGCTGCATCGGCCGGAACGATCGCCTACTGCTCAAGAAAAATACGCAGGGAGATGGACGAGAAGAAGGTGCCGTTGATGGGGGTGCTGGGTGCTTTCATCTTTGCGGCGCAGATGATCAACTTTACCATTCCGGCCACCGGTTCCAGCGGCCACCTGGGTGGCGGACTGCTGCTGGCGATACTGTTGGGGCCCTACGCGGCCTTCCTGAGCATAGCCTCGGTCCTGCTGATCCAGGCGCTGTTTTTTGCCGACGGCGGCCTGCTGGCCCTTGGCTGCAACATCTTCAACCTGGGAATATTCCCGGCTTTTATCGCCTACCCCCTGGTCTACAAACCAATCATCGGTAACCGCCCGACCAAGGGCAAAATTGTCGCCGCATCCATAATTGCCGCCGTGCTTGGCCTGCAGATGGGCGCGTTCGGAGTGGTCCTGGAAACCGTGGCATCGGGGATCTCTTCGCTTCCCTTCACCACGTTCGTAACGCTGATGCAGCCGATCCACCTGGGAATCGGCGTTGTAGAGGGCCTGGTGACCGCGGCGGTAGTTTCGTTCGTTTACAAGGCGCGCCCCGAAATTTTACAATGTGCGCTGCCTGCGCAAGCGGCGGCCGGTTATTCAATACGTAACGTCATGATAGTGTTCCTGGCCGCCTCCCTGCTGACCGGAGGAGTGATCTCCTGGTTCGCGTCGGATAGCCCCGACGGTTTGGAGTGGTCTATTCAAAAGGTGACCGGAAAGGAAGAGGTTGAAGGCGTAAAAGGACAGCTGCACGACCTGCTGGCATCCCTGCAGGAAAAGGTCGCCTTTCTGCCCGACTATTCCTTTAAAAAACAGGAAACACCCAAAGAGGCAACATTACATCCGGCATCCGTGACAAGCAAAGAAACTGCCGACCAAGCCTCCGGCAAGCAGGAGAAGGATGGAGACAGCCGGCTGGGGACCACTGTTTCCGGTATCCTGGGCGGGTTGATGACCCTTGCGTTGGCCGGCGTGATCGGATTTGTCCTGAAAAAACGCATCGGGGCTGTCTGAAAAGACACGGTTGTAATAAGAGTACGGATATGCTTTAAAGGGGAGAAACGTGATGTTTTCTCTCCTTTTTCCGGTTTCAAATCAAAGATGCAGTCAAGGCGGCGAGGATTGAGGCGACGAAGGCATACAAAACCAGTATGTTGAGGAGCCGAAGACGAGCCAACGAAGAGGGCGCTTTGATTTGGAATTGGAATTATCCGTCAAAGGACGCTCCATGGCTTCAATAAACAAGGCAGTGCTGGACCTGAAGCGCCTTGACCTGCTGGCCAACAATGACTCGGTCATTCATCGCCTCGATGCGCGGGCGAAGGTGCTGGTGACCTGCGTCTTCATTCTCTGCATCGTGTCCTACGACCGCTATGAACTGGCCGCGCTGTTTCCTTTCTTCATCTTCCCTGCCGTCCTGATCGCTCTGGCCGACCTCCCGGCCCTGTTCATAGCCAGAAAGATTGCCCTGCTCTGTCCATTTGTCCTGGTGGTCGGCATCTTCAATCCGGTTTTCGACCGGGAAGTGCTTGTCTATCTCGGTCCGCTGGGCATCTCCGGCGGATGGATTTCCTTTGCCTCGATCATGGTCCGCTCCGTCCTCACTGTCGGAGCCGCATTCATCCTGGTGGGGGTGACCGGCTTTACCGCTGTCTGCCAGGCCCTGGAACGGCTGGGCATGCCCCAGGTTTTTGCCGTCCAGCTGCTCTTCCTCTACCGTTACATCTTCGTGCTGAGCGAGGAGGGGGGGCGGGCCTCACGGGCGCGTGAGCTGCGCTCCTGCGGCAGGAAAGGTCTTGGGATACGCAGCTTCAGCTCCATGATCGGACACTTGCTGCTGCGTACCTGGCAGCGCGCCGAGCGCATCCACATGGCCATGCTGGCCCGCGGTTTCACCGGCCAATTCCACGCCTACCGGCAATCGTCCTTCGGGAAAGCCGAACTGCTGTTTGTTCTGGGCTGGTCAGCGTTGTTCGTCTTCCTGCGAATCAATAACGTATCGCGGTATCTGGGAACACTAATCACGGGGTTGTTCACATGAGTCATCACATCGTTGAGGTAAAAAACCTGCGCCATGTCTATTCCGACGGCACCGCCGCCCTGAAAGACGTCTCCTTCATTATCACCCACGGCGAATCGGTTGGCATCATCGGAGCCAACGGCGCCGGCAAATCCACCCTGCTGCAGCATCTAAACGGCAGCCTTGAACCGACCGGCGGATCGATCCACATCGGACATACGCCACTTTCAAAAGGGACGCTGCCCGACATCAGGCGCACGGTTGGCATGGTATTCCAGGACCCGGACGATCAGCTCTTCATGCCGACGGTCTTTGACGATGTGGCCTTTGGACCGCTGAACCTGGGATATGCGACCGCGGATGTGGAGCAGAGGGTAACGGAGGTACTGGAACTGGTCGGGGCCGGCCACCTGCGCGACAAGCCCCCCTACCATCTTTCAGGAGGTGAAAAAAAACGCGTGGCCATAGCGACTGTGCTCTCCATGTCCCCGGACATCCTGGTCATGGACGAACCGACCAACGGGCTTGACCCTTTTGCCCGGCGACAGCTGATGGCGCTGATGAGGGATTTCGAGCACACCCGGATCTTTACCAGCCATGACCTGGACATGGTTATGGAACTCTGCGACCGGGTAATCGTGCTGCATGAGGGAGAGGTCCGGGCGGACGGGCCGGCAATGGAGATCTTCGGTAATGACAAGCTGCTGGCCGAGTGCCGGCTGGAGAAGCCGCTCTCGATGCAGGGTTGCCCGGTCTGCGGAGGCGGGCCGGCCAGGGTATCCAGGCCACACCCGCCCCATCATCACCATCATCATCACGACTGATCGAACTGTCAGCCGGCATGAACAACACGTCCCTGCTTTCTCACGGAAACGGCGGCAGCACGATACCTTCCAGCGGCTGGCCATAGCCGTCCGTCAAGGCGCCCATGAAAGCCACGATAGCAGCCACTTCCTTTTTGGTCAGCTTCAGGTTGCCCATTTCCTTGCGATTGACATTCTGCGAGACCTCCGGCTTGGGCCATCTGCCACGCACACCGGCCGTGTTGTAAAACTCCACGATCTCGGTCAGGGTGGCAAAGTAGCCGTTGTGGCCGTACGGCGCGGTCAGGCTGATGTTACGCAGGGTCGGTACCTTGAACTTGCCCTTCTGCAGTCCCTTGGGATCCATGGCGGCTATGTCGGGACGCCCACCCAGTCCGAGATCGACCGGAGCATTGGCCAGCGCCGGGTTGTCACTGCGCGGAATGCCCAGGTTGTCGTAGGTAAAATCGGTGAAAAGCGGCGGGATCATGCCGCCGGCCGGCGATTTGCCCACTTCGGATATGTGGCATTTGCTGCAGAGCCCCTTGCCGTTGAACAGCTTCAGCCCCAGGCTCTCCTGCGGAGTTAGTCTGGCCTTGCCGGCCAGCACATGGTCGTACTTCGAACTGAACTGGTTGACCTCGCGGGACTTTTCATAGCCTGCGATTGCGTCCGCGGTCAGGTCGTACAGAGCATTGGCGATGATCGGGTCTTTCAGGTTGGCCTGGGCGAGATCCACTCCGTACACTTTCCGAAACAGTTCGAGATACTTTTGGGATTGCGGGTTCAAAGGACTCCGGCACGAATCCACAACCGAACTGCCGTCGGGCATGGTCATCTCAACCGGGTTCAGAAACGGCCCCTTGGCCTGCCCCTTCAAGGTTGCCTCCCGTCCGTCCCAGAACTGGCCACCCAGAAACAGCCCCTCATCGCTGTCCCAGCGGAAATGCGGGCTGAAGGCGGCATAGGCGGCAGTGGGAGAATTACGGGTGCCGAAAAGTCCGCTTACCGAGCCCTTTGAAACCACTTCCGTTTGCGGCATGGCGGCATTGGCCGGGTCCGCGAAGCCGGGGGGCTGATGACATGTGGCGCAGGATTGATTCTTCTCCTTGGACAACTGCGTGTCAAAGTAGAGCAGCTTTCCCAGCTCCTCCTTTGGCGTCAAGGGGGCCGAAACAGCAGCACTCACCATTACAAGCAATACAAAAACAGTCAACATCCAGATCCTGAACATATCATTTGCCTCCGCTAGATTATTTACCATTAATATAGAGGTTAGTATTTACCTTATTGATATTTTTTTGCAAGTCCAAATTTGCACTACAAGCCTTCTTCCGAAGCGCGCCTGCAGGAGCTTGACAAACAGCACGCCACTCTGTAAAAGTAGCGTAATGAATTCTTAACGGATGGAAGCGTGGAAGAGGGGTGCAAAGCCCCCGCTGCCCCGCAGCCGTAAAGGGAACGAAAGCCCGATCGCCGCAAGGTGATAGCGCCACTGGGAATACCTGGGAAGGCGGGCAAGTAGGTCGCCCTGAGTCGGAATACCGCTCCATTCGCTCGCTTCGGGGGAAGCATCTCTTTGTTTGCACATCTCATCCAATCTCCAGCCGCAGACGCATCTCCCGACCAACGGTTTATTTTTTGATAAACCCTTAAACGCCGTTTACGGGAGGCATCATCATGCACATCATGGAAGGCTTTCTGCCGATACAGCATGCCATCGGCTGGAGCGTCGCCTCATCGCCGTTCGTTGCCTACGGGCTGCATTCAATCAATAAAAGGTTCAGGGAACAGCCGGAGCAGCGCATGCTGCTGGGAGTCGCCGCCGCCTTCACCTTTGTGCTTTCGGCCCTGAAGATGCCTTCAGTCACCGGCAGCTGTTCGCATCCGACCGGGACCGGCCTGGGGGCGATACTGTTCGGACCGGCGGCCATGGCCCCCATCGGCGCGGTGGTACTGATGTTCCAGGCGATCCTGCTGGCGCACGGCGGCCTGACGACACTGGGGGCCAACATCTTCTCCATGGCGATCGTGGGGCCGTTTGCCGCCGCCGCCATCTACCGCATGGCCAGGACAGCCAGACTCCCCTTCGGGTTTTCGATCTTCCTGGCCGCATCCCTGGCAGACCTGTTGACCTACATCACCACCTCGGCCCAACTGGCGCTGGCGTTTCCCGATCCAAGTGGCGGCTTTATCGCTTCCTTCGCCAAATTTGCCGGAGTATTCGCCTTCACCCAGATACCGCTGGCGATCAGCGAAGGGCTGTTGACGGTGGTGGTGATGAATTCCCTGGTGCGCTTCAACGCCAGGGAACTTCAACAGATGAAGGTTACGACCGTACAGGAGCTGAAGGCATGAAAAAATATCAGAATCTGCTGCTTCTGCTGGCAGTGGTTGCCCTGGTGGCGCTGCCGCTCTGGATCGTCAGGAAACCGGCTCCCGGACCGGATGGTAGCCAGGCCGTGATTTTTGCCGGCGCCGACGACAAGGCCAAAGACCTGGTGGGAAGCATTGCCCCCGGCTACAAGCCTTGGGCGAAACCGCTGATGGAACCGCCCAGCGGAGAAATCGGCTCCCTGCTCTTTGCCCTGCAGGCCGCCCTGGGGGCGGGCTTCATCGGCTATTACCTGGGGGTCTCCACCACCCGCGCCAAGATGCGCCGCGAACTCGACAAGGAAGCCCGGTGCTGACCGAGCAGTCAGCCTATTCAAATCGCTGGCGGAGGGTATCCCCGATCGCCAAGGGTTTCTTCTCCCTGTGCGGCACCATCGCCGCATTTGCAGCGGGATCGCCCCGAACAGCGCTGTTGATCGCGCTGATACTGGCCGCGGCAACGATCTGCGGCGCCGGCATTCCACCACTGCGCTACCTGCGGGTGGCGGCGCCGGCACTGCTGTTTCTGGCGGCCAGCTGCCTGTCGCTGGTCTTTTCGCTCGATTTTGCCGGAACCGCCGGAGCGCCGGCAATACACCCGGCGACAGCCGAGTTTCCCCGCATTGCCCAGGTCTGCAGCCGCTCACTGGCCTGCCTGACGGCACTGCTCTTCCTGTCTCTGACCACTCCACTGCCGGACATCATCACCCTGCTGAGACGCTGCAAACTGCCGGACACCCTGCTCGACCTGATGGTCCTCTGCTACCGTACCCTCTTTGTGCTCTCCGAAGCGGTGCATGAAACCATCACCGCCCAGTCCGCGCGGCTGGGTTATGCCAGCTTCAGGCTTTCCCTGCGCTCGCTGGGAAGCCTGCTGGCCAACCTTACCGTACAGGTCTGGCAGCGTTCGCAGTCGCTGCACCTGGCTGCCCTGGCCCGCAATAACGACGGCGCGCTCCGCTTCCTGGAGAGCAGCCATGCCAACGCGTCCAAGAGCATCTCCATCGCCGCCGGCGCGGGAGCCCTGATGATTGCGCTGGCCGTGACACTGCCATGAGCGATGCCATCCTGAAACTGGAGGACGTCTGCTATCTTTATGCCGACGGAACCCGCGCCCTTGACGGCTGTTCCCTGGCGATCCGGCGCGGCGCACGCACCGCCGTGCTGGGAGCCAACGGAGCCGGCAAGACCACCATGTTCCTGCATCTGAACGGCATCCTGCGCCCCACGGCCGGACGGGTGCTTTGCGAGGGGACACCGCTGGATTACAGCCGCAACGGCATGCGCCGGCTGCGTTCAAGGGTCGGCATGGTGTTCCAGAATCCGGACAGCCAGCTCTTTTCGGCCAGCGTGCGGGAGGATGTTTCCTTTGGCCCGATGAACATGGGACTGCCAGAAGCGGCCGTGCGACAGAGGGTGGAGGAGGCGCTTTGCGCGGTCGGAATGACTGATTCCGCCGAAAAACCGGTACACAACCTGAGTTACGGCCAGAAAAAGCGGGTCTGCATCGCCGGAGTCCTGGCAATGCAGCCGGAGATCGTCGTTCTGGACGAACCGATGGCCGGCCTGGATGCTGCCATGCAGGAGGAGCTGACCACGATCCTGGAAAAGCTGCACTCAGGCGGCATGACGATCGTGGTTGCAACCCACGACCTGGATTTTGCCTACGGCTGGGCCGATGAGTCAGTAGTGATGGAAGCCGGCCGGTTGCTGGCCCACGGCCCCCCGGCAGAGATTCTCCGGCGCGGGGAGGTCCAGTCCACGCTGGGGGCCGCACCGCTGGTGGAGGAGATAACCCGCTCACTCTCCTTGATCGGCATCGATCTTCGTGGTAAGGGATATCTGCCACGCAGCAGGAAAGAACTGCTCAAAGCAATCAGCGAATATGCAGGACAGGAGGGAAGAGCATGATCATCGTAACCGGAGGCGCTGGACTGATAGGCAGCGCCGTGATTCAACACCTGAACCGGATCGGCAGGGAAGACATCCTGGTGGTGGACCATCTCGGCCTGACCGACAAATGGCGCAATCTCTCGGCATTGCGCTTCATGGACTACATGGAGAAGGATGCCTTCGAACAGCTGCTGGACAACGGCTCCGCGGCCAGCCGCCTGCCGGGCCGCAAGCTGGAGGCGGTCATCCACCTGGGAGCCTGTTCGGCCACGACCGAACCGGACGCCACCTACCTGATCAGGAACAACTTCGAATATTCCCGCAAGCTGGCCCTGACCGCGCTGGCCGCCGATGCCCGCTTCATCTACGCCTCCAGCGCCGCCACCTATGGCGACGGCGAAAACGGCTTTGCCGATGACGAGCAGCAGCTGGCGACCCTGAGACCGATGAACATGTACGGCTACTCCAAGCAGCTTTTCGACCTGTGGGCGCTGCGCCAGGGTTTTCTGGACAGGCTGGTGGGGATCAAATACTTCAACGTCTACGGTCCCAACGAACAGCACAAGGGGGAGATGCGCTCACTGGTGTTGAAGGCCTACGAGCAGATCGGCGCCACCGGCACCCTGCGGTTGTTCAAGTCCCATCGCCCGGAGTACGGCGACGGCGAACAGCTGCGCGACTTCGTCTATGTCAAGGACGCGGCCGCGATGACGCTGCACTTCCTGCTGAACAGTCGTGCCGGCGGCATTTTCAACATCGGCGGCGGAACCACGGTCAGCTGGAACCGGCTGGCAGGGGCCGTCTTCAGCGCCATGGAGCGCCCGGTCAGCATCGAATACATCGACATGCCGGAATCGATCCGCAACACCTACCAGTACCGCACCTGCGCCGACATCTCCAAAATCAGGGCAACAGGCTATTCGGCCGCGATCGGCTCGGTGGAGGAATCGGTGCATGACTACATCAGGAACTACCTGGTGCCGGGCAAGAGGCTGGGGGATTGAGAAGTCATGAATTCACCGGCAGAGCAGAGCAAGGGTAACCAATTGTTGCAATGCGACTACCCCATATAAAGGGCGAAGTGATGGGACAATACGTGGAAAACATTGTAACCGGCGCCTGTTCTGGTGAAGTCACCAACAAATCCGGACAAAAGAAGCATTCCACTCTTAACACGATTCACCAGCGCCGTTTCCCGGTTTTTAACCATGGGAGCGGCGTTTTTGCATTTGAATTTTGTCAACAAGGCAATATGAGGAATCAGGATAGGGGCGTTTCGCATCCTGTTGTCAGAAGATTACAGGGGTGGGGGTGAATAAGATGTTGAACCACAATGATAGTGCCGGAGTTATAAAGTGCAGTATGCGATCATAGATAATATTCGCAGTGAAGCATTTCCTGGTGGTCGAGGCAGTTGCTCAATTTGTGGATCTGCTATGGTAGCCAAATGTGGGCCGCGTAAAATGCATCACTGGGCACACTTTGGCCGCCGAAATTGCGACCCTTGGTGGGAGAGCGAAACTGCGTGGCATCGCAATTGGAAAAACCTTTTCCCCGAAAATTGCAGAGAGGTTGTGCATACTTCCCCTGATGGAGAGTTGCATAGAGCTGACATTAAGTCCCCTACTGGAATAATTATTGAGGTGCAACACTCCAACATAACTGACGCTGAGCGAATCTCACGAGAAATTTTTTACCGTAACCTCGTATGGGTTGTTGATGGAAGTGTCTTTCGACAGAACTTTAATATTTACCACCTGCTACCTGACCCTGATTCTGTATTAGCAGAGGATCTCGTATGGACCAAAGCCACACGCAATCAGCATGGGGCAGCTCATGGTCTTTTTTTTCGTTTGTCTGAAGGCCTGATAGAGAATCCGGAAGCAACCAAAGCGAATCTTAATAGTGGCTGGATTCATGGCATTCACGAGATTGAAAGCCATGTAAACCAACTTTATATAGGCCATCATCAATATGATTGGATCCGACCACGACGCACTTGGCTGGAGGCTGAATGTCCAGTCTATATTGATTTTGGTGGCAACTTCTTAGCTAGATTAGAAATATATGATGATTCTGGGCTGCCGTGTGTAAGACTTGTATCTAAGCGAATATTTGTCCACGACGCTATGAACAAAAGCGATGCCAACAATATTGCGAGGGAGACACCTTTGACAAGAACGATACTTGCTCTTGAATGAGAAAGGCCAACTATCGACACGACTGGCATTCAAAAGTAGGCCGATCAGCCGAAGCCATCTGAAAATCTTCGTCGGATTTCATCAATTGCTCAAAGGAGGCTATGATGCCATCAAGCCAAGAAATAATAGAACAGGTGCAAAAATGGATTAATAACAATCAATTTCTCGAACACACAGCATATGAAATTTCTGATCTTGCTGAAATGTTTGATACAGATGAGAATATTCAGGGTGTTATAACCGCAAGAGCCAAAGCTCCTGAACCGTATAGTGGTTTTGCAGCAGGTTGGGTAGTGTTTCTGACGAATAAGAGATTGATGTTCTTATCGAAAGGAGACGAAGGGTCCCTATATGTAGATAGTGTTGTTTCGAAATGGGAAATACCACTTGACCGCATACTGTCAGCAAAAAAACGAAGCTGGTTTCTGTCAAACAACATCATTCTTTATCCTTCTGAATGTGTGATTAAGAGGATTCCAAATTCAACTATTGATCCATTCTTTGAAGCACTTACCGACGCAATAAAGCATTGCAAAAAATAAGAGAAAAGGAATAACAGGGGGGCAGGTCTCAATTCTTGACATTAGCTGGGAAACAAGGGCAGTGCGTCAGAAGTTGAGCCCTGCCCCCCCTGCGGTCGTCCCAAGAGTGTGGGTCTGACACCCAGAGATATGTATTAGACAGAGGAAATTAATGACTCAAAGGACAAGCACTTTTATTGGAGTTTCCCTCCTTACGATTCTTTCGGTCGCAGGCGTATTTATTGGACACGTATACTTCAATATTCCGATGGAAGTGATTCCTCCTTTCTTTGGGCTGTTGGGGATAGTCTTGGTTGGCATCAAAAAGGTATTTTTCAAGGGAGAATTAAATCCGCCCCCTCAACCGACAAAAAAAGACAAGTTACGTGCATCATTGGCTTTATGTGCCGGATTGTCAGCATTTGCGTTTATTGTTGGACTGATGATATATGCTGAAGTTTTCAATTATTTCGAAAAGACCGGCAAACCAATTCCAATTTATAAAATTAATACATTTTTCATAGGGCTGTTTGTAGCAATCACCGTAGTCTATGCAAAGAAGCGTGCAAGCATAATTAGAAGACAGTCTAACAACGCCACTACACCCGACAAACGGGTGAGTGGCTAGGCCGCAAAAGGAAAATGAATGACCATAGTTAATTTACTGCAGTCTGTGCCATCTCAAGCATGGATTGCCCTCGCGACCGCTATTTTGTCATCGGGGATGACCCTTTTGGGTGTGTGGCTGTCGAACCGCGCCACGAATCAACGACTAAAACTACAATTGGAGCATGACCAAAAAATAAAGCAAGAGGATCTCGTACGGAATCGACTGGAGGAGCTTTACGTCGAGTCGAAGAGATACCTAAATCACTTGTGCTCCCACTACTTCCCCTACCGTCAAGTAATGCAGGGTGAACTAACTTTCAATCAAGCACTGGACTTGACAATTAGTAGAGGGAAGACTAAGGGGACGTTGTTGATTAGTTGATTAACTCGATATCTAGTTGACTAATCAACAACGTCCCCTTATTCCCTAATCAACAACGTCCCCTTAGTCCCTGCGCTGGAGATAATTCTCGGTTTCGATCATTCTGGCTACCCGCCTATCGGCTTCACTTCGCCCTTCCTATTCGTCAGGGCGAGGGAGGACCCCCCAATTGGCGATTGACGTACTTAGAGGAGGCATAGGGGACGTTGTTGCTTTATTGCTTTATGATTCTTTTTCATAGGATGATGGAGTTAAAGCAATAAAGCAGCTACGTTGGTGCTACCAGTAACATCAAGCAGCGTTGGTTCCTCTCTCTTTGCATAATGTGATCCGGCTAGTCAATCCCCGGAGACTGCGGCCTGCCTTGGACCACCTTCATTCGTTTCTTCGATGTACTCCCCCGACTCTACATAATGAGCGGAATGCCTATGCTACCTCCTGCTCCATCTGTTGATGCAGAACTGGTTCGCGCATTTAAGGACTTTGAGTGTACTATTTGTGTCGTCGAGGTACGCTACGATCGGAAGTCCGTCTGCACCGATCGTTATGGAGGGGTAATAGCCAACCTGACCTGTACTGTCTACCGTCGTGATGACATTACCCGCAGAGCAGGCAGAATTGCCGCACTTGGCAATTTTAAGGTCTGCGACACCATTCTCCCAGTATGCGATGATCGGCAGGCCATCCGTGCCTATGGTCATGGATGAGTAGTAACCGACACTTCCCGGACCGTCAACGACTGCTATGGCATTGCCGCTGGAGCAGGCATTATTTCCGCATTTCAGCACCTTCAGATTCTGATTGGTAGCGTCGTAATAGGCAGCGACCGGCAGACCGTCAGATCCGATCGAGAGGGATACTGCGTTGTATCCCACGATTCCGGCACTGTCCACGGTTGTTATTGTGTTACCGCTGGCACAGGATGCGGTGCCGCATTTTGCGATCTTAAAATCGGTATTGGTGGCATCGTGGTATGCGATGATCGGCAGGCCGTCGATGCCGATGGCAAGCGAGGTGTCCCGACCGACGTTTCCGGTGCTGTCAACAGTGTTGACGAGGTTAGTGAGAAACGGAAGCAGATTACTGCAGGACGTGCTGCCGCATTTCACGACCTTCAGGTCCTGGTTTGTCGTATCATAGTAGGAGACAATCGGCATCCCGTCGGTATTGACGGCAAGTGAGGTAAACTGACCGACAGAGGCTGAACTGTCCAGGGTGCGGATGGTGGTGCCGCTGGAGCATGACATGTTGCCGCACACAGCGAATTTAAGGCTGAAAGTGGTGCCATCAAAATATGAAATGACCGGCAGCCCGTCGGCACGGATCGCAATCGATGAATAGCTTCCGACATTCCCTGTGCTGTCTATGGTGGTTATAACCGTGCCGCTGGCACAGGTTGGAGTGCTGCATTTGGCAACCTTGAGGTCTCCGTTGAGTTCATCCTTGTACGCGATGATCGGAAGCCCGTCTATACCGATCGTAATGGATGGTCCCTGCATCACGAACCCCACGTTGTCTATAGTGGTGATCGTATTACTGCCGGGTACCTGCGCCGGTATGGCAGTGCTGGTCGCTGGTGCATAGCGGGCATCAAGGTCTGCCAGGTTTTTACCGCCAACCATCCCTGCATTAAGGTTCGGTACCAGGGTCGTCGAACTGACCGTCAGCGGCGGGGTGCCGGTCGGTGCGCTCGAAGTAAGCGTGGCCGCAGTGACCGAACCGCTGACGGAGGCGTTCCCGAAGATGTCCAGCCGTTCGGCCGGTGCCAGGACGCCGATGCCCACGTTCCCGCCGGAATAGTAGATGTCCTGTCCTGAGATTGTCCACGGGAACGGGAAGTCAGAAGGCTTTCTGATAACCGTCCTGTTGGTGTCGCCGGAGAACCAGAGTCCGTCCACCTGGAGATCGCCACCGGCGACACTGACGGCATCGGCAGTGTATGATATATCAGGTGAGGATATAAAGATTGTGCCGAGCATTATTGCCGTTCGAATCAAGTAAGTATGAATGTTCATTTGATTTCTCCTGGAATATATTTTGTCAACAGGCATCCACCTGAAGACTGTCTCCGCTGATACGGGCTGCATCGGAAGCTGCATGCAAAGCAAGGATACGGATAACTCATTAGAAGAGGACCCAGAATACATTGTCCAGACTCGTTATACAAGTGGACTCATGAGAATTGCTGTTTTTTATCTATTGCCACAATTAGCTAAATAACAAGCAGCTTCCCCTTGGCGATCCCATTATTCCAACTTGACAAGAACCAGCTTGCGCGTAATGATTGCTGCAATCAAATTAACGGATGGTAATTGTAATGCCGATTGTAGAATGGAATGACAGCTTCCTGGTTGGTGTGGAACCCTTTGACGAGCACCATAAGCACCTGGTGGACCTTCTGAACCGGTCCTATAACGAATTAGAGCATGATGCCCCTCCGGAAAGCTGCGAGGAACTTCTTGATGAATTGTCTGATTATGTCAGCTATCATTTTGTGCGTGAAGAACTCTGGATGATGGAATCTTCTTATCCCCGGTATGAGCAGCATATTGCCGAACACAACAGCTACAT
>JAVBXN010000011.1 GCA_030824515.1 Pelobacter sp.
AAGAGGGGGAGCTAAAGACCAAAACAAAGACAAAATCACAAGGAACCACTACAGCAGCATCCGGGCGTCCCTCCCCTTAACTTAAGGGGAGGACAGGTGGGGTTACGGTGCTACATTCATAACTCCCCCCACCCCCTCTTAACTTAAGAGGGGGAGCTAAAGGCCAAAACAAAATCAAAATAACAAAGAGCCACCGCAGCCTCATCCGAGCGTCCCTCCCCTTAATCTAAGGGGAGGACAGGAGGGGTTACGGTGCTGCCTTCACCCTTCCAGCAGCAACTCTTCCGGCTCCTCGATGTACTCCTTGACCTTCTTCAGGAAACCGACCGCTTCGCGGCCGTCGATCAGGCGGTGATCGTAGGACAGGGCCAGGTACATCATCGGGCGTATCACGATCTGACCATCGCGCACCACCGGCCGGTCCTGGATCGCATGCATCCCCAGAACCGCGCTCTGGGGCGGGTTCAGGATCGGCGTCGAGAGCATTGAGCCGTAGACGCCGCCGTTGCTGATGCTGAAGGTCCCTCCCTGCAAATCGGCGATGGCCAGGCGATTGGTCTTGATCTTCTCGGAAAAATCGGCGATGGCCTGCTCGATTTCATACAGCTTCATGCGGTCGGCATTGCGCAGGATCGGCACAACCAGACCCTTTTCAGCGCCGATGGCGATACCGATGTCGTAAAAATTGTGCAGGACGATATCATCGCCGTCGATGCCGGCATTTACGTTCGGAAACTCTTTCAGCGCCCCGACGCAGGCCTTGACAAAGAAGGGCATGAAGCCCAGCGCAATGCCGTGGCGCTGCATGAAATGCTCACGCTGGCTGCCGCGCAGCTCCTTGACGCGGGTCAGATCGGCCTCGTTGAAGGTCGTCAGCATGGCGGTCTGCTGGCGGGCGGCCACCAGGCGCTCGGCAATCCGCTTGCGAATCGGCGACATCGGGCGGCGTTCCTCGCGACCGACGGCGTAAAGCGGCGCGTCCTCGGTTCGCACCGCGGTCGGCCGGATCTCCTGCTCGACCGTCGGCGGCGCGGACACCGCAACGGCCGGCGGAACCATGGCAGAGGCCGGAGCCGCCTGGATTGCGGGCGTCATGGCCGGTTTCACCGGCGGCGTCATGGGCCGGGATGCGGGCGGCAGCTTGGCGCGTTCCTCGATGCGGGCAAACAGGTCGTCCAGCGTGATGCGTCCGCCTTTGCCGGTCCCGGTCACCTCATCGGGGCGGATGTCGCGCTCAAGCATCTCGCGCCGGAGCGCCGGGGAGGAAGCCGGTTCGGCCAGTTTCTCCACCAGCTGCGATGACGTATCAATGGCCGGCGCCTGCGGTGACGCGGCAGCCTCGGCAATCGAACCGATCACGGTTCCCACCGCCACCGTGGTTCCTTCGGCCACCGTAATCGACAGCACCCCGGCAACATCCGCATTCAGGTCCAGCGTGATTTTGTCGGTCTCGATCTCGCAGAGCGGCTCATCCTTGGCAACCGCTGCGCCGTTACTCTTGAACCACTTGGCCAGCAGCGCTTCGCGCACCGACTCGCCGACTTCGGGTATTTTTATTTCCATGCCTGTCTCCGGGAATCTGTCAGATAAAACTGCCTTTCGCAAAACACGCCGCACATCCTAACCGATTTCCAGTAATTCTCCAAATAAAGTTAAAGGCGGCCGGCAAGGCCGCCCCAACACGGCGGAATACATCAAACCCGGGCGCACATTCTTCAGAAACGCCAGGTCAGCTTACCATACACCTCGCGTCCGACGGCGGATGGTTGAGTCTGAAGATATTCAGGGCGGTACTCCTGCTGGTGCTGGTGTAGAAGATTTCGGCCCACCAGGGACAACTCCAGCGTGTTGATCGGACGCCAACCTAGCCGCACATCAAGAGTCAGATAATCGGCCAGCCTGTTTCGCTGATAATCCTGGCTTGCACCTACGTAGCGCCCCCACAGGTCCAGCTCGACGTTTTTCGCAAGCTCCAGCTGGGAGCGCAGCGAAACCTGGTGTTCCGGCGAGTTGGCCCAGGCACTATCGGTTAAGGATGTGTATGAATAGGCCAGTATCAATCGCAACCGTTCCAGAGCCTGCCAGTCGGCCGCCAACTCCCCACCCCAAGCTTCTCCGTCTTTATTATTAACAAGCGTATTGGTAACAAGCAAATAGGTCGGTGGACCTGCTACGAACTGGGGCGCGGAAGTGTTCACCCCGATCAGACGACGATAGTTATTGTAATAACCCGCCAGATCCAGAGTAATGCATTTACTTGCCTGTATCCTGACCCCGGCTTCGTAGGCCATCAGTATCTCGGCTTTCAGGTTGCCCGGACCCTGCACCGAAACCACCACCGGTGGAAATAGCGGCCCGGCCGGATTCGGGAACGCCGACTGTTTCAGAACATTGTCCGACTCGCCGCGGGACGGGGTGTGCACCGCCCTTGAAACCGCGCCCCAGAATGACAGCCGATCATTGGGAGTCCAGATCAGACGTCCGCTGGGCTGCACTTCAAAACCGGTATAAACATTATGTTCAAACTTGGAACCGATCACCAGATGCAGTCTGTCCTCCAGGATGGTAATATCATCCTGCAGAAAGGCGCTGTAAAGTTTTTCATTGCGGTAGCCCGGATTCAGACTGAGGGTATCCGAACCTGTAAAACTCTCGTCTACAAAACGGAAAGCACCACCCCAGGAGGTTTCATGCATGCCGCCCCACTGGAAACGATGCAACAGGTCAAGATCGAAGGTATCGTAGGTGATATCCAAGACATGAGGAATCTCGCGCTTGTTCCTGTCGTAGTAAAACTGCAGCGTAACTTCGGCATCGTCGTCCAGGGCGCGAGTCCATCGGGAAAGGATATTGCCGCCAGCGACCTTGGTGTCCGCGGTACGGGTGATCGAATATCCGGGTGGATTGGCAGGAGCCGGCAGAGTAATTGTTTCCGATTCAGTGCCACCGTAAATATCGCCCTGCAGCGTGAATGAATTCAACCCGGTTTTTCCGTCCAGCCGGAAACCTCCGCGCCCCATATCCCATTCATCGTTAGCCTGACGCCCATCTTCGGTCTTTAATTCACTCCTGTTGGAATATTTTCCATAGGCGCGCACGGCGCCCCACCCACCGAGTTCGGAACCATAGCGTATCCCGCCAAAACCTTGCTCGTAGCTGCCGCCTCCGGCGACAGCCAAGCCGCCGGTGGTATCGATCGACTTCCTGGTGATGATATTGATAACCCCGTTGACCGCGTTGGCGCCCCAGATAGTGGCCCCAGGGCCGCGGATCACCTCGATCCGCTCGATATCTTCCAGCATGGTGTCCTGCACGTCCCAGAACACACCAGAGAACAGCGGCGTATAAACGCTGCGGCCATCTATCAGTACCAGAAGTTTCCGGGCGAAGCGGCCGTTAAAACCTCGCGCGGTTATGGCCCATTTGCTTGAGTCGATCCTGGCGACCGTAACTCCCGGCACCATCCGCAGGGCATCGGGAATATTGGTAACACCCGAACGACGGATATCCTCATTGGTGATGACGAAGATCGCCGCAGCGGTGTCCGCCAGCGACTGCGTCTTCCTGGAGGCAGAAGTCACCTCCAGGGACATCAGGTCTTCCAGCGAAAGTTCAACCAGTTCACTGTCGCTGGGCACCGCCGCTGCCTGGGCCAATGCATTGCATGGTGCTATCAGACCGGAGCACGCAAACGTAATGCCGGAAAACAGCAAACCGCGGCACACGTCCTGGTAATGCGATGCCAACTTCCTGATCATTATCTTCATGAAAGCATCCTCTCCGGAGCATAAAATAAAAATAACGGCATAATGTTCAATTGCCGAAAATTGTTTTAGCCAGCTTCAGTAATTGTGAACTGAGCGACAAGCGTGACTTGCGGGCAGCAGCCACGTTGACTTCGAAACCGAGCCGTTTCTGGACCGGCACCAGGCCGATCATCCCCCCGGCCTCTGAAAATCCGGGCATGTCGCTGACGGTCAGGATTGGCAACAGGCTGGCTTCCTTGAGTATAACCGGCAGTGATTGGCGCTCGGAATCGGAAATAAAGAGCAGTTGCGAGCCTTTTGCCTGCCGCACATTATCGACATGCCTGACCGAGACGCTTGCCCCGTGGACAGTCTGTCCTTTCAGCACGTTAATGAATGTGGGGGAAGGCGCTTTCCCTATGATCGCAATTGTGAAGATGTTACCGTCGCTTCTGATATCGGTGGGCCACTCGGTCAGCTTGGCAAAGTTCAATACAAAAACAGCCTTGAGCCGGCTTTCCTCAGGCTGCCCGGCATAAACAGCCGGAGACCACCACAGCACCATCAGCAGAACGGACAGGACAGTTATGCCGTAAAGTTTCAACAGCATTTTTTAGCCTTTCCGCCCAACCATTTATCCAGCATCGCAATCAACGCGGTAAACTCCAGCGGTTTGGCCAGATAGTCATTCATTCCGGCCCCAAGACACTTCTCACGATCACTCCGCATCACGTGCGCTGTCAGGGCAATCACCGGTATGTCATGGTTCCTGACCGATGATGAGTGGTCCCGTATGGCAGCGGTCGCTTCATAGCCGTTCATTCCCGGCATCATGCAATCCATCAGAACCAGGTCATAATCTTTCTGATGCAGGGCATTCAGCGCCTCTCGACCATTTTCCGCGATATCAACTATGAATCCGAGTTTCACAAGGAAAGTTCGGACAACGATCTGGTTTGTAATGTCATCTTCGGCCAGCAACACGGAAAGCCCCTTGGCGGCCGGAGACGGCTTCCCCACACAACCGTCCGGTTCTGACTGCTGCGAAGCAACGCCGCGGACCGTCTGTTTTTTCAGAACAACTGTGAACCAGAATACGGAACCTTCCCCTTCAACGCTATCCAGCCCTATTTCGCCCCCCATCAGTTCCACCAACTGGCGGCAGATGGTCAGTCCCAGACCGCTACCGCCATATTTACGCGTGTTTGAACCGTCCGCCTGGGTAAATGGCTCGAATATCAGTTCCAGTTTGTCGGGAGCGATCCCGATGCCGCTGTCACGCACCAGGACTCTCAAGGTAACGCTGTCACGGTCTTCCCTGTCATTTTGGACATGAACATATATGGAACCGCTTGGGGTAAACTTGATGGAATTGCCGATCAGATTGGTGAGCACCTGGCGGAGCCGTCCAGCATCACCCTGCAATAGCAGGGGCATGTCGGAATCGATACTAACTCCGAGTTCCAGGCCTTTCGCACGGGCCTGCAGTTGCAATATGTCGATAGTTCCTGAAAGCATTTCACGCAGATTGAAGGCGGATGACTCCAATTCCATCTTGTGCGCTTCCACCTTGGAAAGATCCAGGATATCACTTATCAGCCCTACCAGATGCGCGCCCGAGGCTTTGATAATTTCGGCATATTCGCGCTGCTCCTTATCCAGCTCCGTATCAAGCAGAAGACTTGTCATGCCGATGACACCATTCATCGGCGTGCGAATTTCATGGCTCATGTTGGCCAAAAACTGGCTCTTGGCCAGATTTGCGGCCTCAGCCGCATCTTTAGCCTGCAACAGGTTGATCTCGTTATTGCGAAGCGCCATGAACGCCCGGCTGGCCCGAAAAATGTAGTGGACCCGGCATGCAAGAATCTGCCAGTTGATCGGTTTTACAATAAAATCGGTCGCACCGGCTCCATAGGCCCTGGATATTGATTCCACATCATCGAGACCGGTCATCATGACAATCGGTATGTCCGCTCCGGCCGGAAGCGCACGGATCTCCCTGCAGACAGCGAATCCATCCTTGCCGGGCAACAGCACATCCAACAGGATCAGATCGGGGCTAATCTCCCGGAACACATCCAGAGCTGCTGTGCCATCGGAACTTTCACTGACTTCGTAGCCGGCCAACTCCAGCGTAGCCCTGGCCAGCAGCCTGATCGTTTCGTCATCATCAACCACCAGAACGCGCCCCGGCAGCACTGTGACACCAGACTCGGTGCTCATGGCGCCTCCCCTGTCGTCATGGCCGCAAGAGCAACGGAAACAGAACCGAATTCAGATTCAAGACTGGCAAGAAGCGGCCCGACATCCACAATCGAGTTGTTCCTTCCGGCCAGTTCCAGAGCCTTGCACTGTTCCGCCAGCTTGACTGCCCCCAGGTTGGCGCAGCTGGACCTGAGATAGTGGGCATTCCTGAGCACTCCGTTCATGTCGTTTGCAACGGCTGCGGTCTGAATGTCAGCCAGCACCCGGGGAGACTCTTCAAGAAAGGTTGCGATAACCTTGTCCAGCAGGCGCTTGCTGCCATCAGGGTCAAGCATGCGAATGCTGTCGATGCACTGCCGGTCAAGAGACGGATCAACGTTTGACCTGGCCGTTGCGGCAAGGCCGGAAGGATCGGGCATTTTTTCCCTGATGTCGCCGGAAATTGATATATTGTCTCCGGGCTGCATCACTGTCCCGTCAGCTGGTGGCAACCAGCGGGACAGCATCGCGGACAGCTGTTTCATCGAAAACGGCTTTGACAGATAGTCGTCCATGCCGGCATCAATGCAGATCTGGCGATCGGCCGCGCATGCATGTCCGGTCAGCGCAATCACTTTCTGATGACGTCCTCCCCCTTCCGGAGCCGGCTGGCCCTGTTCCTGTACACGCAGTATGCGGGTGGCAGAATATCCGTCCAGCACCGGCATCTGGCAATCCATCAGCACCAGTGCAAAACTGCCCCGATTCAGACAATCCAAAGCATCGCGCCCGTTTTCGGCAACAGTGACCCGACAACCTAGCCACTCCAACATTTCCCGTCCGACATCCTGATTCACGGGATTGTCCTCAACCAGCAGAATGGACACTCCCATTCCTTTGACCATTAACAATGTTTCAGCGTCAGGAGTTGGAGCATCCAAAACGGAATCCGCCGCTATACTACAGCCGAATCGTGCGGTGAAGCGGAAACAGGAACCGACACCAGGGGTACTTTCCACTGTGATGCTGCCATTCATCATCTCAGCCAACTGTTTTGCGATGGTAAGACCGAGTCCGGTGCCTCCATATTTCCTGGTCATGGAACCGTCAGCCTGGGTGAATCCCTCGAAAATCTTGTTCAATACCTCTGGCGGGATGCCGACTCCATTATCCCGCACGGAAAAGCACAGCGATGACTCGCTATCACTTCTGTCCGTTACGCTCACCGCCATCGCAACCTCACCCTGTTCGGTGAACTTGACAGCGTTGCTGACCAGGTTCAGCAATACCTGACGCACCCGCAAAGGGTCGCCTGTCACTACATGGGGCACATCCTCATCGATCGACAGGTTCAGTTCCACGCCTTTCTGGCCGGCGGAAGTGGCAATAAGTTCCACTACTCCGCTGACCATATCACGCAAATCAAAGGCAATTATCTCCAGCTCGATCTTTCCGGCTTCGATCTTTGAAAAATCGAGAACATCGTTGATAACTCCCAGAAGCGATGTTCCAGATTGATAGATTATCTGGGCCAACTTGCGTTGTTTTTCGGTCAGGACGGTACCAAGGAGCAGCTCCGTCATACCCAGGACACCGTTCATCGGTGTACGGATTTCATGACTCATGTTGGCAAGGAACTCGGATTTTGCCTGATTAGCAGCCTCGGCGGCATCACGCGCCACCTCGAGATCGGCAACAATCCGGCGAAGCTCCTCGGTACGCTGCTCCACAGTCGTCTCTAGCGTATCACGCTGCAGTTCCAACACCGTATCCCGCTGCTCAATCTGTCCCAGCATCTCATTGAAACCAACCGTCAACTGGCCGGTTTCATCACTGTTTTCATTAGCAACACGCAACGAATAATCCTTGGTATCGGAGACCTGCTGCATCGTCCGGGCCAGGAACATGATCGGCTGCGTGATCATATTCTGCAGCCTCGAGGCGACAAAGTAGGCCAGAAAAAGCGCGCAGAACAGAATCAAGGCCGAAAAAGCTCCCACACTGATGAACATGTCGCGAAGCTGGGATGTCGATGTGTGCAGCACCACAAAGCCGATGTTTCTGCCTTCGGACAGGATCGGACGGACCATATCGAAACAGGGGCCAAACTGCCAGAAGCCGCTGTTATTCAGCCCTCCCAGCAGAGCCAGGCGATGCGCCATGCTCCTGCTGTCGTTGATGGACTCCATGAAATGACACTTCTCGTCCGGGGAGGTGCTCTGGTAGGATGCGAACGCAGCGCCTTCGGCGTTGAAAATATATCCGCTCAGAATTATGGGATTGGCGCTGAGTGGCGAAAGAGCAGCGGAAGCTCCTTTGGGATCACTGAACATGAGAGAAGTCGCGGAAGAATAGGCCACCATGTCTGCAATGATAGCCAGATTTTTTTGAAGGTCATGACGGTAACGCAGCAATTGGTTGGCAATCAATGTGAACGAGACCAGCATTACCACCAGGAAGCTGGTTCCAAGCGTAATCAGCATGATCTTGCGTTTGATTGATGACCGTATGATGAAGTTTTTCATCCAAGCCCCGGGCAGGAAATTGGGCAGATTACAAATAGTTGTGGGACAACTGCAATCTGACAGTAATATTAATAACACGCGTCTTGCGGTTAACGCAAGTTCATATTAGTTTTCAATTACTTAATACAACTCAACATCCCGGCAATCATAAATCCGAACGAAAAACCCCCCTGAAGATTCTACTCTACAGGGGGGGGATCATTAGTAAAAAAGCTGTTATTACATTAGCATGCAGCTATTATGAATGCCCTTTCAGGAACTCCCGCCCGAAGGGGGACATCTGTCGCAGACGGGCGATGATCGGCGGCATCTCGCGGACCACTGTGTCGATCTCGGCATCGGTGGTGTAGCGCGAAAGCGAGAAGCGGATCGAACCGTGGGCGCAGGTGAAGGGCACGCCCATGGCGCGCAGCACGTGGGACGGCTCCAGCGAGCCGGAGGTGCAGGCGCTGCCGGAAGAGGCGCAGATGCCCAGTTCGGACAAAAGCAGCAGGATCGCCTCGCCCTCGACAAACTCGAAGGCGATCGAGGTGGTGTTGGGCAGGCGCTCGGCTCCTCCACCGTTGATGCGGGCGTTGGGTATGGCCGCCATCAGCGCGTCCTGCAGCCGGTCGCGCATGGCCTTGACGGTCGTATTCTCGGCCTCCATGTACTGGTCGGCCAGCTGGCAGGCCTTGCCCAGGGCGATGATCGCGGCGGCGTTCTCGGTGCCGGCCCGGCGGCTTTTCTCCTGGTGACCGCCCACCAGGAAGGGACGGAAGGGGGTGCCGCGGCGCAGGTAGAGCACGCCGATCCCTTTGGGTGCGTGCAGCTTGTGGCCGGAGAGCGAGAGCATGTCGATGCCGGAATCGGCCATGTTGATCGGGATTTTGCCGATGGCCTGCACGGCATCGCTATGGAACAGCGCCCCCTTGGACTTGGCGATGGCGGCCGCCTCCTCCACCGGGAAGATCACGCCGGTCTCGTTGTTGGCCCACATCAGCGAAACTATGGCGGTGTCGGTATCCACGGCGGCCTTCAGCTCGTCCATATCCAGGCGGCCGGCACCGTCCACGCCGATTTCGGTGACGCGGTAGCCCTTCTGGGTCAGGTTGCGGCACTGGGTCAACACGGCCGGGTGCTCGACCCGGCTGGTGATCACGTGGCGGCGGTCGGGAAAAACCTCCAGCGCCGAGCGGATCGCGGCGTTGTCGCTCTCGGTGCCGCAGGCGGTGAAGATGATCTCTTCCGGTGAAGCGCCCAGCAGCCCGGCAACGCGCTCCCTGGCCTCGGTCACCTTGCCTTGCACCTGGCCGCCGAAGAAATGCATCGAACTGGGGTTGCCGTACAGTTCGCAGAAATAGGGGCGCATCTCTTCGAAAACCGCCTCATCGACCTTGGTGGTGGCATTGTTGTCCAGATAGATCTCTTTCATGCGGAGACCTCCTCTACCACGATATCCTCGGCCACCAGGTCGCGCAACTTGGCCTCGACCATGCGGGCGGTGTTGCCGGATGAAGCGCAGCCGGCGCAGGCCTTGCGGAAGGCCACCTGCACTCTGGGTCCGTCGATGTCGATCAGCTCCAGATCGCCGCCGTCGGCCCACAGCAGCGGACGGATGTCCCGCTCCAGAACCTCCTGGATCAGCTGCATCTTCTTCATATTGGAGAGCTTTTCCGGGCGCTTGCGCGGCTGCAGCTCTTCACTGCCCAGCACCTGGGCGATCAGTTCCTGGATCTTGGGGATGCAGCCGCCGCAGGCGCCGCCAGCCTTGGTAAAGTGCGTGACCTGCTCGGCGGTCGTCAGGCGGTTGGTCTCGATCACCTTCTTCAGGAAGGTGTCGGTGATGCCGAAACATTTGCAGACGATCTCCCCTTCGTAATCCGGGTAGGCGTGGCCATGGTCATGTTCGCTGTCATGTTCGGGGATCGGCTCGCCGCGGTATTTGGCGATCGCCACCTCCAGCGCCTCCTGCCCCATCACCGAGCAGTGCATCTTCTCTTCCGGCAGACCGCCCAGAAAATCGGCGATATCCTGGTTGCTGATGGCCAACGCTTCATCCAGGTTCTTGCCCTTGACCATCTCGGTCAGGGCCGACGAAGAGGCGATGGCGCTGGCGCAGCCGAAGGTCTGGAACTTGGCGTCCACGATCTTGTCCTTGTTCTCGTCCAGCTTGAGGTAGAGTTTGAGCGCGTCGCCGCAGGCCAGGCTGCCGACTTCGCCGACCGCGTCGGCATCGGGAATATCGCCCACGTTGCGCGGGTTCAGAAAATGATCTTTAACGATTGGTGTGTAATCCCACATTTGGATGTATCTCCTTGGCTTGATAATGTTTTTATAATCAGAATTTCACTCTGCAAATACTTCTTCAAGGTTCAGCTCAAACCCATCCAGAACCGTGCTGACCGCAAAATCCCCACGGCCATACCCCTGGGGCCTGCCGTACTTTCCATCCTCTCCGATGGTAAATACCATCAGTGATTCCTCGGCCGGGTGGATAATCCAGTATTCGCGCACTCCGTGGCGCTCATAGAGGCTGAACTTGACGCCGATATCTTTTCTGGATGTGGATGGAGAAAGGATCTCCAGAACCAGGTCAGGTGCGCCGCGACAACCGCGATCATCCAGTTTTTTCTCATCGCAGACCACGACCAGATCCGGCTGCACCACCGTCGGTACATCGTTGTCGTCCTGCTCTGAAAAATCGGGCAGACGGACGTCAAAGGGAGCAAAATAGACCTGGCAAGGCTTGCCAGCCAAAAAATTCCCAACAACAAGCGACACACGCATCAGTATCCCTTGATGCCGGCGCACGGGAGCAGGTGTCATGTTGTAGGGAACACCGTCAATCAACTCCCAACGCTCGCCATCATCCCATTGGTAATACTGGCCATAGGTGAAGTGTTCATCGAGTTTTTCCGCAAGATTTGGCGGAGCCATAAAACCTCCTACCCCAATATGAATTGCCGGCCGGCGCCCATTACCTCGGCCAGGCGCGCTTCGTTGCTGGCCTCGCCGTAGAGACGCACAACCGGCTCGGTGCCCGACTTGCGGAACAGCATCCAACTGCCGTCCTCAAGCAAGAGCTTGGTCCCGTCGATCCTGATAACCTCCTTGACTTTCGTCCCGGCGACTTCGGCGGGAACCGCATTGATCTTGCCGGCATAGACGCTCTCCAGCTCGGGCGACAACTTGAGGTTGTCGCGGCGGGTAACGAAGCGCCCGACTTCGCCATACAAACGCTCCAGCAGTTCGCGGACCGTCTTTCCTTCGTATGCCACCATCTCGGCCACCAGGAAGCAGGCCAGGATGCCGTCCTTCTCGGGCACATGCCCCCTGATGGTCAAACCGGCGCTCTCCTCGCCGCCGATCACCAGCTTGTCCTGGCTGATCAGTTCGCCGATATACTTGAAGCCGACCGGCGTTTCGTAAACCGGCACGCCATGTTTTTTGGCGACTGCGTCGATCAGGTGCGAGGTGGCCACGCTGCGGGCCACGCCCCCCTCCAGCTTGCGGACCCGGATCAGGTAATCCAGCAGCAGCGCAATGATATAGTTGGGCTCGATGTAGCTGCCGTCGGCGTCGATTATGCCGAAACGGTCGGCGTCGCCGTCAGTGGCCAATCCCAGCCGGATATCCGGGTTGTTCCTGACCAGCGCGATGAAATCGGGAATGTGCGCCTCGGACGGCTCGGGCGGATGCCCGCCGAAATAGGGGTCGGGACGGTCGTTGATGATGGTGTAGGGGATGCCGCGCTGGCGCAGCGGCTCGTCCAGGTAGCCGCGGGCGGTGCCGTAGAGCGGATTCAGCGCCACCTGGCCCAGGCGACCGATCATGTCGAAATCGACCTTCTGCTCCAGCGCCTTCAGGTATTCGCCGCGCGGGTCGATGGTCTCCAGCAGCCCCTGCTGCCCGGCTATTTCAAGCGAAAGTTCCCGGTAACAGGCGCTGCCGAGCATGCGGTTGGCGCGCTGTTCGATGTCGCTGGTGGTCTCCGGCAAAGCCGGACCGCCCCAGGATGGTGAAAACTTGACGCCGTTGTATTCGGGAGGATTGTGGCTGGCGGTGAAGTTGATGCCGCCGGCGGCGCCGCGACGCAGGATTTCGAAGGAGATGACCGGCGTGGGGGTGTCACGTTGGCAGAGATAGGCTTTGACACCGGCTCCGGCCAGCACGCGGGCGGCCGCCTCGACGAAGCGTTGCCCCATGAATCGGGTGTCGCAGCCGATCACGACCCCCTTGTCCTGCTCGCCGGAGGCCTTGATGTTGTCGGCTATGGCCTGAATGACGGTCTTGACATTATCGTAGGTGAAATCCTCGCACAAGATTCCGCGCCAACCGGATGTTCCAAAGGCAATTCGCGTCATTTAATCCCCCATCGGCATAATAGGACAGCTTTAGTCGTGTTAGAGTAATACACATGTGGCCGCCCGTCAAGCGAAACGGTTTCAGTTTTATCTTCACTGCACGCTTCCGGTTTAAATATTTGACATGCATGCTTTAAGACATACAATACGATACTTCAAAATGATGACAAACAGACGTAAAAGTGAAATCCGAAAGATGGAGAGGCCAGCATGCCAATTGCCGTATTCGATGCGATCAGGGGGAATATCTGCTCATTTTTGGGCGGCGCGGTTGTAGACCTGCTACCCGGAGATACGGAGCTCGTGGTTGATGAAAAGACCATCCGCGAAATCGTCACCATCGAAGATCGTCCGTACTGTTTCATGGCCCGCCGCCAGGCGCTCTCCTTCACCCGCAGCGAAGCCGCCTTTTGCCGGGAGTTGCTGACCGCCTTTTCGGGACTGTACAGCGGGTTCAGGCAGGAAGGATATGCAGCCCAGTTCCGCACGGCGCTTCTGGCCTCGATCATGGACATCACCGTGGCCCGCTCGCTGCGGGGCGACCACCGCAAAGGTTTCTGGCCGATCCAGCAACTGATCCAGCTGCTGAAGAATCTTTCCTACCAGCACTACGAGGGGGAGCCGGCCACGACCGGCTTCATAGTTCACCGCACCACGCTCCCGCTGATGCGCAAGCTGGTGCGGGAACGGCACCACACACTGATTCCCCTGCAACCGCACGAGGATATTTCCCCCAACTTTTTTGACAACCCCCTGCCCTACCGCTTCGTTGACGGCACCAATCTCTTCTTTATCGCCAATATCCAGATGCAGGTGACCGGCGTGCTCCGTACCTCCCCGACCGTGGTGCACACCGACATTGAACTTTTGACCCAGCGGGAAATCTTTTCCATGGTCAGGCGCGCTGGCCGGGGGGCCTTCGCCGTGACGGTCAACGATGTCTCCGAAATCGAGGTACTGACCAGCCCGGCCAAGCTGTTGGTGCGCCGCAAGGGTGCCTGGACCATCTTTGACCCTGATATCTACCGCTCGTTTCTGGCGGGAAGCATCGACACGGAATCCATCGATGAGCTGCTCTGGACGGTCTACGCCCTTTCCAAGAAACGGCACGGCACGGTTATCCTGATCTATAACCAGGGGGCGCGCAAGCTGGCTCAGCTGAAAAAAGGATCGGTGGGGGGAGATGATCCGATCGGTCGTCTCCTGATCAGTCGCGTCAAGAGGCGGACCATCGGCGACCTGAAGAGGAGCGGGATTCTGCTGCGCATCCTGTCGGCCGACGGCATGACGGTCTTCAACAAGTCAGGCCGGCTGATGGAGACAGCATTCATCTTCGATACGTCCCACGCCCGGGAGGTAGTCACGGGCGGTGGACGGACGACGGCCGCCAGCGCCGCGTCATTTTTCGGCAAGGTTATCAAGGTTTCCCAGGACGGACCGATTGAGCTCTACCAGGACGGACAGCTGATCTATCGCTTCGGGTAATCCAGACCGCGGATTATGATTCCAAGTGCAGGCTTGACCTTGATCGGACAACAGTAGTATATGTTTTAGCCCAGAATATTATCAAAAGGACTATGCATGACCAGAGAACTAGCCAAGGGGTACGAACCCCACAACGTTGAAAAGAGATGGTACGCCGAATGGGAGAGCAAGGGCTACTTCCACGCCGCCGCCACATCCGATAAGAAACCTTATTCAATAGTGATCCCGCCCCCCAACGTGACCGGCGCGCTGCACATGGGGCATGCCTTGAACAACACGCTGCAGGATATCCTCTGCCGCTGGAAGCGGATGCAGGGTTACAACGTCCTCTGGATGCCGGGTACCGACCATGCCGGCATCGCCACCCAGAACGTGGTCGAGCGCCAGCTGGCGGCCGAGGGCAAGGACCGCCACGACCTGGGACGCGAGGAATTCATCGAGCGGGTCTGGAAGTGGAAGGCCGAATCGGGCGGACAGATCATAGGCCAGCTCAAGCGGCTGGGAGCTTCCTGCGACTGGGAGCGCGAACGTTTCACCATGGACGAGGGGCTATCCAAGGCGGTCCGCACCGTGTTCGTCAAACTGTACGAGGATGGCCTGATCTACCGCGACAACCGCCTGATCAACTGGTGCCCGCGCTGCCACACCGCGCTGTCGGACATCGAGGTCGAGCACGAGGACAAGAAGGGGCACCTCTGGCACATCCGCTACCCGGTGGCCGGGGAGCCGGGCAAGTACGTGGTGGTGGCCACCACCCGCCCCGAGACGATGCTGGGGGATACCGCCGTGGCGGTGCACCCGGAGGACGAACGCTACAAGCATCTGATCGGCAAGAAAGTGGTGCTGCCGCTGATCGGCCGCGAGATACCGGTGGTGGCCGACGACTACGTCGAGCTGGAGTTCGGCACCGGCGTGGTCAAGATCACCCCGGCCCACGACTTCAACGACTTCGAGGTCGGCCTGCGCCACGGCCTGGACAAGATCAACGTGCTGGACGAATCGGGCGTCATCAACGCCGCCGGCCACCAGTACGAGGGCATGGACCGCTTTGCCGCCCGCGCCCGCATCGTGGCCGAACTGGAAGAGGCCGGGCTGCTGGAGAAGATCGACGATCACGCCATGTCGGTGGGGGGTTGCTACCGCTGCAAGACCGTGGTGGAGCCCTACCTGTCGCTGCAGTGGTACGTCAAGGTGGCGCCGCTGGCCGAGCGGGCCCTGGACGCGGTAAAATCCGGCCAGACCCGCATCCTGCCCAAACAGTGGGAAAACACCTACTACGACTGGATGGAAAATATCCGCGACTGGTGCATCTCGCGCCAGATCTGGTGGGGGCACCGCATCCCGGCCTGGTTCTGCGACCACTGCGACGGCGTCACCGTGGCGATGGAGGCACCCGGCAAATGCAGCAAGTGCGGCAGCGACGAGATCCGCCAGGAAACCGACGTGCTGGACACCTGGTTCTCCTCGGCGCTGTGGCCCTTCTCGACCATGGGGTGGCCGGACCAGACAGAAGAGCTGAAGACCTTCTACCCCACCGCCTGCCTGGTGACCGGTTTCGACATCCTCTTCTTCTGGGTGGCCCGCATGATGATGATGGGGCTGCACTTCATGGACCAGGTGCCGTTCAAGGATGTCTACATCCACGCCCTGGTGCGCGACGCCCAGGGGCAGAAGATGTCCAAGTCCAAGGGCAATGTGATCGATCCGCTGACGATCATCGAACAGTACGGCACCGACGCCTTCCGTTTCACCCTGGCCGCCTTCGCGGCCCAGGGTCGCGACATCAAGCTGGCCGAGGAACGCATTGCCGGCTACCGCAACTTCTGCAACAAGGTCTGGAACGCGGCCCGTTTCACGATGATGAACCTGGAGGGCTTCGATCCGGACGCGGTCAGCTTCGACAGCCTGGAGTTTTCCCAGGGTGACAAGTGGATCCTGCACCGCCTGAACGAGACCGCCCGCACCCTGGACGAGACCCTGAGCGGCTATCGCTACAACGAAAGCGCCATGGCGCTCTACCAGTTCACCTGGAGCGAGTTCTGCGACTGGTACCTGGAACTCTCCAAGCAGGACCTCTACAACGGTACGCCCGAGCGCAAGCAGACTGCCCAGTTCGTGCTCTGGTACACGCTGGAAAACCTGCTGCGCCTCTTGCACCCCTTCATGCCTTTCATCACCGAGGAGATCTGGCAGGCCCTGCCGGGGACTGTAGGGGCGATGCCTTGCGCTCGCCCGCCTTTGGGTGGCGATATCGAAGAGGGCACCCGCAAGGGGATGCCCCTACAAACCATTATGCACGCTGAATATCCAAAATATTGCGACCAGCGTTCCTTCCCGGAAGCGGCAGCGGACATGGAGAAGGTGATGGCGGTCATCAGCGGCATCCGCAACATCCGCGGCGAGATGGAAGTGCCTCCCTCGAAACAGATCGCGGTGATCCTCTCCTGCGGCTCGGAGGAGAGCCGGCTGCTGATGAAGCACAACGAAGGCGCGATCATCAGCCTGGCCCGCATCTCCGACCTGGCGATCGGCAGCGGCCTGGAGAAACCGGAGGACGCCTCGATCCAGGTGGCCGGCGATGTGCAGATCTTCGTCCCTCTCAAGGGACTGGTCAACGTCGAGGAAGAGGAAAAACGCCTGTTGAAGGAGATCGGCAAGATCGACAAGGAGATCGAGATGTTCTCCAAAAAGCTCTCCAGCCCGGCCTTCGTGGACCGCGCCCCGGCCGAGGTGGTCGAGAAGGAGCGCCAGAAGCTGGCCGAGGTGACCGGCAAGAAGCAGGTTCTGGAAGAGAGCCTGGACAAGATCAGGAAGTTGAAATAACTATCCTTTGAGATGGATGGCTGAAAGGGACAACACTTGAGCTCGTTCGACTTTTCATTTGCACAAAAACTTGCCGATAGCGATAAAATCGCTTTTAAACGCCATGCCGTCATGCGTATGCAAGAACGTGGTATTCGCGCAGACGATGTCAAGCTGATACTATTGATGGGAGAGGTTATTGAAGAATATGCATATGACCATCCCCTGCCGAGTGCTTTAATATTGGGTGTAACGCTGGCCCAACGTCCACTTCACGCAGTGGTTGCTGTTGATTCAACCGATGGTGGAATGTTGTGGGTTATTACCGTATATGAACCTGATTTGCGTAATTGGGATCATGATTTAAAAACAAGGAGAAACAACGATGTTGTGTCCATTGTGTAAAGGTAATATGGAAAAAAGCGTTGCCAATCTTCCGTATCGTCTGTCGGAAAGAAATCTGGTGGTTTTGGTGAATGTGCCGGCGTTGGTATGTGAACAATGCGGTGACGAATATATTGAGATTGATGTCGTGCGCAACGTTGAGAAGGTACTTGAAAGAGTGCGTGGCGATGGAATCAGCATGGGATTTGTGGAGTATGCTCTCGCGGCATGAGCGTAGCCAGCCGGGTAGTTGGGTCGGATGCGTTGAGAATAAAGCGACACCTCTGGTTGCTGCGAACATCGAACTGACACGACTAAGCTTGTTGTAGAAGAGTTACTTGCTATTTATCTACAGTTGAGACAAACAGGAAAGAAAACTCATGCATCTCAAGAGTGTCGCCATATTCGCCAAGAGGCACGACCCCCGCTGCCAGGTGGTCGCCGATGACCTGATTAACTGGCTGGAAGAGAAGAACTGCCTGCCTCTGGTGGAAAGCGACCTGGCCCGCCTGATCGGCTATGCCGGGGCCTTCAGCGACGAAGATATCCGCGAGCAGGCCGAACTGGTGGTGGTGCTGGGGGGGGACGGCACGCTGATTTCGGTGGCGCGCCTCTTCAGCGGCAAGGATGTCCCGATCGTCGGCGTCAACCTGGGAAGCCTCGGCTTTCTGACCGAGGTTACGGTGGAGGAACTCTATCCGCTGCTGGATCGCTGCCTGAGGGGTGAGCCGCGGGTTTCCGAGCGGATGATGCTGGAAGTCACCGTCTGCCGCGAGGACCAGGAGATCGAGAAGTGCCATGTGCTGAACGACATGGTCATCAACAAGGGGGCCCTGGCCCGCATCGTCGATCTGGAGACCAAGGTCAACCGCCATTTCCTGACCACCTACAAGGCGGACGGGCTGATCATATCCACGCCGACCGGATCCACCGGCTACTCCATGTCCGCCGGCGGCCCGATCATCCACCCGCTGATGAGCTGCATCGTGATCACGCCGATCTGCCCGCACACGTTGACCAACCGACCGATCGTGGTCACCGACGAATCGATCATCTCGATCACGATCGCCTCGTCCTTCGACGAGAAGGTTTACCTGACCCTGGATGGCCAGGTCGGCTTCAAACTGATGCAGGGTGACACGATCGAGGTGCGCAAGGCGCTCAAGACCACCTCGCTGGTCATGTCCAAAGAACGCGATTATTTCGAGATTCTACGGACCAAACTCAAATGGGGAGAACGCTGACGCCCCATGTTAACCGACCTGACCATCAGAAACGTCGCCATCATCGACTCGCTGCACATCGCGCTCAAGCCGGGCCTGACGGTGCTGACCGGTGAGACCGGCGCCGGAAAATCGATCATCATCGACGCGGTCGGCCTGATCATGGGCAGCCGGGCTTCCAGTGAACTGATCCGTTCCGGCGAAGACGAGGCGGTGGTCGAGGCGATCTTCGACATCTCCGGTCTGCCCGAGATCCGTGCCCTGCTCGATGAGGCCGGCTTCGACTGCGAAGATGAACTGCTGATCAAACGCTCCCTCTCCCGCTCCGGCAAGAACCGCATCTTCATCAACGGCAGCATGGCCACGCTGGCCCTGCTGGCCGATATCGCCCCGCGCCTGATCAACATCTACGGCCAGCACGACTCCCAGACCCTGCTCAAACCGGACAACCACCTGCGGCTTCTGGACGCCTTCGCCGGCCTGGGCGGAAAACGCCAGGAGTTCGCGCGCGCGTTCGGCCGGCTGGCCGGGCTGAAGGAGCGCATCGCCGCGCTGGATTCGGTCGAACGCGAGGCGGAACGACGGCTGGACCTGATTACCTACCAGGCCGATGAAATCGCCAGGGCGGAACTGAGGGCGGACGAAGAGGACGATCTGGAGGAGCGGCGCCAGCTGTTGGCCAGCGCCGAAAAGCTGGGCAGCGCCAGCGCCGAGGCCTATGACCGGCTCTACGACGGCGACGGCGCCATCCTGGGGCAGCTGCGGCGCATCACCGGCTCGGTCACCGAACTGGCAACCATCGACCACTCGCTGCTGGAACTGGCCGGTTCGCTGGAGTGCGCCTACCTGCAGCTGGAGGATGCCGCGATCACCCTGCGCGACTACGCCTCGCGCATCGAGTCCGACCCGGCCACGCTGCAGCAGCTCGATGACCGGCTGGACCTGATCGGACGGCTGAAAAAGAAATATGCCCCGACGCTGGCCGGAATCCTGGAGTACAAGGATGCGATCGACCTGGAACTGGAACAGCTGCATGGCCGGGAACAGTGCCGGCACGATCTGGAATCGGAACGGGAACGCCTGGAAAACGAGCTGAAACAGCTGGGGCTGGAGCTGAGCGCGGCCCGCGGCGAAGCGGCCGGGCGGCTGGAAAAGGCGCTGGAGTCGGAGGCGCACCAGCTGGCGATGAAGGGCGCCGTGATCAGGGCAGCGCTGGAACCGCTTCCGGAAGCGCGCGCATCCGGATACGAACGGGTGGAATTCCTCTTCTCCCCCAATCCGGGCGAACCGCCCCGCCCGCTGGCCAGGATCGCCTCCGGCGGCGAGCTGTCGCGCCTGATGCTGGCGATCAAGCAGGTGTTGCCGGACAGCGACGTGCCGACCCTGGTGTTCGACGAGGTCGATACCGGCATCGGCGGCGCCACCTCCGAACTGGTCGGAAAGAAACTGCGGAACGTGGCCGCCCGCCAGCAGGCGCTCTGCATCACCCACCTGCCCCAGGTGGCGGTCTGCGCCGATCAGCAGTTACGGGTCGAAAAGCTGATCGAGGGCGGGCGTACCGCGACGCGCATCGTTGAACTGGACCGGGACGGCCGCATCACCGAGACGGCCCGCATGCTGGCCGGCGCTACCATCACCGGCTCCGCGCTGGCGCACGCCGCCGAGATGCTGGCCGCCGCGCAAGCCGGGCGATAACCCCCACCCCCGTCTACACCTCACTTGCAGTCGTACGACAGGCTGTTATTTATACTGATAACTGCATTTACTCACGCAACGGCGCAACGAACGCGACGAAATTCCGATACTTGAAAGAATTTATAACCTCACCAATCAGATAAACTATGTTTTAGGTTAACTGTTTGATTTTACTTTGCGTCGTCGCCTAGAGGCGCCTACTTTTGGTGCGTTCGTCGCGTGAAACTGCTTTTTTCCAGGTTCATTATTCCATGCAGCGGAAACAGGAACCGGCCCTTTCCCAGGGGACGCTAATGCGATTGGTGCCGCAGGTTTTGCACAGCGTCACCGGTATCACAGCCGAGATGTGGAAGCGCATGTTCAGCAGATCATCGTGCTGCCAGCAGCCCTTGTTCGCTCCGACCCGGACAGCCGCCCCTCCGCAGACCGGGCAGCAGAATTCGGCGCAGCTGCTGGCCGCGATTTCAAGCCGCAGGTGACGGGCTTTGCTGTCCAGAACGGCATTGGAAATGCGCCATTGCGACGAGAGTCCAAGGATCGATGAATAGAGCGATTTGTCGGGCATGGCATGGACCACCGAATAATTAGTACCGCGTGAAGGGAAAACCGTCTCTGTGCGCCATTTGGATTACAATTATTGTACCATCCGAGCCAACCTGACATAACAGACTGTTTTTACATGCTTCCCACCTAACAGAGCCCCGCCCGCCAGAGACCTTGGATGTATCATTTTCTTACAGCGGAATAGCTCCTTCATCGTCCCGATGCCGGTCGCCATCGTCCATGCATGGCAAAAGCAATTTTTCCGTACCTGCAAATATCTTTGCAGAGACCAGCCGATCACGCTATAGTATCCACGCTGCAGCGGCGGCGTACGAGAACCAGTGCGGAGGTACAATGCAACCGGATTCCAGGCAGCAATCACCCTTCCGGAACAGTGATCATTTACGTCTGACGGACCGGGAACGCAACCTCATGTTTTCCCCACTGCGCCTGGTGCTGACCCTGGCGCTCAGTGTCTTCATAATTGAAACATTCGTAATGATCCTGCTCTATGTCCTGCCGAACATGCCTCCCCCGCTGGAATTCCTGCTGGACTCGACCATACTGACGCTGTTCCTCTGCCCGATACTTTACCTCTGGCTTTTCAAACCGCTGTTGCACCTGGTTAGCGAGTATCGCGAAAATGCGCTCCAGCTGCAGGGATGCAAGATCAATCTCGAGGAGAAGGTCCGGGAAAGAACCGTCGAGCTCGATCTGGCGGTACAGATGCTGCAAAAGGAAAATGAAGCCCGGCGTGTAATCGAATCGGCGCTGCGCGAGAGCGAGACGCGCTTCCGCCAGATCTTCGAACAGAGCGAGGATGCCATCATCCTGATTTCATCGGATGACCTCTCCTTTCTGGATGTAAATATCCCAGCCGAACGGCTTTTCAATCGGAAAAGGAATGAACTTATCTCTTCGGGACTGGAGGGTCTCGGACTGGAACCGGCCAACGAACTGGCCGACGCGATCGGGTTAATTTTAACAAAAAAGAAACTCAACAACATCGATCATCTTGAATGTCGCACCCTGGACAACGACACACGCATACTCTCTTTCCGTGGCAAGATGATTACCCTGCAGGGAACTGAAGTCATTCTGGCAACTTTTCGCGACATCACCAGGCGGGTGCGGATGGAGGAAGACTCCCGCAACCTGCAGTCGCGCCTGATCCACGCCAACCGCATGACCTCGCTGGGACTGTTGGTCAGCAGCGTGGCCCACGAGATCAACAATCCCACCAACTATATCCTGGCCAACGCCGGCATCATCAAGAAAGCCTGGATTGACATGGAACCGCTTCTGGAAGAGCGCTACCGCAACGAGGGAGATTTTGCGGTCGGCCAGACGACCTGGAAAGATGCGCGCACCTTCCTGCCGGACGCGTTCGACGGAATCCAGGACGGCGCCCGCCGCATCATGGAAACGGTCGACAACCTGAAGGGATACAGCCGCGACAACCAGTCACTCCGCGAAACCAGGGCCGACATCAACGACGTTGTCAGGCTGTCGGCATCAATACTGGGACACCACATTTCCCGCATGACCGGCAACTTCCGCATGGAGCTGGCGGAAAACCTGCCGCCGGTCAAAGGCAACATACGCCAACTGGAACAGGTCGTGACCAACCTGATCCAGAACGCGCTGCAGGCGCTGCCGGACAAGAGTAGCGGCGTACTGGTTTCCAGCGAATTCGACCTGACCGCCAACGAAATCATCGTCCGGATAGCGGACGAGGGGTGCGGGATCGGCAACGACCTGGCGGACCACATCATGGAACCGTTCTTCACGACCCGGCTGGAGCAGGGGGGCACCGGCCTGGGGCTGTCCATCTGCGCCACCATCGTCAAGGACCATGGTGGACACCTCGAGTTCAGTTCGGAAGCGGGACATGGCACGACCTTCTCGATGCACCTGCCGGCCGCGAAACATTCCGGCGACATAACACCAGACGCAGTGGAGGCAGCTCATGACAACGGATAGGCAGAGCCGGATTCTGATTGTGGATGACGAGGTAAACGTCCTCAAGGCCAGCTCGTCCACCCTCAAAATGCACGGCTTCAGCAATGTACGGACCGAAGAGGACAGCCGCAGGGTTCTTGACCTGCTGGCATCAGAAAAAGTCGACCTGGTCATCCTGGATCTGTATATGCCGCATATCAGCGGCATGGAACTGTTACCCCGGATAACGGAACGATACCCGGAGATCCCGATCGTGATCGTCACAGCTGCCTATGAGATCGAACGGGCGGTATCCTGCATCAAAATGGGCGCCTTCGATTACATGGTCAAGCCGGTCGAGAACGACCGCCTGGTGACAACGATCATAAAGGCGCTGGAGCATTCGGCCCTGACCCGGCAGCTGACGCTGATCAGGGACAATCTGCTCTACAAGAGTCCGGAGCGTCCGGAAGCCTTTGACGATATAATCACCCAGGACGCCGGCCTGCTGAAACTGTTTCAGTATATCGAGATTGTGGCCCGCACGATGCAGCCGGTGCTTGTTTACGGGGAATCCGGCACCGGCAAGGAACTGATCGCCCGCGCCCTCCATCGTTTGAGCGGCTGCAAGGGGGAGCTGGTCTCGGTAAACCTGGCCGGACTGGACGACAACATGTTTTCCGACACGCTCTTCGGACATCGCCGGGGAGCTTTTACCGGAGCGGACACCACCCGCGAAGGGCTGGTTGTCAGGGCGGCTGACGGAGTGCTGTTCCTGGATGAAATCGGCGACCTGAGCCAATCTTCACAGCTCAAGCTGCTCAGGCTTATTCAGGAAAGGGAGTTCTACCCGGTAGGGTCGGATACCCCGCGCCAATGCACTGCCAGGATTGTCTGCGCCAGCAACGGGGACATCAAGGCCCTGGTCGCGGATGGGCATTTCCGTAACGACCTTTATTACCGTCTCTGCACCCACCTGATTGCGCTTCCCCCCTTAAGGAAACGCAAGCAGGACATACCGCTGCTTCTGGCGCATTTCGTCAGCCAATCCGCCACCAGGCTCGGCAAACGCATACCCGCCTATCCACGGGAGCTGGTGGATCTGCTGGCAACCTATTCCTTTCCGGGCAATATTCGTGAACTCCAGGGATTCGTGTTCGATGCGGTGGCACGCTGCACGACCGGAACGCTTTCGCTGGATCCGTTCAAAAGCATGATCTCTGGCCAGTCCCTGCCGCCGGCCACGCCGGTTTTAAACGATGATGACGCGGGAAATGACGAGCTGGCTCAACAACTGGAAGGCGTCTGGGGACACTTCCCGACCCTGCGCGAGGCGGAGGACACGGTCGTCATGGCTGCAATGAAATCAGCGCGTGGCAATCAGGGCATCGCCGCCAGCATGCTCGGCCTGAAACGCCAGACGCTCAACATGCGACTGAAGATCATGGCCCAACGCAGTTGAGGCAAGAAAAAGCAGTCCTGATTAGTACCCATCCCCCTCCTGACCTCCCCCTTGAAGGGGAGGGAGATTTTATTAGCGAGATATCAGTGCTTCTGGAAATAGTTACCCCCGAAAGCCGTTTTTGGGGTTGAGGCTTTCCCGGTTCCGGTGATGAAAAAAGGGCTGCGATGGATTCGCAGCCCTTTTTGTTTTGCATGACCGGCCAGGTTTTCCCGGCGGATCAGTTCTCGACCCGCATGATGCCCCACTGGCCGTTCAGGAAATGGACCGGGAGCATGTCGCGGTAGAGGTAATCACCGGTGATTCCGAACGCCCCGCCCGCCCCGAACTCGGGGATGATGTCGTAATGCTCCGATGGACCAAGCTGGTCCTGGGTACCGGTCCAGTAAGACTTCTGGCTGCGGGCTATTCTGGTGGAGTTGTTGATGTACGGCTCGCGCTGCCAGACATGTCCGTTCAACCCGAAAACGTGGTTGCGGTTCTGGCCGCCGGGGTTGACGATCCTCACCCGGACCTCGTCCCCCTTCTTGGCGGTGAAGACCGGTGTGACCGGATCCAGCGGGTTGGCCGGGTTGGACGGATCGGCGCCAAGGCCAGCCAGATTGTTGGAAAGGGCGTCGGTAAAATCCCGCTGCTTGATCTGGGCGGCGCTGGCCAGCGGATTGATGCCCATCCTGAACCAGAGCGGCTCGCTGCGGTAGTTGTAGGCCTTGAGACCGGTATCCAGCGCATCCTCCATCCCGGTCGTGATCGGCACCGGCGTTCCGTTGCCGAACTGCATCGCGATGTTGTTCTGGATCACCAGCACCTGCTCACGGAAAGTGCTGTTGTCGGCCTTAACCACAACCGCCGAAGCCCTGGAGGGACGCTGCCCCAGTGGCACACGGGCATGGGGGGTCGGATAATCCTCCACCCAGCTGGAACCCTGCGGTTCGATCACCAGGGCGCCGATCACACCTTTGCTGGGCTGCTTGATGCCGTCGGGCGGCATCAGGTTCGCAACCCCGAACTCCACCGGCGTCGCGATACGCTGGTTGTTGACGATCCTGACATCTCCGGCGTACCAGCGGTAGGAAACCGTGTTGCCGGGGGCGACGGTCTGGTCCGGGTTGATGCCGACCCGGGTGCCGTCGGCACGGGTAATGTCGAACTCCACCAACTGGGGATGGAGTCCCACAACAGAGGAAGTCTTGACCTGATTGTAGTTGAAGTTGTCGATTATGTTGACGACCGCGCTGAAACCGGGCTGTTCATTGATCGGATTGGTTACACGGTTGCGCAGGGTCACTTCGATGCAGTCGCCGGCAGCAGCGCGCAGCACCAGCGGCTCGATCGGCACACCGGCCACAAGTTTCGGTGGCGCCTGATTATCCAGATCGGAACTGCGGACGTAGATTATTGATGACGAGTCATTCAACGGACCGGTTCCCAGCGCGCCGGAACGGCTGTTATAGACCAGGGTGCCGCCGGGGAGGGAATCCTGGGCCGAGACCGCTGAAATATCGTAACTGCGCACCGGAGCAGTTTTAGGACAGACCCCGTTGAAATCCAGGTCGTTGCTGACTGTCGCCGGAGCCGGTCCGACCGGATTGTTGGGCAGTGGCAGCAGGTTGTTCTGACGGGTATTGTAGGAACGCAACAGGCCCCAGGTCCCGGCCCAGAGACCGTCCGCGGAAGTATTCAGCGAATACATGTAATCGGCGACACTCCCCACCTGCCCCTTGTCGGCAATTACCTGGGTATCGAAGATGAACTGCTCCGAAATGCCGGCATGCTGCGAATTGCGATAGCCCGAATTGGGCGCGCCATGCTCCTGGAGCCATTTGAGGCCATGGATGGTGGCGTTGTGCGACTCTTCGGTGGCCCCCACCTGGAAGCGGACTTTGACCTTGTCGCGATTGTAGGCCTGCAGCAGCGGGGTGTACGGGTCGCTGGGCGCCACGTTGGCGGTCAGCGGCGGATAGAAGGTCGGCTGCACATTCAGAAGCGGATTGGCCCGGACGATATTGGAGGCATAGGCATAGGCCATGTCGCCGGCCGCACCGGCGGCCTGGGTGTTGGTCTGCGGATCGCGGACACGTTCCGCGACCGGCTCGTTGCGGTAGTTGACCAGGAAGGTGCCGTCATCGTTGACCGAAATCGCGGTGGGACATGGCGGCGCGGTGCCGTTGGGACAGATCTGCGGCTTGCGGTAGATAAACGGCAGTCCGACCTCTTCCCGTCCCGGGGGATTGATGGCCTTGGCCGGGCTGGTGCACGGGACCGTGTGACAGGCGCCGTTTTCGTAGGCGATCGTAAAGTCGGCCACCTGGAACATGAATTCGCGGTAACTGTCGGCCGGGTTGGCGGTGATGATGTCGGCCCGCCAGCTGGTGGGACCGCCGTCAAAGCGGCCGCCGTAGAACTGGCCGGTTTCCGGGTTGCGCCAGCGGGAGCCCTGCGGCTCGGTGATCAGCGTGGCATACAGACCGGCCTGCTGGTGGGTCGAGGGGCCGAAGTGATCGTGGGTAAAGACATTGCCCAGGGTCCGCTCCTCCCCCTTGTTGTTGAGCAGCACGTCCACGTACCAGCGCTGGACCGTGGTCCTGGCTCCGCTGATGTCCCGGCCGTTGAAGCTGGATCCGAAATAGGAGTGCGGCCTGGGAGTCAGCAGCATCTTGCCGGTGGCTGCGTCGGTAGGAAAACCGTCACTGTCGGGCGCTTTCAGTCCGCCGGTGAAATTGATCGCATGGATCCGCTCGCGAACCTCGTCCGGGCTCATGGTGCCGTCTTCGTAGTTGAAGCCGTTGGCCGAACCGTCGGAGGAGGTTACGTCGAACTTGACCAGGTGAATATGCTGGCCGATGATGTCGGTCGGTGTCTTGACCTGGAAATCATCCTGCTCGTAGATGCTGGGCACCAGGTTGGTGTGGAAGAAGTTGACGCACTCGTTGCTGTTGGCGCGAATAAAGAACGGTTCGGGAGGCCTTGTGCCGTCCACCGTGGCCTGGGCGTCGCCCCACAGCGAGATGATCCGTGACTGGGGGAAATGCTGGCCCAGCTTGTTCAGTTTCATGTCGAACTGTATGTTGGCGGCCTTGTAGATGCGGTTCACCCCGGTCTGGCCGCCATTGTCGGAGCGGCAGGGATCGGCAAATGGCGCCCCGGGGATCGGCGGCATGCCGTTGGTAATAAACGAGGACGCCACACCATTCGGCAGGAAGGTGGGGTGGTTTCTGCGGGCATGAAAGGCCATGCCGGCCCGTTCGGCGCGGGTGCCGGTCTCGGGAATCAGGTCGGACTGCACCGCCAGCAGCTCTTTGTTGAAATCCAGCGGAGTCACGGTCGAATGGGAAGCGGCCGGATCGGCCGGGATTCCATTGGCGCTGCCGCGCACCAGGTGACGCGGCAGGCCGCCATCCTCTATGATATCCAGTGGCGGCGTAGCCGGGCGGTGTCCGGCTTTCATCCCCAGGTTGAATGGGTAACCGGCGTTTTTATCCGGCTCGTCGTACACGATCTGGCCACCACGGTAACCGGAAGCGGAATCGGTGGCGATATGGACCTTGCCCGGAATCGGAGCCATCGGATTGGTCGGTATTGGAATAACGGCCGGTATGAAGGTTCCTGCAATTATTTCGCCATCCGGCAGTGCCCGGCTGCCCGGTTTCGGCACCTGGTGGCACTGGGGGCCGTTGGGATCGTTGGGCGGCAGGCAGAGCGGATCGGCCGGATCCGGGATCAGCTCGGTGCCGGCCTCGAAAACATCGTGGTTGCGATACAGCGCCCACATCCCCTGGGCGAAGTGGGGATAGAAATGGCAGTGGAAAATCGCGTCACCCTGCTGGGTGTTGCGGTTGCCGCTATTGTAGACCATTTCGTAGGTATAGGCCGAACCGGGGCCGATGCCCTGGGCATCCAGGTAGGTGCCGCCGTCGTCATCGGGCGAGAACAGCCACTGCTGGGCGTGCAGGTGAAATACGTGAAACTCCTTGCCTACATGCAGATTACGGATTTTGGCCCGGTCGCCGATATAGGAGTGGAACACGTTGGAGGGGTCGGCCGGATAAAGCGACTTGGTGGCCTTTGGCCCGGTGATCAGGTTGCCGGCGTTGTCGGTCGTATTGGCCGGAACATCCACCAGCAGTCCCGGGTCGCTGACCGCCCACGAGGTCAAAAAGAACTCTTCGAACTTGCACTCCGGGCAATCCCAGGTGGGACCGACGCCGAGCCGGTTGGCAACCACCTCGGTCCCGACCGCGTTCGATCCGTAGTTGATCATGAAGGCATCCTTGACGCCGGCCAGAGTGAACTTGAAGGCCGGATCGGAGAAGATCGGGAAAGGCTGGACAGCCTCGACCTCGTCATGGAAGATAACGGTAAACTCCCTGAAGGCCTTGTCGCGGTTCGGATAGGCCGGGTTCCTGGAGTAGGTGCCGCCCGGGAAATCGCCATGGTTCGGCCCGGTGATGATCGCATTAAGCTCGTTATGGACGATCCTGTTTTCAGCATTGGTGATTCTCAGGACCGGTTGCCCTTCGAAACGATGGCCGGGAGGGTAAACCGCATTATAGTCGATCACGGGGTGCTTTCCACCCACCGCGGTCCCGGTGGTCGCCAGCAGCAATTCGGCATTGGTCACGGTGCTACGGTACCACTCGGCCCCTCGCTTCTGAACGTTCAACGAACCGAACAGGCCGAAGGAGGTCTGCCCCTGGAGCCCTTCGCCGCTGACCACGTCGGATTGGCTGGTGATGTGATAGGCGCCTTCATGTTCGCCGCGCACGGTATAGACGAATGTTCCGCCGGGACCGACCAGTCCGGACGGCGACCTGCCGACATTTACACCCTGGTCGGTGATGCTGTTGACCAGCGAGACCCCCTTGAAGGTCACCCCCACCGAGCGTGTCGCGGGTTGCTGATCGAAACCGGCCAAAGTCAACGGCGCCGGAGCCAGCAGATTCTGGAAGTTGACCTGCAGACAGTCGCCTTCGTTGACCCTTAACGCCAGCGGGCGGGGGCGCTTGTCGTCGCGCAGTTTCACCTGTCCGGCCTGCAGCGAGTTGACGCAGGTGGCTCCGGGATTCTGGGCGGCAGGCGCCAGCACCGAGCACTCCGGCAATCCGCTGGTCTTATCCACCACATCGATGCGCAGCGCAAAGATCTCGCCGATCGGATTTACCGCTCCCAGCCGGTTGAACATGATCTGCTGATCAAGCGCGACAACATCAGAGATCACCACATTGGAGCAAACCGCCGCCTGCGACGGTTGCGCCGGAAACAGCACCAGCGCGCCTCCCAGCACTCCTCCTGCCAATATAAATCTAATTAGTTCTCTCATGGCATCCACCTTTTATAGATAAAAACAACTCGAATTCCGGTTACTTGATAATCAGTTTATCGACAACCACGCTGCCCCTGGCAACGGTCAGCGAGCCGGTTACCGTCGTGTAGCCGCCGGTATTGGCGGAGTAGATGGTGTTCCAGCCGCCGCTCAGGAGCACCGGAATCGCACGGTTGAACAGCAGGTTCTCCAGGAACTGGTAATTCTGGGCTTTGATCACCGCGCCGGAAGCGGCAACGTCATAGGCGTCCTGGATCGCCGGATAATCCGGTGGCGAACCGGGGGCGATTCTCACCTTGAAAACCGTATTGAACGCTGCTGTTGCGCTTTTGCTGGCGTTCATCGTGGTCGTACAGGTGCCGATACCGCTGCAGGCGCCGCTGAATGTGGCCGGCTGTTTCCAGTCAACGGGCGCGGCCACCAGGGAGACCAGGGTATTGACGGCATAAAACGCGCTGCAATTTGCCGATGACCCGCTGGTGCAGTTCAAGGCCGGGTAACCGGCTGGAACCGCGGTAACGGTCCCGGATGCCACACCGGTGTTGTTGATGGTCAGGACGAAACTGTCGGCGGCGCTGCCGCTCAGCAGTACGGTCACGATGGCCGCCCCCTCGCCGTTGGACGGAATGTCCAGGCTGGAGTTGGATACCCCTGCCGCAAGCGGCGCATAATCCACATCCAGTGTACAGGTTTCCAGCAGCCCCAGGGTTGCGCTCGAGCAGTTGTCGCTGCTCAGGCTGAAAGCGCCGGCAGGAGGTGTTATGCTGCCGATGACCAGGTTAGCCAGCCCCTTGTTGGTAATGGTAATGGTCTGTCTGTAGGAGGCTCCCACCAGCCCGTTCTCGAAGTTAAGCAGGGTCGGAGTGAGAACGATCTGCGGGGTTGGCGGCACCAGCAACTTGGACTGCAGAACCGTGCCGTTCGCTCCGACCGCGACATAGGTGCCGTTTCCGGCGGCAATTCCGAACAGTGAGCTGTTGATGTAATCGGCTCCGGTATTGACCACCCAGCCGGCGCCGGCCGACTCTTTGGAAATGATGAAATCATCGTTGCCGACGGCAACGAACTGTCCGTTGAAATAGGCGATGCCCTGGAACTTGTTGATCAGGGTGGCCGGTACCGGCAACAGCTCCGAAGTCCAGTTCTCGCCCTTGTCCGCAGAAACGAAGGACTCGTTTCCGATGCCGACGGCACGATAGACGCCATCGCCGTAGGCAACGCCGGTCAGGTCGAAACCGTTGATGACCGGGCTGATGACCTCATCCCACGAGATTCCGTCATCCGACCTGAGCAGCGCTCCCAGCTCCCCGGCGGCAACATAGCTGTTGTTGCCGTAGGCGATGCTGGTCAGCGGCCAGCCGGTCTGGGTGATCTTCTGTACAAAGGTCCAGTTGATGCCGTCCGTGGAGGTGAGTATCGCGGCGCCTTCCGGAAGCGGGCCGCCGGACTGGTTGTAGTCGCCCACCGCGGTGAACCTGCCGTTGGCGAAGACGATGCCGTTGATTCCGAGGAAGCTGCCGGAATTGCGGCTGATCCAGTTGATACCGTCGGCAGAGGTAAGTATGGTTGCTTTGCCGCCGGGGTTGACTGAAGCGCTGTAGCTGCTCCTGCCGACCGCCACGAAGATCCCGTTGCCGTAGGCGGACGCGGTCAGGTTCTGAGCGCCGGCCGGAACGGCCTGGGAGACCCAGGTATTGCCGTTGTCCTGGGATGTGACGATCGCCGCGCTGGCCGGAGCGTTGCCGCTGGCCGGCTCGCCGCCGACCGCAACGAAGGCGCCGTTACCGCGCGTCACACCTTTCAGTGTTGCGGAGGTGACGCTCCTCAACTGGCTGATCCAGGCCACGGCATCCGCCGAAGTCAGGATATTGCCATTGTCGCCGGCCACCAGAACCTGGGGAACATTCGGAATAACACTCCGGTTGAGCCCGATCACTGCGGTCTGGAGCACAACGCCGCTGCCGGCGTTCGAGAGCCCGGTAAACTGGCTGGTCCAGTTGACGCCCAGGTTTTCAGACGTCAGCACTTCACCGTCGCTGCCGACCGCCACGAAGATATCCTGCGGACTCCCGGCGGCGCCGATGGTCCCGAAAGCGACCCCTTTCAGATTGGCCACCGAGAAAACGCTGATCGGGTTCCAGGTGACACCGTTGTCGGAGGAAGTGGTTACCTGGCCGAAATCGCCCACCGCAACGAAGGTATCGTTGCCGTAGGTTATGGAATTGATGCTGCCTCCGCGATTTACCAGGTCATCGGGGATCCTGGTCCAGCTGACACCATTGTCGGCCGAGGTGAAGATGACTCCGCCCATTCCGACAGCCACCAGCTTGCCGGCGGCACCCGCAGCGATATCGAACAGATCGAGTGTTTCATTGATTGCCAGCAAGGGGCTGCGATCGACCCAGTTGATGCCATCCGTGGAAGTCAGGACCGTGATTCTGGGCACGTAGGGGGGGTTCTCGTTAATCTGGCTGTTGCCGACGGCAACAAAGACCGTGCCGTTAAAAGTGACGCAGTTCAGGTGGCTGGCGGTGCCGGAGCTCTGTTCGTTCCAGGTTATGCCACCATCGATGGAGAGCAGGATCCGGCCGCCGTTTCCGACCGCCACATATTTGCCCGCGCCGGCCGCGACACCGTTCAGGTTCATGGTGCCGCTCTGGCGCATGACCCAGTCAATGCCGTTGTCGGATGTCATGATCACACCGAAATCGCCGACCGCCGCATAATTACCGGCTGCGTCCGTATCGACACTCTTGATCGTCAACCCCTGCGGAAGCGGATTGCGCCAGTTCCAGGTACGGATGTTGGTTGGAACGAAGCTGGCGTTGATGCTGGAGCCGTTGCGCATCACGTTGAAGAAGGTGAAATTGTTGACCGCGCCCAGGTGGGTTGTCACCGGATTGAAGACTCCGGTTCCGTTGCCGCCGCCATCGAGCACCTCGACCATCTCCACCACGACCACGTCGGAGATGGCATAACCGAAATCGGGGGTGATGATAAAGGTTTTGTTGTCGCCAAGATTCAGCGTCACGGTGCCGATTGGGCTCATGGTTCCGCCGGTGCCGGCGCTGGCGGCAATCGTAAGGGTGCTGGTGAAACTGACGACAACCGTATGGGTCGTCTGGACATTGTACAGTGTGAAGCTGGCCGAGGCCCCGCGCGAGATGCCGTCCACGACCACATCCAGCACGCTGTAACCCGGGTTGGGGGTGAAGACGAAGGTCTGGTTGCCCCCCGGAGTCACCGCCACGGCCCCGCTGGGTGACATGACGCCGCTGCCCGCCGGTGAAGTCGGACTGACCGAGGCGTTGACGATTATCGGCATGACGCCGTTGCCCGAGAGGTTGACGATAACCACCGGCGACAGCGGGGCATTGGAGTTGATCGTCACCAGGGCGTTTTTGGCGCCGGCCGAAGTCGGGGTAAAGGTGACGGTTGCGGTGCATGAAGCGCCGGCAGCCAGGTCGAACGGCGCGGCCGCGCCGCAGGTAGCCAGGTCAAGCGCAAACATGGCGCTGTCGGCTCCGCTCAATGCGATTGAACTGACTGTCAGCGTGCCGCTGCCGGGGTTGCTGATCAGCAGCGATCTGGTCGGAAACGGACCGACCGAAACCGTAACGGTGCCGAAGGTTATCGCGGAAGGTGCGACGATAACCGGCTCCAGCAGCGCCGAAGGGCTGTTCTTGCCGGCAAAGGTGCCGTCTCCCAGCTGCCCGAAGCTGTTGTCGCCCCAGGCCTCCAGCACACCGGAGGCCCTGATTGCCACCGCATGTTGTCCGCCGGCGGAAACAGCTGCCCAGTCAGTGGCCAGGGTCAGCTCCCGCAGTGGCGTAGAATGCGGAACTGGATCAAAGGGGTCCGGATCGGTGCTGCCGATACCCAGCTGCCCGGCGGTGTTGCTGCCAAAAGACCAGAGCGACCCGTCCGCCTGGCGGGCTATCGAGAAGGAATCCCCGGCCGCGAAAGCCACATAGGGTGCATTCCCGGCGTTTACGACCTGGACCGGCGCGGCCTGGTTGGCCGGATTGGGCAGGGCGGCATCGCCATTGCCCAGTTGGCCGGTGAAGTTGCTGCCCCAGGACCAGAGCGTACCGTCGGCCTGCAGCGCCAGCGAATGCCCCAGGCCGGCGGCAATGGCGACCCAGCTGCTGTTATAGCCCGTGCTGGGCGGTGTCAGGGTAACCACCTGGATCGGGGCATTGACGCCGGTTACGATCAGGGGATCGCCGAGCTGGCCGGAGCCGTTGTCGCCCCAGGCCCACAGCGTGCCATCGGCCTGCAGTGCCAGCGAATGTGTTCCTCCGGCGGCAATCGCGACCCAGTTGCGATCGAAGTTGCCGGGATTGGTTGTCACGACCCTGGTCGGCAGAGCTTTAAATGCATCTGCGGTACCGATACCGAGCTGGCCGGCGCCGTTGTCGCCAAATGCCCACAGCGTGCCATCCGCCTTGAGCGCCAGAGTGTGCAGGTCGCCGGCGGCGACCGCGCTCCAGTCGTTTGCCGCGGAGGCAGGCTGGGTGACGCTGATCAGTTGCGGGGTCGTATTGTCGGTTATGCCGGCATCGCCGAGCTGGCCACTGCTGTTGTCACCCCAGGCCCACAGCGTGCCGTTGGCCCGGATCGCCACGGTATGGCTCAAACCGGAGGCTGAAGCCAGCCAGTTTTTTGCGGCCCCGGCCACCTCGGCCGGAGTATTGCGGGGAGTAACCAGGGAGGCATCGCCCAGTTGCCCGAAACTGTTGTCACCCCAGGCCCACAGGCTGCCATTGGAACGGAGCGCCACAGTGAAGGCATTTCCGGGCTCGCTCCTGGTCCAGTTGACCGTATCGGTGGCCACCAGGACCGGAGCTGATGAAGAGAGCTGGGTGCCGACTCCGAACTGGCCGGTGCCGTTATTGCCCCAGGCATAGATGTCCCCGTTGGCAAGCAGCGCCAGCGAGTGGGTTGCACCGGCCGCAATCGACGCGACATTGTTGAATTGTGCCGGCCCGGCAACCACCGTCACCGAACTTTTGGCGATCGCTGTGCCGTCGCCAAGTTGACCGTTCAGATTCTGCCCCCAGGCGTAAACCGAGCCGTTGCGGCGCAACGCGAGCGTGTGCAGTTCGCCGGCGGCAACCGCGGCCCAGTCCCTGGCAGTGCCGACCTGGACCGGATCCGGGTGAGCCAGCGCGTCCACCGACCCGTTGCCGAGCTGTCCGGCATCGTTTCGCCCCCAGCTCCAGATAGTGCCATCGGCCATCAGGGCAACCGAATGAACATCCCCGGCCGAGATCGACTTCCAGGCTGTACCGCTTCCGACCTGCAGTGGCACGGAGCTGTTAACGTTGCTGCCGTTGCCAAGCTGCCCGTAGAGGTTGAAGCCCCAGGCCCAGAGCGTACCGTCGGCCTGCAGCGCCAGCGCATGTTCGCCGCCGGATGAAACGGCAACGTACCTGCTGTTACCGGGATTCAGAACTTGCACCGGCGTGGCCTGATCCAGCGTGCCACCGTTGCCGAGCAGTCCGGACGCGTTTTGCCCCCATGACCAGAGCGTTCCGTCGGCCTTCAGCGCAAAGGAGGAAAATCCGGCGGCGGAAACCGCCAGCCAGTCATTGGCCGCACCGATCCGGACCGGGGACAGCTTGTCCACACCGCTGCCGTCACCCACCTGGCCGAACTGGTTGCTGCCCCAGGCCCACAAACTTCCGTCGGCCTTGACAGCCAGGGAGTGGCTCAAGCCGGCCGAGACCCTGGCCCAGTTGCCGGCAGACACCTGAACCGGGGTCAGGCGGTTCTGGCCGCTGCCGTCGCCAAGCTGACCGGTCTGGTTTGAGCCGGAAGCCCAGAGGGTTCCATCGGAACGCAGCAGCAGGCTGTGGCCGCCCCCGCCGGAAACAACGGGCGTGGCTGCCAGTGCCGTCGCCGCGGCGCCTGTTACCGTCAGCATAAAAACCGACCGGAATATCAGGCTGATAGTTTTTTTGAACAATCTGAAGCTTTTCATCTGGATACCCTCCAAACACTGGTGCGTGTTTTCTATAGACAGTGCCGTAAATTTGCTGTTCCGGCGGCCAACCGCAGCCGGATTGTGCCTAGCGTACCGTGACAGTGACGTTCTCCCTGTTTGGTGACCCCAGGCTCGAATGGAAGCTGATCCTGCGGCCGGTATTCAGGACCGGATTGACCTGCGAGAGTGTCCAGGAACCGTTGGCGGCCACATTGACCTCCGCGATCAGGCCGGTCGTCAGATCTCCCGGAACCAGGGCGCTGTTGAAGATTCTGATCTTCTGGCCATTGACCCTGGCGGTGGTATTGCCGTCGATGCGCCAGGTCCTGGTGCTGAGGGTATACTGAGCCCGGGTGATGGTCAGGGTCTCGTCGGTGGGCGGATTGACCGTAATGCTGACGGTTGCGTTGTTCGAAGTCGCGCCCTGGTTGTCCTGGATGTTATAGGTAAATGAATCGGAGCCGACAAAGCCGCCGGCCGGGAAATAGGTCACGGTCCCGTTCAGGTTGTTGGTCACGGTGCCGTTGCCGGGAGCCGAGGCGATCACCAGCGAGGCGGGAATGATCACGCCATCGGGGTCGGAGTCATTGCCGGTCAGATTGATCAGGACCGAATTGCCGGTAAAGAGCGCTGCCGAATCGGCCCCGGCAACCGGCGGAACATTGGGAGCCACGACCGTCACCGTGACGGTCGCCAGGCTGGAGGTCAGCGGCGTGCCGGGGAACAGGTCGGTTACCGTGTACTGGAAGGTGTAGATTCCGGGAACGTCGCCGATGAAGTTGACCGTGCCGGTTCCGTTGACGGTTGCGACAACCGAAGCGGCGCTGGAACCTGGCGGCACGTTCAGGTTGCTGATCACGATCGAATCGGGATTGAGCGTGCTGGTGGCAGAGGTGTCGTTGGTCAGCAGCGCGATGTTTTTCTGCGTTCCGGCAACGGCATTGCCAGTATCGTTGTTTGCAACCGGCGCCACGTTGATCACGCTGATCGCTATATTTACTATGGCCACGTTGGAAATGATGTTGTTGCTGTCCCGGACGGTATAGGTGAAGCTGTCGCCGGTATCCGGCCCGAGATTGGGGGTATAGGTGATCACACCGGTTGCCGGGTTCACGACCGCAGTTCCATGGGCCGGAGACGACACGATCACCACCTTGGTGGGGTCGATCGTGGCGGGCGCGGTGGCGGTATCATTGGCAAGCACATTGATTGCGACACTGCCGCCGGTAGCCACTCCGTCGGCGTCGTCAACAGCCAACGGAGGAAACAGCGTCCGGACCAGGACCGGCACCTGGTTTGTTCCGTGGGCGGCGGACAGGACCTTGACCGTGGCCGGCGGCACGTCCAGCGCCGGGATCGTCAGGATTCCGGATGCCAGCAGGCCGAAGCCTTCGGCGGAGAGAGCCGGGTTGTCGACCAGGTCACCGGAGGCGGCCCGGATGGTCAGGCTTTTGATATTCGGTTCAAAGACCGCCTCGCTGATCACCACCTCGTCCACCACGTCGCCGATAACCGGAACAGCCTGGTTATCGGAGGTGTTGGTAATGGTCAGCTGCGGCGGGATCTGGTTCGGCAACAGGCTGGTGATGTGGGCGAAGAACTTGCCGGCGCCGTTGGAGGTCATCACCAGCGGAGTCAGGTTGGCGCCGGTGATTGTCAGGCTGGAGGGCGTGTTCTGGTTGGAAATCTGGTCCGCGGTGGCAAATACATCGATCTGGGCATTGACCGCGTCACGGCGGTAGGTCAGGCGATCGATATTCAGCTTGCTCGGGATCGGAATAGTGTACTTCTGCCCTTCGAGAAAACCCAGGTCTGTTTCGATAAAATCGATGCCGGGACCGCCGATGCCGGACCCGATCGGACCGTCGCAACGGAAATAGTTGGTGCCGAAGGGGCTGCCGGTAAAGGTATGCGGAAAATTGAAGTCACCAAGGAATACGTCGCCGTTGGGCAGGCTGGTGACGGGATCGACTCCGTTCAAGGTACCATCCGGGTTCTGGATTCCGGCGATGACCCGGGCCGGGTCCACGGTCCAGGTAAAGAACGGCCCCATGTCGCCGGCAAGCGGCCCGGTAAAGGGAATACCGGTGAGACCGATGTCACGGGTGTATCGTAGCAGTCCGCCGGTGACGGTCAGGTTCTCGACGCCGTAGGGGTGGGTGATCTTGTAGTTGCCGTCCGGAACCCCCTGGGTCAGGTACACGCGAACACGGGAGAAGACTACCTGATCACCGGGAATCGGGTTTCCGGCATTGAAGGCGGCCTCCAGAGCCAGCACGATTACTATCCGCCCCTTGCCGGCTGCAAAGGCAAAGCTGTCAACATCCGGCGAGATGCTGTAGTAGAACGACTCATCCGGAAAGTTGTAGCCGGTCGGCGGATTGGGCGGGAACGTGATCGGCAGGTTCGCGTCGAATGGGGGGATGGAGGTCGGGTTCGGCAATATGTTGCAGATCGGCAACGCCGAAACCGGAGAAACGGCCCTGGAGAAGCACTGCTGCACCGCCAGCCCGTTGTTGTCGCGGTACCAGGAAGGGAATCCGTAAATATTCAGCGGGCCGAAATCCCTCAGAACCGCCTCCGCCCCGGTGGCGCAGACCGATAGCAGCATTACCACCGTCAGCAACAATCCCAACAATCTTCTCGTGGTTTTCATGATTTTCCTCCGTTACCCAATAATCTGCGGCCGTTTAATTTATGTTTCCGTCAATGAGGCGCTAAATCCGGTTCGACTGAACAGTTGACATCACCGTTGCTTGAAATCCGACAACATCCGTCGGGTATCCATCCCATATCAACAAGCATGCCAGCACTCAAACACCCCCCCAAACCAGCATAACCGCTTGACATTGCAGCAGTTACCCATCCGGCCGGAATCAGCCCGGGGGTGCCAAAAAAATATTGGCTGCCAGCAGCCAAATAGTAAGGACGGAATCTAACAAACCGGTTTTATTGATCATTGCTCCTGTAAAAAAAATCAGCGTCAGTCCGGATTTTTGCCATCTTGCATAAAAAAGCATTTGTGTTTAGTGTGTTAGACATGCGGAACCATTAGGCCCAAACCAGATTCAAGCCTGAAATGTGCATGAATTGCCGCAAACAATTTTGACTATTGCAGTTAAGAACCAATTTCTCATATAGTGATCTCAACCACATCTCGGTAGGCAAGCGGGGCTTTGACAATGAAGAGCTACAAGTTACAGGGGGTTTGCGCGGCGCTGCTGCTGGCGGTTCTGATCTTTTCGGGAATTGCCGCCGCCGCTGATAACGGACCAGGCCCGGAAACCACATTCAAGGCGCCGGCCGGAATCAGGGAAACGGTGCGGCAGGGCATCCGGGTGGAACTGGATGTTGTGCCGCTTGCCGCCGCCGGGGAAACGGCAGCCGAAGTGCGCGAGGGAGAGTACGCCACCGTCAGGCTGAAACTGAGTGATGCCAACAGCGGAGCGCCGGTAACCGCCATGATGCCGAAAGTCTGGATCGACCTGCAGAAGGAATTCAAAGGGGATAAAAAAGGTCAACCGGCCATCACCTGCGCCGACAAGGTACGCGGTTACCTGCAGGGCACCCTCAGCTTTCGCCCGGACATCGACCTGAACAGCTATTACATCCTGACCCTCAACAACGACGCCACGATCGGGGTTATCGACCCGATCAAGGGGGTGGCGGGCTATTCGCAGCTGTATGCGATGATTGCCCTGGCACGCCCGGGAGAAGACTGGGTATACAGCCGCGACGAAAAGACGCTTTTCGTGACGATGCCCAAGGCCGGCCAGGTGGCGGTTATCGATACTGAAAGCTTCAAGGTGACCAGGAACATCGCCGCCGGCGACTCCCCCTTCAGGATCGCGCTCCAGCCGGACGGCAGATATCTCTGGATCGGCAACAATGCCGAAGGGGGCTCAAGCGGCGTCACGGTGCTGGATGCGCTCAGCGGCAAGCCGGCGGCCTGGCTGCCGACCGGGGCCGGCCATCACGAACTGGCCTTCAGCGACGACAGCAACTACGCCTTTGTCAGCAACCGCGACAGCGGAACCGTTTCGGTCATTGACATACAACGGCTGAAGAGGATCAAGGACATCAAAACCGGCGACAAACCGCTCAGCATCGCATTTTCACGACTTAGCAAGACCCTCTATGTCGCCCATGAAGGCGATGGCAGCGTGGCGGTGATCGACGGTTCGAAATTTGAAATCAGTAGCCGGGTGGCACTGGAACCGGGCCTCAAGGCGCTTCGTTTTGCGCCCGGAGACCGCTGGGGCTTCGTAATAAATTCCAGGACCCGTCAGCTCTCGGTTTTTGACGCATCCAGCAACGCAATTGCCTACGACGGCGAAGTCGGCAACGAGCCGGAACAGATCTCCTTCACCGGCGAATTCGCCTACATCCGCTCCAAAAAAACCGCCGAGGTCACGATGATTGCGCTGTCCAACCTGGGCAGGGGGGACAAGATGACCCCGCTGAGGATTTCGGGTGGCGGCATCGCGCCGAGCGAATCCACCATCCGCCCTTCCCTGGCGGACAATATCGTGGCGACTCCCGAGGGGAACGCGGTGCTGATCGCCAGCCCGGCGGACGCGACAATCGTCTACTACATGGAAGGAATGGGGGTTCCGGCCGGAAATTTCCGCACCTACGGAAGGGTTCCGCGGGCGGTCAGCATTGTCAATCGACAGTTACGCGAGACGACTCCGGGGGTTTACACCGCCAGGGTCAGGATTCCGGCCGGCGGACGATACGACCTGGCATTCCTGCTGGATTCGCCGCGCCTGGTGCAGTGCTTCGACTTCGAAGCCGCGGCAAATCCGGTCATATCAAAACTGAAGAACAGCCGGCCGGTTGATATCGAGTTTATCGACAAGGAGCTCCGGTTAACCGCGGGAAGTCCGCACAAGCTGCGTTTCCGGCTGAAAGACTCGTCCAGCGGCCAGCCGGTGACCGGCATCAAGGACCTGAGCGGCTTGGCCAGCCTGTCGCCGACCGGGTCCTGGAGGCAGAACCTCGCGGCCACCCCGCAGGATGACGGGAGTTACCAGATCGAGTTCAATGCGCCCAGAACCGGAAGATACACTTTCTATTTCACGATCCCGTCACTGCAGCTGAAGGTCAACCAGCTTCGTCCGCTCGACCTGCACGTGCGCTGAATGGATCGGATCAACCCTCTGCGACCGGAGAACGTATGAACCGGAAAATACTTTCCATATACCTGCTGCTGCAGGTGATTCTGAGCATGGCGGCGCTCGGCGCTGCCGAGGCCGAAGTGCAGCTGACACTGGTTCCGGAGGGCGGCAATGTTTTCATGCTCCGTGGCAGCGGACTCAAAAACCTCGCCGCGCTCGATTTCGAATTCTCCTACGATGCGGCCGCCATGAGGAATCCGCTGGCGGTCCGGGGGGAACTGATCCCGCCCGATGCGATCTTCGACTTCAACCCCTCCCTGCCGGGAGAAATACGCCTTTTTACCCGGATCTCCAAAAAGGCGATCAACGGCAGCGGCACAATCGCCAGGCTCATATTCGAAGGGGTGGAAAATGCCGAAGGCCGCATCCTGAACATGAGCGCCAACCTGGTTTCGGTGACGGCAACACCGGTGACCGCCACGGTGCGGATCATGAGCAGAGCCCAGCAGCCACCTGCTCCGCAGCCTGAAACGTCCCCGGCAGCCACACCCGAGAACGTTGCGACGGACGTCGAGCCACCTGTACGGCAGGTCGCGAACGATTCCCGGACGCTCACGACAGCTGCAGCGGCTTCAACCATGCCGGGAGCAGTGACGATGCCGCCAAGCCAGCCTGAAAATGAAAGCGGCGCGACTCCGGCAGTCACCGCCGCCACAGAAGCGCCGCCCCCCGTACAACAGCCGGCAGCTGCGCCGCCACGGCAGCGCGAAGTACCGGAAACGGTAAAACCGGAGCCAGCGGTTCCGCTGAAAAGCGTGAGCTACCCGGACATGTTGGATCGCATCCGGGAATATGACGGCCCGAGAACGCCACAGGCGTTGGCCGCACTGTTCGCCCCGGCTTCCGGACAGATGGTCCGGCAGGAGCCCGATGCAGCTCTCTCGGACGGTGAAAGTGTCGTCAGGCTCCGGATAGATCTGCCGCTGACGCTGAAAGAGACCCCCAGCTTCTCGTTGCGCAGAGCCAGCATGATTACCCTGCAGCACGCCGAAGACGGAAGCTGGCTGATTGAGGCCAGACCGGCCAGGGACAGTATCGATGCCCGGCTTACGGTCAATGCCGGTGCAAGCACGATCCTGTTTCCGCTGCTGGTGGCCCCGGCGCTGGAGCCGGCCCTGCCGGCCGCGTACGGTTCGGCTGAGGAGGCATTTCTGCGCTACCTCAAGCCGGATGGCCCACAAAAAGATCCGCGCTTCGATCTGAACCATGACGGAAAGATCGATCACATCGACGACTACATCCTTACCGTCAACTATCTGGTGGAACGAAACGGTTCCGCCCCGAAAACGGCCGGGGAAAAGCAGCCGTAAAAGCAGGTGCAGAGATTCTTTGCAAAGGAATGATCCCATGAAACGAAATATACTGGCAGGCGCCATCCTGATACTGCTGGCAATCCTGACCCAACCCGGCCTTTCCCTGGGCGCCACGCCGGCAAAACCGGCCACGGTACGCGTCCAGCTGCAGGACCTGCCGCTATTGGACCAGGATGGCAGGCAATTGCGCTTCAAAAGCGACGTGATCGGTGACAAACTGGTGGCGATCACCTTCACCTACACCACCTGCACGACGATCTGCCCGATCCTGGATTCGATTTTCGTCAAGCTGCAGGACAAGCTGCCCGGCCGTCTCGGCAAGGATGTTTTTCTGGTGACCGTCAGCATCGATCCGGTCAACGACATTCCGCCGCGGCTCAAGTCCTATGCCGGCAAGCTGAAAGCCAGGCCGGGCTGGAGTTTCATGACCGGCAACAAGGTCAACGTGGACAAAGTGCTGGTCGGACTGGACATGTTCAGCGCCGACATCCTCAACCATACCCCCTCGATACTGGTCGGAGACGGCAAATCCGGGGTCTGGAGACGCTTCTACGGCTTTCCTTCCGCGGACAAGCTGCTGGCCGCGCTGAACGAGCTGTCCGCGGCCCGTTCCAGATAAAGATATCGGGAGCACTGAAATGAACCTGCTCAAAACCATGATCTGCGTTGCCCTGCTGTTTTGCGCTCTGGCGATTCCTTCTCAGGCAGCAACGGCGCTGCCGGGTGCAAAGGATAGCGATGCTGCCAGGCGCGCTTACTTCACCGACCTCAAGGTCATCAGCAACGAGGGGCGGGAACTGCGCTTCTACTCCGATATCCTCAGGGACAAAACCGTCCTGATCAGCTTCTACTACCTGGACTGCGGCACCGTCTGCCCGCTGCAAAACAAGGTGCTGGCCGAGCTGCAGAACCTGCTGGGAGAGCGGCTGGGCAAGGACATCCTGGTCCTGTCCATATCGGTCGATCCGGCCCGCGACAATCCCGAACTGGTCAAAGCCTATGCCAGGTCCTGGAACGCCAGGGCGGGCCGGCTGTTTCTGACCGGCAGCAAGCTCAACGTGGACTGGATCAACTACAAGCTGGGCTATTACACCGAGGATCCCCCCACCCACAAGGCCACCTATCTGCTGGGCAATGTGAAGTCAGGGCACTGGATGACCGTGCGCCCCGACACCAAGGCCAGGGTGCTGGCGGACAACCTGCTGAAACTGGCGGAGGGACAGAATGCCGCGCGCTGACACTTCGAACCGCTGCCGGACGGCACTGATCATCCTGCTGGCGCTGCTGAGCCTGCCTTTGCTCTGCGCACAAAAAGCCGCTGCCGCTCCGCTGACCCCGCAGGAGGAACGCGGCCGACAGGTCTATGTCAACGGCGCCAGCCCGTCCGGCGTCCCGATCCTGGCCTATTTCGGCAAGGACCTGCTGGAAGTGCCGGGAGAATCGGCCACCTGCGCCAGCTGTCACGGATATGACGGACTGGGGCGGACCGAAAGCGGCGTGATCCCCTCCAACATCACCTGGCCCCGGATCATGAAGAGCTATGGACATATCCACCCAGACGGCCTGGAGCATGGCCCCTTCACGGTGGAGAGCCTGAAGAGCTACATGGAGGATGGCATCTACCCCGGCGGTAGGCAGGGCGACCCGTCGATGCCGGTTTACCGGATCGATGCCCGGGATCTGGACGATCTGATCGCCTACCTGAAAAGACTCGACAGCTATCTGGACCCGGGCATCAGCGATTCGCGGATCAGAGTCGGCACGCTGCTGCCATCCGGGGGCCCTTCGGCTGAACTGGGCGAGGTGATGCGACGGACTATCGAGGCATATTTCAGTGACATTAACACCCGGGGCGGGATTTATGGCCGCAGCCTGACACTGACGACGGGCAGGCCCCGCACGACGGCCGACATGTCGCGCTTCCTGCGATCAATGGCTCCGGAACAGGAAGTCTTTGCGCTGGTCAACAGCTTTACGCCCGCAATGGAATCGGAGCTGGGCAACCTGATCGAAGAACAGCACCTGCCGCTGATCGCCCCCTTCTCGCTTTTCCCGATCGAAGACCAGCTGCTGCACCGCTACCGCTTCTACCTGTACGCCGGACTGCGGGAACAGATCCTGGTGCTGGCGCGCCATGCCACCAACAGCCTGCCGCTGAAAAATCCGCGCATACAGATCCTTTACCCGGAACGGGAGGGGCTGGCCGGTATGCTGGCAACGGCCGAGGAGATTTTCCGGTCCAAGGGGTGGAAGGACATCTCCCGGACAGGTTACACAGCCGCTGGCGAAATTCCGGCCGCGGCGCTGGAGCGGCTGCGCGACGGCGGATCCGACCTGTTGCTGTTTCTGGGAGGAGAAACCGAGGCCGGAACATTGTTTAAAGCATTGGGCGACGGCGGATGCGCGACCACACTGCTGATGCCGGGCGTGCCGGCGGGAAAAGCCATCTACAGCATTCCGCTATCCTGCAAGGACAAGGTCTGGCTCTCGTTTCCGTCACTGCCCGACGACCGCAAGGAGTGGGGTTTGAGCGAATTCCGGGCCATGGCCGCCCGGCAGCAGCTGGCGGTAACCCATCCGACGGCACAGCTGGCAGCCTACTCGGCGGCCAAGATCCTGGTGGAGGGGTTGCGCCGGGCCGGCCGCAACCTGAGCCGCGAAAGGCTGCTGGAAGCGTTGGAAGGCATCTTTGAATTCGATACCGGGCTAACCCCGCTGGTCTCCTACAACAAAAACCGCCGCATCGGGGCGCTGGGAGCCCATATCGTCGGGGTCGATCCGCTGCAGGCGGGCAGCAACGGGTTCTTCATCCCGCGCGGCTGGATAGCGGCCCAATGATGCAGTTCCGGAGAAATTGATGACCCTGCGCGCCTCAACCATATTCGCCACATATACGGCACTGGGCCTTTTGTTGCTGGCAGTGATCGTCATCGACTCTTCCTCGCGCTCCGTAACCGACCGGCAGAATCTTGAAGAGCGGCGGGCGCTGGTAAAGAGCCTTTCGCTGACCGACCTGGTCCTGTTCACCGATGCGCGCTACACCCGCCATCCGTCGATGGCGGACCGCCATACACCTTTTCAGGACTACCCGCTCTCGCTGGAGCACTTTCCCTCCGGTTCCCTGATCCCCCCGCCCCCCCATGTGAGGTCCTATGGCAAATATTGAAAAGCAGCGCGCGATCATAGATTTCACGCTGGCATCGCTGATGCGCAGGAAGGGCAAGAATGCGGCGCTGCTGGTGGTTTATACCCTGGTGGTGGCCGCGCTGGCCTCGGTCATGTTTCTCACCAAAAGCATCCGCTCGGAAGCCGCGGCGGTGCTGGTCGATGCGCCGGAACTGGTGGTGCAGCGGATGGTGGCCGGCCGCCACGAAATGATTCCGCTCAGCTACATCGAAAAGATCGCCTCGATTCGCGGTGTCAAGTCGGTCAGGGGCAGACTGTGGGGCTATTATTACGACCCGGTTTTCGGTGCCAATTACACGCTGCTGGTCCCGCAGGAGTCCCCTCCCGAAGAGGGCAAGGTAGCCGTCGGCCAGGGAGTGGCGCGCAGCGCCCTGGCCGAAGTGGACAACATCATGCCGTTTCGCACCAGCCAGGGCGCCCTGTTCACGTTGACCGTAGCCAGGGTGCTGCCGGCCGGCACGGAGCTGGTTTCCTCGGACCTGGTCCTGCTCTCCGCGGCCGATTTCAAGACTCTGTTCGGCATACCCGACGGCATGGCCACCGACCTGGTGGCCGAGGTTTCCAACCCGTCCGAGATCCCGACCATCGCCGCCAAGATCGCCAGGCTACTGCCCGACACCCGCCCGATTGCCAGGGACGAAATTCTGCGCACCTACGATGCGATCTTCAACTGGCGCAGCGGCATCCTGCTGGCGATCCTGTCCGGGGCGCTGCTGGCGTTCTTCATTTTTGCCTGGGACAAGGCCACCGGGCTGTCGGCCGAGGAACGACGGGAGATCGGCATCCTGAAAGCGATCGGCTGGGACGTGGGCGACGTGCTGATGATGAAACTCTGGGAAGGAGCGGCCCTGTCGCTGACCGCCTTCGTGACCGGCGTAATCCTGGCCTGGCTGCATGTATTTGCCGGCGGGGCGGCGCTTTTCGTGCCGGTGCTGAAGGGGTGGTCGGTGCTGTACCCCTCTTTCCGCCTGACTCCCTCGATCGACCTGATGCAGCTGGCGGTGCTGTTTTTTCTGACCGTGATTCCCTACACCGTCGCAACCATCGTTCCCTGCTGGCGGGCGGCCACCGCCGCGCCGGACTCGGTCATGAGAGGCTAGCCGATGATCATCCTGAACCAGGTATCCAAGGTTTTCAACAAGGGCAAACAGAACGAATTCGTTTCGCTGCGGGAGATCAGCATCACGATCCCGCGGCAGCAGGTCACGGTACTTAAAGGTCCCAGCGGCTCGGGCAAGACCACGCTTCTAAGCATCATCGGCGGCATGTCGCGCCCAACTTCCGGCCGCGTCACGCTGGACGGGCGCGAGACAACCAGCCTGCCGGAGCGTTTTCTGGCGGCGCTGCGCCGTGAGACCTTCGGCTTCATCTTCCAGCAGTTCAACCTGATCAACGGCATCAGCATCCTCGAAAATGTGATGCTGCCGGCCGTACCCAACGGTGAACGCCATGCGCCACTAAAGGGTCGCGCCATGGATCTGCTGGCCATGTTCGGACTGGAGGCCAGGGCCGCAACACGGGTCGAGCTGCTTTCCGGAGGAGAGATGCAGCGCGTGGCCATCGCCCGGGCCCTGATCAACAACCCGCGAGTCATCATCGCCGATGAACCGACCGCCCATCTAGACTCGAAACTTTCGGGCGAACTGATCACGATCATAGGGCGGCTCAAGCAGGAAGGAAGAACCATTATCATGGCCAGCCACGACCCGCTGGTCTGCGACGCCGCAGTGGTGGACAACCTGGTCGAGATCCGCGACGGCGAAATTAGCGACTCCGCTCCGGCGAAATGATCCTGCACCCGGCTGTCATAGCGTTGATCTGCGGTTCGCTGCTGACCAGCGCGATCATGCTCTACGCCTCCTTTTTCGCGCTGCGGATAATCCGCCGCTGGGATCTGGCCAGCGGCAGCGAACTGCAACTGGAACTGGAGCACCGCACCTACCTGATTTCAACTATCATGGCCTGCGGCATGGTCTTCCAGGCCCTTTCTCTGTTTCTCTTCATCCACACCGCCGACAGCCTCAGCACGCTTTTCAAGGGAGCCATGTGCGCCGCCGGAACCCTCAACCTGAACATGTTCGGCTATCCGCTGCTGCTGCTGAAACTGGCCATCTTCCTGCTGGCCGGCCTCTGGCTGATCATCAACCACAGCGACAACCGGGGTTACGACTATCCGCTGATCCGGGTCAAATACCTGCTGCTGCTGGGCATAACCCCGCTGATGGTGGCCGAGTCGCTGCTGCTGGGACTGTACTTCGGGCTGATGAAACCGCACGTGATCACCTCCTGCTGCGGGAGCCTGTTCGGGTCTGAAGCAAAAGGCCTGGCCCCCGCGCTAGCGCTGGTCCCGGAGGTTCCGCTGCTGGCCGTTTTGGCCACGGTAGTGACAGCCCTGCTGTTATCAGGCGCCGGCTACCTCCGCAGCGGCCGGGGCGCCGTCCTCTTTTCGGTTCTGTCGCTGACGGCTTTCCTGTGCGGAACCGTGGCGCTGTTTTCGGCCCTGCCGGTGTACATCTACGCGCTCCCCAGCCATCACTGCCCCTTCTGCATGCTGCAGCGCGACTACGGCTTCACAGGGTATGTTTACTATGCCACGCTGCTGGGGGGGGCGGTCAGCGGGATCGGCGCCGGAATCCTGCAGCGCTTCCGCCGCATAGGGAGCCTGGCTTCGCTGCCGGCTTTCCAACGCAGCCTGGTCATCGGCGCCATGCTGCTGTTTGCGGTTTTTATGGCGCTTGCCTTCTGGCAGGTATGGTTTTCGGAGTTGCGGCTGACCTAGTTTCCGGTTGTTGATCTGCCCGCTGCCCGATCTAACTCCAGGTTTCATGTTTGAATTTCTCCGGTTAACTGTTAGTATCGGCAAACAAATACTTTCATGGGAGGCACTATGCGAATACATCGGATACTGATCAGCGGGGCGCTGCTGCTGGCTGCCGCGACCGCCCAGGCCGCTCCGGCCGAGCAGCAGCTCAAGCAGCTGGAACAGCGCGCCGCCAAGGCGGCTGAATCGACCGCCGGGGAATACGCCAAAGACGGCCTGAACGCGGCCGGCGCCAACATTGCGGCTGCCAGGGCGGCACTGGCGGCCGGCAGGGAACGGGAAGCCATCCAGCAGGCGGAACTGGCCGAAGCGCGCCTCAATGCGGCCGAAGCCAGAGCGGCCGAAAAGGAGATGGTTGAAAAGGTGGCGGTGCGCCGCTCCGAACTGAAGAAAGCGGAAGCGCTGCTGGAACGTTATCGCCAGGGGGAGGTCAACTGATATGAAAACACGCCTTCTGATCCTGATCACAACCCTCTGCCTTTCCGCTTCGGCGGCGCTTGCCGCTGAAAAGAACAAAGCACTGATGCAGTTGGACACGGCGCGCGCCGCCGTCGAAGCCATGGCCGCCAAGGCCGCTGACAACAGGGAAGCCGCCGCCGGCCTGGAGCTGGCCCGGGCAGCCATCAAAAAAGGGGCCGATGCCGCCGAGAAGGGGCGGCAGATGTTCGGTTTCGGCGGCATCAAGCCGGAAGCCGAACAGGAGGTCAAGAATTATGCCGACATAGCCGAACTGGAAACGGCCGCGGTGGCTTCAAGGCTGGAGAAGGGACGCTCGGCGGCCGAGCTGGAAGCGCTGGACAAGCAGCTGGCCGGTGTCAAGGCCAGGATAAAGCTTTTCGAGGATCGTAAGGCCGAGCTGGAGAAGTACAAGGCCGAAGCCGCCAAATGCCAGGGCGCCGCCGGGGAGATCGAAACCCTCAAGGCCGAAAAGGCACGGCTCTCCGCCAGGAGTGACAAGCAAGAGGCCGAGATCAGGGAGTTGAAGGCCCGCCTGGAAGAGGCCGCCAAAGCGAACGTCTGCAAGGAAGCAGCGCCAACGGCCGCACCTGTGAAAACGCTGCCGGCACCGGCCGAGACCCCGGCCGCAAAAGAGCCCGTCCCCGCCAAGCCGCTTCCGACGGTGGAAATCCCGGACGCGCAGGAACCGGCTCCGGCGGTGAAAGCCCCTTGATCCCCCCGATCCGCAACATCTACGGCGAGGTTCCCCCCACCCTGCCGGCTGAGTTGATCCAGACCCTGGCGGAAGTTGAGAATGTCCGCATCGAGCGGATCATATCCGCCGGCCAGGCAACCGCCGCTGGCGCCTGGTACGACCAGTTCTGGGACGAGTGGGTGATCCTGATGTCGGGCAGCGCCGGACTGCTGTTCGAAGGCGAGCAACAGGTCAGGCAGTTAGCGCCGGGCGATCACCTGCTGATACCGGCCGGTTGCCGGCACCGGGTGGAATGGACCGATGCGCGGCAGAAGACGGTCTGGCTGGCGGTGCATGTTCATAATCCAGTCCACGGGGAGATTGCAGCCGGATGAGAAGAATAATTGCAGGCATGCTGATGCTGCTGGCCGTCATAACCCTGACAGCGGCGCCTTCGGACGCCGCCGAGCCTTTTACGGTAGTGAGCGCCGTCGAATTGAAAGCCATGATCGACGGCAAAGACCCGGCTTTGGTGGTGATCGACTCCCGCAGCCGGGAAGAATTCGATGCAGCGCATATCAGTGGTGCTGTGAGCCTGCCATACCAGGAGTTGGCTGCCGACAGGAGCCTGCTCGACTTCCCCGCAAACGCGAAACTGGTCTTCTACTGCAGCGGCTCCACCTGAGGACAGAGCTATCGGGCAGCGCGTGTCGCCGCCGAAACGGGTTTCACCAACCTGTACGTGCTTAAAAACGGCCTGCCGGCCTGGAAAGAAGCCGGGCTGCCGCTGGACGGGGTAAAATGATGAGAAGTACCATTGCCAATCGCCGCCATTGGGTTTTCGACCTGGACGGCACCCTGACCATAGCGGTGCACGACTTCGCCGCCATCCGCAGGGAACTGCGCATCCCGGACGGCTCCGACATCCTGGGGCACCTGGAGTCGCTGCCCCGGACGGAGGCCCTGATGCTGCAACAGCGTCTGCAGGAGATCGAGCTGGAACTTTCCCGGCTGACCGGGGCGGCCATCGGCGCGGAGGCACTGGTCGAGCAGTTGCACGCCAGCGGCGCATTCCTGGGGGTGTTGACCCGCAACACCAGGGAAAATGCGCTGAGAACCCTGGATCTGATCGGCCTGGGTGACTATTTCGATGCGGATTACGTGTTGGGAAGGGATGAGGCGCTGCCGAAACCGGACCCGGACGGCATCCACCGCCTGGCGGGGCTATGGGAGGCCAACCCGGCCGAAATGGTGATGGTGGGTGATTATCTGTACGACCTGCAGGCCGGACGTTCCGCCGGTGCACTGACCGTCCACATTGATAGCGCGGGACTGTTCCGCTGGCCGGAACTGGCGGACATCATGATCGAATCGCTGGAGGAGATCACGACCGGACTTGCAGCGGATGAAGGTAAAACAACTTGAAACTATGAGTCAACGCTGTAACGGTTCTTGCCGGCCAGTTTGGCTTTCTGCAGCGCCAGGTCGGCGCGGGTGATGCACTCGTAGATCGTCTGCCCGTGTTTGTATTCGCTCAGGCCGATGCTGATCGTGACGCGGATGCCGGGGCGCTGGGCCTTGAACTCGGTCATCAGGATCGATTCATGTACCTTGCGGGCAACGGTCTCCGCTCCCGCGATATCCGTTTCAGTCAACAGGAACAGGAACTCCTCGCCGCCCCAGCGGGCGCAGACATCCTCGCTGCGGACACAGCTCATCAATACCCGCGCCACCTCCACCAGCACATCATCGCCGGCATTGATTCCATGCATGTCGTTGACCCGCTTGAAATGGTCCAGATCGGCCATCATCACCGAAAAGGTCCGGCCGTGCCGTTCGGCTCGGCTGAACTCGCGCTCGATCTTCTCCATGATATCGCGCCGGTTGGCCAGTCCGGTCATCGGGTCGACCCGGCTGGCGAGGTCGAGTGAACGGCTCATCTCCGCCAGCTGGGTATTGAGATCGTCCTTCTTCTTTTCCAGTGCGACGTAGCGCCGCTTGAGTCCGCAATAATCATCATGCAGCAGGCGATATTCGGTTATCAACGGATTGCCGTCATAACGGGCATCTGTCGCAATATGCTCAAAATGGGCGCTGTGATCATTGCGGGTGATCTGTGCACTTCTGCTCTGGGTGGTCATGGCGGGTTCCTTTGAAGTGTCATTTCGTACGGTAATACGAGGCATCTACGAAAGCAGATTAACTGTATACCATGAATTTATATTTTGTCACGAACGACTTTTTAAATTAACCGGGATTTACTCTCCGATCACAAACGAAGAAGCCGCATGGCAGCCACCTGATACAGGCGTGCTTCCATGCGGCTTCATTCATTTTTTCAGTCGGCTCTGGTCAGTTTGGCAGATTAGGCAGATTGATTCCGGCCATCTTCTGGACCATGCGCACGACCTGGCAGCTGTAGCCGAACTCGTTGTCGTACCAGACGTACAGCACGCAACGGTTGTCCTGGGCGATGGTCGCCAGCGAATCGACCACGCCGGCATGCCGTGATCCGACAAAATCGCTTGAGACAACTTCGGGCGAGTTGGTGAAGTCGATCTGGTTCTGCAGCGGCGAATCGAGCGAGATGTTGCGGAGATAGCTGTTGATGGCCTGAACATCGACCTTCTGCCCCAGCTCGATATTGAGGATTGCCAGCGACACGTTGGGTGTCGGCACGCGGATCGCATTTCCGGTCAGCTTGCCGGCCAGTTCCGGAATAACCTTGGCAACCGCCTTGGCGGCGCCGGTTTCGGTGATGACCATGTTCAGGGGGGCGCTGCGGCCGCGCCGGGAAGCCTTGTGATAGTTGTCGATCAGGTTCTGGTCGTTGGTGTAGGAATGGCAGGTTTCCATGTGGGCATGCAGGATGCCGAAACGGTCGCTGATCGCCTTCATCACCGGCACGATCGCGTTGGTGGTGCAGCTGGCGGCCGAGAAGATGCTTTCCTGGGGCGTGATCAGCTCGTTGTTGACTCCGGCCACCACGTTGGGAATATCCCCCTTGCCGGGCGCGGTCAGGATCACCTTGGCAATTCCGGCCGACTTTAAGTGTTTGCCGAGCCCTTCACGGTCGCGCCACTTGCCGGTGTTGTCGATCAGGATCGCGTTGTTGATGCCGTATTGGGTGTAATCCACCTGGTCGGGGGCATCGGCATAGATGATGCGGATCATGTTGCCGTTGGCGATGATGGCGTTGGCTTCCTCGTCAACGGTGATGATGCCGTTGAACTGGCCATGGATCGAATCGCGGCGCAGCAGGCTGGCGCGCTTCAGAAGGTCGTCGGCGCCTCCCTTGCGCACAACCGCGGCCCTGATCCTCAGCTTTTCGCCGCTGCCGGATTTCTCTATCAGGATGCGGGCCAGCAGGCGGCCGATGCGGCCGAAACCGTAGAGCACTATATCCTGGGGCTCGTCACGCAGGGCGACCCGGCCGATATTGATCGAGGCCAGTTCACTGCCGATGAACTCTTCCACCGGAACCGAACCGCCCAGACTCTTGAACTTGACCGTCAGTTTGCCGATATCGACCCTGGCCGGCGCCAAATCGAGCCGGTCCATCGCTTCCAGCAACGGGAAGGTCTCCAGCACGGAAAGTTCCGTATCCAGGATCAGGCGCGCAAAGCGGTGGGCCTTGAGAACATCGATAACCGAGCAGTGCACCAGGGTTCGTCCATATACGGTCGGAACAATATTGTGATCTCGGTACAGCCTGCCGATGATCGGCAGCATCCGTTCGGCGCAGGCCTCGTGGTTTTTCCATTCCTCCAGGTAACTGTCCTGTTTTTCCACATCCATCTTTACTTGCCTCCGGTTTGTTGTGTTGTTGCCGGGAGCGGTTCCCGGACATTCGGATTTAAAACCTGATATGGCAGTTAACCGCCGAGAAAAACGGATACACGCCGATAAAACCTGGACTTACATTAAAAAAGTTAATCACCTTTGGGTTGAATCTGTATTTTGTTCAAGCTTTTGATTTCTCGCTTAGAAGCGCCTACTTCTGGCGGCGTGTATCGGCGTTCATCGGCGGTTAACTGCTTTTTCTGGATTGATTTATCGCACCCGGCCGATCAGCCTCAGCAAGCCATCCAGTATCGTCAGCGGACTGGGGGGACAGCCGGGAATATAGAGATCGACCGGCACCAGACCGTCGGCGCCGTTATGCACCTCGGAGTGATCCTTGAAAGGACCGCCGTTGATGGCGCAGGCGCCGGCCACGATCACCAGCCTGGGTTCCGGGATCGCCGCGTAGGTGTCGAGCAGCGCCAGGCGCATGTTCTCGCTGACCGGCCCGGTCACGAACAGCCCGTCGGCATGCCGGGGGCTGGCGACGAACTGTATCCCGAAGCGCCCCAGGTCCCAGCCGATCGTGGAGAGCACATTGGTATCGGCTTCACAGGCATTGCAGCCGCCGGCGCTCACCTCGCGCAGCTTGAGCGAGCGACCGAAGAGCCGCAGCAGCTCCCCCTCCAGGGCCTTGGCCGGCTGATAGGAATCAGCGGCAGTGACCTTCAACCCCTGGCGACTGCGGCTGGCCAGGCAGGCCCCGGTCGAAAAGCTGATCGCTCCGCTGGGACAGGCCTGGCTGCAATCGTCGCAGAAGAGACACTTGCCCATGTCCAGCGAAAGCGGGCCGTTGACGGAAATTGCGCCATAGGGGCAGGCGGCGGCACAGGCTTGGCAGCCCTCCGGGCAGCGGCCCGGCTCCAGCAGCGGCAGCCCGCGGAAACGGGGGGGAAGCGCGATCGGGGCCTCGGGATAGGCCATCGTGCGGTGCCCCTGTCGATAACGCTCAAGTATTGCTTTTAACATACAAACTCCGGATCGGGCTTCACAGGTCAAAACCGCAGTAGGACAGGTTGAAGCTCTTGTTGCAGAGCGGAAAATCGGAAATCTGCTGGTTACGCAGCGACAGCGCCAATCCGGACCAGTTATGGAAGGAGGGATCGGTAATCTTGTAGCGCTCGAAGCGCCCCAGTTCGTCCGTCAGGGCCAGGTGGCAGATTTCGCCGCGCCACCCTTCGGTCAGCGCCACCGCGCAACGGTTGGCGGCAACCCCCTTGGGCCGGTTGCAATACCCTCCGCCCCGGGGCAGATGGCCCAACTGTTCGACGATGAAATCCAGCGAGCGCTCCATCTCCAGCCAGCGCACCAGCGCCCGGGCGTAGACGTCGCAGGAGGTGGCGGTTATCACCGGAATCTGGCTCATGCGGAAGATGCCGAAGGGATGATCACGACGCACGTCCCGGTTCATGCCGCAGGCGCGGGCAGCCGGGCCGACCAGGCCGATTTCCCGGGCATCCGACTCCTTGACCGGACCGGTGCTCTCCAGACGGGCCATCACCGACTGGGTGTTCCAGAGCAGCGAAACCGCGCCGGTCAGATCCACCCGCACGCTCTCCAGCCGTTTCAGGATCTCTCCGGCTATATCGGTCTCGCAATCATAGCCGAGCCCGCCCGGCCGGAGCAGCCCACGACCGAAACGGCTGCCGCACAGAAGCGCGGTCATGTTCAGAAAATCGCCCCTGATGCGGCCGCAGAAGGAAGCGGTCGGAAGGTAGCCCACGTCTCCGGCGATCGCCCCCAGGTCGCCGGTGTGGTTGGCCAGCCGCTCCAGCTCCAGCGCGATGCCCCGCACAGTCTCGGCCCTGGGGGGTGAGTAAACGCCTCCCAGCGACTCCATGTTCATGCAATAGGCCTGTCCATGGCCGATCGTGGTATCACCGGCGATGGTCTCCATCAGGTGCATGGTACGATGGGTCGGAGCGCCGATCAGGGCCCGCTCTATGCCGCGATGCTGGAAACCGAGCGAGATCTCCAGGTGGAAGACCTCTTCGCCATGGCACTGGAAGCGGAAATGCCCCGGTTCGATGATGCCGGCATGTACCGGGCCGACCGCAACTTCGTGGACCTCATCCCCCTCGACACGGTAATAATCCATTACGCTCGGCAGAAGACCGCCGCCGTCACTGTCGTGCCAGAAGCCCTGCCCCTGGCACAACGGCTGCTGGAAACGCACCGGCTTGAGCCAGGGGTGTCCCTCCGGCCGCACCAGGCACTGCTCGGCGATTTCGCGCTCGAAGAGGTGCAGCTGCGGGCAGCTGGCGGCCAACGAAGGAAAAGAGCGGCCGACATTGGTAGAAATAATGCCGAGCGAGCCACGCTCCTTGGAGGCCATCAGGCAGTACAGCACGGCCCCCCCGGCGGCTGGCACGCCGAAATAGGAGCAGACGCGCCACCCCCCGGCAATGGCATCGGGAATGGTTTGGAAGAAACTGTCGTTGTCCAGCAGCGGCAGTTCGGCCCGGTCAAACGAGCTGCCGTTGTGGAGGGTCTTCATGCCGTGGCTCATCGCGGCACCTCCAGCAGCGCCGCGGCCTCATTCAGCAGGGACATCAGCGGCTCCGGTATCCATACACCCAATAGAAAAACCAGCAACAGCAGTCCCAGCGGCGGCCCCACGGTCCAGACCGTGTCACGGTAGGAGGTGGATTCACTCTCCTGCGGCACCTCGCCCATCACCATCGGCAGCACGGTCAACGCCATGCCGATGAAGATAATCGCCAGCGAGACGATGAAGATCAGGGCAACCACGACGCGCCCCTGGATGAAGGCGCTGCTGATAATCGTGAATTCACTGATGAACGGCGCAAATGGTGGCGAACCGGTGATCGCAATGAAACCGGCCAGAAACAGCGCACCCGACCAGGGCAGACGCCGCAGCACGCCCTTGACCTGCGAGGTGTTCTTGCTGTTGTAGGAGCGATGGATGTTGCCGGACGCCAGAAACATGACCCCTTTGGAGAGGCTGTTGGCAAGAATATGGAAGAGCGCGCCGAAGATCGCCTTGCCACCCAGTCCCAGCGCCACCGCCATGATACCGACATGCTCGACGCTGGAATAGGCCAGCATCCGCTTGAAATCCGCCTGGCGCGCCATGAAGATCGCGGCGAAAACCATCGATATCAAGCCCATCGAAACCAGCGCGTTCTGGAAGAAAGTGATCTCCTTGGTGGCCAGGCAGAGCTGGTAGACCCTCAAAAGCGCCAGAAAGGCCAGGTTGACCAGGCCGCCTGCCAGCATCGCGCCCACCAGTCCGGGTGCCTCGCCGTAGGCATCCGGCTTCCAGCTGTGCAGCGGCGCCAGGCCCATCTTGGAACCGAAACCGACCAGCAGGAAGACGAAGGCGGCATGCACCCAGCCGGAAGAGAGCTTGCCCGCGTCCCGCACCAGGTCATCCAGCAACAGCGAAGGCTCCACCTTGGCGACAATGGTGGCATATGCCAGGAAGTAGAGGCCGATCAGCGCCAGGGCAACCCCGACCGAACAGATCAGCAGGTATTTCCAGGTGGCCTCGATCGAACGGGCGTTACGATTGAAATAGATCAGCGGAGCCATGGAGATGGTGGTGGTTTCCAGCGCCACCCACATCAGCCCCAGGTGATGGGTGATGGTGACCATTGACGCGGCCGACAGGCAGACCAGCATACCCACGCAGAGTATGCGGTTGGAGCGTTCCCGGCGGTAATAGAGGTAACCGATGGAATAGACCGCGCAGAACAGGAACAGGACGCTGGTGCCGAGCAGAACGATCTTGCCCAGCGCGTCCAGCACGAACCACCCTCCCGCGGAGGGGGGCGGAGTGTTGCTCAGGAGCTGGACCGTCAGGCCCAGATGCCCCAGGGCGAACAGCGAAAAAACCTTGGGCCGGAGACGATCATAGGGGATCAGCCAGGTAACTGCGGCACCGATAAGCGGCAGTATGATCAGCGCGGCAAACATGTATTACTCCTCTTTCAGGGAGGTGAGGCGCGAGGTGTCCAGCGAGGAGAACTCACGGCTGATATGATTGATGACTATCCCCATCACGAATGTGCCCACCAGCAGGTCAAGCAGGGCACCGGCCTCGACCATGATCGGCATCGCCTCGGCCAGAAGCAGGCCGAAAATAAAAATTCCGTTCTCCAGCACCAGATAACCGATCACCTGGGATATGGCCTTGCGGCGGGTGGTCAGGATCAGGAAACCGCTCATCAGCGTGGCGATCGAGGCCGGCACGAACATGTAGTTCTGGTGCTCCGGAGCCAACGGCAGCTTGCCGGCAAAACCGAAGGAGAGCGCGGTAAAAAGCGCCCCCAGAAGCAGCGTCGGAACATAACCCAGAAACGGCTCCACCTCGCGCTTTATCTCGGCCGAACGGACGGCTCGGTTCAGCAGCAGAGGGATGATAAAGCCCTTGGCGGCAATGATCACCGCGGTGATCCCGACCAGGTGCCATGAGAAGGGATGGATCAGGCCGGGGAGTATCCCCAGGATCACACCCTGGGCAGCCACGGCCCGGATCGAGAATATCAGTCGGCTGGTGCCCAGCGAGATGAAGTTTATCAGCAGAACCAGCACCAGGAATTGATCGGCTAACGAGATCATGGCATCACCGGATAATCAAAAGAGTTGAAAATGCCGCCAGAATGGTGGCGGCCACCAGCAACTGGGGAATGCGGACCAGCCTCAGACGGGCCATCACCGACTCGACGACACCGATCACGACCGCCAGCAGCAGCATCGAAGCAATAAAAACGCCCCAGTCCAGGTAGGCGTTGCCGGTCGCGAAGGGCAGCGCCAGATGAATGAAAAAAGCTCCCAGCACGAACAGCTTCAGCGCCGCGGCATACTGTATGATCCCGAAGGCCGGGCCGCTGTGGTCCAGGACCATCACCTCGTGGATCATGGTCAGCTCCAGATGGGTGTTGGGGTCGTCGAAGGGAATGCGGCAGTTCTCCACCAGCAGCACGATGAACATGCCGCCGATCAGCAGCAGCAGCGAAGCTCCGGCGTACAGCCAGGCCCCGGGGGTGACATTGGCCAGCATCTGCGAAAGGGAGTACGACCCTGACAGGCGCGAGAGGGTAATCAGCGCAAAAAAGAGGGTCGGCTCGGCCAGGCACGAATAGGTGGCCTCCCGCGCCGAACCCATCCCCTCGAAACTGGAACCGGTGTCCAGTGCCGCGGCCATCGTGAAGAAGCGTCCCAACGCGAACAGATAGGCGTACAGAATCATGTCGCCGGAGAACGATATCGGTGCCGGATGGGCGCCGAACGGCATCAGCAGGGCGGCAACCGCCGTGGTTGCCAGCGCGACGATCGGTCCGGCCCGGAAGACCCAGGTGGTGGTCGTGCTGAAGACGCTGCCCTTGTGCAGCAGGCGCAGGATATCGTAGTACGGCTGCAGGAACGGAGCGCCGACACGCCCGCCAAAGGCCGCCTTGGTCTTGGCGATCACCCCCAAAAGCAACGGCGGCATCAGCAGGGCCAGAAAAGTATGAATGATAATGTTGGTCATATCCTAGTTCTCCATCCGGTCAATGCGCCCAAATCATCAGAATGAAGAGAGTGGCGAAGATGTAGATCATATAGACATGCATCTGGCCGTGCTGCAACCGGCGCAGAAAGGCAAAGGCGCTGCCCGCTACGGTAAAGGCCGGCGTGATGATCCGTTCCAGGACGGTTTCCGACGGCAGATCGACGCAGCGCGCCGGGCGCGGAAAGAGTCCGGACAGGACCGGGCGCTCGCTGCGTTGGCGTATGATACCATCGAAAACCGAAATGGCGATTTCCGAAAACGAACTGGCCACATACTGCATGCGGGCCGTGGCACGCTGGTAGCCGCAGCCCCAGGTTGCCGCCGACAGGACCGGCAACCGCTGCAGGCGAAGGCTCCAGAACAGCGCGATTGCCGCCGAGGCAGCCAGCAGCAGGATGCCGAGCAGCGATAGTCGCCCCAGGATCGTCATGTATTCCGAAGATTGACCAGCTGCAGCGGTCGCCATCGGCATGAAGCTGGCCAGCGCCGGCGAAATCAGGCCCAGCGCAAATTGCGGGAACAGACCTATTACCACACAACAGAGCGCAAAAAAACCCATCGGCATCAGCATCGTCGCCCCGGCTTCGTGTCCGTGGGCTGCGGCGGAGTTACGGGGGGTGCCGAGAAACACCGAGCCGTACAACTTGGTGAAGGAGATCACGGCCAGTCCGCCTACCAACGCCAGCGCCGGCGCCAAAAGTACGATATAGGCCAGGCTTGAGCCTTGCAGCTGGGAAAACAGCCCCAGATACAGCAGGAACTCGCTGACGAACCCGTTCAGTGGAGGAATGCCGCAGATCGCCACCACTCCGACCAGGAAAAGGAGCGCGGCTTTCGGCATGCGCTTTCCCAGACCTCCCATCAGGTTCATATCTCGCGTACCGGTGGCGTGGATGACGACTCCCGAGCCGAGAAACAGCAGCGGCTTGAACAGGCTGTGGTTGAGGATATGCAGCAGAGCCGCCGCCAGGCCGAGATAGGCCAGGGTGTGGCTGTGGCTGGAATAACCGAGCATGGCGACGCCCAGAGCGGTTGTGATTATGCCGATATTTTCGATGCTGCTGTAGGCCAGCAGGCGTTTCAGGTCGTGCTGGGCGGAGGCAAAGGCGATCCCGGCCAGCGCCGAGGTGATTCCGGCGACCGTCAGCACAGCTCCCCAGAGCAGCGGCGGATCATGAAAAAAAGTCAGGGTGCGAAAGATGCCGTACAGCCCCATCTTCAGCATCACGCCGGACATCATCGCCGAAACGTGGCTGGGAGCATTGGCATGGGCGGAGGGGAGCCAGACATGCAGCGGCATGATGCCGGCCTTGGCGCCGAAGCCCAACAGCGCGGCCACGGCAACCGACATCATCATCGGCGGCAGCGCCGAAAGCGATCCGGCGGCCGGCAGCAGGAACGAACCGGTCCTGGCGACCAGCAGCGAAAAAAAGACCAGCAGCGCCGCGGAACCGGTATGGGTTGCGATCAGATAGAGGATCCCGGCTCGGCGGACGTCTTCCCGCTCATGCTCGGTAACCAGCAGGAAATAGGCCGAAAGCGCCATAATTTCCCATGTCATCAGAAAGAATACGCCGTTGCGGGCCATCACCAGCAACGCCATTGACGAGGTCAGCAGCCCGAAGAAGAAAGTCAGCCCTCTTTCGCTGGAGCGATGCGCTGCCGCCGGCCAGTAACCGACCGCAAACAGCGAACCGGCAGCGCCGACCGCAAAGACCGGCAGCAGGAAAAAGGCCGAAAGCGGATCTATCGCCAGTTCGCAGGGACCGAACGGCAGGCCCCAGTTCAGGGTGTAAGTCACGGTGGCGCGAGCGAAGAGCAGCGCCAGCGCCGCCGGAATTCCCAGCAGGGCGGCCAGCATCTGCATGCCGACGGCAATCACCTGCCCCGCCCCGGCCGTGCGCAGGAAAAGGCCGGGAATGCCGGCGCAGCCGGTGATGAGGGCGGCGATGATCGCCAGAATTGCAGGATCGGGAAAACCCTGCGGGAACGAATACATGACGGAACCCCTTGAAACGGATTGCAAGTGAAACTATAGTGAAGCGGGCGGGCACTCTTTTAACGGCTGATTGTGAACCCAGAGCCACTATGCGTCAATAAAAAAATAACAGTGTTTACTTTTTTACACGATATAATATATTATGTGTCATTATTTTTAAAGTTGTTTTGGAGACAACCATGTCGATAACAAGACTTAACATCACGCTTCCTACCCACATGGTCGATGACATAAAGGCGCTCTATGGCGGTCGCGGGATCAGCCAGTTCCTGGAAGAAGCGGCCGGAGAAAAGCTGGCGGTCGTCAAAGCGACCGTTCACAAGGATCTGATCGAGGGATATCAATCGACCGCCGAAGCGACGGTCGAGGTTCTGAAGAAATTCGAGAATACGGTTACGGAGAAGCGTGATGTTTAAGCGGGGCGGCATTTATCCGGTCAACCTGACACACGGAGAAGACAGACGGCACGAGAGCTGCCCCTGCCTGGTGGTCAGCAACAACATCAGCAACGAATACTCGCCGGTCGTGACAATCATTCCGCTTTCAACCGCCAACCTGGACAAGATCTACGAGTTCGAGTGCCTGCTGCCGGCGGCAAAATGCGGTCTCCCGCAAGATTACAAGATCAGCACCCACATCATCATCACCATCGACAAGAGCACGGTGGTCGGCGAACGGATCGGCTTCGTCAACAAGGGGCTGATGGAACAGGTCGAAAAAGCGCTGCGCTTCCAGTTGGCCCTGACCGTAGTCGAGAGCTAAAAGTAATCCACCACCAGCAGCGCCACCAGCGTTATCAGTATGTAGAGCACGTACTGCTGCAGGATGCCGCTCTGCATCTTGCGGATCGGGTTGAAACGCGAATACAGCCGTTCCAGCGCGGGTATATAGACCAGCTCCAGCACCGCTTCGGGGACATGGCTGCGGAACTCCGCACGGACCGGATAAATTTCGGAAATCACCGGACGGTGACTGTGGGGCCTGAGCACGAACGCGAACAGGTCCGTCAGCATCTGGGCAAAGGAGGATGCGCTGTACTGCATGCGCGGGATCGGTCGCTGGTAGCCGCAGCCCCAGGTGCCCGTTTCCCCGACCGTGGCAGTCGACAGACGGCGGCGATAACCGATCAGCAACAGGGCTATCAATAGCAGCAGGAGCGCGGCGGTCAGCGAAATCATCGACAGCGGCACCAGGGCCGCGAGCTGCTGCGGTTCCCCGGCAGGCAGGGGCGGAAGGGCCGCCTGGCTGGCCCGTTGCAGCATGTCGGCCAGCAGGCGCGGAGCAAGACCGACCGCGACACAGACAGCAGCCAGCAGCGCCATCGGCAGCAGCATCTGCCAGCCGGCTTCGTGTCTGGCGGCATATCGGTCATCGCGCGGCAATCCCAGGAAGACAATCCCGTAAACCTTGACGAAACAGGCCACCGCCAGCCCGCCGACCATCGCCAGCGCCGGAGCGGCCAGAGCGGTCATCGCCGCGGCAATCCCCTCCCCCTGCACTCCCCGGAACAGGCCCAGATACACCAGCAGTTCGCTGACAAAACCGTTCAGCGGCGGCAAACCGCAGATGGCCACCGCCCCCACGCCGAAAAACAGCGCCGTATATGGCAGGCGGCGGGCGACGCCCCCCATCAGGTCGATCTCGCGGGTACCGGTGGCATGGATCACCGAACCGGCCCCCAGAAACAGCAGCGCCTTGAAGGTGGCGTGGTTGAGCACGTGCAGCAGCGCCCCGCCCATTCCCAGCATTGTCATCGCCGCCGAGCCGGTGGCCTGGCCGACCAGCGCGATCCCCAGCCCCATGAAGATGATGCCGATATTCTCGATGCTGTGATAGGCCAGCAGGCGTTTGAGGTCGTGCTGCCCGATGGCGAAGATCACCCCCAGCAGGCCCGAGACGACTCCCAGCAGCAGCACGACACATCCCCACCACAATGGAAAGTGGTCGAAGAAGGAGAAAGTCCTGACCAGACCATAGATGCCGACCTTGAGTATCACGCCCGACATGGCGGCCGAGACGTGGCTGGGGGCATTGGCATGGGCGGAGGGGAGCCAGACGTGCAGCGGCATCACCCCCGCCTTCAGTCCGAAGGCGAACAGCGCCACCAGGAAAACTGCGCTGGCCAGCGGGCTGCCGGCATCCAGCGAGCCGGTCCCGGGTAGCAGCCATGATCCCGAGAGCATCTTTAAAAGCGGAAACAGGGCAAACAGGCCCAGCGTACCGATATGGGTCGAAATCATGTAGAGGATTCCGGCCTGGTTGACCTCCTGCTTGCCATGCTCGGTCGATATCAGGAAATAGGCCGCCAGCGCCATGATTTCCCAGGCGAACAGGAACGTGATGCCGTCGCGGGCCAGAACCACGCCGCTCATGGCGGCGGTCATCAGCCCGAGGAAGAAGGTGATGGTTCTGATGTTTTCAGGATGGTGGTCGGCGGACCAGTAGGTGCGGGCATACAGTGCGGAACAACCGGTGACCAGGAATATGGGGAGCAGAAACCAGGCCGAAAGCGGATCGACCCCGAAGAGGGCCTCGCCGAAAGGGAGCTTCCAGAGCAGGCTGAAGAGTTCGGAACGACCTGAAATGAGGACCAGCACGGAACCGAACAGGCCGAGGCAGGAGGCGACCAGCATCATTGCAATCGACAGCAGCTGGCCGAAGGGAGCGCTCAGACGCGGAACCACCAGGAGCGGAACACCTGAAACGGCGGCCAGCAACGTCGCGGTGACAATCAGAATACCAGGTGAAAGCAAATCCGGCGGCATTGACGATTACCTCCTGATAATGGTTTCCTCAAGAGCCGTAATGGCTGACATTATTTCCGCTTCCGTTCCGGGAGCGTGCAAAAGGGCCTGAAATGCCTGATCGTGGAGCAGGAAGGCCAGCTTTGCCAGCAGGTGCAGGTGCTCCTTGACATTTACCGTGACAAACGTGAACAGGATCGTAACCGGCTTGCCGTCGATGGCATCGAAATCGATCGGGTTCTTCAGAAAGCAGAGGCTGATGGCCGATTGCCCGGTCTGGCCGACGATCGGGTTGCGCACGTGCGGAATCGCAATTCCATTGCCAAAGGCGGTGGAGCCGAGCGCCTCACGAGCCAGAAGCGTCTGCAGCAGGAATTCGGGATCCAGCCCCGGCGGCAGGGTCAGCCGGGCGACCACCTCGCGCAGCGCGGTTTCCGGGCTGTCACCCGGCAGGTCATAGTGGATCCCGCCCCGTGCCAGTGCTTCGGAAACCGACGGGAGCAGCGGGGCGTCGTCATTCGCCGCGAAAACTCCGGGGGGGATCACGATCCCCTTGGCGGTCGCCCACTCCAGCAGGTCCACCCGGTTGATCTGATAGCGTTCATCCTGTTTGTACGCTGGCAACCCCTGTTGCCTGATCCAGTTCAGCACCGTCTTTTCATCCACTCCCACAGCTTCGGCAACAGCAGCAACCTTTAGAAACATTTTCAGATTCTCCACACGCTTTATGTTCGTATACCGTTAATGCATACAATTCTGGCTGACTTGCAAAAAACAATATGTTATCAAGAATGAAACGTCAATCCCATTCTCTGCCGTCCGAATGGTAATCCTTCCCCGACAGCAGGATAAGATAACCCGCTCTCCCGCAAATAAGAGATATCACCTGATGAGACGTCATTTACACGTGGCCTGCGCCATTATCATACGCAATGAAAAGATCCTGGCTGCCCAGCGCAGCGAAAGCATGACACTGCCGCTCAAATGGGAGTTTCCCGGCGGCAAGATCGAGCCGGGCGAAGAACCGGACGCCTGCCTGGCACGCGAGCTGCTGGAGGAGCTGGGCATCTCCGTGACCATCGAGCGGCCGCTCCCCACAGCCACGCACAGCTACGAAGACTTTACCGTCACCCTCTACCCCTTCGTCTGCCGGATGGCCGGCGGCGAGATCACCCTGCATGAGCATAAAGCGATCGTATGGATTGAACCGGGACGAATGACGGAACTGGACTGGGCCGAAGCCGACCTGCCGATCATCGGCAGCTTCCTGGCCAGCCATGCCGCCGGGCCAGGCGGGAGCTGTCAATGAACGCGCCGGCAACCCCGGCCATGGGGCGGGTCTATTTTTTCCTGGTGCTGACCACCTTCTTCTGGGGGGGCAGTTTCCTGTTCACGAAAATCGGGGTCGCCAGCATCCCGCCGCAGCTGTTCGTGTTGACCAGGTTCTGCCTGGCGACGCTGATCATGCTGATCTGCTTCGCCCCCCGCCTGAAAAGGCTCGACCGGGGCACGCTCAAACGGGGGCTGATCGTCGGCACGGCGCTGGGGCTGACCAACCTGAGCTTCGTCTTCGGCATACAGGGCACCAGCATCTCGCGGGCCGGCATACTCAACAACCTGTTCGTGCTCTTCATACCGCTGATCACCGGGCTCGTCTGGCGCGATCGGATCGGCCGGGTCAACATGGCCGGCATCGCGCTGGCGGTGGCCGGAATCTGGCTGCTGGCGACCGGCGGCGGCCAGGGTTTCAACCGGGGCGACCTGGTCTCGACCTTCTGCGCCTTCATGATCGCCTGCCATATCATCGCCGTCTCCAAGGTTTTGAAGAATGACGACGTTTATCTGGTGTCTTTGGTGCAGTTCGCCACCGTCGCGGTCATCGCCGCAGTCGCCTGCCTGCTGCTGCCGCTGCCGGCTTTCACGGTCACGCCCGCCGCCGCCATGTCGGTGGTCTACTGCGCCATCTTCCCGACGGTCTTCTGTTTCACGCTGCAAAACACCTATCAGCGCTATGTCACCCCCACCCGGGCCGGCCTGGTCTACACCCTCGATCCGGTCTGGAGCCTGATGGCCGGGTTCCTGGTGCTGGATGAACGACTTAACCCAATGGAATGGCTGGGCTGCGGCATCATCTTCATGGCGGCGCTGCTGCCGCTGCTGTTCCGCCTGAGCATCGAAAGCCGCCTGATCAGCAAATATACCAGCAGGAAAACTGGTTAGAAAAGCCCGGACCATAATTCGCCTTTTCTGATTTAACATTACTCAAAACAACAAACGGGAGATGCCATGCTACTTGTCGGCAATTACAACCATCTGAAAATAGCCAGGATCAATGCCAAGGGCGCTTTTCTGGACAGCGACCAGGGCGAAATCCTGCTGCCGGGGCGGCTGATGCCCAAGGGCTCCGAACCGGGCGGCATCGTCAGGGTCTTCGTCTACCTGGATTCGGAGGAGCGGCTGACCGCCACCACCGCCAGACCCCGCGCCGTGGTGGGCGAGTTCGCCATGCTGGCAGTCAGGGACAACGTCACCGTCGGCACCTTCCTGGAATGGGGCTTGGAAAAGGACCTGCTGCTGCCGTTCGGGGAGCAACTGGCCCCGCTCAGAAGAGGGGAACGGGTGCTGGTGCGGGTCTACCTGCACAGCAGCGGCCGGATTGCCGCCTCGGCCAAGCTGGAGAAGTTCCTCCGCCCGGCCGACGACACAATTGCCGAAGGGGACGAGGTCGAGCTGCTGGTGCATGCCTTCACCGACCTGGGAGCCAAGGTCATCGTCAACGACGCCTTCGGCGGGTTGCTCTTCAACAACGAGCTCTACACCAAACCGGCCTGCGGCGACCGCCTCAAGGGCTATGTCAGGAAGATCAGGGACGACGGCAAGCTGGACATCACACTGCGCAAAGGAGGCGCCCAGGAGGCGGCCACCGATCGCGAACTGCTGCTGAAAGCGCTGGATGCGCAGGGAGGCAGCCTGCCCCTGACCGACAAGAGCACGCCGGAAGCGATTGCCGGGCTGCTGAAGATCAGCAAGAAGAGTTTCAAGAAGGCGCTCGGCGGACTCTACAAAGAGGGGCTGGTCGCGATCGGCACGGACGGGATCAGGCTGAAGACCCGATAGAATCAGCAACGGAGAACAGGCGGATGGACCATAACCCGATCATCGAAAAAATCAGAAAACTGCTGGCGCTCTCCAACTCCTGCAACGAGCACGAGGCCGCGCTGGCCGCCTCCCACGCCCAGCGGCTGCTGGCCGAGCACAACCTGGCCATGGCGGACATCGAAACAACCCCGAAGCCGGAAAAAGCCGACAGCATCGAGACCGCCGCCGCCAAGACCCTGCCGAAGTGGCTGCGGCACCTGGTTGCCGGCGTCAGCAGCGCCTTCGACTGCCAGGCCATCCACCACCCGGCGAACGGCAAGTTGACCTTCATCGGCGTCGGCGCCGACGTGCAGATCGCCGCCTACACCTTCAGCTATCTGGACAGGAGCGTCAGGAAACTCTGCGCCGGCTACATGAAGCAGCATGCCACCGACGCGGTCAGCGGGCGACGGCGCGAACTCCTGCGCCAGTCCTACTACCTGGGGGCGGTATCGACCATCACCCGCATGCTGGCGGCGCAAAAGCAGCAGACACCGGTCACAGCCGGCGCCCTGGTGCCGGTCAAGGAGGCGCTGATCAAACAGGCCATGGGCGAGATCGGGCAGATCAGGACCATGCACAGCCGCAGGAGCTACATCAACAGCAGCGCCTATACCCAGGGGCAATCGGACGGGCAGCGGATCGGTATCCGCCCCGGAGTCGCGGGCGGGGCGCGAAACATAAGCATCGGCCTCCGGACCGTCTAGCGGAAACAATCAGTGGAGCTGCGAAAACCGGTGTTGAATTTATCAATCAAATAGGTTATAAAGCCACTTCGATTTTGATTCACCAGCACGGAGAGGTGTCCGAGTGGTCGATGGTGCCTGACTCGAAATGATCCCGAAATTCCGTGTAGCGTAAAACTCACATAAGCAAATTAATCCAATGCGTTAGCTAACACAGCTAGCGCATTTTTTTGTTTAAAACGGCCTCAATGGTGCACTGATAGTGCACTACTCGGCGAATAATCTCGAATGGGTACAAAACATGGCGACAGATTGAGCATCCCCGTGAAGGCCCTATTTTAAAGCGATTACGGACAATAAAAAATGAAAAGTGCACCATAATTGCACTATTTTACATTGACCGCATCATAACTATCTGTTATAAAAGCATATATTTTAGTTTGTCATATGATTGTACATCATTGTCGCTGGGTTTCGTGGTTTTTCGTGACGTGTTGTCATCTGTTGAAAGTGAGGTAAATGGACATGGCCAACATAGAGAAGAGAACAACTAAAGATGGAAAATCGCACTATCGTGTTCTTGTAAGGCTGAAGGGATTTCCGCCGCAGTCGGCAACCTTCGAGCGTATAACGGACGCCAAGAACTGGGCGACCAATACGGAATCGGCGATCAGAGAGAACCGCCACTTCAAGACCAACGAGGCGCGGAAGCATACGCTGGCCGACGTGATCGACCGTTACATTGAAAACATTCTGCCAACCAAGCCAAAGAGCGCCGATGTCCAGGAGGGACAGCTGAAATGGTGGAAAGCACAGATAGGTGCCTATACGCTGTGTGACGTGACACCGGCCATGATCGGCGAGTGTCGGGACAAGCTGCTCAAGGGGAAGACCAACAAGGGAACCAAAAGGGCACCGGCAACTGGTGTGCGGTACCTGGCGGCACTGTCACATGCATTTAGCGTGGCCGTGAATGAATGGGGCTGGCTCGAAGACAATCCAGTCAGGAAAGTAAAAAAGCCGGTGGAATCGAGAGGCCGGGTCCGGTTCTTGTCTGATGATGAGCGGAAACGGTTGCTTGACGCATGCAAAGAGAACAGCAACAAACTTCTGTATCCGATCGTCGTGCTAGCCATCTCCAGCGGCATGCGGTACAGCGAAATGATCAACCTGACCTGGAGGGACGTTGATCTGGAAAAGCAGTTTATTATCCTGCATGAAACCAAGAACGGTGAACGGCGTAATGTCCCGATTGCGGGACACGCGCTTGAACTTCTTAAATCACTGAAAAAGGTTCGCCGGATCGACACCCCGCTCCTCTTCCCCGGTAATGCGACACAAAAGCCGACAACGTTACGCAGGCACTGGAAACTTGCCCTTAGCAAAGCGGGCATTGAAAACTTCCGCTTTCATGATCTTCGCCATTGCACCGCATCATATCTGGCTATGAACGGCGCAACTACCGTTGACATTGCCGGTGTTCTTGGGCATAAAACCTTGTCGATGGTAAAACGTTACAGTCATTTGTCAGAACAACACACGTCAAAAGTTGTAACGGCCATGAATGAGAAGATCTTCGGGACGAGTTTTTAGTTTATCTCAGGTGAATCTGCATGAGTGATAAGATAAGAGAAATATTATCAGGTGACGATATACTTGATATTGTATGCAAGTTTAGCCACGACAAAGATGCTGTAGCTGACTATTGTCACTTACAGAATAATATAATGAAACTTGACGACCTTGAAAAAGAAGTAAATGAGGTTATTGACACTGCATCTAATAAAGAGCTCGACCTTACCGACTCCCTAAATATCATTGCTGAAATGAAGCGGAAGGTCATCGAATGGTTCCTCTCATCACATAAGGATAAGCTTACAGCTGCTGTCAAGAGTGATGATTCATTCGACTATTCACTTGAGAATGTAACTGATGATGAAATTAAAACTTTTCGCGATTACTATAAAAAATTCTGCCACTATCGCTACGAATTTTATTGTAGGTCAGATAGGCTTGACCACAATAAGAAAGAGGAATACAGGAAGGAAGCGGAAACTCTGGAAGGATTGAATGATGCAGCTCGCGATGGCCACAGAACTTTCCCGCAGGTATCATTCACGTTCAAACTGAATACAGCGAAGCCATTCGATGTTTCTGTCAAAGAATTTGAACAGTTTCAATCAGGCGTTACGGCTTGCATGAAATCTATGTATTTTGCATCTACGCATCAGAATCCAATATACCATGCAGACGTACTTCGTGATGATTCTGGCAGGATGGTTGATCGTACTAACCCATCCAATATGTTTGACCGATGGGAGCGTTACCTGAAAGCATATGACTTGAAGAGGCAGGGTGGAAAGACATTTGCTTCTATCGCAGAAGAAACCAAGACAATACGAAAAAAATCACGAGTGTTTGATACCGATGTAAACGCCGGTAGTGCAGGCAGAAAAGATGTTATTAATGCCATAAAGTTGATAGAAAGCGCCGCTAACGGCACCTTCCCCTACTAATCCCTCCACGTAGTATCCATAGCATTTTTGGAAAATGTCTCCGAGAGACATAGTCCAAAAGACACCTTCTCCTGATTTGGATATCGTCAACTTAGATGTTGGCCACATCAATATCAAATTCAGGAGTCAAATCATGTCACAGCCTAATCCGTTAACTGTCACACCCCCCAAACGCCTCATCCCTGTTACCAAGTGGAACCAACACCACGAATGGCCACCACCGGGCGGCCTCCGTCACCTGATCTTCTACGCCAACACCAACGGTTTTGATCGGGTGATCCGCCGTGTCGGTCGCCGTGTGCTTATCGACGAAGCTGCATTTTTTCAGTGGGTAGATTCCAACGGCAGATAATTGCTTGTTAAATTTATATTGGTACCGGGATCTGATCAATTACCGGAATGAGGACAGAACGTTCTTGAAAATTAAGTCCTGACTTAAGCAGGTCGCACTCAACAGTTGAATCATAGAGGTGTAGTTATGAAAATTTGTTTTACAAACAATTCTGCCAGGTGCTGTGACCGGACAATGGATGATTGTGACGGATGTATTTATGGATCTGGCACAAATGTCGTTGAACAGTTGACGACCTCAGAGATGGCTCAGATCGCTTGGTCTTGGCACGAACAGACTGAGGAACTGAGCATTATCATCAGTTGGTTGCTTTCGCTCTACAAGCGTTCAAAACTTGGCGACTCTAGCAAAACGCTACTGATAGATCAGCTCAGACGATTACTTCAGCTGGAATCGGACATCATGGATTTGGGAAACAAGCTTTTTGTTAACCTGATGTTCTATCGTGACCAAGAAAACAGCCGTGAAGATGCGCATCAGCCAGAGAACGGGAGCACTTGCGGCGAAGATTCTTTGCAAGCTTAATCATCACATTACATAGAACGCGTTCGTTTATAACCAGCTGATCCTGATCGCGACGGGTTCAGCCAACAGATACAACCATGTACCTGGCCTTAGCTTCACAAGTAACAATGTTTGCCCCGGTATCACATCGGTACCGGCAGTACTGAAAAGAACGTTCTTTTGCACGAGGGGTCTGTCTGCAGCAGCCACCCTCACAACAAAAATGGAGATTTGTCCCATGAAAGAGACTTTTCGTAACAAATATAGCGATGCAGAAATCGCATCGTCACAGGTAAAAAATGGCGGGCTCCCTCATGACGTCATCTGCTCAATCAACTTGGCCTACGACACAAATGAAGTCATTCGCAGCCTTGCCACGGTGCTAAGCCTTCATTACTGCGTCAAAGATCTTATGGATGCTGTTCCGGAAGGTTTCATCGAGGATTGCATCGATTACATTCGTGACCTCAGCTTCTACAATTACGGTCACCTTGAAAGTCTCCAACGTGATGTAAAGAAGACTGTTACGGACATTTAATCGTCATTCTTCTTGTCCTCCGCTTGGCATTACTGCCAGGCGGGGGATTTGTACGCCACAATCAATTTGATGTTTGGAGATATCATGAAAGACTCGACCAAAAACAAGGTTGCCACTCCGGCACCCAAACCAAAACGCAAATACCAGAAAGAATCCCTGCTACCCACCTCTCCCGGCTTGCAGGAAGTCAAGGCTGGGCAACCAACCAGTAAGGAGGTCAAGATTCAGGATTCTGCGCCGACCAAAGTTCCTGATCTTCGTGAATCTGTGTTTGAATTCCTTCAGACCGGAAAATCGAAAGCCGATGTCCTTGCCGAGGCGATCAAGCTTAACCTTCAGAATGGCAGCTCAACCAGTAACGACGAGCTATATAACCTGGTTGACGAATTGGCAGCAACACTCGACACCGAAATGTCAGACGAAGCATTACTGTTCAAGCTGATAGAGCCTGTAATCCTGTTTCATGACGACCTGTCTGACCCGTATTTTTTCTGCGAAGGTGTTCCGTACAAGGCACCAAGCAGATTTATCGAGGCCCGGATATCGCACTTGTTCTACAAAATCAAGGGATACCTGCCTTCTTGCCGGGATGTCCGGAAGGTTTTCGACATCATGGAGTCAAATGCCAGATTCGAATCTTCCAAGGTCAAGTTGTTCAACCGCGTAGCCCGCAAAGACAGCCATTATTACTTCGATCTGTGCAACGGGCACTTTGTCAATATTACCGAGAAAAAGTGGGAGATCGTCGAGCCATTCCCGTTGTTCCGCCGTTTCAAGCACCAGCAGTCCCAGGTGGAGCCGGTTCGGGGCGGCAATGTCTGGGATATCTTCGAATTCCTGACCATCCCGAAAGAAGATCAGCTGCTAATTCTGGTCTACATCATAAGCCTCTTCATTGCCGGTATCGCCCACCCGATCCTGGCAGTCTGCGGCGATCAGGGATCAGCCAAGTCTTTCCTCTGCGCCCTGATCAACCGCCTGCTGGACCCGACCCTGACCGAACGCATTATCCAACCGAAGAACGAGAGGGATCTGATCCAGACCTTTCGGCAGAAGTACGTCACCGTACTCGACAACCTCTCCAAAATTGACCAGCGGGTTTCCGACATCCTCTGCCAGGTCTGCACCGGTGGCGGGGTATCCTACCGTCAACTCTACACAGACGAAGGCGAGAACATTGCCCAGCTGCGCCACGTCGTGATCCTCAACAGTATCCGACTACCGATCGTCAACGCCGACTTGATGGACCGTTCCATCATCTGCAAGCTCCACAGGATCAGCCCTGAGAAGCGCAAGCCCGAACAGGACCTGTGGCGTGAGTTCGACCGTTCACTCCCCGGTATCCTCGGCGGGATCTTCGACACCATCGTCAAGTCCATGGCCATCTACCCTACTGTCAAGATTGACAAATTGCCCCGGTTGGCTGACTTCGCCAAATGGGGTTATGCCATCGCTGAGGCCCTGGGCACAAGCGGTGATCAGTTTCTGAAGGATTTCGCCGCCAACGTCAAAAACCAGAATGAGAGCGTAGTCGAGAAGAATGTCCTCTGCCAGGCAATCATGGGTCTTGTGTACGGTAAATCAAATATCGAAGGCAGTGTGGCCGACATCCACAAGGATCTGAAACGGATCGTCGCTGAAGATGCCAAGGACGAGTCCTTCCCGAAATTACCACACAATCTTCGTGGGCAACTGGACCTCTTGCGCTCGACACTTTTGGAGCACGGTATCACCTACCAGTACTTTGACCGCACCAAAACCGGGGTGAGAATTCTGATTTCGAATTCTGCTGCGGAAAAACAGATTACAGCAGAAAAGGGAACCAACACATCCAAGCCAGCTTCACCAGCTTCACCAGCTACACCGGATCAACGCCCTAAGCCAGCAATATTACTAACGGGTGTACCTGATGTACCTGATGTACCTGATGTAGCTGAATTTGATCTCGAAACGTTCGACTTCGACGGGGAGGTGGTCAATGCTTGAGTATATCGCCCGAGCCTCCTTCAGACTCAAAGACCGCATCATCAATAAAGGAGAGGCATTGCGGCTCTCCGCATCTAATGCGGCCCAGATTTTTGAACGGGGCTATCTGCTGGAGAAAAGCATCATTGGCCTTGCTGACGTAATAGCTGCCTACGAGACCCGTGCCCGTGTGCTGGTGGAGAAACTTCAGAGCACCTCTGATCAGGCCAGCAAAAAAGCCATGCATTATGTAGGGTCGCTTCTGATCCGTTACGAATCCATGAAAGGGATCGGACAACCTTCATCAGCATTTCTCCAGGAAGTCCAGGAGTTCAATAGGACGGCATCCGGCAAGAATCCAGTTTCCAAAATTATTTCTGATACCGGCGCAGGGGAATGGGCCGGATACAATTGCAACATTGGCGAAGGATGTTCACACGGCTGCTTGTACTGTTATGCCTCTGAAATTGCAGTGACGCGATTCAAGCGTGTTGCCAGCAAGGAAGCGTGGCTTGATGAAATGTTGATCGATGCAAAAACCGGTAAATGCAAAAAATATCCTGTGCCGATCATGTTCCCCACCACCCATGACATTACCCCAGTTTACCTGCCAGCATACCGGTGCCACCTCTTCAACATACTTAATGCCGGGAACACTGTCATCATAGTTTCCAAGCCACACCGGGAGTGTATCGAAGCCATCTGTGCTGAATTTTCAAGTTTCCGTGATTCCATGATCTTCCGTTTTTCCATCGGCAGTCTCGATAATGAAACCCTGAACCTGTGGGAACCAGGAGCCCCATCTGTTTCTGAGCGTATGTGGTGCCTGAAACATGCCTTCGAGCAGGGATACAGGACCAGTATCAGTGCCGAGCCTATGCTGACTGATCGTAACGGGGCAGAGCGACTTTACTATGCGGTGGAGCCGTTTGTTACAGAGGATATCTGGTTCGGAAAGATGAACAATGTCGGTGGCTTCAGGAAAAGCGAGAACACGGATCTTGCCAGAAGCGCCACCGAACTTGTCGCGGCGTATCAGGACGCTGAGATCATGGCGCTGGTCGAGCATATGGAGGCACTCCCCAAGGTTTCCTGGAAGGACTCCATCAAGGAAGTAATCAAAAGATCGAAAGGTTCACAACAATGAGCAGAAATGATTTTAGAGGCAACAGACTTACAATATACCTATTCGGCGACAGTGCCGGAAAAATTGCCACCCGTACCCATGATGATCAGTCCTGGTATATGGCCGCTGACATTTGCCGACTTGTTGGGATCTCCAGTCACAGTCAGGCGGTGCACAGGCAGCGTAAGAATGATGATTTCACGCTGGAAGAGTACGAATGGAGGAAAGAGCCCGAATATATTGGCGGGTATGGCAAAAAACTGATTCTGATGGTCAATAACGGCGGCATGCTGAAGCTGATCTACCAGTCAAAAACTCCGGCTGCCCGTGCAGTTCAGGAACGGATTACCACTATCCCTGAAGAACTGTTCCCCGAACAGTGGCACGACTATCTGGATGTTCAGAATGTCGAGACGTGTTCCAACATATCTCCCATTTAACGTGTCCATGAGTAATGCACTGAACAATTCCAGACTCTTCGATCCATACAGATGGAGTACGTCTGCTGAGGTTGTATTAGCCTGTAACGATCTGCAAGAGCAGCTGCAACTCAACGATCGGCGTTACAAACCGTATGTAATGATGGTTCTGCTCGATCTGTATTGCTCCTGGAGGAGTGACCCAACCCAGTACATCAGCATTTCACGAGACAAGAACCGGTATGGTAAATTTAGCCGCTATGCCAGCATACTTGTGGGGCACAGGGGAATTGTCACATTAACCGACAGGCTCCGTGATGAAGGGTTCATCGAATACGTGAATGCCGTCTGCTATCGTGATCCTGTTACCGGGATACCTTACGCTGGCTACACAACACGAATGAGGGCGACCAAGAAATTTATCCGGTTGATCGTAAAGCACAAGATCAAGCTATCCATGATTTCCCGTCATCCTAATGAGGCTGTAATCAAATTCCGTACAGTGAAGAATGAGAACGATATCGCGCGGGACATTAAAGATTTTGATGCTCCCCGTGATGTCGAGCGATCCGGCAAGGTGCTGGTCAAATATAACGACCTGCTCCAGAGGTCATATATTGATCTGGATGATGAACTGCTTACGTCGGCAGACCTTGAGGAATTGAAACGCTATGACAGGAAACTGGAAAGATATGTTGTGGAATATTCCATCGACCTTTCCAAAAAGCGGGTTTACAGAGTTTTCAGCAATGAGGACTGGAAACAGGGTGGCCGCGTATATGGCGCATGGTGGCACGGTTGTCCCAAGGAGTTGCGGAAGTATATTCTGATCAATGGAGAGCCGGTTATCGAACTGGATTTTTCAGCCATTCATGTGCTGCTACTTTACGCCCATCTAGGCGAAAATTTCCTTGATGAAGGCGTAGACGCTTACACTATCGAAGGACACAATTTCCGTAAAGCAATGAAGGTTGTCATGATGTCTGCCATTAACGCCAAGCCGGATGAGAAGGCTGATGGGGACACCAGAGCGATTCAAGCCACATGGGACACATTGATCAAGAAGCTCAACAAAGAACGCAAAAAACATGATGTTAATTCACATGACTCGCTGTACGAGATGCTTGAAGCCATCAAGGAGAGACACCGCCCCATTGCACAGTTTCTGGCGTCAGGTGAAGGCATCAAACTCCAGAGGGAGGATTCTGACATAGCTGTTGACGTAATCAAACGTCATACAGATATGAATGTACCAATTCTGACGGTTCATGACAGTTTCATAGTTCCCAGATCCTTCGAACCATTCACCAGAGACATAATGAACCAGGCATACGGCAAACTTGTAGCAAAATATCTTGGAGTTGGCTTCACAAGCGAAATTGAAACTATCAACTGCCTGACTGGTGAGATCGTTAAGGAAGAAACTGACTGTAATCTGAATGTTACGGGACTGATTAAACCGGCATTCAAACCTGAAGAGCTGAGAGCTACTTACATAGCACTTGATAGGAGAACGTTCTCACAGCAATTGAAGAGGCAGTTCAGATGGAGGAGTAACAGGTACCAATTTAATAAAGTGTACAGGTTTCTACAGCAGCATAGTAGAAGATCATAACCTGGGGCATAAGAAATTACTCAACACCCATAACTCATCCCACAAATCACGTTAAGGCGCTTGTTTACTGGTTTTACGTTGCAAAACAGCACACGTGACTACTAACTTTTTCTGATATGTATTCCAAATCTTCAAATCTGATCTTGAATTGGCTCGAATGCAGTATGCCCACTTTAATAGCGATTTCTTTACATAGCAGCATGTTAGCCGATTGTACTGTCCTGCCTCACTCCAAATTATTATTATAAGCACAACCACAGCAGAGATCCGTGCAATGATCGTGTCAGTAAAATTTATGCCAATGACATATTTTGTCAGGAGTGCATGGTATCGTGGTGGTCGTATTTGAGGCCTATGGCGACTCCTTTAATGAAGAGGCTTTCCGGTGGCTATTTCACCTATTTTCTGATATGAAAGTTCAGTTTAACCAAACATATAACCCATGAGAAATAGTAATGGAATTTCAAGAAACCGAAACCGTAGAGCTGAAGAAATCCACCTCCGAACTGAAAGAGGCGGTGATCTCTATTGTGGCGATGCTGAACAAGCACCAGCGGGGTGAAGTTATCTTTGGCATCCGAAGCGATGGTATTGCCGGAGTCATCGGGAAGTCTCTCAGCGCCGTTGAACGTGCCTGTTCCAAACTCGTCAAATCGGGCAGGTTGCGGTTTGTTGGTCCCAAAAAAGGCGGGTGCTGGGAAGTTGTTAAAGCATGACCATCAGGCAGAACAGCAGCATTGATACAGCATTCAGGAGACATTGATCACCCTATTTTTCGTTAAACCAGGAGTAATTCAATTATGGATTACCGTTTCTTTGAGCAGCCAATCCTCAATTCACCATATGAATACCCAGCTCGACACTGGGAGTTAGATCCATCAGGTCAACCGACTCAGCAGATTCTCGATAAACGACGCCGTGCAGAATTCATTACTCCAATTCCCAAACCCAAAAAACGCAGGGCGGCTCCAGCAGATCAGCAAGGGTTTGTATTCGACGAAGGTAAAGGCCTTTCAACCAAGGATCAGCAGTACGACCCCACCTCGATAATCAATGAACTCCGCCGCCATGTAGATCAATGGCGCACTATTCCCAACCCCAATCATTGGCAGGTCACACCCGAAACAGTTCGTCTTTTGCAGCACTGGCGTCACCACAAATTTAATGGTGTGCGACCGTTCTTCTGCCAGGTGGAGGCTATCGAGACAGCTATCTGGCTGACAGAGGTTGCTCCAAATATTAAAGACGGCAAGAAGTTTATCGAACACCTGGCCAATGCCAACAATGACGCCAATCCTGAGTTAATGCGCCTGGCGCTAAAGCTTGCTACCGGTGCAGGCAAGACGACCGTCATGGCCATGCTGATTGCCTGGCAGACCATCAATTCAGTCCGGCGTCCTACCAGCAAGCGCTTTACCCGTGGCTTTCTGATCGTTGCTCCTGGATTGACGATCCGTGATCGTTTGCGGGTACTGCAACCCAACGATCCTGACAGCTATTACCAGAGCCGTGAGATAGTTCCCAGTGATATGCTGGATGACCTTGATCGGGCGAAGATTGTTATCACCAATTACCACGCATTCAAGCTACGCGAGCGGATGGAGCTATCCAAAGGTGGCCGCCTGCTGCTGCAAGGTCGCGGCGGCGAAGAGCTGAATACGTTGGAAACTGAAGGTCAGATGCTTCAGCGGGTAATGCCTGATCTGATGGGACTGAAAAATGTCATGGTCCTGAATGATGAGGCGCACCATTGCTATCGTGAGAAGCCAAATCATGATGATGAAGATGATGACTTAACCGGCGATGACAAGAAGGAAGCTGAGAAGAATAATGAAGCAGCCCGTCTCTGGATCACGGGCCTGGAGATCGTCAATCGCAAGCTGGGGCTCAATCGGGTTATTGATCTATCGGCGACTCCGTTCTTTCTGAGCGGCTCAGGTTATGCCGAGGGTACGCTTTTCCCATGGACTATGAGTGACTTCTCGCTGATGGACGCCATCGAATGTGGCATCGTCAAGTTACCTCGTGTCCCGGTAGCGGATAATATCCCCGGTGGCGATATGCCCAAGTTCCGCAACCTGTGGGAGCATATCCGTAAACGGATGCCCAAGAAAGGCCGTGGCAAAGGTAATGCTCTTGATCCGTTAAGCATCCCGGTCGAACTCCAAACTGCACTGGAGGCGCTCTACGGCCATTACGAAAAGACCTACAACCTCTGGGAGCAGAGCGGTATCAAGGTGCCACCCTGCTTTATTGTTGTCTGCAATAACACCTCAACATCCAAACTGGTCTATGATTACATTTCCGGTTTTCAGCGTGAGAACGAAGATGGTTCCACCACTCTGGAAAATGGCCGGTTGGCCCTTTTCCGTAACTTTGATGAGCATGGTAACGCAATCCCCCGCCCCCGCACGTTGCTGATTGACAGTGAGCAACTGGAGTCAGGCGATGCTCTTGATGATAACTTCCGTAAGATGGCTGATGATGAGATTGAACGTTTCCGCCGCGAGATCATCGAACGTACCGGTGATCGCCGTCAGGCCGAGAACCTTACTGATCAGGAGCTGTTGCGTGAAGTAATGAACACTGTCGGCAAGAGAGACCGCCTGGGCGAATCAATCCGCTGCGTTGTTTCGGTTTCCATGCTTACTGAGGGTTGGGATACCAACACGGTCACCCATGTTCTGGGTGTACGTGCCTTTGGCACACAACTATTGTGCGAACAGGTTATTGGTCGTGCGTTGCGTCGCCAGTCATACGATTTGAATGAGGATGGACTGTTCAATGTAGAATATGCCGATGTTCTCGGCATTCCGTTCGACTTCACCGCCAAACCTGTTATTGCACCGCCACAGCCACCACGCGAAACTATCCATGTCAAGGCAGTCCGACCGGATCGTGACCCACTCGAAATCCAGTTCCCTCGTGTTGCCGGTTATCGGGTGGAGCTACCAGAGGAACGACTGACAGCAGAGTTCAACGCCGATTCGGTCCTGGAGCTGAATCCGGACATCGTGGGGCCATCAATTACCCAAAACTCCGGTATTATCGGCGAATCAGTGGATCTCAGCCTTGCACATCTGGGCGATATGCGCCGCTCGACGTTACTGTTCCATGTCACTCAGCGGTTGCTGTACACCAAATGGCGTGATCCCGGTGAGGATGCCAAGCTGCACCTGTTCGGTCAGCTCAAACGGATTACCAAAGAGTGGCTCGATACCTGCCTGGTATGCACTGGTGGTACTTATCCAGCACAGCTCATATATCAGGAGTTAGCGGATATGGCTTGTGAGAGGATTACTGCTGGCATTACCCGTGCTCTTGTTGGCGAGAGGCCGATCAAGGCGATGCTTGACGCTTACAATCCATCCGGCTCCAGTATGTATGTCAATTTCAATACATCAAAAAAAGACCGTTGGGAAACCGACGCTCGTCGTAGCCATGTCAACTGGGTCATTCTGGATAGTGACTGGGAAGCAGAATTTTGCCGTGTAGCTGAAGCACATCCAAAGGTTGTGGCATACGTCAAGAACCATAACCTGGGGCTGGAAGTACCCTACCGTTATGGCTCTGAGACACGCAAATACCTCCCCGACTTCATTGTGAAGATTGATGATGGCAAAGGTGAAGATGACCTGCTCAACCTGATCGTCGAGATTAAAGGCTATCGCCGTGAGGATGCCAAAGAGAAGAAAAGCACCATGGATGTCTACTGGGTGCCGGGAGTGAACAACCTGAAGAACTATGGCCGTTGGGCCTTTGCCGAGTTTACTGAGGTCTATCAGATCGAATCTGACTTTGAAGCTAAGGTAGAATCTGAATTCAACAAGATGATCGAAACCTTCACAACTGGAGCCAATGAATGAAACAGGGTAGCCGTTACGATACGGCAGGACTTGAAGAGAACGAATACGAACCAGGTTCGAATAATTCAGTTCTCAAAAACCTGTGCGGCATTACCACTGTTGCCGGTATGGAACAGGCCGAGACCCTTGCACTGCTGAAGGCAACGGAAGAAATGTTCGACAGTTTTGATCAGGACCACAGCTTTTCCGCAGAGGACATCTGTTCAATGCATCGTGCATGGCTGGGCGACATCTACCCTTGGGCAGGCAGTTACCGTCAAGTGATGATGAGTAAAGGTGGCTTTCCGTTTGCGGCACCGGCATATATTCCGAAACTGATGGATAATTTTGAAAAGGATATCCTGGCTCGTCATACCCCTTGCCAAGGTGACGATGATACGGTTGCGTTATCACTGGCAATTGTGCATGTCGAGCTGGTGCTGATTCACCCATTCCGCGAAGGAAATGGCCGATTGTCGCGACTATTGGCAATATTGATGGGATTACAGGCTGGACTGCCGATGCTGGTATTCGATGAGATGGAAGGTGCACGCAGAGAAGCGTACTTTGCTGCTGTCAGGGAAGGTTTGGGAGAAGATTACAATCCGATGGCAAACATTTTCAAGAGGATTATCGAGCAGAGCCGCTCTGAAGGGTAGTGCTTTGCTGCAGATTCACTAACTCCTGTGCTGTCATCTTAATCCCTTCGACTGCGGAAGAAGAAAGAACCGAGCGGAGCAGAGCCTGACGCCGTTTTTCAGGATCAAGCAGGAATTTGTTGGTCTGGCTGAGTGATTGCTGTTTCATAAAGACATTTATACATTATTTCGCAAAAAATGTACACCGATAAGGAATTGACTAATGGCAAAAGCACCAACAAAAATTACTGTCGAAACCCTCAATCACGAGGAAGCGACCCGTAAGAATATTCCCACCGCCGAGCATCAGTCGCTTATGCATGACGCGGACAAAAGTCCGGTACGTATTTCATACGAGCGGCGCAACCGCGATCTTGATCCTCAGCTTGTATGGCGTGGCAAAGATGAACAAGACTGGTCTGATCTGGTAGTACAGGCACCTCCTCTCTATATTCAGGAAAAAGTTCATCCCAAGGTATTGATTGATGATCTACTGCGCCAAACCAAAGCTGATGTGAAAGAGACTGAGGCACAGTTTGATCTGTTTTCAGATTTCAACGGTTTACCCAACGAAAACGCTAAGACTGAGTTTTATCAACATGACTCTCATTGGGCCAACCGAATGATTCTGGGTGACAGCTTGCAAGTAATGGCATCACTTGCAGAACGTGAGGGGATGCGAGGCAAGGTGCAGTGCATCTATTTTGACCCACCTTATGGAATTAAGTTTAATTCCAATTTCCAGTGGTCAACTACCAGCCGGGATGTGAAGGATGGCAACTCTGGTCACATTACTCGTGAACCGGAACAAGTAAAGGCATTTCGAGACACCTGGCGGGATGGAATACATTCATATCTAACTTACCTGCGGGATAGGTTGACAGTAGCTCGGGATTTATTGACCGATTCCGGCTCGATCTTTGTGCAAATTGGAGATGAGAACGTTCATCGAGTTCGAGCGGTGATGGATGAAGTTTTTGGCGAAAATAATTTTATCTCAGAGATTGCATTCTCAAAAACAACTGGCTTAACAACTAACTTTTTAAGCAGCAGATTTGACTACTTATTATGGTATTCAAAGTCAAAACAAAAACTAAAATTTCGTCGTCCATATTTGAAAAAATCGCATGAAGAAGGAACAGCTGACACGTATTCTTGGATAAGAAATATTTATGGTGAGTACAGATCATTAACTACATTAGAAAAGGAGAATATGGAAATCCCTGAAGGTTACAAATTTTATAAACCTGCTGATATAACCTCTCAGGGGAATCCCATAGTAAATTTTAACTTTGAAGGTAAGCCTTACTCCATAAAGTCAAAAACGCCTCTATCTGGACTTACTAGACTTTCTAAAGCAGGTAGAATTCATAAAGCAAAAAATAGTATTCAATATGTCCGTAATATTGATGACTTTGCAGTTATTCAGGTTAATCAATTATGGAGCGATACAGGCACTGGGAGTTTTACTGATGACAAGGTCTATATCGTTCAAACTGGTATAAAAACGGTACAACGTTGCATTTTAATGACAACTGACCCTGGTGATCTTGTTCTCGATCCGACTTGTGGGTCTGGTACCACTGCATATATGGCTGAACAATGGGGTCGCCGCTGGATCACCATTGACACTTCTCGCGTTGCTTTAGCCCTGGCTCGGACACGCATCATGGGTGCGCGTTATTCGTACTATCTGCTGGCTGATTCAAAAGATGGTCAACAGAAGGAAGCAGAAATAACCCACTCAGCAACTTCAAGCCAGCCCACTCGTGGTGATATACGTCAAGGTTTTGTTTATGAGCGAGTACCTCACATCACCCTTAAATCCATTGCCAACAACGTTGAGATTGATGTTGTCTGGGATAAATATGAAGAGAAGTTAGAACCGTTGCGCCTACAACTCAATCAAATATTATGCAAAAACTGGGAAGAATGGGATATTCCCCGTGACGCTGAATGCAACTGGCCAGATGCTGTTAATCAGCTTCATGCTCAGTGGTGGGAGCAGCGCAGCGCTCGTCAGAAAGAAATTGACGCGTCTATTGCTGCAAAAGCAGATTCTGAATACCTCTACGACAAGCCATATGAAGACAAGAAGAAAGTTCGTGTTGCCGGTCCATTCACAGTGGAAAGCCTATCACCACATCGAACACTGGCAGTTGGTGTAGATGATGAACTAATCGACACCGCTGCCGAATCCAAAGAAGGCTACGGCGGAGAACGTGATTTCGTCCAGATGATTCTGGAAAACCTCAAAACCGCCGGGGTACAGCAGGCCCACAAGGAAGACAAAGTCGCTTTTACTGCGCTTACTCCATGGCCTGGAGATATGGTCTGTGCAGAAGGCCGTTATGAGGAATCAGGAACAGAAAAGCGTGCTGCCATCTTCATTGGTCCTGAATTCGGTACAGTATCCCGCCCTGACCTGGTATCTGCTGCCCGCGAGGCAGGCGATGCAGGTTTTGATGTCCTGATTGCCTGTGCTTTTAACTACGATGCCCACTCATCAGAATTCGACAAGCTTGGTCGCATTCCGGTACTTAAGGCCCGCATGAATGCCGATCTGCATATGGCCGACGATCTCAAAAACACTGGTAAAGGCAATCTGTTTGTCATCTTCGGTGAACCAGATATCGACATAATCGATGCAGCCGAGGGCCAGGTAAAAGTTAAGGTCAACGGTGTTGACGTATTCCATCCCAACACTGGGGAAGTCCGCAGCGACGGCGCTGAAGGTATCGCCTGCTGGTTCATCGACACCGACTACAACGAAGAAAGCTTCTTCGTCCGCCACGCTTATTTCCTGGGCGCAAACGATCCGTACAAATCCCTGAAGACCACCCTCAAGGCTGAAATCAACGAAGATGCCTGGGCATCACTGAACAGTGACACCTCCCGTCCATTCGATAAACCGAAAACCGGGCGGATTGCGGTGAAGGTGATCAATCATCTGGGGGATGAGGTTATGAAGGTGTTTCGGGTGTGATTGGCTTAGTGCAAGCGAATCACTGTATGGCCAATATCGTATTTGTAAAATAACTGATTGGTTTCTTTCGGGGAATGCAATGCCTATTGATCTATTTACACCAGTTGTTCCAGACGGTGAACAACATTCAAACTACAGAGTGATTACTACACCTGGTTTATACCGACATGAAAGGGATGTTTTATCATCGTGGGCTGATGGGTTTGTTGATCGTGATGGCAAGATCGTCAAGGAATTCCAAACCACTTTTAACTCATCATTTTGGGAATTGTATTTACATGCGTCTTTCCGGGAACTGGGGTTTACAGCCGACTACAGTAAAGAGACTCCTGATTTTATTCTTTCAAGAGACGGTTACCAAATTGTTGCAGAGGCTACTATAGCAAGCCACCCAGAAGGATATACTGCTGAATGGGAACGTGAAATTTCCAAAGAAGCAATTGAAAAATTGGACACAGAGGAAATTATTGAATTAGCATCGGTCCGCTTGGCAAACGCATTGGCGACCAAACATAAAAAATATGTAGAGTCCTATTCCAAGTTAGACCATGTAAAGGGACTCCCATTCATCATTTGCTTGGCGCCGTTCGAACAGCCATTTTTCTTTGAACAAAGTGACAATGCTATCAGACGAGTTTTATATCGTTTTGACCGGTATTTATACAAAGATCTACAAGACGACCAAAAACGAGTGATAACGGGAGAAGTGTTCTGCGATAGTTTTGTAAAATCAAGTGGCGCTGAAATTGAAATCGGCTTTTTCCGTGATGATCGAATGAAAGAAGTAAGCGCCGTAATCTTCAGCTGCTGTGCAACCTTTGGAAAGGTTCGTGCACTTGCAATAGAAACGGATTACCCCATTTTATTTATGGCAAAAAGGTACAACGATGATGGATTGGAATCATTCCGTATTTGCCAAGAAAAGTCTGAATATAAAGAAACACTACTCGATGGCCTGATTCTTATGTTGAATCCTTTTGCGGAAAGACCCTTCCCCCTTGATGCTTTCAGAAATCGGGAAATATCAATCCATTGTTTCGATCCGGAAACTGAAAAATATCTTGTCAATTCTCCCCATGGGTTTTTATTCCAGCGGTCATGTATGGGGGCTTTCCCTTCAGAGAAATCAGCAGAGCTAAAGAAGAGGGTTCCAGATGGAAAGCCGATGATGCCTCATAATGCACCACCCTGGCAAGAGGGAGAGTTACACAAGGTTAGTGCATACGTTGGCCCTTTTGAGAAACATTATATGGCCCATTTTAATGGATGGACCATATTAATTGCTCATGATCCATTTGACTCTGATTGGGGTGCGCAGGCTATATCTGAGAAAGTTAAGACCATACCTCGTTTTGTGGAGTTAAACGAAAGCGGTAAACCCATACACGTTATGGCAGATGAATTTTATGCTACCAAAGAGCAAGCGCTGGGGGCTATTCAATTGAAGATTTCGCAATACATGAAGAGAAAAGGATAAAATTGCAACATATCCCGTTGGATACATTGCGAGACAGGATTGCACACGCACTGGCGGATCACGTTAAGTCCTACAACATTCCAAGTGTTTGTATAAGGCTTGGACTGGCCCCTGGTGAGAGTGATGAGGCGCATTGCAGTAAGCGGCTTTATGTGAAAAATCGGCTCATGGATTTTAACAAACAGGATTTGCTAAGGATTGCCGCAGATGTGCTGGGAGAAGTTGGTGACACAGCGTTGGCTGACACGGTCAGCGAGATGACAGTGCATGCAGACCTTCGCATCACTGACATTACACGCCGAGATTTGCTAAAAACATTAAACGAGCTTGGCACACCTCTTTTCGGCGATATCGATCTTTTCGAGGGACTCAACATCATTTCCACTGAACAGCTATCTTATGAAGGGCTCGACAACTATCTCAATTTCCTGCCGTCGCTTGCAAAGGAGATTGAACAACATTACATCCGAAACGACGACATCTCAAACGAAGATTTGCTGATTAAATGTGGTGCGCTGATTTGCAGCCAGACTCGTTTCATCGCCTTACTTGAAAAACTGCTCGACCCAGTTATTCGACGCGGCGACGAACAAGCTCATTTGGCCAAATCATTGAACGCAGTCTTGAAGGCTGATGGTTTCAACGCAGTGGTGGCCGGTGATGTGTCCGGACATCCTATCTATAAGGTGCAGCGGATGGTCGCCGGCGTTGCCGGAGCCCCGAAGAATCTTATATTCGCCTCGATTAACAACAAGCCAGATCTGTATTTCACCGATGCGATTAACAACAATATCGCTATTCGCAACGATACTGATGCACTTATTTACGACCGCTTCCTTGCCGAGTCTGGTCTTCTTTGGGACACACTGGCTGAGTGGTGGCAGGATTGTAAAGGAATAGCTGAACAGAAAGAGGCCAAACAATCTCTGTATAAACGGCTTGTGTTATCCGTAAAGGCAACTTCCTCGCCTGGTGAGTTTACATTGTTCGACACTTACTATCGTGAGTTCTCTAAAGTGCTCGGAGATAAATTCCCGGCGCTCATTCCCCAAGTCTATTTGCATTACGACCCACACACGATGAAAGAACGGGGCAATGACCCAGTGCTATTGCGTCAACGCATGGATTTGCTTCTCTTGCTTGACCGTAATGTTCGCATCGTAATCGAGGTCGATGGTAAGCACCATTATGCTGATGGTGATAAGGTTTCGACAGTCAAATATGGGGATATGGCAGCCGAAGACAGACGTCTTCGTTTGATGGGATATGAGCTATACAGGTTCGGTGGATCTGAGTTTAAAGACGCAGTTCTTTCTGATGGGAAATGCACTGTCGGGCCTGTGGCTAAGCAGGTTGCTATCGACTTTTTCCAGCAATTATTTAAAAAGCATCATGTTGGGGTAAAGTTGTAAGTCGTGACCATGAAGGCGAAGTATGCAGAACGTTGTTAATGGAGACACTCATGTGGACAGATCATGAAACCGAACAAGATTTTTTGAACTTCAGGGGAGTCGCGCGCACGGTTGCCGAAATTATCGTGCAGGCTCAATCGCGCCCGATCTCGATCGGAGTCTCCGGTGCCTGGGGAGTTGGCAAATCCTCAATGATCAAGCTAATCCATAGCGAACTGGCAGGACGCGCGAATGGCGAAAACAACAAATTCATATTCGTTGAGTTCAACGCATGGCTCTATCAAGGCTATGACGATGCCCGTGCTGCTCTGATAGAAGTAGTCGCTTCTGCGCTTTTAAAGGAGGCACAGGAAAGCAAAAGCAGCATTGAAAAAACAATGGATCTCTTAAATCGCGTTAATTGGTTTCGTGCTGCGAAGGTGACAGTCAGCTCCGCAGTTGCACTCGCACTTGGTCTGCCCCCCGTTGGGTTAATCGGCGAAGTGTTCGAGTTGGGTAAAAAGGCAGTGGGTGGACAAATAGACAGCGATGATATTGGGGAAGCCAAAGCGACTGCCGAGAAAGTCGGGGAATCGGCTTCCGGTCTGATCAAAGAGAAGAAAACGTCATCTCCTCCCAAAGAAATACATGCGCTTCGTATAAGTTTCGAAGAAGCACTCGAAGAAATGGGCGTAACCCTGGTTGTGCTGATAGACGATCTGGACCGGTGTCTGCCAGAAACAACTATTTCCACCTTGGAGGCGATTAGGCTACTCCTGTTCCTTAAGCACACCGCATTCGTTATCGCAGCTGATGATCAGATGATAAAACACGCAGTTAAACGGCATTTCGAAGGTGTTGATGACAATGTAGTAACCAATTATTTTGACAAGCTCATTCAAGTACCGATCAGAGTGCCGCCATTAGGAACACAGGAAGTTCGTGCCTATATGATGTTGTTATTCATCGAGAATAGTAGTCTCGATACGGAAGAAAAAGAGATGATTCGAGGGAAAGTTTGCGAGCAGCTCGGCAAAACCTGGCAAGGGAAACGGGTCGATCTCCCATTTATCAGGACTCTGAACGGCAATCTGCCGGACGAATTAATCTCACGCTTGGATGCTGCTGATCGGTTGGCACCGCTTATGACCAGCGCCACAGGTATCATGGGCAATCCTCGCCTGATCAAGCGCTTTTTGAATGCGCTTTCAATCCGGATGGCGATGTCGCGTGCTCAGGGGGTGGGTGTAGATGAATCAGTGCTCGCAAAGGTTTTACTTTTCGAACGTTGCGGAGATCCTAAAGCTTACGCTGCCTTGATTAAGGCAGTTACTGAGAATGATCAAGGCAAACCTGTATTCCTCACTGCCTGGGAACAGAAGACCATGAATGGGGATACCTTGGATCTTAAAGCACCATGGGACGATCCATTTATCACAGAGTGGTTACGACTACCACCGCAGCTTGGCGATCGTGATCTCCGTGGGGTTCTCTATGTCAGTCGAGAGCACGCACCGCTGATAACTTCAGAGGATCGATTGTCTTCAGAGGCTGCCGAGTTGCTTACAGCACTACTTGAACATCCCGATATGGCAAGCAGCGTTAAGGATCGCCTTGGTTCACTACCTCGCCCGGAGATTTCTGTACTAATGGACCGCCTGCTTGACCGTGCTCGTCAAGAACAGGAATGGGGGGTGCCGTCCATATTTGAAGCGTGCTTGGTAATCGCCGAGACCGATCCATCCCAAGGGCAACGCATTGCAGGTTTTCTCCAAGATCGCCCAGGTTCGCAGATCAAGCCGAACATTGTTCCGAAAATCGCGGATTTGTCATGGGCAAAAAACGTTTTCTCTGTTTGGGAAGGAGATGACGATATAAGTAAACCCGTTAAGAATGCAATTAAGCAGCGGAGGGGGAATGGGAACATCTCAATCAAGTAATGGGTCGCCATCCGGTGTGCCTATGGTACCACCATGGGTGCCAGATATTCCATTACCAGCGGCACCTGCAGGAAACCCTGAAAATACTCCCAACGATGGCGAAGAGCAAAACAGACCACAGGGAACTGAGCCTCGACAGCCTATACCAATCGCTCCAGCAAGGCGTTTCGGAAATACGAGACGTAGCATGGGCGAATATGCTCACAGCGGAGATCGCAGTGATATGCGCCGTGGAGTCGGGCGCTATATCAAGGGTGGTTATGGTGGCAGTTCGACCGCTACTCGCCGTTTTGGCGGTACTGTTCAAACAGCAAACGCTTTGTACTCTGCTCTTTCTGGCGGTACATCTAATCCGTATGCAACTCCAGGAAATCAACTCGACCCAGTTTTGCTGTCGGGACGTTCAGCAGATGACGTAATGGATGCAGTCGTCGAAGCAGTAAGACCTGTTGACGGGTCACAAGACACTGAGGCCAGTCGTGCAGCAATTAAAGATGCACTCTCTGACGTACTTACGAAGTTCCCAGATGCCGACTTATTGAGCCTCGATGAACAGCATCGGGAATTTGCGATTGAAAGCTTTGTTGCTTCAGACGTATTTCGCCGTTTTGACTTGGATCTTGGTAAAACAATTCGAGATAAGGCCCCCAGTGCAGTTTCTGGTCTAGCAAGACTTAAAGAGGTACGTGAATACATCCGAGAAACAGTTGCATCTACGTTCCGAAGATTAAGAGAAGCTGGAGGGAAATTAGGAACGGGGCGTATAACGCAGATTGTGCAGAATGCGCTTCGTGAGACGTTTCAGGTCTTTGAGGGGTATGCGGAATGAAAATCACCTGTGCGCTTTCAGATTTTGACTTCGGGAGCATTGACAGCGATCTCAATATTGTCTTATACGGCCATGCGAAGGGTCCCCAATATGGTTCAGCCGGAGCAGCGATTAAACATGAAATTACACGAAGTAAACTGAACCCTGCTCCAAAAGCATGGGATTTGTTGTCATTGGCATTAGCAATTGTTTCTGCGGATTTGGCGGGTCATCGGGAAAATAGTCCTGATGGATGGACGCGAGAATTCACTGTAAATGTTTCTGTTTCAGATGCAAATTTTTGGAATGCCAACGCTCAATTAGTTGAGAACCTTCTCAAATATCTCACTACAGATATTTGGTCAGTAAATTTTTTGGAAGGTGGCATTCTTCCTAAACCTGACTTCAGCTCTAAGCTGCCTGAAGAAGATTGCGTTGTGCTTTTGTCGGGTGGTCTTGACAGTTATATTGGGGCCATAGATTTGGTATCCGCTGGAAGAAAACCTTTTGCAGTTAGCCAAACCGTGCGAGGAGATGCTGAAAAACAGATTTCATTTGCCGCTGAGATCGGTGGTGGGTTACGTCATTTACAGGTCAACCATAATGCTGATGTCCCAAATCCGGAAAATCCTCCTTCCCAACGGGCTCGTTCGATTATATTTATGGCCTATGGTGTTTTAGCCGCTACCACGCTTGAGTCATACCATTCTGGTAAAGAAGTAACTCTTTATGTGTGTGAGAATGGTTTTATTGCGATCAACCCTCCTCTTACTGGAGGCCGGGTAGGTAGTTTAAGCACTCGTACAACTCATCCTGTAGTGCTGTCTTTATTTCAGCAACTGCTCGACGCAGCTGGCTTGAAGGTTCGTATTGTTAATCCTTATAGGTTCAAAACGAAGGGTGAAATGTTGAAAGAATGTGCCGATCAATCCTTACTTGAGGCACATGCTTTTGAGACAACGAGCTGCGGTAGATTCAAGAAGTTCGGTTACAAACACTGTGGTCGATGTGTCCCCTGCTTAGTCAGACGTGCAGCATTCCATGCTTGGAAAGGTACGGACTTAACGCAGTATAAATTCAAAAATCTGGCAATAAAAGACGAAGATCATGCCGGTTTTGATGATGTTCGATCAGCGTTAATAGGGATTGCTGAATGTGGTGAAGTGGGGATAAACAGATGGCTCGGAGCAACGCTTAGTTCTGACCTTGTTGCAGACAAAGAAGAACTGAAGCGAACCATCGAACGTGGTCTGGCTGAGATGCAAGCATTGTTGACTGCGCTGGGCGTGCGATGATCGATTTTCACGCTCACCTTGATCTGTATCCAGACCCAATAGCAGTGGCAAAGGAGTGCAGTGCTCAGGGTATTTATGTCCTGTCAGTTACGACAACGCCCAGCGCCTGGAATGGAACATCAGCGTTAGTGCTGCCAGGATCGCGAATAAGCACCGCTCTAGGTCTCCATCCTCAAATCGCACATTTGCGCAGGAGCGAACTAGGGCTCTTTGACACGTATTTACCCGACACACCATACGTTGGCGAAATTGGTCTGGATGGTGCTCCAGAGTTCAAGAAATACTGGGATGATCAGATTGCAGTCTTTGAGCACATCCTCCAGGGATGTAATCGTCTAGGTGGCCGAATAATGTCCATTCATAGCCGTCGTGCCACCTCGGCGGTATTGGACAGATTGGAAGCATTTCCCCATTCCGGGGTTCCTATCCTGCACTGGTTTACAGGGAGTCGTCGCGAATTGGATCGTGCGATATCTTTGAATTGCTGGTTTAGTGTGGGGCCTGCCATGCTTATAGCTGCTAAATCGCGAGAATTGGTCAGTAATATGCCGCGCGAGCGGATTTTGACTGAGACTGATGGGCCTTTCACTCAAGTTGATGGGCGGAGTGCAATGCCTTGGGATGCAAAGCGTGCTGTTGCTCAACTGGCGGACTTGTGGAAAATACCGGTTGAAAAGGTTGACCAACATTTGAATAGCAACCTAAGACAACTCACTTCGGATTTATAAGTCACAAGAGAGCTCCGATGAATTAGGAAACAAAAAATGAGTGATATAGAGAAAGTCCCTGTCGAAAGATTGAGGCTTAAAGAAAGTGTTGTAAAGGATTCGCTAGAGCGTCTCGACTGGCCACATCTCAAGAAGCACCTCGAAGACACTGATTTTACCGAGGTTACTCTGGAATTGTTCCTCGGACATCTGAGGCGCACAAACAGCCTGATAATGCCTTATCCTAACAAAAAGCGAGAATTATTACGTTCTTCGTTTATGGAATCTATCAGCAATTATATTTCGGGTGTACTGGGCCAGGCAGCAACTGATTTACTGCATATCGAGTTAAATTTGCTGAATAAAATTGAACTTGGCTACCGTCAAATTCTTAGTAATCTTGACAAATGCGACATATCTAAACTTCCTCCAGAAATTCGTGCTGCAGCATATATTGATCGCTCAGTCCACCAATACTCTCTACTAAAATCTGCGATTTGGGCATCATTTAATGCAAAAAAAGAAGTCAATCTTCCGGTGGGGAGACTTGTTATAAATGAAGGTGAACCACCCATTTCTCCAGATGCTGTCATCACCGGCCTTATTGAATCACTTACAATAACCATTATTATGGAGGCTCATAAGAATAAATGGTTTGATGTTGATGGATATATCGTTTTACCTCGATTGCCTAATGTTACAGAGGATGATCAATTTAAGGCCGGATCAACTGAAGTGTTGGCTTTAACTTGGAGAGGGTGGAGACGCACTGAGGAGCGCCGACGTTTTCTCGGGGGTGAATTTGAGGAGATTGCAGCACATGACTTATCAAAACTGGGGCCAATTGATGCGCAACATGTGACTATTTACAATCCTCCGAAAGATGAGCTTTATGATCATGTGGCAAATAATCGGCTTCATATCCGATTGATGCAGACTTTTATGGAAATGCTGACTGAATCGAATATGGAGGCAAAGGCTACAGGTATTGATGTAGGTGGGGCACTTATACCACAAGCTTTTGTAAGTGCCGAAGAAGCTCACGCCGCCGTATCTTTGAGTGAGATACTTAGCTACGATATCGCTGTGGATGTTGATCGCCCTGGTGGGCTAAGATTCGTGGAATGGTTGCGTGGTTACGCAGTCCTGCAACAGCTTGCGAAAGCACGCAATGAGGGGAAAAGCAGTGTGGCAGACCTGCGGTTTATCATTTCACTGGCAGAGCTAATAAGTCTATTGGAGAAATGCGGGCTTGATCATATTACAGCTACTCACATTATCAATGCATTATCCTTAAAAACATCCAGCCGCGACCTTTTTGACTGCCCTTTGATTAGAATGGCAGATGGGAGTTTGATGGTCTTCGCACCTGCTCTTATCAATGCAAATTTAGCACGTGTTATACTATCCGCAGTTTCAAACCTCGGTGAACAGTTAGAGCAGAAGGGAAAAGCATTTGAGGATGACATATTGTCGTTCTTAAAGAAAAATGAGCTCCGGGCAGAGTCTTTCAAGTTCAAGAGAGGAAATGAAGAATATGAGTATGATGTTGTTCTCGATTGGGGTGATTATATTTTTGTTTTTGAGTGCAAAAATCACGGATTATCAAATAGTAGGCCGAGTCATGCTTATTATTTTAATCTGGGACTTCGCTCGTATGGAAAGCAGGTCAAACGACTTACAGATGCACTCCATAAACATCCAGAGGTTCTAAAAGACAAGTTTGGAGTTGACGTTACCACGAAAACCGTTATCTCTTGTGTTCTTAACGCGTTACCGTTCTCTCTGCCTGGCCCAGCCGATGGTGTTTATTATATAGATGCCTCTGTTTTAAAGCGGTTTTTTCAAGAAAGGTACTTTCACGTTAAGGTTCCTCACTGGATTGACGAAAATGTTCAAATCCTTCATCGAACGGCTATGCATTCTTTTTGGTCATCTGACCACCCATCTCCAGAGGATCTGCTAAAACAGCTTGAGATGCCTTTTCAGTTAAAGCTTGAATTGGCTCATACTGAGCTAGTGCCGGCATTTATTGCCTTGGGTGACGGAGGAATTGTCGTGACAGGAGAATATGCTAGTAAAGATAAGACAATAGAATCGATATCGGACATTGTGAAAGTGTCCTCAGAAAATGTTCGCAAAGAGATTACTGATGTTAATAGGCAAGTAAAGAAGATAAAAAAACGGTCAGGAAAAGGAAGACAAAAAGTAAAACGCAATAAATAAACCGTTTCAATATTGTATAAATGGGGTTTTGATGGAATTTCGCATAGCAGATACATTTACCGACAGTCTCGCCAAACTAACCGGCGAAGAGCAGAAGGCTGTAAAGACCACCGCTTTTGACCTGCAATTGAACCCGGCGAATCCGAGCATGAGTTTCCACAAGCTTGATAAAGCCAAGGATAAGAACTTCTGGTCGGTACGAGCCGGAAGTGATCTACGAATAATCGTCCACAAGTCATCAGATAGCCTGCTTCTGTGTTATGTGGATCATCACGATCCAGCTTACCAATGGGGAGAGCGGCGCAAGCTGGAGATCCACCCCAATACTGGTGCTGCACAGTTGGTGGAAATTCGGGAGACGGTTCAGGAAATTACAATTCCCAGGTACGTGGAAGCCCCGCAACTGGTTCAACCCAAACTGCCATTATTTGAGCATATTGCAGAAGATGCCCTGCTTGGCTACGGTGTCCCAAAAGAATGGCTGGATGATGTCCGCAGTGCAAATGAAGACACCATCCTTGAACTTGCAGATCATCTCCCTGCCGAGGCAGCCGAAGCCTTGCTTGAACTGGCGACCGGTGGAAAGCCGCAACAGCCGCAACCAGCAGCAATAGGTACAAATCCATTTGATCACCCTGATGCTCAGCGCCGTTTCCGTGTGATGAATAATGTGGAAGAACTGGAAAATGCTCTCAATTACCCGTGGGAGAAGTGGACCGTATTTCTCCACCCGGCACAGCGTCAACTGGTAGAGAAAGATTATAGCGGGCCAGCACGGGTATCTGGTTCAGCAGGTACGGGTAAAACTATTGTCGCCCTGCATCGTGCTGTTTACTTGACCCGCAGTAACCCTGATGCACGGGTACTTCTGACCACCTTCTCCGATACCCTGGCAAGCGCATTGAGAACGAAGTTGAAACGGTTGATCGGTAGTGAACCCCGTCTCGGTGAGCGGATTGATGTTCACTCCATGAATACAATCGGATTACGTCTCTACGAAATGAACTTTGGCCGGGCACAGGTGGCGACTCGTGAGGTCGTTAGTCAGCTTATTTCAAAAGCGGCGGCAGCAGCCGATGGTAACAAGTTCAGTCAGCACTTTTTGTGGACAGAATGGGAGCAGGTAGTTGATGCCTGGCAGTTGGATAGCTGGGAGGCTTACCGCGATGTCACAAGGCTGGGACGAAAGACTCGCCTGACTGAGCAACAGCGCAAACTGTTCTGGATGATCTTCGAGCAGGTACAAACCAATCTTCAATCTCAGAAAATGATTACGAGCGCCGGTATGTTCAACAGACTGGCAAACCACCTGACTGAAAGTAAGCAGCACCCATTCGATTTCTGTATTGTCGATGAGGCCCAGGACATCAATGTTGCCCAGTTACGCTTTCTGGCTGCACTTGGCAAAGGACGGCCAAACAGCCTGTTCTTCGCTGGAGACCTTGGTCAAAGGATTTTTCAGCAGCCATTCTCATGGAAATCTCTCGGTGTTGAATTACGCGGACGATCAAAAACGCTGAAGATCAATTACCGCACTTCCCATCAGATCAGAATGCAAGCAGACCGACTGTTAGGCCCAGAGGTTTCAGACGTTGATGGCAATTCTGAAATCAGGCTTGGAACCACTTCGGTATTTAACGGGCCAATGCCAACCATTGCGGCAATGAACACTCCAGAAGATGAAATGATAGCTGTTGGTAAATGGCTTTCTGATCGATCCGCTGAAGGCATCAAGCCTCATGAAATCGGCATATTTGTTCGATCCGCAGCAGAACTGGACAGAGCCTGTACCGCAGTCGAAAAGGCTGGAATCGCGTTCAAGGTCCTTGACGAAAAAGTTGAAACAACCATTGGTCAAGTATCAATCAGCACTATGCATCTTGCCAAGGGTCTGGAATTCCGGGCAGTAGCCGTGATGGCATGCGATGATGAAGTCATTCCACTTCAAGAGCGGATTGAAACGGTAACTGATGATGCCGACCTGCAGGAAGTTTACGACACAGAACGCCACCTATTGTATGTTGCTTGCACCCGCGCTCGGGATCATTTGCTGGTGACGAGTGGAGATGTACCGTCAGAGTTTCTGGATGACTTGAGGATGTAATTCCGTATCTAATGAAATCATTAATTGGAGAGCGACACCATGGCAATGACCGTTGAAATCAAAGGCAACAAGCTCTGCATCGAAATCGATCTTGAGAAACCGACTCCATCAGCATCGGGAAAAACCCTGGTTGTTGCCAGTACGCGGGGAAATGCCGTTACCGCAGCTGAAGTGGACGGCAAGCCAATAACCATAGGGCTGAATGCATACATAAAACCCTCATAAGGCTACAGGGACACAGGCGAACCGACTAACTGAGAAGCCGTCCAACTATGGGCGGTTTTTTTTATTAAGAAAGTTTCCAGAGAGATTTGAAATCAGTTTTTTGTGTATTTTGGCTTAGTGTTTTTCGAGTTTTGCTTTTTGTTTTTCCCGGACCCCCGGCTTCGGTTTCAGCAGAACAGGTAAAGGACTGTGTAAGAGGCAGATGGAACCGGTTTAGACTATTTGCAACCCCGGCTTCCGTTTTCTAAGTGAGGGCATATCCGAAAAGGATGTGCCCTTTTTTTCTTGCAGCCGTGACGCACGGGCTGACATCACACGCAAGAAGGAGAACAATCATGACAGAGCAGTACGACAGGTTGCTGAATCAGAAGGAGGTTGCCGAGTGGCTTGGAATGTCCGAAGCATGGCTGGAGCAATGCCGTTTCAGAGGGATTGGAATTCCTTATATCAAAATTGGTAGAGCTTGTCGTTACAAGAAAAGCGAGGTGCAACGGTGGATTGATGATCACATCGTAGCTGCTGGCATCTGAGGCAGTAATCCAGATACAAACATGCTGTTATTCAAGTTGGGCTGATTCCGCTAAGGCGGTTTCAGCCTTTTTTTCTTGAGCCGTGGCCACGGACTTAAATCACGCACAAGAAAGGGGAAGCATCATGGATGTGTATCAAATTGTAACAGACAGGATCATCAGCATGTTGGAAAGAGGCACTGTGCCTTGGCGAAAGTGCTGGCAGGCTGGTAGCGGGATGCCGCGCAATGTAGTTTCAAAGAAGGAGTATCGTGGGGTGAATGTGTTCTTGTTGTCGGCGATGCAGTATTCCAGCCCGTACTGGCTGACATTCAAGCAGGCCCAGGATCTGGGCGGACATGTTCGCAAAGGCGAAAAGTCCAGCATGGTTGTGTTCTGGAAGATGCTCGACAAGCTGGAGGAGGATGAGGCCGCGAGTAGCAAGGGCATGATTCCGATGCTCCGGTATTACCAGCTGTTCTCTGTCGAACAGTGTGAGGGGATTACCGTACCGTCTGATCCTGATGAGATCGTAAATCCATTCACTCCCATCGATCGGGCCGAGCAGATCGTTTCCGGCTACAAGGATTGTCCGTCCATTCACTATGGTGGCAATCGTGCGTTTTATCGCCCTTTGGAGGATAGAGTGCAGATGCCTAACCAGCACACCTTCGATAGCAGCGAACTGTTTTACCAGATCCTGTTCCACGAACTGGGTCACAGTTCCGGAGCCAAGCACCGACTGGCACGTAAGGAGGTTCTGGAGGTCAATAACTTCGGATCAGAACCTTATGCGTCTGAAGAACTCGTGGCTGACCTCTGTTCCAGCTTCCTCTGTGCCCATGCCGGTATCAGCAATGAGACCATCGAGCAATCTGCCAGCTATATCGACGGCTGGCTGTCAGTGTTGCGCAAAGATAAACGGATGGTTGTCATGGCCGCCGCCCAGGCACAAAAAGCAGCTGACTGGATACTTGGTCGCAAGTTTGGCGAGGAGGAACCGGCATGATCTACTCCTACAAAGTCAAACGTCGAAATCTGACCGACACAGAGAGGCACTGTCTTCGGGGAGGTAATGAAGTGTTGAGTTCATTGTCACCGAGAGAGTTGCGGCGGTTCTACTGCGCCGATTTCCAGTTTCCCAATGGAGATACCTTTGTCCTGCAACCGAAGGATGTGGATCTGACATCCGCAATAGCCATCGAATAGGAGGAGAGCCTATGTACTGCGACCAATGTGGCAAGGAATTACTGGAATGCGATGATCATGATCCGTATCCCTGGAAATTGGTAGATGAATGGCTCTACTGTTTAGACTGCACAGACGAAACCTGAAACCGTAATCACATATCATCTAACAGAGAAGGGTTGCCATCACCGGCAGCCCTTTCTGCATTTCCGGAGGTCAATATGCGTTGCGAAATGTGCACCCGAAGACTGGGAGGCAGGGAGATCGCCCACGGCATCCGTTATGGGGTTTCCGATCCTGAAAATGACCTGTTTCTCCCCAGCAAAGATTCTGCTTACACCGTTATCTGTCAAACCTGCGGCGAATCGATCCTTCGACAGATATACAGCCGCCTGAACAAATCAACCTCAACCAAATACCACCTGTAGAAAAGGAGCCATCATGCTTACCATCCACCCACGAGCCAACGAGCTTGGCATCAATACCGAGATCAATGCTTTCAGCATCACAAATAACGACCTCTTCAAAGTCATCGCCGAGGAAGTTGACCTGGAGACCGTCACCAACCATGAGCTGCGAGAAATATTCTTCATCGTCAGAAAGCAGCTTTCCAGGTTGAACTGGCGGGAGTCCGTCTCGTATGCCGTAAACCATCTGCCCTTTGGCCTTAACCAGACCGGTCTGGCCTGGGATGGACATTATCCCTGTCCAGGCTGTCCGGACGCCATGATCGATGATAACCACTGTTACCACGAAGGGGAATGCAAAGCGTGGGACATCTATGAAAGCCGGTTCTAACCATGCTACTATCCAAAAAGGAGATTCAGATGGAAACAAATCCTATCATCGAGAAAATCAAGAAACTGCTGGCTCTGGCCAATTCGTGCAATGAACATGAAGCGGCACTGGCAGCTTCACACGCCCAACGGATTCTATCAGAACACAACCTTGCCATGGCTGACATTGAGGCATCCCACAAGCCGGATAAAGCCGACAAGGTGGAAACTACCGTATCCAAAACCTTGCCCAAATGGCTTCGTAACTTGAGTGCCGGAGTCAGCACTGCATTCGACTGCCAGGCAATCCATCATCCAGCGACCGGTAAGATGTCATTCATCGGAGTAGGTGCAGATGTTCACGTTGCAGTCTATACCTTCGCATATCTGGACAGGACTGTCAGGAAGCTTTGTACCAATTACATGAAGCACCATGTCAGTTCAACCATTGCCAACCGCCACCGCGAGCTGATGCGTCAGTCCTATTATCTGGGGGCGGTCTCGACTATCAATACCCGCCTACGCGAGCAGAAGGTGCAAACTCCCGTTACCACCGGCGCACTGGTTCCGGTCAAGGAAGGATTAATCAAACAGGCCATGCGTGAGATCGGTAATCTGAGAACTGTCCGCAGTCGCAAAAGCTACATTAACGCAGATGCCTACACCAAAGGGCAAACTGATGGCAGGCAGGTTGGGATTCATCGCGGGATAGGTACCGGAACAGGATCACAGAGGACCATCGGCAACTAATCACTCACCACATACATCGATCAGACGAGAAGGGGATTCCAGCAATGGAGTCCCTTTTCGCGTTTTTGAACAAGGAGAAATTACCATGCACGCCATACAAACAATAGAAACATATCCGACTGAATATACCTTCCTGCTCTGTGAATGCTGCTTTGACATCATTCTGGAAGACGATGCCCAGTACCGCAATGACATGTCCTACTGTCACCATTGCATTGAGGAGATACGGCCATGAACACGAGTAAATACATCTACGTCTCGCCACAGCAGTACGTGAAGACTTTCGATGAATGGCGATATGAGTATTTCCATGATGGCAGGTTACGGTTCTCTCCGACATTCAAGTTCCACCAGGGTCAGGACACGTTCAAGAAAATCGAGCTGATAGCCTGGAAGGCGCAGAAGATCGTCCGAAAGTTAAGTTGCTTTGACTGGAGCCGCTTGCTTCAGGAAACCGGCACTAGCGCCATATGTACCGAGGATGGTCAGAGAATAGATTTCTACAGCAGGAAACAGAAAGTACGCTTCCAGCAGGAAATGAGAGCTGATGCCATCGTAAAGGTCAACAAGCAGTTCAGTGACGGAGATATCGTACTTCACCACATATTCGAAGATGAGGGGCGCTTACTCGGATTTGTAATCATCATCGGTCCGCGTGGCGGTATCAAAACTGAGCACGGGTTTTCGGTGATCAGAAATAACGGAGATCCATATCTGGTAAGAACCATCGGCAGTTTATTCGACTGACATTAACCACATACCACTAAGGAGAAAGGCAGGCCATTACGGTCTGCCTTTTCTATTTAAAAGGAGATAACCATGACCATTACAACACTTTTCGGAATTGAGGAAGTTACACACAAACCCAGAGCAATCAAATTCAAACAGATCAAGGCCGTGTATGAGACACTGACCGTCAGAGAAGAAATTACCAACTACTTGAAGCCGGGCACTAGATACACAGCGCCACAGCAGGTGTATGAGACGTTCAGTTTCCTGATGCACGAAACAAAGGAAATGTTCATCTGCCTGCATCTTGATGGCAAAAACAAAATTCAATGTATGGATATTGTCAGTATCGGTTCACTCAATCAGAGCATCGTGCATCCCAGAGAGGTATTCAAAACCGCACTATTGTCCAATGCGGCTGCAATATTACTCATCCACCAACATCCAACCGGCGATCCATCTGCTTCATCTGAAGACCTATCTATCACACGAAGGCTGAAAGAGGCTGGCGAAATATTGGGGGTCAAGGTGCTCGATCATATAATAATCGGAGATGGAGAATATCTGAGTTTTGTAGAACGCGGATTGCTTTGATCTGAAATTAAAATACAATGAGCCAGACGTATTATTCAGCGTTATCCTGATCACCAGTAGATAGTCGAGAATCGCTGCAGTAAGCCTTCTTCACACACATGACGGCTGCTCAAGCCCAATGGGGGGTGCATTTTTGGGAAACCCCGTGTTGGTTTGCTTGATGTTATTGTGTTTGTGATTTGTGGCAGGGTAATGGTTGATGAGGAGATTATCGGATGAATATCAAGGCTTCGCCTTGTTCGGTCCCTCAATGGTCATTTGCATAAAGGCCGCAAATGGCCATCGAGTGATCCGAGATATGAAAACCTCTGTTGAATTTATGAACAGAATAGGTTATAAAGACTAATTGAATTTATTGCTCCTTTGACAACGCAAAACAGATAAAAACAGCCGAAAAAATGGTGCACTCATGGTGCACTAAGGTGCAAAAAGTAGCGACAACGTAACGAAGATAGCAACAAATTGCAGCAAGTCTACAGAAAGCTAACATATTGGAATAAAACAGCTAAATGTAGAGTTTAACCAGCACGGAGAGGTGTCCGAGTGGTCGATGGTGCCTGACTCGAAATCAGGTGTACGGAAACGTACCTAGGGTTCGAATCCCTACCTCTCCGCCACTATAATAAAGGGTTAGACGCTTTCACGTCTAACCCTTTTGTTTTGATTTTTGGCCACACAACCTCTCGTACAGCCTCCAAGCCCCCCGTTTCCTCGTTTTCTGGTGCATAAACTTCAAATTACACTTGACTCACCGATATACCGGTTATAAAATCAACCGAAATGCCAAGTATATCGGTGATACATCATGCAAACGACCAAACTCTACGAAATCCTCTCCTCCTACAACCGCTATTGGACCACTGGTGACATCGATGCCGGCATCAAGCGGGATCTTCTCCCTAACTGCCTCGGACAGCTTGACTCCAAGGAAATTGTTGTCCTCAAAGGGGTGCGCCGGTGCGGCAAGTCAACCCTGATGGCGCAGGTGATCCGGGAACTGCTTGCCCGTAATGTGCAGCCGACCTCGATCTTGCGGGTCAATCTGGAAGAGCCGCTGTTCTCCTCCGAATACTCGGTGGAACTGCTGGAACAGATATATCGAACTTACCGTGATCGGGTGCAGCCGGAAGGTAAATGCTGGCTCTTCATTGATGAAGTCCAGAATGTACCCGGCTGGGAGAGCTGGGTGCGAGGACGCAGTGAAACCGAGGATATCAAGATATTTGTCACCGGCTCATCGTCACAGATGCTTTCCCGCGAGATCGGCACCAAGCTGACCGGCAGACATGTGTCGTTTGAGGTCTACCCGCTTTCGTTTCAGGAATTTTTGCGGTTCAGTAATCTGGAAGTCGGAACCGAGCTTGACTATACGACCCGGAAAGCGACGGTCAGAAAATCGTTCAGTGATTACCTGAAGTACGGCGGGTTCCCGGAAGTGGTGTTAAGAGAATCAACCGATGATAAAGAACTTCTGCTCAAGAACTATTTCGAGGATCTGCTCTACCGGGATATCGTTACCCGCTACGAGATCAGGGATGTGTCCAACCTGCGTAATCTGGCGGTGTATCTGCTGACCAACGTCGCCAAGCCTACCAGCATAACCAAGCTGAAAAACAACTTCACCATTTCCCAGGACAAAACCGAAAATTATGTGTCGGCCATAATGGAAAGCTATCTGTTGTTTCAGTTGCAGATGTTCTCCTATTCGCTCAAGAGCACCATGCGGGCCGGGTTCAAGCCGTATGCCATCGACACTGGACTGCGCAACCGGGTCGCCTTCGCCTTTTCAGAAGATATGGGCTGGCTGGTGGAAAACGTGGTCTACTGCCACCTGAAGCGGCAACATGAAGAGGTCTACTATCACTCTGAAGGCAGCGACACTGACTTTGTGGTTAAGGAGGGGATGAAGATCACCAAGCGGATTCAGGTTTGGTATGAAGATGTATCAGTGCTAAGCATACCGGATCGGGAGCTGGCCTGTTTCCAAAAGCCTCTGGAAGGTCATGAAGAGGCAGAATCAATACTGGTTACCAACGATTTTGAGGATGTAATCGATACCGCCGGAGGCCAGGTTCTGTGCATTCCGGTGGCTAAGTTTCTGCTGGGATTTGGCACCGGTCGATATAAAACATCTGGCGCTATACCCCTCTAGCGCTTATCACACAATTGATGCTATGCGGACTTGCGCTTGCTTCGCAAGTTCGCTTTTATATCGAGGGTCACCCCCAAGCCTGAAAATTGGACACTCCGGTTCCTCAATCTCTATGCTGCTTTCAACAACCGCACGTTATCCAAAACCTTTTGGTAACGCCGCTCTGCATGCCACAAATCAAACGCATTCTGGGCGTTCAGCCAGAAAACAGAAGAATTGCCGAACAGACGTGAAAGACGCGGCGCACGGCTTACCAAATCCGGTGGCAACTTCCGCGAATTTCCGATCTCGTTTGTCTCAAAAAGCGCAACCACTTCACTACACCTACAATCATCGCACGCGGATCAAATCTGATAAATTCTGATAAAGGCGGATAAATCTTTTCAGATTGAACCCATTGTGTTTGGTTCTAATCCGATTTTAATCAGATTCTATCCGAAGTTATCCCCGTGAAATGCCTTTCAGCTTTTTCCTGCTTTCTATCAACTTATTCCAATTACGCCTATCAACTCGCCTTCACCTGGCCGTTCATGAGCAAGGGGAGAGCCAGTCGCAAAGCTCGATAAGTTGCTCGATTTCTGCAAAATCATTTATTCAAAACTGTTTTGAGAATAGTTAGCAAAGTTACGCCAGACCTCACAGGTCTGGCTTTTATTATGCCTATTACTTGTTTCAGACTACAGATTCTTGAGGTTCTTACCAGCAGAAAACTTGCCGGACTTTGATGCTGCGATTTGAATCTCTGCGCCCGTCTGCGGATTGCGTCCAGTGCGAGCAGCACGAGATGCCACCTCGAATGTGCCGAAACCCGGGAACGAAACTTTGTCACCGGCTTTAAGCAAATCGGTTGTCACCTTCAAGAAAGCGTCAACGGTCTCTGCTGCAACGATCTTCGGTACTTCGAGCTCAGCGGCTACTGCTGCTACAAATTCAGCTTTTGTCATGGTTTCTCCTTGAATTGATGACGGTATGTGTCGGCCAATAATTATCACAGTTTTGATTGATTGTCAGCCACACTCCATCAGTTTACGAATCATTATTCCTGTATTTGGGCCATTTTATGTATAATGCGCCAATGGCAATATCTGGAATTAAAACCCTGCTTCGGGCATTGCGCTCCCGGAACTTCAAGCTTTTCATGGCTGGTCAGAGTGTTTCTCTTATCGGAACCTGGATGCAATCGGTGGCAATGAGTTGGCTGGTCTACCGTTTAACCGGTTCTGCCTT
>JAVBXN010000007.1 GCA_030824515.1 Pelobacter sp.
AAAAAAATGATCACCTTAAGGGTTAAGTCAGTATTTTGTTCAAGCTTTTGATTTCTCGCTTAGAAGCGCCTACTTCTGGCTGCGTGTATCGGCGTTCATCGGCGGTTAACTGCTTTTTTCAGGTTTAAAAGCGGTAACCGATGCCGCCCAGGAATATATCCGTATCCCGGTCGTAGGTGGTAATAACCCGGTCCCAGGTTGCCCGGATGAGCCAATCTTCACCGATGCGGAAGCTTCCGGTTGTTGAGAAGATTATGGGAAGTCGCTCCTGACCGGTCTTGAGCCGGCGATCCAGAGCGAAATAGGGGCCGATACCTATGCCCAGCGAGATCCGGTCGTGCAGAAACGGTTTTGCCAGCCAGATCTGGGTAGTCAGGCCGTAGCGCTCGATCAGGGAACTTTTCCCTTCGTAAAGCGCTCCCGCCGTCCATTCCATAAAACGCCAGAGCCCACGCCGGTATTCCAGGGCAAATGCTTGCGAATGACCGTCTCCGGGAATGTTCACCACCGTTTCACCGCCAAACAGAGTCAGTTCATTGCCGGTGGTTCTTTCGGCCAGGCGGGTTCCTTTCACATCCGGCCCCTTTACTGGCGGCGCATCCAGCTGATAACCGATGCCGGCCAGCGCCGACAGGGTATCAAAACTTTCTCCGCCCCTGACCCAGTAGCCTTGCACCTGATAAAACCAGCGGCTTTTGGTGTACCAGGTTGCCGCCACGTTGGCCATTGTTCCCCAGCCGTGCAAGTCACGGGCGGGGCCGCCGTTGGCAGGTATTTGGGTGTCATAATAGAACAGGCCGCCGATGCCTGCGCCCAGCGACAGCTGGCGGTCGAGCAGGTTGGTTCTAACCCAGAGATTGGCGGCATTGCCGTCACGGTGGTGCGAATTGAAGTGTCCCTGGTTCAGATATGAAAGGGAGTAGGCGAAATAATCGCCCAACCCCTCCATGTACTGAACCTGCCAGGCAAAGGTTTTCTCAACCGGGTTATTGGTGGCGCCATAACCGCCCAGCAGGCTGATTTCTCCGGCGACAGCCGATCTGCACGGAAGAGCTAACATTAAGAACATTACAGCATACGCAAAATATCGCATGATGATTCCTTTTGATTCAATATTTGCGGAATGCGCTGCATTGCTTATGTTTTGCCAGGCAAGCATAGACAATCATAGCGCCTTACAATCTCTGATTTCAACCGGATCAGCGTTGTGCGGGAACAACCACTATCGTGCCACCCTGCTCTCCCTTGGCGCCATCGCTGCCCGTCATTCCTGTTGCGCCGGTTGCGCCTTTTTCAGCCGGCGTGCCCATGGTCCCTTGTGGACCAACAGGTCCGGCCGGTCCCGGCGGACCCGGGACAGTTACAACCACGGGTGCCGAGGGTGACGGCGCTACCGCCGGTTGTCGATCACATGCAGTCATTGCCAGCGTGGACAGTAATAATGCAAAAACGATTGTAAATCTCATGAAAGTCTCCTTGACTCATTAATTTATTGTTCTTTTTCAAAACATCCTTAAATGGAAGGAACTACAAAACTAAATAGCCCTTCTACCTTGAATGACGTTTACCAGTACCGATATAATGGCAATCACAAGCAGAATATGGATCAGACCGCCCATCGTATAAGAAGTAACCATACCCAACAACCACAGCACTATCAGGATCAAACTGATTGTCCATAACATGACGTTCTCCTTTCCTTGGGGCCTGTTGCATTGGCAACGTTGCAGTTTACTCTGGTTTCAGACCCCGGCTAAAAACTCGACGGATTCTATAAATCCCGCCAAAACGGCTTTAATGTTCGCTTGAGACCGGCTATTTCACAAGCAGGTCATTTTTCACCGACACGACATTTTCAACACCTCGGGCAACCTCGCCAGCCTTTGAAACACTTTGGGCGGAATCGACAAAACCGCTCAACTGAACGACCCCCTGGTAGGTCTTGACATTGATCTGCAACATTTTAAGCGTTGATTCGTCAAATATAGCTTTCTTCACCCTGGTCGTGATGACGGAGTCATCCACATACTGGCCGGTGCTTTCATGCTTTTGCGTGGCCGCGCAACCCATGAATACGACTGTCAGAACGCATATTGCCAGGAACTTCATAGTACGATTCAGTTTTAACATGATGTTTTCTCCTTTTTTGTTTGTGAACCAATGATTGTCATGAAGCGTTCCAGCGATGCTGCCATCCGGGAACGCTTCCCCCGAAACACATGATTATCTTAAAAAAGGCATTTACTCACGCAACGACGCAACGAACGCGACGAAATTCAAATACTTAAGAAGTTTTGTAACCTCACCAATCTGGTGAATGATGTTATCGTTTAACTGCCTGATTTTACGTTGCGTCGTCGCCTAGAGGCGCCTACTTTTGGTGCGTTCGTCGCGTGAAACTGCTTTTTCTAGGATTATTGCTGCTTTAAGTAGCGGCACTTTCCCTTGCCTAATTCTTGAAGCTGTCCAGCCATTTCCAACCATTGCTCAGTTCCGGGAAGGCGGAACCGAAATGGACCGTCTTGACCGGATCGGTCGAGATATTGATGCTGGCTGTTTCTGCTACCAGTTCGACCCCGGGGCCGCGCACAATGTGATTCTTGGCCCCCGCTGTGCTGAAAGCGTTGAATGCAGCCTGGGAGTTGGCATAGGGAACCAGTTCGTCGCTTTTGTGGTGGATCATTCGAATCGGCACGGTTGGCACCCAGCCGCGGTACGAGTCGTTCTGCCTCAGCAGATTGGTCACGGTGCTCGTATCGTTGGCGAGTTGGGCAATGAACTGCGTGGTTAGAACGCTCTTGGGCACAATCAGCTTGACCGGATTGAAAGTCATCCCCATCGCCTCGCTGATCTTGTCCGATTGAGAATTACCGTCGAAGAGCGGAGGAATCGTGGCAGAGTACGGGGGCAGCAGGGCGAAGCCGGGGCTGAAATCAGTCGTCTGACCTCCATAGGCATGGTTGTAACCGGTCAGAAGCAAGGGAGCAAAGTAGGGCGCCTTGAATGTGTTGTCCGATAATATTATCCCGCGCATTGCTCCGGAGAGGTCATGGGGACCGGAGAGCGGCGCCGAAGCAGTGACAGTGAACTCGGCGGCATGATTGAGCTGGAGTTCACGAGTGGTCGCCATGGTCGCATAGCCACCCTCTGAATATCCCATCAAAAAGAGCTGGCTGTTCCATTTACAGGGCGAACTGCCGATCCCCGCTGTTCCGCCGATGATGTCGCGGCTGGCCTTGAGCAGATCGATTACCTGCCGGGCAAGCACGGCCCCGACCACATGTGGCTGGGTACCGGTATTGTCCCCCATCCCCTCGTAATCGACCAGAGCCACTGCATAACCGGAGGAAGCGATTGCAGCCGCAACCATCACTTCCGGATAGTCTTTGGGCCTGTCCATACGGCTTAGATAGCGGGATGGTGAATATGCGCGATAGACCTCGGTTCCATGCTGATACATCAAAATCGGCACCGTAGGCTTGTCTCCCAGGATTGATACCGGCAGGATCAGTAAACCGGTCATGGAGTGCAGCGCGCCGTCCGCTCCGATGGACTGATAAGTCACCTTGCGCATGTCGAGGGTGTACTTGAGGTTGGTCAGAAGCGGGGTAAAACTGTTGATGTAACTGTTCCAGTCCCAACCGTCCAATGCCCGTTCAACCGGCTGTTGAATGCTGTTGTTGATGCTGGCCAGCAGCGCCACGGGGTCGATCTTTGCCGAGTCTCCCCCGCCGGCCGTCTGCGATGAGCTTGAACCGCACCCTGCCACAAGGGTTGATAAAGCCAACAGAGTGGCACAGAGTGTCCTTATGCCTTTAAAGTCTCGAAACATTGGGTTTTCTCCATTTCATAAACCGTTTAGTGAGTGATTTTCTTTTCATGCATGCTGAAGGCAGCATTTCACCTCGAAACATTACTTGCCAACCCGGATTGTGGAGAGCTGCCCCAGGATTCCAAAAACGCTCAGGAGCCACAAAACTACTGCAATAACCACGACTCCATTCAGAATCGACTTTATGGAACCTGCCATCGGAATGAATCTGTTTATCAGACCAAGGACGATTCCCACCACAATCAGGACCAGTATTACTTGAATTAAGGGCATTAGCTGACACACCTCCTTATTGTTTTCAAAATGATTTAAACGTTCTAACAAAACACCTGACGCAACGGCCGCCTAAAACCGTCCCATCAGTATCAGGACCAACAGAATCAAAAGCATCAAGCCAAACCCGCCACTGGGGTAATAGCCCCATTGTTTGCTATGAGGCCAGGTGGGCAGCACACCCACCAACAACAAAATAACCACTACAACCAGAATAGTTCCCAACATAAATCCCCCTTTATATCCGTGTACGTTCGTCTGACGAATTCATTCGATCAGGTGGCACGTTCAAAGACATGCCATAAAGGTAAGTGGCAACTAACGTGCCAGAGTAGAAATGTGATACGGCGAGTGCAATGGGCTGATTGTAAAGGGATAAACAGAACACCGGGGTACGGATGAAGAATAAGCCGCGCTGCCAACCCGCCATGTTTAACATTACTGCCATATATGACGGACCAGGTTGAGGCGATTGTGATAAATGCTTTGAAGTCTCCCCTTGGATGAGAGGAGATTTGGAAAGGTTATATGCAGAAAATCAAGAGTTACAAGCGTCAGCTGCCAGCATCGCGGCGAATTCCTCGGCAGCTACGGGGCGGCCGTAGAAGTAGCCTTGTCCCTCGCCGCAGTGCCGGGATTGCAGAAAATCAACCTGTTGTTGTGTTTCGATACCCTCGGCCACGACTCGCTGTTTGAGGCTGGCGCCGATTCCGATAACTGCGCTGACCAGGGCCTCGCCTGTTTCACCATCGATATCCTGCACGAACGACTGATCGATTTTGAGCGTATTTATTGGAAAACGGCGCAGATAACTCAGACTGGAATAGCCGGTGCCAAAATCATCGAGGGCAATCTGCACACCAAGATCTTTCAGCTCGCACAAAATAGATGTTGTCTGTTCCGTGTCCTGCATGAGCACGCCTTCGGTCACCTCAAGTTCAAGGTGGCGCGGATCAAGGCCGGTGTCGGCGAGGATGGCACGAACACCGGCAATATATTCGTTGCTGTGAAACTCCCTGGCCGAGACATTGACCGCAATCTGACCGATGTCGAGACCAGCCTGCAGCCAGGTTTGAGTCTGGCGACAGGCTTCGTGCATCACCCATCTGCCGATCGGTATGATAAGGCCGCACTCTTCGGCAATACCCACAAACTTTGCAGGAGGAAGTAGTCGCCGATCTGCCCGCTTTAGACGGATGAGAGCCTCGGCACCGGTTATGGCGCCGGTTTCGAGATTCACCTTGGGCTGGTAATACAAGACAAACTCTCGATGCTCGAGAGCGTGGTAGAGAGCCTGCTCAACGGCCTGCCGGGCAACCGCTCGAATATTCATATCAGGAGTGAACATCTGATATTTGTTGCGACCGTTCTTTTTTGCCTGATACATTGCGGTGTCAGCATTCCTTACCAAAGTTTCGACTTCCTTGCCATCATCAGGATAGAGGCTGATGCCGATGCTAAGAGTTACGTGGAGGCTATGCCCACGAACGACATGTGGTTGGGCCATGGTCTCGATCAGCTTCTGGGCGATCAGGGTCGCATCCTGCCGTTCATCTACTTCCGGCAATAGCACCACAAATTCGTCGCCACCCTGGCGACTGACGGTATCGTAGAGCCGGACACACGCTTGCAGGCGTTTTGCAACAGACTGCAACAACTGGTCTCCAACCTCGTGCCCGAGTGAATCGTTGATGTGCTTGAAGTGGTCCAGGTCCAAATACATAAGGGCGACCTTCTTGCCATGACGCAGCGCAAAAGCGATTGACTGGGACAGGCGGTCGGTCAGCAGCGCACGGTTTGGCAAACCGGTCAGGAAATCGTGTTCGGCCATATACGACATCTTCTCGGTCGCCTGCTCAGCCGTAACCGTCATCGCCTGGGCATTAACCATCGCAACCAAGAGGCGCTCATTCGCTTCCCGCAACTGGGCCTCGGTGCGCGCACCAAGCACGGCTTTGGCATACGCTGCATCTTCATTGTCGCGTATAGCCTTGTCGCGCAGCGTGGCTACCTCTTCGCGCAGATCGGCGGTTTCCTCGCGCAGGTCGGCGGTTTCCTCGCGCAGGTCGGCTGCATCTTCACGTCGGTCTGCCACCTCCTCGCGCCGGTCCGCAGAATTTTCACGCATAAAAACAGATTCCGCGCTACGAGCTACAGCCTGTTCACCGGCAGGGACCGACGCCTCTGCAACAGAGAGAGAAACCATGGTTGCCGGAGTCGCTGAGCGCACTTTTACATTTGCCCCAATTGGCCGTCTGCTAATGTTTTTGCGAGGCGCTGGTACATTCTTGTTCATCGTCACTCACCTCGATATCAACGCTTGCCTGCTCCGGACACACTCTTGTCAAAACTTGGCAGCATCGCCTTGAAAAACGCATTGCGGATCAGTTCCGCAACGATCTGCCAGCTGCTTGTTTCCGGGTTTCCCACCGTACCGGAGATGTCCACCCTGGTGGCAACCTCCTGCTGCGTCCTGTTTTCAAGCAACTGAGCCACCCCGCCGATCATCATCTCGTACATTCTGTGGGAGAGGCCCCGCTCTTTATCCTTGCGCCCGTCATACACCTTCATATCCTTGAAGAATGGCTTGAGATAGCCGGTAATGGCATCGTCTTTGATGTGTAACTCCGTAACCAGGGAAAAGACCCCGCCGGAAACGTCGAAATCCCCGTAGGACCGCAGCAGATCGTTCATCGCCGTCAACTGGCTGTTTTCTATTTTTAGCATGAGATCGAAATCGGGCCTCCCCTTTTCCGGCCGGAAAGTCGCCGACGCTGTCGTGATGCCGCTTCCCATGAATTTCGCCTTCAGCTGCGCCTGGGCGGGCCCCTGGGAAAAATGGTTGGAGAAGTTGCTCAGATGGAAATCGGTGTCTGCCAGGAATACGCGGTACGGCTTGCTTGCGGCCTGATTCACCATGCCGAGGGTGCATCCCTTCAGGTTCAGGTTATCGGCGCGAAGCAGCAAGCCGGGCTTGTTGCTGATCTTCACCGCTGCCTTGCCAACCACGTCGGCACGTTTTTTTTCCGCAGCGGCGGTGCGTTTTGAGTGGATGTAGTCAATTTTCATGTCCTGAATCGTCAGGTTTTCCATGTGGGCAATTTTCACATTTGGCGCATACTCGGCGTCTCCGGAGGCGTTGAGTACCCCGCCCTGTATTACGACGTTGGCGCGGGCAATCACCGGCTTGAAATATTCGACCGGCACCCTTTCCAGTTTGAAGGCGGCTTTTATGCCGGGATGCGGCTCAGCCAGAAAATTGGCGGCGCCGTTGACACTGCCATGCCCGCTGCCGAAAATGTCCGTTTCGAGATTGAACGAGGAGGGATAGACCCGGTCCGGCAGGCGCAGATTGCGGAGATTGATTGCCTTGAGGTTCAGGTGGCTCAGAACCAGGGGCCTTTTCGGGTCCTGGTCAATATAGGTGATGCTGGCGTCGTTGATCTTCAAGATGTTGATTTTGAGCGGGTAGATATCCTCCACCGCCTGCTGCCATCCGCGCTCTTTGAGCGAAACCTTGCTGGCTGCCTCGTTGCTGAGCTGCAGCAGGTTGATGTTGATATTCGGCTTGTCCAGCATGAATTCGGCGACCAGCCTCCCCGAGAGAACCTCGCGCCACTGTATGCTGGCCTTTAATACCGGAAAATGGATTACGGGAGGAGCCGGATGGGCCTGCTGAAAAACTGTCAACCCTTTCAGGGTCAGTGACAGCCCTATCGGCTGGACATGCAAGCCGGAAAGCTGAACCGAATACCCTTTCAGGTCCCGGTTCAACTTCTTTTCCATGGCGCTGCGCAGAGGCTCATCGAGAACATAGGAGGCGCCGTACAGAACAAGGACAAGCACGGCCGTCATGCCGACACCCCAGCGAAACAGCCGGGAATTCAACAGCCGTTTAATCCACGGCAATTTTTCCATGTTATCTACCATGAGTTTCTTTACCTCTGCGCCATCATGTTAAAACAGCAGGGCCGGAAGATTGGTCCGGAACCTGCTGTAATAAGGTGGTCAATTGTAACTGCATCCAGGTCTGTCACGCATGCAGCCGGATTATCGGATACCGTTGAACCTAGAAAAAGCAGTTTCACGCGACGAACGCAACGACGCAACGTAAAATCAGGCAGTTAAACGATAACATCATTCACCAGATTGGTGAGGTTACAAATCTTCTTAAGTATTTGAATTTCGTTGCGTTCGTTGCGTCGTTGCGTGAGTAAATGCGTTTTTTCAAACCTATTTCCTGAACTGGCTCTCCGGCTTGACGCCTTCGTTAAGGATGATCGCCTCGACCCTTCTGTTCTGCTGTTTGCCGTCGGCGGTATCATTGCCGGCCAGCGGGTACTTCTTGCCATAACCGATCGTGACGACCCGATCACCGGCAACGCCCCTTTTTTCAAGGGCGTTTTTAACCGATGCGGCGCGCTGTTCGGAAAGTCCCTGGTTGTACTCCTCGCCGCCGACACTGTCGGTATGCCCTTCCACCAGCAGATTCCGGTTCTGCTTTTTCTGGAGGAACTCGGCCAGTTTGCCCATACTGCGCTGGGCGCTGACATTGAGATCGGACTTGCCGGTGGCGAACAGAACGTCACCGATGGTCAGCACGATTCCCCGATCGGTCAACTGACCCTGCAGATCCGATAACTCCACCATCAGCAACACGAGTTCAGCCTTTGCAGATTCGGCATCCCTGGCCTGTAGCTCGGCCTGAAGCCTGGCACTGTCGGCATCTCTGGCCTGTGCCTCAGCCTGAAGCCTGGCACTGTCTGCCTCCCTGGCTCTTGCCTCAGCCTGGGCATTTGCCAACGCGGCCTCCTTTGCCCGGATATCGGCCAGAATCCTGGACCGGTCGGCCTCGTTGGTCGCCGAAGCCAACTGCTGCCTTGCATTCTCCAGCGCCGCTGCTTTTTGATCCAGGTCCTGCTGGAGCAGCTGTTTTTCCATCTGACTTTTCAGCAGCTGCAACTCGGCCTTTTCCTTGCCCAACCGGACGATCTCGTTGCGCGTGACCACACCCTCCGCCAGCGCTACAGAAGTCTGGGATTTACGTTCCGACATGTAGGCCAGACGGGATATGTCATTGTAAAAGAGTTTTTTCTCACCGGAATCATACGCCCTGGACGGCTCAAGCGGATTGGGCGAATAGGCCTTCTTACTGACCTGCTCCGCATCCTTCAACGCCTGTTCCGCAGCGAGAAGTGTTTTCAGCGAGTACGACTCCACAATCGGGTTGCCTTTTGCCTGGGCATAGGCGCTACGCGCCTGTTCCAGGCGGTCCCGGGCGATCTGTTCGCTGGGGTCAACCGCTGCGCACCCGGCCAGAACCGCTCCGCAGGAGATCATAAGGCCCGCGGTTTTCAACTGACTTGAAATACGACTGAAATTCATATCAACTCCTTATCCTTAATGGTATTTGTGGTTATTTCACAGCCGGCATCTTCTTGATTTCCTCGCGCACGGCCAGAATGGCCTCGCGCAGCTTGACAGCTTCGAGTTTGGCCTTTTCCGTCGGAGCCATGGCCCGTGCATAATCGGCGTCAACCATGGCCTCATCCACAAGTTTGCTGGCGGTGACCATATCCTTGGCCGCTACAGCCGATCTGGCGCCCTCCAGCTTGGCCTCGGCCGACTTGAGCGGGGTCGGAGCATAGACCTGGGCCTCAACCGCCTTAGCGGAGTTGATATTCTCTTCCAGCAGCGGGAAGCGTGAACTGACCGTATCCGTTGTGGCACAACCGGCTGCCATGCTTAAACCCATGACCACCAGACCTGTTGCCACATATCGTGAAACCATGTTTCTCTTCATACATAATCCTCCTTGTCGATTGAACTGCAAACCGTCTGAACGAGGGACCGGTGCGGGTGTTCCGCACCAACCCGCTGATTCTGATAATCTTATCTATCCGCAACTAGCATGCCGGAAACTTTCGGCGGACAGCAACCGTGCAACAGACTGATTTTATGCGGTAATTATCAAGTTAAAGAGAGGGAGGAATGAAAAAACCCTCGGGGGTATCCGTCATGTTTGGCATAACTGTCTTATTTGACGGGCGAGGTTGTGGCAAGAATGATCCGGTCGTCCTCAACGGCCAGAACATTTGAGCTATGCTCGATCAGCTCGTAAAACTTTATGAATTTTTCAACATTAACAGCATGGCAAGTCTTCCTGCCGAAATAGGTGCCGCTCTGCTGAAAGACCTCGGTGACCACCTGATCGTCGTAGATGGCAAAATCAAAGGAACTGTTGATATCGCGACCACTCATGTTGCTGATGGCGGGAAGTTCATCGCGAAAGATAATACGGACTTCAATACCGTCATGTAATTGTGCCAGCAGAACCTTCTGCGCATCCGAATCACCGAATTCTTCATGGCTCATGACAAAGATGCGGGTAATGGCCACCCCGCGTTCCAGCGCGTGCAGATTTGACTGGTAGTAGTTGACCAGCGCCCCGCGAGTGTGCCAGCCATTGCTTATGGGATCAACGCTCTTCATCCGGCGAACGGCCAGGTCGGAACATTTGGCGCCTTCCAGATAAAATTCCGTTTCGTCAAGCGGGATGAATCCCTGCTGCAACTGCACGATGGTTTTTTTGATTCCGGACAGCATCGCCTCCGCCTTGGTATGACATTCCGCATCACTGATCCGGGCTATGGCGAAAGTCACTTCGTGGGCCTGGTGATACTGGCCGATCAACTCGTTACGGGTTTTTTCCAGATCCTCGCGAATCAGATAAGTGGCCAGGGAAAGCAGGATGCCGATACCGAAGATACTGTAGGCAACCTCCGGTGAGTGCAGCACAAAATGGAAAAAGATGGCGAGGCCGGCGCCGGCCAAAAATTCAATCAGCACCGCCATATTGTGAATATTCTGGTCAATTTTCATGTAGATCGCTCCTTGTAGTTCCGATTCCGGATCAGGGATGCACTCAAGGTGGCGAGGATTGAGACGATGAAGACCCTCGCCCGGCTGTTGGGAGGGGATGAATTGAGGAAACGATGACGAGCCAACGCCAGGAGCGCTTTGATCCGGAAATAAAATTCAGTTGCTGATTCGGCTTAATTGATAATCACGACGATGATATGAAACTCATCGGCATTGCCGGTATAACCATCCAGCTCATGACGAATGCCCTTTTCCGTGTGAACGGCCGGCTTCGACGATCACGGTCCGGTAAAGGGACTCAAGCTCATTGCGAGTGTTGGCAATTATTTTTCCGGTAACCCCTGGCAGATAGATGCCGGCATAGAGTGAATCGGCGGCGCTGAATTTCTCGCGCGCCGCGTCACGATCTCCGACGGACATCAGCCTGAGCCCTTCCACGATAGTGCTTTGAAACGTCTGGGCGTCAACATGGATACGCTGATGGTCGATCCTGATACCCTCGGGTCCCTTGATGACAGGATTGAAACCGAATGTCCCGGTCATAAATCTTTCGAGCGGCCGGATAAAGCCCTCATCCAGTTGCACTCTGCAGTTTTTTGTCGCTGGCACTCCCAGCATGGAACGACAGACGCGATCCCAGCTAAAGTAGAGGTCCAGCGGCGACAGCAAAGAGCAGAAAAGAACTTTTATCTCTTCGCTCGGCCAAGCGGTTGCAACAGGTTTTCCATTAACCGAGAGAATGAAGCTACCCAAAGTTTTGATTTCCAAAATGCTGTCAGGTAAATGCATGGTATTCTCCGCAAGTTGAATATTGCAATTTTCAATATTTGCTCAAATTCGAAATAACATCTGATCGAGTTTATGATCAGTCATGTGGGAACAACGCAACGAACGTGCCAGTGATGATCCGGCGCCACTGTCAACGCAACATCCTGATTTTGCGTATATTTACAACCAAACCACACTAAGAATAGTGAAAAACATTCAAATACAGCCGTCAGGTTTAACATTACCGCCAAATACGGCAGGATCATTTTGCGGCAAACGTGGAATTAATTACTACATAGCTGTTCAAAATAAAGGGACAAGCAATGAAGCCGGTCCCTTTATCTACTAGCGCCCCATAACCGACGCACTGATCAAAAGCTTGACATATCTGCTGTTCGATACTCGGATCATGTACACATGCCCTGGTTGTCCGAGTTGTTTATTCGACGCTTGCCATAGACGGCCAGACAGAGCATGCCGACGCCGAGCAGAGCCAGGGTGCCCGGTTCCGGAACCGGGTTCACGGCGGCAACAAAGTCAATCAGAAGGTCTTCGCTTTGTAACAGATCGACTAACATACCGCCGCCGCGAATCTGTGTGAAGTCCACACCCGTCCAGGCGGAGAACGGAATGATGATGTCCATCGGAAACGTACTGTAATAATCAGGAGCGGTCAGAGTGTAATTGTTGTTAACCGTACCGTCACCAAAGTTCAAGGTGATATTCCCAGGCTGATCATTGAACAGAATGCGGATCGCGATGGCGCTGTTAATGCCGCCCTGGGTAAAATCGATTAATGGCATCGTGTATTCTATGGTGTTGTTGCTGTTGCCGTCCCAGATCAACCGTGAGAAACCGGTAGCGCCTGCCTCCAGACTGTCAGCCATGACGCTCGGGTAGGCGCCATTATTGATATCGATGGCATGCGAACCGCCACTGCCACCTGTCTTGGTGACCTCAACATAGCGCGAACCGCCCATTGCGGAAGTTCCCAGCCCACTGACAAACGAAGCTGAAGTACCTACGGAAGTCTGCGTCAGTGATTGCCCGCCCACCGGATCGTCAAAATGATCGACATACATCGTGGCGAACGCGGCGCACGGGGCCAGAATCGACAACAGGCTAACTGCCAGGAGTTTATTCATTATGCTTTTTTTCATCTGATCTCTCCTTTTTTTAGTTTTACATCAACTGAAAACACACAACCCGACACCCGGACATCCCACTTTAAAGGTTGTCACCTCCTTTTAAATGTCGATAGAGACCAGACTAAATCCTTTTGTGTTGTTCCGCGCATTCGCAGCTGCGACTGTTTTTCGAACAGCTGGAATCAACACTTATCAAAGGTGATTATCCGCAACTAACGTGCCGAAAAAAATTAGCGGAAAAGTCGGTACAAGCATCTGATAATATTGGGACTGTGAAATGGAGGTGATGATGATGAGATTAAATCCGTATAAGTATTCCGTCGAATACAACATATCTGCAATATTTGCAGGTATACGTTAAGGCCGAGTAATACAGATCACGGGCCTGAGATATACTAAAATCGCTGGGGATTGAGGGTCGAATTTGATACAGGATAATTCGGGAAGGCAAGCACCGGCCGTGCTTGAAAAATAATGCAGAGACAAACTCTTGAACCTATAAACGGCAGTTAACCGCCGATAAAAACGGATGCACGCCGAGAAAACCAGGACTTACATCAAAAAAGTTGATCACCTTATGGGTTAAATCATTATTTTATTTACGTTTTTGATTTCTCGCTTGGAAGCGCCTACTTCTGGCGGCGTGTATCGGCGTTCATCGGCGGTTAACAGCTTTTTCCGGGTTGAAAGGTTTGCAGGTTTTATCGTTTACTGACGGACGATGCCGTATTTCCGCATCCGGGCGCGAAGAGTGCTGGGGTTTAGCCCCAGGAGCACCGCGGCCCCTTTTTCTCCCTCGATGCGCCAACTTGTTTTCTGGAGCACCTGAAGGATGTGGTCGTGTTCCAGATCTACGAGCGGTTTGACCTCGCCATTGCCCGTTTGTTCCGGCTTGCGGAGCGTATCGAAGCGGTCCAGCACCTGCAATGCGTTCCCCTGGCTGATGATAACCGCCCGTTCGATGACGCTTTCCAACTCCCGCACGTTGCCGGGCCAGTGGTAATCCTGAAAAACGCTCATCGTGTTTTTTGAGACCGACTCGATCTTCTTGCCGATTTTTTTATTGAATTTGGCAACGAAATGATTGACGAGGGTCGGGATGTCTTCGATGCGCTGCCGGAGCGGCGGCATTGTGATTGGGAAAACATTGAGCCGGTAGAACAGGTCTTCCCGGAACTTGCCTTCGCGGATCTCCTCCTCCAGATTGCGGTTGGTGGCCGCGATGATCCTTACATCGACCTTGATGGTGCGGGGATTGCCGAGACGTTCAAACTCGCCGTCCTGAATGACGCGCAGCAGCTTGGATTGCAACGCCATCGGCAACTCGCCGATTTCGTCGAGAAATATCGTGCCGCCGTCGGCCAGCTCGAAACGCCCCAGCTGCCGGGCATCTGATCCGGTAAACGCGCCCCTTTCCCGCCCGAACAGTTCGCTCTCGATCAGGTTGGCCGGCAGCGCCGTGCAGTTGACCGTAATCAATGGCCGGCTTTTACGGGAACTGCTGCTGTGGATGGCGCGTGCCACAACGCCCTTGCCGGTGCCGGTTTCGCCGAGCAGAAGAACGGTTGCGTTCATCGGGGCCACCTGCTCGACCCGCAGGAATACCTGCGAGAGGGCATTGCTTTGACCGATGATCTCGCCGAAGTTGTACTCCCGGGCGACCTCCTGCTGCAGGTACATGTTCTCGGCCTCCAGCCGGTTCTGCAGCTGCTTGATTTCGGTAAGCGCGTCCTGAAGCGACCCTTCCGTCTTCTTGTGTCCATCTATTTCCAGTGTAAGCTGTCCATTCGCCTTGAGAAGAGCCCCGGTCCGTTCCTGTACGGTCTGTTCCAGCTCCTTGTTGTAATTATCGAGTTTCTTGTACAGCAACCGCATTTCCAGCATATTGCGGATACGCAGCCTGGCTTCGATCAGATCGAAGGGCTTGCTGATGAAATCTCTTACGCCTGCCTGCAGGGCACGCAGCTTGTGTCCCGGCTGGGCGGTAATCACCAGAACCGGAAGATGGTCGTCGGAATCGTCGGCCTTGAGGCCTTCCATCACCTGAAATCCGTCCATGACCGGCATCTGCAGGTCCAGCAGGATCAGGTCGTAGTGGTTTTTCTTATGCAGCGCGCAAACCTCCACCGGATTCAACGTGGAGGAAACACTGGTGTAGCCGGCTTCAAGCAGCAACTGCTCAAGCAGGGTGACATTGGTTAACTGATCGTCAACGATCAGGATGCTGGCGTTAAGAATTTCAGACTCGCTAATCAGCATATTTTTCCCTTTTAATTGTTTCCGCTTTTGCATGTTCCAGTGTCATGTCCAGCGTATCCATGAACTCGTTGACTTTGATCGGCTTGGTGAGATAGCGGAAGAAACCCGCCTCCAGCCCTTTGGCAATATCGCTTGGCACGGCGTTGGCGCTGAGCGCAATCACCGGAATGTGCGCCGTTGCCGGGTCTGCGGAAAGTATTTTCAGCGCATCCAGTCCGCTGATTCCCGGCAGATTGATGTCCATCAGTATCACATCCGGCAAGGATGCGAGCGCAATCTCGATGCCGATGGTGGCGTTGCGGGCGCTCAGAAAACGGATATCGGACCGGCGCGCAATCAGATCTTCCACCAGCATCAGATTTGCCGGATTGTCCTCGATGTAGAGCAGGCTATGCGCCAGCTCGGCGCCCTGGACCTGCGGGCGCTCTTCCCCGGTCAACTCGGCTTCGCTAACGGAACTTTGCAGTTCGGTAGTCCGGTTGATTTCGAACCAGAACACGCTTCCTTCCCCGACTATGCTTTCCACGCCGATCACGCCCCCCATCAATTCAACCAGCCGTTTGCATACCACCAGGCCGATGCCGGTGCCCTGTTCAGATCCGGTATTCTGACCGAGACGATTGAACGGCTGGAAAAGCTGCGCCAGCTGCTCCGGAGTCAGACCTTCTCCGGTGTCGCGAACGCTGATACGAACCGAATCCGGTCCGCACATTGTACATTTGACGGTAACTGTTCCGTTGGCCTTGTTGTATTTGATCGCGTTGGAAAGGAGATTGATCAGGACCTGCTTTATCCGTGTACGGTCGGCATAGACGGAATAGGGAGTCTTGAAGTGGATAAAGTCCACGCTGATACCGCGCTCCAATGCCTGCGGTTCGACCATCACTTCGCATTCCAGCATTACTTCGGACAAAAGCACCGGCTCCAGCGACAGCGACAGTTTGCCGGACTCGATCAGCGCGAGGTCCAGGATGCCGTTGATCAGTTCCAGCAGGTACCACCCGGCCTTGAGAATCTGGTCAATGCCTCTCTTCTGGGCGGGTGACGGCTCCGGCTTGCCGGATTCCAGCAGTTGTGCGAAACCGAGGATCGCGCCGAGAGGAGTACGCAGTTCATGGCTCATGCTGGAAAGAAAATCCGATTTGGCACGGTTGGCATTTTCCGCCACGCGTGTGGCGCGCTCCAGCTCCAGGTTCTTATCCAGCAGAGCCTGGTCAAGAGCCGCCCGCTCGGCTTCGATCCGCTTGCGTGCCGTATTGTCGGTGCCGATCAGCAGATAGCCGATGATCGCGGTTTGGGCATCGCGCAGCGCCGTGACCGACACTACCGCCGGAAAACGGCTGCCGTCCTTGCGGATATAGGTCAGCTCATAGATATCCTCTATACCGCGGGAAGCCTTGAAAACCAGGGTCTCGAAGCCGGGAGCGATGGGAGTGCCGAGCTCGATGCTCAATTTTTCGGAGCGGGCGATGACTTCCTGCGGATCTGAAATATCGGCCGGCGTGATCTTGTTCATCACTTCGGCGGCGGTGTAGCCCAGCATGCGCTCGGCGCCGACGTTGAAGATCTGGATGACACCCTTTGCGTCGGTGGCGATACTGGAAAAGTTGGCGCTGTTAAAAATCGCGTTCTGCAGCGCACCCGCCTTCAGCAGCGCCTCTTCCGCATTCTTGCGCTCGGTGATATCTTCCATGGCCACCAGGATAATGTGTGAGCCGATATTTTTCCTGAAGATCTGGCGGGCGTTAAGCAGGATAAACCTGCGGCCGACACCGGGAAAAACATGCTCCACTTCATAGCCGTTGAATACTGAATCATGGGGCAGGATCTCTTCAAACAGCACCCGCAGCTTGGGAATATCCCATTGCCGGTTACCCAGGTCATAGATGAATTTCCCGATGGTCTCCTCGGGCGTCACCATGAAGGTCTCGTAGAAACTGCGATTGACGGAAAGTATCTTCAGCTCGGAATCCAGCACCACCAGCGGCTTGTGCACGGTTTCCACGATGTTCTCGGCATATTCCCGGGCATCCCGGATCTCAGTTTCCAAACGCTTGGCAACCGTACCGTCAACGATTGAGCAGAGAATGTGGCCGGCTTTGCTTTCAGGAGTGTCTATCATCACGCTCTGAAGCAGGCCATGGATCACGGCGCCGTCTTTTCCGGTCAGCCTGATTTCACATTTATGCATGCCCTGCCCATGCAAAACAGCTTCGAGATGCGCGGAGAAAAGCGCCCTCCCGTCAGCATCGGCAATATAGACGGAAAAGGACCTGTCGGTCAGCAGACTCCGCTCAATTCCCAGCAGTTGCGCGCCGGTAAGATTTACATCCTTGATCACTCCCGGCGCATCAAAGGTGAAATAGCCGACCGGTGCAAAATCATACAGCTCGGCGTACTTGTTCCGCGACAGCTCAAGCGCCTCCTGTGCCTGCCGCAGTTCATCGTTTTGCAGTTCCAGCTCTATCTGCTGAATCTCAAGCTCTTCCTGGACACGGCGCAGCTCAGTATTCTGCACCTCCAGTTCAATCTGGTATCCCTCAAGTTCATGGCTCAGTTTCCGTTGCTCTTGCTCGGTCCGGGGCGGATGCAGTTTCACAGGCTTTGCCGGAAGGCTTCCGTCATTTTCGATTCCCATTGCGGACCCTTTTGTTGTAGCGGATTTTGTAATAAGGGATACGGTATTTACTGAAATACCATTTATTAATATGTAGGGGCATCCCCTTGCGGGTGCCCGGCTTTGTGTGCCAGTTCAGGCAAGGACACCCGCAAGGGGGTGTCCCTACAAT
>JAVBXN010000023.1 GCA_030824515.1 Pelobacter sp.
AGTTTTTGTGTAAAATCGCATGTGTAAGGCCCCCTTTGGATTCCCTAGGAATTGGTTCTCGCAAAGCTGAGCATACCGTAAAACGTATGCCCAAGGGGGGCCTTACATAGTATCCAGGCGGCGGCACACAGACGCTGACGCGCTGGTGCGCCCCCACCCCGTTAGGTAAATTGAAGGAATGGAGGCAAAATGAAAAGTCAATACATAGCTCCAGAACTTGGCATTGATGCATTCAACTGCCCGAACTGTCATGTTTATGCCAAGCAGACATGGTACTACATGAGCGCGGCAATACAAAAAGACGGTTACGGACTTCAGTACAGAAACGAGAAATTTTTAATATCTAATTGTGAGAGGTGTGGATTTCCAACGATCTGGTTAGGCAACAAGATAATTTATCCAATGAATTCAACAACAGAACCGCCAAATTCGGATTTACCAGAGGCGATTCAGCATGATTATGAAGAAGCACGTACTATAGCCAATCTCTCGCCTAGAGGTGCTGCGGCACTACTAAGACTGGCTATCCAAAAACTGTGCGCTCATTTAGGACAGCCAGGAAAAAACATTAATGCTGATATCAAAGCGCTGGTGGAGGCAGGACTTCCTCCAAAAGTACAAGAAGCTTTAGACAGCGTGAGGGTTATAGGAAATGACGCTGTACACCCCGGAACAATAGACCTAAAGGACGACAGAGACACTGCGAACAAGCTCTTCAAGCTTGTAAACTTCATTTGCCAAAAAATGATTACAGAGCCTAAAGAGATTGAAGATATATACGGCAGCCTTCCGGTTGATAAACTTGAGGCCATAAAACAAAGAGATAATAGATAGAGAAACCGTTGCTTCGGCTTATGGAGCACCGTTCAAAAAATGGGGCCGAGCACAGGATCTAACCCTCGGCGGCACACGGTCTTTGCTAACGCTTCGCCGCTGCTCCACGCCACCGTTGGCCGCTACTCAACCCGCATCAAGACCTTGATGATCCAGATAGAAGTGATGTTTAGAATCAATAGCCCTTATATGGTGTTAAATACACTAAAATACTTAAAATAGACTATATAAGATCTATTATGATGGTTTGTTTGCATTATTTATGGACTTTGCATGCCAAACTAAGTAGTGTAGACCATGCATGAGCCATATTAGTCATATTTGACTATATCAGATCATATAGAGGCTATTATGATTGATTACAGAACACCAGAAGAATGGGAAGAGGTTTTGGGTCAGCAAATTCGCAACCTCAGAATCCTCCGCAATATGGATCAGCAAGCTCTTTCCGAACAAGCCGGAGTCGCCCTGAATGTAATAAAGCGAATCGAATCCGGTAAAACGTCCACGACCAAATCCCTGATCAAAATTTTGCGGGTCTTGAACCGGGTGGAATGGCTGGAAACACTTGCGCCAAAAGTCACGGTAAACCCCCTGCACATGACTCCGCAGAAAACCCCTCGACAAAGAGTATTCAAACCGAGAACCCGTAAACCGAAACTCAAGAACGAACTGCTGTTGCCGGATCATTCTGAATAGAGGTAGCCATGGCCGCTTACATACCGATTGATAAAATAGAAGTGGAAGTATGGGGCAATCGGGTAGGGGCGGTCGTTCTCGACCCGGGCAGCGGTTATTATGTTTTCGCGTACTATCCGCATTTCGTGAAGCTTGGCATCGAACTCGCGCCGATCATGATGCCGCTCAGTCTTGAGCCCTATGTGTTCCCGTTCCTGCCGGAACTTACCTGTAAACGTCTGCCGGCGTTACTGTCGGATGCGTTGCCGGATGATTTCGGCAACAGTCTGGTCGATGCCTGGATGGCGCAAAAAGGTGTCAGCAGGGAGTCCATCACGCCCCTTGACCGTCTGGGCTATATGGGCAAAAGAAGCATGGGCGCTCTGGAATTCAAACCGTCCAGAACTAAAGTGACTTCCAGCCGCACGGCCATCGATCTGTCTAAACTTGTTGAAGTGGCCCGGCGATCCGTATCCGGTGATTTTCAAACTGATGCCATGGCAGAAGCTGCTCTTAAGCAGATCATCCAGGTCGGGACATCAGCTGGAGGCGCTCGCGCCAAGGCGGCAATCGCGTGGAATCCGGAAACCAACGAAATACGCGCCGGCCAGTTTGATGTTGCACCGGGCTTTGAGCACTGGCTGCTTAAATTCGATGGTGTGGGCACAGACCTCGCGCTGGGCAGTTCACAGGACTATGGCCGGATCGAGATGGCCTATTATCTGATGGCCACAACCGCAGGGATCACCATGTCACCGTGCAGGCTTATTGAGGAGAATGGTCGGGCGCACTTCATGACCAAACGCTTCGACCGCGACGGCAACAGGAAAATCCACATGTCTACCCTCTGTGCCATGGCCCATCTCGACTTCAAACAGAAGGCCATACATGATTATGCCCAGTATTTTATGGTGATCAGCAAGTTGAATCTTGGATACCCAGCTATGGAGGAGGCATTCCGTCGTATGACGTTCAATGTCATGGCTGCCAACTGTGACGATCACACCAAAAACCATTCCTTCATTATGGCAGAGTCCGGATCATGGCAACTTGCCCCGGCTTATGACGTGACACATGCCTACAGCCCTTCAAGCGAGTGGACACATCAGCATCTGATGTCCGTGAACGGTAAATTTGTGGGGATCATCAGAGAGGACTTGCTTGCCGTTGCCAACAGATTTGGTATCGGAACTGCCAAAAGGGTAATCCGTGAAGTAGGTGAGGCGGTTTCCAACTGGATGGAATTCGCCCGCGAAACAGGTGTCGATCATAACGAAGCGACAAAAATCAAGAGCCACCACATCATTTTATAAGCCTTAGGTCTCTCTATTCGGCCTGTTATTAAACGGGAGGCGCACATAAACGGGCATGATATATCTACATTTGCCTTTGACTTTACCTGTAACCCCCCCTCTTAAGATAAGAGGGGCTGGGGGAGTTATGAAATGTTACAAAGTAGAAACATTCTGGGCCTTTGCAGTTCCCATATTTTTTGTGACCACAATTGTATACAATGACACATTCTGTCACATGCCTGTGCTACCCTCTCCGCCATGATCACCCTTCCCCTTGAACAGCGCCTGGAGATCCTGGCCGACAGCGCCAAGTATGATGTCTCCTGCTCGTCCAGTGGCAGCAACCGCTCCGGAAAGGCCGGCGCTCTCGGCAATACCACCTCCAGCGGCATCTGCCACAGCTGGACCGCTGACGGCCGCTGCATCTCGCTGCTGAAGATCCTGCTGACCAACGCCTGCATCTACGACTGTGCCTATTGCCTGAACCGCCGCTCCAACGATATCTCCCGCGCCGCCATGACCCCGGACGAGATCGTTGACCTGACCATGAACTTCTACCGCCGCAACTACATCGAAGGGCTGTTCCTCAGCACCGGCGTGATCCGTTCCGCCGACTACACCATGGAACAGTTGATATACGTGGCAAAGCGGTTGCGGGAGGTGGAGCGCTTCAACGGCTATATCCACCTCAAGCTGGTGCCGGGCGCAGATCCGCTGCTGATCGCCGAGGCCGGGCGCCATGCCGACCGGGTCAGCATCAATATCGAGCTTCCCAGCCGGCAGAGCCTGGCGCTGCTGGCGCCGGACAAGCCGCGCGAGTCGGTCATCAACCCGATGCGGCAAGTCAGTGGTCTGATCGTCGAATCGAAGGAAGCCCGCAAACAGTCGCGAAATGCACCACATTTCGCGCCTGCCGGCCAGAGCACCCAGCTGATTGTCGGTGCCACGCCGGAGAGCGACCGCGAGATCATCACGCTGACGGAGGGGCTCTACAACAAGCTGGAACTGAAACGGGTCTATTACTCGGCTTTTGTGCCGGTTTCAAGTGACAATCGTCTGCCGGCGCTGCCCACGCCGCCGCTTCTGCGCGAACACCGGTTGTACCAGGCCGACTGGCTGCTGCGCTTCTACGGTTTCAGCGCCCATGAACTGCTGGACGAAACGCACCCCAATCTGGACATGCGTTTCGATCCCAAGAGCGACTGGGCCCTGCGCCACCTGGAGCTGTTTCCGGTGGAGGTCAACCGGGTCGATTACGAGGTGCTGCTGCGGGTGCCGGGGATCGGGGTGCGCTCGGCTCAGCGCATCGTGCAGGCCCGCCGCGGCACACGACTGGGGGAGGTGGAGTTGAAGAAACTGGGGGTGGTGTTGAAACGTGCCAGATATTTCCTGACCGCCGGCGGCCGTTACCTGGGGGGCATCAGGCTGGACGGGCCGCGTTTGATGGAGCGCATGCTGGCGCCGACCCGCCGTCCGGCGCGGCTGGACCAGCTGGAGCTGTTTGCGGCGATACCGGATGCATCGGCGCTTACGGGGGAACTGTGACGACCTACTGCTACGACGGCAGCTTCGAAGGTTTCCTCTGTGCCGTGGCCGACTGCCTGGAGGCGGGGGAGGGGCAGCCGGAGTTTACTCGAAATCGCGACCGGCAGGCCGGTGGGCTCTTTTCCGGCGACATGCGCGAGACGGTAACGGATCGGGCGAGTGCCGTGGAATTCCGGAAGCGCCTTGTCGAAGCGGTGTCGCAGGAGGCCTTCGCCACGGCGCGCTATGCCTTCCATAGTCGGAAGGCGGGGATTGAACAGCTGCTGTGGCGTTACCTGGTGATGGGATTGCAAGTGGGAGGGCGCTTGTGTCTGATGCTGGCTGAGGAACCTGTGCATTCGGTCAACCGCATTGCCCGGCAGGTGGCGCATGAAGCGCATAAATTCAAAGGATTTGTCAGGTTTCAGGAGGTTGAAGCGGGGTTCCTATATGCCCGGATCGAACCGGAGGCTGACATCCTTCCCTTCATTGCGCCTCACTTTGTCGAACGGGTCGGTGACCGTCCCTGGATGATTCATGATCTTCGACGGTGCCAGGCAGCGGTTTTTGATCTGAAGTCATGGCGACTGATCAAAGATGTCGAATTGACGAGTGAACCGGGAGTTACAGCTGGCGAACATGATTATGCCGCTCTGTGGCAGCGCTATTTCCAGCGTCACGCCATCGCAGAACGGCATAATCCCAAACTGCAGCAGAAGCATGTTCCGCTGCGCTATAGAAAACATCTGACGGAGTTTAAATCCCCCCGCACCCCCCTTTAACAAAGGGGGGCTATAGACCAGTAATTTCCCGCTCCTTCGGGTATTCCACGATAATCCCGAAGGTCAGTTCCTTCTTCTCTCCCGGTTGCAGCGCCGCCTTCCAGACGATCGTGCCGTCATCCTTGATCTGTTCCGGTTTGACAGAGGGCTTGTCCAGCGAGACCTTGATTTCCGCGTCGGCGGCCAGCGGCAGCTGGTCCAGCAGCGTCAGCGTCAGTGCTTCCCTGCGGTAGCTTTCCAGTTGTATGCGATAGCGGTAGGCGACCCGGTTCTTGCCGAACAGGCCGGCTTCGCGGCGCTGCTTAAGTTCTTCGCGCTTGACCGTCAGCTGGTCGTCGGTCCCGAAAAACAGGTCGAACTTCTCTCCGGCCGCCACCTTCTTCAACTGTGAACTGCCGGTGTAGCCGTTGCCGACAAAGGTGTTGACCTGCCCCGGCAGAAGCGGCCAGTCGGCCTTGTTGACGATCTCCGATTTTAAGAACACGTGCGGCGACAGTTTCGGCAGCGCCAGGTATTCGATGCTGACCGGCAGTTGTTCGATGGCGATGATGCTGCCGTGGCGGGCGCCGTCGGCAGGTATGTCGAGCGGGCGGGGGACATGGAAGGCCACCGAGGAGTGCTCGTCGCTGATCTGCGCGGTTTCAAAGGCGGCCGGCATCGCCTCCGGTGGAGGTTCGGCGCCGGCGCTGTCCATCTGCATGCGAGCTGCCTTGGATTTGGCGGGAGCGGCGCTGGCGACAAACATCTCCGCCCGCATGACCGGTTGCGGCCTGTAGAATGAAATCTGCCATGGGCGCAGTTCCGGCGGGGCGCCACCAAGGGACGGGCGGGCGGTGGAGAGGGTCAGATCGACGTTGTCCCATGCCTCCCCGGTCTGCTGGCGCACCATTGCCCGGAAGGTCAATTCGGCGGTCTTGGCATCGGCGGCCAGGCGCACATCATAGGCCGGTTCCCAGCCAGCCCCGGGAATGATCGATGCCAGCTCAAGCGTCAGGTTCCCTTCGCGTGCTACCTCGACCATTACCTCTACACTCTTTGCCTCCCTGCGGCCTGAACCGGTTGCCTGTTCCTTCTGGCGGCGCAGCGCGTCGATCTTGTCCCGGATGCTCTGCTTTTCGATCTCGATCTCGCGGCCCTGCTCCTCGGCCTTGGTGACTCCGGCGCCGACAAAGCTGGAAGCGTCCAGCAGTTCCGCCGTGGTGGGGCGGCCGATGGCCAGCTCCTTGGAGATGCGCTCGCCCCAGGCCACCCGGATCGATTCCAGGAAGGACTTCTGCGAGTTGATGCCGGCCTTCTTCGCATCCAGCATGCCCGAACGCCGCTCCAGCCCGCGAATCTCCTCATCCAGCTCCTTGACCTGCTTCTCGCCGCTCTGCTCCAGGAAAACCCTGCTGATTTCCAGCCCGGCTATCGTTGCCAGCGCGGTGCCCTTGCCGCTGACCCGCACTGAATCATCCATGATCAGCGTCGGCAGGTTTTCGAAGGCGATCAGGTGGCTGCCCGGTTTCAGGTTGAGTGTGGCGCTACGGGTGGTCAGGGCGCGGTCGGAGTAGACTGTGACCGCGGTGATGCGGGCGGAGGCCGGCATCCGCTTCAAATCAGCGGAAACCGCCAGGGAGGGGAGCTGCAGGAGTGTCAGCAGGAATACGAAGCGCAGGATCTTCATGGCGATGCTCCTTTTGAATGCTCTTTAGTAAGTTAGAAGTTATTTTCTGCTATTTTCAGTGGCAGAAAATAACTTTGTTAACGCACTTATCCTGTTTATCAGGGTTGCGTTATCTGCGTCCTTTTGATGGTGGCCGCGGTGTGTCTCCGGTTCTTTTCCCGCCAGCCTGACGTCCACTCTTAGGTGGTCGACTGGCCGGCGCAGTGCGCTCGCTTTTAGCTGCATCCCTGGAAGTGGCCGGGCGCGCGGGCCTGGCTGATTCCCTGGCAGCCGAAGAGCGCCCGGTTTTGGCGGATTCGTTGGCTGCGGCCGGCCGGCTGGTTCTGGCGGGGCCTTTTGCTCCCGCCGGACGCGCTTTCTCGCCATCATTGCCGGCCGCTGCCGGCCGTGCGGCTCCCTGAGGTTTTCTGCGTATGGTGGTCGAGGGGGTGCGCTCTTTCTGCGGCTTGGCAATGCTGACCACGATGCAACGGTCGATCAGGTATGTTCCGTCCAGCGTTTCGACCACTTCATTGAGATTAACCTCGGAAAGCATCCGCACGTAGGCGCAGCGCTTGAACTCACCGGTTTGCTGGTCAACTATCAGGTGTACCGACGTAACCGGTCCCATCAGTGAAAACAGTTTGCGCAGGTCCTCTTCGGTGGCCTGCTCTGAAATGTGTCCGACGTACAGCTCTTTGGCCATGATGTTTTCCTTTATCTGAAACGGATATTATTTCTGTTTCCTGTGTATCGCGAAAGGTCCCCAGGACTGATCGATCGACATCAGTTCCAGCGTGTTGACGTTGACATGCGGCGGTTGGCTGACTACCCAGCGGACGGTTTCGGCGATGTCCTCCGCGGTCAATGGCTCGGTTCCGCTGTAAACCCCGGCGGCCTGCTCGTCATCCCCCTTGAAGCGGACCTTGGAAAATTCAGTTTCGGCCATGCCGGGCTGGATGCAGCTGACGCGTACCCGCGTGCCGATCAGGTCGGAGCGCAGGTTGCGTGAAAACTGGGTTACGAAGGCCTTGGTGCCGCCGTAGACGTTGCCGCCCGGATAGGGCCAGGCTCCGGCCGTGGAGCTGATGTTGACGATATGGCCGCGGTTGCGGGCCACCATGCCGGGCAGCACCATGCGGGTGCAGTACATCAGCCCCTTGATGTTGGTGTCCACCATCGTGTCCCAGTCGTCCAGGTTCGCCTGGTGGGCCGGTTCCAGGCCCAGCGCCAGCCCGGCGTTGTTGATCAGTACATCGATGGCGTGGAAGCGTTCCGGCAGCGATTCAATCGCGCCCTGGACCGCCTCCCGATCCCGCACGTCCAGCGGGATGATCTGTATCTCGGCGGTTGTGCCCAGTTCGTCCTGCAGTTTCAAAAGCGGATCGATACGGCGGGCGGTCAGGATCAGGCGGGAGTCGTTGGTGGCGAAGATGCGGGCGCAGGCCGCGCCGAAGCCGGAGGATGCGCCGGTGATCAGGATGGTTTTGCTGTCCATATGTTTGCTTCCTTGATGTCGGGTCTATTTCCAAATGAGGACGCGGTGTCCTCAGTGGCAGGATGATTTTATTGCTTTATTGCCGTAAGCACCTGCTCCCGCTCAATGCCCCGCTGCTCACACAGGCCAAGCAGCTCTTCCGGCAGCGGGGCGCAGATTGTCAGCGGACCGGCTTCCGGTCTGGCCAGTACGGTGCGGAACGAATGCAGCGCAAAGCCGGACAGTGCCGGAAAATCCCCGCCGCCATAGCGTTTGTCTGCTACGACCGGGTGGCCGATCATCGAGAGATGACGGCGGATCTGGTGCATTCGGCCGCTGATCGGCGTGACCGCCAAAAGTGCGCAGGAATCCCCCCGCACGATGGTGCGGAAAGCGGTTTGCGATTCCTTGTCGTCCAGTGGTTCGTCGATAGTGCCGCTGTCGGCCGGTTGTCCCGCCACCAGCGCCAGGTAGAGTTTGTCGAGACCGCACTCCTTTACCTGGCGGCCGTAAATGCCGGCCGAACTGGAACTCTTGGCCATGATCACCGTGCCGGACGTGCCGCGGTCCAGGCGGTTGACCGGATAGAGCTTGCAGGGGGTGCCGCGTCCGGTCATGTAGGATTGGCCGAACTCGACCAGGTTCTCCTCGATTTCTGCGGTGCGGTGCATCGGCAGTCCGGCCGGCTTGTTAACGATCACGATCTGGTCGTCTTCGTAGAGAATATCCAGCGCAGGCCTGGCGGTTGCTAGATAGCCGGTAGTGGCGCCGCTTTCCTTGAGGGTGACGGTGTCGTGCAGCGCCAGCAGCGTATCATGGTGTGCCGTGCCGCCGTTCAGTTTGGCGGCGCCGCTTTTGATAAGTTTGCGTGAATAACCGGGAGGTGCGCCCGGCATCAGCGTCCGCAGAAAGCTCTCCAGGCGCCGGAAATGGTCGTGTGGTGTAATGACAAAGGTCAGCATGATATTTTCAGTGGTGGATCAGTTGAGGGATATTCCGTGATCGCGCATCAGATTTCTGAGCGAACGATCGTAACTTTTTTCTCCGGCCGGGGTAAACATGCAGCCGGTGGCTTCGCCGTTTTCACGATGGAAAGCTACGCACTGGCAACAGTTGCCGCGTCGGCTGCAGGCTGGGGTATAGGTGCATTTGCAATCTTCACCGGTTCTGGTGCATGACATGGCAGGTCTCCTGGTTAGTTTTCTTCGGCTCCGCTCAGGGAACGGCCGGTCGGGTGGTTGGATCTGTCCGGACCGGCTAAACCACCAGCCGGTCGTCCTTGTAGCCGGCGTTGACTTCCAGCGCCTCGTTCATCGAGCGTATGGCCACTTCCAGCTGGCTGTCGTCCGGTTCGCGGGTGGTCAACCGCTGCAGGGCCAGGCCGGGTGCGATGACCATCCTTACCAGCGGATGGTTGTCGTTCATGGCGCTCCATTTCAAAAATTCATAGGAGATGCCGGCGATCATCGGCAACAGGAAGATGCGCGAGCCGGCCTTGAGGTAGAACGGCCACAGCTTCGGTATCAGCGAGAACACGGCGATGCTGACCAGCATCACGATCAGCAGGAAGCTGGTGCCGCAGCGCGGATGCAGGCGGCTGTAACGGCGCACGTTTTCAATGGTCAGCTCTTCTCCGGCTTCGAAGGCAAAAATCGATTTATGTTCGGCGCCATGGTACTGGAAAACCCGCTGGATGTCGCTCATGCGTGAAATGGCCCAGATGTAGGCCAGAAATACGATTACCCGGATCACACCATCCACCAGGTTGAAGATGATGTTGTTGTCGCCGATGACCGGGGTCATCAGCTTGGTCAGGTAGAGCGGAAACAGGAAAAACAGGCATATGCCGAAGCCGAAGGCAACCGTCATCGTGCCGGCCATAGCCCAGGAGGACAACTCGCCGCCCCCTTCCTTGATCCCTTCCTTGTCCTTTTCCTCTTCGGTCATGGCTTCGTTGGCCGAGAAGTTGAGGGCCTTGATGCCGATGATCAGCGAGGTGAACAGCGCCACCGCTCCCCGGATGATCGGGAGCTTGACGATTGGAAAGCGTTCCGAGAGCGGTATGGCCAGCTCTGTTTTGACGACGATCTCTCCGTCGGGTCGCCGGACCGCAATGGCAACCGCGCGCGGGGCCCGCATCATCACACCTTCAATAACCGCCTGGCCGCCAACGTGTATTTTTTCCATGGATTCCTTTCAAAACGGCAACGCAATAATTCCAGCCGTTGCCTGGATGAATGCTTTAAGAAGATGCAGCTACTCCAGATTCTTGTAAAACTCGCGCACTTCCTGTGTCTGTCCGCAGCAGAACCGGCCCTCCGGGCAGGGGCCGACAACGCAACCGGGGCCGGCATCTCGGAAGATTACCGGTGCCACCTGTTTCACCAGGCGCAGCATCTCGACGCTCATCTGGCGAATCTCCCACTGGGCCCGCTGGCAGCAGCGCAGCGCGAAGAAGTGCAAGAGCTCGCGGGCGTTCATGGTCATGATGATCTTGGTCTCGGCCGCGTTGGGCAGTATATAACGGGCATCTTCGGCCGGTATCCCCATCTCGACCAGCTGGGCATAGGCCTTGTGGACGGTCTCGGACATGAAGGCGAAAATCTGGCGCGCCTCGGGGTTTTCGGCGATCGTGTCCGGCATGATCGAGGTGAACTCCTCCTTGTGCGAAACGTAGCGTTGCGACTGCTGCGAGAACGAAGCGATCCGGTGGCGCACCAGCTGGTGCGTGGTTACCCGGGAGATGCCCTCGATGCCGAAGGTAAAGGAGGCATGCTCCAGGACCGAGTGGTGTCCCAGCGACATGATCTTTTCCAGGAAAGACTCGATGTCGGAGTCGGCCAGTTTTTCACGCAGATCGTTGATGGAGGATGGCGAATAGCATAGCCGGGCTGCCAGAGCCACGGTACGCTCGGGATTGGGTGTGTGTTCTATCAGTGTAACGTTGTTCATAGTGCCCTGGCGCGAGCCATGTTCAGGAAAAGAGTCGTGTTGTTCTGAAACAGGAACGCTCTGAATAGGAGAATGTGAAGATGTAAAAAAAGGGGATTTGCCTCGCGACAAAGCCCCTTAGTGTGTCTGCGCAACGGTTGGTCAGATCTGACCGTAACGCTTTTTGAAACGCTCAACACGGCCGGCAGTGTCAATCAGTTTCTGCTTGCCGGTGTAGAAAGGATGGCAGGCCGAGCAGATCTCTGTATTGATCTCTTTTTTCGTGGAACGCGTCAGAAATGAGTTACCGCAAATGCAGTTAACGGTTACCTCGGAATACAGTGGGTGAATACCTTCTTTCATCTCTTCCTCCTTCAGTCTTGCTTTACAGCGTTAAGTTTATCCGAAATGAGCAGCAAATTGTAATCGTAACGATTCAGACAGATTTATGCAACCATTTTTTAGCTATTTCGACATCGAATCCAGAAAATTCTGGTTGGTCTTGGCTTCGGACAGCTTGTCCAGCAGGAATTCCATGCTGTCCACAACGTTCATCGGATGGATCACCTTGCGCAGGATCCAGATCCGGTTGAGGGAGCTTTTCTCGATCAACAGCTCTTCTTTGCGGGTGCCGGACTTGTTGATGTCAATGGCCGGGAAGGTCCGTTTTTCGACCAGCTTGCGGTCCAGGTGCAGTTCCATGTTGCCGGTGCCCTTGAACTCCTCGAAGATCACCTCGTCCATCTTGCTGCCGGTGTCAACCAGCGCGGTGGCGATGATTGTCAGCGATCCCCCCTCTTCGATGTTGCGGGCGGCGCCGAAGAAACGCTTCGGTTTCTGCAGGGCATTGGCGTCCACGCCGCCGGTCAGGATCTTGCCGGATGGCGGCAGGACCGTGTTGTAGGCGCGGGCCAGGCGGGTGATCGAGTCCAGCAGGATCACCACATCTTTTTTGTGCTCTACCAGGCGCTTTGCTTTTTCGATTACCATCTCGGCGACCTGGACGTGGCGGGTGGCCGGCTCGTCAAAGGTGGACGAGACCACTTCGCCGTTGACCGAGCGCTGCATGTCGGTCACCTCCTCCGGGCGCTCGTCGATCAGTAGTACGATCAGATAGACTTCGGGGTGATTGGCCGCAATAGAGTTGGCGATATTCTGGATCAGCACCGTTTTTCCGGTGCGGGGCGGGGCCACGATCAGTCCGCGTTGTCCCTTGCCGATCGGGGCCACCAGTTCGATCACGCGCATCGGCATGTTGTCGGGAGTCGTCTCCAGCGTCAGCTTCTCCTGCGGGTAGAGCGGGGTCAGGTTGTCGAACAGGATCTTGTCGCGGGCGACTTCGGGCGGTTCGTGGTTGACCGATTCCACCTTCAGCAGGGCAAAGTAGCGCTCGCCTTCCTTGGGGGGGCGGATCTGCCCGGAAACGGTGTCGCCGGTGCGCAGGTTGAACCGCCTGATCTGGCTGGGGGAAACGTAAATGTCGTCGGGACCCGGCAGGTAGTTATAGTCGGTGGCCCTCAGGAAACCGAACCCGTCCTGCAGGGTTTCAAGAACACCTTCGCCGAAAATCGAGCCGTTCTGTTCGGTCTGGGCATTGAGGATGGCAAAGATCAGATCCTGTTTGCGCAGGCTGGATGCTCCCTCGATGTTGAGATCCCTGGCAATGGTATTGAGTTCACTGATTTTTTTGCCTTTAAGTTCCTGTAAATTCATCTGTTCTCCTGCGTGTGATTTTTCATTGTATTGGATTGCAATATGATCCTGATAAGTGTTTTAGGTGTAGTCCGCAAAAAGGGCCTTTAAGCAGGTATTTATAGAGGAGTTTGCTGGAAATTTCCTACTCACTGGATGCTTATGGATTATTAAAGAGGTTTGTTAATGCAGCACATTAAGAATGCTTAAAGGGGTTTCCGCTTTGAAATTCAGGATAAATGCTTGAAGTAGTGTCAAAGTTACCTTTTGTTTCTTGGGCTTGTCAATAAAAAACATCATTGTGCAGTATTAAAAATTGCAAATGGCAGTTTATGTGCCCGGCTGCCGGCTCAACAGCTCATTGATTACTACTCCCGCCATGGTCAGTCCGAAGATGGAAGGCAGGTAAGAAATGCTTCCCAGGATCACGCGGCGGTTGTCGCAGCTGAACAGCTGATCGCCGCGGTTGGGGCAGATGCATTCGATACCGCAGTGACTGGCAGCGGGATTCAATTCGCGATGCTCTTCTATCGAGTACACTACCTGGACTCCGCTGGTTATCCCGTTCTTGCGGAGTATCTTGCGCATGCTGCGGGCCATGCGGCAGTTGCGGGTGGCCGAGATGTCTCCGACCTGGATCTTGGTCGGATCGAGTTTGTTGGCGGCCCCCATGCTGGAAATTACCGGGATGCCCTGTTCGCGGCAAATGGTGATCAGGGCAGCCTTGGCGGTGAAATGGTCGATGGCGTCCAGCACGTAATCCGGGCGCGTAGCCAGCAGCTGCGCGGCATTGTCGCCGGAGAAGAAGGCCTTGACCGGGCGGATTTCTGCGTCCGGATTTATGTCTCGCAGGCGCGCGGCCATGACCTCCACCTTGGGCAGACCGACGGTGCCGGAGAGGGCGTGAATCTGGCGGTTGACGTTGGTCAGGCAGATGTCGTCAAAATCCACCAGCGTAATCCGGCCGACACCGGCCCTTCCCAGCGCTTCGGCGGCATAGCTGCCGACTCCGCCGATGCCGCAGATCATCACGTGACTGTCGGCCAGCCGGGAGAGCCCTTCCCTGCCGATCAGCAGTTCCGTGCGCGAGAAACGGTGCAGGCTCATTTCTGATCTGTCATTCTGTAGTTCATCTGTGTTTCTTTCAAACCCAGCAGTTCCTCCGCCAGTTGTAGAATCTCCGATTCGGGAATGTCGCATACCGAGTAATCGGTCGCGTCCGGTTTGCGGAGGTTGACCCGTGATGCGGTCTTGATGACCCGGTTGATCTCCGTGGGGCAGATGCAGACCGGCGTGGCTCCGAAAAGCGTGATCGAAGGTATCCCGCAGCCCCAGGCGATGTGTGTCGGTCCCGAATCTCCACCGATCACCAGATCGCAACGTCCGACGGCCGCCTTGAGCTGGTTGAGGTTCAGCCGTGGCAGGACACGGACGTTGGCGGCTTTGTTCGCGATCAGCTCCGCGGTTTGAAGTTCCTGTTGATTGCCGTGGCAGATCAGGATGTTTTCGCCCAGCATCTCCGCCAGCCGGCTGAACTTTTCCGGTGGATAGTTCTTGTAAGCGGCGCTTGTCTCCGGCACGAAGATGATGTTTCTTTTCTGCTGTTCAAAATACTCATCGGTGATGGTGCGGTCCTCATCACCCCAGAACAGGAACGGCTCAGGACGGGAGAGGTCGGTTGTCCGGAAATCCAGTCCAAGGCTGCCGCAGGCCAGTGCCGCGTAACGGCTGGCGGCCGGCAGTTCCAGCGGAACCGGTATGCGGTGGTCGTAGAACAGGCCGGCTAGCGGTTCCTTCAGCATCTGCCGCGCGAATCCGTGGCGGGGCCCGCCCATGATGGCTGCTACGACCGCTGATTTCAGCAGGCCGTGCAGGTCTATCACCGCATCAAAAGCGCCGAAGGATGACAGGTGCCGGTACTCGGCAACCAGGGCGGTCAGCGACTTCTTCTTTTTCAAACTTTTCAGGTCAACCCGGACCACCTGGCGGATGTCGGGGTGGTGGTCGAGGATGTCGGCGAAGCGTTTGTCGGCGGCCCAGGTGATGTGGCAGTCGGGCAGGTGCCGCCGGATAATCTGCAGCGAGGCCATGCCGAGGATAATGTCACCCAGCGATGTGAGCCTGACAAAAGCGATGTTCATGCCTTAGGCTTTTGACCGGTACAGTTCAGGATTCAGGGAGGGATCGTTGTACATCTTGAACTGCTTGTAGAGCTTCATGGTCTTTTTTCCGCCGACATAATCGTCGAGCAGTTCTCCAAGCGCCCTGTAAAGGTCGTAGCGCTGCAGCTTCAGCACCGCCAGGCGGTGCAGCGACCGTTCGCGATGGTCGGAGTCGATGTCGTCCCGGCGGCTGTCCTCATCCATGTGGTAGACTTTCAGCGACATGATCGAAATCCGGTCGACGATGCTACCGGGGGTTTCGGAGTTGATCCGTTCCTCCGGTGAAGCAGGGGCGGCTTTTGAAACTTCGGCCAGGATTGCTTCGTCGAGTTTTTCAATCAGATCGTTACGCTGCTGGTTTAGTTTATCTATGGCGCGTTTGACGGTGGCGATGGCGCTGTCATCAACGTCGGTGCGGCGGGCCTTGTCCTCTTCGTGCCAGAGCAGGTAATTGCGCCAGGCCAGCTCCAGTGCCAGCGGATTGGCGGAAACCCCTGGGACGGCAAAAGTAGAGGCGTCCGTGTGCCAGAAGGATATGCAGCGGTCAAATACGTCTTCGAGTCCGGTAAGGTTCATGGTGTTCAACATGAGATGTCCTTTTTGTTCGTGAATTAGTCGATCAATTGTACAGTTGCGTCAAACAGTGCGTCCACGGAAATCGAGGCGCGGCACTCCTGGTCCCTGTCGCAGGAGGTGCGGTAGCAGGCCGCGCATTCCATGGCGGCCTGGATGGAACGGTGCTGTTTGCCGCGCGGGGCATAGGTGGCGGCGCTGGTGGCGCGGTAATATGAGATCGTGGGCGTGCCGACCGCGGCGGCCATGTAGACCGGTCCGGTGTCGCCGCCGATCACCAGGTCCACTCTTTTCAAGACCGGGATCAGCTCCCTGATGCGCAGCCAGGGCAGCAGTCGCACCGCATCGCCGACCTCGCCGATGACCTGTTCCCCAAGGGCCTTTTCGTCCGGGCTGCCCCAGTTGATCAGGATGGTTGATCCGGGATACCTGACCGTGATTCTGCGGGCCAGTTCTATCCATCCTTGCGGATACCACAGTTTCGTGTTCCAGGTGGTGCCCACCTGGAACACGAATACCAGCCCGTCCGGCAGGCTGGCCAGATATTGGTCGGCTGCGGCCTCGTCATCGGCGGAGGAGACGATGTCACCGGACAGTTCCATCTCCCGGTAATCCCTGCCGAACAGCACGCTGATCACTCGCAGGTAACGATCGGTCACATTTTTGTCAATGGCCCGGAACGGTATCTTGCGGGTGGTGAAAAGGGCGTTGACCTTTTCCTGCAATACCTCCCTGCTGAAGCCGATGCGTTTGTCGGAACCGCTGAGCCAGGCGATCAGGCCGCTCTTGAGGTTGCCCTGAATGTCGAAAACCAGGTCGTAAGAGCGTTCCCGCAGAGACCTGTACAAACATTTCAAATCAGTGCGCGTTTCCGTGGAGAAAGGCGCCTTGCGCCATTTTTTGGTCCTGACGACATGAATCCGGGCAATGCGGGGATTGTGCTCGATAACCGGAAGAAACGATTCTTCCACGACCCAGTCGATCTCGATGCCGGAAGAAACCTGGCACAGGTAATCGATTACCGGCAGCGCGTGGATCACGTCGCCCAGGGAGGATGTTTTAATGATCAGAACTCGCATAGCTTTCAACCGCCGGTCGGTACTCAGTGTGATTGTTGATACTGTCGCCGGAATTGTAGGTTTTATACTACATTTCATGCATACGCATAACCGGCCAGACTGAAGTGGTTGCCAGGTTATTTGAATGAACCGACAAGCTTCAGATAGCGTTTATAAACCGATTTCTGGTGTTTATTGACTATTTTTACCATTCCAACCGGTAAAAAAATGGCTGGCACCATAAATATCCAAAACAATGGATTGTTACGGTAGATATCATGAAATACTTTAAATATGCTTTCCCCTTGGTCTTCGTAGGACTCTTTTTTGGCCCGGATGGTATAAATCCTGTGAGGATAAAAGTCTGTAAGCAATTTCTGCATAAAGAATTCATAGGTAGCTTCTTGCATTCCATTGAGCCTGAAATAGTCTATAATTTTGTTCAGATTGACGACAAATGTATCAAAAAACCGAAAACCACCTGAATTAAATGCCTTCCCTGCCAGAATGGCTCTCTCAACATACAAACATCTTTCAGCATTTATCATGGAAGGTAGGATCCAACCCAGTTGGACAAGATTGGTTCCGTTGAATAGGCGAATATTAATGTCTTTGGGCAGTTGCGATTTGTTAATTATGTTGCTGCTGATGAAGGTTGCGTCAATATTAACTCGCTTGATAAAATCCTGGGGGCACACATAGTCAGTATATGTCTTACTTGTATCTGTTTTTAAGATTTCAGTCTTGTAATCATCAAAAAAAACGGCGGCCCGCAGAAAAATTGATGAGCAATGTTCTTTATGGATAATCTCCATAAGGTAGTTAAGTCCATCATCCAGTAATACATCATCATCCCCCAACAACATGAAGAAAGTACTATCGGCCAGTTCAAAACACTGAATAAAGTTGTTATCTGCACCAATATTGCTGTCGTTACGAATCGAGCGTATAACTTTGGTTTTCACTGAGTATTGCGCTATTACAGCAGGTGTATCATCGGTTGAACAGTTGTCGGATATAATGATGTCAATATCATCTTCATGTCCGGGTAACTGCTTGACTATTTGTTCGAGGCACGCAGCGAGGTGTTTTGATCGATTGTAGGTCGGTATGGCGATGGTTAATAGCTTCATTAAATTACCGGGCTTTCCTGTTTTTTAATTGCTGACACAATGCATTCTTCACCGCACATCCTAGTTAGTACATTGCCCAGCAATGCAATTCCCATCAATGCCAAGGGCAAAATCTTATTGACTGTCTGGCCGGATGCCGGGCTTGTCCATTTATTAAAGAGTATTTCGATGCTGCGGTGTGAGTATTCGCTTGCAATGAGCGCGGATGAAGAAAGTTTTACTTTGTCAAAGCCTGTGGTAACCAGTGCCATCTTTAAAGATCTGTTGCTATGGATCACCCTGTTTCTTGGCGCATTGAAGCCGAACCAGTAGGTCTTGAATATACGAAGCAGCAGCGAATCGGCATTGGGGGTGCGCAGGAATAGCTTGCCTCCCTGATTGAGCATACGGTGACATCCTGCCAGGAACGCCAGAGGATTAACTGTCTGCTCCAGGCCATGCGTGACAAGGATACAGTCGAAAAGGCCAAACTCAGCGGAGGCGTCAGATACCGACTGCGGCATGACCCGAATATTCAGGCTGTTCAGAAGAGTAGCCTTTGCCGCATCTTCGGCATGTCCAGTAACGTCCCATCCCAGTTCCCGAAGTTTTAGCAGGCGTTCTCCCCGGTCGCAACCGATTTCAAGAATGGCGCCGGGCGGAAGTTTTTTCAGGGCTGCGGGAAGAATAGCGTTGTCCAGATCGTTCTGAGCATTGCTGGTTGGTGCAACGACTACCGGGGGGGCTATTATGCCGTTATCGCTGTTGTGCCATAATACTCCACATGCCGATGAACTGCAGCGGCAATAGTCGTAGCGCTCGTTGTCATGCAGGTTCAGGAAATCCCTGACCCCCTTGTATGCAAGTTTCCCAGGACTGCTGCACAGTGGACATTTCAATGTTCTTTGCAAACTATGTTCATTTATAAGATGTTCCGGGTAGTTGTAGCGCTGCAGGAACGGCGTGACAGCTTCCATATCCACTTTGCGGTTGCGGACCGCATCCCGTTTCAGGAAAGGGATGCCTATGTGGAGAAGCTCGGATGCGTGTTTGACCGAGCTGTTGTCTTTTTTGCGGAGCCTTTTTCCGGTTTCCCGGCAATATTGTCCGAGCTGCTCCAGCGGGCAGAGTACCCCGGCCTTGAATCCGGACTCTACAAGCCACTGTGTCAGGCCGACTTCGTAGCTTTGAATAACCTGGAGCTTGTTCAGGTAAGGCAGGATGCCCCCCCAAAAATTCAAAAAAGCTACGGAAGAAATGACATTCTTGTGGAAAACGAGGAAGTAACTCTGAATGTGCGGCTGCATCTGGAAACATTCGGTAATCCCCCAAAAATCGCATTCCAGGCGATCCATCCGGGAAAAAACGTCCTCCATATCGAACAGTGGACCGTAGACGCTGGAATTCATCAGAATTACTTCGTCGTATGCGGATAGATCAACTGCTTCCATTCCCAGTTTCCACATGTAAAAGTCATAGCCGGTATTGTTGTTTACCAGGATTTTAGAACAGTGCGAAGAAAGGTTACCCCTCTCTTCGTTTGTAATGGGAGAATTGGAAATAAATACAGCGTCCGTGCACAATCCCGACATGGTCTGAAGAGCGTGCAGAACAAACGGTCTTACTTCTCCGTTTGCATCAAAATGTGCATAGCATAAAAGTCTCTTCATTCCTTAGTGTCCTTGTATTAGAAACGCACTTCGTTGAAAATCAGCTCGGTGGCTTTCCAGCTCCAGTGCGTGTCGTCGGCGTAATATATGTCCTTCTCGCCTTTGCTTAATGCCTTTGCCAGGATCGCTTTGGTATCAATCAGCGTATATTCTTTTGGCAGTGTCCTCAATGTTTCAAACAAACGGCTTTCCGGGTAGGGGTTGTCAATGATGTAATCTCGATACAGATTGTATTTATCAACCGATGGCATAAAGTAAAGTTTGATTCCTTTTGTTGCCAGCAAATCCGCCATTCTGTTCAGATTGTCGTTTAGAAGGTTGACCGCCTCCGGCGTCTGCTTGGGCAGGTTGCGGATGTCATCATGCCAGAAGACGAGTGTGCTGTCGAGTTTGGTACTGAAGAACGGCTTTGAAAGTTTGCGAACAATCACCTTTCCGTTGACTGAATCCTTGAAGCGGTAGATCAGTGAATAATACAAAAATTTGATATTGCCGGTATTAATGAATTTGACTGGAGGCAAGTAAGTAGGGTTTTCGCGATGCTCCTTGTAAAATCTCTTGATATCCTCAATTCTGCGAGTGTCATCAAAAGTAGTGATTCTTCCTAATCGTTCAACAGCCATTCTTTCCACTGACTGGAGCACGACTGCTTTCGGTTTGATGCGGTCCAGGTAACCACTGTTTAAAAGGACCACGATGGTCGAAAGAGGGCCTTGCCTTTGGTCGAACATGCCAAGATTCAAGACGGTCATGCCATTAACGGATGCGATATAGTCCTGGTAAAAACCGTTTTTACCGCCCCCCATCCCACTGGAAAAGGAGTCGCCGATGGTTAGCACATCCACTGGTTGATCATGATAGTCCTGAAACTCGAGGTGATGGCGGGGCAGATCTGTATATGCACGGCGTGGCTGTTTGATGCCAGTGATATACCCTGTGCGGGCAAGGTCCCCCCCCAAGCCATCGCTGTTCGTCAACAGTCGTTCCGTCCAGATGTTCCAGACCAAATAGTTAAGTGCGATGAATATGCAAAGCGCAGCAATGAATCTGCGCGTACAGGATTTGTATGACATATGCATCCTAAAACTGGAAGTAGAGGAATTCGCTGACCTTGCTCATATCAAGCAATGACCAGAATGAAATGACAAGCAGCAGAGTGAGCCACCCCAAAGAGGGACGTACTCGGGAAGCGATCTCAATGGTGTTTTTAAAGAAGACAACAATTGCCATGGCTATGAGCGCCATGATCCAGGTTTCATCACTGCCCTTGATTGCGTCAAGCCACTTGCCGAAGGTTATTCCAGCGTCACGCAGCACAGTAAATTTTTCCAGTGACTTGTGCAGCATGATTCCGTTGAAACCGGCCATTCCTTTCAGAATATGTCCGGCGCCTTCCAAGGACTTTGTTCGGAAGAATACGAAAGAGATGTTGACAAAATTGAATGTAATCAGCCACCCAAGCCAGGCCGGCATTTTGAGTTTTTTCTTTTTCCATAAATGATTCACTACCAGTCCGGCACCATGCATGCCGCCCCAGATGATGAAGTTCCAGCCCGCACCGTGCCAGAAGCCTGAAATCAGCATGGCCAAAAAAATGGCCACCAGGGAGTTTGTAAATGTAATTTTCCCGAAGGCACGCAAAATTGGTGTGTAAAGGTAGGTTGTGATGAAGTCGGTAAGTGTTATGTGCCAGCGTTTCCAGAAATCCACCATACCGGTAGCTTTGTATGGGGAGTTGAAGTTGATCGGGAGGCTGATGTTAAACATCCAGCCGATGCCCACAGCCATGTCGCTGTAGCCACTGAAGTCAAAATATAGCTGGAAGGTGTAGGAGAGGCTGGTCAGCCAGGCTGGTATCAAGGTCAGCTGTTGTGTTGTCTCAAAGCCGGTGGATGCCCAAACAGAAAAGGTGTCTGCCAGAATCACTTTTTTGAAGAGCCCCAGAAAAAACAAGGTCAATCCCAGATATAGATTCTTCCAGCTGACCACTTTGTTTCTCAGTCGATCGAACTGGGGCATCATATCGCTATGGTGCAGAATCGGTCCAGCCAGCAGGTGGGGAAAAAATGTTACGAACAGAGCGTAGTTGAGAAGGTTGCGCTCCTCCACAAGGCCTTCGTATGCATCAACCAGAAAAGCGATCTGGGTAATGGTGAAGAAGCTGATTCCCAAAGGGAGTACTATTTTTAATAACGGAATCTGGCTGCCCAAAATACCGTTGGCAGAGCCGATAAAAAAATCCATGTATTTGAACCAGCACAACAGTGCTATGTTGGCGATAATTCCGGTAACAAAGATTGTTTTTTTTGAAACGGTCAGTTTGGCAGTGTTGTCATACTCCGCAAGCAGCCCACCGATGGTGTAGTTGAAGAGGATTGAACCGAGAATCAGGGGCAGGTATTTAACATTCCACCAACTGTAAAAGAAGAGCGAGGCAAATAACAACCACGATTTGGCTGCAATGGTCATGCGCTTGCGCAACAGCAGGAAATAGACAGCCAGCGTTACCGGCAGGAATAGCAGCATGAATTCAAATGAGTTAAAGAGCATGGTTCCGATTAAATCCTTATTTGCCGAGCTTCCGGTTGATTAAATCAAGCATTTCCCCGACGTTTTTGAGCTTTTGAAGTTCACCAAGGGCAAATTTTATCTTGAAGCTCAACTCCAGGGCTACTACCAGATTCATATGGGTCAGGGAATCCCACTCCTCTATGTCGTCGGAAGTGGTTTCCCGCTGCAGCAAAATGGAGTCATCATCAAAAACCTTGCGAAAGATCGGTTCAAGTTCATTTAAATTAGTCACTTTTTTTATTCCTCCAGAGTTGAAATGTCACCGACGTCCTGTCCGAGATAGCGGGCTTTTAAAACCCGCCGCATTATTTTTCCGCTTTTATTTTTTGGAACCGACTCAACCTGGATAACTTCCTGTGGAATAGCAACGGAAGACAGCCGGTTGGCTATGTGCAGACGAATATTCAATTCCATTTCGGGAGTGAAATCGACACCTGGGTGGAAATTTACAAAGGCCACCACTTTTTCGAAAAGCAGTTCATCCGGAGCACCGATTACGCCTGATTCGACTATTTCAGGCAATTCCAGCAGGGCGCTTTCCACTTCAAAGGGGCTGACCAAATGCCCGGAAGTGTTGATTACATCGTCACTACGTCCTAAAAACCAGTAATAGCCATCCTTATCACGCCATGCCATGTCGCCGGTATGGTACCAACCTTTTTTGAACTTGCTGGAGTATGCCGTATCGTTGCTCAGGTAGGTGATAAACATGGAGTCCCATCCTTCCCTGATGCAAAGATTGCCGTGCATATCGTCAGCCAGAACAGTGCCGTCGTCGCCCAGGATAGCCGGTTCTATGCCTGACACAGGTATCCCCATCGATCCTGAACGAATCGGTAGGCTGGGATGGTTTGCAATCATGATTCCCCCGGTCTCGGTTTGGAACCAGGTATCAAAAACATCTTTACCAAGTGTTTCCCGGCCCCAGCTGATGACTTCCGGGTTGAGCGGTTCGCCAACGCTGAAAATACAGCGCAGCAGTGATAGGTCGAACTCACGGAAAAGGGACTGTTCTTCCCGCATCAGCATCCGTAGGGCAGTAGGCGCTGTGTACCAGACCGTGACACCTTCGTTCTGCAGCAGTTCAAACCAGCTGTGTGCGCTGTATCCGCCGGCAAAATGGATTTGGGTGACTCCCAGGCTCCAGGGGCCAATGATGCCGTAGGAGGTGCCGGTTACCCAGCCCTGGTCGGCGGTACACCAGAACAGATCTTCAGGCAACAACCCCAGCACCTCACGTGTCGTGCGATTCTGGTGCAGGATGCTGCCGTGGCGATGCAGCACTCCTTTTGGTTTTCCTGTGGAGCCGGAAGTATAGTGCAATACCGATGGAGTTTCAGGTGCTGTGCAAGGAGTGGTAAATTTTTCCGATGCCTCAGCCATCAGTTTATTCCACGAAAGTACGTCATCGGAGCTATGTTCGGCAACGTCAGTCAGGATCACTGTTTTCAGATGGGGAAGCTGATCCCGTATCCGTTCGATCTTGCGGTAAAGGCTTTTGCGAGTGACTACAAGGCGGGCTTTGGAGTCACCCAATCGATCCAGCAGTGCATCTTCGCCAAAATTGGAAAAAAGAGTGCCTGTTATACATTGGGCCTTGAGAGAGCCAAGGAAGGCAAAAAAATGTTCTGTTGATTTTGGGAGAAATGTGAATATGACTTCTCCGGCACCTACGCCCACTGACTGCAGGATATTTGCAAATTTATTGGAAAACCTGTCAAGTTCGGAAAAAGTGAAGTCCTGGCGTTCAAAGCGGGGTGAGATCCAACGCATTGCGAGCTTGTCACCCAATCCGGCATCACATTGTTGGCCGGTGCAGATAAAACCGATATTGTGCTGGCTATTTCTGATGATGCTGCTTGACATTGACTAGCACCTCTTTGAAAACCTCTTCCGGGGTTATGGCTTCCAGACATTCAATTCTGTTTCGTTTACTTATACGGCAACTCTCCTTGTTGCATGGGACGCATTCCCATTCTTTCTGAACTATGGTCACAAAACCCTCGCGTTGAATTCCCCTGTTGGGAGCAAACGGCGACTGGTCAGTACAATCGTTGGGCCAGGGTGCCCAATAACGGGTCAGGGTCGGGCCGAATATGGCAACTGTTGGGACGTCAAGCGATGCTGCTATATGTGTGATTGCAGTATCGATTCCTATAAATGCGGTTGAACCTTTAATTATCGCTGCCAGTTGGTTCATAGAACATGGTGCATCAAATGCTCTGGTTTCCGGGGGGGCGATTTTCAGGATCTGCTCCAGGAGTTGTGACCCTTCCGGTTCGGGTGTCTTTGTGAAAACTGCCGTACAGTTGGTCTGCTCCTGTATAAGCGTTGCAAGCCTGGCCCAGTTGGCTGCCGGCCAATATTTATACTCCTTCATGCTGTACGGGTGCATGATGATGTAACGAGGATGAGAAATTGTATCGGAGGCAAAAGCTTTGTCGCAATCATCGTAACCCATCACTACGCGCGGTATCGGTTCGACCTCCAGCATCCTCAATGGCATGAGCATATTGGAAACAGCATGGATAAGATCATAGCAGACGTAGTGGTTGTCTAATGCAAGATGTTTCCACCACTCTTTTCTGAAACCGTTTGTCAAACCCAGAGAGCGTTTGCCTGCAACCGCGGCAGCAACCACCGTCCTGTCGGAAGGATAGGCTGCAATTGCGATGTCATATTTTCTGAACAGCGAGTATAGGATGCCAATTCCACTGGAACCCCGCGGAACAGTAATTACGTTCCGGATGTACGGGTTCTTGGCCAGAACTTTTTCAGTCCCCTGAAAAACTAGGTAGTCAACAGTGGCGTCAGGATAGGCGGTCTTTATGGACAGTGCCAACGGTGTCGTGACAAATACATCACCAACAAAGCGAAAGCAGACGATCAGGTAAGATTTTTCGCTGGTTGCAGAGCAATTCGAGTTACTCATAATGCAGCTTCCCATCGATCAGCTTTTCCATCAGCGAGTGGCCGTACAATCTCTTTTCCATCTGGCTTTGAATTCTGTTGATCAGTTTATCGCTGTTTCGGATCAGGGCTCGCCGCCACCATGGCAGTTTCCATTTGCGGATAAAATAAGCTTTGTTTTCCAGCGCATATGGTTTGGCGATTCTGTTGGACGTTTTAATGGATTTCTGGGTGACTGATCCGAAGTGGTGTAGAAACGAGCTGCCCACTGTGCCCAAAAGAAAGCCGGCCCGGGTGGCGCGCAGGAAAAAATCGGTGTCCTCGTATTGGCCTATACGGAAGTTTTCGTCGAAACCGCCAATGGCATTAAATACACGTCTGTGGGCCATGAAACAGATTCCGTTGGCTCTGCCTCTTCTGACCACATTTTTCATGCGAGTGGTTAGTTCCATGGCATAAGAGTTAATGTCGTAGTTATGTTCACCTTCACGAATGGCCGGAGTGACAATGTCAAGCTTCAGCCGTTCGGCTGCCTCCAACAAGCCTTCAAGCCAGTCTGGCGACAAAAGAACATCATTGTTAAGAATCATGATCCATTCGCCAGAAGCTGCCCGCGATCCCTGATTCCAGGCTCCTGAACAACCCCTGTTTTCAGCATTGCTGATAACAGTTACGTTACCAAGGGTTGAGATAAAGACATCAGTGCCGTCACTGGATGCATTGTCAACCAGTATGATCTCAATATTCGAGCGGGTCGTTTCAATCAGGCTCTGTAAGCAACTTTTAGTGTAATCTAGTTGATTATACAGGGGAATCACGATGCTGACCAGCCCGGGCTGTGCCGGTTTTGTGCAAAAATGGTTCACTGCAGCCACGAAGTGTCCGCCGATGGTCCGATTTCTATGCTGCTCATGCCAGAATCAAGCTGCTTTACGTCGCTTCCGGTTCTTCCTGCTGCCCGCCAGCGAGGCAGGCGGCTACCGCGGATATTGACAGCTCCAGCCAATGGCTTCTCTTCTGTGGCGCCAGGTATCGGCACGATGCAGGTGGCTGGGACGCCGAGCACATTGGCTGCCCAGTGTGAGTAACCCGAAATTGGGGTCGCTAAAACTATTGGGCAGCAGGCCAGCGCAAACAGGTCTACAACCGGGTTGACAGTTGAACAATGGTCGTTACCCTTGTTTTTGTAAGTGTAGTGGGATTCAATCGGGGCGGTGACGATGTCGAAGTTATTGGACAGGGAACCGTAGCAAGCGGGGTCACCGGTGCAAGACAGAAAGAAACAGATGTCTTTGTTTTGACGCAGCAGTGCCGCCATCGTCTGCTCGTACCACCAGATCGGAACGGCTGGCCATTCATAGCCCTCAATGCAGTAGCTGGAAGGGTCCACAACCTGAAAATCGCCGTGACGAATATGGACGCCGACTACCGGTCGTTCATCCATTGCCGTAAACATGGCTCTGATCTCGGCCGCAAGACTCTCTTTGAGATGAATCCTGGCGGCTACCTCCATGTAAATATCGTCCAGCCGTTCGGGAGGGCCGTCCAGCGAACGAAGTATAATTTTTTTACCGGCCAGTCTGGAAAAAAGAGCCTCGTCACAGTTGCGGACACGCTCCGCACCAATTTTGCTCAAAACTGTTATCTTGCCGCTTCTTGTTCCGTCAACGCTGAAAGAGTCCAGTTCACGCCAGTCCAGTATGATTTCGTGGCCATACTCCTTTTGGATGGCAAAGGCCAGTGGCAGAGTTTCCAGGCGGTTGGTAATCCCCACAAACTCTTCTATGTAAAGCTTTGGCATTGTCTATGATCCTTTTGTGGTCGCATGGGATAGTTCGGCCAGTTTTGCGTATTTGCAGAAAGTATATTGTGCATAGAGCAACGATAATACCAGTCCCAGAAAACCTTCCAGAAATCCCTTGCGAATGAAATACATCTTGATAAATGTGGCCAGCGGTTTGAGCATCAAGTTTGCTGGACTGGTTGTTGCCCCTGATTTATACATTTCCTCTGCAGCCAAGCTGGAGTAGCGATTCATGCGTTGAAGATAATCCGTAATGTCTGCATATGTGAAATGCTTCAGGTTACCTGCCAGGGTTGTCACATTTCCGTCATGTTCGAGCGATTCGTGTACTACCCGCTCACTGAAGGAACATTTACGTCGGTCGTACAAGCGGGTCGTGTAATCTGGGTACCATCCGCAATGGCGGACCCAGCGTTTCCCGAAATAATTCTCCCGGGCTGTCCTGGCCGCCGAAAATGTGGTCGTGTCGGCTTCCTTCATGGAAATATTCAACTCTTTAGAAACACGCTCATCTGCGTCAATGTTGAATATCAAGTCGTTACGAGCCAGTTCCGCCGCACGGTTTTTCTGCCTCCCATACCCTAGCCATTTCTGGCTAAAGAAACGAACTTTTGGATTGGCTCTGCATATTTCCTCAGTTCTGTCAGTACTTCCGGAATCGACTACAATAATTTCATCAGTAAAATCCAGGCTGGCCAGACAGTCGCCTATATTATGCTCTTCGTTGAGGGTGATTATGGTAGCCGAAATCCTGTTCATAGTATCCGTATCAAGTCTCAGGAAAGCATTTCTTGTTGCCGTGCGTACCTGCTGATGCCAGAAACCAACGGTAAGCATCTCCAAGTCCTTCTTCCAGATCAATTCGGTGCTGCCAGCCAAGGCTGAGCAAGCGGGATGAGTCGGCCAGTTTTCTGGGGGTGCCGTCAGGCTTTGTAGTATCAAAAACTATTTCTCCATCAAAACCGACCGTACGTTTGACCATTCCGGCCAGATCGGCAATGCTGACCTCCTGTCCTGAACCGACATTTATCAGGGCGGGTGCTTGTGGGTATGTCAGTAGAGATGAGTAGATCTGCTCGGGTTGATTCATCAAAAATACACACGCTTCGGCCAGGTCGTCCACGTGCATGAATTCGCGCAACGGGGACCCGCTGCCCCATACCGTTACCGTTGCAGCCCCAGACTCTTTGGCTTCGTGAAATTTACGAATCAGTGCCGGCAGGACATGGGAGTTCGTGAGGTCAAAATTGTCATTTGGGCCGTAGAGGTTATTCGGCATGGCGCAAAGAAATCTTGTGCCATACTGTTCATTATAGGATCGGCACTGGGCGATGCCTGCAATCTTGGCAATGGCATAGGCATCATTAGTCGGCTCAAGCGCACCGGTCAGCAGGTATTCCTCTTTTATCGGCTGTGGCGCCAATTTCGGATAGATACAGGTGCTTCCAAGATACAGCAGTCGTTTTACTCCGACGTTGCTGGCGTTGTGGATGACATTGGTCTGAATCATCAGATTGTCATAGATGAACTCTCCTTTTCGGGTACTGTTAGCTATGATGCCTCCAACCCTGGCTGCAGCCAGAAATACATATTCGGGGCGTTCATATGTGAAAAACTCTTCAACTGATTTCTGGTCACGCAGATCCAGTTCAGCGGAAGTTCTCAACAGGAGGTTTTTAAAACCTTCGCTCCTCAGCTTTTTTACAAGTGCTGAGCCAACCATGCCTCCATGTCCGGCGATGAATATTTTAGAAGATTTGTCCATGATTACGTTTAGTACCGCCTATTCATTTACTGGTAAATAATCAAGACTTCCAGACAGTGGCAATTAACCTTCCGAGCGCTTTTCGCGTTCTGCCACTTCCAGGTCGGCATCGGTCATCATGTTGACGAGCTGGTCAAAGCTTGTTTTTAGTTCCCACCTCAACTCCCGCCTGGCTTTTGTCGAATCACCCAGCAGCAGGTCAACTTCTGCCGGCCGAAAATACTTGGGGTCAATCTGGATTACTGTTTTTCCGGTGTTTCGGTCCATGCCTTTTTCCGACTCACCGCTGCCATTCCATTCCAGCGGCATGCCGAGCCGTTCGAATACCTTTTCCGCAAAGGTACGAACCATGTAGGTCTCGCCAGTGGCAATAACGTAATCTTCTGGCTTTTCCTGCTGCAGCATCAGCCACATCGCCTCGACGTAATCGCCGGCAAAGCCCCAGTCGCGTTTGGCGTCCAGGTTGCCCAGATAGAGGCATTCCTGCATGCCCAGTTTGATGCGGGCTGCGGCGCGAGTGATCTTGCGGGTGACAAAGGTTTCGCCCCGACGCGGCGATTCGTGGTTGAACAGGATGCCGTTGCAAGCGTACATGCCGTAACTTTCGCGGTAGTTCATCGTGATGTAGAAAGCGTAGGCCTTGGCGCAGGCGTAGGGAGAACGTGGGTAGAAGGGGGTCGTTTCTTTTTGTGGCGTTTCCACTACCTTACCGTACAGTTCCGAGGATGATGCCTGGTAAAACCTGGTGTTCAGGCCGGTTTCGCGGATTCCCTCCAGAATTCTGACCGCTCCCAGGGCGTCAACTTCAGCGGTGTATTCGGGGATGTCGAAGGAGACCCTGACATGGCTCTGGGCGCCCAGGTTGTATATCTCATCCGGTTGTATGTTTCGCAGCAGCATGTTGATCGAGCTGGCGTCGTTCAGGTCGCCGTAGTGCAGGAACATGCGCACATCCTTCTCATGCGGATCGTGGTAGAGGTGGTCGATGCGGCTGGTGTTAAAAGAGGATGAACGGCGGATCATTCCGTGAACTTCATACCCTTTTGACAGGAGCAGCTCCGCAAGGTAGGAACCGTCCTGGCCGGTGATGCCGGTGATGAGAGCCTTTTTCATATAGTCCTTTCAATAATTACTATGAGTTTTGATAATACTGGCGCTGTCTGTATCAAAGACATTGCTTCCGTGGATAGCCAATATCAGCAGTTATAATAATGCTTATACCACTCCACGAATCTGCGGATACCATCCTCTATTGAAGTGGCCGGACGGAATCCGACATCATTCATAAGGTCATCGACATCGGCATAGGTGGCAGGCACATCACCGGCCTGGAGCGGCATCAGGTTCTTGACCGCCTGGATGCCGAGGCACTCTTCCAGCACTTCTATGAAGCGCATCAGCTCCACCGGTTGATTGTTGCCGATATTGTAGATTTTGTAGGGGGCGAAACTGGTGCCGGGGTCTGGCACCGCACCGCTCCAGCCCGGGTCCGCTTGCGGCGTGTTGGCGGCAACCCGCGCCACTCCCTCGACGATGTCATCCACATAGGTGAAATCGCGCCGCATCTTGCCGTGGTTGAACACGTCGATCGGCCGGCCCTCCAGGATCGCCTTTGTGAACAGGAACAGGGCCATGTCCGGCCGGCCCCATGGTCCGTAAACGGTAAAGAAGCGCAGGCCGGTGGTGGGGAGTCCGTAGAGGCTGGAATAGGTGTGTGCCATCAGTTCATTGGCTTTTTTTGTTGCCGCGTACAGGGAGACCGGGTGGTCCACGTTGTGGTGAACCGAGAACGGCATGGTGGTGTTGGCCCCGTACACCGAGCTGGAAGAGGCGTAGACCAGGTGTTTGACGCCGTGATGGCGGCATCCTTCCAGGATGTTGATGAAGCCGCTGATGTTGCTGTCGATGTAGGCGTAGGGGTTTGTCAGTGAATAGCGCACTCCGGCCTGGGCCGCCAGGTTGACCACGGTGTCGAATTTTCCTGATTCGAAGAGCTGGTGCAGCTGTTCGCGCTCTTCGAGTCCCATCTTGACGAAGCTGAAATTCGGCAGCTGTTCCAGCTGGGCCAGCCGGTCGTATTTAAGCCGGACATCGTAGTAGTCGTTCAGGTTGTCCAGTCCGACAACCTGGTTGCCGTCGGCGATCAGTCGTTTGCTGAGATGAAAGCCTATAAAACCGGCTGCGCCGGTAACCAGAATTCGTTTCATGGTTGGAACCTCTCCTGGGTGGAATTTGGACTGCTGGGATTTACAGCGGCCATGAGCCGGATGCTTGCCTCCACGACATCGTCGGCGGTGACCGCCGTCATGCATTCGTGGTCGGTGGGACACTCGCGCAGTTTGCAGGGGGCGCAGTGCACGTCTTTGCGGACGATGACAGCCCTGTCGGTGTAGGGCGAGGTTGTGGCATGGTCGGTGGAGCCGAAGATCGCCACAAGCGGCACGCCGAAGGCCGCCGCGATATGCATCGGCCCCGAGTCGTTGGTGACGAAGAAATCGCAGCGCTTGATCAGCGCCAGAAGTTCCCGCACCGTGGTCTTGCCGGCCAGGTTCAGGCCGCCGCCGGCAAGCCGCTGTTCGATGTCCGCGGCGATACCGGTTTCGGTCGGGCCGCCCAGGATTACTATCCTGGCCGACCATTCAGCCGCCAGCCTGCGGGCCACCTCGGCGAAGCGCTCAGGGTACCAGCGCTTGGCGGAGCCGAAGGCCGCGCCCGGGTTGATGCCGATCAGCATGTCACCGCCCGAAATCCCGTGGGAGGCCAGCCTTTCGGCGGCGCCAGCATCTTCTGCTGGAGTGGTGAAGACGCCCGGTTTTTCCGTTCGCCCTGTAATGCCGAAGCTGCGCACCAGATCCAGGTAATAGCCGACTTCGTGGGTTATGGGCGCATCCTTGGCCGGGAGGTAGCGTCCGGTCAGCATGAAGCCGCGTCCGTCACTGCTCTTGCCGAGCCTGACGGGAATGCCGGCCAGCCACGGCACCAGCGCCGAGTCGAACGAATTGGGCAGGATGATTGCGATCTCGAAGGATTCTTTTCGCAGTTCCCTTGCCAGGCGGAATCTGCCTGCAATTCCCTTGTGCCTCCCCTTGCGGTCGAACGTGATCACCCTGTCAACCCATTCGTGACGGGAAAAGATCTCGCCCACCATCGGGTTGGCCAGCACGGTGATCTCCGCCTGCGGAAAGTGCTGGCGGATCAGGGCGATGGCGGGTGTGGTCATGACCGCGTCTCCGACCCAGTTGACCGCCCGTATCAGGATACGCCTGATTTTGGCGCCGTTATAAGTGGTCATTAATCACCTGCCGCTGATTCTGATCGCCTCGTCCGGCAGCAGGACCGGAATGTCGTCCCTGACCGGATAGAGCAGTCCGCAATCGATGCAGAGCAATCCGTTGTTGTCCTTGTCGAAGACCAGGCTCCCTTTGCAGACGGGGCAGGCCAGTTTGTCAATCAGTTCGTTCTTGAGCATTGTCAGATCCAGTCAGTATTCAAGTAGGCCAGCATGCCACAATCAACGTTTATTTTGAAGCAAATTGCGCAGGCTCTCATGCAGCAAAGAAGGGTCGTCGATGACCAGCTCCAGGCGGGCCAGCATGATTGCGCCTCCTCTGTCGCGGGACAGCCCTTTCAGTTTGACTCCGTCTTTTTCGGTGGTTATCGCCACTTCCGCCCGGTGGTGGCGCATTGATTCGAAGATGGAGGCCAGTTCGGATTCGTCATAGGTGGTGTGATCAGGGAAACGGATGGTGTGGAGCAGTTCGAAACCGAGTGAGCGCAGCTCTTCGAAAAAGCCCGCCGGATCGGCGATGCCGGCAAAGGCAAGAACCTTGCTCGGGGCGGGGCAGGGCAGGGGCAGCGGGTCTCCGCCGAGAAGCGGCAGCAGATCGACGATGCGGTGACGCGCGTTGCAGGCGGGAGTGCCTTCCGTTGCCGGATGAGTGGCCGCACCCTGCGGGCAGCGGGTGTGGATGATCAGGTCGGCCCGTTTCCCGGCGCCGGCCGGTTCCCGCAACAGGCCGGCCGGCAGTGTCCAGCCGTTGCCGTAGGGGCGGAAGTGGTCCAGCAGCAGGATGTTCAGGTCGCGCCGCAGACGCAGATGCTGGAAGCCGTCGTCAAGCAGGAACAGGTCCGGTGAGAGCTGTTGCATGGCCAGAAGACCAGCGGCATGACGGTCACTGCCGATTACTACCATCAGGCCCGGGATGGTCGTCGCCATCAAATACGGTTCGTCGCCGCTCTCGGCCGGGCCCAGCATCACTGTGGCGCCGTCGCTGACAACAACGTTCTGCCCCTCCAGTGAGCCGCCGTAACCGCGTGAGAGCACCGCCACCCGATATCCCTGTTGCAGCAGCAGGCGGGCTATGTGGGCGGTGACCGGCGTCTTGCCGGTGCCGCCGACGGTGATGTTGCCGATTGAGATCACCGGTCGTGGCAGCCGCTTCGACTGCAATATCCCGAGCTTGTAAAAGCCGGCCCTGACGCGCTGGGCAAGAGAGTAAACCAGTGAAAACGGCGCCAGCAGCAGTATCAGCAGGCGGTCGCCAGGCTCGCTGCGCCGCCCTTCGGCCAGGTCGCGCCAGTATGCGGAAAAGGAGTCTTTCATAGGTAAGTGGAAATTATTTCCATGTGTCTGTTGGTGGCGCCGCCGTTCTCTGCCATCATACTGAGACCGTTTTGCCCCAGCCGCCGCCTCCGGTTGCCATTCATGATCAGCTCCCGACAACGCTCGACCAGCTCCGGAGCAGTTTCTACCTGGATGCCGGCTTCGTAGCGCAGAACCAATGCGGCAATCTCGCGGAAGTTGTCCATGTGGGGCCCGAACAGGCAGGGTATTCCCAGCGAAGCCGGTTCAAGCAGGTTGTGACCGCCGGTCGGCACCAGGCTGCCGCCGACAAAGGCAATATCCGCAAGCGCATACAGGCTCATCATCTCACCAACCGTATCAACCAGCAGCGCGCCGCCTTTTGGGAGCGTCCCGGCACCGTCCAGTGCCGTCTTTCTCCGGAACGGGATGCCGCCGCGCTCCAGCAGTACCGCCACTTCGCCGCTGCGTTCCGGGTGCCTTGGCACCAGCACCAGGAACAGGTCGGCGTGGTTCCGGAGCAGTTCCCGGTAGGCGCTGATCAGGTGTTGCTCTTCACCGGCATGGGTGCTGGCGGCGCTGATTACCGTTGCATCGTCGGCGATCGCGTAGCGCTTGCGCAAGATGCTCTTCTCGTCAGCGGCGACTTCGCGGAACGGTATGTCGTACTTGAGGTTGCCGGTGATGACCACTTGACCGGCCGGTGCCCCTATCGCGGTAATGCGTTCACCGTCAACGCCGGTCTGCATGCAGAGCCGTGAAAACAGTTCCAGTGCATTGCGGAAGAACCAGCTGAAGCGTAGATAGCCGCGAAAAGAGCGGTCCGAGATCCTGCCATTGGCCAGTATCAGCGGTATCTCGCGGCGGCGTGCTTCGCGGGTGAAGTTGGGCCAGATTTCAGTTTCCATGATCACCACCAGCGAGGGTGTGATCCGGTCCAGCGTGCGGCGCACCGCCGGGATAAAATCAAACGGGAAGTAGATGCAGACATCGACCTCGGGAAAGCCACTGGCGACACCCCGGCCGGTTTCGGTGGTATTGGATACCAGGATGGCATGACCGGGATAGCGGTTGCGCAGCGCTTTCAGCAGCGGGCGGGCCGCGATCGACTCCCCCACCGAAACCGCATGCAGCCAGATTACCGGGCGACCGGCGATCTTTGCCGCCACCCCGCCGGACAGGAAGCCGAAACGTTCGGCCAGCGCCGGCGGCCGTCCGCGGCTGACGGAACGGTAGAGATGGTACATCAGCACCGGAACCAGCAGGAAAATCGAGAGTATGTTGTAGCAGAGGTAGAACATGGTCAGTCTTCGTTTGCGGGCAGGTCGTCTCCCCGTTCAAGCCGCATCACGGTGGCAAGCAGAAGGCCGGTCAGGTAGACCATGCCGAAGGCCCAGAGGTTGTCGCTCAGAAAGTGCCCCCCCTGGGCGATACGGGCAATGCTCATCAGGATGCCGAAAACGATGCCGCCCGCCAGCCAACCCCTTGCCAACAGGGGACGGCGGCGCCGGTAGATGAAATAGGGGGCGATCAGATAAAAGGCGGCTGAAGCGTGCCCGGATGGGAATGAGCGCCCCTGGCCGGTGATCCCCTTCTGCCAGGGCTGCAGAAATTGCTTCTTGCCGTCGAATTGGACAATCTCGCGCGGGCGGGGACGGCCCCAGCCGCTCTTGAAGACGGTGTTGACCAACAGACCGGGCCCCAGGACCAGGAACAGGGCCAGGAACACCCCGGCTTTTCTCCAGTTCTTCAACGCGGGAAACCTGCAGGAGAGCGCGGCGGCGCAAAGACCGCAGACCGCCAGCAGTACCGCCGGTATCCTGTCCAGACGATAGAGCGCCTTCCAGGGGAACAGTTCACCCACCGGCCAACCGCCGCCGATGTAGAAACGTGAAGATAGCGCCAGGTCGGCGCCGCTATAGGCGATGGCCCAGGTCGCCATTACCAGAAAAGCCACAACCAGTGTAGCCTCTTTCCACGCCGTACGCTTCATCAGGCCGGTTCCCCGGCCCGTTTCCAGCGGCGGTGAACCCAGTACCAGTCCGCCGGATGGGCGCAGATGAAGTTTTCCAGGTAGCCGGAGAGCGCCTGGATGTCCCGCTGGATGCCTGCTTCGCTGCGGTCGCCGCACAGTACGTACTCCGGATGAATGGTAAGCACGTGCCGGGCTCCCGTGCGGTGGATGAACACCGGGATCAGCGATACCGCCGTTTTGTGGGCCAGGATGGCGGGAGCCTTGTTGGCCCAGGCCTTTCTGCCAAGAAAGTTGATGCTGGTGCCGTTTTCCGGAAAGACCGCCTGATCCGACAGCATGCCGATGGCGCCATCTTTTTTGATGACGCCCAGAATCGGTCTCAAGGCGGCTTTATTGTAAATCACACTGTTGCCGTAGCTCATGCGCATTTTCTCGACTACTGCATTCAGATAGGGATTGTTCTGGTGACGGACGATGGCCGATACGTTTTCATTGAAAAGCTTCTTGAAGGAGAGCGACATCAGTTCCCAGTTGCCGCAATGCCCCCCCACGAAAATGAGTCCCTTATGCTTTTCGCTGGCCGTGGCCAGGTTCTCGCGACCTTCGACGTCGATCGAATCAATCAGGATGTCACCCTTGCCGTGGTAGAGCCGGCAAACCTCGACGATAGATATTCCCAGGTTCAGGAATGTTTCCAGGGCGATCTGGTCCGCGGTTTCAAACTTGCCGGTCCAGGACGGGTGCAGTTTCATGAACGGCAACGCTTGGCTGATGTTGTCGGTAGCGATTACTCGTCTTTTGGCCAGCAGGCGGAACAGCAGGCGCCCGATCCTGTGCCCTGCAGCGTGGGTGAACCGCTGGGGGATGGCGGTCATTGCCCAGGTGAACAGGTAGAAAGCAGCCGCCTGAAAGGCCCAGTTGATCTGTTTCATTGTGCGCTGCCTGATCCGGCGGGGTCCCGGTCAGTGAACTGCAGCGAGTGCAAGCGACTGTAGAGTCCGCCATTGTTCAGAAGGTCATCATGGGAACCCCGTTCGACGATCCGTCCATCCTCCAGCACGATGATCTGGTCGGCGTGCAGAACGGTGGAGAGGCGGTGGGCGATAACGAATGTGGTGCGGTTGGCCATCAGGTTGTCCAGCGCCTTCTGCACCATCTGCTCGCTCTCTGTGTCCAGGGCGCTGGTGGCTTCGTCCAGGATCAGGATCGGGGCATTCTTGAGCAGCGCCCGGGCGATGCAGATGCGCTGGCGTTGTCCGCCTGACAGTCGTATGCCCCGGTCGCCGATGCTGGTGTCGTATCCGTTGGGGAGCTGCATGATGAAGTCGTGCGCGAAGGCCGCAGTGGCGGCGCTGACGATCTCGTCCATTGTGGCGTCCGGCTTGCCGTAGCGGATATTGTTGGCGATGGTTTCATGGAACAGGGTGGTTTCCTGATCGACCAATGCTATCTGGGCGACCAGCGATTCGATGGTGATATCCCTGACATCGTGGCCGTCGATCAGGATCGCACCATCGCTGACATCGTAAAAGCGGGGCAGAAGCGATACCAGCGTGGACTTGCCGCCGCCGGACGGGCCGACCAGCGCTATCATCTGGTTGGTTTCCGCCTTGAGCGAGATGTCCTGGAGAATCGGTTCGCCGCCGTAGCTGAAGCAGGCGCTACGGAATTCGACGATGCCGGATGAGCGTTGGAGCGTGACGGCGCCGGGCCGGTCGGCGATGTTTTTCTTTTCATCCAGCAGCCTGAAGACCCTTTCAGCCGCGCCAGCGGAGCGTTGCAGCGAGTTGTAGGAACTCTGCAGTTTCTTGATCGGTGTAAAAACCATCACCATTGCCGCAATGAATGAAAAGAACTCGGAGGCGGTCATGCGGCCGGACATGACCTGGCTGCCGCCGAAGTAAACCACTCCGGCAATGCCGAAGGAGATGATGGTTTCGGAAACCGGCATCGCCAGTGATTCGTATTTGATGAACTTGCGGTACTGCCGGAAAAAATCCAGGTTGGCGGTGCGAAAGCGCTCGGTGGCCAGCTTTTCCAGGCCGAAGGCCTTGATGACCTTGATGCCGGAGAAGGACTCCTGGAGGATGGCGGTGATGCCTCCCATGATGTTGAGGCTTTTGCCGGACGAGTTTTTTATCTTTTTGCCGATCAGTTGGGCCGGGTAGGCGGTCAGCGGGATGACTACGAACGTGAAGATCGCCAGCTGCCAGTTGCGGTAGAAAATGACCCCCAACAGCGAAACAGCTGACAGGATGTCGCGGAACAGGCCCACCATGACGTTGGCTATCCCCTGCTGCATCGCGCTGATGTCGTTGGTGGCGTGGGACATCAGTTCGCCGGTCGAGCGCCGGTTGAAGAAGGCCATGTCCTGTCTGACCGTGCTGGCATAGATTTCGTTGCTCAGATCCTGGACCGCCTTCTGCCCGGCCAGCTTGATCGTGACATCGTAGGTGAAGCGGGCGACACCCCTGACAGCGAACAGAACGACCACACCCAGCGGCACCAGCATGAAGATTCCGGTGTCCTTGCCGCTGAAGATCTTCTTCAGTACCGGTTCGATCAGCCAGGCAAAGGCTCCGTCCATTCCTCCGACTATTGCCGAACAGACTGCCGAAACCACGATCAGTTTCCAGTAGGGTACAAAGTATGCGAGAGTTCGTTTCAGGACAGGATTCATTGGTTTCTCATCAGTGTGAATATCAGCCGGGCCACGTTTCGCGATGCGCCGCCGCAACCGAGCCGGGAGCGGACCTGGGCCAGTTTGTGCCGGATCGTGCCGTCGTATCCGGCATCGGTCAGGATGGTTCCGATTTCCGCGGCGATGTTTTTGGTGTTGGCTTCGTCCTGGATCAGTTCTCTGACCACGGTTTCACCGGCCACTATGTTGCACAGTCCGATGTTGGGGACTTTCACGAGCCGCTTGGCCAGTTGATAGGTCAGCGGTGAGAGCTTGTAGATGATTACCATCGGGGTGCCGACCAGCGCGATTTCGAGTGTCACTGTGCCGGACACCGAGATCACCGCGTCGCAGGCACGGATCAGGTCATGAATGCGGTCCCGGGTAATGGTGACATCGAGGCCGGCCTCAGCCAGCTGCGGCGCGATTGCAGCGGCGTTCAGGGTGGATGCCAGCGGCAGCGCGAACTGGATATCGGGAAAGCGCGATTTCAACTGGACGGCCGCGCCGATAATCACCGGCAGCAGGCGTTCAAGTTCGTTTTTGCGGCTTCCGGGGAAGAGGCCGACGATCTTGCGGGCCGGATCAAGCCCGAAGCTGGCGGCCGCCTGGGAGCGATCCATGTTGACGTTGACCATGTCCAGCATCGGGTGGCCCACGAAGGAGACCGGCACTCCGGCCCTTTCGTAGAAGGGGGCTTCGAACGGCAGGATTACCGCCATATGATCCACCAGCCGGGCGATCTTCTTGACCCGCCCCTGGCGCCAGGCCCAGATCTGCGGGCTGATGTAGTACAGCACCCTGACGCCGGCTTTCCTGGCTATTTTCGCCAGCCGCAGGTTGAAACCGGGATAGTCGATCAGGATCAGCAGGTCTGGGTGATCATCGAGCAGGATCTTCTTGAGTTTCAGGAAAGCGTTCGAAATGACGTTGAAATGTTTCAGTACTTCCACCAGACCGACCACGGCCATGTCGGCCGAGTCCACCAGCGTTTCGACGCCTGCTTCGCGCATGCGCGCGCCGCCGATGCCGAAAAAATGTATGTCCGGGTCAATTTTGAACGCTTCGCGGGCGAGGTCGGCGCCATAGATGTCGCCGGAGGCCTCTCCGGCGACGATCATGATGCGCCGGGAATTATTAGCCAACCAGAGCCTCTTTGACGGTCCTGGCCACCAGGCGTACCGATTCCTCCGGCATTTCCGGGTAAACCGGCAGCGACATGCAGCGCAGGGAGACATCTTCCGCCACCGGCAGGCTGACGCCGGCAAACTTCTCGGCAAAGACATCCTGCTTGTGGAGCGGTATCGGGTAGTAGACCGCCGAGGATATCTGTTTCTCGGACAAGCCGGTCATGACCGTGTCGCGCCTGTCGGTGAGCAGTGTGTACTGGTGATAGACGTGTACGCCGCTGCCGTCCTCGAACGGCACCTCGGCCACATCCTTGAGCAGTTCCGAATACAGCTGCGCCACTCTCCGGCGGCCGCTGTTGAATTCGTCAATCCGCTTCAGCTTGACGCGCAGGATGGCTGCCTGGATATCGTCCAGGCGGCTGTTGTAACCGATCACGCCGTGGTGGTAGCGAACGCGGCTGCCGTGGTTGCGCAACATTTTGACCTGTTCGGCCAGCTCGGCCGTGGCGCAGGTAATAAGACCGCCGTCGCCGTAGCAACCCAGGTTCTTGCTGGGGAAGAAGCTGAAACAGCCCAGGGAGCCCAGTGTGCCGGTCATCTTGCCATCGATCGCTGCGCCGAAGGATTGAGCGCAGTCCTCGATCAACAGCAGTTTGTGCTTTTCGCAGATCGAGGTGATCGGGGTCATATCGGCCGGCTGGCCGAAGATATGCACCGGAATGACCGCCCTGGTACGCGGGGTAATGGCCGCTTCGATCTTGGCCGGGTCAATGTTGAAAGTACGCGGGTCGATGTCCACGAATACCGGCGTCGCGCCGGTGTAGCAGATCGCTTCGGCGGTGGCGATAAACGTGAAGGGTGACGTGATCACCTCGTCGCCGGGTCCGATCCCGGCGGCCAGGATGGCCAGATGCAGCGCGTCGGTGCCGGAGGCGCAGGAAACGCAGAAGTTGGCGCCCAGGTAAGTGGCGGCTTCCTGTTCAAAAGCTGTGACGTTCGGTCCCAGGATGAACTGGGTGCTTTCGATCGCGTCGAGGACCGCCTTGTCGATTTCGGTCTTCAGGTTGTGGTATTGGGTCTTTAAATCCACCATCGGTATCATGACGGTCTCCTGTCCAGGCTGGTATTGATCTTGAGCGCGGTTTCCAGCGCCATTCTGCCGTCGCTGCCGCTCACCTGGGGCGGTTTGCCCTCCCGGATCGCGGAGATGAATGATTCGATTTCGCTCCGTAATGCATCTGCCTCGCCCAGCTCGCGCTCGTCAACCTTGACATTGGGGACTCCGGGAAACAGTTCGCCGCTCCCCTTGCGGGCAGTTAGCACCTTGCGGTTCTGGAAATCGAGGGTGATATAGGCGTCGCGCTGGAAGATGCGCATCTTGCGTTCGCTCTTCAGGCTGATACGGCTGGCGGTCACGTTGGCCACGCAACCGTTTTTGAAGAGGATTCTGGCGTTGGCGATGTCCTCCTCGCCGGTGAAAACCGGGGCTCCGATCGCATCGACCCTTTCCACCGGGGACTTGACGATATGCTGGATGATTTCGATGTCGTGGATCATCAGGTCAAGCACCACGTTGACGTCAGTGCCGCGAGGCTTGAAGGGGGCGATGCGTACAGATTCGATGAAGAGCGGTTCGTGCAGGATGTCTTCCAGGGCCACCAACACCGGGTTGAAACGTTCCAGGTGGCCGACCTGGAACACCGCGCCGTTCTTTTCCGCCAGCGCGATCAGTTCGTCGGCTTCCTCGATCGTAACCGTGATCGGCTTTTCGATCAGCACATGCACTCCGGCTGCCAGGAAATCCCTGGCCACCGAGTGATGGTACTGGGTCGGGACGACCACGCTGACCGCGTCAACCTTGCCGATCAGCTCGCGATGGTCGGAGTAGGCACGCGTACCAAGCTTGGTTGCGATTTCTTCGGCGCGTTTCAGGTCGTTATCGACCACACCCACCAGCTCCACGCCCTCTATTGAGGCATATTTCTGGGCGTGAAAGTTGCCCAGGTAACCGACCCCAATCACCGCTGTCCGCAGCGCGCTCATCCGCGACAGATTCCGCGCTTGGAATTTTCGATGAAAGCCAGCAGGTAGTCGATTTCCGCGCAGCCGGTTATTTCACTCTTGATGCGGGCAATCGCGTCGGGCAGTTTCAGGTCGGCCATGAAGAGGGTCTTATAGGCCTTTTTCAGGTGACCGATGGTCTCCTCCGTGAACCCGCGCCGTTTCAATCCGATCAGGTTCAGGCCGCGCAGCTTGGCATCCCGTTTTCCGGGAGTGGCGATAGTATAGGGCAGGATATCCATACCGACCATCGTGCCGCCGCCAATCATTGCGTAGGCTCCGATCTTGGAAAATTGGTGCACCGCAACCAGACCACCCAGTATGACGTTGTCTTCAACAGTGACATGCCCGGCCAGCGTGGCGACATTTGCCATCACCACACCGTTGCCGATGCGGCAGTCGTGCGCAACGTGGGAGTAGGCCATCATCAGGTTGCCGTTGCCGACGACCGTTTCAGCGTGGCCTGTTACCGTGCCGCGATGAATCGTGGCGAATTCGCGGATCATGTTGTTATTGCCGATCCGGGTCCAGCACTCTTCACCGCGATATTTCAGATCCTGTGGAGGGGCGCCGACCGATGCCTGGTGGGAAATCTGGTTGTTCTCGCCGATCTCGGTCCAATCGCCGATGACAGTGTGCGAACCGACCGAGGTGCCCTTGCCGATGGTGACATGCTTGCCGATGATTGCGTATGGTCCGACTTCGACATCACTGGCCAGTGATGCAGTTCCGTCGATAATTGCGGTTGGGTGTATGCTCATGGTATGCGCTCCATAACTGATTTACAATTTAACGGTATATCTGCTCACTAATCAGGTGGCCGAATCGGCAAAAGTCGCCTTCAGGGCCGCCTCGGTTACCAGCGTGTCGCCGACATAGGCCTTGCCGTTGACTCCCCAGATGCCGCGGCGATTGAGCGTGGTCTCGATCTCTATCCGCAACTGATCGCCGGGGAATACCGGCTTGCGGAATTTGGCGCCATCAATTGACATGAAGTAGCTGACCTTTTTCTTGGTCTTGTCGTCAGAGGCCTGGTAGGCCATGATTCCAGCCACCTGGGCCATCGCTTCGATGATCAGCACACCGGGCATGACCGGGTGTCCCGGGAAATGCCCCTGGAAGAAGGGCTCGTTGATGGTGACATTCTTGATACCCACGCATCTTTTGCCATGCTCAAGCTCCACAATCCGATCCACCATCAGAAATGGATAGCGGTGCGGAAGAATTTTCATGATATCGTTTACATCCATAAGCATAAGCGGATACCCCCCTGTTATTTCAATTTCGCTTCAAGCTCGGCAATGCGTTTTTCCAGGGCATTGACGGTTTTCTTCAGTTCCGGAAGGCGTGGCACCACGGCCATTGCCCGCAGCCACTCCTTATGCGGCATGGTCGGAGAACCGCTGTATCCGGCATTGGCCTCAAGCGAGCCGGGAACACCGGATTGGGCGCCGACCATGACGTTGTCGCCGATGGAGAGATGTCCGGCCACTCCGACCTGGCCCGCCAGCGTGACGTGGTTGCCGATCCTGGTGCTGCCCGATATGCCGACCTGGGACACGATCATGCAGTCCTCACCGATCTGGCAGTTGTGGGCTATCTGCACCAGGTTGTCCAGTTTGGTGCCGCGCCGGATCAGGGTTACCTCCAGGGCGGCCCTGTCGATGCAGGTATTGGCGCCGATCTCGACGTCATCTTCCAGCACGACAATTCCGATCTGTGGAATGCGGTAGTAGGAACGGCCATCGGGGGCGTAACCGAAACCATCCGAACCGATTACCGCTCCGGGCTGAATGATGCAGCGATTGCCGATGCGGCATCTGTCCCGTATCACCACGTTGGCGTGAACTACGCAGTCATCGCCGACAATAGCCCCTTCATAGAGCACGGCTCCCGAGTGGATCACGGTGCGGTTGCCGACCGTCACGTTGTTGCCGATGCATGCGCCCGGATAGACGGAAACGCCTTCAGCCAGGGTCACTCCGGTTCCGACGCTGGCTCCTGCAAGCACACCCAAGGATGGGTGCGGTTGCGTGTAGAAAAGTGTCAGCAGTTTGGCGAAGCCCAGGTAGGGATTGGCCACTTCAATCACGTTGCGTCCGTAGCGTTCGCCGCCGGGCGCCATCAATACCGCGCCGGCCCCGGTTTCCGCAACCTTGGAGGCATATCTTGGATTGGCCAGGAAGGTGATCTTGTCAGGCCCGGCGTTTTCCAGCGGAGCCAGACCGTTTACCGCCAGATTTCCGTCACCCAGCACGTTTCCACCCAGATACCCGGCCAGCTCATTCAATGTTCTGGAGGGGAGCATGGCCTACTTCTTCCTGTTGGCGTTGAACAGTTTCAGAACCTCTTCCGTCAGGTCGGATTTGTCGTCAACGAACAGCATGCTTTCGTTCTTGACAAAGATGAAGGTAAAGCCGTTCTTGCGGCCGTATTCCTGGATCACCTTCTCCATGCCTTCCAGGATCTTGCGCGTGAACTCCTCATCCTTGCCCTGCAGTTCGTCCTGGGCATCCTTGGTGAAACGCTGGAAATCCTTCAGTTTGTTCTGGTAATCCTTTTCCTTGGAAGCGCGGGCCGATTCAGAAAGGAGCATGCCCTGCTTTTCCAGCTCATCTTTCAGCTTCTTGAGGTCTTCCTGTTTTACGTTGATTTCGTCCTGGTACTTCTTGACTTTTGCAGCCAGCTGCTCCTTGGCTTCCTTGCCGGCCTCGGAACCGTTCAGGGCCCGCTGCATATCTATATAGCCCAGTTTTAGATCTGCGGCAAAAACCGACGTTGATACCAAGCACAGTGCCACAATACCTGCCACTAACAATTTTTTCATGTTGCATTCTCCTTTGAGTGTTGCGCAGTCTAGCCCCGTCATGCGGGTTAAGTTGGTTGATTAATTAAAACAGGCTTCCGATGGAAAATTCGAATCTGCCGCTGTTGCTGTCAATGCCGCTGCGCGGATTGAGCGGAATGCCGTATTCCAGTCTCAAGGGCCCGATCGGCGACGCCCAGCGGATACCTCCGCCGTAGCTCATCAGCATTGTATTGAATTTGTCTTCAAATGCATTGCCGTAATCGAAGAAGACCACTCCTTTGACACCGACCTCCTGCAGCAGCGGAAACGAGAATTCGACGTTGCCGAAGACTTCCTTGCTCCCGCCCAGATAGACCCGCTGATCCTCCGACCAGTTTCCGTTCATATCCGGTTCCGTCCGCTGTACCTTGGTTGGAGATACGGTGCGGGCCTTGTATCCGCGCAATGAAAATATGCCGCCCAGGTAGAACTTCTCGTCGATCGGCACCGGTTGGCCGACCTCCTGGACGTATCCCAAGGTAATCTTGCTGGAAAAAATCAGTTTCTTGTAAAGTGGGTAGAAAACCGTGTGATCGGTAACATAGCGGGCAAACTTGTTGTTGCCCCCCAGGCCGGCGTATTCAAGCGACAGAGAGTTGATCATGCCGATGGTCGGGTCCAGGCGGTAGTCGGTATTGTTATGGGTGATGCTGCCAAAAATCGAGCTGGTTGTGGTTGTTCCGAGCGGGTAGTTGGCCGGGTCGATCAAGCTGACTTTGCGGTAGGCATCGGTTGGGTTGTAGATGTCCTTGATTTCATACTTGTACATGAAGAAGGTTCCGACAAAGTCGTTGATCGGGTAACCGGCCTTGATGTCGCCACCCATCAGACGGCGGCTGTAATCGATATAATCGCGCTCAGAACGGTAGATATCGCCGCCCAGGGTCCATTTCGTATCGAGAAAATGGGGGTCGGTGACGCCGACCGAGTAGGTCTGCGAACTTCCGCCGATGGAGGCGGACAGGTTGGCCTTGAGGCCCAGGCCTAGGAAGTTGGCCTGCTGAACAGAACCCTGGCCGATGAAACCGTCCAGTGAGCTGTAACCGCCACCGATGCTGAATGTCCCGGTTGGTTTTTCCTTCACGTCGATATTTACATTGAGCTTGTTGCTGGCGCTCCCCTTGGCGGTGGCAATGTTGGCTTCCTCGAAAAAGCCGAGATTCATCAGGTTCTGTTTGCTGCGTTTCATGCCGGTTGCGTTGTAAAGTTCGTTTTCGTTTACACGCAACTCACGGCGGATTACCTTGTCCCTGGTTTTTGGGTTGCCGGAAATGGCAATGCGTTCAATCGTAACCAGCTCGCCCTTTTCCATGTCGAAAGTCATGTCAACGGTCTTCTTCTCGTTGTTGGGCCGCGTTTGTGGATTGACGTTGGCAAAAGCGTAGCCTTTGTCGCCATAGACGTCAGTCAGGGTAAATATGTCGGTACGCAGTGTCGCACGGCTGAAAACCTCACCAGGTTCACTTTTAAGCTTCTTGCGCAGGTCTGCCGCCGATTCAAGCAGCTCTCCCTTGAAACCGATCTCGCCGATGCGGTACTGGTCGCCCTCGGTGATACCGATAGTCACCTCGAGCGCTGTTTTGGCATCGTTCAGTTTGATCGACGGTTCACCTACCTTGATGTTGATAAAACCGTTGTTCAGGTAAAAATCGCTGATGATCAGGGCATCGTTTTTCAGGACCTCTTCCTTGTAAGTGCCTGCTCCGGTCAGCCAGGACATGAACCAGGACTCCTTGGTTTCCATGACTCCGCGCAACTTGCGGTCGCTGAAGGTTTTGCTGCCGTCGAAGCGGATATTGCTGATCAGGACTTTCTTCCCTTCGGTGATCTTGAAGATGACCGAACGATCGCTCGCGGATGTTTTGTCAACCTGGGGCTGTATGTCGGCAAGATAGAAACCTTCGTCACCGTAAAGCTTCTTGATTTTGGCAACACTCTTGTCGAGATCCTTTGTCGAAAAAATTGTGTTCTGGCGGAATTCAAGCGCTTCCTTCAACTTTTCGGTTGTGAGCTCCTTGTTCCCTTCAAACTTGATACTCCGGACGATCGGTTTCTCAAGTACCGTGTATATCAGCACGTTCCCTTTGTCGGTCTGCTCCAGCACCGCCTGAACATCCTGGAAGTGGCCGAGTTTATAGATGGCCCGTATGTCGGTATCGGTCTTTTCGTTGTAAAGGGTATCGCCGGCATGAACTTTCAGTACGTTGAGGATGGCCGCGGATTCTATGCGCCGGTTGCCCTGGACCTGGACTTCGACGATCTTTTCACCCTCAGCCCTGGCATTGGTTACGCCAAAAGCGGCAACAAGAGAAATGGTTGCTAAAATGTTCTGAAAACTGGGCACGCTTCCCCCGAAAATCATATAGTTTTGTCCAGCTTTCCATCGGTCAGTCGAACGGTGGTTCCCATGGCGGCGGCCAGACGTTCGTTGTGTGTGACAACCACCAGGGTCAATCCCCTGCGGCTCTGCAGTTCCGCCAGCATGGCATGGATGCCGTCGCTGGTCTTCATGTCCAGATTGCCGGTCGGCTCATCGGCCAGCAGTATTTCCGGTTCAAGCGCAAGTGCCCGGGCTATCGCGACACGCTGCTGCTCCCCGCCGGAAAGCTCGCCGGGGCGGTGCGTCATGCGCTGCCCGAGACCGACGTCATTCAGCAGAATGGCTGCATTCTTCATCGCTGTATTTCTCGGCACCCTGGCGATCAATGCCGGCATCATTACATTCTCGAGAGCCGTGAACTCCGGAAGCAGATGATGAAACTGGAAAACAAAGCCGATGCTCCTGTTGCGGAACGCGGCCAGTTCGCGGTCGTTTTTTTTGAATACGTCTTCTCCGCGGAAAAGAACAGTTCCGGAAGTCGGGCGGTCCAGCGCTCCCAGCAGATGCATCAGGGTGCTTTTGCCGGCTCCGGAAGCCCCGACCAAAGCGGTGGTTGTGCCGGCTTGCAGGTCAAGATCGATTCCGTTCAGAACTTCAACCCGGTTGGGCCCGCTCGTGTAGGTCTTGCACAGGGCTTGCACCTCAAGAATGCTACTCATATCTGAGCGCCTCGGCCGGCAGCATGCGCGAGGCCTGCCATGCCGGATAAAGTGTCGCCAAAAACGAAATCAGCACGGCGGTCACGGAGATCAGAATTACATCGGACTGCACAACCAGCGAAGGGAAGTGATCCAGGTAGTAGATGTCCTTGCTGAAAAAGTTCTGGCCGGTGACTTTCTGGATTGTGTTGACGATCGGTTCCAGGTTAAGTGCGATCAGCAGGCCGGAGGCAACGCCGAGGATGGTGCCGATGATGCCGATGATCAAACCTTCAAGTACGAATATCTTCATGATGCTGGTCCCGGTAGCGCCCATGGACTTTAGAATGGCAATATCCCTGGTTTTTTCCATCACAACCATGAAGAGGGTCGAAGCAATGCCGAAAGCCGCCACCAGAACGATCAGTGTCAGAATTATGAACATGACTATCTTTTCGGTTTTAAGCGCAAACAGGATGTTCTTGTTCATCTGCATCCAGTCGCGGGCATAAAAACCGGTGCCCATTTCGCGGTTGATGGTGCGGGACAGTTCGCCGGTATTGTAAACATCCTTGACCTTGAGTTGAATGCCGGTAACCGTATCGCCCAGGTCGAAAAAACTCTGGGCGTGCCCCAGGCTGACATAGGCCAGGGTCGAGTCATACTCGAACATGCCGGTGTTGAAAATGCCGACGACCTTGAAGGGTTTCATTCTGGGCATCATGCCAAGCGGCGTGATGTTGCCCATCGGCGAGATCACGTTGACCTTGTCACCCAGGAACAGGTTGAGATGTTTGGCCAGCTCTTTCCCCACCATCAGCCCTGGTGTCGCATCCGCGCCTTCACCCATGCTGGGATCGAGCCGATCGACACTTCCCTCAACCACCGACTTGCTGAGTCTTGTTACCTGGCGATCGGTGGCGACATCGATCCCCCTCAATACCACACCGGATACGTTCTTGCCGGAAGATAGCATAACCTGGTTGTAAATAAAAGGTGTAGCGGCCTCAACTCCCTCGAAACCCTTCAGCTTGTCCATGACGGAGTTATAGTTTTCCATCGGGGAACCACTGCGAATCACGACTATATGGGCATTGGTGCCGAGTATTTTTTCTTTCAGATCGTCTTCAAAGCCGGTCATGACAGCCAACACTACGATCAGTGCCATGACTCCCAGTGTAACGCCGGCTGTGGATATGAAAGTAATGATTGAAATGAAAGTCGATTTGCGCTTGGCTTTCAGGTAGCGCAATCCAATAAAAAGCTCGAATGGCATCAGTTATTTTGTTTCCTTGCGCAGTTGCGGGAAAAGTATCACATCGCGAATCGAGGGCGAGTCCGTCAGAAGCATAACCAGGCGATCGATGCCGATGCCTTCGCCGGCGGTTGGCGGCAGGCCGTACTCCAGAGCACGGACATAATCCTCATCCATGTAGTGGGCTTCTTCGTCGCCCTTGTCCTTCTCCGCTACCTGTGCCAGGAAGCGCTCCTTCTGGTCGATCGGATCGTTCAGCTCCGAAAAGGCGTTGGCAATTTCGCGGCCGGCAATGATCAGTTCGAAGCGGTCTACAATATCCGGGTTCTGGTCGTTCTTGCGTGACAGTGGCGAAACCTCGGTTGGGTAGGCGGTGATAAAGGTCGGCTGGATCAGTTTGTGCTCGGCAACCTCTTCAAATATTTCCATTACCAGTTTGCCGTAGCCGATGTCATCGGGAAGGTCCAGGCCAATGCTGCGGGCGTAGGCCAGCGCCAGATCCCGGTCATCCAGATGTTTGGCTTCGACATCACCGTACTCCAGGATCGCTTCACGCACGGTAAGGCGCTTCCAGGGACGCTGGAAGCTTATTTCAAGCCCCTGGTTGGTGAAATCCAGGGCTCCCAGCAGTTCCTGGGCGATGTGGCAGAACAACTCTTCGGTAAGGTCCATCAGGTCTTCATAGGTGGCATAGGCCTGATAGAACTCCATCATCGTGAATTCCGGGTTGTGGCGTACGGAAATCCCCTCATTGCGGAAATTGCGGTTGATCTCGAAAACGCGTTCCAGGCCGCCGACCACCAGGCGCTTCAGGTAGAGTTCCGGAGCAATCCGCAGGTAGAGTTCCATGTCCAGCGCGTTATGGTGGGTGACGAATGGGCGTGCCGTCGCGCCGCCGGGAATCTGGTGCATCATCGGTGTTTCGACTTCGAGGAAATCACGATTGACCATGAACGCGCGAATCAGGTTTACGATCCGAGAACGCTTGATGAATATCTCGCGGGCATCCGGGTTCACGATCAGGTCCACATAGCGCTGGCGATAGCGGGTTTCCACGTCAGTCAGCCCATGGAACTTCTCCGGCAACGGAAGCAGGGACTTGACCAGCAGCCTGATGGAACGGGCATGCAGCGACAGTTCGCCGGTCTTGGTGCGGAACGGATACCCCTCGGCGCCCACGATGTCGCCGATGTCGAACGATTCGAAAGCGGCAAACGCCTCGTCTCCGATTTCGTCTTTCTTGACATACAGCTGAACCCGCCCCTTGCGGTCCTGGAGCTGGATGAAAGCCGCCTTGCCGAACGAACGCCTTGCCAGGATGCGCCCCGCAACTACAAATATTTCATCGCTGGCGTCTATCTGCTGCTTGTCTCCGTAGGCATTCAGAATATCGGCCGAGGTGTGCAGCGGCCTAAAGTCGTTGGGGTATGGATTTATTCCCGCTTCCCAGAGCGCATCGACCTTGCGTCGGCGCTGAAGCAGCAGTTCGCTTAATTCTTCCATGAATTGTCTCGTCCTCGTTTGCTGTGATTGGCTATATGCATAAACTGTAAAATTATCTTTGAATTACCTGTCCGTCAAGAGAAATCGGGGCAGGACAATTCTCCTATTTGATCCTGACAATGCTGTTTGTGGTGCGGTTGGTTATGAACAGGCCAGAGCCGTTGGTGCTGACACCGATCGGGGTGTTGAGTCCGTTCGAGATTGTTGATGTGACGAATGTTCCGGTGGTCAGCTCTATCCTGCGCACCATACCCATGAAGGTGTCGGTGACGTAAAGGTTGACGCCATCGGTGGCGATGCCGTTCGGCTGATAGAAGAGGGAGACGCCTCTGGTGCCGTCGGTTGTGCCGGCCTGGCCGGCGACGCCGGCGATGGTATCCACCTTGCCGGTGGCAAGCGAAATCCTGCGGACCGTCCTGTTGCCGAAGTCGGTGACATACAGATTGTGTCCATCAGAGGTAATGCGTGCCGGCTGGTTGAAGCGTGCCGTCTTCCTGTCCCCGTCAACGCTGCCCGATTCGCCTGGGTAGCCGGCCAGCGTCGTGACCTTGCCGTCAGCGGTGTCGATCATGCGGATAGTGTGATTGAGTGTATCTGCGACAAAAACAAATCCGGCGGATACAGTAACGCCGCTGGGCTGGCTGAAACTGGCGACCACGTTTAGTGATGTATCGCTTAGAGATGTATAGGTGTCGTCACCACCTGCGGTGCCAGCGATGCCGGCCAGCACCGTGGTTCTGCCGCTGGCTTCAATTTTCCTGATGACTTGGTTGCCGGTGTCGGCGACATAGAGGTTTGATCCATCGGAGGCGATCGCAGTCGGGTAGTTGAATGCGGCTGTCTGCGGTCTGGCGATGGCGCTAGTGCTGTTGGCAAATCCTGCGTATCCCGTGCCGGCGTATTTTGTTACAACTCCGTCGGCAGCTATTCTGACGATATTATGAGATACGTAGTTCACAACGTACTGGTTTCCGGCTCCGTCCGTAGTCACCGCGATCGGGCCACTGAATGCAGCTCCACTTACGTTTCTGAAAGCTGGAGTGGTGACTGTTGAAAAATTCTGATGTTTGGATGCGAAGGGCCCCTTTTGCACATTGCCACCGAGCAGGGACATGCTTGCGGTTGAAAATAACGTGAAAGACGTGCTGTACACCGGCTTGGCCTTGCTGGCGGCTGTCGTGCTGCTGCTGCCACCGCCGCAACCGGCAGCGACTGCCATGCAAACTATGATGCATACGGTTATTGTCAGTCTGCCCATAAATATATCTCCTTCAATCGTGTTAGGTTGGCTACGGCCGTTACCGAGCGATGTTTTTCAACTGCCGGAAAGAACGGCCATGCCCCGACTCAGCGGCTGTTAACCGCAAGATCTCAGGGCATGATCGATGTTGCCTGCCGGATGGACCGGCGCAGTCGTCAAGTTGCTGCCGGAGCTTTTTTGCGGGGGCGTGGCGCCCGCTTCGGTTTCTCTGCAATCGTCTCGACCACTTCGGCCACCGTCTCGGCAGCTTTTTTTGCCGGTGCGCGCCGCGCCTTTTTTGCCGGTGGCGGCACGACTTCAATCGTTTCGACCGCCGCTTCCTGGATGGCCGCAATCGGTTCCCCAGTGGAGCCGGTCTCTTTTTTCTTGCGGGGCGCCCTGGCGCGCTTGGGCTTTTTCGCCACTGCCGGCTCGTCGTCTGCAGCTTGCGACGGTTCGGCTGCCGCCGGTTCCGGCTCGGGCAGTTCAACCGTGTCCACGGCTTCTGTCGCGGTTTCGGCCTCTGTTTCCTTGTGCCCCTTGCGGCTGCGGCGGCGTTTGCGCTTTTTGGGTTTGGCTCCGGCTTCGCTTTCAACCGCGGCTGTGTCAATTTCGGTTTCGGCCGGTGCTTCCGCGGCGTCCGGAACCGGGGCATTCAGTTCTTCAGAATCAGTTGCTTCTGCAGTCTCAGAGGCGGCTTCCATATGGCCGGTCTCGGCGCCGTGCTTCTTCTTCTTGCGCCGCCGTTTGCGCTTTTTGGCGCCTTCCGTCGCAGCATTCTCCTCGGCCGGTTGCTCATCATCGGCAGCAGTGTCAACGCTGATCTTTATCGGAACAGCCGCAACCGGGATGGTGTCGATTTCGATCTCACCCTTGACACTATCTTCAGGGCGGGGCTTCTCGCGTTTGACGGTTTCAAGCTCCAGCTGGTTCAACAGGAACGAGGTCTTGCCCTTGACGGTGACTTCGATGTCGTAATCATCCTCGATCTGGCTCAGCTCACGCTTCTTGCGGTTCAGCAGGTAGTAGGCCACTTCCAGCGGCAGGCCGCCATGTACCTCGGCGATGTTGCCCTTGGCGGCGGCGCCGTGCACTTTGCGCAGGAAGGATAGCGCCATTGCCTCGACCGACTTGACCTTGCCGCGCCCTTCGCAGTGCGGGCAGGCCAGGTGGATGGCATCGTTCAGTGTCTTGGCGATGCGCTGGCGCGACATCTCCAGCATGCCGAAATCCGAGATGCGGCCGAGATTGACGCGGGCCTTGTCCATCTTGAGCGCCTGCTTGAGTACTTTCTCCACTTCCTGGTTATGCTTCCTGTCGCGCATGTCGATGAAGTCGATCACGATCAGGCCGCCCAGGTCGCGCAGTCGCAGCTGTCTGGCCACCTCTTCCGCGGCCTCCATGTTGGTCTTGAAGGCGGTATCTTCAATGCCCCGTTCGCCGCTGGACTTGCCCGAGTTCACATCGATCGAAACCAGCGCTTCGGTCGGTTCGATGATCAGGGAACCGCCTGATGGCAGCGTCACCCGCTTCTCGTAAATCTGGTCGATCTGCTCCTCAAGCTGGAAACGGGAGAAGATCGGGCGTTTCTCCTTGTGCAGCTTGACCAGCTTTTCGCAGGTCGGCATGTTTTCACGGAAGAAAGCCTTGGCCTCGTTGACCGCATCCTTGCTGTCAACCAGCACTTCATCGATATCATCCGAAAAATAGTCACGGATGAACCTGATGATCAGGCCGCTGTCGCGATAGACCTCGCCGGCGCCGTTGATTTCAGTCGCGCTCTGCTTGATGCCCTCGTACATGCCCACCAGGCTGTCCAGATCCTTCTGCAGCTCTTCGGGTGTGCGGCCAACCGCCTCGGTGCGGATGATGTAGCCGATCCCCTCGGGGATATTCATTCCGGCTACGATCTCCTTCAGCCTCTTGCGGGCGCCTTCCTGCTCGACCTTGCGGGAGATGCCGCTGGAGTCGCTGCCGGGCATGATCACCATGTAGCGTCCCGGCATTGACACGTAGGTAGTCAGCGCCGCACCCTTGTTGTCACGCTCGTCCTTTTCAACCTGCACCAGCAGTTCCTGTCCGCGCCTCAGCACTTCCTGGATCCGTGGCCGCCGCTTGCGCTGGTCTTCGGGCACGTCGTCACGCCACTGCCAGAAATCGGGGTGCAGTTCACCCATCTGCAGAAAACCGGGCTTGGCGCGGCCAATATCGATGAAAGCTGCCTGCAGGCCGGGTTCGACCCGCAGCACGACTCCCTTGTAGATGTTGCCCTTGGTCTGTTCCTTGCCGCTGATTTCTATATTCAGCTCCATCAGCCGGCCGTCATGGACGATGGCAACGCGGGCTTCTTCAGGATGCATGACGTTAATCAGCATCTTTTTACTTATGGTCTTACTCATTCATTGTAACCTTTCGGATGGGGGCGCTCCTGATGCTGTATTCAAAACCTGAGGATTATATATGTTTTAACGTTGAAAGCAAAGAAAAAGGCGGCACCGGTTTCCCGGTACCGCCTTGAGTGGCTATCTGGCAGTCTAATTACATCATTTTTGCCAAAAGCGGAACGATCAGCAGTGAAACGATGTTGATGATCTTGATCATCGGGTTGACGGCCGGTCCGGCCGTATCCTTGTAGGGGTCGCCAACCGTGTCGCCGGTAACCGCGGCCTTGTGGGCCTCGCCACCCTTGCCGCCGTGGTGGCCGTCTTCGATGTACTTCTTGGCGTTATCCCAGGCGCCGCCGCCGGTGGTCATCGAGATGGCCACGAAGATACCGGTGACGATCGTGCCGACGATCACGCCGCCCAGGGCTTTGGGGCCCAGGGTGAAGCCGACGATGACCGGAGCCAGGATCGGGATCAGGCCGGGGATGACCATTTCTTTGAGTGCGGTCTTGGTGACGATGTCAACGCAGGCAGCGTAATCCGGCTTGCCGGTGCCTTCCATGATGCCCTTGATCTCGCGGAACTGGCGACGGACTTCGACAACAACCGCGCCGCCGGCCTTGCCGACCGCTTCCATGCACTGTGCGGCGAAGTAGTAGGGCAGCATGCCGCCGATGAACAGGCCGACGATGATGTAGGGGTCGGAGAGGTCGAACTTGATGATCTCTTTGCCGGCCAGTTGCAGCGCGTGGTTCAATTCGTCAACGTAGGAGGTGAAGAGGATAACGGCGGCCAGGCCGGCCGAGCCGATGGCATAACCCTTGGTAACGGCTTTGGTGGTGTTGCCGACCGCGTCCAGCGGATCGGTTACGGCGCGAACCGAGTCGTCCAGTTCGGCCATTTCGGCAATGCCGCCGGCGTTGTCGGTGATCGGTCCGTAGGCGTCCATTGCAACCACGATACCGGTCAGTGACAGCATCGAAACGGCCGCGATGGCGATGCCGTAGACTCCGGCGCACTGGAAGGCGACCACGATTCCGGCAGCAATTACGATAACCGGGGCAGCTGTTGACTTCATCGAGATGCCCAGGCCGGCGATGACGTTGGTGCCGTGTCCGGTGGTGGATGCTTCGGCAATATGCTTGACCGGAGCGTATTCAGTAGAGGTGTAGTACTCCGTAATCCAGAAGATGGCGCCGGTAACGACCAGGCCGACAATGGCGGAGATGAAGATGTTCATGGCGCTGAAATTCTGGCCGGCGGCGTTGGTCAGGCCGGTCGGGAACATCTGGACCGTGACGAAGTAAAAGGCGATGCAGGCCAGTACGCCCGAAACGATCAGACCCTTGTAAAGGGCGGTCATGATCTTGCCACTGGCGCCCAGTTTGACAAAGTAGGTACCGATGATCGAGGTGATGATCGAGATGCCACCCAGAATCAACGGATAGCTGACCGAGGCAGGACTGCTGGTGAACGTGATGGCGCCCAGCAACATGGCGGCGATCAGAGTCACGGCATAGGTCTCGAACAGGTCGGCGGCCATGCCGGCGCAGTCGCCGACGTTGTCGCCAACGTTGTCGGCAATAACGGCCGGGTTACGGGGGTCGTCCTCGGGGATGCCGGCTTCGACCTTGCCGACCAGGTCGGCGCCTACGTCAGCGCCCTTGGTGAAGATACCGCCGCCCAGACGGGCAAAGATGGAAATCAGCGAACCACCGAAGCCAAGGCCTACCAGTTGGCTGACCACGTCCTTGACAGGTGCGCCCGGCATAAGTTTCTGCAGAATCATGTAGTAGCCGGCCACACCCAGAAGGCCGAGACCAACCACCAGCATACCGGTGATTGCGCCGCCCTTGAAGGCGACATTGAGAGCCTTGACGATGCCGCTTTTGGCGGCCTCGGTTGTACGCACATTGGCGCGAACCGAAACAAACATGCCGATAAAACCGGTCAGACCCGAAAAGATGGCGCCAATGGCAAATCCTACGGCGGTCTTCCAGCCGAGGCTTGCAAACAGTGCGATGAACATTACCACACCGACCACAGCGATGATTGTGTACTGGCGCTTCATGTAAGCACCGGCGCCCTCCTGGATCGCAGCGGCGATCTGCTTCATCCGGTCATTGCCCTGCGGGAGTCCCAGAATCCACTGGGCCGACACGAGACCATATGCCACGGCGGCTGCTGCGCAGACCAGGGCAAAAACTACTGCATACTGTTCCATTCTTCCAAATCCTCCTGTTGATAATAAGTTGCTGCTGAATCGTATACGATGCTGACCGGCCTAAAAACATATGACAGTTAAAGAAATCGCTCGGCTTTGTCAAGTGTTATCTCCTGATTAGATAACAGTGCGCGCTTGTCAAGCGGTGACGGTCATGCTATAAGCATAGCGAATCATTATGAGAGAAGGAGAGGATGATGATAAAAATTAAACATGTCGCTCCGCTGGTTTGCCTGTTATGTCTGTCCGGTTGTGCCTCCCAGGGCGCACTGGATAATGTTCGCAATGATATAGACTCCATCAAGACCCGCATGTACACGGTTGATCGCGATCTGGCTGCGGTCCGCGAGGAGACCAAGCTCAGCGTCGTCTCCATCGAGAAGGGATTTAAGTCGGATGTGACCGCGGTGCGCAAAATGTCCGCCGACACCATGGCGACTATTGACAGCACAAAGAGCGAACTGCGGGCGTTGAACGGCAAGCTGGACGATGTATTCGTTGCCCTGAAAAAGCCGGAAGAGGATTTGACCCGTTACCGGGAAGATGCCGACAAGCGGATCATTGCCCTTGAAGATCGGATTATGAAGCAACAAGCGTCTATTGACGATCTGACAAAGAAATTTGCCGAGATGCTTCAGGCCAGGAAAGCTGAATCCGCGGCAACGCCGCTTACGCCTGATGCACTTTACACGAAAGGGCTTGAGACGTTAAAAGGGGGAGACATGCCGGGCGCTCGTGAGCTGTTCGCCAAATTCCTCGAACAGAACCCGCAGCACGAACTGGCGGCCAATGCCCATTTCTGGATCGGCGAGACCCACTATAATGAAAAGAGCTATGAACCTGCGATCCTGGCCTACCAGGAGGTGATCAAGAACTACCCCGGCAAGGAAAAAGTTGCCGCCGCCATGCTCAAACAGGCGATGGCCTTCAATGCGATCAACGATACCAAGAGCGCCAAATACGTCTTGAAAAAACTGCTCGAAGCACTTCCGAAAAGCGAAGAGGCCAAAAAAGCCAAGGTCATGCTGAAAGAGATCAAATAGTTCAGTGTCAAATTGATTTGTAAATCACAATCAAAGGGGCGCTCTCCCGGCGGAGACGCCCCTTCTTTATATCCGGAACCTGGTTTGTAATTTTCAATTACAAATTTTTATCGGTACGGTTTTCTGCCTTGACTAAATCACTACTATTAATTACGTTACCGCTACAATAAATGCGGGTTAATCGGGATAGCTTCGTTTCGGGCTTTTTTATGTAATATGTTGAACTGGTTGCGCTTTAATAAAATGCGGAAGGTTGGGCATCTCGTATGATCAGAACAATCCTGCTTGTTGATGATTCACCCATTTCCAGAAGGATGATGAAGAGTTGCATTCCCAAAGACCGTGGTTACGAAATCCACGAGGCCGGCGACGGCCTGGCGGGATTTGAAGCTTATAAAGCTAACCAGCCTGACGTAACCTTCATGGATCTGACGATGCCTGTGATGGACGGGTCCGAGTCCACCGCCAAAATCAGGGAGTTCGATCCCAATGCGGTCGTCATCGTCTGCACGGCCGACATTCAGATCAAGTCCATCACAAATGTGCTGGATCTGGGAGCCTTGATGGTCATGAAAAAGCCCCCTTCAAAAGAAGCCGTCGAAGACGCGCTTTCAAAAGCCGCAGAGCTGATCGGATAGGCCATGGATTATTGTAACGATATAATCTCCAGTGAAGAGAAAGATATTCTTCAGGAAATAATGAATATTGCATTCGGCCAGGCTGCAGCGGATCTGGCGGATGTGATCAATATTTTCGTTGTGCTGAGCGTGCCGTATATTGAAATGCTGAATGCGCAGGATCTTCCCGAATACCTGAAATCACAGGTCTGTTCGTATGACCGCATCAGCATTGTCGAACAAAACTTCTGGGGCGATTTCAAGGGCAGCGCCTTCCTGGTTTTCCAGGCCAATGCCGGAAGAGAGCTGGTCTCCCTGTTTGGCGAAGACCCCGGAGGGGGCGGCTCGGATTCGATCGACGCATTGGAGAAGGAAACGCTGATGGAGGTGGGCAATATCCTGATCGGCGCCTGCGTCGGAAAGCTGTCCGAGCTTCTCGGCGACCTGGTAACCTATTCGCCACCGCGCGTCGTTATCGAAAACACCCCCAACGATGCCATCCCGGCCAACGTTTTTGAAAGCAATTCCTCGGCCATAGTGTTGAAAACTGTTTTCAATTTTAACGAGCGCGACGTTAACGGCTTCCTGTTCCTGGTAACAAGCCACGATTCGATTCTATGGCTGAAAAAATCCCTGGCGGACTTCATGGAGCAGTACGAATGACCTTGAACGAAATAACCCAGATCTTTGACACGGTCAATTTCGGTCTGGTCGTTCTGGACAGGGATATCAAGATCAAATACTGGAATCGCTGGATGGCGATGCATAGCGGAATCCCCTCCAATCAGATTATCGACGAACCGCTTTTTGATTTCTTCCCGCATCTGAGCACCCCCAGCTTCAACAAGAACTGCAAAGCGGTACTCTCTTTCGGCAACTTCTCCTTCTTTTCCCAGAAACTGCACCGCTTCCTGTTTCCTTTCAAGCCGGACGGTTCGTTCGGCTATCGCTTCGACCTGATGCAGCAGAGCTGTACCATGGGACCGCTACGCGCCGAGGACAATTCGATCTCCGGCATCTTCCTGATCGTTCAGGACGTAACCGAACTGGCCACCTACGAGCAGAAACTGGTGGAAATGAACACCAAGGATGCTCTGACCGGGATTTACAACCGCAGATACCTGGAAACGCGCCTGAAAGAGGAGTGCGACAGGCAGCAGAGATATTCCCGCCCTCTGAGCCTGATCATGATCGACATAGATTTTTTCAAGAAAGTGAATGATACCCATGGCCACCAGTGCGGGGATTTGATCCTGCAGTCGGTTGCGGCAAAAGCGGCGTCAGTGATCAGGAAAACCGATTTCATTGCCCGCTACGGCGGTGAGGAATTCTGCTGCCTGCTGCCGGAAACTGACAGCGAAGCCGCGGAAACAGTGGCCGAAAGCCTCAGAAGCCAGGTAGAGGAAATGGAAAACCGTTTTAACGACACCACCACGGTCAAGGTCACCATCAGCCTCGGAATATCCGGTTTTGCAGCGGAAGACTCACCCGACAGTTTTCTGAAGAGGGCCGATGACGCTCTGTACCAGGCAAAACACACTGGTCGGAACCGGTTTGTAAGGCTTTAGTCATCGGCATAGGCCAGTACAAACGGTAATTACGCAGGGAAGTTTGACAATTGATTTCTGCGGCATCGTTCGTGATTTAAAATGAAAGGGGCGCTCTCCAGCCGGAGGCGCCCCTTTTTATCGATAAACGGTGATTCTGTTACAAAACGCCCTTGGTGGACATGACGTCCTTCACCCGCGGGTCCAGTTGGGTGGCGGTGTCCATGGCCCTGGCGCAGGCCTTGAAACAGGCCTCGATGATGTGGTGCACGTTGTCGCCGTACATCACGTTGATGTGCAGGTTCAGCCCGCAATGGTTGGCGAAGGCCTGGAAGAACTCCCGCGCCAGTTCCACGTCGAACTCGCCGATCTTAACCTTGGGCAGGTTGACATGGTAAACCAGGTAGGGGCGGCCGGAGATGTCCACCGCCACGCTGGCCAGGGTCTCGTCCATCGGCACGCTGGCCTGGCCGTAGCGCCGGATGCCCTTCTTGTCCCCCAGGGCCTGCTTGAAGGCCTCGCCCAGCACGATGCCGATGTCCTCGACCGTGTGGTGAAAGTCGATGTCGATGTCGCCGCAGGCCTCGACCTCCAGGTTGAAAAGGCCGTGGCGGGCAAACAGGTTCAGCATGTGATCCAGGAAAGGGACCGAGGTGCAGATCCTGGCTTCGCCGCTTCCGTCCACATCCAGCGACAGCTTGATCCTGGTTTCATTGGTGATTCTTTCGATCGTTGCAGTGCGGCTCATTATGCCCTCCCGGATTACCCGATTTCTTTGATTGCTGCCAGTGTTTTCTCCATCTCCAATTGCGTGCCGATCGAAATGCGCAGGCCGTGGCACAATAGAGGATCGGAAAAGTAACGTACCAGTATCTTGCGCTCGAACAGCCCCTCGTAAACCCGCTTGCCATTTTTGTCCGCTGGCGCTGCAAAAACATAGTTGCCTTGGGACGGAATCACGTTGTAGCCAAGGGCGCGTAGTTCGTCCGAGAACCATTCCCGTGTTTCACGAATTTTCCGGCAGCACTGATTCAAGTATTCCTGGTCCTCGAGCGCGGCCACGCAAGCCGCCTGGGCCAGCCGGTCCAGGTTGTAGTGATCGCGGATCTTGTCCAGCGCCGCAATTGTCTCGGGGCGTGCGATTGCCAGCCCCAGGCGCATGCCGGCCAGGGCATAGCTTTTGGAAAGGCTGCGGGTCACGACCACGTTGTCGTATTTTCTGACCAGTTCCTGCGCCGTGCTTCCGGCAAAGTCGGCATAGGTTTCATCCAGTACCAGCATGCCGGCACAGCGCCGGGCCAGCTCTTCGATGTATTCAACAGGAAATGCTGGACCGAGCGGAGCGTTGGGGGTGGTCAGGAAAAAAATCTTTCCTTCGTAACGCTCGGGAAAAGCGGCGATGCGGAAATCATCGGTCAGTCCGAAGGTGCGCACCCGGGCACCCTGGATCTCGGCCAGTGTGGCGTAATAGGAATAGGAGGGGTGGACGTAACCGATTTCCTCGCCTTCGGCGGCAAAGGCGCGGATCAGGTTGTTGAGTACCTCGTCCGAGCCGTTGGCCATGATGATCCAGGATGGGGCGAAGCCGTACAGCCGGCCGGCCACCTCGCGCAAGTGCAGGCTGGACGCGCTGGGGTATGTATGCAGTGAAGCCCCGTCGCTGCCCAGTTCGGCCAGGATCGCTTCCCTTACTTTAGGCGAAGGGGGATACGAGTTCTCGTTGGTGTTGAGCTTGATCCAGGAGGCGATATCCGGCGGCTGGAAACCGGGAACGTAACCCTGCATCGCTTCTATATTTGGGCGAAGATAACTCATTTCATTTCTCCAGGCGCTTGCTGACTGATTTGCCGTGCGCTTCCAGCCCTTCCAGTCCGGCAATCCGCACGATATCCTTACCGAGCCGTTTCAGGCCGTCTTCGGAAAAATAGACGATCGAGGATTTCTTGACGAAGTCGTCCACCGAGAGCGGCGAAAAGAAGCGCGCCGTGCCGCCGGTGGGCAGGGTGTGGTTCGGCCCGGCCAGGTAGTCGCCGGCCGCCTCCGGGGTCCAGTGTCCCATGAAGATTGCTCCGGCGTTGGTGATCCGCGGCAGGATCGCGAACGGGTCGCTGACCGCCAGTTCCAGGTGCTCGGGGGCGATGCGGTTGGAGAAGGCGATTACCTCGTCAAGCGTATCGGCCACGATGATCGCGCCGTACTTGTCCCAGGAGGCCCGGGCAATGGTTTCGCGAGACAGTTGGGCCAGCTGCAGCTCCACTTCCGTCGCCACCTTTTCGGCAAAGGAACGGTCGGTGGTGATCAGGATCGACGAGGCCAGTTCATCATGCTCGGCCTGGGACAGCAGGTCGGCGGCGATGTGGGCCGGAGTGCCGCTGCCGTCGCTGATCACCAGGATCTCGCTGGGACCGGCGATCATGTCGATTCCGACCTGGCCGAAGACCAGCTTCTTGGCTGTGGCGACATAGATGTTGCCCGGCCCGGTGATCTTGTCCACCTTGGGTATGGTTTCGGTGCCATAGGCCAGCGCGGCCACGGCCTGGGCGCCGCCGATGCGGAAGACGCGGTCCACCCCTGACAGGCTGGCGGCCACCAGCACATGCGGGTTTATCTCGCCTCCCGGGGTCGGCGCCACCATGATGATTTCACCCACACCGGCCACGCGCGCCGGAACGGCGTTCATGATCACGCTGCTGGGATAGCTGGCCTTGCCACCCGGCACGTAGATGCCGACCCGCGCCAGCGGGGTCACCTTCTGGCCCAGCATGATGTCCGGCTCTTCGGTCGAGATCCAGGTCTGCTGCTTCTGCTTCTCGTGGAAGCGCGCCACCCGTTCGCAGGCCAGTTTCAGCGCGTCGATATCCTCGGCGGAAACCAGCGCGAAAGCCGCCTCGATCTCGGTGGCCGACACTTCCAGTTCCGCCATTGCGGTTGCATCCAGGCGGTCGAAGCGGCGGGTCAGCTCCAGCAGAGCCGCATCACCCCGCAGGCGAACGTCGGCGATGATATCCAGCACGGTCTGTTCGACTTCGCGGCCGGACTCTTCGCTGCGTGAAAGGATGGTATCGAATTTGGTGTTGAAATCGGGATCTGCAATGTTCAGGAAAAGCATTTGTAATCTCCGGATATTTACTTGATGAAACCTTTTGCGCTCTTCAGGTCCAGCCTGAGCAGGATCGCGGCCCGCTCGCGGTCGGGATTATAGTCGCTGGCCACGATCACGGCGCCTTTCAGGAAGCCTTCCAGCTGAACGGTGTAGGTGTCGAAGCGCAGTTCATTGCCGTTGGCGGAGCGGGCAAAGAACTCCAGCAGATTGCGCTGGGCCGCGGTTTCTGCGGCCCGGATCGCGGTAAGGCGTTTTTTGCCCGGATCTTCGGCATCGGCCAGCGGAAAACCCTCGCCGATGGCGATCACGGCTCCCTGGGAGAAAGCCTGGGACGGTTCGGGAACATTGGCCAGCCCGGCGTTCACGGTCATTTTGTTCTGCTCGAGCCAGGCGGCTATTTCCGGGTAGAGCGGGGATGCCGCCGCGGCGGCCTTCTGGCTGCCACCGTTGCTGCCCATATCTGATACCGTTGTGGTTGTCGAGCAAGAGACCAGAATACAGGCTACAAGCGTTGCCACGGTCAGGTTGAACAATACTCGCATACAGACTCCCTTCACGATTCCTGCAGTACCTTCTCCAGACCCTGGATGATCGCGGATATGCGGGCATGCTTGGTCTTCAGGCTGGCCCGGTTGACAATCAGGCGGGTGGTGATCTCGGCGATGTTCTCAACTTCCACCAGCCCGTTCTGACGCATGGTCTCGCCGGTGGAGACCAGGTCCACGATCCGCTCGGCCAGTCCCACCAGCGGCGCCAGCTCGATCGAGCCGTAGAGCTTGATGATTTCGACCTGGATGCCCTTGGCGGCGAAGTAGCTTTCGGTCACGTGGGGATACTTGGTGGCGATGCGGACATGGGACCAGCCGCTGGGATCGTCGTTTTTGGCCAGGTTGGCCGGTTCGGCCACCATCATGCGACAGTAACCGAACTTCAGGTCCAGCGGCTCGTAGACGTCCTTGCCCTGCTCCATCAGCGTGTCCTTGCCGACGATGCCAAGGTCGGCGCTGCCGTACTCCACATAGGTCGGCACATCGGTGGCCCGCACGATCATGTAGCGGATGCGCTGCTCTTCATTTTCGAAGATCAGCTTGCGCGAGTCCGAGAGCAGTTCGCGGCAGTCGATGCCGATCTTGCCGAACAGCTCGACCGACTCTTCCAGAATGCGTCCCTTGGGGATCGCTATCGTTATCCAGTCGTTCATTCTTTCACCCTCTGAATATCAGCGCCAAGTCCGGCCAGCTTCTTTTCGATGGATTCATAACCGCGATCCAGGTGGTAGATGCGGGTCACTTCGGTGGTCCCCTCAGCGGCCAGTCCGGCCAGTATCAGCGAGGCGGAAGCGCGCAGGTCGGTGGCCATCACCGGGGCGCCCGAAAGTTTCTTGATCCCCTTGACCGTGGCGGTGTTGCCTTCGATCGTGATGTCGGCGCCGAAACGCTGCAGCTCGGATACGTGCATGAAACGGTTCTCGAAGATGTTTTCCGATATGACGCTTGCGCCTTCGGCAACGCACATCATCGCCATGAACTGTGCCTGCATGTCGGTCGGAAAGCCGGGGTAGGGGCGGGTCTTGATGTTGATGCCGTCGATCCTCCTGGGCCCCTTGACCCGCACAACTCCGTCGCGGCTGGTGATTTCGATGCCGGCGTCCTGCATCTTGAACGCCAGCGCGTCCAGATGCTCCAGCTTCATGCGGTGGATCCTGATGTCACCGCCGGTCATGGCGGCGGCAATCATGAAGGTGCCGGCTTCGATGCGGTCCGGCATGACCTCGTAGTCGGCGGCGGACAGTTCCGTAACTCCCTGGATACGGATGGTGTCTGTGCCGGCTCCCTCGATCCTGGCTCCCATACGGTTAAGGTAGTTGGCAAGGTCAACGATCTCCGGTTCGCGGGCCGAGTTTTCCAGCACGGTTTCGCCCTTGGCGGTGGCGGCCGCCATCATCAGGTGCTCGGTGCCGCCCACGGTCGAAACGTCGAAATTGATGCGAGCCCCCTTCAGCCGGCGGCAACGGGCCTCGACATAGCCATGTTCCAGCACGATCTCGGCCCCCAGAGCCTGCAGCCCCTTCAGGTGCAGGTTGATCGGCCTGGCGCCGATCGCGCAGCCTCCCGGCAGCGAGACCCGCGCCTTGCCGAAGCGAGCCAGCAGCGGGCCCAGTACCAGCACCGAGGCGCGCATGGTCTTTACCAGATCATAGGTGGCTTCGTGACTGTTGATGCCGGAAGAGTCGATCTTTACGATATTTCCGTTGCCTTCGACCTTTGCTCCCAGTGACTCCAGCACTTTGATGGTGGTGTTGATGTCGCGCAGGAACGGCACATTGCTGATCTGGTTGATGCCGGGCGCCAGGATCGTGGCGACAAAGATCGGCAGAGCGGCGTTCTTGGAACCGCTGACAGTAACGTCGCCCTTCAGTTTCTTTCCGCCTTTGATGATGAGCTTGTCCAAAAAGATACCCCTTCCGATTTTACCCCGATCAGCGGGGCATGGGTGGTGATGAAATAGTCGTTTCGCAAAAGATGCCGGAAACAGATTTAAGTACGATAAACTTGGCCATATTACTTGATGACCCCGCTATTGTCCAAAGAAAAGTTGCCTGAAATCAGTCGATAATTCAGTCCAAAACGGTTGCTGCGGCGGCCGGCGCGGGGAAGTTCGCGGTGGTGATTTTAATATATCGATTCTCTAGAACTGTGTTATTGTTGCAGCTGATTGCACGATTTCAGCTGTAGAGCGTTGGTGACGATATGCCGCGATTCACCCTTAAAACAAAAATCACGCTGTTGTTGCCGCTGGCGATGACCGTAGCGCTGGCTGCGCTGCTTTTTCTGGCCTATTCCCTGGTGCAGAGCCATATAAAAGAGACGATCTTCAACCAGCAGTACCAGATGGTTTCCATACTGGCGGATGAAATCGACCGCAATGTCGCTTCATCCGGGGATACTCTGCAGGACATTTCCCGAAAAATCACCCGGGCGATGGTCAATAACCCGGAACAGGCCTTGGCCTATCTCAGGCAGCAGGACGAACACCTGAAAAATTTCGATAACGGGCTGTTCCTCTTTGATCGGCACGGAAGGATGGTGGCCGAGCTTCCGCTGGAGCTGCAGCGCGTCGGCAAGGATTTCCTGTTTCGCGAATACCTTGCGAAAACCATCGCCAGCCGTCGTCCTTTCCTTTCTGACCCCTACATCTCATCACAGGCGCATCACCATCCGGCGGTAATGTTCACAGTGCCGGTCTTCGACAATGACGGTTCGCTGATGGCGGTTGTGGGGGGCAGCGTGGACCTGGCCAGAGAGTCCTTTCTCGGCCGATTGGCCAATGTGAAGTTCGGCAAAAAAGGGTACCCGTTTCTTTTCAACAGCGAGCGGCTGATGATTCTCCATCCGGACAAGAGCCGTATCATGAAGAAAGACGTGCCGCCAGGAGTCAACAAGCTTCTGGACCGGGCCGTGGCCGGGTTTGACGGGACCGGCGAGACGGTCAACTCGCGCGGTCTGCATGCCCTGGCATCGTTCAAGCACCTCAAAACCAGGAACTGGATCCTCGGCGCCAATTTTCCGGTTGCCGAAGCATTTGCGCCGATCAACAAACTGAGAAACATTCTCTTGATCGTGCTGCCGATCCTCACCATCTCGCTCTTCTGTTTCATGCGGCGCTATCTGGGGCAGTTGACCGAGCCGGTCGTCCGGCTTACCAGGCACGTGGAAAGCCTTTCCGCCAATAAAGTCGCTCAACGCACCATCCCGGTGGAGGGTTCCGATGAGATCGCCATTCTTGGCCACTCTTTCAACCATTTGGTGGCCGAGATCGACCGGCAGCGGGACGAACTTGTCAGGCGCGAGGTGCTCTATCGCACCGTTGTGGATTTTTCCAGCGAGACGATCTTCCTGATCTCGCCCGACCGCCGGATCATCAGCTATATTTCGCCCAGCTGCCTGGAGTTGACCGGATATGCTCCGGAAGAGTTCCAGGCCAATCCGGGGCTTTTGCGCGAAATGATCCACCCCGATGACCGGGATCACTGGGACGAGCATTGCCGGCTGGAAGGCGGCTGCGATTTCAGCGAGCCTCTGGAATTTCGTTTGCTGACCAGGCAGGGTGAAACCCGCTGGGTCAACCACCTCTGCCGCCCGGTTTATGACCACCAGGAACAGTATGTCGGGATCAGGGGCAGTTTCAGCGATATCTCGCTCTGGAAACAGGCCGAGGCGGCCATAGTCGCCAGTGAAGAGAAGTTCCGGATCTTCTTCGAGGAATCCGGGGATGCCATCTTCATAGTCGGCGTCGACGGGCTGATCAAGGAGGCTAACAACGAAGCCAGCCAGCGCTATGGTTACAGCCATCAGGAACTGGTCAACATGCCGGTGCCGGAGCTGGACACGCCGGAAGAGAGCGTGCATATCCCGGAACGGGTGGCGCGCGTCATGGAACGGGGGCAGTACACTTTTGAAACCACCCATCGCCGCAAGCACGATTCGCCGATGATGGTTGAGGTCAGCGCCAGCCTGATAGACTATGAAGGGGACAGGGCCATCCTGGCCGTAGTGCGCGACATAACCGCCCGCAAGCAGGCGGAACAGCGTCTGTACCGCCAGAACGAATACCTGCAGGCGCTGCACGAAACCACGGTCGGACTGCTCAGCCGGCACGACGTGGCCGGGCTCCTGCAGGCGATAGTCACCCGCGCCGGAAACCTGATCGGTACTGAGCATTGTTACGTTTACCTGAAAAATTCATCCGGCAGCGAAATGGAGATGGTATTCCAGAGCGGGGTCTATAACAGTTTCGTGCATCATCCGATCAAGCCGGGCCAGGGAATCGCCGGCCGTGTCTGGGAGAGCATGGAACCGGTCCATGTCGCTGATTACAGCTGCTGGGAAGGACGTCTGCCGGACCCGGACAGGGACTGTCTGCACGCGATGGCGGGAGTGCCGCTTACCTCCGGCGGAGAGGTTATCGGGGCGTTGGGGCTGGCCTTCATTGACCGCGAAACGGTAATCAGCGCTGAACAGATGGACCTTTTGTGCCATTTCGGGGAGCTGGCCTCGCTGGCGCTGGAAAATGCCAGGCTCAACGACAAGTTCCGGCGCGAGCTGTCTGAAAGGAAAAAAGCGGAGGAACACCTGCATAAACTCTCGGTGGCGGTCGAACAGAACCCGGCTTCGATCATCATAACCGATCCGCGCGGGGTGATCGAGTATGTCAATCCGCACTTTTCCCGGCTGACCGGCTACCTTCCGGAAGAGGCGATCGGCAGGACTCCGCGCATACTCAGGTCGGGTGAAACCACCCGGGAAGAGTATCGTCAGTTATGGGAAACCATCCTTTCCGGGGGAGAGTGGCGCGGCGAATTCCACAACCGCAAAAAGAACGGGGAACTGTACTGGGAACAGGCGCTGATCGCTCCCATACGGGATGAAAACGGCGCCATCACCCATTTTATAGGCATCAAGGAAGATATAACCGATCGCAAGCAGCTTGAAAACCAGTTGCGCCACTCGCAGAAGATGGAGGCCATCGGCCAGCTGGCCGGCGGTATCGCCCACGACTTCAACAACATCCTGACCGCCATCATCGGCTATTCCAGCATCATGCAGCTCAAGCTGCCGGACGACAGCCCCTTCAAGAAGAGCGCCGGCCAGATCATCGAAACCGCTGAACGCGGCGCCAGCCTGACCCAGGGGTTGCTGGCCTTCAGCCGCAAGCAGGTCACCTATCCGGTCGCGATCGATCTCAACGAGATACTGGCCAGGGTCCAGCAACTCCTGCGCCGCCTGATCAGCGAAGACATCGGCCTGGATATAAATCCTTCGGCACAGGGTCTGCCGGTGATGGCCGACAGCGGGCAGATCGAGCAGGTGTTGATGAACCTGGCCACCAATGCCCGCGACGCGATGCCGAACGGCGGTTCGATCGTAATAGCGACCGAGATGGTCACGCTTGACTCCGATTTCGTGATATCCATGGGCTTCGGGCAGGCCGGAGATTATGCCTTGCTGACCTTTACCGACAGCGGTGAGGGGATGGACGAAGAAACCGCCCGGCACATTTTCGAACCGTTCTATACCACCAAGGATCTCGGCAAGGGTACTGGGCTGGGGCTCTCGATCGTGTACGGCATAGTCAAGAAGCATAACGGATACATAACCTGTCACAGCACGATCGGGCTTGGTACGGTCATGCAGGTTTATCTTCCGCTTTTGACCGGATCGCCGGCTCCTGTGGCACTGGCGACGGAGGAGGGCGCACCGGTGCGGCAGGGCAGCGATCTGGTGCTGGTCGCGGAAGATAACGAAGCCGCCCGGACACTGGCCAAGGAGATCCTGGAAGAGTTCGGCTATTCGGTGCTGGAGGCTGGTGACGGCCAGGAGGCGCTGGAACTGTTTCGGGACAACCGCGACAGGATCAGCCTGGTGATACTGGACGTAATCATGCCGAAGCTCAAGGGGCGCGAGGTCTATGATGCGATCAGGGCCATTGATCCGGCGGTCAGGGTGCTGTTCTGCAGCGGATACCCCGAAGATGTGCTGATCAAGCAGGGCGGCTTTGAAAGCGGGATGAATTATCTGGCCAAGCCCTACTCCCCCAAGGAGCTGCTAATGAAAATACGCGAGGTACTGGATAATGCCCACTGATTCCGCCGGTAATATTTTTGTAGTGGATGACGACCGCTTCGTACTGGAAAGCGTTACCACGCTCTTGACCGAATACGGTTTCAGCGTCCGCGCCTTCTCCAGCGGGCATGACGCCATCAAGCGCTTTATCATGGAGCCGGTCGATCTGGTGCTGACCGACATCAACATGCCGGTGATGGACGGACTGGAACTGCTGGAGAAAATCCGCTTTCTCGACCGTGAGACACCGGTGGTGCTGATGACCGCCTATGCCGACCTGGATGTGGCGGTCAAGGCGATTCAGAAGGGCGCCTTCGACTTCATCATCAAGCCCTACCGCCCACCCTACCTGATCCACACCGTCGAAAAAGGGGTCAATTTCAAGCGGCTGACCCAGATTGAAAAGAACTACAAGATCGAGCTGGAAAAAACCGTCGAAAAGCGCACTGCCGAACTGAACGCCGCGCTGGGCGAAATCACCAACATGAGCCGGGAAATCATCGAGCGGCTCACGGCCGCCGCCGAATTACGCGACGAAGATACCGGACTGCACATCGCCAGGATCGGCATGTACGCCAAGAGGTTGGCGCAACAGCTGAACATGGGCGAAGAGTTTATCGATGATATCTCGGTCGCCAGCGCGATGCATGACGTTGGTAAAATCGGCATTCCCGACTCGATCCTGCTCAAGCCGGGCGCCCTGACGTCCGAGGAATTCAATACCATCAAGCAGCACACGGTGATCGGCGAGCGCATCCTGAGGGGCTCTCCGCACAGGATGCTCAAGATGGGGGCCGTGATTGCCGCCACCCACCACGAGCGCTGGGACGGCAGCGGCTATCCGTCCGGCACGAAAGGTGAGGAAACACCGCTGGAGGGAAGGATCGTGATGATCGTTGACCAGTATGACGCGTTGCGGAACAGCCGTGTCTACAAACCGGCCTTCGACCACGACAAAACCTGCGACATCATCCTGAACGGCGACAACCGCACGATGCCGCAACATTTCGATCCGCGCATCATGGCCGCCTTCAGGGAAATAAAGGACGATTTTGCGGAGATATTCGAGAAAAGCCAGGCGTAAGAAGCAGGTTTTGCCGTTAACAGGCACCAAAAAAAGCCGGAGCTGGTAAATGCTCCGGCATTTTTGTATCCGCTTTTGTTGAACAAATGACTGCTGCAGTAATAAAAATCAGCGGTCCAGGTCGGCCAGTACGAAATCGACTGAGCCCAGAATCGCCAGGAAATCGGCCAGCAGCCAACCGCGGCTCATCATCGGCAGGGCCTGGATGTGTGGGAAGCTGGGAGTCTTGATCCGCAGGCGGTATGGAATCGCCAGGCCGTCCGAGACCGCGAAGTAGCCGTATTCCCCCTTGGGCGCCTCGATGGCGCTGTAGTTTTCGCCCCTTGGTGCCGACATGCCGCGGGTGCTGTTGACGAAGTGGTGGATCAGCGATTCGATATCCTTCAGCGCATCCTGCTTCTGCGGCAGCACATAACGATAATCATCGGTGACCCAGCGTCCTTCCGGCATTTCCCGCATAGCCTGCTCCACGATCCTCAACGACTGGCGGATCTCTTCCATGCGCACTTCGTAGCGAGCCTGGCAATCGCCCCCTTCGGCGGTCGCGACTTCAAAGTCAAAACGCTCATAGCCGCAATAGGGCATCTTCCGGCGCAGGTCCCAATCAAAACCGCAGGCGCGCAGGTTGGGACCGGAAAGCCCCCACTCCATGGCATCGTAGAGAGAAATGGCGCCGACCCCTTTCAGGCGCTGGCGGAAGATCGGGTTGCCTTCGATCAGCTGTTGGTACTCCTTCAGGCGCGGCGGCAGCCAATCCAGCAGCGCCTTGACCGGCTGTTGCCAGCCGTCCGGCAGGTCCTCGGCCACGCCGCCGATGCGGAACCAGGCCGGGTGCATGCGGCCGCCGGTGATCATCTCGACGATGTCGAAGATCTTCTCCCGGTCGGTGAAAGTGTAGAAGACCGGTGTCATGGCTCCCACGTCGGCGGTGAAGGTGCCCAGCCAGACCAGGTGGCTGGCGATGCGGAACAGCTCGGACAGCATCACGCGGATGTACTGGGCCCGCTCCGGCACCGTGATGCCGCACAGCCGTTCGACCGAGTTGACGTAGGCCAGGTTGTTCTGCACGCCGGACAGGTAGTCGATGCGGTCGGTGTAGGGGATGAACTGGTTCCAGTGCTGCCGCTCGGCGATCTTCTCGGCTCCGCGGTGGTGGTAGCCGATGTCGAAATCGATGTCGCGGATCTCTTCCCCGTCCAGTTTGAGGATGCAGCGGATGATGCCGTGGGTGCCGGGGTGCTGCGGCCCCAGGTTGAGCAGCAACTCGCCTTCGCCGATCTTCTCGAAGAAATCCGAGGCTGGCAGCGGGGCGTGGCGGCGGGCGTCTTCGGTGGTGTACGGTTTCATTTCGGTGGCGCGGAAGGGGTGCTGTTTGCGTAGCGGATGCCCCTGCCAGTCGTGCGGCATCAGGATGCGGCGCAGGTTGGGGTGGCCGCTGAAGCGGATGCCGTACATGTCGAAGACTTCACGTTCATACCAGTCGGCGGCCGGGAAAACCGATGTGACCGACGGCAGTTCCGGGGTGTCACCGGTAAGTTCGGTCTTGATGCGCAGGTAGCCGGGCTGGTCGAAGGATAGCAGGTGGTAGTTGACCGTGAAATCCTTGAAGCGGTCCCGTTCCAGCCGGTAGGAGTCATCCACGGCGGCGATGTCCTCCAGCCGCTTGAATGAAGCGCCGGAGCGGTTCTTGAGATGTTTCAGCAATTCGGGCACGGTCCCGGCCGCTGCCCGCAGGGTCAGCATGTCCGTGGCGCTGTCGTCAATGGCGACCTGTCCGCCGAACAGCCGACCGATCTCCTCCGGCAGTCCGAAATCCGGGTACACATGGCGGGGGGCGGGTGGCCGCCAGATCTCGTCCGAGCGGGGCTGGAACTGCCTGGGGTGGCCGGCCGCCGCGCCGCGGATGCTGATCTTTTCCATGCCCGGTCCGCGGGTGTCGTTGGATTTGGTCTCTCCCGGCACCAGCACCGGCACGGTGGTTCCCTGCCAGCCGCCGGACATGTGCAGCACCGGCCGGGCCGGGCGCTCGCCGCTTTTGATCTTCTCCTGCAGCAGCATCAGGCCCTGCATGAAGGCTTCCGGTCGGGGCGGGCAGCCGGGCACGTACACATCCACAGGCAGAATCTGGTTGACCCCCTGCACGACGCTGTAGACATCGTACATGCCGCCCGAGTTGGCGCAGCTGCCCATGGACATGACCCAGCGCGGTTCGGCCATCTGCTCGTACAGGTGCAGGATCGAAGGGGCCATCTTGACGAAGGGGGTTCCGGCGATCACCATCAGATCGGCCTCGCGCGGCGTGCCGCGCAGCACCTCGGCACCGAAGCGGGAAACATCGTGGCGCGAGGTGAACGAGGTCATCATCTCGACGAAACAGCAGGAAAGCCCGAAGAACATCGGCCAGAGCGAATTGGCGCGTCCCCAGTTGATAAGGTCGTCCAGGCGGGTCAGGATTACGTTTTGCGGTATTTCGTTCAAGGCATGTCCCCGGAAACGCAAAGTTTTTGCAAGATCAAGGCTGTCGAGGAATGGTGAGGAGACGTAGCCACCCTCACCCTATCCCTCTCCCGAAGGGAGAGGGCAATGAGTACTTTCCCCCTTTGGGGGAGAGATAGAGAGAGGGACTGCTATGTCGCACGATCTATTCCGAAGGCTTACGCAGAGATTGCGAAAAATCTGCGTTTCGTTCACGGGAAGGCCCCCAGTCCAGACCACCCTTCAACCACAGCCATGCCAGCCCGGCAAACAGGATCACGATGAAGACCGTTATCTGAAGCAGTCCGGCGAGCCCCAGTTCGTCCCATACCAGCGCCCAGGCAAAGATAAAGGCCGCCTCAACGTCAAAAACTATGAAGAAGATCGCCACCAGGTAGAACGGAACCGGCCAGGCCAGGCGGGCGGAACCGCTGGGGGCCACCCCGGATTCATAGGGCATCTGTTTGGCGGGAGAGGTGCGCTTGGCCCCCAGCCACCAGGCGGCCAGCAGCAGCACGCCGATCAACGCGACGGTTACAAGGGCGTAGACAGCAAGATGATAGAAAGAGGCGGCGATCATGGGGGCAACTATAGCAGAACGTTGCCGTTTTCAAAAGCGGCAAAACCGGAAATTAAAAAGCCGGCGCCAATATTGTTGGCGCCGGCAGAATTAATCCATCCTGTAATAAAGGTAGCTTTGGATAAAGTGGTTAGAAATTGACCCTGAACCCTACCGCAACATTATGGCTTTCAAATTCCAGGCTGTTCACCCATGCAGAATCTTCATTGATTTTCGCTGTTTCGGTTCCAAAATAGCGATACCCCACATCCAGCGAGAATCTGCGGTTGATGGCGATATCCACGCCGGCTCCCACCTGATAGGCAAATACAGTGTCATCCCCCTCGTCGTACAGACGCCACCGTGCAGAAGTCTGGTCGGTGCCATAGGTATCACTCAGTTGGAGGGTGGCAAATCCGATGCCGCCACCCAGATATGGAGTCACCCTGGTTGCGTTGTGCAGGTCGAAAAATGCATTGGCCATAAAAGCCGCCACGCCCAGATTTCCGTCCGCCCTGCGATATTTGACACCGTTCTGGTCAGTGATTGAGTTGATCTCGGAGTTTCTGTATGATATTTCGCCTTCAAACCGAAAATACCCGAAGTCGTAGCCGCCGGTGCCGCCTATGTTAATTCCTGGATCGAACTCAACCTCATCTTGATATACGGCTGAGTTATTGTAATCATCTGTCGTCACGGTACTGTCCCTGGGAATGCTTACGCCGATGAATCCTGATACATAAGGCCCGGCATGCGGCGGTTGTTCCGCACTGCAAATTGCCGGCAGTGCTAATAGAAGTGCGGTTGAGGTGAGCAAGAGCTTTCTGATCGGTTTCATGATGCAGGCGCCTTTCTTGTTTGAAATTGTACGATCACAAGTTTAACAGTCTGATTGTCTTTATACCACAAAAATTAAAATACTCATATACTCTAAATAGCGGCAAACATGGTGGAGAGTGTTTTTTAGACCCTCGCTATTTTTTTGATAAAATGAATTTCCTGTGTATAATCAGCAACGGCATAACTGACAACCAGTACCGTTTCCGACCGAGGTGATAATGAGTGGAATAGTAGCAATGGCCAGGCAGTGGCTTGCGGGTGAACAGAAAGTGCCCGGCAATCAGCTGATAACCCATCAACACATTATCGAAAGTCTGTTGGCGGAGATCAAGCGGGTTGAGGATGTCAATGCCAAATTAACCGAGGAAGTCCGGAAGCTTAAGTCTGATGGAGTGGGCGAGATCCGGCTTGCGGTTGCAGAAGAATGCGCCGTGATCTGCGAATCCGCCGACTATGTCATCAGGAGTTACGGTTGTGCCATGGAAATAAGAAAAAAATTCGGCTTGCCGTTGCATAAATGAGACATAATGAGTTATAATACATAAAGATTTGATGGATGTGAGTCTGGACATTTAGTTGGCTTGAGCCATTTACGGCAAGATCGGAAAATATTGTTCTTAGAGGATATATCCGGGGGGAGGCGACAATGTTGATTCAAGTTAACTACGCTGACGGACGTAACGATTATGTCAAGGGTTTCATGTTGGACAGACTGATCGAGGCAAAGGAAATTACCAAGTTCAAGCGCAGTTCGGGGTGGGTCACCATTGGAGTTGATCCGGTGCGTACCGTCAGGCGTGAACTAAAGACTAAGTTCGGCTGGTGATAATCGTTGCAGCATAAGCTGCAGCGGCGAATGCTCGCTAATGCGACTGATGGACAACCGCTTATGTGTAGTTTATGTAAGTAGCGTGGGAAATTATAGCGGGCAACAAAAAGGGTTGAATCGTGTGACAACGACTCAACCCTTTGTTTTTTTGGAGGCGGCGAGCGGATTTGAACCGCTGAATAAAGGTTTTGCAGACCTCTGCCTTACCACTTGGCTACGCCGCCGCTTATCACAGCGAATCGTACTTATATAAAATAACTCGTCTGCATGTCAAGTCCTATTTGAATTTAATGGCAATACCGGTGGCGCGGTATTCGGTTGACGGTATTACCCCATAAACGGTGGTGCGGCCATCCACTTCCAGCAGCATTACCGCGTCAGCTCCCATCTTTTCGGCTTCCTGCCGCACCGCAGCCACACCCCATGCCCTGATATCCGGTGTCAGCGAATAGTCGGAGCCGTAGGTTTCGCGTGTGACCTGTATCCTGCCAAGCTTGTCGTAAGGGCGGATCAGTTCGTCCTGGGAAAGCAGCGGCGGCAGATCGCTCCCGGCGTGCGGATTGAAAATGGCGCACCCCGAGATGCAGGCCGTAAAGAGAATCGCCAATACAGCGCTTGTCAGAATCCTGCTGTGGAAGATCATAGTGGACAGTCCTTTACATCCGGCAATTTACCTCTGGACAGAGATATATCCGCATGCTAATATCTGCCGCTTTTTATGGCAACAAAAAACGTAATTCACACAACTCCCCTGCCTCTATAAGTAAAGTACTTTAACGAAATCAAAAAGGAGCGGTAGCGATGTCAGGTCATAATAAATGGAGCACAATCAAGCACAAAAAAGGCGCTGCCGATGCCAAACGCGGCAAGGTATTCACCAAGATCATAAAAGAGATTTCGGTCGCCGCAAAACTTGGCGGCGGTGATCCGGCCGCCAACCCCCGCTTGAGGACCGCCATCGATAAGGCCAAAGCCGAGAACATGCCCAAGGACAACATCGAGCGCGCCATCAAAAAGGGCGCCGGCGGAATGGAAGGGGTTACATACGAGGAAATCGTTTACGAGGGCTACGGACCCGGCGGCGCCGCCGTGCTGGTGGAAGTGCTGACCGACAACCGCAACCGTTCCGTATCTGATATTCGCAGCATCTTCACAAAATGCAACGGCAATATGGGCGAGGCCGGCTGTGTGGCCTGGATGTTCAGCAAGAAGGGACTGATTGCCTATGACAAGTCGGTGGATTTCGATCATCTCTTCGAGGCGGCGATTGAAGCGGGCGCCGAGGATGTAGCCGAACAGGACGAGCAGATCGAGGTTACGACCGAGCCGGGCGATTTCATCGAGGTGCGCGAGGCACTGGAAGCAAAGGGTTTCAAGCATCTTAACGCAGAAACCACGATGATACCCCAGACCCAGGTCGTCCTGGAAGGGAAACAGGCCGAAAACATGCTCAAGATGATGGATCGTCTGGAAGATAACGACGATGTTCAAAATGTTTATTCCAACTTCGACATCTCCTCCGAAGAGATGGAAAAGATGATGTAACGATCAAGGGGCTCTGATGAGCCCCTTTTGCTTTGCGGAGGTTTACATGACGGAAAAGGCTACATTTGCGGCCGGTTGTTTCTGGGGCGTTGAAGATACCTTCATGAATCTGTCCGGTGTTGTCGCCACGCGGGTCGGCTATACCGGCGGCCACACCGACAATCCTACCTACGCAGATGTCTGCGGCCACGACAGCGGGCACGCCGAGGCGGTCGAGGTCAGCTTCGATCCGACGATCATCACCTATAATGAGCTGCTTAACGTTTTCTGGAATTGCCACGATCCAACCCAGTTGAACCGACAGGGGCCGGATATCGGCGATCAGTACCGGTCGGCGATTTTTTTCCATTCCGACGAGCAGAAGCGTGTCGCGGAAGAATCACTGGAACGGCTGGATGCGTCAGGACGCATGCGCAAGAGGATTGTTACCCTGATCGAACCGGCTGCGGTGTTCTGGGAGGCGGAAAAGTACCACCAGAAGTACCACGCCAGAAACGGTGGCGGGTGCGGATTCTGATGAGAGTTCTGGGGATTGATCCCGGTTCGCGTATTACCGGCTACGGTATTGTCGATCAGACCGGAAACAGGCTCGTCCATGTTGACAACGGCGCCATCTTTACCGATAGCGCCGATGATTTCCCTGGACGACTGAAGCGGATTTTTGACGGTTTGTCCGAGATTATCGTGCAGTATCATCCGGACGAGGTGGCTATTGAAAATATCTTTTTTTCAACCAATGTTCAGAGCGCCCTGAAGCTCGGCCAGGCTCGCGGAGCGGCGATTGTGGCCGCGGTCAATGCCAATCTGCCGGTCGCCGAATATTCGGCGTTGCAGGTCAAACAGGCCGTGGTGGGGCAGGGACGCGCCGAAAAGAGTCAGGTCCAGAAGATGCTCAAATCACTGCTGGGCTTGCCGGAAATTGCCCAGGCCGATGCCTCCGACGCCCTGGCGGTGGCGGTTTGCCATATCAACTCATATGGATTGAAACAGAAAACTGGACAGGGAGTGACGGTAAAACGCCAGAAGACTTCCTGGAGGGATATGAAGTTATGATTGCGCTCTTGACCGGACAAATCGCTTATAAATCCCCCGACCACATCATTCTGGATGTGAATGGAGTCGGCTACAGGGTGCTGATTCCCTTTTCCACTTATTATGAATTGCCAGAAGAGGGGGGCAGGGCCACCCTGCACATTCATACCAGTGTCCGCGAGGATGCCATTCAGCTTTACGGTTTCCGCACCCGGCTGGAAAAATCCTTTTTCCAGCTGCTGATATCGGTCACAGGTGTCGGTCCCAAGCTGGCTCGCGACATTCTTTCCAACATCCAGCCCGGTCCCTTGTCACAGGCCCTGGCCCAGGGTGATATCCACAAGCTTTCGACCATACCCGGAATCGGCAAGAAAACTGCCGAGCGGTTGGTGCTGGAACTGAAAGAGAAGGCCGGCAAGCTGGACCTGTCATCGTTGCCGGCAACGGAAATGCGCCAGATTCCGGACGAGGATGTTGCCGAGGACGTTATCTCGGCACTGCTCAATCTGGGCTATAAGGAACCGCAGGTGCGCAAGGCGCTGGCCGGTCTTGATGCTGGCGGCGGGGTGTCGGTGGAAGGTCTGCTCAAACAGGCCTTGAAGATCCTGATGAAGTAATGGCCAAAGCCACATCGCCAACTAATTACAGCAAGACACAAAAAAAGGACGGCAACGATGCCGTCCTTTTTTTGTGTAAGAATTTTCGACAGATTAACTGCGCTGTTTCCTTCTCCAGAAAGCGAGTCCGGCCAGTCCGCCGCCAAGAAGCAGCATTGTCGAGGGTTCCGGAACCGAAGAGGCGTTATTCTCATAGGTAAGCTGATCCCAGTATACTGCGCCGGCGAAAGGGTCTGCATCCCAGAATTTGACATATTTGATGGACGATGTTGTTGCCACGCTCAGTAAGTCTCCACCATACTGAGAATCGGGATTTTGGTAGTAATCGTCTCCAATCAGGTTCCACGCGGCATCAAAAGCCTGGAGATAGGTGTTGTCCTCATCCTGATTGTAGTCGCCTACACCGATGCTAAAGGCATTTACGTTGGTATTGCTGTTGAACGTCACCAGGAACGGTGCCGCTCCAGGATTGGTGTAGTAGGTGAGGAGAGCATTCCCGCTGATCGGCGCTCCGGGGTTTGCTGCCATTACATCGAATGATCCGTTGCCGCCGGTATACGTGATCGTAAGATCGCTGAAACTCAGGCTGGTGTAAGTTCCGGTTGCGGTGCTGTCAAAATTGATCGTGGCTGCGATTGCGTTCACGGAAAACGCAAGTACTACGGCTAGAATCATTAATATCTTTTTCATTGGAGCCCCCCTTCAAATTTATAAATCTAGCCAAACTCTTGAAATAAACGTGCCAATTTGCAACGTACTGAAATTGTATTAGATGTTTAATTGTGAGCCATGTGGTGTAAGGTTTATCGACATTATCAGCTTTAATGAATCAGCTGGTTATATGTTGGCACAAACCGAGACAGTCTGGATTGTTATAAATGCGTAAATTATTTGTTACAAACATTGCAATGCACAGCATGGGGTATATAATCCACCGAATTGTAAATAATCTATATAAATTCGGAGGAGACCATGATTCTGTATGTCATGCGGCACGCAGAAGCGGTGGAGGGAAACGACACTTTGCGTGACGAGTGGCGTTACCTGACTGAAAAGGGGCGTTCCACCGCTGCAAAGGTGAGTTCCCAGATCGCAAAATTAGGCCCCAAGTCGCGGCTGACCATCACCAGTCCGCTGACCCGCGCGGTACAAACCGCCGAGATAGCGGCACAGAATGCCTGCCGTAAAAACGTAGTCGTTGCGAGCACACTGCTGCTGCCCGGGGCCGACGTTGCCAAGCTGCTTTCACACCTGAAGGAGTGCGGGAGTGCCAAACGGGTCATGCTGGTTGGACACGAGCCTCAACTCGGTTTACTGGTGGCGACATTGCTTGGTCGTGGTGAAGAGGCCATCATGCTCGGAAAGGGATCTTGCGTGGCTTTTGACTATGATCCGGGCAAGGATGGCAAAGCGGCCGCTTTCATCTGGTATCTGGCGCCCGGCAGGAAGCGGATCACCTCCCCCAGGAAAGCTTTTCCGCAAACACAACCCTGACTGATGACGAAAAATCCGAAAAAATCAACGCCTGATCTGTCAGTCGTTCAGGAACGTTTCAGCGGAATCCTTCTTGCCCAATGGGAAGAGTTGCTGTGCTTGAGACGGGTTGTCCTGAATACATCTGACCTGGATGACATCCACGATCTGCGGGTTGCATCCAGGCGTTTCCGGGCCGTTCTGGATCTGTACCGCCGGTTTTCTTCAAAAAGCCCGAAATCCGGAGTGAATAAGAGCGTTCGCAAACTCACCAGGACACTGGGGGGGCTGCGCAATGTCGATGAATCGAGAATTTTTTTCCAGGCTCGAACCGGTACGGATACTTTTGCTGATAGCGTTCTGGGTCGGACCCTGTCTGGATTGCGTTCCAGGGAAGTTAAGAGAATTGGCAAGGTGCTCATCTCCTTCGAGCATCGCAAGCTTGACCGCATAGTCCGCAAAATGGTCGCGAGGCTGAACATGAATCTCATCACGGAGCGCAGCGATCTCTCCATTCCGACCTTTTTTTTCGAAGCCTCTGCAGGCCTGTATCGGCCGATACAAGAGGCGCTTCCCGTTTCGACCATACCCGGGCATCGCGCGGAACGTCACTCCCTGCGCATCGCAATCAAAAAATGGCGCTATTTTTTGGAAATCACGGCACAGGTTCTGGAGCGTGATTACAGCTCTGTTCTGGAACAGCTCAAGGAATATCAGTCATATCTGGGGCGGATGAATGACATCGTCGAATTCGAAATATTGCTCAGAGGTCTGAAATTGCCGAAAAGCGAGTTGGGGCATGCGCAAGCGATCCTGGCCGCGGAGGATGCCTCGCTGCTGGCCGGTTTCAGGGAGCTGATCGATCGTAATCCACTGAAGCATCACGATCTGTAGAATCAAAACAATAACCGAGGAGAGCCGACCATGAAAAAAACTATCTTTGTAATCCTGTCCACACTGATCCTCCCGTCTTTCTGCTTTGCCGCTGAAACCATGCGCGAGGGGTATTGGGAATTGATCACCACGATGGAGATGCCGGGCATGCCGATGAAGATGGCACCTACAAAAATGAAGCACTGTTACAGCAAGGAAGACGTCAAGGATCCAAAAAAGACGATCACTACCGATAAAAACTGCACCGTTACCGATTTTAAACATTCCGGCAACAGAGTCGTCTGGAAGATGAAGTGTACCGGTCAGAACGCAGGTGTGTTCAGCGGGGAGACTGTTTTCAAGGGAGACGCCTACGACTCGGCGATGAAGATGGAGAGCGGTGGGCATACGGTTAAGGTTAAGGTCAAGGCCAAGCGGTTGGGAAATTGCCCATAAGTTTAATAACAGCAGTTATCAGATGTGCGGCAGTCGGGAGCCGCTATCCGGAAGCGATCATGGCGTTTATCAACCGGTGACGAGTTAACAAACAGCATACTGTCTGTAAATCAGAGGGGCTTCCATTGCCGGTGGAAGCCCCTTTCTTTTGCTGAAAGCCGAAAATGGTTACTTGCCGGCTCAACTTGTGAAAAAGACACCGGTCGTAAAATCAACTTTTCAGCAGATGCGGATGATTCGGCCTAGGGTGTATCTAGTAATTGCTAATTAGTATCGCTTGTGGTTACTCACAAACAGGAGCAAGTGGATTCAAGTTATCCGTTATATGGCTATATTTAAAATAAGTTAACCGCTAAATCGCTGAAAATGGTTTGGATTTCTTCACTTAAAATTAAAACCAGTTCCAGTTTCCTCTTGTCCCGGGGGTGAGTAATATTGTCACACATATAATAACATCTCGATTTTACAGTATATATAATTTTATTTTGAGGGAGATGGATATACAAATTGCAATTTTGGCAATTACTTTGCAAAAATTGCTGTAAGTGTTCGGCGCATTTGACCTGGATTTTATCAGGGAAACCATTCCTGTTTCATGTTGTATTATTTGCAAACTAAAATTATAAACAACAAATATTTTCTTGTCATGTAAGGTTTGATTTGTGTATATTTCTTAAAAATATGTGTTTGATACCCCGCATTTTTTTTGTCAGCAATAAAAGATTAAAAGCATCTTGTTGGTCTTTTGAACGTGAGATCGAATTGAGGGCAGCACCCCTCAAAATACAGGTAAGAGGAGTTCACAATGAAAAAGCGGCTGAGTGGTGTACTGGGGATGGTGATGGCACTGTCAATCGGGTTTGCAACGTTTGCCAGCGCGGAAGAGGATTTCAAGAGGTTTGGTGTGCGGTTCAGGGCAATTTACGTAATGCCCACCGAAGATGTGGACTCGCGCCTCAACGGAGCTGTCTCGCTCAAAGACAGCATCATCCCCGAAGTTGACCTGGAATACTTTTTCATCAAGAACATTTCCGCCGAATTGATCGCAGCTGTCACCAAGCATGATGTCATGTTGAATGGCCAGCATTTCGGGTCAACCTACCTGCTGCCTCCGACGCTTACGGCCAAGTACCATCCTCTGGCAGGAAATACGATCAGCCCGTATGTCGGTGTCGGTCTTAATGTCACATTTCCATTTGATTCTAAATCCGACGCCAATACCGATTTGAGAGTCGACAACTCTGTTGGTTGGGCCGCCCAGGCAGGCGTGGATGTCAGGATCAAAGACAACCTGTATTTTAATATCGATTATAAATACATCAATGCTGACACAAAAGTATCTGTTGCCGGCACCAAGTACGATCTGGATATCAATCCACATCTTTTCGGCATTGGCGTAGGTTATCGTTTCTGATGCCGGTTGCTTGAATGTCCCGCTAGCTATTCCCCGGCAGGGTTCGGGGAATAGCTGATCAATGGCGAATGTTTCAGCTGTAACAGGAATGAAAGAGGGATTGGCAGCTGCTCCGGAACACGTCTAAGGCAATAAACTTCACAAGGGAGGAAGTATGAATGTAGTTACTCTCAGCCAGATTCAATTTGCGGCTACCGGAATGTTTCACTGGATATTTGTTCCGCTAACACTGGGACTATCCATAATGACGGCCTGGATGGAGACAAAGTATGTGACTACCGGAGATGAAACCTGGTTACGCATGACAAAATTCTGGGGCAAGCTGTTCCTGATCAACTTCGCACTGGGTGTTGTCACAGGTATTACCATGGAGTTCCAGTTTGGTTTGAATTGGTCCGAGTATTCACGCTACGTGGGTGATATTTTTGGTGCGCCGCTGGCCATAGAGGCGACACTGGCCTTCTTCCTGGAATCCGTCTTTATCGGTGTCTGGATCTTCGGCTGGAACAAGATCTCCAAAAAAGCTCACTTGACTACGATCTGGCTGGCAGCGGTAGCCACCAACGTCTCCGCGCTGATTATCCTTCTGGCGAATGCCTGGATGCAGAAGCCGGTCGGATACTTGATCCGCAACAATCGGGCCGAGATGAACGATTTCCTGGCTGTTCTGACCAACGGTTACGGCTGGATCAAGTTTATCCATACACTGCTTTCAGGCTATGCCCTGGCGGCTTTCCTGATCATGGGTGTATCTGCCTGGCATCTGCTCAGGAACAATGAAAAGGATTTTTTTGTCCGCTCCTTCAGGTTGGCCGCTGTCTGGGCCTTTGTTGCCTCTGTCGGTGTAGCAATAACCGGCGACATGCATGCAGTGGAAATCGCCCGATTCCAGCCGAGCAAATTTGCAGCCATGGAGTCGCAGTGGGAAACAAAGCGCGGCGTGGGCATGAATCTGCTGCTGTTTCCGGATGTGGCCCGGGAATGCAATTCCATCGAACAGATATGTATTCCCAATGCACTCAGCGTCCTGGCCTTCCATGATGCTAACGCAGAGATCAAGGGCTTGAAGGATTTTCCTCCGGAACTCCGTCCGCCGGTCACTCCCACCTTTCTCAGCTTCAGGCTGATGGTCGGCCTGGGGACCTTCATGATTCTGGCAAGCCTGGCGGCTATCTTCGTGTCCCGCAGCAAGAACTTTTCCGATAACCGTGCCTTTCTGACCCTGATGGTATTTGCCATTCCGGCTCCCTATCTGGCCGAGCAGTTCGGCTGGCTTGTGGCTGAATTCGGGCGGCAACCCTGGATTGTGTATGGGGTGCTGAAGACTGCCGATGCGGTCTCCAGGTCGATTACCTCGACGCAGGTAATCCTCTCGTTGATCGGTTTTACCGTGTTGTACGGTCTTTTGGGCGCGATCGATATCTTCCTGTTGGTCAAATATGCCAAAAAGGGACCGGATAAAGATGTATCCAGCATCATCAATGTACAGGGGAGGGCATAACTCATGGATGTATCCATTTTCCAGATCATCTGGTTCGTGTTGTGGGGAGTTTTGTGGGCGGTTTATTTCATGCTGGACGGTTTTGTCCTGGGAACCGGTTTTCTGGCAGGTTTTCTGGCGAAGAACGACACCGAAAAGCGGGTTCTGATAAATACCGTTGGCCCGGTGTGGGACGGCAATGAAGTCTGGCTGATTACCGCCGGTGGCGCTACTTTCGCCGCATTTCCAACGACCTATGCCCTGATGTTCAGTAATCTTTATTCGGCCCTGGTTCTGCTGCTGTTTGCCTTGATAGTGCGCGGTGTTTCTTTCGAATTCAGAAGCAAGTTGGATAGCGCAGTTTGGAGGAAATCATGGGATCTCGCAATCATCGTATCCAGTTTTCTGCCAGCCCTGCTGTTTGGCGTCGCCTTCGGCAACATTTTTAAAGGCATCCCGATGAAAAACGACTTCGCAACACTCAGCTTCAGCTATGACGGCTCCCTGATCGGTCTGTTAAACCCCTATGGGCTTGTCACCGGTGTTTTGTTTGTGCTTCTGTTTGCCGTTCACGGTGCGCTCTATGCCGCGATCAAGACAACCGGCGACCTCAGCAGCCGTTCCGCAGACCTGGCCAACAAGCTCTGGCTGCCGCTTCTGGTCGTTGCGGTCGCATTTCTCGGGTATACCTATCCCGCAACCAAGCTGTTTGACAACTATCTCAAGGTTCCGGTCCTGTTGATCGTGCCCCTGGTCGCAGTCATATCACTGCTGCTTGTCAAGGTCTTTGCAGTCAAGGGGGCATTGCATAAATCTTTCCTGTTCTCGTGCCTGACCATCCTGTTTGTGGTTTTCACCGGTGTGACCGGTTTGTTCCCCAACCTGATCCCCTCAAACATTGATCCGGCGTCCAACCTGACCATCTTCAATTCTTCCTCCAGTCTGTTGACACTCAAGATCATGACAGTAGTTGCGGCGATCTGTGTCCCGACCGTAATATGCTACAAAATCTGGGTCTACAGGATTTTCCGGGAGAGAGTGACCGACAAGGATGTTCTGGAAAATAGCGACGCTTATTGAGTTGTTGTAGACATTGATGCTGTTGCCGCATGCCGTCATCCCTGTGATATCGGGGTTGGTCGCATGCGGCAACAGCTTCCCGCTAAGTGCCTCCCCACCGTTAATCATGTTGTGCCCCCGTTTCCGAATCTTACCCAAAGAATTGAATCGCCGCAGGTTTCTATTGACACCGCTCTCCGGATTCCTGTATAGGTAGTCATATGACTACCTATGGATTGAAATCCAGTCAAGAGCTTACTCCGCGCCAGCGCCAGGTGCTGCAGTTCGTTACTTCTTACTCCGACAGTAACGGCTATCCCCCCAGCCAGCGCGAGATAGCACTCCATCTGAATGTGTCAGGCACATTGCCGGTCATGAAGCATCTCGATGCCCTGGAGCGGAAGGGGTATATCAGGCGGGAAAGCGTTAACCGGGGAATTTCGCTGCGGACTCCGGTTAGTCGCCATGTCTCGTTGCCGATCGTCGGAACGGTCAAAGCCGGCCATCTGTCTACCGCCATCGAAGATGTCCAGGGGTATTTCTCGGTTGATCAGATGGCGGTGAAAGGAAACGACTGTTTCTTTTTGAGGGTGAGCGGAGACTCCATGATCAATGCCGGAATTCTGGACGGCGATCTTGCGCTGGTGCGGCCACAGCCGACCGCGGAGAACGGGGACACCGTAGTGGCCATGCTGGATGGTGAAGCAACCCTTAAATACTTCTACCGGGAACATGATCATATCCGCCTGCAGCCGGCCAATCCGAACATGAAACCGATCAAGATCTATCCCGGGGACGGTGACGTGTCCATTGTCGGCAAAGTGATCGGCATTTACCGCAGCATATAGCCGGCAGTTGACAGTCTGAACCAAAATATAGAAATCAGGAGATTGGGCGATGGAACCAATTACTTTATGCGGTGCGGTTATCCTTGCGTTTGGATTGTGGGTGGAGATTGAGCCGGCGGTAAAACTGGTGGTAAAAGCGGTCAGCAACAGCAGGTTTTTGACAGTCGTTCCGCGGCAGTCGGTACGACGGCCTGTTTATGTGAAAAAATACGCCTGGTAGCCAAGCGTATGGGCTATTTGGGGGCAACTACAGCACCGTTACGAGACATCACAAAGCTGTGTCAGATGTCTGCTTGATAAGTCCCACCCTATTTGGCCTTCGAATTCTTCACATACAACGACTTGCCCCCGGTAGAACTGGTCACACGCTCTTCCATTACGAAATTATTAGGATAGGCCTTGATCAGTTCACTGAGTTTCTTGAAATTATACAGGCGGGGATCAAATTCGGGGCGAAGTTTGCTGATATTGGTGCCGACCGGGCCGAGATTAGTCCAGCCACTCTCATCGGAAATGTCATCGATCACCTTTGCGATCATATCCAGCGGCACCATGGTTTTCATGGTCGCCGGAACTGTCGGCGGTTTTTCTTCGGTTGTGACAGTAGCTGCGGAAAGGCTGCCACGACTCTTTGCCGCAGGTTTTTTCGGACTTATGGCCGGCTCGATGGTCGGAAGAGCCGGGGTGCGAAGAATCTCCGTGTAAATAAACTTGTCACAGGCGGAGACGAAGGGCGATGGAGTTTTTCTTTCGCCAAAGCCATACACCGTCAATCCCTCCTCCCTCAGGCGGGTTGCCAAACGGGTGAAGTCACTGTCACTCGATACCAGGCAGAAGCCATCGAAGCGCCGGGTATAGAGCAGATCCATGGCATCGATAATCAGTGAGCTGTCGGTGGCGTTCTTCCCTTTGGTATAGGCAAATTGCTGAACCGGACTGATGGAGTATTCGAGCAGCACCTTTTTCCAGCTGCCCAGCTGCGGGGCGGTCCAATCTCCGTAGATACGCTTTACACTGGCTACGCCGAATTTTGCTATTTCCTCGAACAGCCCTTCTACAATAGAGGCCTGAGCGTTGTCGGCATCAATCAGAACCGCAAGGCGCTTTTGAGCCTCTTCCGGCTCCAATCGTTGGGAATAGCGTGGGTTGGAAGATTTGATGTCCATAGTTCATCCTTTGAAAGTGATTTGATATGAAATGCCTGAAGGAACAGGTTGCTTTCAGGCTAATACAGCCTGTCCACCGGCGTCAACCTTTCAGTTTTTTCAGAAAATCCGCCATCGCGGTCACATCCTGCAGCTCCATGAATTCCCGGTAACCGTCAATACCGTCGGGGTCAAGCCCGCGATAGAAGCGGGGCCTGGCGGTTTTCAACCCTGACAGGACTTTGCCGGTGGCATAATCTGCCGAACTCAGCTTGTCTGCACTGTACTTCAGGTCGAGTATCAGGCTGAACCCCAGCTGGAACAGCCTTTTCAGGTATTCGCCGGCAATAATTCCTGCTCCCTTGGATTCGTCCCCTTCGCTCAGGTATTCCAAGGCAATGTTCAAATAACCGTACACCCGCTCCACTACCGAGCGCATCTGTTCCATGTCGGCCAGGTGAGCTTCATCGGCCACCAGTGCGGTATTGATCAGATAATTCAGCTCCATGCGAAACAGTTCCGAGTCCGCCCGGAGAATAACCCTTTCCAGGAATGTCTTGCCGGTCAACAGCATCCCGGGGAGAGTGGTTGCTTCAACCGATTGCAAGAGCATTTTGTTGCGGCCGGGTGTAAAAGTGGCCGGGTTGATACGGGAGTAGATCTCAAGCGCCTCGTCATGGGGAGGAAATCCTAAATCCGCAAGGCGTCCCGATTTTATGTGATAGCACTCCTCCTCTGATTCAATGTCGATTTCACCGCTCACGCTTTCCATGAGCGCCGCATACAGGCGATTGTCAAGGCGGCAGACCAGTTCCAGAAAGGTGCCGATTATCGTGGCGTGATTGGGGTTCCTGAATTTAATCAGGAACACATCGTCAAAAGTGTGATCCCAATCGGTCTGGCGTTCTTCATCGGTATTGATATCACCAATGCCCCCCGCGACAATCAGTTCCCTCCCCAGAAAAAGGGAGAGGAGATTGAAATCCAGATGCGGAAGTACTTCCAGGAAATGCTCTTCACTCCCCAGCATAATATACCCCAGATATTCGACCGCCTTATCTTCCGAAAACGACCAGCGACTCCAGAGTTCCATGTCCAGGATGAAAACGCATTGTTCCGGACTTGCCAGTCCCAGCAGTTCCATCGCTTCAGGCCCGCCGTTTTCCTTGAACAGCCAATACAACTCATGTGGTTGCATAGACCTGGCCAGCTTCTTGCCGGCCGGATCTCCCAGGATCAGAGCCATTTTTTCCCCGGGAAGCATCCCGTCAAGGTAGTTGCGCTTGTCTGCAAAAGGAAGTGTGCGGAACTCATCTTCACTAACCCGCGCGCTTGCTGCCACGCTCTTGCCCGCATCTTTTCCGGTTACGCTGTTTTTAGACATATATGCTCCTCGTTGTGGATAGGCTTCGATATTTGCCCAGGTATCGGCGTCCGGCTTGACCCACTCTTTGATGTAAATCCAAAACACCACGGTTTGATACAAATATACGCATGGAGACTGTATCAAAGAGCTCTGTTTTTCTATTTACTATGGACCCTATATTGACCCTGTATTTGGTGTAAAATAAAAAAGACCTACAGAGTCAACTGTAAGTCACTGTTTTATTGGTATGCCCGGGCCGGTTCGAACTCCCGAGACCCTGGTTCGAAGCGATGTGCTCTATCTAGCTGAGCTGAGGGCGCAATTAGGCGTTTACTGTCGCTTAATGCATGTGCCGCTATCCTCGTCAACGGTGCTGCCAGCAGGGCAGATAGCCGCAATGTCACAAGACTTTTCCGCATCATTATATTGCGAACCTTTTGGGCAAACATTATTTACGCCAGGGGTAGCAACACAGATTGGGTTGTCGGGGTGCAAGGAGAATCCTTGAGGGCAAACGGGTTTTGCTTCACATTGCTGTGTTTTCATATTCAAAACAAAATTTTCCGGACAGGAGGCATGAGCAAGTGTGGCAAAAAAAGCAGTCAACAACATTAAGGTGATGACGAGTGTATTTTTCATAAGATCGTCCTCCTTAACAACAGATAAAGGGGGGAATCCGCCCTGTATAGATTTGGCGTCCACTGGCGGACGCACTTCGAACTTTTTGATTCTGCATCTAGGCTGGACTAGGAATCTCAGTATATGCCGACAATTCCGTGACTCACATCACACGTTAAAGTTTTGGTGTACACTCTATTCAACCTACCTCATAAGGAGTACATAATCAACACATAATCCCATTTATTATGGGGCCAATCAGCATACATGATGAAGGATGGATTAAAAGCAACATTACACAGGAATTACACAGACAACAAAAAAGGGTTCACGGCATAAGCTGTAACTACTTGATTTATGGCGTACCTTGGCGGACGCACTTTGAGCTTTTTCGTTGCCATACCTGGCAATTTTTGTTTCACAGAGTCTCTTATATCAGTGAGATACCACCCACTGTCGCTAAAAACCCTACTGAACAATGTTGATGGTATTGTTGGCTGAGTTTGTCACGTAAAGTTTTGTCCCATCGGTGGTTAAACCTTGTGGATGATAGAGCCTGGCTCCAGCTCCGCTTATATCGGATGTGCCACCTACCAGAGTGGTTACCGTACCGGTTGCGATAACTACCATACGGATTGCACCTCTGCTGGTGCCTGAGTCCGCCACATAGAGGTTTGTCCCGTCTGTCGTGATGCCGTATGCATGAGAGAACCGGGCCTCAGCGCCGTTGCCGTCTGTAGTACCGGGCAGATCGAGGGCATCACCCGCCAGAGTGGATACTGCGCCAGTTGCTATTACCACCTTGCGGATTACGAAGTTATGTGTATCTGTCACATACAGGTTTATGCCGTCGGTAGTTATCCCTTGTGGACGATAGAACCTGGCTGCAAAGCCGGTTTCGTCTGTTGATCCCCTAACACCTGCACTACCCGCCAGGGTAGTTACCGCACCGGTTGCTATAGCCACTTTACGGATCGTATTGTTGCCCGAGTCCGCCACATACAGGCTTGTACCGTCGGTAGTTATCCCATGTGGTTGATAAAATTTGGCAGCAACTCCGGTTCCGTCTGTTGAACCCGCCATTCCTGTGCTACCTGCCAGGGTAGTTACCGCACCGGTCGCAATAACTACCTTACGGATAAGGTGGTTATCTGTGTCCGCCACATAAATATTTTTCCCGTCGGTCGTGATGCCGGATGGAAATAAGAATCGGGCCGCAACGCCGGTTCCGTCGAATGAGCCACTTGTTCCGGGGCTGCCAGCCAACGTAGTTACCGCACCGGTCGCTATAACCACCTTACGGATAAGGTGGTTATTTGAGTCCGTTACATAAATATTTGTCCCGTCGGTCGTAATGCCGGATGGAAAAAAGAATCGGGCCGAAGCACCGGTCCCATCGGATGAGCCCCCTGGACCGGCGCCCGCCAGAGTAGTTACCGTACCGCTCTCTATGGCTATGTTACGGATTATTTGGTTATTTGAGTCGGCCACATAAAGTTTTGTTCCGATAATCGTCATGCCGTAAGGATTGGCAAACCTGGCAGCAGCGCCGGTTCCGTCGGATGAACCCCATGCACCAGCGCTACCCGCCAGGGTAGTTACCGCACCAGACGCTATTACAACTTTGCGGATTGTCAGGTTATATGTATCCGCCACATAGATGCTTGTCCCGTCGGTAGTTATGCCTTGCGGATTATAGAATTTGGCCTCAGTGCCGGTACCGTCGGTTGAGCCCAATGCGCCGGCGCTACCCGCCAGGGTAGTTGTTTCACCAGTCGCTATCACAACTTTGCGGATTGTACTGTTGCCTGAGTCTGCCACATAAAGGTTTGTCCCGTCGGTCGTGACGCCTTGTGGATTAAAGAACCGGGCTGTAGTGCCGGTCCCGTCAGATGAGTCTGCCGCACCGGCGCCAACATCCAGGGCGGTTGTCTTGCCTGTTGCTGTCGAAGCAGTCGCACCGGCGATACCCGCCAGGGTTGTTACCTCACCGGTTGCTATCACAACTTTGCGAATTGTATGGTTGCCGGAGTCTGATACGTACAGGTTTGTTCCGTCGGTAGTGATGCCATGTGGAAAAGTGAACCGAGCCGCCGCACCGGTTCCGTCGGTTGAATCCCACGTTCCGGAGCTACCCGCCATGGTAGTTACCGTACCTGTTGCTATCACCAACTTGCGGATGGTGTGATTGTCGGTGTCCACCACATAAAGGTTTGTCCCGTCGGTCGTTATGCCTTGTGGATTATAGAACCTCGCCGCAACGCCGGTTCCGTCAGTTGCTCCGCTTGCACCGGCGCTGCCCGCCAGGGTAGTTACTGCACCGGTTGCTATCACCACTTTGCGGATAGTGTGGTTGTATGTGTCTACCACGTACAGGTTTGTTCCGTCTGTAGTTATTCCGGATGGATAACGGAATTGTGCCGAAGTACCGATTCCGTCTGACGAAGCAATTAACGGTTGCCCTGCAAGTGTAGATACTGCGCCGTCGAGAGTAAGAGATTTACCTTGCTTCGCACCACCCATCTGGTTCGTGGTGGTTCCAGTTGTGCTGCTGTCGCTGCAGCCTGCTAGAACGGTAACTAAACAGGAAAATATTGTCAGTCCGGACACTATGCGTCTGAAGTTCACAAATTTCTCCAATCAGGAAAGAAGACCAAGCTGTTACAGGTCTGAACTCAAGTAAAAATATGCGAATAATGAAATTTATAGCCAGAGCATTCTTCAGATTTACATCATTTGTTCTGAGTAATTTCAGCGTAACCTGTTGAAATATAGAAGTGAAGTTCCTCTGTGATAAACCGACCCCGAAGGAGGCGTGGGTCGCTAATAAGCAACATTCTTTGAACACGGCTAAGGCTGTGTTAATATGCATGCTAAGATACCAGATTAGCTGAGTCAAAGCAAATTGCTATAATTAAGGGGTATGTAAATGTTGTGTCGCAATACCGAGAGAATTATGAGGCGGCTCTTCATTTTGGTATCTTCACTTCTGCTTCTTTCAGCTTGCAGCGACACTCAAAATCCTGCTCAGTTTGATGTTGTAAGTCAATCACCAGCGCTTGAAGCTAAAGCAGTTCCTACTGATGCAGCAATATCAATCACATTCAGTGAAGCTGTAGACCCATCTTCAGTTAATAATTTTAATTTTAGACTTTTATACCAGAACGAACCCGTAAGCGGAACTTTGCAAACAAACGGTAACACGGTGATATTCTCACCAAGCAAACCTCTCTTTTTCAATAGCAAATACACTATTACTGTCTCAGTTGACATATACGGTGCGTCCGGGCGATTAATGCCCCAGCCATACCAGTGGGATTTCACCACTCGTGACGGCCTCTGGAATATACTCACCACAATTCCTAAAGGTTCGGAACCGAACACAAGCAGAGCCGCAATCGATGATAACGGAAGAGTGATGCTATCGTGGTCAACATTGTTAGGCACATATTTTTCTTTTCTTGATGGTGGTGCTTGGACTACGCCTGTTCTGTTGGGGCAAGGCGGCTATATTGACAGTGTTGTATCAGTTAACAACAATTATGCAGTTTTCTGGCAGGTCAGGAGCGGCAGAATAATTCAACTTTATTGTGCACGGTATATTGATGGCGCATGGCAGCCCACAGAGGCATTGGCATCTGTTGATGCTACAGCAATGTACGTTAGCCCCACGATATTTTCAGATAACTCACTTATTATGATTTACTGGTTTCATGGAGGAGCAGATGGTTCTCATGCATACTCCCGTAGATTTATTAACAACCAGGGATGGCAGGCAGATGTAGCACTTACTGACCAAACAGCATGGTATATCACAGGTTTCCATCGTTCCGGCAAGGCTGTTATTACATGGAAAAGTCCGGTTGGCGATCAGGACATGGCCTATGCACAATACTACGATGTGAACTCAGGTTGGTCTGCGCCAGTTGCAATCGGGCAATATGCATACCTTACCGCACACTCTGCAACAGTAAATTCAAGTGGTCAAAGCATGGTTGCATTTTCAACTGCAATTGACATGAGAATTGCCAGCAACACACAGAACTCAGGTTGGACACAATTGCAGCCTGTCTATCAGAAACAGGAAGGGTCCTTTTTATACTCGCCTCCACAGATAGCCATGGACTATCTTGGCAACGTAATGCTTGTTGCTACAGAGCATTCTCCGTCGTCCAATCGTTATTTTGCTATTCGATATGATAGTAAAAATGGATGGCAGCAGCCGATCGACATCAGTGGCGGCAGAATTCCCGACATTATGCAGTTCAGCAACACATTAAAAGTTGATGAGTCTGGCAACTACCTTCTTGTGTGGCAGGGTTACGATACCTTGCCGTTTGGCATTGAGCATACATATAGCAGCAGATTTCAACGTGATGGTTTAGGCTGGGAGCCGCCAATCTATCTTGGTCGCCAAAATGCAGATACCTTGTTCGCAAAGATTGCAATGAATCACAGTGGCGGAGCGGTTGCAGTGTGGCAAGATTTTTATCCACCAAATCCTGCTGATTTCACTATGAGTCTTGGGGTGGGGGTTTTCCACTAGCGGACCGCCTTCAACTCATTCCAGAAAAGTTGCAACTCTGCGAGTCCCGCGAAGTGTCCCAACCAATACAACAATTGGTCAGGCTAATTCGTATATCTCATTGATTTTTATTGGCGTCCCTTGGCGGACGCACTTAGAACTTTTCAGTAATGTGAAACATATCAGGTTCTTGCGGTAATACCCATCAATAGATGAAGCCAAACAGCCAGAGTGGTATTCGCCTGCCGTGACCTGTCTCAATATTATCCAGCGCCAACCAGGCACTCTCCATCGCCTTTATCTGGCCTGCATCCTTGTTTTTACCCCCCACCTCAAAGACGATAGAATCATCCACCATGAAATCTCCCTTTGATGGGACTGACACAGAATGCGAGGTGCGGAGCATACTCATGAAAAACGTTTCCCGCATCGCGCCAATATCCGGATTACGAGTGCGAGAAAGCGCGTGATAGAGGTTCGTATTATTCAGATAAATCTTCTCCGGTTTTTCCATTTCACGCAGCCCTTTGCCGCTCTTGGGCACCGACAGGATGACACCGGCGTCTTCAAGGAATTTCAGGTAGCTCTTGAGAGTGCGCTCGTCGCCGATCCCCAGCAGATTCTTCAGATGTTTCATGTCCGGTGTAAAAGGTACAAGTGATGCAATAATCGAAAGCAGCTTTTCAATCTTGCGGATACTGGAACCATTGAGCGACTGGTGGATGGCAGGCAGGTCGGATTCCAGAGTGGTATGGATATTCTGCTCAAGGGTCATGAAGAAATGGCTAATATCCTCATATTCCTTGAAATATGGGTAATAGCCATATTCCATGTAATCCGTGAACAGAGCAAGAACCTTCAGGCCATTTTTCTCAAGCTCTGCAACGATTGATTCCGCTGATTCCTGATGGTTTGCCAGCAGATTATCAAGAGACAGCGCGTCAAAGTAAATACCGTTATTCATGCCGATGAATTCTCGGAAGGACATCCCGTACATCTGAAACACAATGGCCCGCCTGCTCAGGTCGTGGCTTCCTTTCGCAATCTCCAGGGCAGAACTTCCAGAGGCAATGATCTTCAAGTTTGGGAAAGTATCACAGATGCTTTTCAGTTCCATGGACCATGCCGGATACTTGTGGATTTCATCAAAACAGATCAGCTCGCCACCCATCTTGCAGAACTCGTCGGCTATTTCGTACAGAGACGAACGGGCAACAAGAAAATGGTCTGCCTGAATATAGAGTGCTTTACGGCCTGAGCGGTCATCGTTGTACTGCTCTAGTAGATGCTGGATCATGACCGTTGTTTTGCCGATGCCGCGTTGGCCGATGATGATCGAAAACCGGTTGAGCAGCGGGTGGTCGCGCAGAAAATACCGCTTGAAGTCGCGGTTGCGGATTCTCAGGAAGGTCTGGCTCAGGGGAATAAGGTCATCGAGCATTACAAAACTCCAAATGGTATTTAAAACCTATTTTATTGGTCATTTGATAGTAATGCAATACTATTTTATTCGGCACTAGCAGACAGGTCATAATCAGCTTGATGATCGAAGGTTATTGGGGCTTTTCGGATAGATGACTGCAGAGCTCAACTAATCTGGTACAGTCTGATATTGACCTTCCAGCATTGGCGAGAATATCAGGACACAGAACATTGGCTATGGTTGCCAAATATGCCAACGGAGAGCATATTCAGGCTGCAACGGATAAGCTGGAAAAGCGGTATCAGCATACATGATGAAGGATGGATTAAAAGCAACATAACACAGGAATTACACAGACAACAAAAAAGGGGTCACGGCATAAGCTGTAACCCCTTGATTTTATGGCGTCCCCGAGTCGATTCGAACGACCGGCCCCTTCCTTAGGAGGGAAGTGCTCTATCCAGCTGAGCTACGGGGACTTGTTTGAAATGCTGGAGTGGTATAGCAGAGATGACGCTTCTGTTCAACCCCTTTCCTTAAAAAGTGAGCAATGAAAAGACCTTGCCTTTCGGCAGCCGGTTGCGGCCATTCAGAAAATCCAGTTCGGCCATGAAACAGCACTCCACAATCTCGCCCCCCATGCTCTGGACCATATCGACTACGGCCTCCATGGTGCCGCCGGTCGCCAGCAGGTCATCGGCAATCAGGATGCGTTCGCCCGGCTTGATGGCGTCCTTGTGGATTTCCAGGGTGTCGGTGCCGTACTCCAGCTCGTAGGTTTTGCTGAAGGTCTCGGAAGGGAGTTTCCCGGGTTTGCGGACCAGCACGATCCCGGCCCCCAGCTTGTACGCCAGTGCCGAGCCGATGATGAAGCCGCGTGCCTCGACGCCGACCACTTTGTCGATCCGTTTGCCGATGTAGCGGTGGGAAAGCAGGTCAACCATCTTCTGGTAAGATTTCGCGTCCTGCAGCAGCGTGGTGATGTCCTTGAAGATGATGCCTTTTTTGGGAAAGTCGGGGATATCGCGGATGATGTCTTTCAGGTCGTCCATAGGTGCTTCTCCTTGAATGTTTTATTTTCTCGATGTTTGTTGCGCAGCACTTTTGCGCAGCTTTTCAATGCATTTGGATTCAATCTGGCGGATCCGTTCGCGGGTGACGCCGAACAGCTGGCCGATGGTGTCCAGGGTTTGGGGCTCCTTGTCGTCCAGGCCGAAACGAAGCGTCAGAATGGTTTTCTCGTTTTCCGAGAGTGCGTCGAAGTGTTCCGAGATCATTTCAAAAATATCGATATTCTCAAGCAATACGGATGGCGCTACCATGGAGCTGTCTTCGATTGTGTCGATCAGGGAATAATCGTTGTTGTCGCCGATGGGGCTTTCTATGGAGCAGGTGCGTCGCAATAGTGTCATCAGCCGGCGGACATAAGGCTGCTTGGCATTCATGGATTCTGCGACTTCCTGGATGCTGGGCTCGCGTTGCAGCTCCTGGGAAAGGCCGCGCGTGATACGCAGCATGCGGTTGATGTCGTCGGATACATGCACCGGCAGTCGGATGGTGCGGGACTGGTTGATCAGCGAGCGCTCTATGGCCTGGCGTATCCACCAGGTGGCGTAGGTCGAGAATCGGCATTCCTTGGCCAGGTTGAAGCGTTCGACAGCTTTGATCAGTCCCAGGTTGCCCTCCTCGATCAGGTCGAGAAAAGGCAGGCCGCGGTTTACATAGCGTTTGGCGATTTTTACCACAAGCCGCAGGTTGGACTCGATCATCTTGTCGCGGGCCGCTTTGTCACCTTTTTCGATCCTGCGGGCGAGCTCTTTTTCGGATTCGGCATTAAGCAGCGGAGTGCGCTGGATGTCGCGCAGATAGATCTTTATCGCGTCGTCATATCGCTCCAGCTCAACCAGCGGAATCTCGATTTCAGAGGCATCCTCGGCGGGGGTGTCCTCTTCGGAAAACAGCAGCGGCTCTTCAATGTCGTCCAGTACAACGACAGGAGTATCCAGCGAGATATCTTTTTCTTCGAAGCAGTCAGTAAGAAGATTGTCATCATGCATGATCCGGATGTTCTCCCGTTTTCGTGGACTGTTAAATCTGCCACCCCTGTTTGCCGATCAGCGGCACAAAACGGCAGGCTACCGAGGTGGTGCTTTCAAGTTCGCCCTGATCGTTCTTGACTATTTTCAAAAGCTGTTGCTCGGACTCGTTTCCTACCGGTATCACCAGGCGTCCCCCCGGAGCCAGCTGCTCCACCAGGATTCTCGGCACATCCGGGGCCCCGGCCGTGACGATGATGGCATCAAAGGGGGCTTCCTCTTCCCAGCCGATCTGGCTTCCCTCGTTGTCGTTTATCCGGAGCTGGACGTTGAACAGCTTGAGCGAATCCAGGCATTTCCGGGCGCGCAGCGCCAGCGGTCTGATGCGTTCGGCCGAGTAGACCCGGTCCGCCAATGTGGCCAGGATGGCGGTCTGATAGCCGGAACCGGTGCCGATTTCCAGAACTTTTTCAGTGCCGTTCAGTTCCAGCAGCTCCGTCATCAACGCTACCATATAAGGTTGCGAGATCGTCTGCTTTTCGCCGATCGGAAGCGGAGTGTCGCTGTAGGCCTGCATCGCAAAGGCTTCCTGAACGAATATGTGGCGCGGGATCTTGAGCATGGCGTCAATCACGCTGCGGCTGTTGACGCCGCGTGCCACGATCTGCTCCTGCACCATTTTTCTTCTGGCAATGTCAAAATTCATGTCTGGCCCCAAAAATGGCGGAACTATAGCAGAGGGGTATTGAAAAGTCCAGATGCGTCAAAATGACCATCCGGCCAGAAGCTTCAGGGATTCATGGTTGGTGAGATCCAGGTGGAGCGGGGTGATTGATACGTGCTGCCGGTTGATGGCGTGAAAGTCGGTTCCGCTTTCATCGTTGAAGTCCGGTTCTTCGCTGCCGATCCAGAAGTACTTGCGTCCGCGGGGATCGGTCTTGTCGACAATCTTGCCGACGAAGGAGCGTTTTCCCTGGCGGGTAATCATAGCAGGCAGCATGTTTGCAAGCGGCTGGTCGGGTATGTTCACATTCAGGAAGGTGTCGCTCGGCAGATGGTTGGATATAACTTGTCTGGCAACGCGCAGCGCGACCTGGGCCGCATCGCTGAAGTTTTCGCTGTGGCTGAAGGTCGCCAGTGAGAAGGCGATGGCCGGTATGCCCATCAGGTTGGCCTCCATCGCGGCCGCCACGGTGCCGGAGTAGGTGACGTCGTCGCCCAGGTTGGGGCCGTGGTTGATGCCGGAGACCACCAGGTCCGGTGCATTCGGCAGCAGGTTGTGGATGCCCATGTTGACGCAGTCGGTGGGGGTGCCGTCCACCGCGTACCAGCCCTGGTGCAGCTCGAATACGCGCAGCGGAGAATGCAGGGTCAGCGAATGCCCGGCTGCGCTGCGTTCGCGGTCGGGCGCGACAACCGTTACCTGCCCCAGCTCTTTCATGGCTTCGGCCAGGGCCCGGATTCCTGGGGCGTGGATGCCGTCGTCGTTGGTGACCATGATGTGCATTTTGTCTGTCCCCTGTTGATTAGGTGTGCTCAGACCTTTTATGGCAGAAAAACAGCACTAAATCAAGGCGGACAAGATGGAAGATTTTGTGTTTACAAAATAGTTCCAAGCCGTTACATTCATCAGCCAAACGTGGTTTTGATGTTCTCTCGCGGTTATAAATTTATCAGGAGGTATTGGTATGAAGGCAGTTCTGATGGATGCTTTTGGTGGAGTGGATGTTCTCAAGGTGGGGGAAGCGCAGAAGCCGGTTCCGGGTGAGGGGCAGGTATTGGTCAAGGTGTTTGCGACATCGATCAACCGTCCTGACCTGGTGCAGCGCGAAGGCAAGTATCCTCCCCCTCCCGGTGATTCCGAAATTTTGGGGCTGGAAGTTGCCGGGGTTATCGAAGAGCTGGGAGCCGGCGTCAGCGGCTGGCAGGTTGGCGAGCGGGTGATGACACTGGTCGGCGGGGGTGGTTACGCCGAGTTTGCCGTGGCCTATGCCGGCCATTTGATGAGAATCCCGGAGAGCATGAGCTTCGAGGAAGCGGCCTGTGTCTGCGAATCCTACATCACCGCCTTTCTGAACGTATTCATGATCGGCGAGTTCAAGGATGGCCAGAGCGCGATCCTGCATGGCGGCGGAGGCGGCGTCAACACCGCTGCTATCCAGCTCTGCCGGGCGTTGACACCATCCGGCAAGCTGATTGTGACCGCATCTCCGGCCAAGATGGAGCGGGTCAGGGAGATCGGCGCCGATTTCCTGATCAACTTCCATGAAACTCCCGATTTTACCGAAGTCGTCAAGGAGTATACCGCCAAGAAGGGTGTGGATCTGATTCTGGACCATGTGGGCGCCAAGTACCTGGCTCCCAACATGAACTCGCTTGGCTACAAGGGACGGCTGGTGATCATCGGTGTGATCAGCGGCATCAAGGCCGAACTTAATCTGGCGTTGATGATGGTCAAGCGCCAGCAGATCATCGGCAGCGTGCTCCGTTCCCGTCCGGTGCCGGAAAAAGCCGAGATCGTGGCCGAATTTACCCGCCGCGCGCTGCCGAAGTTTGCCGACCGGAGCATAGTGCCGATCATCGAAAAGGTCTTCACGATTGATCAGGTGGCAGAGGCGCACCGCATGATGGAAGAGGACAAGCATTTCGGCAAGATCGTGCTGAGAATCCAGTAGTCAACTGCAATCCGAAACGGTTTTCAACAAAAAAGGGGTGCGTCCCGTAAGACGACCCCCTTTTTTTGTTTTCAGCAATCTCTGATTTCAAGGCTTAAGCGTCTTGTCCCCCGCTTTCCAGTCGAGCGGGCAGAGTTCCTCGGTCTGGAGTGCCGTCAACACCCTCAGGGTTTCATCGATGCTGCGTCCGACCTTGTCGTTGTGTACCAGTATGTGCTGGAGTACCCCTTTGGGATCGATGATGAAGAGTCCCCGGCGTGCGCTGCCTTGAACCGTATCCAGCACCCCGTAGGCTTTGGCGGTCTGTTTGCTGAAATCGGACAAAAGCGGGAACCCCGGATTGCCCAGTGCCCCGCTTCTGATCCAGGCCAGGTGGGAAAACTTGCTGTCCACCGATACGGCCAGAACTTCGGTGTTGAGTCTGGTGAAATCCGGCAGCGATTTGTTGAACCCGTTGATCTCGGTCGGGCAGACAAAGGTGAAGTCGCCGGGATAGAAGAAAAGCACCACCCACTTTCCCCGGTAGTCGCTCAGGCGGATTTTTCTGAATTCCTGGTTGACAACCGCATCAAGAGTGAAGTCCGGCGCCGGTGAGCCGATATCTGCCCTGGAGACGGAAGCCGGGCTTGATGCTATCAAGTTATTCAGGCTTTCAGCACCACCCGGAGATGTGGCCGCTGTTCCTGTCGCCGGACAGATGATGCTTGCAGTCAGCAGCAATAAAAATGTGAGGTTTTTCATATTGTTCCCCCCGAATGTTATTCTCTGTTGAATAGATCTACTCTAGCCCAGCTATGAACAGTTGGCAATCGTTCGAAAATGAAGTTTAAATTTTTCTCGTACTATGATACACAAGCAGAATTGTATACAGACTCGTGCAGGATACAAAACTAATTATTTTGGAGGATTGGTAATGTCAGAACAGAACCCGCAGGTCATGCTGGAAACTTCCATGGGGAATATCAAAATTGAACTTTTCAAAGAGAAGGCGCCACTCACGGTTAAAAACTTTCTCTCCTACGTTAAGGACGGCCACTATGACGGCTTGATCTTCCATCGCGTCATCAAGGACTTCATGGTTCAGGGCGGCGGCATGAACGAGAATCTGGAGACTAAAAAAACCAAGTTCGCCATCAAGAACGAGGCCACCAATGGCCTGAAAAATACGCGCGGCACACTGGCCATGGCCCGTACCGCGGTTGTAGACTCGGCTACCTGCCAGTTTTTCATCAATACCGTGGATAACGCCTTCCTCGATCATCAGGGCAAGCATCAGGACCGTTTCGGTTATTGCGTCTTCGGGCAGGTTCTGGACGGCATGGACGTTGTCGATCAGATCCGGGCGGTCAAGACCGGCAATAAAAACGGACATTCGGATGTTCCTGTAGAACCGGTATTCATAAAATCAGCCAAGCTGATAGAACAGGAGGCGTAGCCATGAGTAATGACCAAGTATGTTATACCTTTGATGCCGCGGTAGAGATGGCCATCAAGATGGAAGAAGAGGGCTTTCGCACATATCTGTCCGCAATTCGGCAACTGACCAATAAAGGCGCCAGGGAGCTTTTGCGCGATAACGCTTTGGACGAGCTCAACCACAAGCATCAGCTGGAAAAGGCGCTGCTGGACGGGCGCATGGAAGGCAGTGACGTCCTTGAACAGACGATTCCGACCATGCGACTTGATTACGTTTTCAAGAAGCAGGAGCTGGGGCCGCAGTCAGGTGTACGCGAAGCGCTGGTTTATGCGATTCACCTTGAAAAAGGGGCGGTGGATTTTTACGGGAAAGTTTCTGATGGCTGCGCCGGCGCACCGATGGGGAAATTGTTCGCACAGCTGCACAAGGAAGAGAGCCGCCATCTGCAGGCTCTTGAGGACCTCTACGAGCAGCACTTCATGACCGAGAACTGAAATACATGGACGGTTGTTGCTTGCGTGCAGTTTATAGCCGGATTGTATTAAAACTGGCCGCCGGCTTGACGCGCAACAGCTGAACCCTGGATTTCTGCTGCATCATTCTTTCAAAAAAGTCCGTTTACCATGCGCCAGGCGTTGGTAAACGGACTTTATGATTTACATGCCGGTTATATCAGGCTAATTGAAGTTGATCCTGAGAGCATTCGGCCCGTTGGTAATGGTATATTTCGGGAAAGCAGCTCCCGAAGCGTCAAGTACGACCCTCACGTGTGACTTGTATATTCCGACTCTTGCCCTGGTAATCCCGAATTTTTTTATCTGTACCTGTTTGGCCTTCAGGGAACTTCTGGCGCCGGGTATATCGATAGAGATCCGTTCCGGCTTCGACAGCGTGATGATATTGTAATCGCCAACTGTGCCATCGGTCCGGATGTCGATGTACGAATCTCCGGTCACGATCTTGTTGATGGTTACCTTGGCGGACCTGGCCGGGACAGCCGGCACAACCGGCTCCAGTTTTTTCGAGCGGGCGGGCGGGGGGAGCGTCGGCATGGCTGCAGCGGTGGGGGCCTCCTTGGCTGGCGCT
>JAVBXN010000028.1 GCA_030824515.1 Pelobacter sp.
CCTTTCAGGATGCCGGCCATCATCAGGATGCCGGGGATGAACTGGAAAAGTACGATCATGGCGCCGAATCCGATAAAACAAGCTGCCAGGATACCAATGCCTTCGCTTTCGACTGCTCCTGTGGCTGCCAATGCCTGGCTGGCGGTGATCATTGCTGTTGCAAATGTTGCTGTTGATATGGCTCTCATGACGATCTCCCTTCCTGCTTCAATTGTTTCTGCTGTCTCTGTCTTCTGATTATTACTAAAGCATTGAGCGTGCCAAACAATTTAAATATTGTAATACTTTTGCAAGCAGCTGATATAACAGGCTTTTTTTATGACAAGTATTTTGGAAGTCGCACAGGGTCAGAATACCAGAGAATATCAGTATAGGAATCATATACAGTCGCTGGTATAATAATTTTCATGCATATTGACTCTACTTCTTGATTTTATGGTGTTTTATTGTAAGTAAGATCAAATGTGAACCTGTACATAATTGCTATACAGTTATCCCATATTGTATAAACAACTAAACAAGGGAGACATGATATGGAAGAAGCATCAGAAGCTATTGCTGAAGAAGTACCGGATTATAGGCCGGCGTTAAATCTGATTCGCAGGCGCAGGAAATACTTCTTCGGAGTCGTCCTGATCTACATACCAGCCATATGGATCATTCACGGTATATCTCCCACCAACAAAACAATGTTCACCACAATCGGAATTTGGGTAGTACTACTACTCATCACCTGTATGATGTCAGCCGTCACAAGGTGTCCGCGCTGCGGAAACTATTTCCACGTAAATGGCATGTCAATGCTTTACTTACGACGCTGCCTGCACTGCCAGCTTCACATCAATGCCGACAAATCCAAATAATATACACAGACGCAAAAACGGGGAATGAGTTGCCCCATTCCCCGTTTCATATAAAATGATGCCCGATCAGCGGAAATCAGAGTTTTACCTCCACCTTATCCCCTTCACTTACCCTTAACTTCTTTTCTATGCCAGGACCGACAACAATGGTACCGTCATACTGCGGATCCATGTCTTTCATCACCATCACCGGAAAGCTGCCATTTGTTCCGGCAACTGGATTTATCAATGTAAGCTTTTTAAAGCTGGCTTTGTAGAAGTCATTGATGTACTGCGATGTAGGCTGGCTGATCGCAATCATGCCAAGCGAATCAAAGCTGGCGCTGGCCTGTTTGTTGGTCAAATGGCTTATTCGAAGGCGCAGTATGCCATCGGAGTCAGTCGATTTGGCCAGCTCTACTGTTGTGTCAGACGGCTGGTCAACCGAAGCTTCTGGGGGTATTTGCGCCTCCAGCTTTTTAGCAGCCAGATTTAGCGTTATTGACAGGACTTGAAGATTAATGCTTTTGGTACACAAAAGGAACAACATGGCGCTTGGCAATCTTTTTAAAATAATTCGCCCGTCGGTGTAGCGCATGTCAAGGATATCGAGGCTTTGTGATATCTGCAGGCCGTGTGCACATTCCAAGGTCAGTCCAGCGGCCTTTTTAAGAGAAACTGTATCTATCAGAGCAGGAAAAGCATGCGCCAAGACAACTCCCTTTTGGCTGAAGACCGCACTTCCGATCACACCTTCGACCCTGTTTACATGTTGCAGGACTTCCTGCATCAGACGACCCTCCTACTTGCCAGGCATAAGCGCAGATTTTATCTCGTTTTCGACACTGTCCAGATTACAATCGGGCTTGACCGCTATGCTCAGATAGTGTTGTTTGGAATCGTACATCAGCAGATGAAAGTTGCTTGTATGAACAGCAGCAGCCTTTATCTCTCCCAAACCCATCAAATCGCCGAGCTGATTACCGGTTTTCGCCAGAAACATCCCTTTGGCAGCCAAAGCAACAGCCTCAATACTTGAATCCTGGAGAGGCACCCCCTGCTTGTCAAGCAAAACCGCGTAAGTAATATTGTTAATTTCCTGCAGATGTGCCGCAATCTTGCTCATGGTTCGACGAGGGGTAACAGCCGGGCCAGCCGATTTGTTCACTGCAGAACCGGCATTTTCCTCATCCATTCTCCGTAACGCCTCCAGAAGCAGGAAATCGGTACGATAGTGGATCGTGCAGACATTGGAAGTCATTTCTGGATGGATATTGAAAGTACCACCGGGCCACTTGATTATTTCATATATGGCTTGTTCACCGGAGTCCTGTCCCTGCTCGGCATGGATTATCTCACCGTCAACGAAATAAATTACACCCTTGCTATCACCGTACTCAACGGTAATGGCGCCGGTATACTTGTTGTGCCCCTTAAGCTGAATAACGTCAGTCAGTGAGAGGCCGGCAACAGCTCCTTTAAAACCAGTGATGTTTTCTGACATCTTTGTCAACCTGTCGCTGAAGTAGTCAAATCAACCATCATCTTATTAGATAAGCGTGCTATTTAAACCATAACATCTTCTCAAGTTCAAGTGTGAATGTCATATTGCACATAATAAAGCCCCGCCGGTAACCCGGCGGGGCTTTATCAGTCCTTTAATCATGAACAACCTTATTCGCAAAGATCCACTTTGACATCCCAGTTCTTAAGCTTCATCGTACCGTTCTTCTCCAGATTGAGATGCATTTTGAAGGCGCGATCCCACAGCTGCGGCTCATGACCCACCTTACGTCGGAGGCAGTCAGCCTCAGCGATATTAAGATACTCGGTCAATTGATCCTTGTAGTCCGGGTGAGCGCACTTCTCGATGATTCTGCGGGCACGATCCTTTGGTGCAAGTCCACGCAAGTCGGCCAGGCCCTGCTCGGTTATGACGCAGTCCAGGTCATGCTCGGTGTGGTCGATGTGCGAGCAATGCGGCACAACGCATGAAATACCGGTTGGATCCGTCTTGCTTGGACGGCTTGACGGAGTGTGCATCATTTTCAGATAACCGTTGCGCAGGAAGTCACCGGAACCGCCCAAGCCGTTGATCATGCGGGTACCACCAACTAAGGTGGAGTTGGCATGTGCATAAATATCGATCTCGACCGGGGTGTTCATTGCGATACATCCAAGACGACGGATCGGCTCCGGTGCGTTGGATATGGAAAGTGGGCGCAGAACAATCTTGTCGAAATACTTCTCCATGTTGGCAAAGAATTTAGGAAAGCCCGGTTCAGCCGAGAGGGAAAGCGAGCAGGAAGAAGCACAGTCCAGCTTGCCCGAGTCAAACAGGTCAAGCATGGTGTCCTGTAGCACTTCGGTGAAGACCGACAGGTTATAGAACGGCCCTTTGGCCAGACCGCCGATAACGGCGTTGGCGATGGAACCGACGCCCGACTGGAGCGGCAGCAGGTTATCAGGCAGGCGGCCAGCCTTAACCTCTGCCTGAAAGAAGTCGATGACGTGGCCGGCAATGGCCTCGGAGGTGTCGTCCTGCTCGGCAAAGGCGCGGCCCTGGTCACGCAGTTTGGACTCTACAATGGCCACGATCTTCTTAGGATCACAGGGAATGGAGGTGGAACCGATACGGGAGTTGGCCTTGGTGATGTTGAATACCTGACGGTTCGGCGGGGTGCCGGGGGTGATCAGGTCGTGTATGCCTTCGAAGGAAGGTTGTCCGGTGTTGACCTCTATGATGATCTTGTCGCACTGCATGAGAATTTCAGGGATCACGCCGCAGGAAGAGGTCGGAACCAGGCCGCCGTCTTCGGTGATAGCGGAGACTTCGATGATGGCCAGATCAAGCCTGCCGGACTCGGAGTCCTTGGTGTAGAAGCCATAACCCAGATCCTGTGCAAAGAGAGACAGATGCTTGTCTCCCATGCGGATGCGGCCTTCGTTGATACCGGCAGCGATGTTCTTACCGGTCTGGTACGGCCAGCGGCGATCAATCATGTCGTTGACTGCCCAGCGGTCTTCGGTCTCGGCGCCGACGGAGGCACCGATGAACAGATTGAACTTCCACTTGCCCTGGAGGTTGTTCTTCTCAACATGCTCGGCAACGGCAATCGGAACGACTTTCGGATAACCGGCCGGAGTAAAACCGGACCAGCCCAAGTTCATACCAGGTTTGAAGAATTGAACTGTTTCTTCGGCCGTCATGACCTTGCTCAAAAGGGACTTGTGACGTACGCGGTCTTGCAGGGTACCGTAATCAGACATCTACTACCTCCTGTTTGTTTATTGTGTTTACAGGCATGTAACCTGTATTGATAATACATTAATATGTTCTTGTTTTAAGCCGTCAGATCTCTAATTATTATGGAAATTAGTATAGAGAAAGCAGGGGCCTACCGAGTAGAACCGGATTTTACGCATACTGATATGTTTCGTCAAGATAAAAAGTATACAATATATTTCTTAGCTTTCATAATCGACTGCAATGATCGATGAGCAGACCGACTTCATGAAAGGAGCAACCACTCCGGCATGATAAGGATGAATCTGATAGGCCTGCAGATCATCCCGTGAATCAAAGCGCGTGATTAACGCCACATCATAGGAGCGCTCGGAACGGATGAAATCAACACCAGCCTCAAGATGTCGCAGGAGCGGGATCTGACCTTCCATGCCAAGCAACTTGGCCCGGGTGGCGGCCATGTTTTCATCAGATGGATCGCTAAGCTTAAAGAAGACAATATGGGTAATCATCGAGGTTATTCCTTTCGGGTTATAGTAGTGAGTTATAGGTTTTGTATACATCTCCTGTTTAACACTGTCAATGCTCTCTACATGCGTTGCATGCGGCATATTGCATAACTATCAATCGGTGATAGAGTTACCGGTGACTAATCACATCCAAAACTTCGGGAGGAACTGGCCATGCCGGAAAAAATGCTAATACCTGCAATCGATGCTCGCTTGGGTTCTCTGTTGGAGTTCAACCGTAGAAACTTGGCCCAAAAGTCCTCACGGGCAGTAATCGAAAAGATCAGGCCAACCATCACGCTATCGCGTGAGTTCGGTTGTGAAGCTTATCCGGTTGCGGATCACCTGAAAAAACTTCTGGAGAAAAGCAGCAGCGAAAGCTGGATCGTAATGGACAAGGGACTTCTTGAAGAGGTCGCCAAAAACCACAATCTTTCGGAAGATCTTTTGAAGGGGTTGGGCGAAAAATCAAGTTTTCTGGATGAGATTCTGGCAACATTTTCCCCACACTGGAAAACAGATAAGGACCATTTCCGTCTGATCTGCCGTCATATGGTTTCTCTTGCGGAAAAAGGCAATGTTATTTTGATTGGCCGAGGCGGCGCAGTAATAACCCAGCCATTTAAAAACTGCTTTCATTTCAGAATGTACGCCTCACAAGAGTTCAAAATTCGGTCAATTTCTCAACGACTTGAAATATCCGGCGAGGAAGCGGACACGCTGATTCGAAGAAAGCAGAAACTTCGTGATAACTTCATCCGCGACTTTCTCAATCGGGACGCACATGACCTGAGCCTGTACAACCTGGTTATTAATAATGACCGTAATACCGCTGAGAAAACAGCAAGGACAATCGCTGAATACGTTTTGGCCGGCTAATCCGGTTTTTTTACCGGCAAAACTGTTCGCAAAAAAACCACATATGCCCCGCTGCCACCCATTTCACGCGGGGCCGGGGCATATTCCACTATCAGGTCACGACCGGCGTCCCTTAACCAAGCCGCAACCGCTTGATTAAGTATCGGCTCTTCCACCGAATGATAGCCCTTGCCGGTAATTATCAATACGGCCTTCTGCCCTTTCTGCCGGGCCGACATCAGAAAGCGCGGCAAAGCCAGCATTGCTTCTTCGCGGGTCAATCCATGCAGATCAAGCTGGTAATCAACTGAAACAATGCCACGCTTTACCTGCCGCAGCCGATTGTTGGAGAGCGGCTGCAGTTCATCGTTTTCAGAGACAGAATCGGCAAATTTGGAATCCAGTTTGAGGCGGCTTATTTCCTGTATAAACAGTTGCCGGGATTGCTCATCGGCAGCAGGGATTGCTTTCGGTTTATCGGGAACAGCACTATGATCGATACTTTTATCAAGCTGCTTCGTGTATTGACGCCGGAGAGGCCTAACATCTGACACCGCCGACATGAAAATATCCAGATCATCGTCAGGGGGATCTTCTGTTTTTTGCACAACCGGTTTTATTGCCTGCTCCCTGGACGATTCCGGCACTGCAACCCCTTTCAGCATGCTGAAAGGGGTTGCATGAAATTCCCTGGGCTTGGCTGGATTCTGGCGATTTTTTTTGGCCATGATCAATCCTTGGCAACCAATGTAATTTCAATACGGCGGTTTTTGGCCCTGCCTTCCTTGGTACTGTTATCAGCAACCGGTTTATGTTCTGCAAAGGCGGCTGCGGAGAGATTTAACGGATCGATTCCCTGCTGCTGAAGATACCTGGTAACATTTATTGCACGGGCCGCAGAGAGCTCCCAGTTCGTGGGGAATATTCGTGTCAAACCACCGGTGATCTGGACGTTATCCGTATGCCCCTCAATTCGAATCGCCTTGTCAGTAACCCCTTTAAGCGTTTCAACCATCTTGTTCAAAATTGTCAATCCCTCCTGTTTTACATCCGCTTTACCGGAATCGAAAAGGATTGCGGCCTCCATGTTGACAGTCAACTTTCCCCTCAACTCGGAAATTGTGACCTGCCCCTGGGCAATTTCATTTTTCATGTTGGATAAGAGTTGTTCATAAGTGCTGCTTACCTCTTTGACCTTCTCCTCCTTAACCTTCTGCAACAGGGCTATATCTTCCTTCAGCTTTTTAATTTCTTCCTTCAACCTGGAATTATTGGCCTCGAGTTCAGAATTTTTTTGCCTGAAATCAGTAATAGTGGTTGAAAAAGTATCGGACTTAGCCTTGAGAACATCTTCCAGCTGTTTTATGTCCGCAGCCATGCCCTGCTTGTCTATTACCAATCCGGCCGCTTCAGTCTTGAGTTTTTCATATTCCGCCCTAAGCGCCGAGTTGTCCGAAGAAAGCCTGTTGTATTTCTGTTGCAGCTCATCGATATTTTTTGTCAGAGTATCAGCCTCTTCGACTTTCTTGAGGTAGCTGCTTTCCGCAACCAGGCAACCGCTGACAGACAGCATTAATACACCGATCAGAGCAGCATGGAAAATCCGTTTATACATGATCAGCCTCCGAGCATTCATGGGATGAATATAATTTTGCCTGAATTTATATACCAAAAAGTCGTATTTGTAATGCAGATTTTCTTGAGCGCTTGGACGGCAAGCCATAAAGAGCCCATTGGCATACAATCCTTTTGACTCACCATCTGCCACATGATAGTTTGCCGGTAATTCAACAAACAGGAGAAACACCCATGAGCATTGTTGTTGTCGGCACCGTGGCATTTGACACGGTAGAAACGCCCTTCGGGAAGGGAGAAAACGTATTGGGTGGATCAGCCACCTATTTTTCCACATCGGCAAGTTTTTTTACCGATGTCTCGCTGGTTGCGGTCGTGGGCGAAGACTTCCCTGAAGAGCATGTCAGTTTTCTCAAGTCACGCAATATTGACACAAACGGCCTGCAGCGCATCCCCGGCAAAACTTTCCACTGGAGCGGCCGCTACGGGTATGATCTTAATGAGGCCCAAACCCTTGACACCCAGCTTAACGTACTGATGGAATTTCAGCCTGACCTGCCTGAATCCTACCGCGATGCCGAATATCTTTTTCTGGCCAATATTGACCCTGATCTGCAGATGCAGGTTTTGGAACAGGTAAAAGCGCCGAAACTGATTGCCTGCGACACGATGAATTTCTGGATCTCTTCCAAACCTGATTCTCTTAAAAAGGTTCTACAAAAAGTCGATATAGTCGTGATCAACGAAGGTGAGGCACGCCAGTTGACCGGCGAGGCCAATCTTATCAAGGCAGCTCGTCAAATCATTGCGCTAGGCTGCAAACGTCTGGTCGTCAAGCGCGGAGAATACGGCGTCCTGATGTTCACCAGCGATTCGGTTTTTGCAGCTCCGGCTTATCCGCTGGAAGAGGTGTTCGATCCAACGGGTGCAGGCGACACCTTTGCAGGAGGTTTCATGGGTTATCTTGCCAATACCGGTGATCTGTCAGAAGCGGGCATACGCCAGGCAATCATTTTTGGCAGTGTGATGGCCTCCTTCAATGTGGAGGATTTCAGCCTGAACCGAATGAAACGTCTGGATTATAGAGAAATAGAAACCCGCTACAAAAGTTTCAAGTCTCTTACCAATTTTCGTGACATTGTCATTTAACCAAAAACCTTCGATTTATTGACAATTTCAGATTGTTTTGCTAGGTTCAACGAGATTCGCTAACGCACTTATCGCTTATCCTGTTTATCAGGGTTAGGTATAAAATGAAAATCCGTTTTCACCACATTGCGGCACTTATTGCCTTGCTGGCTGTGCCTGGCTGCGTTACCAGTCGCGGTGAACAGATGCAAAAGCCGGATCCGGCGGCTTACCACTATCAGATGGGGCTTTCATACCTTGGAGAGCGCAACTACACCGCTGCGCTGATTGACCTGACTGAAGCGGAAAAGCTTGACCCCGACAATCCGGATGTGCTGTATCATCTGGGCATGGCATATATGGGTAAAAAGCGTCCCGATCTGGCAGAGACTCGACTTCAACGTGCAATAATGTTGAAATCCAACTATTCAGCTGCCCGTAATGATCTTGGTGTCGCTTATTTGGAACTGAAACGATGGGATAACGCAATTCAGCAGTTTAAAATTGTCAAAGACGATCTTTTTTATGACAACAGCGAAAATGCTACCATAAATCTAGGACTTGCCTATCTAGGTAAGGGTGATTATCAAAAAGCCCTGGCGGAATTACATCCATTGGCTGCTATTAACCCGCGCAATCCGGTGATACGGCTCTCGCTGGGACGGGTGCTGTTTGCGATGGACAAGAGCGAGCAGGCCATCGGCGAATATAAAAAAGCGATTGAGATCTATCGCGATTACGGCGCGGCTCATTATTATCTTGGGCAAGCGCAGCTCAAACTAAACAATCTGAATGCTGCCCGCGCGGCATTCAATGAAGCGGTCAAACTAATTCCTGACACAGAACTTGGGCGTGCTGCCCTTGGTTATCTGGATTTGCTCAAGTAAGTGAGGGCCGTGTGTCGGATCCGTTAACAACCCCCACCGAAACAACCAGTAACTCTCCCGGCGCTATTCTCAAGCGCTGTCGGGAATATCACGGTTTATCACTGGAAGACGCCTCGGAAACCACAAAAATCGGCGTTTCCTATCTCAGAGCCCTGGAAGAAGACCAGATCAGGGAATTCGCTAATCTGACTTACCTCAAGGGTTTTCTGCGCATCTACGCAGCATATCTTGGCCTGAACTCGGACGACATGGCCCGGATGTACGATAAACAGCAAGGCACAAAAGATGAACAGGCCGGGACCGACACCAAGGCTCCTGAGAAAAAACGCCCGGCACGACGCATGGCATCGCTACAAAAGCTAGCGTTGCCGGCTTTACTGCTTCTTTTGATCCTGATTATCGCCGTATTTTTCAAACGCCCTCCTACTGAGCCGCCTAAGACAGCTCAACCTCTTGCAGCTGCTACACCTGCAATGTCTAACATTCCGGTACAACCGATAAGATCATCCGCAAGAGTCGTGTCAACTCCGCCCAAGGCAACGGAACCACGCGCTGAAAGCGTACCTGACAACGTAAGTACTGAAGACAAAGCTTTGGCTCCAAGTCAACCGGCAGAGGTAGCCAAAGGATTTATCCTAAAGATCATGGTCATCAAAAACGGTTCCATGACAGTAACGGTAGATGGCTCTACTCCGCAGATTTATGAGCTTACGGTGGGTGATGTAATTGAATGGAAAGCGGAAAAGACCATCGCACTTGACGTAAGTAATGCAGATGGAATTGAAGTCGAACTGAATGGAAAACCATACAAACAGCTCGGACCATCAGGAAAACCTGTCTATGTAGAATTCAATTCAGATGGAATCAAACCTTAATCTCAATACATCTGTGGGAACAATCGCCAACCGGATCTTTCCGCAATAAAACTGGGTCTAAAAGCGGCAGAAGCCAAAAAAGGAGAAAAATTAATTCCAGCCTTGACAGCCTATCCCCCGGTGCTAGACTTCCTTCATTCAATGACTTTACGGGAGCAGACGTGCCGCAAGCAAACAAACGGATATTGGTTGTGGATGACGAGGAAAATGCCCGCGAGGCACTTTCGAAAATCCTTGCTCATGATGGTTACGATGTATCTTCGGCAGCCAACGGAGTTGAAGCTCTCAACTATCTTCGAAACAAAGATGTTGAACTGATTATCACCGATATAAACATGCCAGAGATGAATGGGTTGGCTTTCCTGCGCGAGCTTAATCGTTGCCGGCCTGAAAGCAATGTGATCATGCTGACCGCCTACGGAGAGGTTGAGTCCTACCTTGAGGCCATGAATCTGGGAGCATTTGAATACATCAACAAACCGATCCGATACGACGACTTGAAGAAAGTCATCAACAAGATATTAAAAACTGTTTGAGCCTATTTATGCCAAAAGGAGAGCGCACCGTGAAGCCGTTTGAAAAGATACTTACAGCAATAGATTTTTCGGAAAATTCTGAATTTGCGTTTGAGTATGCGTTAACCATGGCCAAGCAGTTCAATGCCGAGTTGACCATAATGCATGTGATCAATGAACCGGTTGATTTGCGAGGTTTCTATGTGCCTCACATCTCCTTCGAGCAGCTCGAAAAGGAGATTGAAGAGGGAGCCGCCAAGATGATGGAGAACTTCTGCAGTTCGAGACTGGCATCATTTCAGAACTATAAAACCGACATCGTGTCCGGCATCCCCTATGACGAGATTACCCGCAAGGCAGACGAGATTGGCGCATCTTTGATCGTACTGGGCACACACGGACGGACCGGCCTTGACCATATTCTATTCGGAAGTACCGCCGAACGTGTCGTACGCTCCGCTAACTGCCCGGTCATGACTATCAGACTTCCATCCGCATGACATTGCTTCCTGTCTATCCATACAAAGACTGATATTCATCACATGCAGACAGAAATACAGACCCTTGCCTTAAAAGCTACTGTTGTCATAATCGATGACGATCAGAATATTCTGGAGCTTACCGCACTGATTCTTTCCAAAAGAGGCTTCAGAGTTTTTACCGCTCTCTCCGCAAACGAAGGCTTCCTGCTTATCGCCAAACATTCACCCGAACTGGTTCTGCTTGATTACATGATGCCCGAGATTGACGGCTTGTCCGCACTCCACCAGATCAGGACCGGCTATCCGGACACATATGTGGTCATGTTCACAGGCAAGGGAAGTGAAGAAATTGCTGTTGAACTTATGAAAGGAGGCGCTTCCGAGTATATCCTCAAACCGTTCAACAACCGCAACCTGGTCGAGCGCCTGGAAAATGTTCTTAAAATACGGGAAATAGAGCTGCACAACGTCAAACTGCAGCAGGAGCATGACCGACTACTGAGAGAAATAGACCAGTGGAACCAGGATCTTCAGAAGCGCGTACGAGAGAAGACGGAAGCGCTTCAGGCAGCCCAGAACGAGATTGTACAATCCGAGAAACTGGCTGCCCTCGGCTACCTGTCGGCCGGGATGGCGCATGAGATTCGCAATCCGCTTAACTCCATCGCACTGTTCGTTCAACTGATGCGCCAGAACACGCGGGATCCGGATCAGCTGGAGTACCAGGGTAAGATTCTAAAAGAGATCGAGCGGGTGGATTCGATCATTCGTAAATTGCTGGATGCCTCCCGTCGAACCCGCACCATCACCTCTGATGTACAATTGAATCACGTCATTGACACTGCGCTGGAGGCATTTGCGCCACAGATTGAAACCAAAAAGATTCTGGTTGAGCGGCATTACCATGTCACTCCATCGCCCATCAAAGCCGATCCTGCCGAACTTGAACAAATTTTTACCAACCTTTTCCTGAACGCACTGGACGTAATGAGTCAGGGTGGCCGACTTACCATAGATATTTCAGAGAATAACAGACGAGTGAGCGTCAGGATCGGTGACAGTGGCGGAGGAATTCCACAAGACATTCTCCCGAATATATTCGAGCCATTCTTCAGCACCAAGGTTTGCGGGACCGGAATGGGGCTACCGGTAGCGCAACGTATCGCTCACATCTATGAAGGCAGCATGGTTGTTGAAAGCACTTCTCCGACCGGAACCGTATTTCGTCTGGATTTTCCGGTCTACAACTGAGGATCATTCTCTCTTTCATTTTGAGGACGATGTGGTGTACTATCTGCGCACAAAATGACATCTGCACAGGATTCAAACCAAATCGACATGCCTGAATCACGCGGAAAAATACTGATTATTGACGACGACCCGTTTTTTCTGAAGGTCCTGACGGACAATTTCAAAGAGAACGGCTTCACCGTGTTTAATGCAAACGACGGTGTCGAAGGGGTAAAGTCATATCTGGAAAATAACCCCGATGCCGTAATTTCGGACCTGGTCATGCCTCGCATGGGGGGAGTAAGCACCTGCATGGAGATCGGCCGGCTGGCTGGTGAAAGCCCGCCGATCATAGTGCTTTTAACCTCAATGTTTCAGGAGTCGCCACACGAACACGAAGCTCCGGAAATGGGCGCCAAGGTCCATATTCCCAAATCCACCCGTCCGGTGGATATCGTCATCATAGTCGAACAGCTCATGGAACGCAGAAAATACCTGTAACTCCTCTCATATGCCTTTTATCTATCGCAATCTTATCCTCACTCCCGGTGACAGCGAAGAGTCTCTGCCGGAAATCCTGGCTGCAAACCTGGCGGTGCCGATCACTGTCCTGAGCAATGTCCGCATTATCCGCAAAGCGGTGGATGCCAGGAAGAAGCAGAATATCAAGCTGGTCTACACCCTCTCTTTCGAAGCCGACAATGCCCTGCAAAAAATGGTTGCCGGCAACCCGTCGCTGGAATGGCAACCTGCCAATGAACCGCAACCGTTGACAAAGGTACATTCGCAAAAACGTGTCGTAATAGTCGGCAGTGGCCCAGCCGGCCTGTTTGCCGCACTGCGGCTGGCACAGCATGGTTTGTGCGCCACGATCATCGAACGGGGAGAACCGGTTGAATTGAGGGCGCTGGCAGTTCAGCGCTTCTGGAAAGACGGCGTCCTTGATCCGGAGAGCAATGTTCAATTCGGCGAAGGTGGCGCGGGAACTTTTTCCGATGGCAAGCTGACCTGCAGATCCAAGGACGGTCTAGTACCCTGGGTTCTCGAACAGCTGGTTGCCTTTGGCGCCCAACCCGAGGTGCGCTATCTGGCCAAGCCGCATATCGGCACCGACCGGCTCAGGACCGTTATCAGCGCCATACGTCAGCACCTGCTTGATCTGGGATTCACGATCCGTTTCGGCTGCCGTTTGACCGACATCAATACAGATGGCGACAGGCTTGTTTCGCTGACAGTAAACGATAGCGAGGAGCTGCCCTGCGATCACCTGATCCTGGCAACCGGACACAGCGCCCGCGATACCTACGAACTGCTTGAACAACGCCAGGTTGCCCTGCAGAGAAAACCGTTCGCGATGGGGTTACGGGTGGAACACCCGCAGGAACTGATTGACCGCATCCAGTATGGCGCCGCCAGGCATCCTGGCCTGCCGGTTGCCGACTATGCGGTGACCTGGAACAACAGCAACGGGCGTAGCGCCTATTCGTTCTGCATGTGTCCGGGCGGCATTGTCGTGGCGGGATCATCCGAAGAAGGCGGGGTTGTCACCAACGGCATGAGCGGCCAGCTGCGCAACTCTCCTTTTGCCAACAGTGCACTGGTGGTCAATGTTCGTGAAGACGATTTTGACGGGACCGGCCCGTTGGCGGGTGTGCGACTTCAGCGCAGATGGGAGCGGCAGGCGTATGCGGCCGGCGGCGGCGGATATCATGCTCCGGCCCAGAACATGCTGGATTTCCTGAGGCTTCCCGGAAAATCAGCGGTCAAAGCCAGCTATCGTCCCGGTATCCGGGAAACCGACCTGGACATGGTGCTTCCAGCATTCATAATCGACACGCTTCGGGAGGGCATTGTAGATTTCGGCAGGAAGTTGCGGGGCTTCGTGACCGCAGAAGCGACCCTGGTCGGCATCGAGTCCCGCACCTCTGCTCCGGTGCGGATTCTGCGCGACACAAACGGCGAATCCCTGACAATCAAAGGGCTCTACCCGACCGGCGAAGGCGCCGGCTATGCCGGAGGCATCATGAGTTCCGCCGTTGACGGCATCAAGGTAGCCGACATTATCGCAGGACGACTGTCAGCCTAAACTTCCCCTCTCTGCTTTTGAATGTGACGGCTGTAACTCTGGTCGGTCCCCTTGATGTGACAGACCAGCCAGTCAACCAGAAAGTCCAGAATTGTCTCACTCATCTGGTGTCCGTCGATAAATTCAACCTGGGTTTTCCTCAGTCGATCTACAAACTGATCGTGTTCCTTGCGGTGCGAAGCAAGTCCTGGATAGCTGCATGCCAGCATCAGCTGCTCTTCAGCGGTAAAATGCTCCGAGACATAAGTGATCAGGTTCCAGATCACATCACCGACCGCCTCCGCCCCGTCGCCCCGCATGACGGAATCATTCAGTTCATTCACCCAGCCAAAAAGCGCCTTGTGCTGTTCGTCAATAGCCGGAATACCCAACTCTATACTGCTATTCCACTCGAATTTCGCCATGTATGGTCACCTCATTGCGGATAATTCAGCTTAAGATCCAAAGTCCTCACCTCTCCCAGCGAAGAGAGCGTTCCATCAAATTTTGACGCATCGCCAACCAACACCAGCTTGAACGATTCCGGTTTCAGATATTTTCTGGCCGCATTCAGCACGTCTTGCTTGGTTACCCTGGCAATATTGTCGCGATACTTGTCCAGGTAATCATCAGGATAGCCGTAGTACTCCAGCCGGGCACGCTGGGAGACAATAATTGCCGGGCTGGTAAATCCGAACATGAAAGAATTGATCATGAACTCCCTGGCCGTCTTCAGTTCCTGGTCGCTGACCGGTTCCATGGTCATACGGGTGATAATTTCCTTTATCAGGCCGATGGTCTTGATGGTTGATTCAGCCTTGGTTTCGGTTTCGGCGATGAAACTGCCGGTGAAGCGCCGGCCGATGTCGAAATGGCTGCCAACATTGTATGCCAGACCCCGGTTGGTGCGGATTTCCGTTGTCAGGCGCGAAGTAAAGCTGCCGCCAAGTATGTAATCAAGAATACGCACCGCGTAGATGTCGGGGCTGTCCTTGGTCAACCCCAGATGCCCCATGCGGATCACGGTCTGGTTAACGTCCTTTTTGGCGTAGATGACTTCCGGCCGTGGCAGCGATTGCGGTTGCGGAATCATCGGAACGGCCAGCGCGGCTTTTTTTGAAAGAGGGCCGAAAACGGAGTTAAGTTCCTTGAGCAGCGCTTTCCGGTCGAAATCACCGGCAACGGTCAGTATCATGTTGTCAAGCCGGAAAAAACGACCGTGGAAATCAAGCATGTCCTGACGTGTGAGCGAAGCAATCGAATCGAATGTGGCAACCGAACCCAGCGGATGCCCGGCGTAGATGGCCCGGCCGATTTCGCGTCCGGCGATTTCCTTGGGATCATCATTCTGCCTTCTCAGCCCCTCAATGGCCTGATTGCGGGCAATTTCAATCCGTTTTTCGCTGAAATCGGGACTGAGCAGCACATCCCTGAAGATCCTGAGGGTCCGATCAAGATTTTTTGTCAGCGATGTCAGGGAAACCGTGCCCATGTCGATCCCGATTCCACTCTCAACAGCCGACGCCATGAATTCAAGCTCGTCGTCCATCTTCTCCGGCGAAAGTCCGCCGGCTCCGCCGCTGCGCATGAGCATCCCGGTCATGCCGGCCAGCCCGGATTTACTGTTTGGTTCATAGACCGAACCGGTACGCACCATGGCGGTCATGTTGATAATCGGAAGTTCCGTATCGCGCAGCAGATAGACCGGCATGCCGCATTCAAGAATGACGCGTTCAGCCTGCGGAATCTCGAAACGCAGCTCGGGAAAGGTCATGTTGCGAGGATCGGCTTTTGGCAGATCTCCGGCGAATGTTGCAGTAATTGAAACAATGACCAGCAGCAGGGAGATAATCAGACACCTCATTTGCTGTTACCCCCTTTTTTTGTGATAAAACCGACCATGCGGTTCTCGCGGGTGAAGTATTCCCTGGCTACACGCTGGATATCGGCCGGAGTAATCTTTGTGACCCTGGCGCGGTATTCGGTCATGTAGCGCCAGTTGCCGGCCACAGCCTCGTATTCGGTCAGGTTGCGTGCCAGCCCGCCGTTGGTTCCCATGCGGCGGGCCTCTTCATACTCGATCTTGTTGAGGATGCGCTGCAGGTCACGGGCACTGACCGGCTCGGTCTTCAACAGCTCCAGCTCAGCCAGGATGGCGGCTTCAACATCGCCGACCGTATGCGGCGTCCTGGGAGTGGCGCCGATCACGAACAGTCCGGGATACCGGCTCCCCGGTGCATCAAAGGTCCCGATATCGGCGGCAATCTGCTTTTCCACCACCAGCTTCTTGTAGAAACGCGAAGTGCGGCCGCTGCCCAGAATCATGTTGATCACGTCAAAAACATAATCATCCTCGGCCAGGATGGCCGGTTTGTGAAAGCCGATCATCAGGGTCGGTTCCGCTTCGGCCAATAGCTCGATGCGTCGCTCGCCAGCCTGTTTCGGCTCTTCGGCGGTGACCGGCGACAGCTCCTTGCCGGGCTGGATCGCCCCGAAATAACGCTCTACCAGGGCGATGGTCGCCTTGGTATCGATATCGCCGACGATGGCAACGATCGCATTATTCGGAGCGTAATAGCTGTGGAAAAACTGTTCGGCCTTGCTGCGGGTCAGGTTCCGGATGTCGGACATCCAGCCGATTGTCGGCTGCCCATAGGGATGGGTCAGGAAGCTGGAAGCCAGAAAGGTTTCCCATAATTTACTCTCCGGGTCGGAATCGTAACTGCGCCGGCGCTCCTCCATGACCACCGATCTCTCGGTATAGAACTCACGCAGCACCGCGTTCTGCAAACGGTCGGATTCTATGGCCGCCCACAGTTCCAGCTTGTTGGAGGGGAGACTGATCAGGTAGGTGGTGCCGTCGCGGCTGGTAAAGGCATTGTAGCCGACACCGCCGTTTTTGGAATAAATCTCGAAGAATTCGTCTTTGATCACATACCTGGAGGCCTCGGCTTCCAGCTCGGACAGCTTCTTTTCCAGTTCGGCCAGCTTGTCCCGGTCGGCTTTATCGTTCCTTGATTTCTCAAGCATCAACGCCTGGGCGGTAATCTCGATTTTGTCAAGGAGCGGCTTCTCGGCTTTATAATCAGTGGTGCCCAGCGTAGTGGTCCCCTTGAAGAGCATATGCTCCAGCAGGTGAGCGATACCGCGCTCGTCGCTCTTTTCATCGACACTCCCGACCCGGAAACGGATCCAGGCCGAAACCGTCGGAGAGGTGTGCCGTTCGACCATCAGCAACTTCAGGCCGTTTTTCATCGTGTGCTCGACGACCTTCTCCTCCAGGCCTGCCCGGAGCTCAGTCGAAGGGCTTTTCCCGGGCCCGGCTCCAGGCTCTGCCGCATACAGATCTGAGGAAATCAGGCAGAGCATTGTTGCAAATACGATTATTCGTCTCATACCGTATAACTCCTTTTAGAATATCGAAAACTTTATATATTTTCTCGGGTGTTCCTTGAAATCCTTCACCAGTGCATCCAGATCCTCGACCATGCGATTGGTGCGGTCGTACAACTCCTTGTCGTTCACCAGTTTGGCAGCGGTGCCGTCGCCGTTTTTAACTTTTGCCAGAACCTCCTCGATCGATTTGACCGAATTGTCGGCCCTGGAAAGCAGGGCAATCCCTTTGTCGTAGAATTCTCGATCGTTCAGCAGCAGGCCGATTGTACCATCCTTTGACGTGATCTTCTTGTTCAGGTCGCTGACGACATCGGCAGCCTGGATACTTTTGTCCGCCAATAGCGTCAGTTTGGTATAGAGCGCCTTGTCATAAATCAGCTTGTTGAGAGTGCCGTCGGCAGCCTGGATATCCTGCAGTGTCCGGTCGGCGCGATTGAGGATGCTGATTAACCGGTTGAATGGTTCGGGATCACGATTGAGTCGGCCCAGTGTCCCCTCACCCCGGTTGAGGGTAACCACCAGCTCTTTCATTTCGATCGCCAGGCGCGCCACATTGGTATAGAGGGTTTCGTCCTTGCTGAGTTTGCCCAGGGTCCCCTTGCCCTGGTTGATATTGTCGATGATGCCGTTGATCTTGTCGAAGGTGGCGCCGGCCTTATGAACCACATCGTCCAGCTTGGCGACCGGAGTCCCTTTCAGGTTGCTGACCGGCTGCTCATGGAAATCCCTGGAGGGGGTGATGTCAACATACTTCTCTCCCATCAGTCCGCGGGTCTTGATGGAAATGCGCGAGTCGTTGCCGATTTTTTTGAGCGCGCCACTATCCACATCCATTGCAATTTCTACCTCGTTGCTGCGTTTCGGATCCGCAAAGCGGATGTCATTGACGATCCCGACATCCACCCCGGCCAACCATACCGGCGAACCGACCTTGAGCCCCAGAACATCGTCCATCACCACTGTCAGGCGTTTCTTGTCCACGAACATCTTGGTCTTCTGGCCCATCATGATGATGCCGACCGCCAGCAGCGCCAACGCTGCAAAAATGAAAACCCCGGCCCTGACCTGGGCCCAGCCTATCTGATTGCTACGTTTCATCGCTACTCCTCCATCATACAAAAAGTGACTGTTCCGTGGGAAGCAGGAACTCTCTCACTTCCGGAATACTGCAGGCGCGCATCTCCGTCTCGCTGCCGTCAAACACGAGCCGTTTCTGGTGCAGGAAGGTAAATTTCTGGGAGGTGGCAAAGGCGGTGGCCAGATCATGGGTCACCATCAGCGTGGTTTTACCGTCGGCCTGCAGCCGCTGCATCAGATTGCAGATATTATAGACACCGATCGGATCAAGGCCGGTGGTCGGTTCATCGAAAAATATGTAATCCGGATCGGCGGCCAGGGCCCGGGCGATGGCGACCCGTTTCTTCATGCCTCCCGACAGTTCCGACGGGTACAGGTCCAGGGCCGGCTCGACCCCGACGAAGCGCAGCTTTTCACGGACAATCTCCTCGATCTCCCGCTCCGCCAGCCGTCCCTCCTCGAACAGGCGATAGCCGACGTTCTCACCCACGGTCATGGAATCGAACAGCGCCCCCCCCTGGAAAACGATGGCGATTTTTTTGCGTTGTTCGCGATACTGGGCCTCTTTCAGACCGGTAATGGTCAGGCCGTTGATCGAGACACTGCCGGAGTCCGGCTCAAGCAGACCCAGGATCAGCTTGAGTATGGTGGTCTTGCCGGAGCCGCTGACTCCCAGGATGGTACGGTTGACTCCCTGTTCGAGCAGCAGGTCGAAATCGGTCAGGATCGTGCGCCCCCCGACCGAGTAGCAGATCTTGTCCATCCGAATGCAACGCTCTTCCGTTGTCACGGAGTCAGGCCTCCCATGATCATGATCACCTGCCACTCCTCGGCAGTGACCGGTTGCACCGACAGGCGGCTGCGGTTTACCAGCGCCATCTGCGCCAGCAGGGGATTGGACTTGATTGCGCCAAGGGTGACCGGCTTCGGCATTTCTGTGTTGAAACGCACATCCACCATGTACCAGATCGGATTTGAGGGAGAGGACTTGGGGTCGAAATGTTCCCCGCCAGGATCAAGGGAGGTATGGTCGGGGTAACCGCCACGGACGATGTCCACAACACCGACGATGGCCGGCTCGGCAATACTGCTATGGTAGAAAAAAGCCCGGTCGCCGGCCTTGATCGAATCGCGCAGGAAGTTGCGGGCCTGAAAATTGCGTACCCCATCCCAATGTTCGGTCATGTCGGGGCGCTGCTTCAACATCTCGAAAGAGAAACAGCCCGGTTCCGTTTTCAGAAGCCAGTAGTTCATAGGCACCTCACCTGAACACAACGATGATCTTGGCAATGAAAAAATCGCACATCAGGATCATGATCGATGACGCCACCACCGCCTTCTTGGCGGCGCTGCCGACCCCTTCAGCCCCTCCGCCGGTCCCCAGTCCGACGTAACAGCCGGTCATGGCTATCAGACCGCCGAACACCAGCGGCTTGACCAACCCCTCAAGGTAATCCAGCGGTACAATGAATTGGGTAAAAGCGGACAGGTACATGGTGGGATTGATGCCGTAGCCGGCGGCGATGATGTAGCCCCCCAGCAGCGAGACCACGTCGGTCAGAATGGTCAAAAGCGGCATGGCCAGCAGCATGGCCTTCAGGCGCGGGGTCACCAGACGCTGGATGATGTCGGTGCCCTCCACCCGCATCGCATCAACCTGTTCTGTCACCATCATCGTGCCCAGTTCGGCCGTAATCGCCGAACCGACACGCCCGGCCACCATCAGCGAAGCCAGAACCGGTCCCAGCTCCTTGATCATGGTAACCGCCACCATGCCCCCCACGTAGCTGGTTGCGGCAAACGGCTTGAGCTGGATGATGAACTGCAGCGCCATGACCATACCGGTGAACAGTCCGGTCAGGAAACAGATGAAGAGCGAGCCGAAGCCGAGCTTGTCGAACTGTATCGCAAAGTCGCGGTAGTAGCCCGGTTTACGGAAGATGCGGGCCGCGGCACGGCACGACAGGGTGCAAAAATTCTGCAGGTCTGCAAAGAAGCGGATCAAGAGCCTGTCTATGATCGCGATGCCCATCTGCTATAATGCCGCCGCCAGCGCCTCGGCCGCCTCGTTGATGAAGGTGAACTGCAGCTCGCTGCGAACCTTGTCCGGGATGTCTTCCAGGTCGTCGCGGTTGCGTTCGGGGGCCACGATCATGCGCACCCCGGCGCGGTGCGCGGCCAGAACCTTCTCCTTCAGACCTCCGATGGCAAGCACCCGGCCGGTCAACGTGATCTCGCCGGTCATGGCCACGTTGCGTTTGGCCGGCTTTTCGGTCAACAGCGACACCAGCGCAGTGACCATGGTGACCCCGGCCGAAGGTCCATCCTTGGGGATGGCGCCGGAAGGGACATGGATATGGATGGTACGGTTTTCAAAAGCCTCCGGCTTGATACCGAACTCTTCGGAATGCGCCTCGATATAGGAGAGCGCGGCACGGGCCGACTCCTTCATCACATCGCCCAGCGAGCCGGTCAGGATCAGCTCGGCCTTGCCAGGCATCGAGGTGACCTCCACGAACAGGATGTCGCCCCCGGTCTCGGTCCAGGCCATGCCGGTCACGACGCCGACCCGGTCATTCTCGGCCGCGACCTCGTTGTGGAACTTCTTCGGCCCGAGCAGTTCGGTAATGGTTTCGGGTGTTATCTGCGTGCGGGCTTCCTTGTTCTGGGTGATTTCCTTGGCCACCTTGCGGCAGACCGAACCGACCGTGCGTTGCAGGTTGCGAACACCGGCTTCGCGGGTATAGTCGCTGATCACCTTTAAAAGCGCCTCGTCGGTGAAGTCGAGCTCACGCCCCTTGAGGCCGTTTTCCTCCATCTCGCGCCGGATGATGAAATTGCGGGCGATATGCAGTTTCTCCTCGCTGCTGTAACCGGCCAGGCGGATCACCTCCATGCGGTCCTTGAGCGGCCCCGGAATCGGGTCAAGCTGGTTGGCGGTGGTGATGAACATCACTTTCGACAGGTCAAAGGGGACATCCAGATAGTGATCGTTGAAGGTGAAGTTCTGTTCCGGGTCCAGCACCTCCAGCAGTGCGGAAGCCGGATCGCCCCGGAAATCATTGCCTAGCTTGTCGATTTCGTCCAGCATGAAAACCGGGTTGTTTGCGCCGCAGCGGAAAAGTTCCTTGATGATACGCCCCGGCAGTGCGCCGATATAGGTGCGGCGGTGCCCGCGAATCTCGGCCTCGTCACGCACCCCACCCAGAGAGATGCGCACGAACTTGCGCCCCAGAGAACGGGCGATCGATTTGCCCAGCGATGTCTTGCCGACTCCGGGAGGGCCTACGAAGCAGAGCACCGGCCCCTTCATGTTCTCCTTGAGCGAACGTACGGCCAGAAACTCCAGGATACGTTCCTTGACCTTTTTAAGGTTGTAGTGGTCCTCGTTGAGAATATCCTCGGCGCGCACAATGTCCAGACTGTCGGATGTGCTCTTGTTCCATGGCATGCCTGCCAGGTAGTCCAGATATGTACGTGAGACGTTGTATTCCGGCGAGGCCTGATTGATCCGCTCCAGACGTTTCAGCTCCTTGTCGGCGACCTTCTTGACATCCTCGGGCAGGCCCGCCTCTTCAATCAGCTTGCGCAGCTCATTCATATCGGCCGAGCGCGGGTCTTCCTCCCCCAGCTCTTCCTGAATGTGCTTCATCTGCTCGCGCAGGATGTATTCCTTCTGGTTCTTGCCGACCCGCTTGGTGACTTCGCCGGCAACCTCGTTTTTGACCTGCATGCGCTGCACTTCGTTCGTCAGGTACACGTAGACCTTTTTCAGCCGTTCCAGCGGATCCACTGTTTCCAGCAGTTCCTGCAGGTCGCCGACCGGCAGGTTGACGTATAGCGCCACCAAGTCCGACAGGCGCGCCGGATTGTCGATATAGTCGATCATTTTCATCACATCGTCCGGAAGCGGCTTGCCATGTGACAGCGCGATTTTCAACAGCGCATTCAGGCTCTGCACCAGCGCCTCGGAAACCAGGTTCTTTTCCACGAACTCACGCACGATTTCACAGTGGGCCAGCATGATCAAACCAGCCGGTTCCGTGTCCAGAATCCGCAGGCGGGTAATACCCTCCAAAGACACCTTGTAGCGCCCGTCTTCCAGCTTTTTGGTCTGGTTGACCTTGCAGAGCGTACCGATTTCGCATCTGCCTCCGGGAGCCCCTCCCGTGCCGTTTTCCGGCCTTTCAAAAACAAAGACCAGATATGTTTCGTAATTTTCAGCTTCGCGAAATATCGCCATTTCCTTCTCGCTGACAAACACCGGGAAGAGCATATAGGGAAATACGACCATCTCTTTCTGGACGTAAAGCGGCAGTTTTTCCGGGATTTCAATAACTGTGTGCGGCATATCGGTTGATCCTTTTGTTAAATTGGTGCTGGGTTATTTCATAAAAACAAGTCTGTCATCATAACATATCTTCTGCTGCAATCAAAGCATCAGACCGGTTGACCTTCACGGACCTTGACGGCAACAACTCTTGCTCGGGCCGAGACACCGCACATTTCACGATACAGCATGACCAGGAAACGCACAGTGACCAACCGGTGGATTGCCGCCTGGGTCAGCCGGTATAACCAGAAACGGATACGTGACGGAGAGCGGCTGCCCAGTATCAATGGGCAGAATTCGCTCAGCTGCAGCGATACGCGGACACCGTCCGAATCAGGTTCCACTCCGAAACGCAGTTCACCACGGTCACACTGGCGCGGTTGGACCAAGACCCCGCCACAGATTCGCAGCACAACCTTCTCCGCTTCGAACGAAGGGGGCAGAAAGCTGATCAGGCTCAAGCAACTGCCCAGCAGACGGAATTCGATGCCGGAATCCAGTTGCACCGGGCGGATGATATTAAGGGTGCAGCTTTTAATGTATGTCAAATAGCGCTGCATCAGATTCCCGGCGGATAGATTTCCGGCAACTCCGGACGGGAATACGCTCCACTGCACCGAGAAAACCGATGCATCGTCAACCAGCACCTGCTGGCAGGATATTTCCTGATGGGAACAGATCAGCATCATGAGGCCCATTCTGCCAGTTGCGCCAAATATTGCAATCTAAATTGCAGCCATGTTTTTTCACGCTTGACAAGTTTAGAAATTGTATTAAGATAAAAATCATCCTGTTAGAATTCAAATCGTAAATTGAAAGGAGACCCTGCCGATGTGGACTGATAGATTCAGGATTCGTCCGGTATCCCACTGCAAAGAGGGTTGCCATAGTTAGCCCGCCGCCTGACCGGCGACGGGCGTACAGAGCCAAAAAGCCCCGGTCTCAGGACCCGGGCTTTTTTTTTGTTGTCGGCAAATTATTCTGTTATGATGCAGCCGTTGCGGCTGGGCCATCACGTTTGTGCGAAGAGAACTGCATGAAAAAATATCTGATTATTCTGGCTGTAATCCTTGCCATTGCCGGCATTGCCGGTTACGGCTTTTATAAACGCACGCCCGAGGTGAGTTACAAGACCGCCAGGATCGAGCGCGGCATGGTAATTTCCACTGTCGCCGCCACCGGCAACCTCTCGGCGGTGACGACCGTCCAGGTCGGCACCCAGGTTTCCGGCACGATCCAGAAACTCTATGCTGACTTCAATTCCAGAGTCAAAAAGGGTCAGGCCATTGCCGAAATCGACCCTTCCCTTTTCAACGCCTCGGTGGAACAGGCTCATGGCAACGTCCTCAACTCGGAGGCCAACCTGCAAAAATCCAGGGTAACCCTGGCGGATGCGGAACGGACACTTGCCCGCAACAAAAAACTTCTTGCCGACGGCATCATCTCCCAGGCCGACTATGACGTCGCCGACACAGCGCTGCAATCGGCCAGGGCATCGGTAAAAGCCTCCGAGGGAAGCGTTGCCCAGACCCGTGGAGCGCTGATGCAGTCCAGGACAAACCTGCGCTATTCCGTGATCCGCTCACCGGTCGATGGCGTGGTCATCTCCCGGGCCGTAGACATCGGCCAGACCGTGGCGGCCTCATTCCAGACCCCAACCCTCTTCACCATCGCCAAAGACCTGACCAAGATGCAGATCGAGGTCAGTGTGGACGAGGCCGACATCAGCCGCATCCAGCTCGACCAGAAAGCCACCTTTACTGTCGATTCATATCCGGAGCAGACCTTCCATGGCAAGGTTGTCCAGATTCGCAGCGCGCCGATCATCTCCCAGAACGTGGTCACCTATGCGGTGGTGGTCAACGTGGACAACAGCGACATGAAACTGAAGCCGGGCATGACCGCCAACGTTTCTATTGAAGTCGCAAAAAAGGACGATGTGCTTAAACTTCCGCCGGCAGCATTGCGTTTCAAACCAAAAACAAAGGCAGAAGATGCAAAAGCCAAGGGGAGCGAAGAACGCGGCAGCGCAAACAAGCAGCGTCCAGCCACCGGCACGGCCGCTCCTGGCGGCAAGCCGGGCGGGCGTAAAGGGGGTAACGGCCAACAGGTTTATATCCTCAAGGACAGCCAACCGGTTGCCGTGAAGGTCAGGACCGGCATCGCCAACAACAGCAGTATCGAACTGGTCGAGAGCACCCTCAAGGAAGGGGACGAGGTCGTGATTGAGCAAATCGGCGGCGACAGCGCCAAGAAAAAGGCTGGCGGTTCACCGATGGGACGGCCGTTCTAAATGAGCGAAGTAATCGCACTGACCGATATCCGCCGCGTTTTTACGATGGGCGATCAGCAATTTGAGGCGCTCAAGGGTGTTTCCTACAGCGTAAATGCCGGCGAGTTCGTCGCGATCATGGGCGCCTCCGGCAGCGGCAAATCCACCTGCATGAATATTCTGGGCTGCCTGGACCTTCCCACCTCCGGACAATATCTTTTGGACGGACTGGACGTAGGGGCCATGAATACCAATCAACTGGCCGACATTCGCAACAAAAAACTGGGCTTCGTCTTCCAGGGTTTCAACCTGCTGGCCCGTACCCCGGCCGTGGAGAACGTCGAATTGCCGCTGGTCTATGCCGGACTCCACTCAAAGGAACGCCGCGAGAAAGCGTTGGCTGCCATGCAGCAGGTCGGCCTGGCCGGCAAGGAGAACAACCACCCCAGCCAGCTTTCCGGAGGCCAACAGCAACGTGTAGCCATAGCCAGGGCCCTGGTCAATAATCCGGCCGTAATCCTGGCTGACGAACCAACCGGCAACCTGGACAGCACCACAACCGCCGAGATCATGAGTCTGTTCTCCACCCTCAACAAACAGGGCATCACCATCATCATGGTCACCCACGAGCATGACGTGGCGGCCTATGCCGGGCGACAGATAACCTTTCGCGATGGCAACATCATAGGCGACACCAAGTAATGGACTTCCTGCAGACCGTAAAAATAGCCCTGCGGGCGCTGCGCACCAACAAGATGCGCTCGTTTCTGACCATGCTCGGCATCATCATCGGCATCGCTTCCGTAATAGCGATGATGGCGGTCGGATCGGGCGCCAGCTATGTGATCTCGCAGCAGATCGCCAGTATCGGCAGCAACATCATCCTGGTCATACCCGGTTCCACCACCAGCGGCGGTCTGCGCACCGGCAGCGGCGGCGCCCAGACCCTGACCAGCGATGATGTCAAGGCGATCATGTCCGAATGCCCCTCGGTAGAGCTGGCAGCTGGTACCGTGCGTTCCTCCGGACAGGTCGTTTACGGCAACATGAACTGGTCAACCGTGATCATGGGGGGGGGGCCGGAACTGTTCGAGATCCGTGAGTGGGGCATCGCCAACGGACGAGGCATTACCCAGCAGGACGTGGATGGCGCCATCAAGGTCTGCCTTCTGGGTCAGACCGTGGCTGACAACCTCTTTGGCTCCGCCGACCCGGTCGGAAACATCGTCCGAATCAAGAAGATCCCCTTCACGGTGATCGGCGTGCTGGAACGCAAGGGGCAATCACCCCAGGGAACAGATCAGGACGATACCATCTTCGTCCCGTTGCGTACTGCCCAGCGCAATCTTGTACGCTCCCAGCGCACCAATAACGTTGGAGCCCTGATAGTCAAAGCCAAAAGCGAGGATTTACTGACCAAGGCTGAAGAAGAGATCAACAGCCTGCTCAACCAGCGCCACCGTATCACCGGCGGCAAGGAACCGGATTTCTCGACCCGCAACCTGTCCGAGATTCTGGCTGTGGCCGAACAATCATCAAAAGCCATGTCGCTGCTGCTGGGTGCCGTGGCATCGATCTCGCTGATCGTGGGGGGCATCGGCATCATGAACATCATGCTGGTGTCGGTCACCGAGCGCACCAGGGAAATCGGTATCCGCATGGCAATAGGAGCAAAGAAAAATGATATCCTGCTTCAGTTCATGACCGAAGCGGTGCTGCTGACCATGCTCGGCGGATTGATCGGGATTGCGCTCGGAGCCGGAGGAGCGATGGTTGTATCGCGCATGCTGGAGTGGCCGACCCTGATTTCGTTCCAATCAATAAGTATTGCCTTCGTTTTCTCCGGTGCAGTGGGCATCTTCTTCGGCTTCTATCCGGCACGCAAAGCTGCCGGACTCAATCCTATCGACGCACTGAGGTATGAATAACATGAACAACTGTCCAATGTGTCAACGCTGGGATGATGATGCCGATTTGCGGATCGTGGAAATGACCCACTCCTATGTAATCCTCAACCGCGACCAGTATTTCCCGGGCTATACGCTGTTGTTCACAAAAGAGCACGTAACCGAACTGTTCCACCTGGACCGTACGGTGCGGACCGGCCTGACGGAAGAGGTCAGCCGGGTTGCGGAAGCTCTCTACGGCGCATTCTCTCCCGCCAAGATCAATTATGAACTGCTGGGCAACATGGTGCCGCATATCCACTGGCACATCGTGCCGCGCTTTGCTTCGGAACCGCTCTGGCCGAGACCGATCTGGGCCGAACCGCACGATGAGCTGACCCTTGCTCCGGAAGAATATAAGCAGCGCATCATCGAAATCCGGAGCCAGTTGGCATGATCAGGCCATTCATGCATACTCTGCCGAACGGACTGCGGGTGGTCTGCGTGGAGATGCCGCATCTGCACTCGGTCGAACTGGCGATTTACCTGAAGGTCGGCGGCCGCAACGACCCGTCCGGTCGCGAGGGGCTCTCACATTTCCTGGAGCATATCCTGTTCAGGGGCACGGCGGACTTCGGATCGTCGCTGGCGCTGGAAGCAGCCTTCGAAGCGATCGGAGGCGCTCCCAACGCCGCCACCGACACCGAATCCACCTGTTACTATTCACGCATCCATCCCGAGCATGTCAAACACGGCATGGAAATCTTTGCCTCGATGATTCTGCGACCGCTCCTGGCGGGCATCGATATTGAGAAGCGCATCATTGCAGAAGAGGCCAGGGAAGACCTGAATGAACTGGGAGAAGAGATCAACCCCGATACAATTGTCAGCCGGATGCTCTGGCCGCGTCATCCGCTGGGTATGCCGACCATCGGCACGCTGGAGAGCATTGCCGCTATAGACCGGGCAGACCTGGAAAACCACCTGCAGAGCTTTTATGTTCCTGAAGCAGCCGTATTGACCGTCTCCGGACCGGTGCGTGGCCACGAAATATTCGCCGCGGCCCAGGATGCCTTCGGTGGCTGGCATGGAAACCATCCACCAGCGACACGTCTGGTGACAGAACAGCAACGGTCGCGCGCCCCCCGGATTCGCTGCGTGTACGATTCCGACAGCCAGATGAATCTGCAGATCGCTTTTCTCGGTATGGCGCGCGATGACAGCCGCTTCATGGCCCTGCGCTTTTTACGGCGCATTCTGGCTGGCGGCGGCAGTTCCCGGTTGTATCTTCGTCTGCGGGAGGAATTGGGAATCATCTATTCGGTCGAAGGGGCCATCGGAGCTTACGACGAAACCGGTTGCCTGGCCTTCGACCTGTCCACCTCTCCCGAAACCCTGATCCAGGCGGTAGACGCAACCATGACGGAGTTGTTGGAGATCGGCCGAAACCCGGTGCCGGAGGTGGAGTTGGAGCGGGTGCGGCATTCCTATATCTTCGATCTGGACTACAGCCGGGATTCGGCATACGAAATGGGAGGACGCTACGGCTGGGGTGAACTGATGGGGGTTGTGCGGAGTATCGAGGAGGATCAGGCCGAGGCCCGCCAGATAACGTCCGCCATGTTGCAGGAGACCGCCCGGGACCTGTTTGCACCGGGAAACCTGCGACTGGTTGCCGTCGGGCCATGGAAACGCGGAATGAAAAAAGAGTTGCGGCAACTGGTCGAAAAATATGCGGAACACTTCTGAAAACTATATTCCCGAACTTCAAGCAACCAGACGATCCCTGTCAAACTCTTTTCGTGATTTGAGAAGCCCCACCAGAACGGTTTCAAACGCTTGATCCAGGCAGTTGAAACTGATTCCGATACCGGGCGCATACCTCTGCCCCCAGGGTTTGATCCAGCGGATGGTGGCATCGACATCCAGCTTGAATTCCGGGAAATGGACTGTAATATCGGATTCCGCTGAAAATTTTTCGGCGGAGACATCCACAACAAACGCGCCCCCCCAGGATAGATTCAAGGTAAAACCCCGGAATTCTTCCCCTTTACATCGAACAACAGTAGCATGACAGCCCGGATGCCTCCGAAAGGCCCGCAGTTTGCGCGCAGCAAAGGCAGGACAGGTCACATTCAGGAAGTCGCTCAAGTTCTTGTCTTGCTTTGCGCTTCCGGGCATGGACATCGGCACCAGCACTGACCCGATCGCCCTCACCCGCAGTGTCGGAAAGAAGTTGGCCAGCGTGTAGGCAACGATTTTCTCTTCACCCTTTGACTTCACTATTGATGGCAGATCCACCAGTATTCCGCTATAAAGCCCCTGCAGAGCCAGTTCTTCAGCCTCGCAGAAGGTATTGCAGGCCACGGATTCAGTATCGCTGCCGGTCAGCGTGGCCGTCAACGAGGCCCGCGTGTCATCGGAGTATGAAACAACCAGTATCGGATGTGGCAGAGATGACATTATCAATGCTGTTGATTATCAGTCTTCAAGGGAGAGCGACACCATGAACCACTCTTCATCGGTAGCAAGTTTGAGGGTAATGTTTTCAATGTTACTGCCGGAAGTGACGGTGTAGTCGGAACCGTTAACGACAGAAGGGGTCGAGAGCTGGATGTCGCTGCCACCCTTTGAGAGATGCTGTTTGAAAGAGCCGGCAATCATGTTGGCAATTTCACCCATCGCGTCGTTGACGTCATCGTCAATCTCGGTCACCTCCATACCCAGCATCTGAGAGGTGAAGGAAATTGCCAGGGGCCAGGGGACATGGATGCTCACCAGACCGCTGTAAGATCCGGCCAGTCCGACCATCGCGGTCAGGCAATCCTTGAAGTGGCTGGTCAGGTCCAGCTGTGGAGGGAGATACATGATGTCTTCCACCCCTACCATCGAGGAGAATATTTCCTGCACGTCCTTGGTAAGTACTCTGGTCAGTCGTTCTTCGGTTGTATTCAACGCACTCAGAGTTTCCGGTTTTAAAGGCATCGCTAACTCCTTGAATTGAAATTACATGCGGCAGCGTAGAATCAATTTGGAAGACGACCAGATGTCACCCGTCCAGATCGGCATCTTTCGGCTGTTTCTCGGAAAATCCGGGATAAAGTTTCTGAATGCATTCATTGCAAAGCGCGTGTGAAAATATCAGATCCGTATGTTTACTGAGAAATGCTTCGATCTGGTTCCAGTAACCTTTGTCATCACGAATTTTTTTACAAGCGGCGCAGATCGGAATCAGACCTCGCAAGGTTTTCACTTTTGCGGCTGACTCGCGAAGCTCCAGGATAAGCTGTTCGTTTGAGTCCTGTATTATACTGCGCTGCGCAATTTCCAATGCCAGCTTCCGGTTGATCTGTTCGAGTTCGGCAGTCCGCGCGGCAAGCATAGCACGCTGATGATGAAAAATCAGGTGGTTTTTTACGCGAAGCCTCACCAGGGCAGGACTAAAGGGTTTGTGGATATAATCTCCAGCCCCCAACTCCAGTCCCTCATATTCGCACTCCTCCTCACCCAGCGCAGTAATGTAAAGCACGGGGGTATCCCTGTGGGCAGGCAGTCTCCTGATGGCGCGAAAAACCTCGTATCCATCCATCTCCGGCATCAGTACATCCAGAAGGACCAGGTCAACGGGCACGCTCGAAACTACTTCCAAAGCCTCTTGTCCGCTGTGTGCCGTAATAACCCGGTACTCGCCTTCCAGAAGGCTTATCAACATTTCGACGCTCATCGGCTCGTCATCTACAACCAGAATGGTGGCGGTGTTTTCCATGGACTTTCCTGCATACTTTCCACACTGCCGGTGCAGTATATTTTTATGGACGTAATGTTGCCGGATTCCCTTTTCCATACCCGAAAGCGGCTTATTGACAGTATAACTTTAAAAACAATTCAATACCTGGTTTCCAGGACATTGATCTTTATTTTGCCGATGATTGAGATGATCGGCGCCATATTTTCGGGCAGATGACCTTCCAGCAGCTTGAGATGCGTCGGGTCCGACGGCAGTTGAGCATAAGTGGGATCAATCGAAAGCCACCTGTCGCCGATATAGCTCTCGGCCCAACTGTGATAGAGGAAGCCCTTGCCCTCCATGTAGACCAGGCCGGATACAAAACGGGTCGGTATGCCTGCGGCACGTGCCAGTGCGGTATAGAGCCGGGCATGGGTCTGGCAGTTGCCAGTGCGTGATTTGAAACTTTCAACTGCGGAGCCGCCATCGTCCACGGTATCTTTCAGCCACTCTGCGGTCCACGAGGCCAGCAGCCTTGCAAGTTCCTCCTGGTTTTTCGCGCCAACCGCCAGCGTCTTGGCCTGAGCAACAATTTCTGGCGCATCCGACTCGATCTTGTCAGCTGGTTTAAGATATGCATCAAGCGGTTTTGCCGTCGCGACCGCCTGAACCAGCGAACCGGTTTTGATCTTCACTTTACCGGGACCGAGTTGTTCAACCAGCTGGCCCCCCTCCTGAAGCAGAGGCAGGGCATCATTCCAACCGCTGATTTCCACCTCCAGTGCGGTCAGCTTCTTAGAGTCCCTGATGGGGGGGTCGATTCTCACCAGGCTGAAATCATAGATCAGATCTTTCTTTGCCAGGGCCAGGTTTCCAACAAATGATCCCAGGATTTTCGGATCTTCTGCCTTGGTTGTAACCAGTCCATCCCGCACCGATTCCAGCAGGGTGTTGCCTTGGCTGTCGATCCAGATGTCATTATTGACAAACGGGTACAGGTTATTGCGAAGTTTTATCGCCGGGATTCCATCAGGTGTTTTTTCCTCCCCCATCACGGATATTTTCACGTCCTTTATTTTCAGTTCCTCCGGATCAAAAACCGACAGTTTGTATGACTTGCCCGCCGACGCATCTCGCATCAGTGGATATATGTTGAGAGCCGGTCCGGGGAAAACCTCTCCGCGATGCTTGAGCAGTTTCTCTATAACTTTGCCACCAGTTTCATTTTTCAGTCTGATTGCGCCTTCAACCGCCTTGCCGCTGACACGGGATGAGGCGCCGTTGATGGTCTGTTCCACATCGAATGAGCGCAGGCCCATACCTCTGGATACAAGGTATGTCTCACGCATAGACGCATCCTTGGAGAACCCCATCACCTTCATGCGGACGCTGCCAAAACCTTCCATGCGATAGCCTTCAGGTGTTTCACTGATTGTCTGCCGGTAAAAACCTACCCGATCGGAATCAACGTATATACCGAACCAACGATCAGAGATGGGTGGTTTGTCGATCTTCTTGGCTGGTGCTGCCGACACGTTCAGCACGCTGCACAAAAGCAAAAATATTACGGCTATCAGCTTGCTGCAGGTGTTCATTGAAGATTCCTTTGTGCGTGATACTAAAAACGCCACCGATCATCAAGCCAGTTTCCTGAGAGATTTCGGTGGCGTCCTTGATCCGGTTGTGACTCGGTCTATTCAGTGAATATCGGGGTTTTGTCCGCTTCCGGGTACCCTCCATCGGCTTCTGGCTGCACTGTTGGAGAGGATCAGGGTTCGTGGAATTCAACCCGGTTTCTGCCGTTGCTTTTGGCACGGTAGAGGGCGTCGTCAGCCAGCTTGATAAAGGCATCAACCGTTGACACACCGACAATTGGAAAACTGGCGACTCCCAGACTTGCGGTAATACATAGCGGGGAAAGTGCCCCGCTGAATTTGAGGGCCTGCACGGAGAGTCGTATCCGGTCAGCGACGAAAACCGCTTCCTTGAGAGTCGAATCAGGCAGAATGGAAATGAACTCCTCACCCCCATAACGGGCTGCGCAGTCATAGCTGCGCAACTCCTTCTGCAACTGGGTGGCGACCCTCTGCAAAACGACATCGCCCTGCAGGTGCCCGTAAGTATCGTTAACCTTCTTGAAAAGATCAATATCCAGCATGATCAGCGAAAGATGGCCGCCCTTCCGGACAGACCGTTGAACTTCCTTGTCCAATGCCTCCATCATGTAGCGACGATTGAACAGGCCGGTCAGATGATCGGTATTTGACAGTTCCAGAAGCAATTCGTTGGAGCGTTTCAGATCATCCTGCAGGTTCTTGATCTTGAGATGGACTTTTACCCGAGCAACCAGTTCCTCGGGATCAAAAGGTTTGGTGATGTAGTCACTGGCCCCCTGTTCGAGTCCCTTGATTTTAAGCTCGCGATCATTCATGCCGGTCAGGATCAGAACGGGAACATCCTGCAGGTCCGGGCGCGCCTTGAGCATGCTCAGGAACTTGAATCCGTCGATGCGCGGCATTTCCAGATCGCACAAAATGATATCCACCGGAGCGGAGAGCAGCTTCTTGAACCCCTCCAGACCATCTTCCGCTTCGTAGTAACGGGAGAACAGATCGAATGTTTCAAGAGTCTTTATGATCCGCTCTCTAACCGTGCTGGAATCATCTATGATAAGAACGCTGTTGGCCATTTTTCCGGACTCTACCCCAATTACCGCTGAAACTCAATTTTAAAAATCGCTATCTCAGTGGATCTTCTAAATAAAGTCAGAGCAGAGGTTCTTTGATCAGACGCTTCATTTCGTCTATCGTTGCAGCATAGTCGCTGCTGTTGAAAACCGCGCTGCCGGCAACAAAAACATCGGCTCCGGCATGCGCTATCTTGGCAATATTGGAGACCTTGACCCCTCCATCTACTTCCAGTTCAGCCTCACAACCGCGCCGGTCAAGCATGGCTCTCAACGAATGGATCTTCGGCAGGCAGGCTTCAATAAAACTCTGCCCTCCGAATCCGGGATTGACAGTCATCAAAAGCACCAGATCGAGATCTTCAATAACGTAGTCTAGAACATTCAGCGGCGTGGCGGGATTGAGTGAAACTCCGGCCTTTTTGCCGAGTGATTTTATCAACTGCACGGTGCGGTGCAAGTGATTGACCGCTTCGGCGTGCACAACGATGATATCGGCGCCGGCAGTGGCAAAATCCGCAATGTATAGGTCGGGGTTTTCGATCATCAGGTGCACATCCAGCGGAAGCGAGGTCACCTTGCGGGCGGCTTCCACAATCAGCGGACCGATCGTGATATTGGGAACAAAATGGCCATCCATTACATCGATGTGGATGTAGTCGGCGCCGGCCGCTTCAACTGCTCTAATTTCTTCGCCGAGTCGCGAGAAATCTGCAGAAAGGATCGATGGTGCAATTTTTTTCATTTGGAGACTCCGTCTTGGATTATTGCTGTCTGCGTATACGTGCCGCAAAAAAACCGTCTGTACCGTGACGGTGAGGCCAGGCCCTGAACATGCCGTAAAACTCGAACAGCTCATTCCAGGCCGGAAAAAGATCGTTCAGGTTTTCTAGCATGAATTCAGGGTGATGCAAAAGAAATTCCTCCACAACCTCCTCGTTTTCTTCAACGGAAGTGGAGCAGGTCGAATAGAGTAACGAGCCTCCCGGTTTCAGCAAGGTTGCGGCGTTTTTCAGCAGAATTTTCTGTACCGCCGCCAGACGGGTTAGATCGCCATGATTCAGGCGCCACTTTGCTTCCGGATTGCGGCGGATTACGCCTAAACCGGAACAGGGCGCGTCCAGCAGAATCCTGTCAAATAGCCCGCCGGGTAACGTATCAAGTCGATGCAAATCGGCAACCGCCGTGGACAGACAGTTTATGCCGAGCCGACCGGCATTTTCCTTCACTATGGTCAATTTAGACCGTGAAATATCGGTTGCGATCAATTTGCCATTGTCACCCATCTGCTGGGCAATATGACAGGCCTTGCCGCCGGGAGCGGCACAGGCGTCCCAGACAGACTGCCCCGGTTCCGCGCCCAACAGATATCCTGCCATCTGGGAGGCCTCGTCCTGGACCGCAAACAGGCCGGCTTCGAAACCGGGCAGATTGATGATCGCATGGCGACCGGCAATGACGATGCCATCGGGAGAGAAGCGACATGTAGTTGCCTCAACACCCTGTTTTTCGAATTCATCAAGCAATTCCGACCGGGTGGTACGGAGAGTGTTGACCCTGATCGTCAATGGCGGCTGCTGTGATGATGCCTCGGCCAGATGATTAGCTTCCTCGACACCCAATTGAGCGATCCAGTGTTCTACAAGCCACTCCGGATGGGAGTGACGGGCCGCTATCGATGCTGCCGGGCTGACAAGCGGGTCGGGAAAGGTGATCAAATCCCGTCGGCGGAGATAATTACGCAGCACAGCATTTACCAGTCCGCTTGTGCGGGGGGCGAGCTGCTTTGCAAGGTTGACCGACTCATTGACCGCGGCCGACTCGGGAATCCGGTCGAGACAAGTCAACTGGTAAAGTCCTATTCTGAGTATGACCAGCGCCTGTGCGTCGAGTTCTTTGAGTGGTTTTTCAAGCAGTTGGGCAAGAACATGGTCCAACGTCCCCTGACGACGCAAGACACCGAAAACCAGTTCGGCAAATAATCCGCGATCGGGTCCGGTAAGGGCGCCGGACGCCAGCTCACTGTCAATCAGTCGATCGGCAAAGCCATCCTGTTTGCCGATGCGCTGCAGTGTATCAAAGGCCGCATGACGCGGATTGGCGGAAGGGGCGGTTTTTGAGGCACGTCTTATAATCATGGACCCTCATCATTAATTTAAATTTGCTGATAAAGCGAATAGAGGACATCATAGTCACCATGTCGTAAAAGTGCAAGCGCGGTTAACGGGAATAGCCCGGCAAAAGTCAGTAAATCGGCTATTTCCCTTGCATAGCCACCCCTGATTTGCTACATTTCCAGACCATCCAAATTCCAGGAAAGAACTGAAACAATATTGATGAATCTTCTTGCCGTTGAAAAACCTGCCCGCTACATGGGTGGCGAAATGGGCTCCATCCGCAAGGATGTCGCCGAACTGCGCTTTGCTTTGGCTTTTCCCGATGTCTATGAAGTCGGCATGAGCCATTTGGGTCTGCGTATTCTCTATCATGTCCTCAACGGAGTTGACGGCATTGCGGCGGAAAGGGTTTTTGCCCCCTGGCCGGACATGGAGGAACAGCTCAGGGGGGCCGGCGATTCTCTGGCCACGCTGGAAAGTGGCACTCCGCTGGCTAATTGTGACATCATCGGCTTCACTCTGCAGTACGAGCTTTCCTACACCAACATCGTCAACATGTTGCGACTGGCCGGAATTCCGCTTTTGGCCGGTGAGCGCACCGACATCTTCCCGCTGGTCATTGCTGGCGGTCCCTGCGCCTATAACCCCGAGCCTCTGGCCCCTTTTCTGGATGCCGTGCTGCTGGGGGACGGCGAAGAAGCTGTGCTGGAAATTGCACGAGCGGTAATGGACGGCAAAAAGGGCAAAGAGTCTAAAGCACAACTACTTGAGCGGCTGGCCGCCATCGAAGGGGTCTATGTACCGTCGCTGTTCGAGCCAGAATATCATCCAGACGGCACCATCTCGGCCATTAACCCGCTCAAGCCCGGACACTCCAGGGTACGACGACGTTTTCTCGCGGATCTTGACTCGGCCCCCTACCCCTCTGTGCCGGTCGTTCCCTTCATGAAAACAGTGCATGACCGGGTAGCGGTCGAGATTGCCCGCGGCTGCACTCGCGGTTGCCGTTTCTGCCAGGCCGGTTATATCTATCGTCCCTTGCGGGAACGTTCCCAGGACACGATCCTCAAGCTCGTTGACGAAGCACTGCAGGCGACCGGCTATGACGAAGTCTCGCTGCTATCCCTCTCCACAGGCGACTACTCCTGTGTAGCACCGCTATTATCCGAACTGATGTCCCGCTATGCCGAAGCCAGGGTGGCGGTTTCCCTGCCGTCGCTTCGAGTCGGTACCCTGACCGAGGGCCTGATCGAGGAGATCAAGAAGGTGCGCAAGACCGGCTTCACGCTGGCACCCGAAGCGGGCAGCGACCGCATGCGCCGCGTCATCAACAAGGGCATCTCCGAGGACGACTTGATTGCAGGCGCAGCCAGCATCTACAATGCCGGCTGGCGGCTGATAAAGTTGTATTTCATGATCGGCCTGCCGGGTGAAACCGTGGAAGATGTGACACAGATCTCCACCCTGGCGCGCAAGGTAAAGGACCAGGCCAAGTCGGCCGGAGCAGGTGGCGATGTCAATGTTGCCGTCAGCACCTTTGTACCCAAGGCCCACACCCCTTTTCAATGGGAGCCGCAGATTTCCAAGCAGGAAACGCTCGATTTGCAGTACCAGCTTCACTGCGATCTGAAAAAGCGCAAACTGAGATTCAAATGGCAGGACGCATCTCTGTCGCTGATGGAAGGGGTCTTTGCCCGTGGCGACCGTCGACTGGCGCCGGTTCTGATCAGAGCGGTTGAGCTGGGATGCCGCTTCGACGGCTGGGGCGACCATTTCTCGCTGGAAAGATGGCAGCAGGCTTTCAGCGACTGTGGCATCCAGCCGGAATGGTACCTGCGGCGGCGCGAACTGTCGGAAATACTGCCGTGGGAGCACTTGGACTGCGGCGTAACACGCGAGTTCCTGCTGGCCGAACGTGAACGTGCAATCAGCGAGGCCGCCACCGAAGACTGCCGGAATGGAAAATGTACCGACTGCGGAGTCTGCGATTTTAAACAGATAACCACCAGGCTATCCGTCAAATCCGACCTGCAGCCTCGAAGCAAGGTCCCTGATATAGAACAACAGCCAGCCAGGGTTCGACTGCGGTTCGCCAAAAATGGCACCATGCGTTACCTGAGCCACCTCGAACTGATCACGGTCTTTACCCGTGCTGTCAGTCGTGGCGGAGTGCCGATCCTCTTTTCACAGGGCTTTCACCCGCATCCCCGTTTTTCTTTCGGCACAGCCACATCTGTCGGAGTTGAATCCAGGGCCGAGTACATGGATATGTTTATCGCGGCCGGGACCTCGGCAGCAGATGTTCAGGTACGGCTCAACACCGTACTGCCCGAAGGGTTGAGTATTCTGGAGTCTATCGAGGTAGACGTCAAAGCACCGTCGATTTCGACGCTGATTGATGCCACCCGCTACCGAATATATCTGGATTCCATCCCGGTCGATCAGCTGGTGGATCTATGTGTGCGTTTTTTGGCACACGATACTTTCGTAATTCAGCGAACCAAAAAAGGTGACGTGCAGGAAGTGGACCTCCGGCGCGAAACCGTTTCGCTGGGCACGGACGGTCAGGCCTTGGAACTGGTTGCAAAACGGGGCAAACCGCTTGAATTTGCCAGGGCCATCAGCGGTAACGACATGCTCAAGGGCGAGGACATCCGGATAGAGAAACTGGAAGTCATATTCGCCCAATAACGTTTATTCACAAATTTCAATTTTACATATACGGAGAAAACCACCATGGGAGCAGAGTTAGTAATCAATGCCGCCTCCCACGAAACCCGCATTGCGCTGATCGAGAACGGCACCATTGCCGAACTGTACATCGAACGCAGCCGCGAAAAGGGGATCGTGGGCAACATCTACAAGGGGCGCGTGATCCGGGTATTGCCCGGAATGCAGGCTGCCTTCGTTGACATCGGTCTCGAAAAAGCAGCTTTTCTGTATGTCGCCGACGTTTTTGACGCGATTGAAGAGTATGAGTCGCTGCTTGACAGCGGCAACAAAAAGGATGATGAGTCTCACGAGGTGCAGGAACCGGGCGGACACCCGGAATTTCGACCACTGCATCCGATCGAGGACCTGCTGCAGGAAGGGCAGGAACTGCTGGTGCAGATTTCGAAGGAGCCGCTGGGAACCAAGGGTGCTCGCATAACATCGCATATTTCGCTGCCGGGCCGGCACCTGGTATACATGCCGACCGTCGATCACATCGGTATCTCACGACGGATCGAGGACGAGGAGGAGCGGGAGCGGCTGCGTGAAGTTGTAGAGCGCCTCAAACAACCAGGCTCAGGCTATATCGTCAGAACGGTGTCGGAAGGAAAAAGCGAAGAGGATCTGGTAGCGGATATCCAGTACCTTTCCACACTCTGGAACGAGATCTCTACCCGTAAGGATAAGGCAGCCGTGCCTTCGCTGTTGCACTCCGACCTGGATGTGGTTCAGAAGGTTGTGCGCGACATCGTTACAGAGCAGGTTGACAGGATCGTAGTTGATTCCAAGACCGACTATGACCGGATCGTGCAGTTCATCTCCACTTTTGCAGCCAAGATGAAATATGCGATCGAACTGTACGACGAGGAAGAGCCGATCTTCGATCACTACGGCCTGGAGGTCGAGATCAGCCGCGCTCTGGGACGCAAGGTGTGGCTCAAATCCGGCGGCTACATCATTATCGAACAGACCGAGGCGCTGACCGCGATCGATGTCAATACCGGCCGCTTCGTCGGCAAGCATAACCTGGAAGACACGATCCTCAAAACCAACCTTGAAGCGGTCAAGGAAATCGCCTATCAGCTGCGTCTACGCAATATCGGCGGCATCATCATAATCGACTTCATAGACATGGAAAAAGAGGTCAACCGCGAGAAGGTCTTTGGTGCGCTGGAAGAAGCGCTCAAGGCGGACAAGTCAAAAACCAATATACTGAAAATATCCGAACTCGGGCTGGTAGAAATGACCAGAAAACGGGTGCGGGAGAGCATCGGCAGAATGATGTGTGAACCATGCACCTACTGTGAAGGACGTGGATATATCAAATCCAAAACGACCATCTGCCACGAGATTTTTCGCGAATTACGTCGTGAGATGCTTGACATACGAGGAACCAAGGCAACCGTGACAGTTCATCCACTTGTCGCAGATCTTTTGTACGACGAGGAAAGACGGGGGCTTGAGGAGTTGGAAAAGAAGTTCAAAAAGCGGATCACGGTGCGCGCCAAGCCGGGCTTTCACCAGGAACAGTTTGAAATTCTGATCAACTGAACAGGCAAGAGGCAACAAATTAATTATGTCAAATGGCGGGGGTGCTACCACCGCCATTTGACGTATAAACGTTCTAAGCTTTATGCTGCCTTCTGATTCAGAGTATCCTGCTGATAATGTGCGGTAAAGTACTCCATCGCTTCACGCATGATCACGGAAATGCTCTTATTGGTTGTGCTCATCAGGCTTTCCAAGTGTTCACGCTCTTCATCGCTGACTCTCATCGAAATGACATTGTAACGTGGATTCTCTCTCATTCTTCCCATTGTAATCTTCCTCCTGGCATTTTTTTATGGTTTGTTTCGTGCGTTTTCGAACGAATGTACCGTTTATCTAGCCAGTATCGTGCCAAGTCCTACATAAAATAAAATACGCAATGATGTCATTTAATTAGATGAATTGCTTAAAGCGTCTACTACGCGGGTTGTAAAAACATGTGTCATGTTTGGCGCACTAGTGGCCAAAAGTATACACAATTTTATAACACAAACCTGCAGCAGGGGCGGCTCTACTAAGAATTTATTAATTTTTACCGTTTGCTACCCGAACGACTTCAATACCATGTTTTACAAGTATGCGATAAAACGTGCGACGTGGAACATTGGCCAGTCGGGCGGCTTTTGCAACATTTCCACCGGTCTCTTCAAGATACCGCAAAATAATGTTCTTCTCGGTACGCCCGACCTGCAGCTCCCGCTCCGCCTTGAAGGAAACCCGGCGACGGTTGGCGTCGTCATCATGGCATGTCTCATAGGTGCTTCTGAAAATAGTCGGGAGGGTTTCCAGGCGGACCGGCCCCTCCTTGGTCAGAACGGAAGCACGCTCTATCACATTCTGCATCTCGCGTATATTGCCCGGCCAGGGGTAGTGTTGCATGGCCCTTATGGCACGCTCTTCGATACCGGCAATTGACTTGTTAAGCTTTTTACGTGCTTTTTCGATGAAATGCAGTGCAAGCTCCGGCACTGATTCCACGCGGTCACGAAGTGGAGGCAAGGTAATGCAAAAAACGTTCAGACGGTAGTACAGGTCTTCTCGGAACCACCCCTCACGAACACCCAATTCCAGATCCTTGTTGGTGGCAGCAATCAGGCGCACATCGACTTTGCGAGCGTTGATGCCGCCGACAGGACGCACTTCACCCAGATCCAGCACCCTCAACAACTCAGCCTGAAGCTTGGGGGTGATATCGCCGATTTCATCGAGGAAAATCGTTCCGCCGTTAGCAGCCTCGAAAAGCCCCTTCTTGTCCGATGTGGCACCGGTAAACGATCCTTTTTTATGACCAAACAGTTCACTTTCCAGCAATGAATCGGTAATCGTAGTACAGTTAACCGTCATGAGCGGCTTGTCGTTGCGCAGGCTCATTCGGTGAATAGCACGAGCCGTCAACTCTTTACCGGTGCCGGTCTCACCTCTGATCAACACCGTCGTCGGAGTGGGAGCAACCTGACTGATAAGCCCCATTACCTCGTGTATTCCCGGGTCACTGCCGATAATCAGGTCATCTCCCGCCTGACGGTCAAGCTCGCGACGCACCAGTTCGTATTTCTGCATCAGGCGCCCGCGATCTTCGTCAATCTGCTGCATGTTGTGCGGCAGGCACATCTCGATATCGGCCAAACCCTGGAATACGGCCACCGCATGCTCTCTGCAGGTATTATAGCCACAGGCCCGGCAGTTCATCTCATCCCCTTGGGTAAATTTATTGGTGGAATGCAGGATGCGTTTGACATCGTCCTTTCCCGGTGTAGCAAGCTTGCGCGACTTGTCCGAATATGATCTCGAAAGATCCGGCATCACCAGCGCCGGTCGATAATGCGGAGCAGTGGCGTATTCGAGCTTGCTGTTGCTGTGGCAGACTATCAACTTGCGTTTATAAAAGTAATTCAGGTCCGTATCGCGGGTCGGTCCATCCACGCAACCTCCGTCACAGAAGCGCAGATCGACAAACGAAGGCGAAACCCTGTCCGTAGCCAAATCACGTATTATTCCAATGGTATGCGATTCCCCTTCGGCACTGACAGTTTCCGTATCCAGCAGATCAGGCTCAAATCCGAATACCTTGAGCGGAGCACCGGTCAAGGTGAAAAGACGCGCAGAACCCGGGTCAAGCCCATCGAAAGGCATTTCCGCCAGAGAGGCGGGTGTAATCCTGCGGTTTTTCAGTAGCTTGTCAATTTCCTGGTAAGTCAGCACCACATCAATGGCGTTCGACTCCTCAGACTGAATCTCAAATTTGGCTGCAATACAACTGCTGACATAAACAACCTTGGTGTCTTCACCCCGAATGCTTTTTATGAAGCGGCCCATGGCAATCATCGGAGAAACAACCGGCATAATGTTGGGAAGCAGCGATGGATAATGGCGCTCAATCAGGTCAACAACTGCGGGACAGTGTGACGATATTAATGGTTTGTCCGCGCACTGCAGGGCTTCACGATAGCTGTTGGCGATCATGCTGGCTCCATATGCGCCTTCGTGCACCTCGCAAAAACCCAGGCTTTTCAATGATGCAACCAACTGGCCTGGCATCAGCGAGTGAAAGAAGGTGGGAAATGAACACCCCAACACAGCGACCACAGGCGCACCGGAAGCAAGCATCTCCTGGGTTTTAACCATACGGTCCACCACCACCTTGGCCTTCTGCGGGCAACTGAGACAATTACCACAACCAATACAGCGGTCATACATGATCTGGGCAAAGCCCTGGTCAACCTTGATGGCCTTGACAGGACAGCTGCGAACACAGGAGTAGCAACGCCGGCAGCGCTCCTTATAGGTGATAATAGGTTCCATTGATTCCCGTCCCTATAAAATACTTGAATTGACTGATCTGTTTTTAACTACAATACACAAGTTTCACAAAGTGTGCAACTTTTGACACACATTATTTTTAGAAATTTTTTAGCCATTTATCTGACACTTCCCAATCTACTGATGTTGCCGGTATCATTTATAATTTAGCTTGACAGCCACCCCTTCTATGATATTGTGCAAATTAAAATTTATGAATTTATGGTGACGAAGGGCCGGATTTCACACTGGACTTGGGTTCCATTTATCCCCAGCACTTGAATAGTTCCCCCCAAGTTGGTCGAATTGCCGGAAACAGCCGCTATTAAATGGTTGCACCGCTGGAATTCGACCATTTTTTGTTTTGCTTAAGACAAAAGGATACTTGAGACGACCATTTGTGTCACTTCTGACCAGAAAGCAGCCGGATCAAAATGCTAGACCTCGCCATTACTTTTCTTAAAGATCAACTGAACTCATACTTTCTGACCCGGACCGGTTCCGATTCGGTGAAGGCAACAATGAGCAAGCTGGTTGACGAGTCGGGCAAGTACGCCTTCGATATCGACAACATCTGTTGCACGATCATCAACATCGAGGAAGAACGGATCATGAAGTTCCATCTCCCTGACTACACCAACGTCAACGGCCAGCACATCGTGCTGGAGCCGGAACTCAAACTCAACCTGCACGTGATGTTTGCGGCTAACTTCACGCACTACGACCAGGCTCTCAAATATATCTCCCACGCCTTGACCTATTTCCAGGCTCATCCGGTATTCGATTCGGATGAATATCCGGCTCTGCCAACCCAGATCGGCAAACTGACCGTGGAACTCATGTCGCCCAATTATGAACAGCTGAATCAGATCTGGGCCTTCATCGGTGGCAGGCAGTTGCCGTCGATAATCTATAAAGTACGCATGGTAACACTGCAGGATGGGGCACAAACAACGGTTCAACCTCCACTTACGACCATCAACGCAACCATCCGGAACCGATGATGACCAGCTTCCGCATACTGTTCACAATCAACGTCGCCCATGGCTATTACAGCGATAACTGCCGGGATTTCGATTTTGTGGTGCCGACCGACACCGGTGGCAAACTCAGGAACGGCAAGCTGCTCGCCAAGATGCGGGACGGTATGTTGTATGTCTTGTATGAGGCGGATGATACTGGGGCTGCGCTGATCCAAATGAGCGGCGCCAGTTTGCGCTTCGGCCTGAAACTCCGGAACCCGCTGTTCAGCAACATCACCGATTTCACCATCCCGACCCCGCTTTACCGGAACAGCCTCGCAACGGGAAGCCTCGCCCCGGCAATCGGAGTGGCAATGACGGGACGACTGTTCAGCCATGCCGTCACCAAGAGCGACCGGCCAGTCACGGTAACGGTCAACCGTCCAACCGGTCAACCATTGCAGGCCGAAAACCTCACTGCTGGCAACGACCGTTCAACGGTTTCGATCGATCTGACCGGACAGGTGGCCGGATTGTACGGGGTTACGGAGCAATACCCGGACGGACTCGAAACGGTGCTCTATTATTTTGATGCGGAGCTTTTGCAGGACGGCATCTTCGGGATGGTTGAAATAAGGATCGACAGCGGTTTCTATAACTTGCCGCCATCATTTACGATCAACTTCAACGCAAAGCAGGAAACGATCAAGTATTACCTGATTGCCAGCAACCACACCGCCAGCGAACTCAATCATCTGGCTGTCGTGGACAACGGTTTCTCCGAAGAAGGGCGCTCGCGGATAAACTTTACCAAAATTCCGTCGTCCTCCTTCACCTCCGACGAGATTCCGTCGGGGATGATCGCAAAAGCCGGGGACAGGGTGGTGCTCTTCAAATCGCAGACGGTTGTGGCAAGACAAGAAAAAGCGCGCAAGAAAATTCAGTTGAGCAGGAATGGCGATGTGCTGATCAAGCACCTGCCACAACCGGGGGCGGACAAAACAAGCTCAGACATGATCATACATATTTCAAGGCCTTAAACGGGAGAAACCTGATTCAATATAATGTCTTGCCGATTATTTTGTTCACAAATGTAACGACTCAAGTTGCAAGAGACTAAAACTGTAAAGGAAGGAAGATTATGCCAACCTACAAGACACCAGATGTGTATGTGGAAGAAATTTCGGTATTCCCCCCTTCGGTGGCGGAAGTGGAAACGGCCATTCCGGCCTTCATCGGATACAGCGAATCCGCCCGGAAAAATGCCGACAACGACCTGATCCTCAAACCAACCAAAATCTATTCACTGAAGGACTTCGAGCGCTTCTACGGCATTGCCGAGGATGATACGATTGCGGTAACCGTTGCCGATGACGGCCTGGGCGGCTTCACGGTCGGCAGCTTCAGCGAACCGTCCGTGAAATACCTGCTCTACTACAGCGTCAAGATGTTCTTCGACAATGGCGGCGGGCAGTGCTACATCGTCTCGGTCGGAACCTACCAGTCGCCGGCGGTAATTGACCTGGCCGGCGACTCCTCCAGCGACCCGTCCACCATGTACGGCCTGCAGGATGGCCTGGAAGCGGTCAAGCTGGAAGATGAACCGACCCTGATCGTGATCCCGGAAGCTGCCCAGCTTTCCACCGCCGACTATTCCACGCTGGTTCAGGCGGTGCTGCTGCAATGCAATACGCTCCGCGACCGTTTCGCCATCTTCGATATCCGCGACGGCAACAGCGACCTGGATGCCACCGCCCTGAGCAACAACCGCGGCTACTTCGGCAACAACTACCTGAAGTATGCAGCGGCCTATTACCCGTTCGTCAAGAGCACGATCAACTATTTCGTCAACAGCGCTGAAAGCAACGTCGATGTGACCTATGGCGCCGATCCGGCGGCCGACCTGTCCACGTTCAAAAACAGCAACACCGCACTGTACAACTTCGTCAAAACTGTGCTCAAGGAGCATTTCATCACGCTGCCCCCCAGCGGAGCGGTGGCGGGGGTCTACGCCTCCACCGACAGCAACCGCGGCGTCTGGAAAGCTCCGGCCAACGTCAGCCTGGCGGGAGTGATCGAACCGGCCATAAAACTGGACAACGCCAGGCAGGACGGTTTGAACGTCGATGCCACCTCAGGAAAATCGATCAACGCGATCCGCTCCTTCATGGGCAAGGGCACCCTGGTCTGGGGCGCGCGCACGCTGGCCGGCAACGACAACGAGTGGCGCTACGTGCCGGTGCGCCGTTTCTTCAACATGGTCGAGGAGTCGGTCAAAAAATCGACCTACTGGGCCGTGTTCGAGCCCAACGACGCCAACACCTGGGTCAAGGTGCGCGGCATGATCGAGAACTATCTGACCCAAAAATGGCGCGAAGGCGCGCTGGCCGGAGCGACCCCCAAGGAAGCCTTCTTTGTCAGGTGCGGACTGGGCATCACGATGACTTCACAGGACATTCTTGAAGGGAAGATGAATGTGGAGATCGGCATGGCAGCGGTGCGGCCGGCCGAGTTCATCATCCTGAAATTCTCGCACAAGCTGCAGACATCCTGATTCCGATAATGCGGTTTTCCAATATGGTTCAGAATACACACTAAAAGGATGACACCATGGCTAAACAATATCCTCTTCCATCTTTTCACTTCATTGTCGAATGGGGCGGCACACGCGTCGGTTTTTCGGAGGTCGGCGGCCTGACCCAGGAGAATCAGGCCATCGAGTACCGTGACGGCTCTTTCCCGGAATATTCATCGATAAAAATGCCGGGACTCCGCAAATTCAGCAACATCTCGCTCAAGCGCGGCATCGTCAAAAGCGACAACGAATTCTTCAAGTGGCTCAGCACCGTCAAGCTCAATACGGTGGAACGGCGCAACCTGGTTATCAGCCTGCTCAACGAGGAGCACCAGCCGGTGATGGTCTGGAAGGTGCAAAATGCCTTTCCGGTCAAGGTGGAAGGCCCGCAACTGAAGGCTTCGGCCAATGAAGTCGCGATCGAATCAATCGAAATTGCCCACGAAGGCCTCGAAGTACAGAATGACTGATGGCTAACTACTACCCCCCCGTCAGTTTTCATTTCAAGGTCGAGGTGCTGGGGCTGTCCCCTGTCAGCCACGATGTCCGTTTCACCGAGGTCAGCGGCCTCTCGGTGGAGATGGGCACCGAAGAGGTGCCCGAAGGGGGCGAAAACCGCTTTATCCAGAAATACCCGACCCAGGCCAAATATCCGGAACTGGTTCTGAAGCGCGGCCTGCTGCTGAACTCGGAGATCGTGAACTGGGTCAGGGAGTGTATCGAAGATTACAGGATCCAACCCAAAAATATCGACATCAAGCTGTTGAACGAACAGCACCAGCCGCTGGTAACCTGGCATCTGGTCAACGCCTATCCGACCAAATGGTCGGTCAGCGACCTGAATGCCAGCAACAACGCGGTCTCGATCGAAACTCTGCAGCTGTATTATCAATATTTCACCGTGGACAAGGGCTGACCCATGCCGGTTATTATCGATGAAGTCATAATTTCGGTTGAAGTTTCCAACCAGGCCTCCGGCGGCGCCGCATCCGCTCCCGCTCCATCGGCGAGTAATGACAAGCAGGTCATCATCGCCGAATGCGTGGAGCGTGTGCTGGACATCCTCCGGCAGAAGGCGGAGCGCTGAACCATGGGCATGCGGGGAACTTTGGAAAAACTGCTGATCAGGGCCTACGAGTCGCCCAGGTATGCCGGGCAGCCGGTGTCCGAGTTCACGGCCTTTGTCAACCCCAACGAGATCACGCTCTCATACGAGATGGAATACGACAGCGCCCAGGGTTCGGGAACCACCAACAGCCGGATGAACTTCAAGAAGATCAGGCCGGGCGACATGTCACTGACCTTCTTCATCGACGGCACCGGGGCCAGCGGCCGGACAGCGGACGTGCAGCAACAGGTGGAGCTGTTCCGGACCGTGACCGGCTATAACGGCAACATTCACCGCCCCAACTACCTCAAGATTGTCTGGGGCACGCTGCAGGTCAAGCGCTGCGTCCTTAAGAGCGCCTCGATCGCCTACAAGCTGTTCCAGCCGGACGGTGTGCCGTTGCGGGCAGTGATTACCGCCAGCTTCACCGACAACTCGGACGACCAGACCCGCGTGGCCATGTCGCAGGACCAATCCCCCGACCTGACCCATGTGCGCATGGTAAAAGCCGGAGACACCCTGCCGGCGCTGTGCCGGGAAATCTACAATGATCCGTCATGTTATCTGGAGGTGGCCAGAGCCAACCGGATCGACGATTTCCGCAACCTGACGCCCGGCGTCAGGATTATCTTTCCGCCATTGGAGAAATAGCCATTCCGGAAGAACGGTCGATACCCATACCCGCCGAACACCGCGAATTCACCGTCAAGGTGGATGGTGTCGCGCTTGCGCGGGAACATCAGCTACTGGCCGTCAATGTCACCAAATCGGCCAACCGTATCTCCTCGGCCAGGATCGTGTACCTGGACGGCGCCGCGGCTTCCGGTGATTTCCCCCTGAGCAATTCCGACAGCTTTGTCCCCGGGCGGGAGGTGGAAATCCTGGTCGGCACAACCGGCGACCCGGTCACGCTCTTCAAGGGGATCGCGATCCGCCAGAGCCTGAAAGTGCGCGACCATTGCGCGCCACAACTGGTGGTGGAATGCCGGCACAAGGCGGTCAAGCTGACGGTCGGCCCCAAAAACGCCTACTTCCTCGACCAGAAGGACAGCGAAATCATCGAGAGCCTGCTGCGGAATGCCGGCCTGGAGGCGGAAGTGGAAAACACGGCCGTGACCCACAAACAGCAGGTGCAATACAGCTGCAGCGACTGGGACTTCCTGCTGATGCGGGCCGAAGCCAACGGCAAACTGGTCTTCACCGCCGATGACAGGGTGATCGTCAAGAGCCCGGCAACCGGTGCCCCGGCGGTCTGCTCGCTGCAATTCGGAGCGACGATCCTGGAGATGGATGCCCAGATCGATGCGCGCCTGCAGTACAGCTCCGTGAAATCAACAACCTGGGATGCGGCGCAACAGGAACTGGTCGAGAAGGAGGCCGCCGATCCCGGCATCAATGGCCCCGGCAACCTGGGGAATGACGAGTTGGCGGCGGTGGCGGGGCTTGACCATTACCACCTGCAGCATGCGGCGCTGGCCGGGGACGAGGCCCAGGCCTGGGCCGATGCCCGCTGGCTGAAATCACAGTTCAGCAGGGTCAACGGCCGCGTCAAGTGCGAGGGCATCGCCACGGTCAATCCGGGCGACACCGTCACGCTAGGCGGCATCGGCGAACGTTACAACGGCGACGTGTTCGTCAGCGGAGTCCGCCATGACTTCGACCTGGTGCAGGGGTGGAAAACCAACCTCCAGTTCGGCAATCTGGACAGCTGGCTGGGGGAGGAACAGGCGGTCTCCGCGCCCAAGGCCTCGGCGCTGCTGCCGGGAATCTGCGGCCTGCAGATCGGAGTAGTAACCGGCAACGAAGACCCGGACGGAGAACACCGGGTACGTGTGAAGATGCCGCTGGTTGACCAGCAGGGGGATGGAACCTGGGCACGGGTGGCAACAATTGACGCCGGGGATCAGCGCGGCTTCTTCTTTCGGCCGGAGATCGGCGACGAAGTCGTGCTGGGGTTTTTGAATGACGACCCGCGCCAGGCGGTGCTGATCGGCATGCTGCACAGCAGCGCCAAGGCCGCGCCGCTGCAGGGCTCGGACGACAACCACGAGAAGCTCTACCAGAGCCGTTCTCGGATGAAGCTCTACTTCAACGACGACACCAGGGTCATGCGCCTGGAAACTCCGGCGGGAAACATGATCACGCTCAGCGAAGAGGACCAGGCCGTCAAGATCATCGACCAGAACGGCAACAAGCTGGAGATGACCCAGGACGGCATCACCATTGAAAGCGACAAGGCCATCACGCTCAAGGCCGGCACGGAGCTGAAGCTAGAGTCGGGCACTGCGCTGGACATCAAGGGTGGCACGGAACTGAAACTGTCGGGAACCTCCGGCGCCGAGGTTTCCAGCAGCGGGGTGACCAAGGTCAAGGGGAGTCTGCTGCAGCTGAATTGACGGCAAATCCCCCCTAACCCCCCTTTCGTAAAGGGGGGACTTTAGACTTCCCCCTTTGCAAAGGGGGATTGAGGGGGATTTGAATTTGAAAGGAACTTTATGCCGGCAGCGGCACGGGTAGGAGACGTGACAAACCATGGCGGCACCATCGTCGGCCCGGGAGTGTCAACGGTGCTGATCGGCGGCATGCCGGCCGCGGTGGCCGGCGACAGCCACGTCTGTTCTCTGCCCCCCAGCGGGCATCAGCCGACCGCCAGCGTTTTCCCGGCCGGCAGCGCGACGGTGCTGATCGGCGGCATGCCGGCGTTGCGAACCACAGACGCCTGCATCTGCGGTGCAATGGCAGCGGTCGGTGAACCGACCGTGATTATCAGCTAGGGGCACTTACCATGAACAACAACACAACAGACAACCCGCAGACCTCGTTCCTCGGCAGCGGATGGAGCTTTCCTCCCCGTTTCGTTCGCGAAACCGGCCAGGTGCTGATGACCTCGGATGAGGACGACATCCGCGCCAGCCTGGAGATCCTGCTGGGGACCGCTGCCGGAGAGCGTTTCCTGCAGCCGGAATACGGCCTCGACCTGCACGAAATGCTGTTCGAACCACTCGGAACCACCATGAAGACCTTCCTGGAAGACCGGGTCAGGACCTCCATCCTGATCCATGAGCCGCGCATCAACCTGCTCTCGCTGGAGCTTGATACGACGGCCCAATACGAAGGGAAGATCACACTGATACTGGATTATCAAGTCCGGGCCACCAACTCACGCTACAACCTGGTCTATCCGTTCTATGTCTCGGACGGCAACGAGGTGCGCAGGAGCGTTGAGGTCGGCAACCCTTGAAGGTGAAGCGTCATGGCTGAAAAAGACATCCTCCGGAACATGATCTTCCAGCCGGGCCAGAGCCAGGGCGAACGCATGCCCGTGGAGCTGGGGGTTCACCACGCCGATGTGGATGAACATACACCGGAAGAGCAGCTGCGCTTTACCCGCAAGCTGGCGGCTTTCATCAGTTATTTCGGCAATGACGCCGAAACGCCCGAGGGGGACTGGTCCAACTTCTTTCCCGCCGACGATGAAGCCATCAAAAAAGCGCTGGAAAACGCCTCGGGCGACACACAGCCACATCTGGCGCTGTTTCTGGCCTTTCTGGAGCTGTACCGGATTCCCCGGGAGGTAATCAACCGCATCACCGGACGCCATCTGGATTTTTACTATCGGGATGTGCTGCGGCTCGACAAGAAGGGCGCCCTGCCGGACAGGGTCCACCTGCTGCTGGAACTGAAAAAGAACTCTCCGCCGATCATGGTCGGGCCGGAGCTGCACTTTTTGGCCGGCAAGGATGCGCTTGGCCGGGAACGGATCTACGCCGCGAGCCATGCTACCGTGATCAACAGCGCACGGGTGGATTCGTTGCGCTCGCTGTTCGTTGATTCAAGTGGACATGGCAGGATCCTGCAGGCGCCGATCGCCAACTCGTCCGACGGCCTGGGGGGCAAACTGGCCGGTGACGAACCCAAGTGGCACGGATTCGGCCACAACGGGCTGCAGACGGCCGAGACCGGTTTCGCGCTGGCCTCGCCGGTGCTACGGATGCGGGAGGGAATCCGCCGGGTGACCCTGACGCTGACACTTGGCCGACTCGACCGGAATACAATCAATGACGAGACTCTCAAGGAGGCTTTCGAGGCCTTTATCACCGGCGAAAAGCAGTGGCTGGGACCGTATCCGGTTACTCCGGGGCTGGCGCTTGATACAGACCGGAACTTCACGCTGTCACTCTCCTTTTCGATCCCCGCAAACGAAAAAGCGGTGATCGATTATGACCAGCCGGTGCATGGCTACTCCTACAACGCCGCGGCGCCGGTGGTCCAACTGCTGTTGAAGGAAAACTGCGGCACGATCGGCTACAACCAGCTGAAACGGATCAGGCTGCTCAAGGCCGCGCTAACGGTGGACGTATCCAATATCACGTCACTGGCCCTGGAAAACGACCAGGGCACGCTGGACCCGGGCAAGGCTTTCCTCCCCTTCGGCACTCAGCCGACCAGGGGCTCGCGCCTGATGATCGGCTGCGCCGAAGCGCTCGGCAAGAAGCTGGCCGAGCTGAAGATCAGTGTCAAGTGGAAGGACGCTCCCTCCGACTTTACCAGCCACTACGACGGCTACGACGTGCGCGGCATTGACAACGCCGCTTTCACGGCGGAGGTATCCTTCAGCGATGGCGGTAACTGGCACGTTTCAAGTCCGGGCCTGCAGCTGTTCGAATCCGTCAATGCCTCCGAGGAACATCGCTTCAGCTTTTCAAGCGGCAGTTCACCGGCAGCGGCCAGCATCTCGCAGGGGATGCGCATACATGCGCTGAACAACTCCGGCAGCCTCTGGGGGATCAGAACGGCCGGTTCCTGGCTGCTCCGCAAACCGGTCTTCGAATCCTTCAGAAAAATGGTTCCAGAAACCCGCGCGGGCTTCATAACCTTTTCCCTGGAACGCGACTTCCTGCACTCCGCCTATCGCAGGAAGTACGTCGAAAATGTCGTCACCTTCAGCAGGAGCGGCGGAACCCTGACAATCCTGAACGAACCCTACACGCCGGCCATCCGCGGCATCTCGCTTTCCTACCGGGCCGTTTCCGACGAGGTCAATATCGGCCGGGAGCAGGCCACGATCGATGATTTCTCCAACCCGGATCTGAACTTCTTCCAGATCGCCTATTTCGGCCAGATGCGCGAGCATCGCTACCAGCGCGACCAGTTCGGCTTCCTGCAGGACAAGAACGTATACCTGCTCCCGCGCTACGGCAATCAGGGCGAACTGCTGGTCGGTTTCAGCGGCCTGCGGGGCGGAGACAGCGTCAGCGTGCTGTTCCAGACCGCCGAGGGGAGCGCCGACCCGCGGCTGCCCCGTCAGCAGGTCGGCTGGTCGGCGCTGTGCGACAACTACTGGAAACCGCTCGACCGCAGCCAGGTGCTGCTGGATACGACCAACCAGCTGCTGACCAGCGGCATCATCACCTTTGTGATTCCCGCTGAAGCAACCACCAGCAACACAATACTCCCCGACGGACGGATCTGGTTGAAAGCGGGCGTTGCCGGCAATGTCGGCGCGGTCAGCCTGCTGATCGATGTGGCCGCCAACGCGCTGGAAGCCCGTTTCATGGATAACGGCAACGCCCCCCGGCAATCGTCGGCCCCGCTTGAAAAAGGCACTATCTGCAAAATGAAAAACGGTCCGGCCGAATTAAAAACCGTCAGACAGCCCTATGCATCCTTCGGCGGCCACCCACCGGAATCGGACGACCTGTTCCATACCCGCGTGTCGGAACGGCTGCGCCACAAGAACCGCTGCATCACCCCTTGGGATTACGAACGCATCATCCTGGAAGCCTTTCCCGGACTGCACAGGGTCAAATGCATCCCGCATGCAACAAGCGACTGCTGGCTCAAGCCGGGAAACGTACTGATCGTGGTGGTGCCGGACCTGAAGAACAGAAACGCGGTCAACCCGCTGGAGCCCAGGGTGGATTCGGACACGCTCGACCGCATCACCGCCCACCTCCGGCAGCGCTGTGGCATGCAGGTCGGAGTACAGACCGTCAACCCGCGCTACCAGAAAGTCCGCCTGGATTTCAGGGTCAAGTTGCGGGACGGTTATGAGCCCAATTTCCATTGCCGGGAGCTGGATGCCGCGCTGATCCGTTACCTGTCTCCCTGGGCATTCCAGGCCGAAAGCGGGATCTCCTTCGGCGGCACGATCCATAAATCGGTGCTGCTGGACTTCGTGGAGGAACTGGAATACGTGGATTATGTCACCGATTTCAGGATGTACAGCTATCAGGGAGAAACATCCAACATGATCGACATCAACGTGGCGCAACCGGAAACCCCCGACGCGATCCTGGTTTCGGCCGGCAGCCACTTCATCCGGGAAGTGTGATAGCGATGATCGCAACCATATCCAAAAAAAACAGCGCTGAAACGGCGCAGGACCAGCGGCGGCTGAACGCGATCGGGCTGGGACACGTGCAGCGGCTGAGCCGACGCATCTGGACCGACTACAACGTGCATGATCCGGGCATCACGATTCTGGAGCTGCTCTGTTACGCGCTGACCGATCTGGGCTACCGGGCATCCTTCCCTCTGCCGGACCTGCTGGCCAGCGCCGGCGATAACGCCAGGGAGATGGAGAAGCAGTTCTTCACGGCGCGAAAAATCCTGCCCAACCGCCCGCTGACCATGTCCGATTACCGCAAGCTGCTGATCGACATCAAGGGGGTCAAAAACGCCTGGCTGGCAACCGTAACGGAGAGCTACTACGCCGACACGGCCCGGGGGCAACTGCTGCGGGACAACCCCGGTACGCCGGAAATCCGCGAGATACGCCTCTCCGGCCTCTACGCGGTGACGATCGAGTATGACTCTGAGAATGCCGACGAACAGCTGCAGGTACAAAAGGCGGTCGAAGCGGCGCTTCTGGCCAACCGCAACCTGTGCGAGGATTTCACCGGGTTCAAGCGGGTCGAAACCCAGCCCTTCAACCTCTGCTGCGAGCTGGAACTGGAACCGGATGCCGACACGGCGGCGATCAAGGCCGAGATACTGTTCCGGGTGCAGGAGTATCTGGCGCCGTTGGTCCGCAACCACACCCTGGCCGAAATGCTGGAGCGGAAGAAAAGCGACGGCAGCCGCTATACCGCCGACGAGATCTTCGACGGCCCGGCGCTTTCCTGCGGCTTCATCGACGACGAGGAGCTGGCCCGGGCCGAACTGCGCGTTGAGCTCCGCCTTTCCGACGTGATCGGCATCATCATGGATATCAGCGGGGTCAAGGCGGTTCGGGACATCCTGCTGCACCCGCACGGGCTCCCCGGCACGCTGGAGAATAAATGGCTGGTTCCGGTTGCGGCGGGGAAGAAGGCGCTCCTGAACCAGGGCCATTCGCGGATCGTTTTTTACAAACGCGGCATGCCGGTGATGGCCGACAACAGCGCGGTCGAAACCCGCCTGGAGCAGTTGCGGAACGCCGCCTCTGCCAGGACCGACCTGGAATTCTCCTATGACTTCGAGATTCCCCGGGGCAGCTTCAGGAATCCGGCTTCCTACTATTCATTCCAGAACCATTTCCCGGCCCTGTTCGGGCTGTGCGATGCCGGCCCGGGCAGCACCGCCGACGGCCAACGCCGGGCGCAAGCCTTGCAGCTGAAAGCCTACCTGCTCTTTTTCGATCAGCTGATGGCAGATTACTTCGCCCAGCTGGGGCACGTAAAAGAGCTGTTTTCCAGCGACCCGGCACTGCGGCGGACCTATTTCCACCAGGCGGTGACCTCGTTTGCCGGGTATGAAAAACTGTACGGCACCGACGACGCCGACCTGATCGTGAAAACGATCCAGGACTCGGTCGAGGACAAGGGGCTTCTGGCGGAGCGGCGCAACCGTTTCCTCGACCACCTGATCGCCCGTTTTGCCGAACGCTTCAACGATTTAGCCAGCATCATGTACTCCGCCTTCGGCACAGCACCCGAACAGATGGCCAGCCTCAAGTGCGAATTCCTGAACGACTACCCGGCCATCAGCAGCGAACGCTCGCTGGCCTGGAATTACAGCCTGAAGGAAGATGCGGACCTGTGGAACTCGGCCAACATCTCCGGGCTGGAACGGCGGCTGGCGCGACTGCTCGGCATCCGCAACATCACCCGCAGAAACCTGGGCGATATCGCCTATGACCTCTACGCCGAAATCGACGGCACCCCCGACGACGAGTTTCGCTTCCGCATCCGGAAACGGGACAGCGGCAAGATCATCCTCAGTAGCAGCACCCGCTATGCCACCGCCGCTCTGGCCCGGGACGAAATGCAGCGCGCGATTCATTCCGGACTGCTGCCAGCCGGCTACCAGCGTAAAACTACCAGTGACGGCAGGTATTACTTCAACGTGATCGACGGCGGCGAGGTGCTGGCACGCCGCATCGAGTACTTCGCCGACGAGGCGACCATGAATACGGCCATTGACGAAACCATGGAATACCTGCGGGTCAACTACAGCGACGAGGGGCTGTACCTGGTCGAAAACATCCTGCTCAGGCCGGAAAGCGGGGAGGATCCGTTCCTGCCGATCTGCCCCGCATCCAGCGGCGGCGTCTGCACGGAGAACGACCCCTACAGCTACCGCATCCACGTGATTCTGCCGGCCTACGGCAGCCGCTTCCGGTCAATGGACTTCCGCCGCTTCGCCGAAGCTGTGATCCGTAACGAGACGCCGGCCCATATCCTCCCGAAGATCTGCTGGATCGGCAAGGACGACATGGCCCGCCTGGAGAAGGATTACCGGGACTGGGTCTACCTGAAAGCCGGCGCGGAGAAGTCGCGGCGCGCGGAAAAACTGGCGCGTTTCATCGAGACGCTCTTCACGGTCAGGAACGTCTACCCTGCGGAACATCTGCACCAGTGCGAAGCGGGCGATGAACAGCCGAAATTCGTGCTGGGGAGGACGGCGCTGGGGAGCGAAGATATTGGCGGGACAAATCCCCCCTAACCCCCCTTTTGTAAAGGGGGGACTCCGTAAGACCTCCCCCTTTTTGAAAGGGGGATTGAGGGGGATTTGCTCTTGACTATTACGAAGTAGAATTATTTTTTGCTATTTACGGGGACTTACGCCATGGCACAGATATTCAGAAGTCTTGATGCAATTTCCAGCGGCTACAGCGTGTTTGAAAAAGACCAGGTGCTGACCCACGATCAGCTCAACAGTGTCGCTGACTATCTGGACGACCAGTCGCGCCTGACCCGGACCGCTCTGCTGGGGGTCGGGATCTCCTGCGGCCTGCGTGTTGCCCGGCAGGGTGACAACATCACGCTGTCCAGGGGAGTGGGGGTCACCAGCGACGGCGACCTGCTGTGGATTCCCGGCGACCTGGTCTATGACCGTTTCCGCCCGTACGACGCCACAAAGCCGGCCTATGCGCCGTTTTACGCGGGCGGGACCATCCCCGGTGAAATGCTGCCGGTCTACGAATTGGTAGGCGCCGGAGAGAGCGGCGACAGCCGCACCGAAGCGCTCGGCAACTTCAGCGCCAGCACCGCCGCCAGGCTGGAGGACATGGTTGCGCTTCTGTACATGGAAAGTTATGTGACCGACCGGGATCTCTGTTCGGGAACCGATTGCGACAATCTGGGGCAGGAATGCCTCAACAGCGTCCGCCTGCTGCTGATGGACAACAGCCTGATCGGCCCGCTGCTGGAAAACATCGCCACCCCGCAACAGGCCTTCAGCATGCTGGACGAGATCGTCGCCGATCGTCCGCTCTTCACAGCGTCGGTCAATGCCCCCGGCCTGCTGGCGCAGCGCTACCGCTCGGCCTGCAACACGATTCACGGCAAACTGGCCACGGAACTGCCCAAACTGTACCGGCACTGTTCAGCCTTCCTCGGCGGGCTGTTCCCCGGCGATCCATCCGACGCCTGGGTCGCCACGCTGAAAGAGCTGAATGCCTCCTTCGCCTCCCAGGCTTTCGGAATTCAATACTACTACGATTTCCTGCGGGACCTGGTGGAAACCTGGAACGACTTCCGTTACCTGCTCCCGGGCGAGCGCAGCTGGTGCTGCCCCGACCCGGCCGCCTTTCCCAAGCATCTGCTGCTGGGCAACCTGGCCACCGGCGGCGACCCGGGCCAGAACCGCACGCAATTCTATCCGTCGCCGCTGGCGAGCCGGACCATCGAGCAGCTTGATCATGCCCGTTTCCTGGCGCAAAAGCTTGACACGCTGATCCGCACGTTCCGGTTGCCGGAGCCTCAGGGGGCCGCGGTTCGCATCACCCCCAGCCTGTCCTGGGAACAGCCGCTGGAAGAACGGGCCATACCCTATTACTACCGGGTGGATTCCGGCAACCCGATCCATCGCAACTGGAATTATCGGCTCCATTGCCGCGGCATGGATAGCGGCATCTATTCTTACAACGCCACGCTGTACCGGGCCACGGGAGCCGCAGCCGCTCCGCTGACGGCGCAGATCGGACGCTTCGGCTTCTTCCGCGTCGAAGGGCATCTGGGGCAACCGCTCAAAACCGTGACCGACACGATTGAAAAACAGATCGCGGACTGGAATCTCCCCTTCTGGGTACATGCGGTAATGCTGGGACCGGACCGGAGCAGGATCGTCAAAAAACCGGGCATCCGCTACACGGACCTGCACCGTTTCCATTACCTGTTGCGGCAGGACGTCAGCCACCAGCTGGGCGAAGTGGTCAATTTCAGCCAGAACTTCAAACAGAAGGTGCATCGGGCGGTACGCGACAACCTGATCACCGACGCCCCCGATGATGAAAACGGCAAGACCCTGGAAAACATCTCCAAGGACCAGAACGCGATCGTGGCGCGCAACGCCGCCCGGGTCAGGTCCGGACTGAACCGCAGCTATTCCGGTTACAAGGCCGACAGCAGCTGGAAGCAGAACGTGGCCCCCGCCATGCAGGCCGCCGGGCAGTTCAAGTCCCGTCTGGGCGAGGTGGTGAAAACGGAGTTTGCCACCCCCTTCGACTCGCTGATCGGCAATACACAGATCCAGTGGCTCGACTGGCTGGACGACATCATCAAGGCCCGCGAGGAACGGGAAGACACAAAACTGCTCTTCTCCACCTTTGTCTCGCAACATCCCGGCCTGCAGCACAGTGGCGGAGTTACCAGCGGCGGCACCCTGGTGCTGGTTTATGACCAGGACCAGGCCGTGGTGGCCGACTTCACGCTCCCCTACCGCTGCTCGGATACAATCGAAGAGGAACCGGCCGAGCCGCCGCTGAAAAAACCGGGGTTGCGGCCCGGCTGGATAGTCGGCAACGGCATCAGCGTACTGCCGTCGCGCGACAAGTTTGTACGGGACAGGCTAAACATCTTCAAGACCGACCAGCTGGAAGTGTTCGTAAAAAGCAGACTGGACGACTTCAAGCTCGAACATGTGGACGTGCTGAAGGAAGAACTTGATCAGGACTGGAACCGGAAGTTCGATTCCCAGCAGAAGGAATATTTCGGAACCATGAAAGAATCGGTCAATCTGTTGGGCAACGCGCTGATTTCGCGCAAGGATATGGCGATTGCCGCCGACGCCAACCTGGCCGGTTTCTCCGACAAGACCCTCGAACAGAAGGTCGTTGGTGCCAGGGAAAAACAGCTGGTGGCCGATTATCTGCGGAAGAAGTCCTCACAGAGTGATCTGTCGGCCGAGAAACGCACGCTTTACGAACAACAGTCCAAGGAGGCTGAATCCGATCTTGCGCTGGCGATTACCGATGCAACCAGGTATGTGGCCGAGTCGAGAACCGACGTTTCGGTCGGCAGCGAGGGAATGTCAGCCATGCTGGAGCTGCAAAACAGCCTGCAGACCATGACCGACGAAAAAGCCGTGGCAATGGTAACCGACGGTTTCGGCACAATAAAGAACAGTTTCAACAACAACGGGTTGAACCTGATCATGGATTCGATGATTGAGATCCGCAGGAGATGAGGCCGGCATGAACGGCGCTCCGCACCGAATACGCTCGCTGCGCTGGCAGGTCGGCGCAGAAACGGCCGCCACGGCTTTCTCCTGGCGCGCGCTGCTGCGGGAAAAGGGCGCCGATCTGCTGCTGCCGGTGCTCGAACAGGGGCTTGATGAAGCCGCCACCCTGGAGCGTGTCATTCACATCCCGAAGGTCGAGCTGCATATCCGGATCGATTCCGAACAGGAGCTGGAGAAGCTGCTCCCCGGAGCTATGCTCGATCAGCTCAGGCGGCAATTGCGGCTTCAGTTGGCGGCCGGGGGGACAACCGCGCAAGCACCGCCCGGCGAAGTTGTCACGGAAGAGAACAGCCGTTTCGAGATTCTGATGCAGTACCTGCGGAGCGGCACGCTCCCCTGGCAGGCGGCCGACGGCAGCGCCGAGGATCAGGCACTGCAACTTGGTGAAACCTGCCGGGAGGAATGGCCGCGCATACTGGAACTTCTCAAAACGGTGCGGGAAGAAGCGCCCTTCTATTTCCGCCTGTTGCAGCTGCTCCCGGAGAAAGAGTACTCAATGCTAATCCGGGTGCTCTCGGACTCAATCCCGGAGGAATTCCGGGAAACGGCCATGGAATGCCTGGCGCTGCTTTTGGATGGCAAGAGTGAACGTTCCCGCCACAGCCACTATACGCGCCTGAGCCTGATGGCCGGCGTTCTGGCCGAGAGCATTGCCTGGCAAAAAAAATCCGCCGCCCGCGCGCTCCTGAAGATGGCGGCCAGCACGGTGCCTCAGCAGGAGCGCCATCTGCTGAAAGAATCCATCGCGGCCATGCCCCGGCCGTTACCAGCGGAGGAGGCCGACAGCGCCGGCGTGGAGGATGAATCCGCTCCCGGAGTCAAAATTGTCAAAGCGCCGGACAGCCCGGACCCGGAGTTACAACAGGAACAGCGATCTGAAAACAGGTTTGCGGCGTCACGCACAGATACGGGATCAACTGCCGCTGAATATAACAACCCGCCCGTTCCGGACGGCCGAAGCGAACAAACCCGCGCCGAGGTGTCGGAGGGGCTGTACCCGATGCTGGTCCACCAGGCCGGCCTGGTGCTGCTGCATCCCTTTCTGGCCCGTTTTTTCGAGATCTCCCACGTCAAGGAGGTCGGCAGGGAGGAGCTGCGGCCAACCTCCCTGCCACGTGCCGCAGCACTGTTGCACCTGCTGGCCACCGGACGCGAAGATCTCTATGAATACGAACTTGGCCTGATAAAAATACTGCTGGGTCTTGATCCCGAAACAGCTCTGCCGGTCTGCGCCGGACTGCTAAGCGCCGAGGATCGCGAAGAGGCCGAAACAGTGCTGCAGTCGGCCATCGAACACTGGAGTGCACTCAAGAACACCTCGGCCGACGGCCTGCGCTCCGCCTTCATCGAACGTCACGGACTGCTGCGCAGGGACGATGGCGGCTGGAAGCTGAACCTGGAGCGCAAATCATATGACATTTTACTGGACCAGCTCCCATGGGGCATTGGCATCGTCAAACTGCCGTGGATGAAACGAGCCGTATTTACAGAATGGTGACCCGATGAATGAAAACGCCCTTGATCTCGGATTGGAACTTGACTGGTTTGCCCGGGTCCTGGAGTCGCGCATCAAGAGCTGTTTCGACGAAGATTGCGTCACCCTCCCCCGGATACCGCCGCCGGACCTGGGCGAAAGCGACTCCTGTTACGCCCGCTTCATCCGGCACTACGACCTGCAGCCCGGCGAACGGCTGGTGCTGCTGCTGGCATTGATCCCCCACGTCCGCCCACAGTTGCTGGATGCGCTCTGGAGAACCAACGCTGAGACCGGGCGCGGGTTCACCCAGTTCGGCGGATTGCGCGGCACGGCCCACGGCGGCCTGATCCCGACCGGCGAGACCGCCGCCTTCATTCTGGCCGGCGACGACCTGGCCGCCCGTTTCCAAGTGACGCAGATGTTCGAAGGCGACCATATCTTCGCGCTGCATGCGATTCTGCAACTCTCCCCGGCAACGGCCGGCGAACCGCTCTTGAGCGGAGCGCTGACCCTTTCCCGCGAATACATCTCGTGGCTGACCACCGCCACCGTGCGCAAACCGAATTTCAACAGTGAATTTCCGGCGCGTCTGATCACGACCGGACTCGAATGGGAAGAACTGGTGTTGCCCAGGACCACCCTGGAACAGCTGGAGGAGATCGGGCACTGGATCCTGTACGGAGACCGGCTTATGCGGGATTGGGGGATGGAAGGGAGGCTGCAGCCCGGCTGCACCTGCCTGTTTCACGGCCCGCCCGGCACCGGCAAGACCCTCTCGGCCGGCCTGCTGGGCAAACAGTGCGGCTGCGATGTCTACAGGATCGACCTGAGCATGATCGTCTCCAAATACATCGGCGAAACCGAAAAGAACCTGGCCAGGATATTCGACATGGCCGAGCACAAGCGCTGGATCCTCTTTTTTGACGAGGCCGATGCGCTGTTCGGCAAGCGGACCAGGGTTGATGATGCCCACGACCGCTACGCCAACCAGGAAATCAGCTTCCTGCTGCAACGGATAGAGGAGTTCAACGGGGTCGCGATCCTGGCCTCCAATATGAAGGCCAATATCGATGAAGCCTTCAACCGCAGGCTGCAGGCGGTAATCCACTTTCCGATGCCCGGTCCGGATGAGCGCCTGCGGATCTGGAAGGGCGCGTTTCCGCAGAAAGCGATTCTGGAGGAGCGCATCGATCTCGGGCAGATCGCCGAGAAGCATGAACTGGCCGGAGGCACGATCATGAATGTTGTCCGCCACGCTTCGCTGAAGGCGCTCAGCCGCAACAGTGAAACGATCCTGCTGGAAGATATGGAAGAGGGCATCCGGCGTGAATTCCGCAAAGCAGGAAGAACAGTCTGATACCCGGAACGTCACGCATCCCGTGCCCCGTTAAAGACAAATAGCGAAACGGTTCAATCGGAGGTGAATCATGCATGCGCCTGTCACGGAAAAAAAGACTGCCGGAGCGACCAGCTGCCATCAGCCCTGTCCCGCCGCCGAGCCCTTGAAACAGGAGACTTTGGTGGCAAATCCCGTAACCATGTTTGCGAACGGCCGGCTCAGGTATGGCCAAACAAGCTGGATCCCCAGGAACGCCACCTATCCCAGGCTGGATATTGACTGGAGCGGCTCCGGCAACAGCTGCAGCGGCAGGGTCAGGCCGACCACCGCCGCAATGGGGCCGGTCAGCCTGACCTTCCTGGCGCCGGGCGTCTACATGGTTCCGGGGGCACTGGTTACGGCCAATGGGCCACAATGCGGTCCGCGGGGGAGGCAGGTTCCTTTCTTCACCACCGTTGACTCAGCCATGTCCAACATTGCCAGGCTGGCCGAGGAGGAGCACCGCAGCGACTATCAGCGGACCTATGATCTCACCCTGCAGCGTTGGGCCAACATCATCAACGCGGTGGCCGCAACCGGCCGCACATTCGGCCCGGGCACGAGAGCGGTGGTGGAGACGGAAATCAACTCGCTCCTCACCCGAAACGGCAACCGGACGCGCAATCAATGGATCGCCGAGATTAACCGCCTCAACGCACTGAGCCTGCAGCGTGACACCAGCGGTTGGCACGCGTTGAAATCGGACGGCCCACCGGTGACCGTGGCTCCGGACTGCTCAAAGGTCACCGGCACCACGGTCCTGGCGGCCACAACCAGGGTTCCGGGACCGGCCTCGGCCGCACTCATCAACTGAAATATAAGGAGCAGTGTAAATGAACCTGTCGGCGCTACAGAAGAGGCTCTGTGAACAGATCATCAATGTTTTTGAATCCGGGTCCCCCCTGGGAAATTACAGCGCAATTTCGATCTACAAGGATGGACCGCACAACCAGCGCCAGGTAACCTACGGCCGCTCGCAGACCACCGAATTCGGCAACCTTGCCGAGCTGTTGGAGATGTACGTCAATGCCGGGGGAATCTACAGCGAAGCGCTGCGCCCCTACCTTGACAGGATCGAAGTGACCCCGCTGGCCGATGACGCCCTGTTCCTGCAGCTTTTGCGCGATGCGGGCAGGAAGGATCCGCTCATGCGCCAGAGCCAGGACGCCTTCTTCGACAAGCGCTATTTCATTCCGGCGATGAACTGGGCTGATAACAACGGCTTCAGCCTGCCGCTGTCGGCGCTGGTAATTTACGACTCCTTCATCCACAGCGGTTCGATCCTGAATTTTCTGCGCAAGCGCTTCCCGGAATCTCCCCCAGCCAGCGGCGGCGACGAACACACCTGGATCATCCAGTACGTGAATACACGCCAGGAATGGCTGGCAAACCACGAGAACCGGATCCTCCGGAAAACGGTCTATCGCACCGCCTGCTTCAAAAACGAGATCAACCGCGACAATTGGGACCTGTCCCAGCTGCCGATCAATGCCAACGGCATCGAAATCAGCTGAAGGGCAGGAATCCATCGAAGGAGAACGGAATCGGTTCCGTCACCTGCAGCGCAATCCAGCTTGAAGTTTCACCCCTGAAGCAAAGGGTTATCACATAATATTTGAGGAGATAAAAATGCAATTCATCGCCACGCTGAAATCCGCCCCGCTCAACGACCGCGCCGAAATGGTTCGCCGCCTCAAGGAGAAACCGCCCGCAACCGCCGAAATAGGCTTTGCTTTTCGCCAAACCATGCAACGTGACGGCAGCCAGGCGGTCAAACTTGCCGAGGCCTATGCCGAAGGGCTGGGCTCGCTGCGGGACCACAGGTCTTTCTTCCAGCATCTGGCGGCCTCGTCAAAAGAAGAGCGCTGCGCCGGTATCCAGGGGTACCGCAACGTGGGACTGGGCTCCGCGGTTGTACACTCGGTCGGTTTTCTGCCCGCCGCCCAGGGTAAGGTTGTCATGCGTGATTTCCTGCTGCGTCCCGACGGCGAAAAGGATCAACCAGCCTTTCGCGATCTGGCCCTGTGGTTCTCCAAGGCCGGGGCGGCAATCCGCAAAGGGGAGAAAGACGTCCCGCTGCCCGAGCCGGGCACTGATTCCGCGGTAGTTGAGTGGATCGAAGGCGCCGTGGACACCCTGGTCGAAGCGGTGAAGTCGGTTGCCAATGCTGTTATTGAAGTGATCGGCGGCGCAATCAGCGCCATCGCCGAAGCGGTCAAGGATGTGATCAGCTGGACGGTCGAACAGGTATCCGACATGGTGCGGGCGGTCCTCACCGCCGGAATGCAAATTGCCGAACTGGTGGAAGGAGCCTTCAACGCCGGAATGCAGGTCCTCAAACAGATCCTGCGAGGAATCGAAGCCGCGGGCAGGGCGCTGAAGGAGGTGCTTTCATCGATAGTCAGCTTCACCGGTGATCTGCTGGTGCAGACTCTCAGGGCTATTGACCAGATTGGACGGTCCGTAGGCGAACTGTTGAGCTGGATGGCCTCACAGGTTTACAGCGTGGTGGAGAATTTTGTCGGGGCCCTGATTGCCATCGGCAAAGAGGTCGGCAATATTCTCAACCAGACGCTCCAATTCGGGGCTGCGATAGTCGGGGGAGTGGTCAGGGCTTTGATTGCTCTCGGCCATGCTGCCACGGATATCCTGATCGCGGTGGTTACCCGTCCGACAAGTCTGCTTGATGCCGTAACGCACGCAATGCTGGACCTTGGGCGCTCTGTTTCCGACATACTCGGCGATCTTGCCGGCTCCGCACTTGACTATGTGGATGAAGTCGCCGGCTCGCTGAGCAGGGTGGTCGGCATCATGGGTGACCTGGCGGCATTCATCGCCACCACGGCAATCGAAACCGCCCGCCGGGTGGTAAAAGGATTGCTGGACACCGGCAAATCCCTGGCCAATCTCGTGGCATCGGTCGCCTCCCACGGAGTCGCCGCAATTCAGAGGATCATCGATGCCGCGCTGAACCTGGGACTTACCCTGGTTGATGTGATCAAACAGACCATCAGCATCGGCTCCGGTCTGCTCAAGGACGTGGTGAAAGCCCTGGTCGCCCTGGGAAAAACAATGCTGGAAATCGCATCTTCACTGGTTCGCTTCACCTACCAGGTAGGCGCAAGGCTGGTGGAAGGCATGCTTGCCGCGGGCATGGCGGTCGGCGAACTGCTTGAGACCGCGCTTTCACAGGGATATACCATGTTCCGCCGGATGGTGAACGGCATCCTCCATACGCTGGGACCGGTGGGAGACGTGCTTGATTGGGTGGTAACCAGGGTTGGCTCCATGGGAGAAGATCTTTGGCGGCATGCGGTCGAAGCTATCCGCTACGCCAAGCACAACGTCATCGAAATATTGGATTGGGCGCTTGCAAAAGGAAGCGATGCATTCAACTCGATTGTCAAAGCGGTCGAAGATGCGGGAGAAAAACTGACCGTGGTATTCGAGTGGGCCGTGGCTGCCGGTGAATTTGCCATTGAGCAGCTTGTCGTGGCAACCATCAAGCTCAAAAACTCGGTCAGCTACCTGCTCACCTGGGCCGCTGAAGACGCGTTGCCGGCACTGGCTAAAATCGCCGGTGCTCTGCTGGATGCGGGCCAGACCGTGGCCGATCTTATCGCCTGGACCACCTCCAGAACCGTGCAGGCAGTGACCGAGGTAGTGCGCGGCATCCTGGACTCAGGGGTGACGCTGGTAAATCTGTTCGCCGATACGATTGTCCACCCCGGCAACGTAATCAAGAATCTCGTTGAGGCGGTTAAAACCGTCGGTCGCACTACAACCCAGATATTGGAAGCCGCCACATCTCTGGCCGATGACAGTTGGGGCCGGATCCTTGTTGCCCTGCGCGAGTTGGGGCAGAGCGCCAGACAGATCGTGGAGGCCGCCTTCGACCTTGGCGCAAGCGCCCTCGCGCTGGTATTTGCCTATGTGCTCACATGGTTTGGCGTTCATCGTCCGCTCACGGCCGATGAACGAAAAGATGCCGAAGATGTCTTCGGGACTTCGATCAACCTCGATTCTGTCCTAGTGGCGGTGCTCTCTCCCCCGGTTGACCTGATCGAGCTGGTCAACAGCGAGCGCCCGTTCACCACCATGTACGTCATCAACTTCGCTTCCTGGGCGGATGTGGTGCGGAAAACACTGATTCATGAGCTGACCCACGTGTGGCAGGGTGTTGTCGCCGGCCCCATTTATATGGTCCAGGCCATTCACGCCCAGATTGATTACGGGAGTGAGGCCTATAATTACGGAGGAACAACGGCGCTGGAAACCGCCCGCAACAACGCTGGTTCCGACCAGGAGGCATTCGACTCCTTCAACCGGGAATCACAGGCCGCCATCATCGATGACTATTGGACTCTGCGCTTCGACACCACACCGAGTGACCCGGCGGCATGGGCGCCTTATCAACCGTATGCAAATGTCGTCCATGCCTGACACCTGGCTGCTCAGCGCGCCTACCGAGGCCCTGCCGGCTCTGCGTCCACTCATCCAGGCCCATCGTGAGCGCAGACCGGTACGGATCCTCGTTCCGTCCGACAATTGGCAAGAGCAGCTTGACGACGTAGCTGGTGTGCTGGTGGTTGGCAACCGCCGGCACACCCCGCGCACGGCGCTCCCGGGGCCCTTTGTAACCTCTGTCGACGGACGCCGGGTGCCGGCCGGCTGGCTACCTTTCACAAATTTGGCGGATCTGGACTGTTTTGCCACCGCCGCTGCCGAAGTCCAGCAACGCTCCGGCTGCGGTGGCCCCATCGCCCTGCTTGGCCAGCTGGACGATCATGTCACCAGGATGATTCGCCGAAGCGTGCAGATCCTTGCCGGAGAAAACGGCGAACCGTCAATACCGGTATTCTGGTGGACCGCTGACCGGATTATCAGACGGGACCTGCTAGGAGCATTGCGCATCGGCCTGGGGGTGGCCATGTACTGCGGACATGGGCGGCCATACGGCTGGGCAGGCTACCATGGCCTGCACAGTCGCCACCTGATACATGCCAAGGGTCGGCCGACAGGAGCGATGCTCTCCCTGACCTGCCACACCGCAAACCGCTATCGCGTGGCGCTCTCATTTGCCGAAATGATCCCGCTCGCAGGAATTGCCGCGGCAGCCTTCAGCGCCGTACGTCCGACCCAAACCGTGGACAACTGGTACTGGGGCATCAACATCTGTGAAGTTCTCAGCAGAAATCCGGCTTGCAGCATAGGCGAGCTGATACTCGATGCCTGCCCTCCCAGGCAGGAGCAATGGCACTCGTACCGGATCATCGGCGACCCGCTGGCGCCGTTGCTTTCTGCTCCGGATGCAGCGCAAGCATGTTCGCGGATATGGGCTCCCGCCCCGGACGATTCACCGATTCCGCCGGGGTATTTGTCAGAATCCACTGATGGATACTGCATTGACCAATGGAAGTATTCGGAGCCATTCTATCAGCAGGGAGGAGAACGATATGCCTGATCCAATTCGCAAGGTTTCTCGGTCCGCTACGTATGCATGTATCATTTTATTTCTACTTGTTGCCGGAGCACTAGCCGCGGAGCCCACCTACAGGGAAGGGGAAAACATTTTCATCGAATCAGGAGTGGAAGCGCCGGACCGCAATCCAACCTGGTATGCATCCATGGTAGCCAAGCCGTATGCGCCGGTATTTGAGATGTTGGCCACGCAAGGCACACAGGGTCGTTATTATCCATACACTTATCCCGTGACACTGAAAGACCTTGTCCGGTACCACGGCCATGATTGCGAGGGTACAACGACTGCTGCCAACTCTGCCTGGATGGCGTTCAAGATTCTGTTTCCGGACGGCATTATCGACCGGAGCGTTTTGTGGGGCATAAGCGGCGAGTCGCCCTGCTGGTCGGATGCTGTGGCTTTTTTGACCGGCGCCCGCCTGCAATACGGCAATCTCGGTTTTTTCAAGGATAAGCGCTACAGTCATGCCATCATAATCTATCGGGAAGATACAAAAGTCGCTGTACTCGCAACATGGAAAGAGGGCGTCAATAATATTCCCGGCGAGCCTGTCATGCTGCCCGGCAAGATTAGTTGGAAACCCAGGATAACAATGAAAGAAGTTGAGGCGCTCAAAGCGGTCGTGAAGAAGTCCGGCGGCAAACCAACGCCTTACCAGGTTGATCTCATGCGCTACCAGCAATGGTTGCATGTCAACGATATTCTGGATCACCCTTTAGAGGAGAGTTATCAAGCTAAAATCATCGATAATTTCAAATGGGATGAGTGGATCGACCCAGCCAAATCAATAGTCAGGCCCCACGAACGCACCGATACGCGCCTGAAAAACTACCCCTACCGAAGCAATCCGATCGTTCCGGCTACGGAGTAAACAAGGCATACAGCGCCACAACCCCGAAGAGAGGAGTTTGCCACGGAGTATGTGATCGTCTGTTTTCACCAATATTTCAGCCGCACCAATGCCGCACTGACGACCAGCTTCAGCAATAATATCGCCAGCGATCCGCTCTTCGTTGGCGGTTCACCGGCCGATTACCATCTCCAGCCCGATTCACCCGCCATCGACCGGGCCAGCGCGGCCTACGCTCCGCCAAACGATATCGACGGGCAGGTCCGCCCCCATGACCAACCCGGGCTCAACGATGGAATTGATGTTTACGACATTGGGGCGGACGAGTACCTGCCATGATTCGAATCTTGGCATGGTAAATTAAACGGTAGGCAATTTTCGAATACACAATTCATATTCAGTCCGCGTTTTAACAACAATCAGGGTCATTCCGTTCTCCTGGGAACGTGAATGGCCCTGATTGTTTTGCTGATTCTGATGAGTTTTAAATCTCATCCTTGGGCCAACGACACTTCGATCACTGAAGCCTGGGTTCAGTTTTTTTGTTGATATAATCTGGCTCATGAGATAAGTTAAAATAAGATTTTTTATTGTTATGTGGAATTTGCCATGCATTCCCAAAGAGTGAGTCGGTCATTTCGCGTTATTTAACTTCTTTCGATGGCACTCCGGATAATTCAATGCTGTCTCAAGCCATCAACTCATAAACTGTTTTCCATAACACTCGGAGAGTCCCGACTCTGACCCGCGACAATCACCGGATTCCAATACGTGGGTATGCATCCAAACCTACGCGGTCAGCACAGTCGGCGGGAAAACCGAACCATCCGCCAAACGGGATCGAAGAGCAGATCAACCTGTCAATGAGCAGAGATCAAACCGGGCATGACCAAGTTTGTTTTTGGGTTTTCTGACTGGCCGACCGGGGGAGTGTCTATGAAAAAGTTGATCGTTAGATATGCAATTGTTATATCCGCTTCGTTTGCCTTTTCGCTCCCGGCGGCCGATGCCGCCATGCAGTGCAATGGCTGTCATGGGACAGCAACACCGGTCGATTACCGCCCCTTGGATGAATCCGGCCGTAATCCGGCCACCGGCGGTTTTCAGGGCAATCACCGCACCCACATGGATGCTCCGGCGGCCCCTTCCGCATGCGGCACCTGCCACCCGGGCAGCCCGACATACATTTCCGCTCACCGCGATGGAAAAATCAAGGTTTCATCGCGCATCAACAACTCGCCGCTTACCACGACCTATAAGAACAGCACCAGCGCCTTCAACCAGAGCGCTACGCCCGCACAGGGAAGCTGCAATTACGTCAATTGCCACTTTGAAAACGTAACTCCGGTGTGGGGCAGCAACCCGGCTGCGACTTCCTGCACAACCTGCCATACAGCGCCCCCCAACGGGGGTTCGAGCGGCGCAGCCGGAAGCCACGCCAGGCATGCCCAGTATTTTCCCGGCACATCCAACTGCCTGAAATGCCACGCCAACAATACCAGCTTTCAGCATGCCACCAGCGCCGGAAACCGTAATCTCGCCATCAGCTTCGCCGCCGCGCCCAATAACGGCAGCGGTGTCTATTCCGGCGCGCTCAACGATTACCTGCCCAGCCAGACCAACAGCTTCGGCAACTGCACCGCCACCTACTGCCACAGCCCCGGCACCAAATCGGCAAGCTTCAATCCCCCCAACCAGACCGCCACCTGGGGCGGAACGCTGGGATGCGCCGGATGCCATGCCGCCACTCCCGCCACCGGCAGTCACGCGGGCCACGTGTCAACCACCTATGGCGTGCCGGTTGCATGTTACAAGTGCCATGCCGCCACGGTCACTTCCGGTATGGCAATTTCCTCGACCGACAATCATGTCAACAAGCTGGTCAATATCGCTTTCAACAGCAGCACCACGGCCATCTTCGGCAAATACAGCGGTCACGTGACACCGATGCAGAAGAATCCCGGTTCGGGATATGCCAACTGCGAAAATATCTATTGCCATTCCAACGGCCAGAACCCGGGCGGCACCTGGCCGCCGACCTACTCGACCCCGAAGTGGGGGACGGCGGCTACCGGCGAATGCGGCACCTGCCACGACCACGGCTATCATGGCGGCGTTGCGCTGATAAGTTCCGGCAGCCATGGCAGACATATGGGCTACAATTTCGGCGCGGATAACGTAACCAGATGTGGTGTTTGCCATTATGGCTCCGGCTTTGCAACTCCGTCCTGCTCACTCTGCCACTTCAGCACTGCGCTAACGGACCTGCATGTTAACCATAATGTGGATGTCAGCTTTGTCACCAGGTTTGGCGGGACATACAACGGCACCCCTGCGCCTGGCGACGGCTACAGCACCTGCTCCAACGGCTACTGTCACTCCAACGGAGTCTCGGTTTCTACAGGCACGGTGCCCAACAACACCACCGTCAGCTGGGGCAGCGCCGGACCGCTGGCCTGCAACTCCTGCCACGGCAACGCCACATATGGCGCCGATTACCGCAAAGCCGCCCCTCTGTACGCATCAGGCTCTCCAAAAGGCAACGCCCATGCCAGTCACATCAGAACCGGCGCCCTCAGCGGCGTCTACATGCAGTGCTTCAACTGTCATGCGGGCACCACCCGCAACAACACCAGCATTGTTGACACTACACTGCATGTCAACAAAGCCTACAATGTCGCCTCTATACTTGGCGCCTTCTCGTCGGCCTTCCGTGATGGCGACAATACCATGAACAGCACGAAAGTAACCCTTGCCTACAGCTATAATGCCTCGGGCAGCAGCTGTTCCAACGTATCCTGCCACCCGATCGGCTTAAACATCACCACGACGCCCCCCACTCCCAAGACACGCGCAACCAGCTCGATCAAGTGGAACAAGAGCGGGGTCTGCATCGACTGCCACAACATCGACATGCAGAGCACATCAACCTTCCACCACTCGATGCGCAACTATTCATCCGGTTATCCGTTGCTGTCGCCATACAGCAGCGCCAGCAACGGCATCAACGTCTATTCCCGGCGCTGCACCATGTGCCACGTCGATCACGGCATCTTCAGCAACGATCTGAACAGCTCAAACAGCATTGGAAGGGCCGCAAACCTGCGGACAGATATCGCCGTGACGCCGACCGCTTCAAGCGGCTACAGCAACAAGGATTATATCAAATCAGGCAGCGGCGGCATCTGCATCAGTTGCCACAACACGGCCAAGGCCAAGGATAGTACACGTCGCAAGAATGACTATCCCGCCAACGTGACGCCGGCCATCACCCAGGCGCAGTACTCCGGCTCGGGCCATCAGTACGATGTGCCGGCCAGGTTCATGAGCGACGGCAGCACGGTCTACGGCAACTGTTCCAAGTGCCATAACGCGTTGCTGAACGAGACCTCCGTATTCATGAACGCCACCTCCACCTACCAGTTCGGCAACCACAACAGCGGCATACGGCGGCTCCAGGGGACGCTCGACGCGGCCGGAGGAGAAACCGCCGAGGAACAGATCTGCTATCGCTGTCACAGCCTGATTTCGGATGCCGATCCTGGTGGTGGACCACCCAAGGCGGTAGCAAACAAGGATTTCTACGGTGTTGCCCCGATGAGCCTGGCCTCCCAGGATGTCTTCGCGGCCAACCTGGATTTCAGGCCGGCAAATCCGACCTACAGCACCACCAGCAAGCTCTACTTCAAACCTGTCGCCGCCGAGACTCCGGCCGAAGCTATGCCCAATCAGCACAACACCGGAGACACTTTTGCCGGCGGAACCTGGATCGGCCGCGCCATGTCCCCCTGGGAGACCACCACCGCCTACGAAACAAAGAGCCAGGACACCGAACTGGCCGGCACCAATTACTGGCGCATGGTTTCCTTCATCTCGCCCAAGGTCTACAGTACGACCACCGTGCCCGCCGGCAACTGGGTGATCAACATCTACTGCCGCGAATCCTCTACTTACCAGAACGCCAAGATCAGGTACATGGTCTACAAATGGAATGATCCTGCCGACAGCATCGGCGCAACGATCATAGCCACGGGGACCAACACGACCGAGCTTGCCACCACCTCCGCTCCCGGCTCAGTCCGTCAGATCGCGGTGAACGTGCCGGCCACCACCCTCACCGCGGGGGAGAAGATCGTAGTTGACCTGATACTGGACACATCGTCTACCGTAACCACCGATTATATCGGATCATTTTACTTCGGCAGCCATGCCCCCAGCAACCTGACCCTTCCCGGCAATGTGAACTGGAGCTATGCCGATCCGGGAGCAGCCGGCTTCGGCCATAGAACCCAGCACTATTCCGGAATCCACCTGCCTTCCACCAAAAATGAAACCCTGGACTACATCTCCCGAAACCGGCATGTGGAGTGCGTGGATTGCCATAACCCGCATGCGACCCGCAACGGACTGCATGGCGACTACGGCATCGCCACCGGCGGCAGCACCACCACGCTGGTCAACAGCAACAAGAACTGGGTCCCCAACCAGTGGGTCGGCGACTTCATCAACATCATCTCCGGAACCGGCGCCGGCCAGACAGCCACCATCAGCAGCAACACCGCCACCACCATCACGGTGCCGACCTGGACCGCTCCGGCCAGCGGCAGTGTCTACCGGATCACGACCAACACCAATGCTGTATCAAGGAGCCAAAGGGGCGTGCCCGGGGCAAGTGTCAGCTATACTGGCGCCTGGACCAACGGCGCCTACAGCCTGGTAAACGAAGCGACCTACGAGTACGAAATCTGTTTCAAGTGCCATGCGGCCACCAACGCCACCTCCAACACCCTGCGTTACTGGAACGTGACCTCGGCCTCCCTGGGCGCCGCCCGCTGGACCAACATCGGACTGGAGTTCAACCCCAACAACGCCTCCTACCACCCCGTGGTGCAGGCCTTGCCGGCGACAGGCAACCGTCGGCTGTCAACCGCAGCGCTGACCGGAGGCTGGGCGCCCGGCGAGGTGATGTCCTGCTCCGACTGTCATGGCCGGGACACCGGCACCTCGGCCACAGCCCAGGGTCCCCACGGGTCAACCGTCAAATGGATGCTGACCGGCACCTATCAAAACTGGCCTTTTACTTCGGCAACCGCCAACGGCACCGCCGCCGGAGGCACGCTTCTGACCGGAACAGGCACCACCACGGTTCCGGCCAACAATTTCTGTTTCAACTGCCATACCTGGTCCGCGGGAGGATTCGGTCACACAAAATCGTCGGGCGGACATAACAAGGCTTGCGTGAACTGTCATATCCGGGTTCCGCACGGCGGCAAGGTCCCACGCCTGCTGACCGGTCCCAATGCGCCCCCCCGCTACAAGCCGGATGGAAATGGCGGAGCGTTTTCAGGTTACTACCTGACCAGCGCCGTGCTACCGGCAACAGGCTACATGCTGGCAACCAGCGTCAGCTGTTCCAACATATGCGGAGCGAAGCACACCGACAACACCCTGAAAGCCAACTACTGGTAATCAGGAAGATGCCCGGGAGGTTCATGAAGACCAATCGATTTCTGGCACCAATGTTTCAAATCATCATACTTGCGCTTTTATCCGTGACGTTGGTTGCATGTACCGAAAACAAATGCGATACCGGGGAGATTGAACACATTATCAGGCGCTACAACCATCTTGTGATCCAGGGTTACCGAAACCAGGATATGAACCCCATGCAGGAAGTCACCACCGAGGAGCAGGCACGAAAGCTTTACCATCACATGGCCGCCCTCGGTGAAGGGCAGTTGCGAATGGAGTCTGAACTAAAAGGCATCATCTTCAAAAAGACGGATCTGCGCGGCAACTCTGATGCAACGGTGGAAACCGAAGAAACCTGGGATTTCTCCCATCGCAAAATGGCCACCAACGAAAAATACGCCGAAGAAAAGGGTTTTATCTACCGCATGGGTTATGTCCTGAATAAAAAGGATGGGCGCTGGATGATCACCCAGGTCAACACCATCAGCGGAACCAGTACCAATACGGTTATTCCGTGGCCGCAGCTTGACCGCAAAGGAAACAGGGTCAACCCTTCACGGGACGGTGCCAAACCGGCCAATCACCCCTGACAATGAATCAATTCAAGCGATTCTTTCTCTCGCGAACAACCATCATCGGCCTGATATTGTCGGCATTGACCGCCGTTACCCTGTCGGCGTTAATCCCTCAGAGTTTCCTGACCTCTTCTGAAAGAATGCTTGCGTGGCAAACTGCGCACCCGTTTGCCGAACGCTTGAGTGAACTGTTCGGTCTCCACCGGATTTACATGCACCCGGCTTTTGCGGTTATTTTAGGCGGTGTGACAATCTCACTGGCCCTTTCCACCTGGAATCAGTTTCTTACGGCCTGGAGGCGCACCTTTAACCCGGAGCGGGGAATAAGCAACGGTGAATGTTTTTCCGTGCCCGGCACAGTGGCCGACTCCTGCCGCAGACTGGCTGCCAAAGGCTATTACCGCCTGGGAGGTACGGCGGAAGAGGTGCTGCTGGTACGCCACCCCTGGGGTTACTGGGGCAACACCCTGCTTCACCTGGGAATGATGGTAACCATCGCCGCAGCGCTTTTCATAGCGCTGACCCAGCAGCGGGGAGTGATACACCTCGTCGAGAGAGCCATCCGGCAACCTTCCGAGCCGCTGCTGATGGAGGAGCATGGACTGCTGGCAAAACCGCTGCTGTTGCCACAGGCTTTGCGTCTGGACCGGATTGAATACAGCTTCGGGCCAAACCATGCCGTGCGCCAGGTAGCGTCAACGCTCTCTTTTCTTACTGATTCCGGAACAAGCGAAACAAAAACCGTGGAAATCAACCGCATTCTCTCCCAGCGTGGAATCCGCTACTATCAGGGAGTGGAGTTCGGACATGCCTTTTTCGTGGAAGTGATCTCACGTACGGGAGATAATCGGCTGTATCAGCTTCAGATTCAACACCCCGAAACACCGGACAAACCAAGCTATAACGATTATCAGGATCTGCTCGGAGATGGCTGCCTGGTGCGGGCCAAATACTGGGTTGATGCCGAAAGAGAATCCTTTGACAATGTAAACCCGCTGCTGATGCTGCGCCTGGACTGCCGGGGAGAGGAAATGGGACAGTTCCCCATCAAAGTCGGGGAAGATGGAAGCATTGGCCCGTACAAATTCCATCTTCTCGCATTTGCTCCCTGGTCGCGGTTGATAGTGGTCAACTTAAGCGGAATGCCTGGAATCTTCCTCGGTTTTTTCATCATCTGCCTGGGAGGAGTACTGCATTATTTCACCACGCCCCGCGAGGCATGGGTGTGCAACACAACCGCCGGTGAAACCGGAATCTGCTGGCGTGCGACGAAATTCGCCGGATTCTATCGGGAGGAGTTGGCTTCATTGAAAGAATCGCTGGGGTGCGGGGAGAACCATGGATAAGCAGGTGGCGATATATGTGGCCTTGAACTGGCTGGCGGTGTTCTGCTACGTGGCAGCCACCATTGCCAATGTCAGCGGCGTCGTGTTCAGGAAAGAGGTTGTCGAGCGACGCAGCTATTACCCGGCATGGCTTGGACTGCTTGTTCAATCAATCGCCATCATCTACTGGTGGCGCATCGTCGGACATGGTCCCTACATGGCGCCCAGCGAAGTATTGTCATCCGACGCATGGATCACGATGGTCGTGTTCCTGGTCTTTATGCGTTGTTTCCCGCGCATCAGGCTGGCCAGCGTGATCGTCTTTCCGGTGACATTCCTGCTGATCGCACTGGCAATTTTCTACAATCCCGGTATCCGTTCGCTACCGCCAACCTTTGGCAGTATCTGGCTGGTGCTGCACATCTCTTTTTACAAGATCTCGCTGGGTACCCTGGTGATAGCGCTGGCATTTTCGATCTTCTTCCTTCTGAAAAACGACCGGGTTCCCTCTGCCTGGATGCAGCGCCTGCCCGAGCCGGACAGTATCGACCTGTATGCCTACCGTTTCACCGGGTTCGGTTTTATCTTCTGGGCTATCGGCATGCTGGCCGGATCGATCTGGGCCTATAAATCATGGGGACGCTTCTGGGGCTGGGATCCTGTGGAAACCTGGTCGCTGATTACCTGGCTCATGTTCGGCGTGTATCTGCATCTGCGGCGTTTTTTCCGAATCAGCGGACGTTTTGCAGCCTGTTTGTTCATCTTCTGTTTCATACTGTCGCTTGTTTCGCTGTTTGTAACCTCCCACATGGGAAGCTCTATTCATGCGGAATATTTCCAGTGACTGGCGCTGGCGCCTGCCGGGCTGTGCTCGATCATCCGATCATCAAACAGAGCCCGGAAGCCCCTGCCCCTGATATTGCACCTGTCTTTACTGTCCCTCGCCCTTCTCCTCCCGAGGCGGTGGCGGTGCCCCTTCCGGAACCGCCACCAGCTGGCCATCGAACAACTTGCAGGTGGCCTTGATCGTGCCATTGGGAGTGCCAAGCTCTACCTCCGCCCCCTCGCTTTTCTCTTTGCAGATGTCGAATGCTGCCTGCGGCGGCCTTCTGCGTTCACCCGGCGGTCGCCGGAAATCGTTGCTGGCCAGCGCCATCCCCGGAACCATGATCGCCAGCAGGCAGACCGCTCCAAGCCTCTTCATTCCGTGTACACTCATCTCTCGCTCCTTTTTACCTGGTGCAACCGTTTGATTTACCTCTGTTCGGAGCTTATCAGGCAAATGTGCACTAAATATGCAGCAAACATGCAAAAATTCAGGAAATTCGGCCTTGGCTGGAGAGTGTTGCGGTTCTGGATCAAAAGCCGGATCAGGATTGTCTTGACAGATGCAAACAGCGCATACCAGAAGCGGCTGCTGAGAAACCGAGAACGAGTCCGCGCGGAGAGCACTTTGATTTGAAATCGGGGGAACATCACACTGGACATCACTTCGCCCGCTCTGTTAAAGTATGCAATTCCATGAAAATCAAACGCCTCGAAATATCCGGTTTCAAATCCTTTGCCGACAAAGTCGTGCTGGACTTCCAGCAGGAGGTGACCGGCGTGGTCGGCCCGAACGGCTGCGGCAAGTCCAATATCGTGGATGCCATCCGCTGGTGCATGGGGGAGCAGTCCGCCAAGAACCTGCGCGGCAAGGCCATGGAGGACGTGATCTTCGCCGGCAGCGAAACCCGCAAGCCGCTGGGACTGGCCGAGGTGTCGCTGGTGTTTTCCACCGAGGACGGCCGCGCGCCGGCCAAATATCTGGATTATTCCGAAATCCAGCTCACCCGCCGCCTGTACCGCGACGGCGACAGCGACTACCTGATCAACAAGATTCCCTGCCGCCTGATGGACATCACCGAACTGTTCATGGATACCGGAGTCGGCACCCGCGCCTATTCGATCATCGAGCAGGGCAAGATCGGCATGATCCTGCATTCCCGCCCGGAAGAGCGCCGTTTTCTGATCGAGGAGGCGGCCGGGGTCACCAAATTCAAATCCCGCAAGCAGCTGGCACTTAAAAAGATCGAAGGCACCCGTCAGAACCTGGCCCGACTGGCCGACGTGCTGGGGGAGATCCGCCGGCAGCTGGGCTCGCTGCAACGCCAGGCCAAAAAAGCCGAGAAGTTCCGGGAATACCGCGATGAACTGCGGGAAATAGAGCTGCTCTTCACCGCCCGCGAATACCTGGAGACACAGGCTGCCCGCAGCCAGGCCGAACGTGAAATGGCACTGCTGAACGAACGCATCCGCGAGGTTTTCGCCGCTTCATCGCTGGGGGAATCACGTGCCGAAGAAGCCAGGGTGGCGCTGCTGGAGGCGGAAAAGGCCTTGGCCCAGTCCCAGGAGGAGGTCTTCCGGGTCAGGAGCGAGTTCGGCACCACCGAAAACGGTCTGGAGTTCCAGCGCAAGGAACTGGCCGGGTTGGATGGACGCCTGGCGCGGCTGGAAGCTGAAACCGGCGAACTGGAAAAACGCCTCAAGGAGTGCGACGACCAAAAGGCTGTACTGGAGCTGCGGCGCGACACCGGCAGCCTGGACGTGACCGGAACCCAGGCCGGGTTGGAGCAGGCCGAAGCGCAACTGCTCGAACAGCAACAGCTCGAGGAAGAACTGAACCGGAACCTGGAGACGCGGCGCAAGGAACTGTTCACCGCGCTGGCCGAAGCGGCCCAGTTCAAGAGTCGCCTGGAAAACGCCCAGAAAAGGCTCTCCGGACTGGATGAGCGCATCGGACGCCAAAAGCGTGAGAATGCGCAACTGGCCGAACGACGCGAACAGCTTCGCCAGAGGAGTTCAGCGCTCGAAAGGGAAATATCTGCCGGACAACTGGAACTGGAAACACTGCAGGCAGAAATATCCGTGCTGCGCGGACATGAGGATGACCTTAAAAAACGCCTGCCCGAAGTGGAGAAGAACTGGCAGTCGCGCCGGGATCAACTGAATCGTTCCTCATCTCGCCTGCACTCGCTGCGGGAGCTGGAGGCCCAGTTTGCCGGTTTCGGCCAGGGAGTGCGCACACTGATGAAGGACGCACGCCTGCGTTCCGGCTTCAGCGGTGTGCTGGCGGATACGGTACAGGCTCCTCCCGAACTGGAGGCGGCGGTCGAAACCGCACTGGCTGAGCGGTTGCAGTGCCTGCTCTGCGAAAATGACGGCGACGCGATCCAGGCCTTGCAGTTTCTGAAAGGAAACAACGGCGGACGGGCCGGCATCGCGTTGCCGCTGGAGTACGATACGCCAGCCATCGCCGGCGTGACCGGAAGCACTCCACTGGCGGGACTGTTGCAGAGCAGCGGCCGCTATGCCGGGCTGATCCGCAACATGCTGGCCACTGTGATGCTGGTTGACGACATCAACACCGCCATCGGGCTGGCCCGCAGCCATCCCGAACTGACTTTTGTCACCCGCGATGGCGACATGGTCACAGCAGGCGGAATCGTCAGCGGCGGATCGGGCGACCAGGTCAACAAGGGGCTGATCCACAAGAAGCGCGAGATCCGGGAGCTTGAGCAACAGGTGGCAATGCTGGAAGAGGAGACCGCTTCCCTTGGCAAACAACGCGAAGACCTGCGCAGCCAGAGCCAGGAAGTGGCCGAGGGCTTGAAGTCCGGCGGGACACATCTGCACCAGTGCGAGCTGAAGCTGACCGGCCTGCGCAAGGACCGCCAGCAGGCCACGGACGAGTCGGCCCGCATCGAGGAACGGCTGGAACTGCAGGGCCTTGAGACCGCCAATCTCGACGAGGAGCGCCAAACACTGGAGGACGAGCTGAAACTGGCCCGGGAGCAGATCGGACAGTCCGGCAGCATTTCCAAAGAGCTGGAACAGGAAACGAACCGTTTGAAAGAGTCGCTGGACCAGCAGCGTGCCATACTGGCCGCCACCCGGGAAAAAGTCACCGCGATCCGGGTGCAGACCGCCACGCTCAAGGAGCAGCACGAGGCGCACCTGCGGGGATTGGCTGACCTGGAGCGCCAGACCACGGATCTGGCCAGGCGCATGGCCGGGGATCGCCAGGAGATCGAATCCGGCGCTGCCGCCCGGCTCCAGTTGCAGGCTTCAATCGCCTCCGCTTCGGAACGGCTGGAGGAGCTTTTGCGGCTGCAGGTTAAGACCGAAGAGCGCCTGAACGTGGCCCGGGAAGCCTTCGAAGCGGCCGGCGTCGGATTGAACGAGAACGAAGCGCTGCTCAAGAAGGCCCGTGAAGAGAGCGACTCCGTCCGCCAGGCCCAGGGCGACCTGAACCTGCGTTTTTCGACCCTGAACATGCAGGCCGAACATCTGGAACGGACACTGCAGGAAAAAAGCCGCATCGACATGAGCGAGGCGCTGGCACGGCTGGAGGCGGCAGCGTTTGACCAGGACACCCGCCGCTTGCGCCAGGGAGAACTGCAGCGCCTGCTGGACGAGATGGGTGAAGTCAACCTGATGGCGATCGAAGAGTGCGCCGGGATGGAGGAACGCTTCAACTTCCTCAACGGCCAGAAGGACGACCTGGAAGAGTCGCTGCGCGGGCTGCAGCAGGCCATCCAGCGCATCAACCGTACGACCCGCCAGCGTTTCCTGGAAACCTACAACCTGATCAACGCCAAGTTCCAGGAGGTCTTTCCGCGGCTGTTCTGCGGCGGACGGGCCGAACTGCGCCTGACCAATGAAGACGATCTGCTTGAGACCGGCATTGATATCATCGTTCAGCCCCCCGGCAAGAAGCTGCAGAACGTGACCCTGCTCTCCGGCGGCGAAAAGGCACTGACCGCAGTTGCTTTGATCTTCTCGATCTTCCTGATCAAGCCGACCCCCTTCTGCCTGCTGGACGAGGTCGATGCGCCGCTGGACGACGCCAATATCGGGCGCTTTAACGAGATGGTACGGGAGATGAGCGCGATCTCGCAGTTCATCATCATTACCCACAACAAGGCCACGATGCAGGTGGCCGACACGCTCTACGGCATCACCATGGAGGAGCCGGGGGCATCCAGGATGGTGTCGGTCAGGCTGCACTGAGATTTGCGCTGGCCGGCAGCGCAGCGTAACCTGCGGCTTGGCCGCTATCAATCCATTTTTGAACCGGGTGGAGGTTAAATGTCATTTGAAGTAATCCTGAAAGATCTGGTGGACCAGGTTCCGCATGCAATCGGCGCGATCCTGGTGGATTGGGAAGGGGAAGCGGTCATGGAACACTGTCACTGCGATCCCTATGACATGCGCTTCATAGCGGCCCACAAGGGCATCATCCTATCACGCCTGATGGAGATGCAGAGTATCGCCAATGTCGGAGCAATTGAAGATGTGGTGGTGACCGCCAGCGAGGGGCACCTGGTCATCGGCAGCATCGACAAGGATTATTCCCTGGTAATGCGGGTCGGGCGCAGCTGTCCCATCGCTCAGGCCCTGTACCATTTCCGGCTGGCCATCACCGAACTTAAAAAGGAGATCTGATGGAACAGAAAGAGAAAAAAGGCTTTTTTCGCGGCCTGATGGACAAGATCACCGGCGCCGATTCGGCCGAAGAGATAGCCACCCCACTCGATGTGGCAGCCACGTCACACGTTCCGGAGCAGGAGCAATCGACACCGCCACCGGCCGTCACAGCCACTCCGGCCGTCGTTGAAAAACCGAGTTTTTTCGAGCGCCTGAAATCCGGCCTGAAGAAGACCAAGGACGGTTTGGTCGGACGTATCGACGCGCTGGTGCTGGGCAAGAAGGAGATCGACGCCGATACGCTGGAAGAGCTGGAGGAGATCCTGATCACCTCCGATATCGGCGTCAAGACCACCGTGGAATTAATCCGCACGCTGGAGCAGCGACTTGGGCGCAACGAGCTCAAAGATGGCGGGGCGCTGCGGGGGGCACTCAAGGAAGAGATTCTGGCACGCCTGACCGCCCACCATCTGCCGCTCGACATCGGCAGCCAGAAACTCTTCGTGTTGCTGGTGATCGGCGTGAACGGAGTCGGCAAGACCACCACGATCGGCAAGCTGGCTTCGCGTTTCACCGCCGACGGCAAGAAAGTGCTGCTGGCGGCAGCTGACACATTCCGCGCCGCGGCCGCCGAACAGCTGGTCGCCTGGGGCGAGCGCTCCGGAGTGGACGTGATTCGCCACAAGGAGGGGGCCGACCCTTCCGCGGTTGTTTTCGACGCCTGCAAGGCGGCGGTTGCCAGGGGCGTTGACATCCTGATCATCGATACCGCCGGACGCCTGCATACCAAGGTCAACCTGATGGAGGAGATGAAAAAGATTCGCCGCGTGATCAGTCGCGAGATTCCCGGAGCGCCGCATGAGACGCTGCTGGTGCTTGACGCCGCCACCGGACAGAACGCGGTATCCCAGGCGCGGCTTTTCAAGGAAGCCGCCGGTGTGACCGGACTGGCGCTGACCAAACTGGACGGGACCGCCAAAGGCGGCATCGTGGTGGCGGTCAGCCACGAATTCGCGCTGCCGGTCCGTTACATTGGTGTAGGCGAGTCGATCGACGATCTGCGCGATTTCGACCCCGGGGAGTTCACGGATGCCCTCTTCCAGGCCTGAAATATCTGCCTCCAAAAGGGGTCGAACAGCCAGGGAACCTCACGAAATCAATCAATTGGGACTTGACTTCGCAACGCCTCCGTCGTATAGTTCAGCCCCTCGAAAGGAAATTGAACCCATGAATCAGGAACTGATTGAAGTGCTCGAAAAGAAAATCGGCGAGCTGGTAGAAAAATATACCGCCCTCAAAGAGGAAAATGCCCTCTTGAACGAAGAACTGCAACGCCTTTCATCCGACAGGGAAGGGATCAAATCCCGCGTTGACGCCCTGCTCGGCAAACTGGACGGCATCTAGGCGGCGCGCATGGTCATCGTATGAAAAAGACACATGCGGTGACAGTTCTGGGACGCGAGATATCCGTCCGAAGTTCGGCTCCGGCAGAGAAGGTTGCGGCTGTCGAGAAGTTTGTCAACGACAGGCTGCTGACCATCGGCAGTGCCCTGAAAAATGGCGACGCCCAACTGGTGCTGACCCTGGCCCTGCTGAACACGGCCGAAGAACTGCTTGAACTGAGTTCAAAACACGAACGTGATGCCGCGCTTGAGAGCAGAATGCTCGATATAATCGGCAAACTGGAAACTGCTTGATTTTAATGGTCTCTCAGGGAGACTTGATCATATATTCGCAACAGCAGCGCCGCAAATCGGACCCTTCAGCAGCGAGCAGTCAAATCGCTTCTGATTGCTGATATCAGAAACTCGCAGAATATATCCTCATTGAAAGGAAGAAATCGCTCCGAGATCTTCATTGGAGAACCACATTTTCCCGTACGGCACTCGCGAGCCTTTTTCCATTTCCTTTCATCCTCCCTGGTCGATCTTCCCGGCATAACTCCGGGACCAATCCATTACTACATTTGCGAGATAACCATGCCCAAGCGCTCACTCCGTTCGCAACTTCTGGCACAGCGACGGGCACTTGGCCATGATGCATGGCTGGCGTCCAGTCATGCGGCGCAACAGAACCTGCTTGCGCTGAACGAATATCACCAGTCCGAATGCATTGCGCTGTACGCCCCGGTCCGGAATGAAACCGACACCGCGGAGATACTGATTCATGCGTTCAAAGCCGGCAAGCGGGTGCTGTATCCGGCGGTTTGCGGTGAACACATGGTGTTCCGGCTGGTGGAGGGGCTGCATTCCCTTCAGCAGGGCGCCTTTGGCATACTGGAACCGTGCGCGGTCGGAATCGACCACCAGGCTGACGAAGCCGACCTGATTGTTGTACCGGGCGTTGCCTTTGACCTTTCCGGACACCGCATCGGCTACGGCAAGGGCTTTTACGACCGTTTTCTGCAGCACCCCGGCCTGAAGGCTCACCTGGTGGGGCTCTGCCACGACTTTCAGCTGCTGGCGGATTTAATACCGGGTGAACAGCATGACATCCCTATGGAGATCGTCGTCAGTAACAGACGGGTGATCCGCGTGGAGAAGTAACCGAGGCCGCGTTCGCGGTTCGGATTTACATAAAGGAGGTTATTGATATGGAAGTAATCATTGCCGTTGTAGTTACACTGGCCGTCGCCGCTGGAGCGTATTTTGCCGGAAGCAAGCTGAACAAGAAGGATTCCGGCATAATCTTCAAGCAGGCAGAGGAACTGGCCAACAAGGTCATCGAAGACGCACGCCGGGAAGCCGAAAACATCACCAAGGAAGCCCAGCTCAAGGCCAAGGATGCGGCCATTCAGGCCAAGGAAGAACATGAACGCACTACCCGCGAGAAGAACAAGGACCTGCAGGTTCTTGAAAAACGACTGGCGCAAAAGGAAGAGAATCTCGATAAGAAGATGACCCTGATTGACCAGAAGGAGATGGATTTTCTCAAGAAGGAACAGACTCTTGCACAGAAGGAACAGCTGCTTAATTCACGCGACGAGGAGTTGAAAAAGGCGGCAGACGTACAGAACGAAAAACTCGAGCAGATTTCCGGCATGACCGCCGGCGAAGCCAAAAAGGAACTGATGAATGCGATGGAGAACGAGGCCAAGCACGACGTGGCCAAACTGATCCGGACCATTGAAGAAGAAGCCCGCGAAACCGCAGACAAGAAGGCCAAGGAGATCATGGCACTGGCGATTCAACGTTATGCCGGCGAATACGTGGCCGAGCGAACCGTATCGGTGGTTCCGCTGCCGTCCGACGAGATGAAAGGACGCATTATCGGCCGCGAAGGGCGCAACATCCGTGCCCTGGAAGCCGCAACCGGCATCGACCTGATCATCGACGACACCCCCGAGGCGGTAATACTTTCGGGATTCAATCCGGTCCGCCGCGAGGTTGCCCGTCTCTCCCTGGAGAAGCTGTTGGCCGACGGACGCATCCACCCCGGCCGCATCGAGGAAGTTGTCGCCAAATCGACCGAAGAAGTTGAGCTCTCCATCAAGGAAGCCGGCGAGCAGGCCGCCTTCGACCTGGGTGTGCATGGCATTCACCCTGAAGTTCTCAAGCTGATCGGCCGCCTCAAATACCGCACATCCTACACCCAGAACGTCTACCTGCACTCGCTGGAAGTAGCCTTCCTGTGCGGCATAATGGCCGCCGAACTCGGCATCAACGTGAAACAGGCCAAGCGCGCCGGACTGCTGCACGATCTGGGCAAGGCGGTTGACCACGAGGTCGAGGGTTCCCATGCCGTGATCGGCGCCGAACTGGCCCGCAAATACGGCGAAACCCCCAAGATCGTACACGCGATCATGGCCCACCATGAAGACGAGAAACCCAACTCGGTGCTGGCGATCCTGGTACAGGCCGCCGACGCGCTCTCCGGAGCACGCCCGGGAGCACGGCGCGAAATGATGGAAACCTATGTCAAGCGCCTGGGGGATCTGGAGCGGATTGCAACATCGTTCAACGGCGTCCAGTCTTCTTTCGCGATTCAGGCCGGCCGCGAAATCCGCGTCATGGTATCCAGCGACCAGGTATCCGATGACCAGTCGGTGGTCATGGCCCGCGACATTGCCAAAAAGATCGAGGCTGAAATGACCTATCCGGGGCAGATCAAGGTTAACGTTATCCGCGAAACCCGCTCTGTTGAATATGCCCGTTAAACTGCTTTTCATCGGCGACATCATCGGCAAGCCGGGCCGCCAGGCGCTCTCGCGCGAACTGCATCGCCTTGTGGACCGCCACAATGTCGATCTGGTAATCGCCAACGGTGAAAACGCCGCCGGCGGCTTCGGCCTGACCGAAGAGACCGCCAGGGATCTGTTCAAGCAGGGTGTTCACCTGCTTACCAGCGGCAACCACATCTGGGACAAGAAAGAACAGGTCCCGTTGATAATGGCCGACCCGCGCATCATCCGTCCTGCCAACTACCCCGCCGGCGCCCTTGGCAACGGCAGCGCGGTACTGACCACACCTGGCGGAATCAAGGTCGGAGTGCTGAATCTGGAGGGGCGGGTCTACATGAAAAGCCTCGAATGCCCCTTCAGGGTCGCCGACCGTGAAATCGAGCGTTTAAAGCAGGAAACGGCGATCATTTTCGTTGATTTCCACGCCGAGGCCACATCGGAAAAGGCGGCGCTGGGCTGGTATCTGGACGGGCGGGTCAGCGCCGTGGTCGGCACCCATACCCACGTCCAGACCGCCGATGAATGCATCCTGACACAGGGAACTGCCTTCATGACCGATGCCGGCATGACCGGAGCATTCGATTCGGTGATCGGCATGGGCAAGGAAGAAACCATCAACCGCTTCCTGACCCAGCTGCCGACCAAGTTCGAGGTGGCCAAGAAGGATATCCGCCTGAATGGTGTCGTGATCGGTGTGGATGAATCCAGCGGCAAGGCGCTAAGTATCGAAAGAATCAATATCGCCTGCTGATTAAAAATTAATAGCGTTTGAAACACGGAGAATCGGAGAACACGGAGTAAAATTTTTTACCGTATCTTTTTGAATTAAATTGTTTCGATTTCTCCGTGTTCTCCGTCTCTCCGTGTTATTCAAGGTTTTAAGGAGTTGTTAAATGTCCGTAGCCGAACAGATGGCCGTCATCAAACGTGGCGCAGTCGAGATTCTGGTTGAAAAGGAACTGGAAGAGAAGCTCGAAAAATCACTCAAAAGCGGCGTGCCGCTCAAGATCAAGGCCGGCTTCGACCCCACCGCTCCCGACCTCCATCTGGGACATACCGTCCTGATCCACAAACTGCGCCAGTTCCAGCAATTGGGGCACGAAATCAACTTCCTGATCGGCGATTTTACCGGCATGATCGGCGACCCGACCGGCAAATCCGAAACCCGCAAGGTGCTGACCCGCGAGGATGTGCTCAGAAATGCCGAGACCTACAAGGAACAGGTCTTCAAGATACTGGACCCGGAGAAGACCAAGGTGGTCTTCAACTCCGACTGGTTGAACGAACTGGGCTGCGGCGGCATGATCGCGCTGGCTTCCAAGTACACCGTGGCCCGCATGCTGGAACGGGACGATTTCCACAAGCGCTACAACTCGCAGCAACCGATCGCGATCCACGAGTTCCTCTACCCGCTGATCCAGGGCTATGATTCGGTCGCGCTCAATTCGGATGTGGAGCTGGGTGGCACCGACCAGAAGTTCAACCTGCTGATGGGCCGCGAACTGCAGCGCGAATGGGGACAGTCACCGCAGTGCGTGCTGACCATGCCGCTTCTGGAGGGGCTGGACGGCGTCAACAAGATGTCCAAGTCTCTGGGTAACTACATCGGTATCAACGAGCCGGCCGATGAGATCTTCGGCAAGATCATGTCGATCTCCGATGACCTGATGATCCGTTATTACGAACTGCTGTCCGACATGCCGCTGGCCGAACTGGACCAGATCAAGGCCGGCCTGAAAGACAGGTCGCTGCATCCGATGGCCACCAAGAAAGCGCTGGGGCGCGAGATCGTTTCCCGTTTCCACGGCGCCGGCGCCGGCGAAGCGGCCGAAGAGAATTTCGTCAAGCGCTTCAAGGACAATGAGATCCCGGACGAGATGCCGCAGGTCGGTTTTGCCATCGCCGATGGCACGGTTCTGCTGGCCAGGGCCATGACAGAAGCCGGCCTGACCAAATCCAACGGCGAAGGACGCCGCGCGATTGACGGCGGCGGGGTCAAGCTGAACGGCGAAAAGGTCAGCGACACCAACCTGGAGCTGACCGCTGCCGGCGAATACATCGTCCAGATCGGCAAGCGCAGATTTGCCAGGATTATCCTGTCTTAATCGTTAGTCATACACCTTAAAACGGAAGCGGGACCGGCATTTTCGCCTGTCCCGCTTTTTCTTTTTCTGGATTGTATAGTTGCCCTTACCGAAGCTTCAAAACTCTCATAATCTTGCCGGTCACCCGATTGATCACATGAGTACGCGGCAACGAGCCGAAGGGGGGAGCCTGGCGGATACCCATCGACCTCAACTCGTCGATGATCCTGGCATCCTTGCGGACCCTGAGTCCCTTCCTGAAAGTCTTGATCGCCAGATCCTTCTTTTTTGCAAGCAGATATATCCGCCCCAGGTGCAGATAATTGTCGCTGCTGTGCGGATTCATTGCTATCGCCTTGAGGCACAGCTCAATCCCTTTTTGAAATTGCCCGGTTTCACTGGCCAGACTGTAGCCCATCAGGGAAAGCATTTCCGGCGATTCCGCATGCTGATGATTGTGCTGATCCATGATCGCACCCTTTTCCTCTGATTATGATAGCACAAGTTTACCATCAGACCGATTGCGATGTCGATTATTCAAAACCGCAGCCATTTCTACCTAACATTACAGCCTGAAGTTGGCCATCTCATCCTGAAGGACTTTGACCTGACGGGACAGCTTTGATATTACATCGTCGAGCACCTTGGTTGAACTTGCATTTGAGCGGGCCGAATCCTGGATTTTACCGATTGACTGCACTATCTGGTTACTGCTGCAGCTCTGTTCGTCCGTGGCCTGTTTAATCTCGCGAATCATGCTGGAAGTCTGCTCCGTGATTCTGGCTATGAAGCTGCTGACATCAGCCTGTTCTTTAGTGGCGAGATTGACCTCGCCGGTCAGGGATTTCATCTTCTCCGCCGACTCCATGATCAATTCATTGCCCTTGCCCTGTTCGCTGGTGGCCCGGGCGATCTGGTTAACCATCTCCGAAACCCGTTCCATTGCCAGACGTATCATCTGGCTCCCCTGGGCCTGTTCACTGGTGGCATTGGCAATGTGACTCATGCGATCGGTTGACAGTTGGATTCCGACCACGATTTTTTGCAACGCGCCTTCGGATTCTCTTGAGAGCCGCTCACCGTTGGTGATGCTTTTTTCAGCCATTTCTATGGTGCTGGCGGCCCTGTGGGTCTCGTTCTGGACCGTCTTGATCACCTGGGCGATCTCCTTGGTGGACAGCTTGGTTCGATTGGCAAGCTCCTTGATCTCGTTTGCCACCACGGCAAAGCCCTTGCCGTGCACCCCGGCCTGGGCCGCGATGATTGAGGCGTTGAGCGCCAGCAGATTGGTCTGTTCCGCCACATCGTCGATTACCAGCAGGATCTTGCCGATATCGTCGGCCTTCGCATCCAGCGATGTGATCGCCTCAATGGTCAACCCGGATGCCTTGCGGATTTCGTTGATACCCTTTATGGTGGCTTCGACGGTTCTCCTGCCGGATTCGGCGTCATTCAGGAGATTATCGGAAATACCGGCCGTATCAAGGGCGTTGCGCTCGACCTCCTTGATCGAGTTATCCATTTCCGCTATCGAACTTGCCGTTGACAGTGCAATATCCGAAAGCTGCTGGACGTTGTCATTGATCTGATTCACCGCTGCCGCCATCTCTATGATCGAACTGCTCACCTCCGCCACGGACCGATCCAACCCCTCGACGTTATGGGCAACCTCCTCGATGTTTGCCGCCATTTCAAGCGCCGAGGTGGAACTCTCGTGTGCCGAACCGGAAAGGTGTTCGATACTCTGCGCCACATTCCGGATTGAACCGGTGATTTCCAGCACGGCGCCGGAAGTTTCGTTAACGCCCGCAACCTGGATTTCGGATGATGACACCACCTGCCGGGCTGTTGCTGCAATCTGCTCGGAGGCCGATTGCAGCTCGGCCGATGAGCGTGTCAGCTTCACCACCATGCTTCCGAGCTTGGATACCATGGTATTGAACTCTGCCGCCAGCTGGCCGAGTTCATCCTTGCTGTCGATCGGAATCGAGTGACTGAGATCACCGGTGCCGACCCTGGCAACCGCCGAAACCAGTCTTTCCAGTGGGCGCAGGATACGGCGGAATGCAATCAACGCCGTTGCGATCATGCCGATAATTCCAACTAGCAAGAAACCAGCCACAACCAGCCGCCCTTTGTGAATGATCTCCCTGCTCTCATTTATCGAGGCCGCCAGTTCCCTGTCCTGCTCCTCGCGGGCTTCGTCGATGACCTGCTTGATCTCGCGCCAGATGTCAGTGTCCTCGCCGACCACCGACATGGCCTGGTCACGGTTTCCTGCCTGGATCAGCTGAATTATCCGGGTCTTGAGCGGGTCGGCCTCGGCCCACAGCGCCGCTGCTTCACCCATCAGCGCCCCGGCCTTGCCGCTGTTCAGCGTACGCGCTTCATTGGCCTTGGCGGTAAACTCTTTTCGCGATTCTTCAAATGTTTTGAGAGCCATTTTATCAGAAGGGTCGATCACCAGATTTCTCAGGGCGATACCCGCGCGCAGGCCGATGCTGTAGGTCTGGTCAAGATCCCGGGAGAATTTCAGATCACTGATGATCAGATGTTCGAGCTTGTTTTCCTGGTAATTACTGAAAGAGATAAAACCGATCGCGATAATAAGGAAGAGGATGGCATTGGCCAAGGTGATGGTAATTACAGTAGCCCTGATGGTCATGTCTGATTCTCCTCGGTTCTCGCGGTAGGTCATGGCAGACTATTGCACTGGCTTGCTATCATATCACAAAAAAGCGGTATCGCTGCCGCTCATTAAACTATACTAGGCGCAGGTCGTTACATCTCCATGATCACCGGCAGAATCACCGGCCGACGCTCGATGGTTTTCTTGCAGAAACGTCGCAAGGTCTGGTGGACCACGGTCTTGACCTCCTCACCGTCGCAGCGGGTCTCCACGTTCAATTCACCCAGCGCGAAGATGACGGCCTTGCGGGCATCCTCAAGGTATTCCTGGCTTTCATCCTCGAACACGAAACCGCGCGAAACTATATCGGGACCATAGATTACTTCGCCGGTGGAATGGTTCATGCCGATGATCACGACGATCATGCCGTCCTCGGACAGGTGTTTGCGGTCTTTCAGCACCATCCGCCCCACATCTCCGATCCCCTTGCCGTCAACGAAAACCCGCCCCGATTCGACCTTCTCAACAATCGCGGCCGTGTCGGCATAGAACGAGACCACCTCGCCGTTGGTGGCAAGGATGCAGCGCTCCTCGGGTATGCCGACCTTGCGGGCTAATTCGATATGCTTGACCAGGTGCCGGTATTCGCCATGAATCGGTATGAAAAAGCGGGGCTGCACCGTGTTCAGCATCAGCTTGAGCTCTTCCTGGCTGGCGTGGCCGGAGACATGCACCTCGGACACCTTTTCATGGAAGACCTCGGCGCCGCGACGGTAGAGATGGTTGATCAATTCGGAAATGGTGCGCTCGTTGCCGGGGATCACGCGCGAGGAGAGAATCACCGTATCCCCCTTTTCCAGCTTGATCTGCTTGTGGTCGTCCATGGCGATGCGGGTCAGGGCGCTCATCGGCTCTCCCTGGCTGCCGGTGGAGATGATGCAGACCTGTTCCGGCGGCAGATGCGGCAGTTCCCTCAGGTCCATCAGAATATCGTCCGCAATCGTCAGGTAACCCAGATCCCGGGCGATCTGCACATTTTTGACCATGGAACGGCCGTTCAGCAGGATCTTGCGGCCGCAGCGGGCGGCATTGTCGGCCACCTGCTGCACGCGATGGATGCTGCTGGAGAAGGCGGCCACGATGATACGGCCGCTGCAGCGCGGAAATATTTCGGCAAAGGCTTCCCCGACGTATTTCTCGGAGAGGGTGTAGCCCTCGCGCTCCACGTTGGTGGAATCGGACAGCAGCGCCAGCACACCGGCCTCGCCGTAGCGCGACAGGCTGGCCAGGTCGGTCAGCTGGCCATCGACCGGGGTATGGTCGATCTTGAAGTCTCCGGTATGGATCACGACCCCTTCCGGAGAGGTGATGGCCAGCGCGCAGCCATCGACCACCGAGTGGGCCACCCGCAGGAACTCCACCCGGAAACGGCCCAGCTGCACCGTGTCGCGCGGCTTGACGATCACCAGCTCCACCGAACCGTCCAGCTTGTATTCCTTGAGCTTTTCATTGACAAACCCCAGCGTCAGGGCCGTGCCATAAACCGGCACGTTCAACTCCTGCAGCACGAAGGGAAGCGCGCCGATGTGATCCTCGTGCCCGTGGGTCAGGCAGATGGCGCGGATATTCCCGACTCTCTCACGCAGCCAGGAGATATCGGGTATCACGTAGTCGATGCCGAGCATTTCCGGGCTGGGAAACATCAGGCCGCAGTCGACGATGATGATGTCGTCGCCATAGATGTAGGCCATCATGTTCATGCCGATTTCGCCCAATCCGCCCAGGGCCACTATCTGCAATGCCGAGTTTGATTCCAAAGTTTCCATAATCTATCTTTCCCGCTGCTGCGGCACCAGCGCCGCTATCTTCTTGTCGCAACGCGCAATCCAGTCTTCACCGGGGGTAACCAGCCAATGGTCGGCATAAAACGAACTGCGCAGAGAACGATAGGCAATCAGGGCCCGGTTGACATCACCCAACTTTTCGTTCTGTTCGGCAATCCGCCACAGTTGTTCGGCAGCCTTTTCTATCGTGGGATGGAAAGGGATGTACATATGGATGGCCGACTCGAAACCGGCCACAGATCCGGGAAAATCGCCCCTGCGAAGCGCTTCCTCCCCCAGCTTGTACTGGCTGCTCATGCGCCACCAGGTTCCCGCAAGGAACATCAGCAGGCAGATGACTACTATTACCGCTCCGTTGAGCAGTATGCTTTTTTGCTGTTCGTTCATCGGGTCACCTGAAAAAATTTGGGATAAATGTCAGCAGCACCCCAAGGGTGGCCACCACCACTCCAGCCAGGGCCGCCAGGGCGGCGCCGATATCGTAGGGGCTCTTCAGGCGGTGGGCGGCCGGCAACCCCCAGATGATGCCCGCCATTCCGGCAATGATCAGAATTATGTACTGATAACCGATGTTCATTCAATGCTCCAGCGCAGATTCTATCGTATTCCGGACCTGTTCCATCATCCAGGACTCGGCCTCGTTCCGGCTCAGGCCGTCCGGTATGATCACCGCCGGGTGCAGCACCATCTGGATATCGCCGCTGTACAGGCGGATCCGGTTGGGTGGGTTTATTTTACCGCTGCCGTTGATGGTGACCGGAATCACCGGAACACCGGCCTTGCGGGCCAGGATAAAGCCGCCCCGCTTGAAGGGGAGCAGATTGCCGTCCCTGGAACGGGTCCCTTCGGGAAACATCACCACGCTCTTGCCGTTGCGGATCGTGGCGGCGGCTTCATCCACACTCCGCAAGGCCTTGCGTCCATCGCCGCGATCGAGCGGAATGTAGCCGCCGCGCCGCATGGAGGGGCCGAAAACCGGGATGTCGAACAGCTCCTTCTTGGCGATCCAGTGGAGCTGGCACGGCATTGATGAAAGCAGCGCCAGGATATCGAAGTTGCTCTGGTGGTTGCTCATGAAGATAGCCGGGCCAGCCGGAACGTTTCCGGTCCCGCTGACGCTGACCCTGACCAGGTTCAGTGCCAGAGCCAGCCGCGCCCATAAACGCGCATGCCAGGCATAGGCCCGGCCGCTGCCGTCGAACAGCGTCGTGACGAAGGCGCTGGCCGAAAACAGAAATGTCAGCGGAATGAACACCGCCAGATAGAGATATGCGCGTACCATCGAAATGCTCCGGATATAAACCCTGCTAAATTACAGCCTTATGCCGGGTGAGTCAAACTAATTCTGGCAGGAAAATTGGACGGGTCTATTCCAGGGTCGTGCGCAGGCGTTTCTTCTCGGACTGGATTTTCTTGCCGCTGAGGCGCTGCTCTTTGGCCCGCTTCGGCACGCGGGTGGCAACCCGTTTCTTCACCTTGCGTTCACGCTTCTCCAGCGCAAGCCGCAGGCGCTGCATGGCGATCTCGCGGTTCTGGAACTGGGAGCGGAATTCGGAAGCCTGGGCAACAATGCCGGTCGGCAGGTGGCGGATCCGCACCGCCGAATCGGTCGTGTTGCGATGCTGCCCACCCGGACCCGAGGCCCGGTAAAAATCTATTTTCAGATCTGCTTCGTTGATTATGATGCTGGCTGACGTCATTTTTGGCGGGTATCCCTGATGAACATCCCCATCCTGATATGCCGGATGAGGATTGAGTCACCTTGGTTATCGTACGGATCGAATCTTCTGGCGCTGTTCGCTGGCCAGTTCTTCGCTGGTGATCAGTCCTTTTTTCATCAGAATCGTGACGAAATCCTCCATCGGAGCCGGTTCCGCGGCGGCAGCGGCGGGCTGTTCGGGAGCTGTTCTTTTCTTTCTGCGTGCGGCAACCAGTGCGGCAAGATCCTGATTGGCGTCGGCCGGTCTGTTTATCTGTTCCACCATGGCTTACCTCGTCCCCTGATGTATTTCAATAAATAGCAAGATGTTAACTGAAAGCCGGATTGCAAGCGACCCTCAGACAATCTATCGGCATTCTATTCAATTTACTTGAATGAATCAAGAAAGATAAACCTTAAAAACCATTTAGCTGAGAGCGCCAGACATCGGCATGTCCGCCGGATTCGCGCTTCAACGCCCCTTCTGCTATTTCGGATCCTTGACGCAGACGGCGTATTTGAGGTAGCGCCCCTCCGGAAAGGTGACCGGGTAGGGAAAATCCTCCGGCTGGCCGAAAAGCGATATCACCCGCAATTCATTGCCGGCCTGCAGCGCGCCGCGCCGCAATTCCTTGAGATATTCGGCCAGATCGACCTTCTGGTGGTTGGAGGAGGCGATCAGCAGTCCGCCGTCATTCAGCAGCGGCAGGGCAGCCGCCACCAGGTCGGAGGTGCCGCCGCGGGTCGTGAAGCGGCTTCTGGAGGTGGTCGAGAAGGAAGGCGGATCCATCAGGATCACGTCATAGCGTTTTTTGGCATTCTGCAGATCGCCCAGCACGGCCAGGCAGTCGCCGACGATGAACTCGTGCCGCTTGGGATTGAGGTGATTGACACCGAAATTGGCCCTGGCCCACTCGGTATAGCCGGGCGAGGCATCCACACTGGTGACAAGCGAGGCGCCGCTGGCGGCGGCCGCCGCCGAAAAGGCGCCGGTATAGGCGAACAGGTTCAGTACCCGCTTCCCCTCTACCCGCTTCATCAGATCCTGCCGATTCCGGCGCTGGTCCAGGAACAGGCCGGTATTCAGCCCCTGCTCCAGGCTGACCAGAAAAGTCAGGCCGTTTTCGCGCACCTCCAGCTGCCGGGGCGCGGCGCTGCCGGCCAGCAGTCGGCCGTAGTTCTTGCTGTCGCCAGCCGCCTCCAGCTCGCGGGTCTTCTGGGGCCGCTGCTTCTCGTAGATCCCGAGCGGAGACAGCAATTCCTGCAGGATTTCGGTGATCAGCTTCAGGTGCGGACGCCAGGCAGCGCTGTAGAGCTGGATCATCAGGTAACCGGCATAACGGTCCACTGTCAGGCCGGGCAGGCCGTCCCCCTCGGCGTTTACCAGGCGGTAGGCATCGCTTTCCGACAGGTCGGCATGCTCACTGCGCAGCCGGATCGCTGCCTGCAGACGCCTGGTGAGCCAGGGTTTCTCCAACCGGACCCGCTCCCGCGACAGCACGCGCGCCGTAATGCGCTCCTGGGGATCGAGCAGCGCCGTTGCCAGAAACCGCCCCTGGCCGTCGCACAGTTCCACGGTCTGCCCGGCCTTCCCGCCCGGCCATTTCTTCGTATAAGCGTCCGCCACCACCCAGGGGTGCCCCAACTCCAGCATCCGTACGGTTTCGGGCCCGACCACCCATCTCTCCTGCTGCCTTGTCACTTGTTCCTCCTGAACATAACCCGGGGATACACTCTTCTGGCTGTAAAAAAACCGCCGTGCGGCTGAGGCCTGCACGGCGGGGAAAATTAACTTGTCCGTCTCGCTGTCAGTGGTGGAAACGACCTTTGCGTTCCTTGTGGGCCGGAGTTGGAGACTTGTGGCAATCGAAACAGGCCTTTTCCTCGACCTTCTTGGTTTCCAGCGGCGATGTCTGCCCTCCCAGGGTCGGCTGATTGTACTCCGGCGTCTGGAAGTTGAGCCGGCCGCGTTCATCGGAAATATTGGCGACCTGATAGTTCACCTGCCAGTTGGCGTTGATCGGAAGCGTATGGCACTGGTCGCAGCCGCCCGGCGGCGGAATGCTTTTCCAGGAAGTAAACATGGCACAACCGCTTATGGTGAAAACCAGGCCCATCAGGGCCAGCAGGGTATATTTCATCGCGTTTCTCCTCAGGTAAAAAATCGTAATGGAAGCGATACTAGCACAGCGAATCGTGAAAATACAGCTTCATGCACAGTATCTTTGCTTCCGCTTGACTTGAACAGGTGCAGAGAGTAGCTTGGCACGGTCTAATCATCACTCTTTTCATGTAAAATGGCGTGCTCGCCGTTTCAGCAGCAGTGATAACAGGATAAGCCGTTCCGGGTGTTGGTTGCTTTGAACGGTTTTTTAGAATCGTTCTCCATGACGCGAGGATAAGCACATGTTTAAGGATATGAAAGTTCATTCGCATCTGAAACCGGGGCAAAATGGAACCAAACGGTTGGTTGAGCAGTTTGGAGACAAGCTGATCTGTGTTCGATACCGCTACGACGAGATACGGCAGGTCAGGATGAAAACGGTGGAAATCATTGTTGACGAGAGGCCATGCGATCCCAACATGCGGCATCGTGATAAGGATATTGTTGAGGTGATGGTGCCGTTTACCAAGAGAGCGCTTCGGGACAGGCTAAAGGAGGCCGGGGCACGATGGTTCCCGGAAGAAAAAATCTGGAGGGTTCTGTTCGGCGCCATCCGTAACGACGCGGAATTGGTTGAGAGAATTGTAAAAGAGTAAAACACCTGTATAAGTAATAATAAAGCTACCTATATAGGTTTCCGTATATAAGGACCAAGTTCCTTATATACGGAAACCTATGATCTACGAGTTAGCAAAGTAAATTGGAGAGGAGTCATCGGAATGCCATACAAGAAGTTTGTAGAAGAATATTCTTTATACAGAAAATTTAAAGTAGATCGGCTCCCTCCCAAAACGGATCAGCTCCCTGTCGTACAAGTAAACATGGAATGTCCGAAATGTGCTTCAAATCAGACATTCGTGATGACAAACAAATACTACGAGAACTGTGGTCATACTAACTTTCCAGTCGAAGGGCTTGTTTTTAGGATGGTCTACATGTGCGTACATTGTCAGGAATTTGAGCGCGTTTTCTATGTGAAAGTGGACGAAAACAGGGAATGCTTAATGAAAGTTGGTCAGTATCCAGCATGGGAAATAAAAGGTGACGCCAATATCGAAAAACTTCTTGGAGAGCATTCGGGGTACTACAGAAAAGGTTTAATTTGTGAATCGCAAGGTTATGGCATCGGGGCATTTGGATATTATCGCCGAATAGTGGAAGAAACCATTGATAAAATGTTGGACGAAATTGCTGAGTTATTATCTGAAGAAGATCTTGCTCGCTATCAAGGTGCGTTAGCTAAAACAAAAGAAACTACAATAACTCAGGAAAAAATTGATCTTGTCAAAGACCTATTGCCCCCAATATTAAGGCCCGAGGGAATGAACCCATTGTCTGCTCTTCACTCAGCACTTAGCGAAGGGCTTCATGCCGGGTCCGACGAGGAGTGTCTTGAGTTTGCAGGAACTTGCCGAGAAATCTTGGTGTTTTTGGTTAATCAAGTTGCGGCCAGTAAAGCGGCATCAAAGGGCTTTACAGCAAGCATGAGGAAGTTGCTAGAAAAGAAAGCCCAAAAGAATTGCTAACATGCGGCGGCACACGGTCTACGCTTCGCTCCGCCGGTGCGCCATATGACGTTGGTGTAGGAAACAAGGAGAGCAAAATGGCTAATCTTTCAGGGCCACAGCCAGATGTAAAATTTTGTCCAAAATGTACAGGTGCCTTAGAAAATATTCCTCGAGAGAAAATGATATCAAGGGACGGCTAAGGGGACGTTGTTGATTAGTTGACTAACTTGATTTCTTCTGCTATCTTTCGCTCATGCCACGTACAGCACGCATAGACATTCCCGGTTTGTTGCAGCACGTTATCGTTCGCGGA
>JAVBXN010000036.1 GCA_030824515.1 Pelobacter sp.
GGTCAATTTATTCGAGAAAAAGCCCATTTCATCACTGGTTGCAGAGGCTCTCAAGCGAAAAAACGATGCATGTGATGACAACCAACTGAACTTATTCAGTTATTAACCGGACACTAGTGATTTTCGTTCTCGTTTCTTTCGCTCCCCGAGCTTGCACCTGTACCATAGCTTTTGCCAGTAACGGTACTGTAAATAAATGCGTGGTTACCTCCAAGAGCTCCAACGATACCTTGTGCCGGTCTGTTGTAATATCGAAGTTCCAAACCCAAGGGATCAGTAAAATTAACCGGATTCCCATTCACATAAGCATAAGGATTAACCCCACCCTTGAGCCCAATCGGGTCGCGCTGCGTAAACCTCCCAATCGTCGGATCATAATACCGTGCCCGGTAATAGACAAGCCCGGTCCCTTCGGCTTCGCTCAGGCCGAGGTCCGGCTCCCTGCCGGTATAGCCGTATTGCGGAATTGCGCCGGTTGAAACCAGCACATTGCCGTTGGCATCATAACTGTAGTCGCGCTGGTTTCGGTTTTCAAAGATCGGTTGAAATATCAGTTTGCCATTTTGTCAAGATGTCAGTACCTGACAACACCTATGAATTCTTTGAGTTCTTTTTTTTAATAATGAGATCGATCACTTTACCAATCACAAGGAAAATAGGAGTAGCAAAGAGCATACATTTCCCAACGAATTGAGAGATCATGTAGAAAATTCCAAGTGATATAACCATATAAAGTAAAATCGAGATGCCAAAAATCAGTTTTACTTGCCAATGCTTTTGATCCTCTTCGGTACAAAACCCAACTTTATCTGGGATTCTAATTACAATGATTAAATATGCCGACAGAAGGACCACAGGTATTACTGCACATAAAGTAAGCGCTAAGTCAGGTGATTTAGTAATCAACATTGTAGAAACTAGTGTGATGACACATGAAAGCATAGTTAATAAAATTCCATATAGTATAGTTTTAACGTAGTCAAGCTTTGCCATAGTTAGGTTTCCTCGTCTATGGTGAAATAGCTAAAATTTGATTGCGAATGCCGCACCAACAGTATAATCGAGTACAGGCACAGTGACATTATTGAATATATGCTCTTGAATTGTATGCCCATTCAATTTGATATCATTGATGTATATTCCGGCAGAAAAACCTAGCGCAGCGCTACTAATGAAAACCCCTCCAACCGCTACAGCGCTTGCAGAAGAAAATGTGACCATAGGCCCACCAACAGCAATTAGAGTTGTAGCTGACCCAATTATTGATGCTCCTAAAGCTACAGTTGGTGAGCTTGTTGAACCGGAAACCGCATCGGAAGCTACATTAACCAACAATGGTGTTCTTGCTGTGGCGGTGACACCGGAAGCCATCATATCTAAAAGTGACAGGCCTTGGCTCAATTTATTAACTAGATCGTTTCCCTGAGAAAATTGAGCTGAGAGATCGGGGGTACTCTGAGTAGCTAAGCTCTGCGTACCAGCGCTTATTCCTGCATTCGACTGGTATGAGTTACCTCCGCCAGGTTCTTGCGGCGTCAGCCCCGTCGGATCAACCAAATTCACCGGATTCCCGTTTACATAAGCATACGGATTGATCCCACCCTTGAGCCCAATCGGGTCCCGCTGCGTAAACCTTCCAATTGCCGGATCATAATACCGTGCCCGATAATAGACAAGCCCGGTCTCATCCGGTTCCCTGCCGGTATAGCCATATTGTGGAATTGCGCCGGTTGAAGCCAGTACATTCCCCCAAACATCAAAGCGCTGTGTGCCGTCAGTGCCGCCCGTATTATTACTGAGGGCAACTACACTTCCCAAGCCATCCTGGTGGTAATACTGCGCTGCCGACTCCGTGGCCCTGATGATCGGATCGTCGGTATTCGGTCCGTGAGTGTAAATGGCGCTTGCTGACGTCCAGCCCGCATATTCCCCATAGATATCCGGCCCGTTGTAGAGATAGTTGTTTACCGTTGCGCCAACTGTTTTCTTTATTCGCCGCCCTTGATCGTCATAGTCATAGGTTTGTGTTTCAATGCCGGTCTTATCAACCTGAGCCAAACGATTCAGGGCGTCATAGGTCAGCGTGGTTGTGGTCGCTCCCTCGGTCTTCTGATACATGTTGCCGTTGTAATCGTACAGCATGCTTGCCAGCAGCGGACCTGTTTGGCTGTCCTGGCGGATTTCCTTCAGCTGGTTGGCGGCATCGTAAACATAGGCCGTAATAACCGGCGCGGTGGCGTTCACCTGTTTGATCGTGCGGTTGTTAAGCGGGTCGTAGCCATAGTTTTCCTGCTGGCTTGCCGTGCCGTTACTTACCTGGGTCAGACGGTTCAGTTCGTCATACAGATAGCTGTAGCTGGTGGTGGTTGTTGCTATCTTTTCGGTGTGGCTGTTGCGGTTGCCAACTCCGTCATAGATGTAATCATGCTGGCTGATGATAGCGGAACTGCTAGTGCGGTTGGCTACTTGCTTGAGGCTGTTGTCGGCATTGTAGCTGTAACTTGCCGTTATTCCGTTGGGGAACCATTTCTCCGTCAACCTCCCCCCTGGGTCGTATCCGAAGGTGACATAGTCGAGGTTGGCGGCCCAGATGCCGGAAAGCCTGCCGACCGGATCATACAGGTAGTCGGTGCGGTTGCCGTCCGAGTCCTTCATCCAGTTCAGGAGTCCACCGGGACTGTAGTTGTAGGTGAGGGTCTTGTTGCCACGGCTGTCGGTAAAGGTGTTCAGCCGGTGGGCGGGGTCATAGGTATAGGAGTAGGTCGCTTCCGGCGTCCCGGCGGTGACGATCTGGCCCAATGGGTTTCGGGTGTAGGTTGTGTTTCCGGCGGTGTTGGTTCTGGTCCGCATCTGATGACCGTAGTCCCAGGTGTAGCCGGTGACCTGCCCCTTGGCATCGGTCATGGTGGTGACATTGTTGTTTACGTCGTAAACAAAGGTTGAAAACTTGCCGAGAGGGTCGGTTTCTTTCAGCTTGCGGCCAAAGTCGTCGTATTGGTAGGTTATCTGCGTTGCAACCAAGTCGCTGACAGGGTTGGTTCCTGTGCTATCCGTTCTTCCAGCATCGACACGAACGAGATTCCCCAAGGTGTTATAATTGTAAGTGGTAACTGGCCTGATAACACCATAGGTCGCATCGCTGTACTGGGGACCGACAATCCTGGTGGGGCGGTTCAATTCGTCAAAGGTGGTCATGGTGGTGCGGGATGCGGAGCCGTCCGCCGGTATATCGGTAACCGTTGTTATGTTGCCGTTGGCGTCATAGTCGTACTGCATGGCGCGTCCGCTGCTAAAGGACTGGATTTTAGGCTGGGTGACCTTCTTCAGGCGGCCGTCCTTGCTGCTATCGAAGTATTCGTAGCTGACAACATTGCCGTTCGGGTCGGTGATTTTGCGCGGCTTGCCGGATAGATCCAGGGTCTTGGTGACGGCGTTGTTCTCCTGGTCGTAGGCCTTGAGGACGCGGTTATTCTCGTCGTATTCGAAGCTCAGGCTGTAATTGTCCGGATTGATGATTTTAACGACATTCCCGGCCGTGTCGTACTGGTAGGCGGTGACATTCCCCGCGGAGTCAAGGCGGGTCTGTTTCCTGTCGGATAGATCAAAACCGGCGCTACTGCTGTCCAGCAATGTTGGCTGCTCGTTATATGATATTACAAGTCGTTCTGCAGCGGGGTTGCCGTTGGGGTCATATTCGTAATCGCGTTGATTGCCTGCGCCATCGGTTCCTCTTACCACTCGGTCAACGTCGTCATAGTCGAATGCTGTTGGATACCAGTCGGCGGTGATGCCGTTTTTTATCCTGCCGAGGCTGTCGTAAACAAGGCCGGTCGAATCGTATTCAGCGCTGGTGATTGTTCCGTCGCCATTCTTGTCACCCCGTCGGGTAATGCTTACCAGGTTCAATCCTTGGACATTATTGACGGTGTCGCTGTAGCCGTACTCCAGTGTCGGGCCGGTCAATGTCGCGGGGTTGGCGATCTGGGCCGTGAAGTCTCGTACTCTTCTGTTGGTTAGTGAATTCCCGTAAGCGTCATAACCGTTCACCGTCCAGGCAACTATCTCGGAAGCCACCGGAACATAGATCGTTGGGTCGATTGTTGCTCCCAGACCGCTCTTGAGCTTGATCTCCTGGAGAAGGTTGCCGTAAGTGTCATATTTGAAGATGGTATAGTTTCCTGCTGCGTCCTTGACTTTGCATGGCTGGTTAAATGAGTTGAAGTAGCTGAATTGTACAGCTGTGCCGGAAGGATTGGTTATTTGTGTAACATTGCCGTTGGCATCGTACTGATAAGCGGTTAAATATCCCTCAGGGTCTTTCTTGGAGAGCCGGTTGTATGGGTTTGATGAGTCGTAGGTATATTCACGTTTTGCGCCATTTTCTTCTACAATTTTTTCCGGATTGCCGAACTCGTTAAAGAAGAAGCGCCGAGTAAAGCCGCGTTCGTTTACCTGTACGGTCTCTCGTCGAAAATCGTTATAGGTGAAGGTGTTGGTTTCACCGAGAGTGTTGTAATGGCGGAAGGCCCGTCCATTGGAATAGTACTCAAACGTCATTGAGTTGCCGCGAGGCAGGGTATACTTCTTCAAGGCGTGGTTGATGTTGATGCCGTCGGTATCCGAGTAATATTCATATCCGACAGGGTTCTGTTTTCCCGCAGCCGCCAGAGGATTCTTATATGAAGTAAGGTTGTTGTTTCCGTCGTATCCGTACTGGTGCTTGCGACCGGTCCAGTCGTTGACTTCGCTGATACGGCTTCCTGTATAAGTCAGGGTGATAACGCGGCCCAGGCCGTCGGTGATGGTAACTTTACCGGCAGGATACGCCACGGTCAGGGTGTTGTTGTTTCGGTCGCGAATGGAAATAAGCCGTGCCTTCTGGTTGACCGTACCGGCAACGTTTTCAAAGGTGTAGGTTAAACCGTTCTTCTCACGGATTGTATAAGTGCCGTTGGCGGCTTTCGCCACCAGGAAGTGAAATCCGTTGGGCTGGGTGAATACACTCCCAACTGGAACACCGGTCCCATTTCCGGCCACCTTGATAAACTTCTCGGAGCCGGTGCCGTCGATCCAGCTAACCGCAGAGGTAATCAGATCCGAATCGGCGGCCTCAGTTGTGCCGTTATAGTTGTCATCCTTGAAAGTGAGATAGTGGTTGAAGCTGTGAGTCCAACCGTAACCGAGTGGTCCGTCTTGTGGGTTTCTGCTGTTGTAGGAACGTTCAAAAACCAGCGGCAGCCCGCCTCGGCCTTTGAGAGAGAGATCACGTTCAGTGTGGTAGACGTTGCCGGTGACCATATTGACCGGGTCGCCGCTTGTGGTGTCGTAGATGGTTGAGCCGTTGCCGATGGTGCCGTTTCCTACAGATAATGGGGCAGTAGTTGTTATAGTACCGGTGTTGGGTAACACGTATCCGGTGTCGGTCCCGGAATCGTATTCATATGAAATCGGAGTGGAGACCGTGTACCCTCCCGCATATTGATTGATAGCGTAGGTGCCTTGCATTCTACCATCAATGGCGAGGCTGTTTTTTTCTGCAACGAAGACAGCACCCTTCCAAGTTTGGTACTGGATAAGGCTCCGGGGAATGGTCAGTGTATATCCTTGAGAGATATAGCTGGAATAGATGCTGCTAACCTGAGTCGGGTTGTAGTTGAGAGATGAATCGACATTCGATGTAAACTTGGAACTGTTGGCTGCCCAATTGCTGCTGGTGAGAGTCATGACCTCGATACCAGTCTCCCTGGCGAACTGGATTCCACGGACGGTGGAAACTGCATCGAGACGCGAGTTTTCCTGCCAAATGTACGACTCATAAGCCGATGTGGTGTAGCCGAAAAGTTGGAAAGTCTTCCAGACCGCACCACCTGTGGAAAGGTCAAGGTTACGGGAAATGTTTCCAGGCATATCCACTAGAAAGCCAACGCGGTCAACTGCAAATGGCAGCTCGAAGAGATAATGAACCTTGGTCCGGGCACAAGTGAGTCCCAAGTGGTTGCCGTTCTCGCCCGTGCCGCCGTCCAGTTCGCCAATACGCTTGCTGGCGTCGGAAATGTATCTCAAGTACTTGAGGCCCACCAGATTGAGGAATTCTCCCTCGGTTTCCTCCAGGTTAGTCATGGGGTTGTCGGTGATTTTAACTTTGTCCAAGAGCAGCTTGGCTCGTTCGGACAGGAGTCGATCCGATGCTTGAAAGGCATAGGCTTGAAGCGAATGATAGTTGGCTGCGCCGATGTTTTTAAATTGAACATGGTTAAGGTAGCATGGTGATGGAGAAATAGGATCATAAGTCGCGGGGCAATTACCACCGGGGGCAAGCTCCTGAAGTTTGATGTCCAAAGTCAGTTGGTTGTCAACGGTACAGAGTCCAGCAGCAGTCGTCCCTATTGCCTTATCTACTCCTTCGCTCTTGATGACGGGCACCACGTTGATTGTGCAGGGAATGGCAGAGTCGAGGTTTCCATCGGTTTTCCAAGCGTCAAGAGCTGTCTGGTCACCAGAGGTGGCGCCCTTGTAGGAGAGTGTTGTACGTGTAAGTACCGTTTCGGGGAGTGAAAGGGTAGTAGTTGCCAGTGTTGTGCCGGCGCTGTTCATGGCACTGACGGTAAACTTGACTCTGTGGCTTTCCGGCACCTCCGCCGTGTCGGATGTGACTATTCCGTCACCCCATGGAGGAAAGTTAATGATCTCGTAGGGAGGAGCCGCTGGCAGAATATCCACTCGGCGAGGCAGTAAAACTCCCTTGTACGGAACATCCTCCAAGGTGTTGTTATTGTAATTGGGCGCAAGGACTTTGATTGCAGTTTCCATTTGTTGTTCATAGGCTTCGAACGGCAGGTAGTCGCTGCGGGTGGCAAGGTAGGTGCTGTAATCGAAGGAAACGTTGGTTGCAATTCCCGCTTGATAGTTCTTGTCCTTGACACTTGGGTCCAACGGTATCCAACGGTGACCTGCGTTGTCAAACTTCGCCCCTCGGTAGTGGGCATAGGGGACGCAGGCTTCGGCCCAAACGTGGGTGAACTGCACTTGTCCGGTTCCGGAATTTAGATATGTAGGTATACCACCGACACTGAGTGAATGAGCCGCCGCAGTCTGAGTCTTGACACCCAGCCAGCGCAATAACCGGTCTTCATTATCAGAGTTGACGGTGCCCTTGACGTAGCGTGCCGGGATATTGGAAGCCCGCAATAGAGCGATAAGAAGCGAAGTCTGATCTGTCGCGTTGCCTGCCTTGGCTACCAGAGTGCCTGTCGCCCCTTTCAGGGAACCGTAGTAAGGCTCGAACCTGATTTCATTGGCAACATATTCTAAAATTCTGGCTGGAGAGAAGCCGAGTTGTTGAGCCAAGGCCTTTATTTCCGGTGTAAGCTTCACTTCTGGATTTTCGCCCAGGTCGGCGGCAGTATAGCCGCAGCTTAGTGCTTCACCAGGAACCGGGTCAGGTAGCGGGGCCAAAAGAGTATTACCGTTAAAAGCGTATAGGTTATTCAAGGAACGCGGCTGAGACATGAGAAAAGCCGGAGGAACGGCATGATTGTAGTCAGGTTGCTGGAACGGTCTGTTCTCATTGGAGCAGGTTGGAAGCGGCGCGCTTCCCAATGCCTGCTCACGATCTTTTAACCTCCCGTGAAGGTTGTGTAGCTCCTTGCGGGCTTTGGCAACGACTATATCCCGGCCATGTTTATCCGGCGCAGTGCGCACCGCCTCTAATGACCGGCTTAGCAGATCGAAACGCTCTTCAACCTTGATCAGCAGTGCGTCCCATGCCGCAACTTGCTCGGTTAGTCCCAGTGATGACAGGCGTTCCCTGGTGCTTGCAAACCTGGAGCGCAGTTCGGTTCGCAGCACACCGAGTTCGTTTGACTTGCCATGCAGGAGCATCAGTTTTGCCGCCAATGCCGTACCATCGCCGGTTGTGTGCTCCTCCACCTGGCGGAGAAGGTCCGCTGCTTCGTCAAGGTGGCGACTGAGCGCCTGGACAAGAGGGTCCATTGCTCCGCGCTGTAGACCAACAATTCGCGAGATTACTTCATCCGGTATAGGAGCCGGATCGCGATGCTCGGCTTTTGCCGGGAGGGACAATAATCCCGAAGTCAATAAAAACGAGCAGATGATGAATCCTGTCTGACGGAATAGCTTGGAATGAATGATCATACGAATATCTCCGGTATTTAGCTTCGCGTTACTTGATTGTTATGTCGTCCACTGTTGCAGAGCCGCCAAAGATGGTGAGGGAACCGCTAATAGTGGTGACACCGGTTCTGCTTTCAAAAACATCATCGAAACCACCTGTGAGAAACACCTCTACATCCCGGTCCAAGGTAAGGTCCTCGTTCAAGATCACGTTCCTTGACTGTATGGTAACTGAACTTCCTTCCGGTTGTGCTAGATAGGCAGCCTGAAGGCTATCGAAATAGTTGACGGTCGTTGTGCGTACAAGCACGGGCAGCGGTGTAACTTCAATTTTACTGGAGGTGCTGGAACTGAGTCCGACTGAATCGTTTACCTTGTAAATAAAGTTAAATATGCCCGTTGTAATCGGCATTCCACTGATGACTCCGGTAGAGCTGCCTAATAAAAGCCCTTCAGGAAGGCCGTTTGAGGTTATGCTCCAAGTGTAAGGAGCAGTGCCTCCACTGACTGTCAGAGGCATGTTGAAAGCACGGTTAACCGGTATGGTCGCCAGCAGTACGGTTGTATTGATGCCGGTAACACTGTCGCCGTTTCCTTTTACTAGATTGCGACCGTCTGCAACTTCAGGATTGGTAAGTAGCAGTGCCTCAACCGTATCGGGAATGCCGTCATTGTCGCTATCGACAAGAGTGGCTGTAGGAAAGGTTTGTAGCGCAAGTGCTGTTGAGAGTGGGTCGCCGCTCCAACTGCCGTCTGTTTGTTGCTGAGCTATTATAAAATTCCGGGCATTTTCCCTGTTAGTCTGAGCAGACATAGCGGCGGCGTTACCCGCATTTTGGGCTTCATTCAAGGCCAAGTATGCGAGAGCCGTTTCATAAGGGTTGCCCGTCGTGGCGGCTAAATCATCTGTAAAGCCGCCGTCTGCTTTCTGCCGGGCAACAAGCCAATTGACACCATTGGTAATGTTGGTATCGACATTCCAGCCTTTTGTTTTGTAACGGCTTAATGTTGCAATATTGTGGGAGGTGGGGATGACACGGCTGACTGAAGTTCCCGGTTCTCCGTAGATTGAAGTATAGGACCAGCCACCGTCGGCGTTCTGTCTATTGCTTATAAAGCCGAGAGAGGTGCCAGTGTCAGCATATGAAGAATTGGTAATTGCGAGCGCATCCAGTGCCAGAGAGGTATCGGGGAAGCTGGCATAATACTGGTCGTAAGCGCCCCAACTTTTTGTTCTGAGGTGACGCATATTAATGAGTCTGGTTATCAATGTTGCTGTATTGGACCCTGTTCGGTAGAGTGCCATACACTTCCGGGAGAGGCTATCGGTGCTCTGGGGGTCGGCGTTGGTGAGCCATGCCTGGGCAGTAGCTAAAGAGTACCCATGACTGACACCAGCATTAATGTAAGCTTCGAGAACAGCGGCGGTGGGTTGGGTCTGCAAATTACTGAGAGGAATCTTCCAACTGCCGTCGCCTTGCTGGTTGGCAAAGAGCCAAGCGAGCCCTTTGTTGCGGGCCTGGTCGATCTCTTCCGGGGTTGCCGCTGTTGCTGATGCGGTAGCAAGCGCCAATAGAAATGCCACCGAAAGCGTTCTTGATATTACGGACATGACCACCCCTCCTTCCCCAAAGCGTGGGGAAACGGTCTTGGCGATTACTTTTCTTCGCCCTGAACCGGCATGAATATATGAAGATCAGCTAATTAACCCTGCAAAACCAAATTTTTCAAATTATTCCGGGCATAGTTCAATTTGTGCGCCAACACCGACAAAGCGCTATTGGTTGGCGGTTTGCCGTGATTATGCAGCTTATTGGCGGCTTACAGGACTGAAATTGGGGGAACAAAAGTGAAGGGTTTTTTACACATTTACGAAAAAAATCGAAATTGTGCTGAATTATCAGGTGGTTATAAAAGTGTAAAGTTTCTTTCCATACTGCAGGTTTCTTTACACTTTTTGTATAGTCGGATCTCATTTGAAAGGATCTGGGGAAGCGTTAGGGGACGGGGAAGCGTTAGGGGACGTTCATAGCTGCTTTATTGCTTTAGGGAAAGAATAAGTATCCCCCGGCACAGCCGGGGGTTTTACGATTGCTGCCCCCTCAAAGGGGGCTGTCTGCAATCGGTTAAAGTCAAAACCCGAGAAAACTGGCATCGGTAGTTGAAAAACAGAGAACCTCTTTTTTGCGGGGTGAAGCATATTGCCGCATAAGTCAAACTATGGGAGTCCCCCGGCACAGCCGGTGGGTTACCTATATGAAGTTACGTGCGCCCCAGCTTTCGCAGCCAATTCCGGGCCATGGCGGAATCGGGTTTGATCCGCAGTACATTGTAAAAATATTTGGCCGCCTCGTCATATCTGTTCTGCTTTGCCAGAAAAACCCCGAAATTAAAATTAGCCTCAACAGAATTTGGATCGATCGTCAGCGCCTGGCTGAAGTAGCCGGCCGCCTCGTTCAACCGCCCCTGCTTGGCCAGCTCCACACCCATATTAACCGGCACTTTGGTTGAATACGGATCAAGCCGCACCGCGACCAGATAGTGCTGCCGGGCCACATCTGGTTGTCCGTTTTTCATCAGCAGCAGCGCCATGCTGAGGTGAACATCGGCAGAGGAGGAATCCAGCTCCAGGGCCCGATCATAGAATTGCAGGGCGTCGTCTGTTTTTCCCATAGCACCCAGTGAACTGCCCATATTGACAATGGCCATCACATAATCCGGCTTGAGCCGCAAGGCCTCCCGGTAATGATCCAACGCCTCGTCGTAGCGCCCCTTGCGGGCCAGCACGGCCCCGGCGTTGTTGTGGGCAAATGCGGAGCGGGGCCAGATCCGCAACGCCTCCTGATAGAGCTTCAGGGCGGATTCGTAATCGCCGCTCTGGTCCATGGCAATACCGTAGTTGTTCAGGATCAGATAGTTGTCCCTGGTAACTTCCAGAGTATGGCGGTAAAGGGTGATATTGTCCCGCCAGTAGCCAAGCTGGCGCCAGGTAGCGGCGGTAGCGGAACAGACGGCAATCCCGGCAAGGATTCCCAGCACAAGCCGCTGCCTGCCCCAGCCCTGCAGCAATTGCGGGACGCCCCAGGCGATCATGATCAACAGACCGGTCAGCGGGATATAGGTATAGCGATCGGCATGGGACTGCCCGCCGACCTGGATCAGACCGATCACCGGCAACAGCGTGATCAGGAACCAGAGCCAGCCCACCGCCAGCCAGGGGAAGCGCCGCCCCGCGAATATAACCCCTGCGGAAATCAGTAACAGCAGCAGGGCTGCGCCCACGAGCCGCCCCAACAGGATCGAAGTTGGAAAAGGGTAGAGCAGCGCCAGGTCATGGGGCCAGAAGGTGTCAGAAATATAGGTGGCGTAGGCGATGACGGCATTGCTGACGCGCAACCCGAGCGGCGCTTTATCCAGCGTCGCCATTGCGCCGCCATGGTGCTGGGCATAGACGGTCAGCACGGAAGAAAGTGCCGATAGCGCCAGGAAAGGGATTTTTTCTTTCAGCAGCCATTTAGCGGCAGGCTTTTCCTCCCCTTCCCCGGCCCCTCCCGGGCTGAAACGGCCCAACGGCCACCAGTCCAGCAGCAGCAGCACCAGCGGCAGGGTCACCAGCATCGGCTTGGTCATCAGCCCCAGGGCAAAGCAGGCCAGTGTGGCCAGGTAGCGGCCCATGCCCGGTTTTCGGGTGTAACGGGCATAGAGCAGCAGTGTCAACGTCCAGAAGAGTCCGCTGAGCACATCCTTGCGCTCGGCGACCCAGGCCACCGACTCCACATGCAGCGGGTGCAGCGCAAACAAGGTTGCCACGAAGAGGCTCTGCCATGGGGCGGAGGTGACCTGTGCCAGCAGCAGGAACAACAGCAGGGCCGAAGCGGCATGAATGACAACGCTGGTCAGATGGTGGCCGCGCGGATTGAGGCCGAACAGCTGAACGTCGGTCATATGGGAAAGCCAGGTGAGCGGGTGCCAGTTGGAGGCGGTGGTGGAGGTGAAAGCCCAGGCGACGGTTCTTGGCTTGAGCCCGTCCTTGACCGCCGGGTTGTCGGTGACATAGATCGTATCGTCGAAATTTATGAATTCATGGCCGGCGGTCCGGGCAAACACGGCCAGGGTGACAAGCAGCATCAGGATGCAGAGCATGGTGGCTGGACGCATGGATGTTCCTCCGGGGTAAACAGATACCGTAGGCGTTGTGAAGTGTGCCCCAGTTTATATGTGGCCGCCGGATTATCTGCTCAGCACGCGTTGCAGATTGTTCGCGGCATTTATGTTCCGTGGATTGAGAGTGACGGCTTTTTTGAATTCCACAATGGCCTCTGCGGTCCGGCCGCTCCTGTCCAGGGCTATACCCAGATTGTTATGTACTTCGTCGTAGTCCGGAACGATCGCGGCACAGGCCTGATATTCGCGGATCGCCTCGTCCAGTTTCCCCTGCCCCAGGTAGATATTCCCCAGATTGTAGCGGGCCATGGCGTCCGCAGGCTCCAGTGCCAACACCGTCCGGTACTCCTTGATGGCGCCTTCCGGATTCCCCAGCTGCCTGTAGACGATCCCCAGGTTGTTATGCAGCTCATAATTGCGCGGCTCTATGGCAAGAGCCCTCCGCAGCTCGACGCCGGCCAGGTCCGGACGCCCCTGCATTCCGTAATAGAGGGCCAGGTTCTGATGGGGGCGCACCTTTGCCGGGCTCTTTGTGGCGGCATCCTGCCAGAGGCTGATTTCACTCTGCCAGACCCGGTTACGCAGCACTGTCGCGCCACATAGCGTGACCACCAGAATCCCGGCCAGAACGCGAAAAGCCTTACCATCCGGGGAGAACTTGCGTGACATGGCGGCACATATGGCGGCAAAGACCATCACCATGCCGACCGAGGGGAGGTAGAGCCGGTATTCGGCCTGAAGCTCCCCCAGCGGGATAATGCTGGATTCCACCGAAAGTGCCGTGAAGAACCAGATGATGCCGAAGGGGACTATCCTGGTTTCCGGCGCACAGTTGTCGCGCAAAGACCGGTACAGCCCGTAAACCGCCCAGGCCAGAAGCGCCATCAGCAGCAGTATAGACGCCAGCAACGGCAGCGAGGCCAACGAGTGCTGCACGGGGATGTCATGGTCGATATTCTGTCCGACAGGAAAGAAAAACAGCCTCAGGTACATGACGATCACCCGGAACTGGGTCAGCAGGTAGTCGCCACGCGAGATCTGGGACGCATCGGCAGCGGTGATGGTCCGCATGGTGCTGTCAAGGGCTGTAACGCTCCCCTGCTGGAAAAAAACCAGCAGCGGTATGACCGGAAGCGTCAGCGCCAGTGGGGCCAGTGAGCGCAAACGTTCACGCAGATCGGCACGGAAAAAGGACAGTTCGTACAGTGCGATCAAAAACGGCAGGGTAAAGGAGAACTCCTTGCACATCATCCCGGCGGCGGCCGAGACTGCGGCCAGCGACCGATAACCGACGCGACCGGCACCGGCCGGAGCGGTGCGGGACCGGACATATGCCGCCAGCGAGAGCAGCGAGAAGAATGACGCCAGCAGCACAAAACGCGAGGTAATGTAGGTCACCGCATGCGTCTGGAGCGGGTGACACAGAAAAAGCATCGCCGCGACCAGCGCGAGCAGACGGCTGGAATCGTCCTCCACCTCCCTTCCTGCAATCCGGATTCCGCCAAAGGCGTGGCAAAGGATGCCATAGAGCAGCCAGGCATTCAGCATGTGCAGCAGCAGATTGGTGACATGGTATCCGGTCACGTTCAATCCGCCCAGGTGGTAATTGACTGCCAGCGACAGATACCCGAGAATGCGGGTCATGAAGGCAAAACGCAGGGCCGGGGGGATGCCGGTTGGAGACTGGGAACTCCCCCCGGTTATTTCACCGGGAGAGAGGAATGTACTGAAATCCCGGATAGCCGGGTTGTTGACGACATAGGCATCGTCGTCAAACTGGAATGGAACCGAAAAGGTGTTGGCATAGGCCAGCAGTCCGACCATGGCGATCAATATCGGTATCAGGTATGGTTTGCGGAACAGCCATTTCATCATTTCAGCACCATTGCAACACCGCCGGCCTAGCGCAGGAGGTTGTACTTGAGAATGCAGCGTATGGCCGACACACCATCTTTCCAGCCGATCTTCTTTCCCTCCTGGTAGGTTCGCCCGGAGTAGGAAATGCCCACCTCGTAAATCCTGATATTCAGCTTGGAAATCTTTGCGGTTATTTCCGGTTCGAAACCGAAGCGATTCTCCTCGATCGTGATTTTTTGCAGGACTTCTCTCCGAAAGGCCTTGTAACAGGTCTCCATGTCGGTCAGATTCAGGTTGGTCAGCATGTTCGACAGCAACGTCAGGAACGAGTTGCCCAGCATATGCCAGAAATACAGTACGCGCCGGTAATCGCCGGTGACGAACCGGGAGCCGTAAACCACGTCCGCCTTGCCTTCCAGTATCGGCTGGATCAGCTTGGGATACTGTCCCGGATCATATTCCAGGTCGGCGTCCTGAATCACCACAATATCTCCGGTGGCATTCTTGAAGCCGCTCCGCAGAGCGGCGCCCTTGCCCATGTTGCGCTCGTGGCGCACAACCTTTGTCATTTCATCCGCCAACCCCGCTATGATCTGGGCGGTACCATCAGTGGAACAGTCATCAACCAGGATGATCTCGTTCACAAGCGGAACGGCGCGCACGCATTTGTACAGTTCATCTATGGTATCCTTCTCGTTGTACACCGGTATGACAACTGACAGTTTCATGAATGATTTCACCCTTTTGTTTATTAGTTCATCCAAATGCCTTACGCCTTGCATGCGGCCTGTTTCACCAATCCGTTGCGGTATTCCAGTCAGGAAGATTCACACTCCATTCCAGCCATCTGTTGTAGATTGGCAGGCTTGTGTACAGGCCAACGTCTTCGCAGAACTCCCTGGTAAATTTCCCGTTCACAGCCCTCTGGATCGCCTGGGACTGCACACCGATCACCGAATAGGAAATGTTCCCGTCAGAATACCTGATAACTTTAAAAAGAGGGCTGCCGGAATCTCCCCGGCATGGCCCCGCCCCCGAAGGCTTCAGCTCAATATACCTGCCTTGTCCCGACAAGGAGAATTCCGTCCCCCTGGCAGCCAGCATCCTGAGAACGCCAGGATCATTTTTCCTGAGCTTGGTAACACCATACCCCGCAGTGATATAGGTTTCGTCATCAACCGGAAAGCCATCTGTTTTCGTGGCGACATCTGCAGGAGAATATCCGCTGGGCGCCGCTGAAGCCAGCTTCATCAGGGCAATATCAAAGTTGCTGTTGCGCTTGTTTTTTCTCGGGTTATACATGGCAGGGATTTTTATGGCTGCGACCGGCACGCTCTTCGTATCTTTTTCCTGGCTGATTGCAAGTCCAAACAGGGCGATATAATCTTCAGGGTTATCGGACGAGTCAAAGCAGTGGGCCGCGGTCAGAACCACATCTGGCCGTATCAGGGTTCCGGTGCATACCCCTCCGTCAGCGGTATTGTATATGCCCACCATATGTTTTTTGAAAGAGTCGCCGTTGCCGACAACGGTTCCGCCCACCATCGGGTAAGAGATAGTGTGCCATCCGAAGGCCAACAGGGTGCTGAAAAAAATAACCGGCCGTATTTTCACCATATCCGCCCTGTTTGAGTTTTTGGCAGTTAAGTCGAGCCGGCAACAGAATCACGTTCCTGTCAGGGCAGCTTTACCTTGCAGTAACATGGGTGGCTCTGTCGCACTTCCAGAGGTAATGCACTGACTGTACCGCTCAGCGGAGTTTTTGTTCCCGACGGGATTAGTTGCCGATAAAGCGTTGCGCTGCAGGCATTAACAGGCAGCAACCTGATTGATGCTTGTAAAAAAACAGAGGCGCGAAAAAACTATCGTGGTGCGACAGAAGTTTATTAAAAAATTTTCGGCGAAATAGCGATGTTTTTTTTCACAATACCCGGACTCACCGGTTATTTGACCGATACGGCATTAAAGGTTCTGATCAGCAGCGCCAGTCGCCGCTCGGCGTCCGCCTGGTATTCCTGATAGGTAAACGGCACATCTTTCAGAAACTGCTGGTAATGTTTCAGGGCCTTCTGCGACTGTCCGCTTTTTTCATAGATTTTACCCAGGTTGTAATGTGCCATGGATATATCGGGCGCCGACACGCCGGACGGGGCCTTCAAGGCGGCGATGTAATACTGCTCGGCCTTCTGCAGGTTGCCCTGCATGGCCGCCATGGTTCCCAATTGGGCCAGGGCCTCCGCATAACCCGGGTCCAGGGACAGGGCTTTCTCCCATTCTTTTCCGGCTGCGACCATGTCTCCACTGTCCTTATAGGCCGTGCCCAGGTAATAGTGAACGACCGGAGATGCGGGATCACTCCTGGCCCCACTTGAGAAAAGGCTAAGGTTATTCTTCCAGTCAATATTGCGCTGGATGGTTGCAGCCGCACACACCACCGCGATAACCGCCACCGTTCCCCGGACCAGATTCCGGTTCAACTGTCGTGAGTTGAGCCATGCTATGAAAGAACCGGAAATAATGAAAAATCCGGCCGATGGCAGATAGAGAAAGCGTTCTGAGATCAATCCGCTCGGAATAGGAATGACATTGGAGATCGGCACGTAATTGATGATCAACCAGATCAGCCCGAACAGCGCAGCCCGGTTGCGGCTGCGTATGATCATGGCTGCCATGGCCAACACGGCCAGCCAGGCCGGTAAGTACCATGGCGGCAGGAACATCCCGCCATTTGCAGGAACCCTGTGAAAGATGTTCAGATCGGCAGGAAAAAACAGCAAACCGAGATATTGGGGAACAATGTGATAGTTCTGCGCCAGGCGACTGTAGAGCGGGGCCGCGGGTGCGTCGCTTAATTCAGCCCCCCCGTGCAGAGAGTACGTTCGCAATGCAAAGTATACCAGCGCGGATAACATAAAGGGTGCCAGGGCAGACAGCCGTTCTCTCCATGGCCTGAATTCATACTGTTCCTCGGGCAGCGGAATCATGCAATAAATGGCAATCACGGCGATCAGCATGAAGCCGGTCTCTTTGCTGAGCAGGGCGCAGAAGAAGAAAAACGCCGGCATAATGGGCCGGCGCAGGTTCTCCATCCTTGCCTCAACAAAGGCAAACAGTGACAACAGGCTGAAAAAGAGCGCCAGCAGCGTGTTCCGGGCAGAGATGAAGTTGACCGCTTCAGTATTGGCCGGATGCACGGCAAAAAGCAAGGCTGCCATCAACGCGGCGTTTTTGTCCGCCAGGAACCTGTAGCACAGCAGATAGAGCAGGATCACGTTACCCAGATGGATGATTATGTTGACGCCATGATACCAGGACGGATTCAGGCCGGCCAGGTGGTAGTCGAACAGATAGGTGGCACGGTTGAGAGGTCTGTAATACGGCTTGATCAGGTCGGGAGCCAGAAATACTTCGGGGATGTTGCTCAGACTGAGTGTCTGCGGGTTATTGACGATTATATCCTCATCATCCAGCACGAATCCGTTGAAAACACTGACGGCATAAACGAGCAGGGTAACGGCGGCCAGAAAGGATAGCGACTTCCAGAGAGGGGAATGCCTGTTGAAGGGGATGCGGGCCAGTTTTACCATGTCACTCGTTTTCCGTACTGGAGAGGTTGCGGTTGAGATCCGCCACAAGCAGCGTGTTCTGCCTTGTGCCATCATATGGCCAAGGTCAGTATATCCCAAACATCAAAGCGCGCAACCTGCAACACGAACAGACGCTCAGTCAGCAGGTCCTGACACCGTATTAACGGCACAATCAATTGTCGCGGTTTCGCCAAGTGCCGGGCAGCAATCACCACAGCTATTGACATTGATCCATGCTGCTATTAACATTCGCTCAGCGTCCAAATCAACGGAACCCTTTTGAACCAGTTTACAACAACTTGCAAGCAATCAGACCGTACGGGAGGAATGATGATGCCAAGATCAGTATTAACCATGTTGTGTTGTGCCTGCTTCCTGCTGACAGTTCCAATCTCTTCTCAAGCGTCGTACTTTGACGGCATGGAAGCCTACCGGACAAACGATTATAAGACCGCCCTGCGGGAGTTCAAAGCATCGGACGATGACGTCAAATCCGAATATATGCTCGGAGTCATGTTCGAGAAGGGACAGGGAGTCAAAACAGATTTTGCAGAGTCGGCGGCCTGGTACCTCAAAGCAGCCGACAAGGGCAACGCAGCCGCCCAGTACCGCCTGGGGCGTTTCTACGAGCGGGGCCAGGGAGTCGAGCAGAACCGGGAGGAAGCCCTGAAAATGTACCGGAAATCCGCCCGCCAGGGATACCAGGATGCCAAACAGGCACTAAAAAGAATTGAAGGCAAGTAGCTACGCATAGAATACGCGCTGGCTTACGGCTAATGCGGCGACGTCCCTACAAACGTCGCCGTTCCACGAGCACCAATGCAATCAGGGCCACTCCGCCAATCAGGCTGAACAGCAGGCCGAACTGAACTTCTCGCGGTTCATAGTCCATTTCTAGTACATGCTTTCCTGAAGGCCACGGCACGGCCCGAACCAGAAAATCCGCCCGCCATATCGGCACCTCCCTGCCGTCTATTCTTGCGCGCCAACCAGGCCAATACGAATCATTGACAACCAGAATACCATTGCCATTGGATGTTGCCTCAATTCGAAGGGAGTTACTCCTTCGGTCAGTGGCAAGCACAGTCCCGGTTCCAAGGTTTCCTGCCGCTGGAGAGCCTTCCAGAATCACCGTAGATTCCCCCCGCTCAAGCACCGAGGTCAATGCATCCAATGCCTCATTATCGCCTGAGACCGGCTTGACTTTCTCTGCGAACATTGCCCAGGGACGGTGGGGAACCTGCCACCCAGTAAAGTCCCATTCAAAATTTTCCAGCACTTTGATTCCCCCAGCACTTGCAGCCATTGCAATATCGGCTTCTTTGGCTGAATAAGGGTTCTTTATAATAACGTGAGTCAACGAATAGCGCCTCAAGGCTCGCACGGACTGGATTCCAAACTGCTGGTTCAGCGTAGTTATCAACTGATCGAAACGCCGCGGGCGTAACCCGGTATAGGTGTTGAACTGATCGATATGAGAGGGAACGTTATAAGACGGCGCTCCCATATGTGATTGGCCGCCTGTCTGGGCGTCGAGCTCATCGATCCCTTTCGGGTAATGGTAGTTCTCCTCAAGCGGAGTTGAAATCCTGGTTGGTTCTCCTGCGGTTCTTATGCGTGACAGCGGGAAAGGATCATGTATGTTGCGCGCTCCGCTATGAAAGGCACAGGGGGCGCTGAAAAGCGATTGCGCGAATACCAGTCCTGCGGCTGACAGTGGAAAAAAGGTACGCATTACATCCCAGCGGCGGGCTGCAGCGACAAGGCCGGCCAGTGCGAGCAGTGCCACCCCGGCATGAGTCAGCCCGCTGGAAAGATTGTTGATCACGTGCGGAGCGGCATCACTGGCGCCGCTTTCCGTCAATCTTGATTCCAGTCCGGGCCAATTGGCCAGCAACAGTGCCAACACAAGGAGAACCAACCCCGCACTTCCAGCAAACAGCGCAAATGATTTTGAGGGGCGTTGCGCGATACGCTCTACGCCAAAAGCGGCAAGAAGCGAACAACACAGGGTCAGGGGGCCGACCATCTTCTCCGCATAACGGAACTTGCCCCAAACCGGGATGAAATGCGTGAGTTGTTCCGCACCAAGACTGCTTCCCAGTGCCAGCCAGAGCGCAATTAACGCTGAAATTGCAAGTATCCTGGTTACGCGTGATCGTACTGTACCCGCTGCTGCAAGGAGAAGTATGCCGCCCCCGATATGGACGCTTGGCAGGAAAGGCATCTCCAGTCCCGGCCTCGCGAGTCCACCCAGCCACATGAATACGGGCCATTTCGTCACCCCCATGTCCGGATTGCCAAAAAATCCTGGTGCCAAGAACTCGATGATGCGCCAGGGCGGCAGGGCCCACTGAATCCGGTCGATTGCATCAAGTTCTATCCCGCGGGATGTTTCGCGCAAGAACAGCATCGTCGGGATCAGTTGTATGGCGGCAAGTGCCGTTCCGACGGCCACCCCTGTCATAGCCCTCCGGAAACCACGACCTGCCCCTGCATCAACGGCCAAAACAACACCTAACAGAAAAGATGCGATAGTCCACTGAGGATCGCCGGCAAAATGCATCACCGCCGATGCCACCGCGGCCATGACAACTCCAAATCGGCGCCCCTCTCCGGCCATCCGGATTCCGGCAATGCACCATGGCGCGGTGGCTGCAGCACACAGATATTGGGTGTTTGAACTCAATCCCAGTACATATCCGGAAAGTCCATACCCGAGGCCGGACAGGGCCGCCGCTCCGTAAGAAACTCCAAGGAAACGTGCCAGCACCGCTCCCCCAAGAGCAGCCAGCATGATGTAGATAATAATAAAAACATCCATTCCTGCCCGGGGAAACAGGAAAGCGCCGATCACAGACACCGGGTGGAGAACTCCGTGCATCATTTGAGCAAATAGCGGGATACCGATGACTTCATACGGATTCCACAAGGGTAATTGAAAATTTCTCAGCGCTTCCACCACGAGCGGCCGGACCGGCTGGAAAAGTTTTGAGGAGTCGCGCCAGACAAGGGAGTAACCTGATATGAGAATCGACAGCGCCGGTATGAGTGCCGCTGCAGCTACTGCTAAAATCCAGACTAAAAACGTGCGCTTCGGCATTTTATGGCTTGCTCCGAACATCTGCTGTGCCCCCCGCATCTATGAAAAGCAGCAGTTCACGTGTTTGAAGGAGGTGCGCATGATAGGCCTGGTTGCGTGGGGCCAACTTTACAGCTGTTTCGAAACTGCGCATGGCCTCATTTAACAGTCCCTTGTTTGCCAGAGAATTTCCCATGTTGAAATAGGCCTTGTCGGATTGGGGATTCAGCCATATCGCCATGCGGAATTGCTCGATGGCACTGTCATTCATTCCCTTTGTTCCATAGGCGACCCCAAGATTGTTATACGTGTTGGACACATCGTTCCTGATAGCGGTTCCTGCTTTGAGCGAATGAACCTGAGGATACAGTCTCAATGCAATGCTGAACTGGTTGATGGCCTCATCCACCAGTTTTTGCTGCAGAAGCCCTTCTCCGAAACCATCATGAGTGAACGCTACACGGGGCGCCTTGTTGACCGCATCGCCCCAGAGCGTAAAACTGTTTTGCCAGACACCAACCCGGAGATAGCTTGCTACCGCGCATGCCACAATCGCCACTGACAGCCCGAACGTGCGCGGCAAGGGCCAATTGGAGTCTCCCAACCCCATCCAGGTGGCACGCGGGAGTACGGTAATACTCAGACAAACGGCAGCACCCAGCATCGGAAAATATAGATAGCGATCATTCATCAATGTCACGATAGGAATGATCTGGCTAACCGGAATCAGTCCTGCGAAGAACAGTGCATACCAGAAAAATGACTGCCGCTTATGCCGGTAGAGCCACAATCCGAGACACAGGAGCAGCAGGCATGCTCCTGCAGCCAATGAAACTTCCGGGTCTATGCCGGATTTGATAGTCACATCATAGAAGGCGCTCAGATTGACGGGCCAGAAGACTAATTTCAGATAGCGCACCAGCACCGGGATCATAGTCAGAAACGTGGAAAATGGACCGCCACCATGAAAGGATGTAATTCCGCCGTGCATTTCAGAGTGACTAAGCAACGCAACTGCAACGGTCAAGGCGGCGAGGATCACGAAAGGCAATACGTGGAAAAAGGTTTTTTTGAGATGCCTCTCGCAACCGTAACACAGATCGAAAAGCACGATCACCAACGGCATGATCACAACTACAGATTTTGTCAGCAACGCAGCCAGGAAGGCAAGCAATGAAAGGAGGTACCACCCCAGGCCGGTTCTCTCGCTATCGTGCTGAGACTCACGGTAGCAGATCAGGCTGACAAGGAAGAAGAACATTGCCAGCACGGTTTTTCTCTCCGCAACCCAGACTACTGCCTCAACCTGCACCGGATGAAGGAGGAAAATCAGAGCCGAGAAAAATGCCCAGGCCATATCCCCTGACAGACGCCTGAGGAAACCCAGCAGAAGCATTCCGTTTAGTGTGTGCAGCAAGATATTGGTGAATATGAATCCCGATGGCCGCAATCCCCAGATTTCGTAATCGATCATGTAGGACACCAGGTGGATCGGGGCGTAGTTGCCCAAAAAAAATGTCGTGAAAGCCGTTTTCAAATGATCCGGTGTCAGCCCTCTGATAACCTCGTTTTCCAGGATATACTGCCGGTCATCCCAGTTGATCAGGAAATCGTGCCCTAACGCCGGCCAGAAGATCGCGAACGATATTACAGCCAGCAGGACCAGTAGCAGAAAATTGCGTTCCTTTTCGTTTAAACGGATGATGTTTGACATGTGATTGCCTTGACCGCCTCGGTTTGGTTTCTCAGGCTCGTTCCATTTACTTTTACCATTATTCACTGAAAAACATACCTTCGTGAAAAAACAGTTGCCGCCGGCTTTATCCAATGGCCCGCCATTTCGAGGAGCAAATTAGTTGTTGTAAATTATTGATGTATAACTATAATAGCAATCATTACCCATCCGGAATAATCAAAAACACTCTTCACATATCGTCTGACAGTCTACGCAAGTGTTGTCGCTACCCGATCCATGATGCCCCCGTCCACCTCACCGACCAACAGGGAGGAATAGCAATATATGTCCAATTATTTCAATTACAAAGCGACCTGCGCAGCCACAATTACCTTACTGGCATTAACCTGCACAACCCTGTCGGTAGTGAGGCCGGCCCTGGCCGCAAGTGTTGAAGAGCAGACCCGCTTCATACTCTCCAAACTGCCGGAAACAGCCGGGTTGGTTCATCGGGCAACCATCGACAATGATCCGGCCGCGATGACTTCCATCGGCAAGCTCTTCCGGGAAGGACGTGAGGTGCCGCGGAACGACCCGGCGGCAGCCTTCTGGTTCGGCAGGGCTGCCGACAGGGACGACCCAGAGGCATATTATGAGCTGGGACTTATGTATCTGGCAGGTGAAGGGGTTGAAAAGGACGAAAAATCGGCGGCTCGCTGGATGCGTATGTCGGCCGTACAGGGAAACGCAACGGCACAGTACCGTTTAGCGCAGTTATATGATGGTTACAACGGTTTCACTCCGGACTTTGTGAAAGCCGCCAAGTGGTACAGAGAAGCTGCCGACAAGGGGATTACCAAGGCGTGCTACCATCTCGCGCTGCTGTACGAGTCGGGAAAAGGAGTGGCGAAAGACGACGCGGCTGCAGCCGACTGGTATCGCATGGCGGCGGAAAAGGGGCACGCCGAGGCCCGGTATCGTTTATCGGTGATGCTTCAGGAAGGTCGCGGCGTCAACAGGAATCAGGAGCAGTCTCTGGATTGGCTCAAAAAAGCCGTCGATCAAGGACTTTCTCTGGCTCAATACCGTTTGGGGATGATGCAGCTGGATGGCAGGGACTTGATCAGAAATGAAGCCGGGGGAGCGGAGTTGATTTCAATGGCCGCCAGCCAGGGGCTGGTCGAAGCGCTCTACGCCAAAGCGGTCATGCTCCAGGAAGGGCGTCTGCTGGCAAAGGATGAGGCACAGGCGGCCAGCCTGATCAGGGAATCAGCCGCAAAGGGACTGGCGGCAGCCCAATACCGTTTGGCTGAAATGTTACAGCAAGGCCGCACGTTAAAGAAAGATGAACTCTCGGCGGCCGGGTGGTACCGCAAGGCTTCTGAGCAGGGTCTGTGCGATGCACAGTATCAACTGGCTTTGATGCTCGAAGAAGGGCGTGCAATCGACAGGAATGAAGCTGAAGCGGCCGGGTGGTACAAGAAATCCGCGGAGCAGTCCAAAGCCGACGCCCAGTATCGCCTGGCTGTTTTGCTTGAGGAGGGGCGAGGCATCGATAAAAATGAAGAATCCGCGGCGAAGTGGTATCAGAAAGCCGCCGAACAGGGCATAGCGCTCGCCTCATATCGCCTGGGCATGTTGTTCCTGGAGGGAAGAGGCGTCAAGAGGAACGAGGCCAATGCATCCGTATGGTTAAAAAAAGCGGCCGATAATGGCATCGTTGACGCCGGCTACCGCCTTGGTATGCTTTACCACTCCGGCCTGGGAGGGCCGCGCGATGAAGCCCGGGCTGTAACCTTTTTTACTCAGGCCGCCCAGCAGGGACATACACAGGCGCAAGCGATACTTGGTTTCATCTCTGAAAATGGATTGGGAGTCAGACAGGAGTACCAGGTCGCTGTTCAGTGGTATCAAAAAGCCGCCGAAAAGGGCAATAGCGATGCACAGTTCAATCTCGGCAATTTATATGCCCGTGGCGACGGAGTCGCAAAATCCTATTCCAGCGCGCTTGAATTGTACCGTAAGGCGGCGGAGCAGGGCCATTCCATGGCGGCATACAACATAGGCACCCTGTATGTGAATGGCCTGGGAGTCGAGGTTGACCAGCAGACGGCGGCGGAGTGGTTCAGGCGTTCGGCGCAACTGGGAAACCTCCCCGCGAAACAGATGCTTCAGGCAATATTATCAAACAGAATACCGAAAACGCCATAATCGTACTGTTCTCCAATTCAATCCCGAGGGGATATAACGCGTGAAGCCATTACGGTTGCCTGCCACATTTCCTGCCGCGCTTGTTGCAACGCTCGTTTTACTGATTACCATTCCTGCCGCTGCCCTGGAAGTTCTGGACTATGTCTATTCGGTCCGGGAGGGAGGAACGGTTGTTTTCAGCCATGACAAGCACTTCAAGGCGCTTTTGCCCAAGGACTCGGTAAGTGGCGATTCCTGCACAATTTGCCATACGACCATCTACAGTACTCGCGGCAAGCGTACATTCACAATGGCCGAGATGTATAAAGGCCGGTCATGCGGAGCCTGCCACGGCAAACGTGCTTTTTCACTTTCAAAGTGCGGAGTGTGCCACACGGTAAAGGATGTGACTTATCGTGTCTTTCCGACCGGTGATGTCGTTTTCCCCCATACCGCTCATATATCAAAAATTCAATGCGATGTCTGTCATCCACGTCTGTTCAAAGCAGGCCGGAACCGCCCGGTCGGCATGGCGGCGATGGAAAAGGGCAAATCATGCGGCGCCTGTCACAATGCCAAAAAGGCTTTTGCTCTGGAAGACTGTTCCCGGTGCCATCTGGCCGGCAATGTGCTGATGAAGGCGAAAAAGCCGTGGGCGGTCACCTTCAGCCATGCGGCCCACCTGCCCGCATACAAATGCATTGATTGCCATCCGGGTATTTTCAGGCTTGGCTACGAGAAGTCCAGGCCACGCATGACCATGACGGACATGAGCAACGGCAAATCGTGCGGGGCCTGCCATGATGACCGGACAGCCTTCACGGCACGCCTAAACTGCCACAGATGCCACGGCAACATGTAATACGGGCCAGATGTAGTAATGAAAACTATAAGCAGGGGTAACATCGAAAACAATTATGGAAGGATGGCAGCAGATTTGTCATGATTATTCGAAACAAAAAGGGCCTGACAGTGAAGTCAGGCCCTGTAATGTTTGGTGAGCCGCGTTGGGGTCGAACCAACGACCACCTGATTAAAAGTGAAATCAAATAACATACTAATATTTTTATTGTTTTTCATTGCCTTGATTCCATACCGCCTTGCGGGTTATATTCTTTTTCGTAGTCTTTCCCCGTTTTCTCTGTTTTTATTTCGTTACATTACAAAAACATGACACTTTGTGGCTTTCTCTGTAACCCCTTTTATTTAAATAAAGTATGGAAGGTCACAACCGTCACAAAGGACACAAACAAAGAATTAAAAAGAGCTTGAACCCGTGACTGTATCAGTGACCATAAAAATGAAGGTCACTGAAGCACGGCATAATGTCATTGCACTAAAAGAGGCTTGAATATGCACGTTGAAGAAATGGCCGGGGAAGACCTGTGGAGATCAGCCGTCAAAATGTTTGGGTCCGCTGAATCTTACCCCCATTTTCCGGCTAAAATAGACGAAGATTGGAGAAAACAATATTACCAAGCTCAATATTTGGCGCGATTGAAGACTGATTACCAAAAAGATAAAAACCCGCTTTATTTACTCAAAACAATTTCCTATTCCAATGAAGCGCAATTCCCTTTGCCCTTTTGGGCACATAATATTTTACGGGATGCCGCTTTAGAGTTTGAGCGTGGTGCAGGAAATATAACATTCGATGAAATTATCGGGTTGAAGCCTGGAAGGGGCAGAAACGGCCACCTGTTAAAGCAAATGAAAAGTGAAAGTCAGAAATGGCGGGCCGCTTTCTCAATCAATGAACTCCATAAATATTTTGGATTCTCTTTGCCGGTCACTTATAAACTATTAAGTATTGGCGGGATTGAAAGTGATTTTACTTACGAACCCCGGACATTTCTTTCAATAGACCGACTTGAAGAAATATATAAATCAAAGATTGATGTTTTTGATTTTGATGAACCTGAATCACCAGATGATAAGCTTTCAGAACTCTATGACAGAGGATATGCCGATTTAATATTTATAAACGAAATAGTTTTGAAAGAAGCCGGGCTTTATAATTCTGCCGTTCGTTCGCTCAAAAGACTATCTGGGGGGTAATAATCCCCGAAATATCCCCCCGCGAAATCCTCTAATTCTTTCCCCATACTGCAAACAAAGAAAGCGCCCGCTTTCTTGACCTACTATGCAGAAAGGGGAAAAAATCCATGTCAACACCCACCGCCGGAAACCAACAACAAGAACCCGCCGAATCTGAAAGATACGCACCCGTCAAAGAGGGGGCCGCCTTCCTGGGGGTCCCGGTCAACACCTTTTACAAAATGTGTCTTGCCCGTCTGATTCCGTCTTACAAAATGGGGAAGCTTCGCCGCGTCAAGCTGTCAGAGGTCGCCGCCTTCGCTGAATCGCACCGGGTTGAAGCAAAACCAAGCCGTTGTGGAGGGGCGCTATGAAAATTATAAGTATTGTTTCGGCTGTTCCGGGTTGGAAATCAAAATTCACTGATGAAACTGGCAAGCCATTCTTCAGAGATGTTGCAGTTTGGGCGGTTGTTGAAGAGGAAGGTGTTACCGCAATCACCGGATTTTCTGATAGCAATTTAGAAACGAATTGGCCTGATGATGAGCAAGAGGGTTTCGACGGATGGTTGTTCATTCCTGAAGGCGCTTGTCATGGGAAATAACCGAAAACAAACCATTATTGATGCCGGGATATTTCCCGCCGTCATGCGTGAACTGTTCCCAAATATGCAGCCCACCGGCAAAGATCAGGCGCTTGTCAGTTGTCCTTTTCACCAGGATGAAAGCCCGTCCCTTTCCGTCAACCTTTCCGCCGGGTTGTTTCATTGTTTCGCTTGCGGGGCAAAGGGAAACGGATTTGACTTGTTCATGAAGGTCCGGGGCTGTGATTTCAAGACAGCCCTTCACGACCTGGAAAGCCGCGCCGGGATCACCACGGGCCGCCCGTCAACCACGTCACCAAAACCCGCCGCCGGATCCCCGGCAACCACCACCGCGCCGCCGGTCAAGCCGCGCCGGGTTGCCACCTTCTTTTATACCGATGCCACCGGAAAGAAGCGATACGGCAAAGAACGATGGGAACCAGCCAGGGACGGGAAACGAAGCAAGGAGTTTTTCTTTTTCCATTTCGATAAAGCCGGGACCCGTCAAAAAGGTTTCAAAGGTGAACACCTTCTTTACCGGCTTCATGAGATCGTCAAGGCGGATCAGGTTTTTGTATTTGAGGGAGAAGGCAAAGCAAATTTAGCAGCTTCATGGGGGCTTGCCGCAACCTGCCTTGACACCGGGGCTGAAAGTAAATGGCGGGATTCCTACACTCCACACCTTGCCGGGAAAGATGTTGTCATAGTCCCGGATAATGACAAGGCCGGGGAAGAATATCTTCAGAAAATAGCGCGGGCGCTTCATGGCGTTGCGCGGTCCGTCCGGGTCTTGCGCTTGCCGGGCTTGATCGAAAAGCAAGACGTGATTGATTGGGCGCGCCTTCAGGAAGGGGCCGCTTAATGACCGCAACCGCTGCCGATGCAAAGGGGCGCTTCATGGCGCTTGTGCCGTCTGCTGTCACCTGGGAGCCGGAAGAGGCTGAAGCCGTCAAAGATGCCAGGGAAAAGCGCCGCAAGCGTGACCTTGCCCCTTCTTCTTCACCGGATGAAGCCGGGGGAAGGGGCGCTGATTTGGTCATTCCTATAATTGAGGATTGTCCGCTGTATGTTGACGACACCGGGACCGCCTTTGTCTGGATTGGGGGAAAGTTGCACCCGCTGGACACAAAGAACCGGGAGCTTGCCGAAGTCATAACGTATCAGTGCCGGGAGATCACCGGAAAATTTCCGTCAAAGGAAGCCGTCAACACCGCAATTTCCTACTTTGCAGAAAAGGCGCGCCGTGAAGGTGTACCGCTGGAACTGTTCAACCGCGTGGGGGAGCGTGACGGGCATTATTATTATGACCTGGGGAACGGGCGCGCCGTGGAGATTGGGCCGGGGTCATGGCGGATCACTACCGCGCCGGTTATGTTTCGCCGGATGAATCACCAGCAAGCGCAACCGGACCCTTTGCCGGGCGGGGACCCGTGGCGCTTCTTTGATTTTTGCCGTTTGCCGAAAGAGCTTCACCTTTTGGCAATGGTTACAATTTGCACTTGTTTTATTCCCCGGATCAGTCACCCCGCAATTCACGTTACCGGATCACAAGGCGCGGGCAAAAGCTTTGCTTCCCGTCTGTTGAAACAGCTTGTTGACCCGTCCGCCGTCATGCTGTCAACCATGCCGCGTAAAATTGAAGATATGCTTTTGCTGATATGGCGCTATTACGTCCCCATTTTTGACAACGTGAGCGGATTTAATGCTGAAATCGGGGACGTGTTTTGTTCGATTATTTCCGGCGGGGTTATTGAAAAACGGACCCTGCACACTGATAGCGACACAACCATAATGAAGGCAAGCGGGGTTATTGTCTTTTCTTCCATTACCAGCTTACATGACCGCCCGGACCTGCACGAAAGAACAATCAAGCTTGAGCTTGAACGCATACCAAAGGAAGAGCGCCGAACAGAGCGCCGCCTGTGGGGGGAATTTGAAGCCGCTCTTCCGGGGATATTGGGCGGGGTCTTTGACCTGATAGCAAAGTCAATGCAGATTTTCCCGAACGTGGAACTTCAGGAGCTTCCCCGCATGGCGGATTATGCAACCTGGGGTTATGCCATTGCCGAAGCAATGGGGGGCCGTGGCGCTGGATTTATGATTGATTACACCGGCAACGCCACCCTTGCCACCGCTGATTTACTGGAACACAACACCTTCTTTTCTTCGATTGTGCAAGCAATGGAAAGGCCAGGGCCGGGCGGATTGTCCGGGACGTTCAAAGAGATTTTATGTGAGCTGTTGGAAATTGCCGCGCCGGGCGGATCAGGAGCCAGGGCGCTTGAAAAAGATCGGTCTTTCCCTTCCTCACCCCGGAGCTTCAGGAAGCACCTGGAACGGTTGAAGGTCCCGCTTGAAGATATGGGGATTACTTACACCATTGACAACCACCGGACCAACAAAGGCCGCGCCGCTGTTGAATTCCGCAAGCGTGACCCGGAACCAAAACAGAACACCGCGCCGGATCAGGAAGCGCCGGGCCTTGATGATATGGTTTTTGAAGAGGGGGAAATCTTTTGAAGGGAATTGAGATGAAGAAATTATTTGTCACCGCACATATGAAAGACCGCCACTGTCCATTAACCCGGAAAAGATGCCTTGCCGGAAATTGCGCCCTGTGGAGTGATGAAGGCTTTCGGCGGATATACAGCCGGGAATATCGGGGTTGTTTTGCTGTCGGCTATTGCACCTTGACCAGGGGCCGGAAATGAAGGTTGAATTCGTCAAAGACTTTGAAGCCCGGACCACCGCCGGGAACCGGACCGTTATCGCCGGGACGGTCATTGACCTGGGGGAAGAGAAGGCAGGCAAGCTGATTGCCGCCGGGGTTGCAAGGGCTGTTGACCTTATCCCTTCATTTAACCCGGATGCCTTGCCGTATATCGACAACCGGGGCCGCCTTGTCATTCCCTTTGATTGTCCGCCGCGTTACAGATATTGGGCGGGCGGTCAATCGGTCCGGGACACCTTGAAGGAAATCTTTGAAGAGCGCGCCGCGTGTTTGCCGCGTGATGATTCGATGACCAGGGAACAGGCCGAAGAGGAAGCCGCCCGGATCATGTCAAAGTATTCCGGGGATTATCATAAAGAGAAGGAACCACAAAAATGAATTATGCCATTGAACAGGCGCGCCGAAGATGGGCCGCCATGACACCCGCTCAACGTCAAAGGGAGATTGAAAAATATGAAGCGTGGCTTGAAGTTTGGGAGTTTCGGCAAGCAATGAGACAAATTGAGGAAAGGAGAAAGAGAGATGAAAGGGACCGAAGCAAATAGGACTATGGGAATGATGAAAAACAGCACACCGGAACGCTTCAGGAGCCGCAAGGAGGCGCTTCTGTGGTTACAGAGCCGGGGACAGATCAGCCAGGGCAAGTTTTATACTGATTGCACCGCCGGGCATTTAACCATTTACCCGGACAAAAGCCTGTCAAAGTTTCAGGTTGCCGAGTATGCAGAAAAGGTTTTCGGGTTTGCCCGGCAAGAACCACCACGAAAGGCGGTCCAAAAGATAAACAGGCGCGCCCTGCCACTGTCTGCCGGGCTTTTAGGAAGCGGGCAAGGGCTGTCTATGGACCTAAACGCGAACGGGGCTGATATAGCGGATAGCAAGAACGGAATTGACAATGTTGACGTGTCCCTGAAGTTAGACACACCGGAGCACTTCGTTGATGAACAAGAACCGGGCCGGGGAATAATCAGAATAAACGCCGTCCTGAATTTTACCTTAACAGGGGATTTGCAAAGGATGGTTGCCGGATTATTGGATATTGAAGAAGAGCGGATCAATGGGGCAATTGCCGGGGCGCTTGTTGAACTCATGGGGGAAGGGATCACGAAAGGGGGCTGTCATGTTCAAAATTCAAATTAAGGTTGACGAAGACCTGAAGCGCCTTCTTGACCCTGCCACCATACAGAAGGCAACTGCAAGCGCCTTGAACAAGGTCATGAATCAGGCAAAGGCTGCCGCCGTCAACGCCGTCACGGATCGTTGGAATATTAAGAAGAGCGACCTAACAACAACCGGAACCGGAAAAGCCCGGTTGAAGATCACGCGGGCAACGTGGGAAAGCCAGGTCGCCACCCTGAATATATCAGGCCGCCCGCTGTCCCTGTCACTCTTTGCACCGCGTCAAGTCATAGGGGCAACCGTACGTTCACGCCTGGGAAACGCAATCAAGACGGGCAAGGTCACGGGCCGGATGAAGAAGGCCGGACCTATCCCGCAAGGTGTACTTGTTCAACTGTTGAAAGGTCAAACAACATACCTTCACAAGTCATTCCTTGCCAGTGTCCGGGCCGGTAATGCCGGGAACCATATAGGAGTTTTTAACCGCATGGGCAAAAGCCGCCTTCCCATATTAGAGAAGCGCCTTATTTCTGTGCCTTCTATGTTTGCAAAGGGGAATATCATTCAGGAAGTTGAAAAGGTTGTGAATGAAAAGTTTGATGGGATATTTCGGCATGAACTGGATTATTACCTGAAGCGGGGTTGAACCCGGCATAATGCCAAGATCATAACCGGGACCGTTCCCGCTTCATTTCGTTATGTTCCCCGCGCCCCTACACATTCAAGGAAGAGCGGTTGAAAAAGAATGTCACGCCGGGGCTAGGAAAAACGCGGGTCCTTTGGGGGGTTTTCTCCATGCGGGCGGCTAAGCGCGCAGAGTGTGGGACCATTTAAAATCTGTGAACCAGATGAAAAAATGAGGGTTTGCATGGTTTCCATGTGTTTCACCCTGTTATTTCAACCAGAGCAAAAGTACCTGATATTTCCAAACGCCGCACAAAGTTACAAGCCGCCCGTTTGATTGTCAATCAGATGGCCGGGTTTATTCAGGCTAAATTTCAGTATGTTGCGTTATTGTGTCATGTTGATTGTCATGTAAAAGATCAGGACAAAATCAGGAAGCAAAAAACCCCTTCCATGACCTGAAAGGGGTTTTTGATTACCGGGCCAGGATCACCACCGGAACCAGGGCCGCCCGTCAACCACGTCACAAACGCGCCGGGCCTTTCAGTGACCATGCTCTTCTATTTTCACCGGGGAATTATGGGGGGAAAGGGGATTCTATAACAGGATTGCCGCGCCGGGCGGATCGGGCCGGGCTACTTCTTCACCTGGGGAGAAGGGACCGCGTGACCATGCTTTTCAAGATATTCTTCAGCCGCCGTTTCAATGACCACGTTCAAGGGTTGTTCAAGATCAAGGGCAAGATGCCGAAGCGCCTTGATGATTTCAGGCCGTAACCGCAAGCCAGATTGAACCCTGTTTATGTCACTCTTTGGGCGCGCCATGCCTGGGAATATACCTTGTCCTTTTGTTTATTGTCAATTTAACAATAAGGTATAAACATATTGAAATATAATAAATACAATGGTAATAATTATATAAATGTTACCAAAAACAAAAGGGGGCCACAATGCCAGGTATTGAAAGAGTGACGGAAGCGGGTAAAGGCAATCTATTTCACGTTATACACTATGGCGGAATTGAATATACAACCACCGCTGAAGCCGCCGCCCGGAAGATTATTGACGAAATTGAACCTTTACTTGATGACGTGTCAGCCGGGCTTCAGTTTTTGGCCGGGTCCCTGGAACGGGCGGCAAATGAAGAACGGGGAGGACTTAGGCAATGGCAAGTAATGGGGATTTTGGGACTTATCAGGGGGATTCAAGGACGCGCCGCCGGGGTTGAACTTGATTTACGGGCTGCAATTGACGTTTTGAGGGCCTTTGGAAAATCAGAACGTCACAAAGAAAGTCACGGTCAAAGTCACGCTGTTTTATAAATTAAATCGGGCTGTTGTGACCTTGTGACCGAAGTGACCATTATTCACGCTTATATTTATTGCTTTTATGTTTGCACATGCTGAAAGGAGCCGAAACCATGCCGAAGATCAGGAAGACAAAAGGTATATATCGCCGGGGCCGGGTTTACTGGATCACATTCATGGGGCTTGATGGTAAGCAGAAATATGAAAGCACCGGAAGCGACCTGAAAGCAGATGCCGAGCTTCTTCTTGCACAACGCCGGGTTGACATTGACCAGGGGAAGGAACCTATCACGCGCCGCCGGGATCGGAACTACACCTTCAGCCAGCTTGCGGAAAAATACAAGCCGTTCATTGCAAACCAGAAAGGGGCCGCCACAAAATCAGGCTTCATTTCGCATTTTGAAAAAGATTTCGGAACGCTGAAGCTGAATAATTTCAACCTTGCGCTTGTGGAGGGTTGGCAATCTCGGAAGTTATCTGAAAACCGCCCGGAGAGAAAAAAAGGCAACGGTGAATTGCCACCACTGAAACCGGCAAGCGTGAACCGCGCCCTTGCTTGCCTGAAGCACATGTTCACGAAGGCGCTTGATTGGGAAATGATTTCAGATGACGTTTTCAAGCGGGTCCGCAAGGTCAAGCTTTCACCGGAAAACAACCGCCGCTTGCGTTACCTGTCTTTTGAAGAAAGCGCCACCCTGCTAAATTCATGCGATAAGCATCTGAAGCCGATTGTTGCTTTTGCCCTTAACACGGGATGCCGCCGGGGTGAAATTCTGGGGTTGACCTGGGACCGGGTAGACCTGAAGCATGGCTTCATTCTGCTTGATGATACGAAGAGCGGGAAGCGCCGGGAAATACCAATAAATGCAACCGTCCGGGCCGTTCTTCAAGGGATTGTCAGAAGGCTTGATGTTCCGTATGTGTTTGTGAACCCGGAAACCGTCAAGGAGCGCCCGCCAGTAAAAGAAGGCGGGAAAAAGCGCCCGGCTTCAGGCCGATATTATGACCTGAAGAAATCCTTTGCCACCGCTTGCCGGAAAGCAGGAATCAAGGACTTTCATTTTCACGACTTGCGCCACACTTTTGCAAGCCAGCTTGTAATGAACGGGGTTGACATTACCACCGTTTCAAAACTCCTGGGACACGCAAACCTGACAATGACCCTTCGATATGCCCACCTTGCACAAGGCCACCTGAAGAGCGCGGTTGACGTATTAAGCCGACTTTCTTCTTCACATGACAATTTACATGACAAAGCCGCTGTTTAGACACAAAAAGGGACTTACGATTTAACGTAAGTCCCTGTAATGTTTGGTGAGCCGCGTTGGGGTCGAACCAACGACCACCTGATTAAAAGTCAGGTGCTCTACCGACTGAGCTAGCGGCTCAAAGAGAAACAGATTTTTACTACATCACCCACACATAGTCAACACTTTTTTTGTAAATTTGAATATTGATTGTTTATCCCTGTTTTCCATTTAACTGGGATATGTTGCGTTTCTGATGTTTATCCAGGTACATCAACTCATCCGCACGCTTAAGCGCCGCCACCAACTCATCACCTGAAAAGGCTGTCGCAATGCCAAGGGATAATCCGCCGCCATGCAACTTAGAATCGTATGACTCAACATTACTTCTGATACGATCCACAGCATCCTGCGCAGTTTGCCGGTCAGTGTTGGGAAGCAATACGGCAAACTCGTCTCCTCCTATTCTCGCGACAACATCTGCTGCTCGAAATACCGTCAAGATGGCTGTGGCTGTGGCCTGAATCAATTGATCGCCAGCATCGTGCCCCTTTGTATCATTAACGGTCTTCAGGCCATCGACATCAGCGACAATGATACTGACAGGATACTCACGGCTGGATGCCAGCCTTTTCATCTCTGCATCAAAATATACGCGATTATACAGGCCCGTCAGAGAATCATGCGTACTTAGATAATGCAGGCTTTCCTCGTACTTTTTTCGATCGGTGATATCCTGCGCCACCTTCAGATACTTGAATATGTTTCCGGCGGAATCGAATACCGGACTGATTTTCACCCATTCCCAATATACCTGTCCGTTCTTGCGCCGGTTGGCAAGCTCACACTCCCATTCCTTCCCGGATGTTATCGTTTTCCACAAATCCTGGTAAACTTCGGGAGGATTGATTTCCGACTTCAAAAAGCGGGGATTCCGGCCGATCACCTCATCTTTTTCGTAACCAGTGACCCTGCAAAACATCGCATTTACATATTCGATACTACCGTCCAGCGAGGCAATCACTACCGGGGCCGGAGCCTGTTCCATGGCCTGAGACAGAAGCTGGATCATCTCACTCTGTTTCTGTACGCGCCGCTCCATCTGAATTAAATCGTTGCATTGACCGATAGTCTGCGATAATTTCGCGAAGTCCACCGGCTTCTGCGCAAACTGGCTTATGCCGATTGCAATGCATTCAAGCAGGTATTCGGTGTCGCTGTAGGCAGTCAGGACGATGATATGGCAATCGGGTTTGATCATGCGGATCTGACTGGCCATCTCCAACCCATCCATCCTGGGCATCATAATATCCGAAAGAACGACATCCGGCATATGCAGCCTGTATAGGGCAAGTCCTTCAACGCCATCGGACGCCACATACAGCGTGCGCACTATCCGCCTCAAGAGGCCGGACACCTGTTCGCGCGTACTCTGTTCATCCTCAACATACAATAAAGATATATCGTATTTTTCAATTTGGCCTTGCATGCCTGATATTATCTCCGGTATTGATGACCACGATACTTTGGTTTAGTTTAGCCGGATTTTTATTAGATGCAAGCAATAATAGTTTCCAATACTTAGTTCAGGGGCTTTAATGGAATATATATCTCTGCTTCAATCACGCAATTATGAGATCAACCGCCTCAGACGTGACTTAATCCAGCTGCTTGAGCCCCTGGGCGGGATCTCCGCTTTCGTAAATCGTGGAGAGCGTATTTTGCTGAAACCCAATATGCTTTCGGCAAAAAAACCAGAGCAGGCTGTAACAACCCATCCTGCTCTGGTAAGGGTGGTTGCCGAACTTGTCCGGGAGGCCGGTGGTATTGTGCTGATAGGAGACAGCCCCGGAATCGGCGGCTTCATACGCGTTGCGGAAAAAAGCGGAATTGCCGCGGCAGCCCGTGAAAGCGGCGCGACTCTGGTGGAATTCAACGATGTCGTCAGCCTCAAAGGATCGGGAACATTCCGGCAATTACAACTTTCAAAAGCTTATATGGAGGCTGACAAGGTCATCAATCTTCCAAAGCTGAAAACCCATGAAATGATGACAATGACCTGCGCTGTCAAGAATCTGTTCGGAGCGGTGGTCGGCACGGAAAAAGCCGGATGGCACCTGAAAGCCGGCACGTCACGGGAACAATTCGCACGGCTGCTGCTCGAGATCTACCTGCATAAGAAACCGGCGCTGAATATTGTCGATGCTATCCTGGCAATGGAGGGGGACGGGCCCGGCAGCGGCACTCCGCTACAGCTCGGAATATTGATTGCCGGAGTTAATCCGGTCGCCGTTGACCTGGTTGCCGGCAAACTGGCGGGCATACCTTTCGACCTGCTCTACCTGGAACAGCAAGCGAGGGCCATGGGACTCCCCGGCTCGAGCCTCGATCAAATCACAGTTTGCGGCACTCCGCTTGAAACCCTGCAAGGGGCGCGCTTCAAACTTCCCAAAGGGCTTGACGTACAGTTCGGGCTGCCCGATTTTCTCAAGAGATCGCTGAAAAGGTACTTGACCTCATTTCCCGCCGCGGAAAGAGACAAGTGCACGCTTTGCGGGATATGCCGCGATGCCTGCCCCCCAACGGCCATCACCATAAAAAACAGCGTGCTGTCCGTAGACAATGCACGCTGCATTCGTTGCTGGTGTTGTCGGGAACTGTGCCCGTCCGATGCCATGGCAGTAAACAGGAGCCTGCTGCTTACAGTATTGACAGCCCTGAGTAAAAGAAAAAACTGAACTTAACCTTCATCCTCTTCGGATCCGATCGGAATTTCACGATAAGCGCGTTCTTCCTCAACGCGCTTGGTCTGTGCTTGCATTTTTTCCAGATCGGACTTGCATTTGACACAATGGCGCGTAAAAGGCATTGCCTTCAACCTTCCGAGCGGAATTTCCTCGTCACACTCTTCACAGATACCGTAATCACCTTCATCAATCCGTAACAGAGCCTCGTCGATGTTATGCACTTTTTCGCGTTCGCGATCGCCTAACAGAAGACCCAGTTCCCTGTCACGTTCCGAGGAAGCCTGGTCATAGATATCGCCCCCCGGTTCAATAGCTGCTACAGCCTCGGTACCGTTCCGGACCGATTTGCTGATTTCGCGAAGGGTGTCTTCCTTGATTTTTGTCAGCAACAACCGGATTTCTTCCCATTTCTGGTCCTTAAGATGCAGTGATGAAACTGCTGCTGTTCCTTCCTGACCACCCGCAACTGGCGCCTGCTCGGGTATAACTACCTCAGTGTTCTCTTCTGCATGGACAGCTGACATCGCTTGATCAGCCAACTCGGGAGCCGTCTCTTGTTTTGCTTTCGGTTTTGTTGCCATAGTGTGTCGTCTCCGCACATTGCTTAGGGTGGTTTTACCTGAAAAAAGGCGGCAAACTATTACAAAAAACTGACGGTTTGTCAAGCTTGGCAGATCAGTCGTAAGAATAAAGGGGCGCGCGGCGCATCAGATCGGTTTTAGCGGCTGATCGGGAGTCCATTGCGATACCATCCGACAATGCCATCGGTCATGTTGTAAACTTCCCTGTTGCCACGCCGGGAGAGATAGTCAGCCACCGGCTTGGAACGGGATCCCACCGCACAGTAAACCAGGACAGGCCTGTTTTTAGGCACTTCATTGACACGGCGCTCAAACTCTCCGATTGGTATCAACACTGACCCGGCCAGTCTGGCCTGGCTGTATTCCTGAGGCGTACGCACATCAAGCAGATAAATATTCTTGTTTTTGTCGAGCAAAACTTTTGCATCACGGGAGCTAATATCGCGCTCCGCGCACCATGCCTGTGTTGTAAGTGCCAGAAGGATCAGCAACACCAGCGATATATTTTTCATTTGCAATATTCCTTTAATATTTTACTGAATTCGTCAAACTTCCAGTGAATAGCCGACCATGGCCACCTGGAACTCCTTTGGAAGTTCCCTGGACAGGCGCGCTGAAGCGGCAAAGCCGGTGCAATGACTTGCAGCCAGTTTTTTTATACCCAGCGCCTTGATCGCGGCAATCGTCTGCTCGACCTGGTCCTGGCCACAGAAGCCAAGATGGGTGCCTCCAATAATGGCATGAATATCTCTTCTACCGGTCACGTATGCGATATGCTCCAGAGTGTTAACCAGGCCGGCATGACAACAACCGAGAATAATTACCAGCCCCTTTTCGGTCTCAAGTATCAGTGACTGATCATCCGGGGTGTTGTCCAACTCCTGGCCGGTGCAATCGCAGTAGAGGCCCTGATCCCCCTTCTCAAAACTCGTCACCCGCGGGACTTCGCCAGTAAGATAGACTGATGGCGCAATCTCTCTAAATTCCTTTGAAAGTTCGAATGAGGCACCGGCTGCCTCCAGTTCTTCACGACTGCTCGGCATGCCGATCGGGTAACACTCTCCGGTATCCTTGACGCGATGGCGCTGCCTGAAGATGCAGGGATGGCCGTAAACCATCAGCGGACCGGACATCCCGAGCAGCGGCATCAGTCCTCCGGCATGATCGTAATGGCCATGGGATATGACCACTTTTTGCACACTAGACAGATCCTTTTTCATGCGGCCGGCATTGTGCAACAAAGTCAGGCCCTGTCCGGTATCAAAGAGGATCGGCGCACCATCTGCAGGCTCTATCAGAACCGAGAATCCGTGTTCACCCATGGTGCCGGCCAGGCTTCCGACCGTGTTTTCACAGAGAATGGTAACTCGAAAGCTCATTTACAGCACCTGCTCTGTGGAAATCTTGGCACGCCCATCTTCAGCAGGATGTTGAACATCGGGCAAAACTGGGTAAAACCGGATTGAAACAGGTTCAGGCCGACGAATCCGGTAAACCAGAGCCAGTTGGTTGAATGGAAGTGGGCCAACAGCAATGAGATCATAATGAATGAACCGGCCACGATGCGTACTATACGTTCAACGTAGAATTCTTCTTTCATGGTGTATTCCTCTCTATTTTCTTCCCAGCATTTCAGCAATCTTTCCGGCTACTTCCCCGGTAAGAACCGGGCAGACCCCTTTGGGGTTTTGGGTACGAATAGTCTTGCAGCAGGTCACTCCGTATCGCTCCTTGAACCAGGCATGCAGTTCCCTCGTCAGGTGCGTGGTGGTTTTCTTGTCCTGCTGCACCAGTCCGATGGCAACCGTGCCGCCCGACACCGCTCCGCAGAGACATCCGGCGCCGGAACCGCCGCCGAATCCTGAAACCGTGCCGACCACGGCTTCCGGCGTCTGCGGCGAAAAGTGTTTGCGGATGGTCTCCAACACCGCTTCTGCGCAGTGATATTTGCCGGAGCGGTACAGCAACTCGGCCTCCAGCTGGCATATTTCTGCCAGCTCCATCCCTTCCAAAGAAGGTTTTGCCTTTTTCGACCAGAACATTCAAACTACCTTTCCTTACAGCTATCAGTCCAGAATCTTTTCTCTATGCTTCTCTTGCTTTTTGATGCCGTTCCTTCCAGTTCTGAACCATATAGTAGAGGATCGGTATGGTTACACGAGAGAGCGTCGTAGATGCTATCTCCCCGAACATCATCGCCAGCGCCAACCCCTGGAAGATCGGATCGAAGACAATCACGAAACTGCCGACTACAACCGCAGCCCCTGTCAGCAGCATCGGCCTGAAGCGCACCGCGCCGGCTTCGATGATCGACTCGTCCAGTGCCATCCCCTCGCGGCGCTTCATCTCGGCGAAGTCAATCAGAATGATCGAGTTGCGCACGATGATTCCAGCCAGCGCAATAAAGCCGATCATCGAGGTGGCTGTGAAGAAGGCACCGAAGACGGCATGTCCCGGTAAAATACCGATCAATGTCAGCGGGATCGGGGCCATGATCACCAATGGTGTGGTAAAGTCCTTGAACCAGGCCACCACCAGGATGTAGATCAACACCATCACCGCCACGAAAGCGATGCCCAGATCGCGGAAAACCTCGTAGGTGATGTGCCATTCACCGTCCCACTTCATGCCCATCTTCTCTTCACTCCAAGGCTGTCTGGATGCCAGGACTTCGATCTTTGAACCATCCGGTGTCGGCAGGTTCTTGATCTCCTTCTGCATCTTTAGTATCGCATAGACCGGAGCCTCGATCTGACCGGCCACATCGCCGATCACATAGATCACGTTTTTCATGTTCTTGCGATAGAGCGTCTTCTGCTCGGTCCCGGTCGTGACCCGTACCAGTTGTGAAAGCGGCACCAAACCACGCGATCCGGGGACGTTTATCGTGGACAGGTCGGCCACGGAACTGCGCTGCCCCGCCGGCAGTCTCAGATGGATGGCAACCTGTTCCTTTTCCTTTGGCAGGTGCAGAATCCCGACGCTCTGTCCACCAAGCGCAATCGCCAGGGTGCGGGCCACGTCATCAACTGAAATGCCGGACAGGGCCGCCTTCTCGCGGTCCACAACAAAGGTGGCCTTGTCCTGGTCATCCTCACGGTACATGTCTACGTCAACTACACCGGCGGTCCTTTTAAGGATATCCCTGACCTTGCCGGCGATGCCAGCGCGGCTGCTGTCATCCGGACCATAAATCTCTGCCACCAGCGTGGCCAGCACCGGCGGTCCGGGAGGAATTTCGGCCACCTTGACCCGGGCGCCGTATTTGTCCGCAATGGCTTTAACCAGCGGGCGGATGCGCTTGGCTATGTCGTGGGACTGATCCTTGCGTTCCTCCTTGGGGAGCAGGTTCACCTGGATGTCGGCCAGGTTGCTGGCCTTGCGCAAGTAGTAGTGCCGCACCAACCCGTTGAAGTTGAAGGGGGCGCTGGCGCCGACATACATCTGGAAGTCGGTCACCTCCGGCACGTTGCGCAGGGCGTCCCCCATTTCGCGCGTAATCCGGGCGGTATGCTCAAGTGAAGTGCCGTCCGGAGCGTCAATGATTACCTGCAACTCGTTCTTGTTGTCGAACGGCAGCATCTTGACCGTCACCGCCTTGAAGTAGATCAGCGAGCAGGAAAAAAGCAGCAGGACAGCTACCACCGTCAGGAAACCGTAACGCAGGGGCTTCTGATGTATAAGTTTACCCATCCATTTGCGGTAGAACAGCGTAAGCTTGGAGTCTTTCGGTTGTGCATCCGAATCGTGATGCGACTCTCCCTTCATGAAGCGGAAGGCAAAATATGGGGTTACGGTAAATGCTATCAGCATCGAGAAAAGCATGGCCATGCTGGCGCCGACCGGGATCGGGCGCATGTAGGGCCCCATCAGGCCTCCGACGAACCCCATCGGCAGGATCGATGCAATCACGGCAAAGGTGGCCAGGACGGTCGGGTTTCCGATTTCGTCCACCGCCTTGATGGCCGCCTCCAGCGGTTTCATCACGGTGGTAGTAAAGTAGCGGTGGATGTTCTCGACCACCACGATGGCATCGTCCACCAGTATTCCGATCGAGAAGATCAGGGCAAACAGTGTGATGCGGTTCAAGGTGTAGCCGATCAGGTAAAAGATCAGCATGGTCAAAGCCAGTGTGACCGGAATGGCTATGGCTGCCACGGCTCCGGCGCGCCACCCCATGAAGATCGCAATCAGGATAGTGACCGAAATGGCCGCCAGGAACATGTGGAATAACAGTTCGTTATTCTTCTCCTTGGCGGTTTCGCCGTAGTTGCGGGTTATTGTTACCTGAACGTCGGAGGGGATCAGTTTCCCCTTGAGAGACTCGACTTTTTTTACCAGGTCCTCGGCCACCCAGGTGGCGTTGGCCCCTTTCCTCTTGGCCACCGAGACTGTTACCGCGGCGTAATCCTGTTTCGAATTTCCGGTCAGTTTTTTATGGGACGCACTTGCTCCCAGCCCCATGAAGACGTAGTCCTGCGGTTCTTGAACACCATCCTGAACCAGGGCAACATCGGACAGATAAACCGGCTTGCCACCATGGACACCCACGACCAGCTGCTTGACCGCATCGGCGTTTTCAAGGAATCCGACCGACTCCACCAGGGTCTCTCTGTCTGCGACCGCAAATGAGCCAGAGGAGAGCGTGGAGTTGCCCTTTTGCAATGCGCCTGCCACCTGCAGCGGCGACAGGCCGTAACCTGCCAGCCTGGGGGCATCCAACATGACGCGAACCTGACGGGCCAAGCCGCCGGTGATTTTGGCTTCGGCGCTGTTCTCGCTTTTCTTCAGCTGGTCACAGAGTTCCATGGCAAGCAAACGCAGGGTGCCGTGGTCGTAACGTTCCGACCAGAGCGTCAGCGCCAGTATGGGAACGTCATCGATGGCTTTCGGCGACACCAGCGGCTCCCCTGCTCCGGGAGGAAGCACATTGCGATTGCTCATTACCTTGTTGTAAAGCTTGACCAGCGACTCCTCCATCGGTTGGCCAACCAGGAAGCGCACCGTGATGATGCCCATGCCGGGACGACTCATGGAGTAGAGGTACTCGACCCCCTTGATTTCCCACAGCTTGGCCTCGAACGGCTTGACCACCCGTTCCTGAACCTCCTGTGGCGATGATCCGGGCATGGGCAGATAAACGTCCACCATCGGTACGCTGATCTGTGGTTCTTCCTCGCGGGGGGTCATCTTGATCGCAAAGAAGCCCAGAAGCAACGAGGCTATTACAATCAACGGAGTCAGCTTGGAGTCAATGAAGGCTCTGGCGATTTTTCCGGCAAAACCTAGATTTTGCATAGTCTACTCCACCTTTGCCCCTTCGCTTATCTTCTCGGCGCCCGAAACCACGACGCGCTCCCCGGCGGACAGACCGGACAGAATCTCGACCCTGTTGCCAATTGTCTTGCCAAGCTTTACCAGACGCATGCGGGCAATATTCTGGCTGTCGATGATCCAGACCGAAGCCAGATTGCCGCGTTCAATAACCGCGCTTTTTGCCACCACCAGACCGTTGACGGAACTTCCGAGCATGATGGAGCCTCTTCCGAACATGCCGGACTTCAGCAACCTGCCGCCCAGATTAATCTTGGCCATGAAAGTACGACTGACCGGATCGGCGGAGGGGACAATATCACTTATTTTAGTGGTAAAAACACTGTCGGTAGCATCCAGGCGCACCTGAGTCACGGTTCCTGGCCTGACTTTGGCAACCATGGATTCCGGAATGGCCAACTCCAGCTGGTAGCTCCCCTCGTCCTCGATGGTCATCAGTGGCTGGGCAGGGAAGACCGTAGCACCAAGATCTGCCTGCTTGCTGGTGATGATGCCTGAGATCGGCGCGATTATCCTGGTATAGCCGGCCATGGTTCCGGCCGCCAGGGATCCTTCCTGAGCCTGTCTCAATCGGGCTTCGGCCCTGGATACGCCATGGGTTGCCAATTCCCGTTCAGTCTGCTTGACGTCAAACTCCTGTCGGCTGATGGCCTGCTCACTAAATAGCTTGCTGAAACGGTCAAAGGTGGTATCGGCCAACTTCTTTCTGGACTGGGCTTCCTCAAGAGCACGACGGGCCTCGTCGATACCGGCGGTGGCAGCCGCGGCAGTAGCCTGATTTTCCATGGCATCCAGTTGGGCCAGGACCTGCCCCTTCCGCACCCGATCCCCTTCACGGACCTTCAGCACACTGATAACGCCGGGAACACGTGCTGATACAACCGCACTGGTTCTGGCACGTACCGTACCGACCACATCCAGCATCTCCGGTACGGCAACAGTCCGGATCGTCTCCAGGGTAATCCCCTTGACTGAAACCGCCGGGCTTTTTTGATTATTATCCGATTCATGCTTGCTTGCGCATCCGCCTCCAACAAGTGCAATTGCCAGCAGAATTGCCATAAGCGGCATTTGATTGATCATTTGAGCATCTCCTTCAGAAATGTGCCGGAATTGTAATAGACGCGTCCGCCAGCCAGGGCATGGCCGGTTTCCATCTCCACCAGGTTGGCCCTGGCCTGATTGAGGACCGTCTGGGAATCCAGCAATTCCAGCATGGTGGCCAAAGAGTTCTCATAACGTTTAGTTATCAGGCGTACCGTTTCCTCGGCATCCACCAGCGCGTGCCGCGCAACTTCAAGACGCTTGCCCGCCTCCTCGCGCCTCAGCTGGCTTTCCTTCGACTGATATCGCACTTCATTAGCCTTGTTATCAAACATCTCCCGTGCAGCCGAACGGGCGGCAACCGCCCTGGAGCGCTCCGCACCACGGCGAAATCCGTCAAAAAGCTGCCATTTAAGGGTGGCGCCAGCAATCCAGGCATCATTATCGATACCGAACGGCGCATCCTTGGAGTTCAACTGATAGGAAGCAAATGCTGCCAAAGAAGGCAGATACTCGCTATTTGCCAGCTTCACAGCAGCCTCGGACTTTTCAATTTCCGTTTGGTACTGTTTCAAATCCGCCCGGGTCTCAAGAGCAAGCCCGGTGGTATCTTCACTCAATAACATCGCAAATGTATTTTCCGACTCCGTGGGTACCTCAAAGCTCTGATCCTCAGGCCAACCGATGGTTATCGCCAGTCGTAACTTGGACAGCACCAGATTGTTTCTGGCGGTGATGAGCTGCTGTTCAACCATTGACAGGTGCGTACGGGCTCTCAACTCATCCGATCGCAACCCGACACCGGCAGCCGTCCTGACCGTGGCGAGCCTCATATTTTCAAGGGCATCTGCCACCGCTTTGTCAGCGGCTTTGAGCTGAGCCTCCGACTTCCGGGCCTCCAGATAGAGGCTGAACACCTGAAACGCGGTGTCCTGACGGGCCGATTCAAGTCCCAGTTCGGACTTTTCAGCTTCCTTGGCCGCAATACTGGCAAGCGGAGACAGGGACGGCACAAATAGCGGTTGCTGCAGTTGCAAAGTAGTTTTGAAGTCCTGCCATGTGGAGGGATGATTCAGGTTATTGATCTTGAAATCGTCCTGACTGAAGCGCGCCTGATCGAGCTTCATCATGAAAGTCTGGGTTGGTGCGTTGGAAGCAGCCAGCGTTTCCTCCAGGGAGATCACCGGAAAATAGCGGGAATTGGCAATAATGCTCATTTGCCGGGCGGCGGTAACCTCATGCCCGACAGCCCTTATAAAATGGTTTTTTTCAAGAGCCAGGGATATTGCATCTTTTACTGTGAGGGTCTGCGCTTCTACTTTCCCGACCAGAAGCAGCAACAGGGCCGCAAATAAATAACCAGCTTTCATATCCAGCTCCGATGTCAATATATGAAAAACAATATATATTATGTTGCGCGTTGTCAAGACATAAAAAAACGCCAGGGCATCGAGCCGTGGCGTTTCATAATTCCAGTTGTTTCGGGAAGTTATTTAACTACAACAAACTCGCTGCGACGGTTTTTAGCCCATGCGGCTTCATCATTTCCCTGGACTGCGGGTTTTTCCTTACCATAGCTGATGATGGAGAGCCGGTCTGGTTTTACGCCGAGGGTGACAAGGTACTGAAGTGACGATTTTGCGCGACGCTCGCCCAGGGCCAGGTTGTATTCAGCCGAACCACGCTCGTCACAGTGGCCTTCGATCTGGATTTTCGCATCGGCTTGTGATTTCAGCATGATCTCGGCGTTTTTCGAAAGCACGTCACGGGCATCCTTACGCAGATCTGATTTATCGAAATCAAAATAGATCGTTTCAAATGCCGCTTCAGCCACGGAAGCCTTGGCAGCCTGCTGCTCAACCTGTTTCGCCGGAGCAATGGGCTCTTCCATCGGCTTGGACTGCTCCACCAGTTTGGGCTGCTCCGTTGGCTTTACTTCCTGCTTGACAGCCTCAGCCTTTGCCGGTTCAGCCTTCGGCACAATACCTTCTTCGCCTTTTACCACTTCCTTGTTTGCACAACCGCCGACCAGCAGTGCGGCCAAGGCGATCCCGGTTAACATAGCTAACATGTTTTTTCTCATACGATTCTCCTTGTGCTGTCAAATGAGGCGCAACGCCTTGAAATCATCAAATTCTGGTGAATTATACATAACATCGTTAGTTTTGCAATCTATAATAACAAAAAACACATTTATTCAAGTACTTCAGCGCGGTGACCAGACCGGCTGGGAATAGCCGCCCTTAGACTGGCTGACCCTCGTCTGCCCGCTGCCGTCTGCCCGCATCACGTAAATTCCGTCACCACCACTCCGCTTTGAGCTGAAGGCGATAAATCTTCCATCCGGTGACCAGGTAGGATTTTCGTTGCTCCCTTCACTGGTCAACTGGGTGTCTCCGTTACCGTCCGGGTTTATGGTATAGATCTGAAAACCGCCCTGAGATCGGGTATAGGCGATCCTGTCTCCCTTGGGGGACCAGCGTGGATTGACATTATAACCGCCGGACGTGGTCAAACGCCTGGCATTACCTCCACCCGCGTCCATTACAAATATCTGGGGCTTACCGAGACGATCGGATACAAATGCAATCTGCCGGCCGTCTGGCGACCACCCCGGATACACCTCCAGAGCGGAACTTACCGTAAGTCGGACGGGATTGCCACCGTCCTTGCCGATCGTGTATATTTCAGCATCTCCATCCTTGCTGAGCGCCAGAGCGATTTTACTTCCGTCCGGAGACCAGCTGCCGGTTATATTAAGTCCCCTGCGGTTGGAAAGCGGCACCTCAGCGGTACTGGACAGCGCACGCCGGTAGAGATCCGGGTTGCCACGCTTGTATGAGGTAAATATTATTTCCCTGCCATTCGGAGCAAAGTCCGGATTGAGATTAATGGAACCGTTTCTGGTCAATGGGAGCAGGTTATGCCCATCCCAATCCATGATCGAAATCTCCTTGTTTCCTGACTGGGCCGACACAAAAGCGATCCTGGATGTGAAGCATCCTTTTTCTCCGGTGATCGTCAGGAGCATTTCATCGGCAAAAGAGTGGGCAAAACGCCGCAGTTCCTTTGTTTTTCCCAGATAACGTCTTGCCGTCATCATTTTCCGGTTGGGCACATCATACAGACGGAACTCAACCGTCAGTTCATCACCCTTAATGCTGTATTCACTACGCACCAGCAGGTCGTAACCGCCATTCAACCAGGGAGTAAAATCGGTATCCGCCGCGGATATCCCGGTGGAAAGCGGCAGCAGTCCGCTGCTCTCTGCTGCGACCACTCCGGACATGTTCATGTCAAATTGCAAAACTTCGGATATTTCCCTGCCGGATTCGACGGAGGATGATGCGGACAGCGCATGCGGTGTGTCAACGGCCAGCTTCATCTGGCGGTTGCCGGGGGCGGTAACCTCTATATAACCCGATTGCGCTCCAATAATTGACGGGAAGGTCAGAAACAACATTAAACAGAGAAGATAACGCATGAAAACCTCATTTTCCACGAGTGGGTGTAATCCCCTGTGGCTTGAAAACAAACACACCTTCGAACAGCTTTTTGTCGGGAGGGGGGGGGAACTTCTCGCTGGCCATATCAATGGCCCGCATCACCGCCAACTCAAAGGCACGATCGCCACTGCTGCGCTCGGACACACGCCTGGTCAGCTTACCGCCCGAGTCAATAAACAGGCGCACGATCATTTCCGGGTTTTTGCTGGAATAGCTGATGGTATTACGAAAGGCGTCTTTCAGGCGGGACTGGATATAGGCGGTATAATCACTCCCCTGCTCCGTGCCGCTGGCTGCCGGCATGCCGGACCGGCCGCTGCCGGCCGATTTGAGCTTGCTGCGCAGCCGATCTATCACGGCCTCCTCGCGGCGGGCTTCGGCACTTCTCGCTATTTTAGCAATCCGCTCAGCCAGCGCGGCATCAGCATTTGCATCGGGACTCTTGGCCGTTTTGGCATCCGGCTTGGCTGGCGCCGCCCCCTGTTTAGGCTTCTCGGGCAGACTCATTTCTCTGGCCGGGGCAGCGGGTGGAGGTGGCGATATATCAGCCTCGTTTCCCTTTTGCATCGGGTTGCCGGCACGAGGATCGGCCACCGGCAGGTTGACCACGTCCACGTAATACGTCTCCTGGATAGCCATGTTCACCGGAAACAATTTGCCCCACCACACCAGCAATAAAAAAACCGCCAAGTGAATGACGGTGGAAACGATGCAACTGACACCCATGCCGGTGTCTGCTCTGGACTGCCGAGAGTTCATTATTTGGCTGCCGGTTCCGTCACCATGCCGAGACGTTCGATACCGGCACCCTTGATATCTGCCATTGCCCGGACAACTTCGCCGTATGGCACACCGGCGTCAGCCTTGAGAAAGACCTCTTTCTTGGCTCGCGTGGCAAACATGGTTGTAAGATTCGACCTGAGGTCACCGATCGGCACCTCATCCTTGTTGATATAAACCTTGCCTGACTTGTCCACACTGACCACAACCGCCTCTTCTGCCGGCGTCATGGCCTTGGTATCGGCCTTGGGAAGATTGACCTGCACTCCCTGCTGCATCATCGGAGCGGTTACCATAAAGATCACCAGAAGCACCAACATGACATCAACCAACGGAGTAACGTTGATTTCAGCCATCAAACTGCGATTGTCGTTCTGTCCTCCCATGGCCATGATCTATTTCCCCGCTATGTTACGCTGAACGATATTCAAAAATTCTGTGGAGAAATTGTCCATTTCCTTAATCAACACCCTGATTTTATGTTGGAAATGGTTGTAGGCCATGACAGCGGGAATAGCGGCTACCAGGCCGATGGCAGTTGCGATCAGCGCCTCGGCGATACCGGGTGCGACGACGGCCAACGACGCGGAACCGGTCCGACCGATCCCTTCAAAAGCGGTCATAATGCCCCAGACCGTTCCGAACAGCCCGATAAAAGGAGAGGTTGAACCGGTGGTGGCCAGAAAAGTCAGGTATTTTTCAAGACGGGTGATTTCAGAATTGGTGGCGCGGCGCAGAGCGCGGGACACGTTCTCGACCCCGCCTAGATCGGTACTGAGTGCACTGCCTTCGCTGACGCCTCCGCCTTCAACAACTTTTTTGAGTTCGCCGTACCCCTCGTTGAACAGCACGGTTAAAGGTGAGCTGGCAAAACGGTCCACCTGCGATGCAATGGCATCAAAACGCTTGGATTTCCAGAAAAAATCCATAAACCGGACTGACTCGCTGTTGGCCCGGTGAACCTGAAACAGTTTGAACATGATGATAGCCCACGAAACCACCGAAAAACTGATCAGGATCAGCAGAACAATTTTTACAATCAGGCCGGTGCCGGTTAATAAGGCCACGGATGTTACCTCCATAAGCGTGATAAAGTTGAAAACCTAGTACTTCGAACGTGTCAAGTCAAGTTAAAACAAGCTTTAACTCAACAACTATCACCGCTCAACTTGGTTGCAATACTGTCTAGAATCCTTTCAGCCAGCGCATCCTTGGACATCAAAGGGCAATCCTCGCTGCTGCCGTCCCTGAAAAGCAACAGCGCACGGTTGTTCTCCGCATTGAAACCAGCGTCGGCCCGGCTGACATCGTTGGCCACGATCATGTCAAGATTCTTCTCTCTCATTTTTTTTGCAGCATACTCAGCCAGGTTATCAGTCTCCGCGGCAAATCCGACCAAAAACGGCCGCTGATTCATGGCACCCAATCCCGCCAGAATATCCGGGTTTTTAACAAGCTCGATGGTTATGTCGTCATGTTGTTTCTTGACCTTGGTCGCCATTCTTTCTACAGGACGATAATCAGCCACGGCCGCTGCCTTGATAACAACATCACAGCGGCTTACATGCGACATGATCGCTGCCTGCATTTCACGGGCACTTACCACGAGAACAGACTCGACTCCGTATGGAGCTGGCAGACAGGTCGGTCCGCTGACCAATATAACACTCGCTCCGCGGCGGACTGATGCGCGCGCCAAGGCATACCCCATTTTCCCGGAAGAGTGATTGCTGATGTAGCGGACCGGGTCTAGCTCTTCACGAGTCGGACCGGCCGTGACCATGATCGTACGACCGGCCAGATCCTTGTCTGACAATGCCGCCAGAGCTGCCTCGAATATAACCTCTGGCGCCGCCAGTTTTCCTTGGCCTTCCCAGCCGCAGGCCAGAGATCCGCAGACCGGATCGACAAACAGGTAACCCAGACGGCCAAGCCGCGCTTCGTTTTCACGGTATATCGGGTTGGTATACATGTTGACGTTCATTGCAGGAGCAATGAGAACCGGAGCCTTGGTGGCCATGACGGTGGTAGTGAGCATGTCATCGGCAATGCCGCAGGCGATCTTTCCGATCACGTTGGCGGTAGCCGGGGCAACAACGAAGAGATCGGCACGATCAGCCAGTGAGATGTGGCCGATCTCCCTTTCGGCGATCAAGTTGAACAGCTCGGTATGAACCGGGTTCGAAGAAAGCGTCTGGAATGTCAGGGGAGTGACGAATTCCTGGGCGGCGCGGGTCATGATCACGTGTACGTCCGCGCCAGCCTTGGTCAACAACCGCAACAGCTCGATCGCCTTGTAGACAGCAATACCACCGCTGACGGCCAGTACTACACATTTATCCTTCAGGTTATTCACAAAAAACCTCAGAAATACGGGTTACAGCGTTTCTCATGGCCAATAGTGGTATCCGGTCCATGCCCTGGAAATGCGACCACATCATCCGGCAGAGTAAACAACCTGGTACGAATCGACTCCAAAAGCTGTTCATGGGATCCACCCGGCAGGTCTGTGCGGCCGATCGAATCGGCAAAGAGTGTATCACCTGTTATAATCTTATTTTCTTTCTCGAAGTACAGGCAGCAGCCCCCCTGAGTATGGCCAGGTGTATGCAGAACCTTCAACCGGCAGTTCCCGAAACTGATCTCCATTCCATCGGTCAGAAACTCGTCCGACTCCGGCGAGTTTTCTCCATGCATACCATACATGCGAGCCACTTCGGAGACTCTTCCCAGCATCGGCGCATCACTCTGGTGGATAAGGAGACGGGCTCCGAAAGCCGTTACTGCCTCGCGATTACCTCCCACGTGATCAAAATGACCGTGTGTGTTAATTATGGCATGCACGTTCAGGCCATGCTTTCGGACGGCCTGTTCGATAAGCTCAACATCTCCTCCAGGATCAACCACGATGCCTTCTCGTGTATCTTCACATCCCAGAACAAAGCAGTTTACGGATAGTGGACCAACCACTATCTCTTCAAAAATCATATCCGGTTCCCCCTACAGATTGACAACTTGAATTAACCTGCTAAAATGCCTCCCTGATGAACTCAGGAGGATTAATCACCATGAACAGAAAACCATTTGTAGACCAGGACAGCTGCATCAGTTGCGGACTATGCGTATCAACATGTCCTGGAGTATTCAGATTCAACAACTCCGGAAAATCAGAAGTTTACTGTCCGGATGGCGACTCCGAGCAGCAGATCCAGCAGGCGATCGATGGCTGCCCGGTTCAGTGCATCAGCTGGAAATAACACACCACACAGAAAAGGAGTATTCTCATGGAACGTTGGATCTGCACTATCTGCCAGTACGTCTACGACCCGGAAACGGGAGATCCTGACCACGGCATTGCCCCCGGCACACCTTTCGGTTCATTGCCGGACGACTGGACCTGCCCTCTCTGCGGAGCAGGCAAAGATGTTTTTGAGCAGGAGTAATCGGGAAATATGAATAGAGGCGCTTCGCGCCTCTATTTTTTCAATTCAGCCGGTTTGATGATATCAATCACATGCTCTCCAGCCACCACCTTGACCCTCCAGACTAATCCGCATGTCCCACATTCCTTGACAGGTGATTCTTCGGCTGAAAATCCGCTGGAGTGAGTATCCAGGTCAACTGCAGTTCTGTCTCCGCAATTCGGGCATTTCATCTGCGCTACCTCCGTGTAGTTTCCGCTGTATTGTTATGCCAACTCTGGCATGATAGTAACTATTTCGCTAAAGAGCTCATTGAGATCGCCCCTGGTCATATCGCCCATATGGGCAATTCGAAAGGTTTTGCCCTTGATTTTGCCATATCCGTCGTCAAATGCAAAGCCGGCATCGCCCAGTTTTTTCTTTAGCAGGGCAAGATCAATGCCACGACTGTTGCTGCTACATGTCAGGGTTTGCGAACAGTAGCGCAATTCCGGAAAAAGCTCGAAACCACGACTGGTAACCCAGCCCCGCACATAATCGGCCAGGTCGGCATGGCGCGCCCAGCGCGCCTCAAGGCCTTCCGCAAAGATTCGTTCCAGTTGTCGGTCCATGGCATAAATCAGTGAAATGCATGGAGTTGATGGAGTGTTGTCCTTATCGTCGTTTGCGGCAAATTCCGTAAAATCGAAATAATACCCACGCCCCTCCATGAGAGCTGCCCGCTGCAGAGCCTTTTCACTGGCCGTGAAAACCGCCAGACCAGGCGGCAATGCAAAAGCTTTTTGAACCCCAAAAATGCAACTGTCGATCCCCAGTTCATCAACCGGCACCCTGACTGCGCTCATTGAAGAAACCGTATCCACAATAAACATTACATCGGGAAATTTTTTCATTACCTCGGCAATTTCCGCCAGAGGCGACATGACTCCGGTTGAGGTTTCGTTATGGATCATGGTCATGCTATCGTATTTGCCGGTTGACAGCGCCAGCTCAACAGCTTCCGGAGTAACCGGCTTGCCCCAATCGAAGCGGATGGCGTCGGCCTTTTTACCGCAACGCAGTGTCACATCATGCCATTTATCCGAGAAAGCGCCATTACAAAAATTGGCACAACGAGTTCCGACGAGGTTACGGATAGCACCCTCCATCACACCAAAGGCACTGGAGGTGGCCAGGAACACCCTGCCATCGGTGAAAAGCAGTTTTTTTAGTCCGGAAGTAACACGACCGTGAAGCTCCGCATATTCCTTCATGCGGTGGCCAATCATTGGTGACGACATGGCTGCCAGGATATCGGGATGAATCTCAACGGGACCGGGGATAAATAATTTTTTGTGCATGATTTGCCGTGCTCCAATGTACTTGTGAGTCATATCGGATTGCATATTTTACGGTTAATCAAGCTAGCAAATGACTTTGCTAAAGTCAAGATTACTGCCATTAATATATTACTATTGGCGGATATACTTCCAATCACTATGGCTTAACACACGGCATGTAAATCAAACGCATTTTTACGATCTCGCTCAAGCAGACAAGCCGTTTTCAAGCAATCTGATAAAAACAGCAACTATCACACCTTAACATCGAAATCCATCTTGCCAAACATTTCCAGAACGGCATATTACTTTACACTCACACAATATGACACACACCAGATTTCACGTACATATTATGCGTATACACTCAACTTAATTAATAACAAGACTAATCATATGAAAGTAATACATTATTTGGCATATGACTTCGCCTACATTATTCGTTTTATTCGTTGATTTTGTCATAACCGTAGTGTATAGACAAATGTCCACTGTATACTTTTCATATACACTTCGACCAACGCCTATTAGTATCATATAATTGGTAATCGAATATCTTAGCATGGAGGAATCATTGATGTTGCACAGACACTACCGTCTCATCCCTTTACTGTTCCTGTTGATTGCATCTGTCTTACCGGCAGCTGCAGAACAGGGCATGGCCATTGACCCAGCCACTTGCCTAGGCTGTCACAGCGACAAGATATCCATGAGGGCTTTTGCTGCTTCAGTACATGGTAAAAATGCCTGCACCAGCTGTCATGTTGACATCACTGATCTCGCCAAGCACATGAAAAAAGAGATCAAAGTCCAGAAAGTACAGTGTGAGCGCTGCCACAAGAAGCAGAATGCCGAGCATTATGCCAGCGTGCATGCAGCCAAGGGAGTTATGTGCGCTGATTGCCATACAGACATCCACACCCATAACTACTGGAAGAACGACAAGCGAATTGCAGTGGCCAAATGTGTACAGTGCCACGACAAAGAATCAGTTTACCAGAAGTCGGTTCACGGCAAGGCCGTAGCAGCCGGCAACATGGACTCCGCGGCCTGTACCGACTGCCACAACTTGCACGACATAAAACCTCTTGGCGCTAAAGGTTCGCATCTGGAGCGAGAGTTCCACACCAAAGTCTGCATGAAGTGTCACAGCGACCAGAAGATGATGGATAGAAACAAGGTCTTTAACGTAGCTGTCAAGTCCTATATGGAAAGCTATCACGGAAAGAACTACCGCCTCGGCTTCCCGGAAAAGGTTGCAGGCTGCTCGGATTGCCACACCGCCCACTCTGTATTACCGATGTCGGACCCGGCTTCCAGCGTCAACAAGGCCAACCTGGTGAAAACCTGCGCCCAGTGCCACTCCAAGGCTACTGTCCTGTTCACCAAGTTTTACTCCCATGGTGAAATGACTGATCGCCACAAGTATCCGATCCTGTTCTACACCTTTGTTGCAATGACAGGCCTGCTGGTCACCACATTTGCAGCATTCTGGATTCACACCTTGCTATGGATGTTCCGCGGCTTTGTTGAAAACAGGGAAAAAGCGGCCAAGCTTGCCGCCGGCACGCATCACCACGTAATACCTGATGCCCACAAGCAGTACCGTCGTTTCAACAGACTACACATCTTCCTGCATATTCTGGTTATCACCAGCTTCCTGCTGCTGTCACTGACAGGCCTGCCGCTCAAGTTCAGCACCCAGCCATGGGCCGTCGAAATGATGAGATTCTATGGTGGGTCTGCTAACGCCGCTCTTCTGCACCGCTTAGGCGCGGCAATCACTTTTGTCTACTTCGGTTCTGCACTGGTGATGAGCTTCAACTTCCTGTTTATCAGGAAGGACATACCCGGCAACCCGATTCAGCGCCTGTTCGGGCCGGATTCACTCTGCTTCAACCTGCGCGATATTTTTGATGTCACCGCAATGGTAAAGTGGTTCTTCTTCATGGGACCAAAACCGACATTTGAACGCTGGACATACTGGGAGAAATTCGACTTCATCGCAGTGTTCTGGGGTATGTTCGCCATCGGCGGCTCTGGCCTGATGCTCTGGTTCCCCGAGTTTTTCGGACTATTTTTACCCGGCTGGGCTTTCAACGTGGCCACGATTGTCCATTCGGACGAGGCATTGCTGGCAACCGGATTCATCTTCTCGGTTCACTTCTTCAACACCCACGGGCGCCCGGAAAAGTTCCCGATGGACTTTGTCATCTTCAATGGCCAGATTGCAAAAGAAGAGATGCTTGAGGAGCGTGGTGACCAGTGGAAACGCTACGAACAACTGGGCATAACAGAGAAGTTTGCCTGCAAACGCACCAGCGGAGTTATCTATGACTTCCTGGTAAAAGGCTTCGGATTCTGCGCCCTCTTCACAGGAATCAGCCTGCTGCTGCTGATGATCCTCGCCTTTTTGAGCGGCGGCGGGCACTAACAAGTAGCATCACAGACACCTGAAACAACAACGGGGGGCTATCAGCCCCCCGTTGTTGTTTACCTGACTTGTTCTTCCCGTTTCAGCCCGTCAACCGTTCTTTGTGCAAACCGGTCCTTGTCATATTTACCAATCGAAATTACAAAGGGGATACAACCTTGGGGCATCCCCCAAATGTTTTGTATCGAGAGTAAACCTTCTCCTCTCACCTGACCACTTGGTGATATCTTCACGTTCCAAACTGGCTACAACTTCCGCACCATATGACAAATAGTTCAGTGCGTATCTTTCACTCCAAAAACCGGCAAGACCCTGGTTACCAGGAAGAACAACACGAATGGCGTAATGATTACCGCAAGCGCGCCAAACAAACCCTCCTTGAGTGTTTCAAGGCTGTTCGGCCAAATAGGCAGACGATACTCCATGAATCCGGAGAATGACGCGGAAAAAGCCTGTCCGCCGATAACGACATTCCAGCGCATCATGAAAACCCCCATCAGAACGAGCAGAGAACCCACCAAGGCCCTCCGGATAGTCAAGCCCGGCAACAGAAAGATGATGAACGGCAACACGTTTCCGAATCCATACTGCAGAACGAAGATTTTGAAAAAATCCTTTTCGTAAATGACACTGCGCAGGATGTCCCAGGATTTGACAGCCGTATAATTACGGAAGATCAGGTCCAGCAATTCAAGAGTAATCGCCAGAACCATAAACATCAGTAAATATTTGGATGTCAACGTGACTGTTTGAATTTCAGCGCTTCTCAACTCCTCGTTGGAAGGTAGCCGCGGATCATTTTTTCGTTTCCATGCGGAAATCTGCTTACGGATCTCCATGGCAATAATGTAGGTAACGATACAGAGCGCAACCCCTGACACCACTGCCGAGCAGATGAAGATGACCGGCATCAGTGGCGTCATCCAGAGCGCATTAGCCTTGACTGAGCCGAATATGAAACCTGCATAACCGTGCAGAAAGCAAGCCACAGGTATACCGATGCCGGCCAGAATACCCACGGCGCGCTCGTCTTTGTGAATGGCCTCCGGGCTGAGATCCATCGCCCCCATGGCAAGCAGCGAATATAGAAAAAACTGGGCCGACTCGACATTGCCACGGCGCTGTTTCGATCTTAGCTCCAATACCGTTTCCACAATAAACCGTCGGTAAACGAACCATATCTCCGAAATGACAATCATTCCATAGGTCGTAAACACAATACCGAACGCGGCAATGGCCGAAGTAAAATGGGGGGTCATCATCACATAGATGCCACGCTGCGGTTGCTGCAGATGCAGCAGCAGAGGCAGCATGGCAACCGGGAGCAGCGCCAGCGAGAACACCAGTGAAAATCTCGCTATCTCCTTTAACTGTTTGACTCCGAACACATGGTAAAGGGAAGACAGCACGAATGCTCCAGCCACCAGGCCGGTCATGAATGGATACATGACGATCTGGATTGACCAGTAGATATATTCGTTGGGATAGACAAACAATTCCTTTATGGTCCAAGCCTCACCGTGTACCATGGCTATTTTACCTCCCTTGAAAGTCCAAGATAAAACACCTGCGGCTTGGTACCGAATTCTTCCTTCAACACATTGACCTGCTCGGATGTGATTATCCTGCTTACCGGGTCTTCAGGATCCCTGATGTTGCCGATCTTGCGGGCTCCAAACGGACAGGCATCCACACAGGCCGGCTTCATGCCTTTGGTTATTCTGTGGTAGCAGAAGTTGCACTTTTCAGCCACATGATATACCGGATGGAAAAATCGCACACCATACGGACATCCCATTACACAATAGCCACAACCGATACACCATGAACGATCAACCAGAACTATTCCGTCCCCGGTCTGATAAGTTGCTCCAACCGGACAAACCTGGACACAGGCCGGATTGTCGCATTGGTTGCAAAGCTTAGGAACAAAAAATGCCTTGGCTATTGATGCAGGGTCAATTTCCTTGTCTCCCAGATGACCTTGATCAATCTTCTGTGTTGTAAATCCATCCTTGGCCCCCCTGGGTGAATCAATCGCCGTCTGGCCATCCTTCGTAACAACATAGCGTTCCACCCAGGTTCGGGTCACATTGGCATCGTACGGAACTTCGTTCTCAACTTTGCAGGCTTTTACACAGAAACCACAGCCGACACACTTATGGATATCGACCAGAAATACCCAGCGGACATTACTCTTATCATCACTACCACTTTTTTCCGCCAGCAGACGTTTCGGATTAAAAACTTCCAGTGCAGCAAGCGGGATAACCAAACCGCCGGCAACAATCATTGTCTTTTTGCAAAAATCTCGACGATTCATCATGACCTGGCCTCCCGCTTCTGGTTCATCGCTTTCGGATTATGCGGGATGTGGCACAGCACACATTCCGCCGAAGGATAGTGTTTTTCCGGGTCAATTCCCGGGATGCCCCCACGTAGAGTTCCTTTATAGGGAAGATACGAATGACAACGTATGCACAGTTTCCTGCTGCGATCAATATTCATGCCGAGCGGATCCTCAGGATGGTCATAATTGGGGCCATGGCAATTCTCGCAACTGATCGCGGCATGCACCGATTTTATTAGTTCATCATGTTTGTCCTTGTGGCATCCGGCACAGACCCTGGCAGTTTTGTATTTTACCCGGATGGCCTTCCACTCCGCCTCATTAGACTTGCGATGCCAGCCATACATGTAACCCCTCTCGTAAACTCCAAAGTCCTCCGGAACAACCAGCGCCCTGGTCATCAAAATGCCACATACCACTACCAGAACGATAAGCAATGGTCGCCAAACATGGTTTTTCATATTCACACCCCCGACAAATCACTTGCTTAATGAGATCAGCCACCACCGTTTGTAAACTGCTTACAATACGTTGTTTTTTAGAACAACGTTTATGTTATCAGTCAGCCACCTTTTGTCAACAGTTCTCACCGAATCTTGACTTGTTTTCTAGGCTAGCGACAAATCGCTTGAAAAGTATTTGACAGACCATACGGGCATAATGTAGCATGCCCAGCCTTCCGAGCACTTATATTATCGATTTAGCAGGTTATTAATATTTATCAAGAGGAGTTGTAAACGCATGGCCATTCGTAAATCTGCCGGGTACGCCTGGAACCTGATCAGCCTTGTTGGTATCATCCTGGCGCTAACCGCCACAGCGCTCATCATCGCCTTTACGGCAATGGAGCTGATAACCGGCATAGAACATCCTTACCTGGGAATCATGACCTACTTCATTTTCCCGGGCATGCTCATCTTCGGCCTTTTGCTGGTTCCAATCGGAGCCTGGAGGGTTCGCAACCAACGGCGCAAAGCGGTTTTGGAAGGAATGTTGACGCTTGAAGAGGAGATACCCCAATTTCCCCGCCTAGATCTTAACGATCCTGCCCGCCGCCGCATGGTTATTTTCTTTGTCCTGGCGACAGTAGTTTTTTTCGTGGTTGTCTCGGTTGCATCAATCAAGGGATTTGAATTCACCGAATCGCCAACTTTCTGCGGCGAACTCTGCCATACGGTTATGGAACCCGAGCATACCGCCTGGCAGAACTCTCCCCATGCCAAGGTCAAATGCGTGGAATGCCATGTCGGCCCGGGCGCCGACTGGTATGTCAAAGCCAAAATCTCCGGTCTGCGTCAGGTGTGGGTAGTTTTGAACAAATCCTGGCCGACACCTATCCACACGCCGATCGAGCATCTGCGTCCCGCTCGGGGCACCTGTGAGCATTGCCACTGGCCGGAGAAATTTTACGCTGGGCGCCAGAAGGTATTTTATCACTATGCTCCAAATGAAGAGAACTCTCCGCGGGAAACCAACATGCTGATCAAGATCGGCGGTTCTCCCAAAACACCTAACGCTATGGGCATTCACTGGCATATCGGCCGCGAAGTGACCTTTATTGCAGGCGATGTAAAACGCCTTACCATTCCGTATGTTGCGGTAAAAGGTGATGACGGCAAATTAACCGAGTACATGGACACAGAAAAACCGCTTACCAAAGACGAGATCGCAAAGGCTAAAAAACGGCTGATGGACTGCACCGACTGCCATAACCGCCCAACCCACATCTACCACTCACCGGATGTGGAGATGGATCTTCACTTTGTTTCCAACAAGATCGACAGAAAGCTGCCTTATGTAAAGAAAGTGGCAGTTGAGCTTCTCAGCCGTACATACAAGACCAAGCATGAGGCTTTTACAGCCATAACAGCAGAACTTCCGGCTTATTATGCCAAGAACTACCCGAAAATTGCCCAGGAGAAGGGTGCTGCGATCACCCAGGCGGTTGAACAGGTCAAGGACATCTATTCACGTAACTTCTTCCCGGAAATGAAGGTCCAGTGGAACACCTATCCAAACCATATCGGACATTTCTACACTCCGGGCTGTTTCCGCTGCCATGACGGAAAACATAAAACCGCCACGGGCAGGGTAATCTCCAAAGACTGCAAATTGTGTCACGAAGTTCTGAGCCAGACCCAGGAGAACATCCCTGCCGGCGCAAAGGTGACAGACTTTGTCCATCCCGTTGATATCGGCAATGAGCTGCACAAAACAAACTGCAGCGAATGTCACTCCGCTCCTGATCATGGTCAAGCGGCAGCCGGCCATAGCGCCGGTGGCGGCAAAAATCATTAACGACTTCAGCAACTACGTTAAAGGCCCCGAAGAAAACTTCGGGGCCTTTCTCTTTTTTTCTTCTAACTGTATTTAAATTCTCAGGCTATAACTCCTCAAATGCCTCTGTATCTTTATCCGCGTCCTCGATGACCTCGCACTCTCCATCAGCAGCATCATCCATAAAGGCTTTCAGGAACAGACGATTATCATCGATTGTTTTTTTGACATCACCCAGCAGCTTGTCAAGATCATCAGGAATCGTTGACATGACAATCCTACACACGCAGCGCTTCAAGATAACGCTCTGCATCCTTGGCGGCCATACAACCCGTTCCGGCAGACGTAATCGCCTGACGATATGTAAAATCCTGTACATCACCGGCGGCAAAGACTCCATTGATGCTGGTGGCAGTCAGGTTGCCCTCAAGTCCTCCGCACTTTGTCCTGATATAACCGTCAACCATATCCAGCTGCCCTTCAAATATGGTTGTATTGGGCGAGTGCCCGATTGCAATAAAAACTCCATGCACTGCTACTTCCTTGGTGGATCTGCTGCGATGCCTGATACGCATGCCGGTAACACCGCTGGCATCTCCCAACACCTCATCAAGAACGTAGTTCCACTCGATAGTCACATTACCACCCTTGGTTTTTTCTATGAGCCTGTCGGAAAGCACTTTCTCGGCCCGAAATTCTTCACGGCGATGAACCACAGTCACGTGTTTGGCAATATTAGACAGATAGAGAGCCTCCTCAACGGCGGTACTGCCGCCACCTATCACCGCCACATCCTTGCCACGGTAAAAAAATCCGTCGCAGGTAGCGCAGGCCGAAACACCCTTTCCCTTGAAGGCATCCTCGGATGGTATTCCCAAGTATTTGGCTGAAGCCCCGGTTGCAATGATCAACGCATCACAGGTATAAATAGCCGAGTCGCCTTCCAGCAAAAAAGGGCGCTGCTTCAAGTCGGCCCGCTTGATGTGATCGTTGATCATCTGGGTATTGAAGCGCTCGGCATGCAAACGCATGCGTTCCATAAGTTCGGGGCCCTGAACGCCTTCATGGTCACCGGGCCAGTTGTCCACTTCCGTTGTAGTGGTAAGCTGCCCTCCCGGCTGTAGTCCGGTTATAATGACCGGGTTAAGATTGCCCCTGGCGGCGTAGATGGCGGCGGTATACCCGGCAGGGCCGGCTCCAAGAATAATAAGCGAATGGTGAATGGGATCCATGGTTCCTCCTGAGAAATAGTTCACAGACTCTATCAGCAAAATGCACGATTGCCAAGTATGTTTGACCCATGTAACGCACTCTGATACTATCTGTCCACACTTTAGACGGAGTTAAATATATGCCCCTGACGGACCTGATTTACGATGCATATGACCGACTCAAAAAGCGGGTTCGCCGCAGCGAGTTGATCTATTCGCACTACTATACCGAACAACTGGGAATACCACTATATTTCAAGTGTGAAAACCTGCAGAGAACGGGGTCATTCAAAATCAGGGGAGCGCTCAACTTCATGACTTCCCAGCCCCGTGAAAAACTTGCCAATGGAGTGATTACGGCTTCTGCCGGCAATCATGCCCAGGGAGTGGCCTTCTCGGCAGATCTGCTGGGGGTTGCCGCAACGGTTTATATGCCAGAGATCACCCCTCCTCAAAAAGTTCAGGCCACACGCGATTACGGCGCCGAGGTGGTTTTGACCGGCCGCAACTTCGACGAAGCCTGCACGGCTGCCCTGAAAGCCCAGAAAAACAACGGCGCTCTGTTCGTACACCCTTTTGATGACGAGCTGGTCATGGCGGGACAGGGAACCATTGCATTGGAAATTCTCGAAGAGTTGCAGGATGTTCGCAACCTGATAATCCCGGTTGGTGGTGGCGGCCTGATCGCCGGCATGGCCACCGCGATCCGTGATAAAGCGCCACACGTAAGAATTATCGGCGTAGAGTCCGTTGCGGCGGCTTCAATGTCGGCATCTTTTGCCTCACGAAATCCGACAGAGAAGCCGGTCAGCGTCACCTTGGCAGATGGCATTGCAGTAAAGCTGCCCGGTTCCCGAACTGTGCCGATAATCTGCGATCTTGTTGATGAAATAGTCCAGGTTGAAGAGGAGGAAATCGCCCTGGCGATTGTTTCTCTGTTGGAAAAGACAAAAATGCTGGTTGAGGGAGCAGGGGCGGTCACACTGGCCGCGATACAAAACCGCAGGATACCTGAGATCGAGGGCAAGACCGTGTGCCTGCTATCTGGCGGCAACATCGATGTGAAAACCATCTCACAGGTCGTCGAACGCGGGCTTATTGCCGGTGGGCGCTACCTCAAGCTGACAATTGAGCTGGATGACCATCCCGGCGCACTGGCTACACTGGCTGAAAACATAGCAGGCACTCGTGCGAATATTTTTCACATCACCCACGACCGGCGTTCAAAAACCCTGGCTATCGGCAGGACCGACGTTTCGCTCGAGCTGGAAACGCGCGGCTATGAGCATATCAAGGAAATAGTCAGCTATCTGGAAGGGAAAGGCTACAACCTTGCAGTCATGTAACGCAGATGCACCGGCAGAGCAGGCACGGGAGCTGTTTTCGAAGGGTTGCTCATTACTAAAAAACGGAGACCCGGCCGCAGCCCTGAGTTACTTTCTGCAAATTCAGAAACTTGCAGCCCCGAACCCGACAGTTCTTCTGTATTCAGGGTCCGCTCTGCATGAACTTCAACGATACGATGAAGCCGTTTGTGCTTACCGAAGTGCTCTACGACTGGATCCGAACATGGGGGAAGCCCACAACAACCTGGGCAACTCACTCATGGCACTCGGCCGCTTTGCGGAGGCAACAGAAAGTTTTGAAGCAGCTGCCCGCCTGCTACCCTCATCTCCAGTCCCGCTGACAGCAGTGGCAACCGCACAACAGGCCACCGGTAAAATCATCGAAGCGGAGACGAGTTGCCGGGAGGCACTGACTCTCAAGCCGGACTTTAGCGAGGCACACTGGAATCTTGCATTGAACCTGCTTCTGCAAGGCAACTATTCCGAAGGTTGGCAGGAGTACGAATGGCGCTGGCTCAAAGGCGGCTTTACATCGCCAAGGCGACATACGGATATTAAACAGTGGAATGGCGCCACGCTAAGTGGCAGCACTATCCTGCTGCACGCCGAGCAAGGGTTTGGAGATGCGATCCAGTTCGTACGCTACGCTCCGCTTGTATCACAACAGGGTGGGACGGTCGTGCTGGAATGCCATCCCCAGCTGGTTTCACTTTTTCAGGAGATCGCCGGAGTGAAGCTGGTTATCCCCTTCGGCGCAGCACCGGCAGGGGCAGACTATCAGGCTCCACTTCTGTCGTTGCCTCACATTTTCAAAACCACGCTTGATAACATCCCGGCCATAACTCCGTATTTGTATGCCCCCCCGGAATACAGCAGAAAATGGGTATCACTCATGTCGGGGTATCGTAACACACGTCGGATCGGATTAGTGTGGGCCGGCAAAAGCTACCCGGACCCGTTAAGGTCCTGCAGATTATCGGATTTTACCCCGATTGGCGCTTTAGATAATTTCACTTTTTTCTCGCTACAGATCGGAGAAGGAGAGGAACAAAGCGCATGCCCACCGGACAACATGAAATTAATTGATCTGACCGCCAATATTAATGATTTCTCTGACACAGCTGCCCTGATTGACCAACTGGACCTGGTAATCTCGATTGATACTGCCACAGCCCACCTGTCTGCGGCTCTTGGCAGACCAACCTGGCTGCTGCTACCGTTTGCGCCCGACTGGCGTTGGCTGTTACGCCGCAATGACTCGCCATGGTATCCTACCATACGGGTTTTTCGGCAGGAACAGCAAGGCATGGGGTGGGGCAAAGTAATCGAAACAGTTGCAGCAGCACTCGAAGATCTCAGTCTGTAAAAACAGAAAATCCAATGAAACGATTCAAAGGATTTTCCGAAGCTGACGACTATGCAATTATCTTTGGAAGTTATTGTTCAGGAGTCGTTCTCAGACCAGCGGCAATATTGAAATCAATATCAATCACAATCGATAGCTTTTCTTTTTCCGGAAAGGCCAATACTTCAAACAAGCGTTTATCAACAAAGATGCTGAGATTCAGTATATCTTCCCTAAGATTTTTTGGAAGCGGATTTTCCGGATCAGAAAGCTCAGCCTGAAAAAAACTCCACACTTTCTGGTTAAACTTTACCGCGTCCGATAACTTTTCGTTACGATCAGCCGCATCCCAGTTTTCCTGTACCTGTTTCAGCATGATTCCCGCACGGGACAAAACCGAGGCTTCCAGTTCCCTGCCACTGAGCACTTCCTTCTGCATGGATGTGTAAGCATTAACGGAGTTTTGATTCATTGGATAAGAGCTCCTCTTCATAGGCCACGAGTTTTTTAGTCAGCTTCAACGCTTGGTAATACCTGTCGCTCAAGATAGCCTGACTTATCTGTGAAATCAAGTCTTTCATGCTCGGCGCAGCACCAAGCAAATCCCGAACCAGCTCCCAGTAAATCGGATGAATCTCGGCGCTGCGTTTTTCATCAATGTACATAAGCTGGATGGCCAGATAGATACGTCGGCACGGGGTTGTAGCTTCATGATCAGACAATATATCCGACTGCCTTAGAATCGGAACATTATTCTCAATCAGTAGATGACTGCTGGATGCTCCGTTCTTGATAACGGCCCCGCCTATGATTACTTTTTCGTATGGCTTTAGCGTTATTTTGAGTGACATGATTTCATGGCTGAACCAGAGCCTGGGTAACCTTGCTGCTGAAGTCCGCCAGTTGCGCGGATGTTTTATCAAGAGTCTGGGATACGTCTTTCAACTGGGCGTCGCTGCTGGAATTTTCAAGCAGCGGGACAGAATTCTTTAATAAGCTTCCGTTCTGGTCCTCGAAAAGCGACTCCCACATATGCTTGATCTTCTCATATACCGGTGGCGGAGGAGGAGGTACCATGAGACTGATAAGTTCCTTGCGCAAGGCATTGTACTCCATCAGCCTGTCATTTCTCTCCTTGCTGTCAACCGGGAAAGGGGGAAAGTTTTTGATAATTGTCTGAATGCTGCTCTTCATCGAGTCAACCAGATCCACGGCCTTGTTTAATGACTCGTTGGTTTCCCGCACCCCTTTTGCCATTTGATTGAGGCTGGCGTGCATCTGCTCGATGACCCGCACGGTATCAAGATTTTTCATGGCAACTGTCGAACTGACCCGAACAGAGTCCGTTTTGACTTGATTGTTGTTTGAAACCTGAACCGTAGCATCCTTATCCTGGCTTTTGGCAGGCATTTGCGTCGGCAGTGGCTGCTTGTAAGCGTTGCTGGCCATTACGACACTGCTGACTTTAGTTGCGTCCATATCCACCTCCTGGTTCCATGAAACAAAGCGAGGGAGGCATAAGCCCCCCTCGCGAGTTCAGCAAAACTTGTGCTAATCAGAACCCCCAGATTTCTAGAACAGACGGAGAACTGACTGGGCTGCCTGCGAAGAGAGGCTCAGAGCTGTGGTGCCCAGTGACTGACGGGTCTGCAGCATCAGCATGTTGGCACCTTCAGTGTTCATGTCGGCAAGGGTCAGGCCATCGGCACCCTGCTGCAGAGTGTTTATTACGCTATCCGTGAATTCCTGACGGGTAGTGATAATCGACAGGTTACTGGCCAGAGTTGAAGACTTGGTGCGGAGTGTAGTCAAGGCACCATCCATGTTGGACAATGCGCTGGCTGGTTCGCCTGCTGCTGCCCAGTTTGCAGTGGAGGAAACACCTAAAGTACCAGCGTCAGCTTTAAAGCCGGCAACTGTAAGCACGGCATCACCAGCTTTGGGAGCAAATTCAAGTGAAAGTGTTCCATCGGTCAGCAGGTTTGTACCGCGATAACCGGAGTCACTGGCCAACGTAGTGATCTGGCTGGTGATTTGCAGGAACTGGCTCTCATAGGTCAACTGGGACAGTGTGTCATTGGTTGCCTGTGCGGAACTGGCAAGACCTTTGGCAGCCTGAATCAGAGACGTAATGGCCTTTATACCATTATCGGCATTCTTGATGATCTGAACGCCCTCTGCCATACTGTCTTTGCGGTCATTCAAGTCACTTGCGCGCTCCATATGAGCCTGCGCAGCAAAAAAGTTGGTCGGATTGTCAAGTGCGGAGTTAACTTTTTTGCCACTGCTCAACCGGTCCTGAGTAGCTGACAACTGCTGTGATGTTTTCTGAAGAGCAAGAAGGTTGTTACGCATACCTGCGGTTAGAGAGATGTCTGAAATTGCCATGGTGGTGCTCCTTTCTGGGTTGTATCGGCATTGCTACCGATTGCGCTTTCTGCGCTTAGTTCTCGTTTCGTCGTTTACGGACAGAACTTTAGTTCTTTTTTTCGTTATGCAACATTTTCTCTTCGAGAAGACCTTTCCAGTATTCTACATTTTTTTGCCGAGGAGAAAGATACGGAATATTGATCGGCAATGTGCCCAATGTTGAACAAAACAGCCAGGGGAGACTTAGTAACAGTACCTGCAGACAACATTCAGGAAGCGCTTCACCATGCGAGACAACCCGACTGACACCATTGATTGTACTCACCAATCTTGCCATGGGTGGCTGGCAACTCACGATCACACGGTATCCTGCATCAGCCAGCAATGGCAAAAAACGGGAAAACTGAATTGTGTCGCCGAAACCTTGTTCACAGTGTACCAGCAGGGATGTACCAGTCTCATGTTTGCCAAGTTCATTGCGCCCAAGCATTGGCCAGGGAGGAATTTGTCCGGGCTGAAGGCGCTTAAGACGCCATTCAAAGTGGTGCCAGCCTTCCGGATACTCTCCCATAGCCAACAGAGAATAAGCCAGATTCAAGTGGCCGGCAACATGTGCAGGATCCAGTGCCAGCACTTGCCGGAATAACTCAATAGCCTCGCTATGTCTGCCGAGTAGCGCCAGTGCTGTCCCAACATCAAGTCGATCGTCTGGGCTAGCGACATTTAGCGCCAGTTTTTTATGATTTTTTTCCAACACAGATTCCAGCAGCTTCCGTTCTTTGGAACTGAAGCTGCCGTAAAAGTCCAAGCCCCCGCTCGATTTCCAATCCAACGTATTATTTGAAAACTGTTTCAGCCGATGAGCAACTTCACGAATGACGCTGTCCCAATCACCATGGTCCGGCTGCCGGAACAGCTTTACTTCCGGGTACCAAGGGCTGCTCACGCTTTCTGTAGACCAACGCCAATCGGCCACATGGGGCAGGAGCAACCAGGTTGGACGACCGGAAGCAGCAGCAAGGTGCGCAACCGAAGTATCGATTGAAATGATTAGATCTAGGTTTGCCATCAATGCGGCTGTGTCTTCGAAGTCCCGGATCTGATCGGTGACATCGACCATATTTTGACCTAAACCATCGGCAGAATCCATCTGCAGCTTGACAAAGGTAATATCATTCAGTTCAAAAAGCGGGGCCAAAGCAGAAAAAGGGCAGCTCCGTTTGCAATTGATCGGATTGTCCTGGCGGCCGGACCAGACTAGGCCAACCCAGGGCCTGAAACAAACTGACCTGACATTCCTGTTGCCAAGAACATTCTCTGCACAAAGCTGTAACTCGGAAGCAACATTATTCATCAATGACGACCAATCGCCCTGTGTTGGCTGCCGAAAAAGCCGCATGTCAGGATACCATGGTGAGTCACCGCGGTTGCTTAGCCAGCGCCACTCGGCAACATTAGGAAGCACGACCCATGTTCGGACATGTAACGCACCCGCCAAATGGGCGGTGACAGTATCGATTGTAATCACCAGATCAAGGTTGGCCATAAAGGCTGCTGTGTCGGAAAAGTCTTTGATATGGGACGTGAGGTCAAAAAGTTCATAATCAGCCTTGAATTCATCGAGTTGATCAACACCTACTCCGATTTGAAAGCTATAAAATTCAACATCAGGTACTGCCCACAAAGGTGCAAACATTCTCAACGGGCATGAGCGTTTGCGATTCAGAACCTGACTCTGTTTGGCAAACCAGACCAGCCCCACACGCATCTTTTTGGATACTCCAAGTCGGTTCCGCCATTCTTTGACTTTGTCTGAAGAAGCTGCAAGATATGGCACCTGTGATGGTATCGTCTCCAGGGTTGTTCCGAATACGAGGGGAAGCGACATCAAGGGGAGATGGCAATCAAAATCAGGCAGTGGTTCTCCTGCGACCACTACCTGGGCAACACCATCAAGCGAAAGTAGCAGTTCTCTCAGGGCGGCCACCTGGCATTCAATCACTACCCTGCCACCAAGTTCTGCAACCCGCGGGACATACCTGACAAACTGTATCGTATCGCCAAAGCCCTGTTCGGCATGCAGCAAAATAGTTTTGCCATTCAACGCGCTTCCATCCCAGCGTGGCTGGCTGAAAAGACGTTCAGGAACTGGATTTGATTTCCTGAACCGCCATTCAAACTCACGCCAGCCATCCTTGTAAGCTCCCGAAGCGAGCAGGGCCACCGAGAGATTCCAGTGCCCTTCCGCATATTCCGGCTCGATATCTACCAGATGCAGAAACACTTCAACAGCCTCGATCAGACGTCCCTGAGATGTCAGCACAACACCGAGGTTATTAAGTACAGTCGGACGGTCCGGCAACAGAGACAGCGCCTGACGATAACACTTTGCAGCCTCTTCAAGCATTTCCAGAGACTGGTAAGCAGTCCCCAACATATTCAAGACACTTATGCGGCTCGGTTCTATAGCCAAAGCCATTTTGTAACCATTTATTGCCTCTTCATAACGTTCCTCTGCCTGAAGAACTTCAGCAATACCTTGGATTGCATCAACACAGTTCGGGTCAACATGCAAAGCACGTTCATAATTGATGCGAGCACCCTCGAAATCTTTCAATGCCTTCCCAATCTCGCCCAGACTTAGATAGGCCGGCACAAAGTCTGGCGACAACTCAATGACATGTTCATAGCTGAACCTTGCGTTATCCAGTTTTCCCATAGCTCGACAGGCATTCCCCAGGTTGAACGCGGCCTGCATGAAATCCGGTTTGCAAGACAAAGCTTCGCGGTAATAATGCGCTGCTTCTTCGTGCCGGCCTTGTGCATCGATAGCCACACCCAGGTTGCACAGGGCTTCGGCATCAGCAGGGTTTTCAGCTACTGCGGAGACAAGCGCTTTTTCTGCTTCCGATGCTTGCCCAGATCTAAGCAGACTTACCCCGGAAACTCTTTTTAAGTTGACTCTTGAAAGCATTGCTGACAGTTCATGCCGCAATCGGTCAATAGCAGCGGCCCAATCGCCGGGAGTTTCTTGACGGAACAGCTTCATTGACGGATACCATGGAGAGTCATCCCTTGTCAGCAACCAGCGCCAATCCGCGACAAACGGGAGCAGTGTCCAGACCGGTTGGCCAAGCGCGCCGGCCAGGTGAGCAGAAGCGGTATCAATACTGATAACAAGGTCAAGGTTGGACATCATGGCAGCCGTATCAGAAAAATCCTTGATGGCTGCTGTATGGTCAATTATCCTGTCGCGACATGCGGGAATCAGGTGGGAATTCCCTTGTTTTCCAATTTGGAGAGAGTAAAAGACCGTATCAGGCAAACCCAAAAGAGGGGTAAGATATTCCAGTGGGCAGGAACGGTTGGCATTGGGCTGTTCATTACCTGCCCACACCAGGCCGATCCGGAAGCCTTGTCGGTCTCCGTCCAGCCTCCGGGCCCATTCGGCAACAGATTCAGAGCTTGGGTGCAGATAGGGCATATTTGCGGGTATAGAGTCCAGGGTTGTTCCAAATACATACGGCAGGCTTTGTACCGGTATATGCAGATCAAAATTCGGAAGCGTTCCATTGCGATCCACAACCAGGCTGATCCCTTCAACAGTCGCTAATATGGACACCAGCTCCGGCAACGCACAAGCGACAACTGTTCCCCCCGCAGCAGCGACCAGTGACGCATAGCGAATAAACTGAATCATGTCGCCGCGCCCCTGCTCCATGTGAATCAGGAGAGTCTTGCCTGACAGAGGAGTCCCATCCCACTGAGGCCGCCCCAGCTCCGGGATTCTGGAAGTAAAGCCTTGAGCCTTCCACCGCCACTCATACTCTCTCCAACCGTCCTTAAAATCGCCAGATTGCAGCAAAAGCATGCCAAGCAGCCAGTGGGCATCCGCGTGTGCGGGCTCATGCCGGATGACCTGATGCACAGCTGCAAGCGCCTCCTTGTATAAACCCAGTTTCAGATAAGCGTTGGCAAGATTATAGTGAGCCTTTACAAAACCGGGATCATGGTATATGGCACACTTATAGTGGCCTATCGCTTCTTGCAGCCGCCCTTGAAGCTGCAAAACAACTCCGAGACTATGCTGCGGATCCGGCAAGTCTGGATATTGCTCCACAACTTTCCTGAAGCAGCCTTCGGCGCCAACCAGGTCACCATCTTCCTTAAGGCGCACCCCTAGTCCGTAACAAACTTCGATATCCTCAGTCGGGTTGTTTTTTCGGATAAGCCGTTCACCCAGAGCATTTTTTACACTTGTTACCGAACTTGTCCAATCACCGTGGCGATGTTGCCAGAATACTCGTAATGAGGGATACCACGGTGAATCATCCCGACCGGTAAGCCAGCGCCAGTCATAAACATGAGGCAGGACTAACCAGACCTTCTTTCCCATAGCACCGGCCAAATGGGTTACTGCCGTATCGACGCCGACAATCAGGTCAAGGTTGGATATGAATGCTGCAGTGTCGGAAAAATCGTGCAGTTGATCGGTGTGGTCGATCAGCTTGAGATCGCCCGTGGTATTTATAGCCTCATCTTTTCCTGCTCCGACCTGCAGACTGAAAAACTGGACTCCGTCAACGGTAGCCAGCTGCGAAAATTCCGAAAGAGGGCAGGAGCGTATCTGATCCAGCGGATTATTAGAATTACCCCTCCAGACCAGGCCAATCCTGAAGGCGGGTTCATAGCCTGCCAAACGCTGGCGCCATTGCTCAACTTTACGGGAATCCGGAAAAATGTAGGGAATCCGGTTAGGTACTGTTTCAATAGTGGTGCCAAAGATGTACGGCAAGCTGAGCGACTGTATGTAAACGTCTGTCAATGGAGGAGTTCCGGATTTTCGTACAAGTTTTGCCACACCGGGAAATTGCTCAAACAATGGCAGCAGTGGCGGGTCAACCTCAAATGTGACAATGCCGCCTCTTTCCACAATTAATGGAATGTAACGGGCGAACTGTATGACATCACCCATCCCCTGCTCTCCGTAGACAAGAATGCTCCTGCCATTCAGGGCAGAGCCGTCCCAACGGGGTTGAATGTATTCTCGATTATCTGCCAGCTGGTTCTTCATTAGAAGTCGTGCTTCGAAATTGATAAAACCGGACTTATAGTCTCCGATGCGGAGCTGAATATAGGCCATGTTGTAGATCGCTTCAGCACAGTCGGGCTTGATATCCATAATTTTTCGGCAGCATTCAAAGGCCTCCTGAACGTTATCAAGCTGTACCAATGCCGCACCCAAATCCAGCAAAATATCAACAGATTTCGGATTGAGTTCATGCGCCCGACGAAGATTGACTTCCGCCCATGGATACTTTTTCTGTTTCAAACAGACATCACCCAGACCAAACCAGATGGCAGGAGAATCGGAGTCAAGCAGCAGTGCCTGGCGATAACAATGCTCGGCCTCGCTGAATTGATTTTTCATCGCATATACCCGGCCAAGATTGAACCAGACAGCCGGATCCCGCGGGAGATGCCGGGCAAGTCTTTCCAGCACTGAGGCAGCGGCATCAAGCTCATTGACTGCGATGGATCCCAGAGCCTCCCGGAAGGAATTTTCCAGTATTTCATCGGATGTTTCTGGTTCGTGCGACTGTAGTGCCAGCTGTTTTTGCAGCTCACCAACCAGTTTTCCAACCACGGACTTCCAGTCACCGGGGTGCTGCTGCCGAAAAAGCCTCATAGTCGGATACCAGGGAGAATCTTCCCGCCCCATCATCCAGCGCCAGTCAGGACAATTTGCCAGTAATAACCAGACAGGTTTGCCAAGTGCCCCCGCCAGGTGGGCGACGGCGGTATCCACGGTAATGACCAGATCCAGATTGGCAATCAATGCCGCTGTATCAGAAAAATCAGTTAACTGTTTTGTCAAATCCTTAAGGTGGGCATCGTAAGGTAAGTAGCCCAGATCACTACTGGCAGGTCCGACTTGAAGGTTGTAATAGCTGGCGTCCTGAGTGGTCAGCAGAGGGACAAACTCAGAGAGCGGGCATGATCGCTCCCGATCCATCGGGTTGGACGCACTGCCGCTCCAAACAATTCCGACACGGTATGACCTGTCAGCAGCCAGTGTTTGAGCCCAAGCCTCCGTTTTTGAGCTGTCCTGCAATAGGTAGGGGGTGGTTGCAGGGATCGTATCAATCGTTGTCATGAACAGATGCGGCAGGCTAAGCAGCGGTATGTAACAATCTGCTGCCGGGGGGATATCGGTTTTCAAGACTATCTGCTCGACACCAGGAAGCGTAGAGAACAGATTCAGCAATGGCAGCTGAACTTCGAGTAATACCCGGCCACCACGGCTTGCCAGAATTGGTATGTAACGGCTGAACTGGATCGCATCACCAAGTCCCTGTTCACAGTAGACCAGTATGCTGCGTCCGTTCAAAGGCGAGCCATCCCAGCGCGGCATTGTATAGTGACGATTGTCGGCATTCTTTATGGCGGCAAAACGTGCCTCATAATCAGCAAAACCGGCTGACAGGTCACCAGCCCTTAATCTGTGAATAGCACGGTTATAACGTGCTTTACTGTTTTCGGGAGAGATGGCCAGAACGTCTTCATAGCAATCGAGCGCATCATCATATCGCCCCTGCTTATCCAGGACGTAACCAAGGTTCAACAATGCTTCAAGGGACTCCGGGGCCAGAGACCGTACTCGTCGGAAACAATTCTCCGCGCCCCGATAATCCCCGGTTTCCATGCATGAGACCCCATGATTGAACCAGGACTCCGGACTTTCTGTTGCTAAGATGCAATCTCTAGACCGCGGCATAATCCTAACTGGTGCCCCTACCCGATACATTCAAAAAAAACTTCTCCAGGCTTTTTATACATTCCCGGTCCCGATAGATCCTGTGCTTGTTGCAGCTAATCCTGTTGGCAACATCAACCCGCCACGCCCGGTCATTTACCAACCGTGCCGCAATCGAGACATATTCTTCCACATCCGAGGCGATCATATCTTCCATGCCGATCCGTTTCAGAATTGCATAGGTATGCCTGCTGCGCATGAACATCCCCGGATGGGTGACAATCGGCTTATCAAACGGCAACGATTCAAGAGTTGTGTTACCACCCGACCATCCGATGCTGTCAAGGAAGATGTCAGATATTGAATTGAGTGCTTCGTAATCCGGGCCGTTAAGTGGAGGTACAAATGTTATGTGGTCAGTTGCTATCAACCCCTTGCGCTGGAAAGCCTGCTCAAGCCTCAGCCTGAACCTCGCGGTGAGTTCGGCAACATGACATTCGATAAAAACAAAACGTGCATTTTGTGCTTTCAAGGCTATTTCCGGGAATACATGGTCGTACCGGGGCAGGTATTTCAGAAGATTCTGGCAGCATAAAAGGATTACATCACCAGGCTGCTTTCCTGGTATGGCAAATTCAACGGGCGTCCTTAATAGCGGCTCCACGGGTTTGCAGTAAATAGAAAGATTGGGCAAACGGATAAGTTTTTCTGTGTAATGCTTTTCGCCATCAGGCGGCTCCATAAGGTCACTGCTGATGAAGTAGTCGATTGTCGGCATTCCGGTTGTCAGCGGATGCCCCCAGGAAGTGCATTGAATTGGCGCCAATCTTAGACCCGCCAATTTGAGGGTATTGGTATCCATGCCAATACCGGAATGGATCAGGACATCCGGGCTTTGCTCCAGTATGCCCGCCAGAACTTTTTCCATATTGTCGCTTTGCAGAAAAGTATCGGCTATAGAGCGGGCATATTCGGTAATGTTATCCCGAATGTTACCGGTATAGAAGCAGTGGAGAGAAAACCGGCCCCGGTCAAGTTGCTCAAGCCACCCGCTGATTGCGATCTTCCAGTGTGAATGGTTATGGAAATAATTGGACACAATGCCGATTTTAATTCTGCCACCTGATAATCGGTTCGGTATCGGTTGTGAAAATTGCGGATATTTTGCTGCCATGACGGAACAGACCCAGGTACCGTATTTTGCCTGCAGAGTGGTAACATCATAACCCAGGTATGGGAGAAAAAAGGGAGTCATTGCTCCGACTCCTTCAACGGCATTACTTATCTGCTGGGCAGTTTCAAGCCTCGCACTGCTTATCAGCAGATCAAGTTCAACAGCATAAGTTCTTAGCAGGGCTTCTGCTTCTGCTTCATCCATGCATACTGTAAATGACGACATGCAGTTCAGCACGTGAGCATAGATATGGGAGGGATCGAGTTCCACCGCTTTCCGGAGATAGCTTCGAGATTGCTGCCAGCGTCCGATTTCACGTGCATTGTAACCTGCCAGGTAATAACCGAAAGCGATGTCGTCGGCGATACGAAGTAAGTGACGGGCATGATGGAATGATTCGGCATGGCATTTCATTCGCATCAGAACATATGAAAGCCTGAGCAGACATTCCGGATTATTTGGTTCCTGAGCCAGGGCCAACCGGAGTGAGTGTGCAGAATCACTCAGCCGATTTGCCGAGTCCTGCGTTTCAGACTGTTCAATAAGTTGGGCAACGCTGGTCGAGCAGCCCGGCAAAACGCCACACGCAGAGGCAGACTCCATACCAGTTTGCAATGAAATATCATGTCGCCTGTCATAATCATGTCGGTAAGGACGATTGTCCATATTTTTTCCCGATTGTTCCACGCAAGTTATAGTTAGATATAACAGTACCTCTGAACACTGCTTCAGTCCGGGTTTCCGCAGAACTGTTCTTTGACATAGCCCTCATCCGCCGGACCTGCATTGCAGACCAGGCATCGCCGGTCAAAGTTTTCCGGGCAACTCAAAGTAAGGTAATACCGGACGATGTCATCATAATTTTCGGTTAATATGGTAGAGGCATGATCAAGGTTTGTAACCACCCCCAAACCGGATGGTTTGGTCGGGATCGTCATGATTTTAAGGTCCGGCCTGAATGTCTTCAGGCAAGGGATGATCCGCCAGACATCGCCGGTCCAGAAACCGGTGCTCCGTTCTCTTTCCGCCACAACCGGAGCAATCGGCAGGCAATCGTGGATCAGGATCACCGAATCCCGGCGTGAATATCGCTCCAGATTGATAAAATCCTTCAATGCCTGCTCAAAGAGATGCAAGCCGTCGATGAATCCAAGGTCGAAAGTCTCGTACCCAATGACTTTTCGCAGGTCATATTGTTCAAAGAAAGCGTCGCTGGTAAGTGGAAAGAGCGTGGCCGGACCATGCGGACAGACATAATTCAATTTTTCCCAGGTGCCCTGATATGGATCGATCCCAACTACCTTTGTGTCAGGACCGGCCAAAGCCAGTGACCGCCCATAACCAAGACCGATTTCCACATAACTGGCCGGCTTTAACCATTTATGAAAATTTTGCAGCCAAGTGTAGTAATCCTCACCCGGCATCTCCAACTCAGCCTTAAGCATGAAATAAGCGTCGCGTGCGCCTCCCGAAGCCGGATCAAACTTCTGGAGCATAGAATCCATTGCATGTGCTTCGGAATAATTATCTAGAGCAATCTGAGCCCTGGCCTGCAACAAAAGCATAAGCGGATTATCAGGAGACAACAGTAGTGCTGTTTCCAAAGTATCGGCCGCACTTTGATACTTACGGCGATGAAACAGAATCTGAGCATGACAATAGAGGACCATTTCTGGCGTTTGCTGGCACGCAAGAGCCAAACTCCGGATGTTATCCGACTCCTGCCTGTAACCAAGAGCCTCATAAAAGTTAAGAATCTCAAACATCAACTCATAAAAACTCAACGCCAGCGGGAGATTTCCATCTTTCTGGAGATCAACGGCACGCTGCATCTGGGTCTCCAACTTGGCTAGCATGTAGTTCATCATACTGCAATCCCTTCCACCGTCCGAACATGCTCACTACTTTTGCTGGACAGGATGTCTATGAATCGCTGCAGTCGGGCAAACTTCGTGTCATCATGGCATCGCAGTGACGCCTCAACCAGCCACCTGCCGGCATCTTCAATAAGCCCCACGGACAACATTTCCTGGGCTCGGTTCTCCGCATAGGCGAAAAATCCGCTTAACATTAGTTCCCGGTTGTTTTCACGGGCTGCAATGCCACGCCACTTATTAAGAAACATGCGCCTGTTCCTGAGTAGAATTTCTCCGGCGGTCTCGGCTTTTTCATAGAATTCAATTTGCCTGAGAGCTCTGATGGTGCCGCTCCAATGATGATCATAGTCGTTTACAGGAACGATGTAGTTTTTTAGACCGGCTTTCTTGATCTGCAAACCAAGATCCCATTCTTCGAAATAACATGGAGTGAAACCATTCTCGAATCGAATTATTTTCTCATTAAAGTGCTGGAGTTTTACGGCAAAAAAGAAACCGGAAACCGCATCCACCTCTAGTGGATCATTAAAAGTCCCCTTGTCGAAGTAAATGTAGTCCCTCGCCAGAGTGTACTCCACAAAACTCCCCTGGGGGCCTACACAGGCTGCCTCCGGAAGTGTGAAGAGAGCCTGTTCAAGAGCATCAATAGCTGCTCTTTCAACATGCAGGTCTGCGTTAAGAATGAATACTACCGGGGTTACCGCAACCTCCAGCCCAAGATTCCAGGCCCGTGCAACACCGACATTCTGTTTCATGACCGCGTAGCGGGTTATGCGTGGATGCTCTTTCAAGCGTTCAGCCACTTCCTGGCCGTTAAATATGACGATGACATCTCCGGCAATCTCTTCAAGGTCCTGCAGTAATGTCAGGATGTTATATTCACTGGCCGGCGACATATCCAGAACCGGGATAACGAAACTCCTGCCTGAATTGCTTATACAGGTGCTTGCCGGAATTTCGGCATCTACAGCCGGCACCGCTATCAATGACCTTTCACGCAATTCAGCTGCCGAGAAAGTATCCGGTTTGCCTTTCAGCGTAACCTCCAAGAGATCAGCCATGCGATGAGCATAGGTGTGGGCGTTGTGAGCCAGTCGCTGCCCTCGCGCGGCAATCTGCTCACGCAGCTCTTCGTTATCCAGATAGAATCTTGCTACATCGCAAATGTTGCTGTCGCGGTAAACGGCATAGTCTTCTCCATCAACAAAGAGCTCATCCTGACCGCTTTTCCTGGCCATGTCGGTCAGGAGCAGCGAACCGGTAGACAGGACCTCAAAGACCCTCATGTTCAGATCATTTCTGACCGCTTCATTGAAAACTATTTTCGACTGGCTGAAGAGCCTGGCCATGTCGTCCCAAAAGCAGCGTTCATAATAGACCGGGATCTGGCTGGACAACTCTGACAGAAGTCTTTCACGACGAGAACCAGACTGGACCCCACCCACGAAACCAACAGCATGACTCTTGGTATCTCCGGTCTGGCAATGCACCTCCGGGTCACAGCCAAGCGGGAGCCAGTGAACCCGTGAACCATGACGGCGAAAATCATCCAGATATTCCCTTTGGGCAATGAACACAACATCAAACTGTCTGGCCCAATCAAGATGGGCATCCAGATGAAGGTGCGAGTCTATCAGATAACAGGCCTTCGGGCATGTAACTGCCTCTAAATGCAATGGATAATGGCCACCGACCGATTCTACCCACAGGTATAGATCAGGGCGATCAGCAGGAGCAGTGTCTGCTAGAATTTGTTGCATATCCGGCTTAGGGGCGGTAGGAATGTCATGATCTTTCAGTGGCAGCTTCATGTTTTGCAACTGCCACTTTTCGATCAGCTCGCGCGGCAATGTAGGACCAATGGTTGTAGTACGGCAACATTGCCTGAGCGCACGCTCGAAGTAAGCGGCTGTCGTCACCGGATAGGCAACGTAGGCCAACCAGACATTCAGATTGTTCATTGAATTGATTCCTTGGTATAAGGCTTTTATTTATGATGTTTTAGAACAGAAAAACCCCCAGTATTCATCTGGCCCCATGGGAGTATGAAAGGAATACTGGCCTTCATCGCAAACCGCAAATCCACAGCGATTAAGAAGCGAAATCCAGGCACCGCGACCGAGTACACTGTAGTGATTTGGGTTAGTTTCATGACGGCAAGATGTTTCCGGAGCAGGTACTTCCAAATAGAGTTTGCCTCCCGTAGCAAGTACTCTTGCAAACCCGGTCAGCGTAAAATACGGAAAGATGCTGTGTTCGATGACATGTCTTGCCCAGACCAGATCAAAGGATTCATCAGCGAATTCCAAAAAAGACTGATCCATTTTACGGACGTCATGACCCTTTTCCCGGCATATACGGACATCCTCATCGTTTAGAGTAATTCCAACAACAGACTGATAACCTTTGTCCCGAAATATATCCAGCGCAGGACCCTGGCCACAACCAATATCCAGAATCCGATCATTCTGGGTTATGTGATATTTGGGTAAAAGGATATCCAGAGCCTTACCAGTGATATCAGAATGAATGAAAGAAGGGGCTTCGGGGTAGGTTTCAATCTCAAGTTTATCTATGAATGAGACAAGTCGTGCAAGCTGTTTAAAGGTTATATCCATGAGTGCGTTCTCCTGTGCAGATCAACTGTATCGAGCCGCAACAATGTCAATGAGTTCAGGTTTGTGCTGCACCTGCGGAAAGACTGACTGCGATAGCGTGGAATTCACGAGCGGCCTTGTCCCATGCCAGTGTTTTCATATCATTGGCGGCAACCGAACCCTTTTGGACACATACATTCCTGTTATGATAGGCGAATTCCAGCAGTTCGATGAGCTCTTCCACCGCGGCCTCGTGCCAGACTCCACTTGGGCTGCCGGCGGCATTCGAGCTGATTACAGGTGTATAGCTGGTCAATGGGAATGCATTCCGGTCAGTGATAACATCGGCATGCCCAGTCGCATTGCTTGCTATCACGGTACGACCACATGCCATGTATTCACACATGACCATGTTGTTGCCACCTTCACAGCGGTTGGGAAAAATACCGATATCTGTCTGCTGATAAATCTGTCTGATCAGTTTGTTGTCAATCAGAGGCGCAAGATAGACCCGTTCCGGAGGAATGCCGTTTTCATGGAGTGTGCGCTGCAGGATGGATACACATTCTTCGCTTGAGTGGTGATATTTGATGTAACGTGACTGGGCCATTGTTGCGAGAGAAAAGGGCCACTGGTTTATCCAGGAACAGGCCAGGTAGGCATCAAGATGACGTTGCATGAACACCCGCATCGCTGCGATGACCAGATCCTGCCCTTTTCGATATTCAAACTTGCCACCCGAAAACACGATGAAGCGGCCATCCTTTTCACGGTATGGAACCGGAAAAAAGTTGGCGGGGTCGACGCCTTGAAGAACCGTGGCTGTCCGGTTAACACCGCCGATTCTCAACTGGTACTCGCACCAGGTTGAACCGGCGACAATGAAATCCCATTCCCGTGCAGCTCGGCGGGTGTGGCGCAGAGTTTCAATGTCATTTTCAAAGAAACAATAACCTATGTTGATCCTGTCCCAATCAGCCGGATTCATCGGACGAAGGTCATGACCGCTGATGCAATGGAGAGTAACGCCATTCAGAAACGGCAACTTGGAAATTTCTCTGGTCAGGTACTCTCCGGCAATTCCCCAGCCGTGAGCCCGGCCGGTTGGCATGGAAACCTTCATCTAAATAATTCTCGTTTCAAGGATCGCAGCGCTTCTGCAGTCTCTTGGTCCCAAGGTTTTAAAGCAAGAGCCTGCTCCAGGAAAAAGCATGCATCATCCAGCTTGCCTGCTTCAATACAGATATGTGCAATCGCCTTGATGATCTCGACATCGTAGCGATTTTCGGAGTAGAGCCTGACGTAAATTTCAAGGGACTCTTCAAGTGCTCCATATCCGCTACAGAGGAGGTCTGCCAGATTTTTCTGGAAAATCTGGCTGTCAGGTCGCAGTCTAACCGCTTCCTGATGATGCCGCCTGGATTTATCCAGCTCACCCGCTCTCTGGTATAGAACTCCCAGATCATTATGTGCCGGGGCGTGATTGGAGTCACTGGCAATCAGCGTTTCCAGAACCTGGACAGCATCGTTTGACTTGTCTGCATGTACTAGCTCCATGGCTTTTCTGTACAACTCATCTATTGAGCGTGCACTTGGAGGTGGAGTCACATTGAACAGGCTTTGAAATGGTTGGGGGGCAGGTGGGCAGGGAGCCGGCTCAGCGGCGCGGTTTATCTGGTAAGTAGTTTGGACGAGCTGCCTGGTTCCGGAGGAATCTACCGCGGGCGCCGGAAGCTGTTGCAGTCCATGTTGTGCGTATTGATTGGTCGAATCCAGCTGTAAAGTCCGAGTGAAATACTGTCGTGCCTGTTCCTTGCGGCCTATTTCCAGACTGATGGTTCCAAGAGAGTTGAGTGCTTCAGTATCGAATGGATTGTCTTTGAGAATGTCAAGGTAGGTATTTATGGCATCGCCGGTCCACTCCAGCTCAACAAAATAAAAGTCAGCCAGATTTTTGCGATATGTTACGTTGGGCGGATCCAGCTTGTGGGCTTTTTCATAATGTGCCAGCGCCTTGAGAGTGTTTCCGGTCTTGTAATACATAACAGCCAGATCGTTATGCGCCTTGGCAAAATCCGGATAGATTTTGAGAAAATCCTTTAGATGTCTGACTCCCTCGTCGATTTCCACCTCGCGGATATCTGCCAGAATCCGCTCATATGTTGCCGCTCCCTCAATAAGAATCAGATTCTGATGGGCTGATTGTTGCATTAGATCCTCACTGTGATGTTTAATGGGATACCTGTATAACCAAAAGTTGTCGTGATTTAAACAGAAAACATCAGAATGACTTCAGAGCGGCGCCGTCAATCTCATCCGCACTGGAGTCCATCTGTCTACCCAAGGCATCTGTACCGGTGAATTTGAATACCAGATGTGAAGGATCAATGGTGGCATTGGCGTTAGAGTTCTGTTTGACGGTGAAGGAAACTTTTGCCTGGCGAGTATCAGGGTCGTAGCTGACAAAGGTCGGAGCTGGAGGGATGTTGACCTCGCGTCCACCTACCTGAGAGATGTAATAACCGCCTTCCGTATTCTTGGCTTTGGATATTTCCCAGTTGGCGGGATTCATGACCGATGCCATATCCATCTCGTTATTAAACTGGATAGACACTGAGATCTGTGTACTTGCACTGGGCGTCAATAGTGTCGGATCAAGCATCCACAGGGGCGTTGCCGGTCCAAGCAGTTGATTAAAATTACGATTTTTGTCCTGATCCATATAGAGCATTTGCGGTTTATCTAAAATATACTGCAGATCTGATGCTTGGGACGAGCCCGCGCTCTTAAGAATGGAAAGTTGTTTCTGGGCGTCTTCCGTTCTTCCGAGAGCATTGTAAGCGATTCCCAGCTCGTAATTAGCCGCGGGGAAGTCCTTTTTCAACGAAAGCGCCTTTTCGAGGCTTTTTGCCGCATCCTCAGATTTGCCCTGTTTGTTGTACACCATACCAAGAGCATAAAATACATTACCATCATTGGGGGAAATTTTCTTTACCTTGTTAAACTGGTTTTCAGCTTCGTTCAGTCGGTTTGTATTGGAATACTGCAGACCAAGCGTGTAGTCCGGCAGAGGGTTTGTGGGATCAAGCCTGACTGCCGCCTTGAACTCTTTTTCGGATTCAGCGTATTGTTTGTCCTGTAAATATGCATTAGCCAGGTTCATGTGGGCATCGACAGAGCTGGGCTCCGACTGAACCATTCTTTTGAAGGTTTTTATCGCTTCAAAATTGTTTCCCTTGGCAAGATTGAGCTTGCCGATATAAGTCAGTGCAGTTTTGTTTTGGGGATCAAAGGCAAGCGCTTTCTTGAAAGCGGTAAGAGCCTCGTCGTTTTTATTATCCTGAAGATATGCTGCAGCCCTCAGAATAGAATACTGTGCCAGCTGTGCGCGTTGGTCGCTCGAGTCCTGGCCAAGCACTGCCAGCGGATCGTTGTTGGAATTAAATAAGTCAGCCATATCATTTCTCCAGCGTCAGTATACAACTATACTATCGGTTTATTTTCATTCTTGTTTAGCGGACAGTGTAAATATTATATGCCATGCCGTGTAATACCGCCACAAGCAGATAAAGCTTTCGGCTATTGCATCCCGTTTTTTTCTGCCTGCTCAGTCAACCACATGTTTTTATTTGATTGCCGTGCGATCTTGCCGGAGGAACTTTTGACAAGCCACATTGGAGGCAATAAATGAACCTGGAAATTAGCTACCTGGAGCATCGCAAGTACCGCCTGACGGATGGCAATAATCACGGTGCTGCGCTCAGATACATCAACTCCCGACTCTGCGAGCACAATCAGCATTTCACTCTGATACTGTTCACTGAACTGAGAGAACGCCGCCACGCGTCCGGCAATGACACCATCAACCGCTGACACCAACTCCTCCACATCCTGTGGAAAAACATTCACGCCGTTCAGTATCAGCAGGTCTTTTTTGCGACTGCATACATAATACTCCTCACCGTTACGGTATCCGATATCTCCGGTTTTGTACCATCCCAGATGCATGGCGGCGACTGTAGCTTCGATATTATTGTAATAGCCTGAAAACAGCAGCCCGGATCTTACCCAGAGTTCGCCAATACAGCCGTCTTCCAGCGGCCTGGAGTTTTCATCTACAATTGCCAGTTCAACACCCGGAAGGGCCCGGCCAACCGAAATTTGAGGAAGCTTTACGACCAGATCGGACTTCAGCGGCCCCTTAAAATCGAAATATCCCGGATCATTCTCGCAACCATCGGTCAGTGCATAAGTTGTTTCAGCCATTGCATAACATCCGCGGAAAACATCTGGCTTCAGGCCGAATGGCTCAAAGCGTGATTTGAATCGGCTCTGACTCTCAACAGTCACAGGTTCCGCACAATTTACCAGCCCTCTGAAACTGGAAAGATCAAGTTCTTCAAGTTGTTCAGGTCTTACCCGCTCCGACATGAAGGCATATGCGAAATTCGGATTCCAGCTCAAGGTCGCCCGGTAGCGCGAAGCTGACTGCAGGAACAAACCCGGATTGGCAACCCAGTCCAGCGGATTAATCATGACACAGTGGACACCAAAGGCCAGCGGCATGTTGAGACAGGCGATAAAACCCATGTCGTGATAAAGCGGTAGCCAGCTAAGTATTACGTCAGAGCGGTCAAGACCAAGGGAGATTGCATATACATTCAGGGAAGCAAGCATGGCCTGATGAGATATCTGTACACCACGTTTGACCCCGGTGGTCCCGGAGGTAAACTGCAATATCGCTGTATCCACAACCTGATCGCCCTGGTGACGTGAGTGTTGTAAAACCTTGAGCGTCACGGGCTCAAGCAGTGTTGCATCCACTCCAAGCGCATCTGTGTCGGTTATGATCGCGGAAAATCGGCAGTTTTCCACAAGGCACTTGATAGTTTCCTCGAATATGTCTCTACGGAGTTTGCGGTTTGGCGGAGTGAGTATTGCTGGGACCAATCCGGCCGACAGTGCCGCCAGATAATGTATGACCTGATTTTCCTGTGATTGCAGAAGAATACCGAGAGGCGTTTTTTCTTTTAAACCAAGCTTTATAAGCCGCCCGGAAATCTCAGCCGATGCATCCCACAAATGTCGATAACTATAGACCCGGGCATTCAGATCTTCATCAAGGAAAGTAAAAGCTGGGGAATCCGGATATCGTGCAATTACATCTTTGAAAGCGACGAGAAGATTGTCATCGGAAACCATGTCGTTCATGCCATTCTTTTCAGAAATTTCTCGATTTGCCTTGGAGTATCAAAATTATCAGTACCAACATCGCGCGTATTGATGGCTTTGCCATATTCTTTTTCAAGTAGTTGCAAAAACTGGGCAAATCGGAGACTATCAATCAAGCCAGTGCTGATAAGTGGGGTATTCTGGTCTATTTCAAAATCAATATCGAATGATGTCCTTATAATATTTATAAGCTCTTCCATTACACACTCACTCTCCTTCCGGGTCAAATCGGGCTAGGAACTCGTCTATCGGCCCATAAAACCAGTCCATGTTATCCTCGATTTCATTCTGAGGCCAAAACCACCAGGCGATTTTCAACATACGCTCCACTGTTCTCTGACTGAAACGATAGCGCACAACCTTGGCCGGATTGCCCATAACCACAGCATATGGTGGGATGTCGTTGAAAACGACCGATTGAGCACCGATAACGGCACCTGAACCAATCTGGACACCGGAATTGATATAAGCACCGTAACCGATCCAGACGTCATGACCGATGACCGTATTTTGGGTAAATTTATAAGTGCGTGACTTGTTTTTTCTTTTATAAAGCATCTCATCAAAAGACCAGGTTGATACCAGGTCAGTACGATGTTCGCCCCCTGAAGCAATCACAACGTAGTCAGCTATGGAACAGAAGCTTCCAACAATGATTTTCTCATCATAAAGATATTTTACAAAACGGGTGTTAGGCCCCCAATAAGTTCCCCTGCCAAACTCAAGCAACGGGGCAGTACAGAGTGCCGTTGAATTGTCATTCATTTGTTGGAACCTCCAATAAAGCACATATTTTCAACCATGTCCGGGTTATTGGCATTTTAACATGCTCTTTCGACGGCGATTCTAACAAACTAGCAACTAAACTTCCAGCCAGTTTAATTTGTAGCGTCAAAACCATCCAGATAATAATAACAGATAAGAAAACTTAGCGGCTGATTCACTAAGAGCCAGCATCAAGAAACAACGGCTTGTCATGGCCACCACCAGGTCTTGCCGATCAACGGTTACCTAAATCATCTATCTGAACGTAAAATTGTCCGCGGGGATCTCTTAAGCGGACTTTACAGACTTAATGATTAGGTGGTACTATCAACAGGATTGGTGTAATTAGTAGTGTACTCGGCTTGTAACAAATGCCTTGATTGCAGTACCAAAGGAGAAAAAGATGAGACTATTTTTTGGGGTCATAACATCTGTACTCATGATGAGTCTTGCCAATGGTTGTGCCTCTCCTCCCATACAGGTCAGTAATGTTACGTCAGAAAACCAGATGAGCCTGCCACCGGTCGGGAATTTTAACGACCGCATGAAAAACCTTGCCGATCAGCTTGACAACAACGCTATCTCAAACAAACTTTCAAATACTTACATCGTGACAAGTTTTACCAATCTGGACAAACTTGGTGACACAACGGCCGTTGGCCGCCTGATCTCTGAAAATCTGATGCATGGCCTACAGGTTCACAAATGGCAGATACTCGAAGCCAGACTCACGAAAGGAATAGATGTGAATGCGGCCGGAGAGTTCTCGCTGAGCAGAGACATCAACAAACTGAAGGATGAATACAAAATCAGCGGCATTGTAACCGGCACTTATTCTGTTGCAGAGGGCAACCTCACTGTTAATGCCCGTGTTATTGACATAAATACCGGCATACTGATTTCTTCAGCCCAAACGTACATTCCGACGAACTGGCTTCCTGACACATCATTTTCTAACGAGATCAACACAAAATCAATGAAGATAGTCAGCGATGGGATCAAATAATATGAAAACCAATCCTACCTTAATTGTTTCAGTTATCTTGGCTGCTTTTCTTACTGCATGTGCGCCACAAAACATGGCTATGCGTCATGGCACTTGCAGCGGCAAGACATTTAACCAGCTTCTGGAATCAACAGACCTGAAACCTTTATTCAATGACATCGCCCGTGAACTTTGCGCCGAACCATGCATTAATGAAATCTCTGCCGTAGCCATTGCCGGGTCCGCAGCACCACTCAAGTGTTCCGCCTCAAATGATAAAAATAATTATTCTGTTCTGATTACAGACTTTGTTGATATCCAATCCTTTACCCCGGCATCACAGGGCCTGTTGATGGGAGAGTTGATGCGCGGCAGCCTCAGTTCTGTATGCAGCACAAAAATTACGCAGGTTGAGTTTGCCAAATTTTTCAATTTGAACGAAAAGGGTCTTGTGGTGCTTTCAAGAAAGGTTTCAGAGATTAAAAAAGATGAATATGATCAGACCGAGGCGATTGTAGGAACATACAGCTATCTAAACAATAAGATATTAATTTTTGTACGTAAGATAAATGTTGTGACGGGAAAAATATCACGGATGGTCACGCGAGAAGTTGATTACAATTGCACAGGTGGCAGCGTTAGCTATATAGTCAAGTAACAGTTAAAAACAACTCTGTTTCGTTCAATTCACGCAACAAGCAAGTCTGAAGCCGATGTTTATGCTGTTGTACCCCGGTTCATCACTGCTACGAATTGATGCCCTTACATTCTTTTGGTCGTTGTACCAGCTGCCACCCCTGATAACTCGTTTAGTACCTGCAAGAGGTCCTTTGGGACTGTGTAGCGGCGTTGTGGAGTAATAATCTTTTTGGTATATATCCTCCACCCACTCCCAGACATTTCCGCTCATGTCGTAAATGCCGAGTCCGTTAGGTTTTTTCTCTCCTACCGGATGGGGCTTGCTGGCAGAATTTTTATCGTACCATGCCGAAGAATCCGGATCACTGCCCCCACAATAACGCTCTTCCTTTCCGCCACTCCGGCACGCGTATTCCCATTCAGCCTCCGTTAACAGTCGATATTTTCGGATACTCCGGCTATTCAATTTGAGTATGTATTTCTGCACATCGTACCAACTGACATTTTCCACCGGGCAGTTGCTGCCGCAAGAACTGAAGAAGGAAGGGTGCATCTCCATAATCTGCAACCACTGATCCTGAGTCACCTCGAATTTACCAATAAAAAAATCTTCCAGACACACCTGGTGAACAGGTGCCTCATCGGTATCGCCGGAGTTGTCTCCCATCTGGAAACAACCGCCGGGAACCGGTAAAAACTCCATGCCAGTGATCCGCTCAACAAAAGCATATATCGAGGGACCATTGTTTGATATCGATGGCATTGTTTCTGGTGATGCGGGCTTAGCAATCGAGGGAGGGGCTGTCGGATTTACAGAAACTCTTGTTATGGCTTGTTCGGCTTTCCCAGATTCAGCTCCGGCTGTTTTGAGTGTTGCAATTGCAGGCCATAGGGCCGTAACAATAACCAGGAACATATGCGTGAGTTTCATGGCGTATCCCGATCAGTTGAAAGCTAAAATACACGGAAGCCTATTTGGCGGACACCCTGGAAATCAGCATGCCAAGCCCGTTGTCCAGAGCCGGAGATTCAATCAGTGAAAGTCCAGAAATATCAGTTTCAGACAGAATTCCTGCGGCTGATTTGAGCTGAATAACCCTGGTAATATTTTCATACAATGCATACCTGTGGTCACGCAGAGCAATGGAATAAGACTGTTCGGCATTAAGAACATCGATGGCATTGCGAGTGCCGATCTTACGTCCTTTTTTCACCGCTGCCAGCTGAATTTCAGCAGAAGTTTTTTTCTGGTCCAGTGCCTTGATCAGACTTATGTTATAGCGAAGATTGAAGAAAGCCTGCTTAACACTCTCACGCTGTTGATCCATGGTTTCGTCAAACATATGCTGACGCTCTTCCTCGGTTGCGACCGCACGTCGAACTTTGGCGGAAGTTTCTCCCCCTGAATACAGCGGTAGCGAAATGGAAGCGCCGATGAACCATTGTCGCACCTCTGCAGAAGGCTGATCGGCCGTTCCCCTGTTGACATCGTATCCACCTGAAGCCTGCAAAATCGGTAGATACTCGGCCTTTGTCGCTTTGCGTTGTTCCGAAGTCTGCTTGAGCCCCTCTCGCGCCTGTCGAATCAGAGGTTGCTCCTTTTCCATGGTTGCCACCCACCAGTCAAGATCGTCAGGATCCGGCCCTGTCGGTATCTGGGGCAGATAATTGACAACCGAATTCACCTGCTTTCCAGTTAAGCTTGACAGTTTTTGTTCTGCCAGCCGGAGATTGCTTTCACTCTTGGTCAGGTCGGCATTGGCCCCATCCAGCCGGGACTGTGCTTCGTATACCGCTATTACATCTCCGGTTCCAGCTTTGAGAAAAGCCTGAGATTGGTCAAGCACCTGTTTGAGGCGATTGATCTCTCCAATTGCAATCTGCTTGTCTGTCTGTGCTCTCAGAAGATTGAAATAGGCGTCCGTCAATTTTACGATAAGGTTCTGCCGAGCTGCCGCAACGCCGGCTTGCTCAACTTTAAGCGCAGCAGCAGCGGCTGAAAGTGAATACAGTGTAGGAACGTGCAACAAAGTAAGGCGGGCGGTAACATTGTAATTCAAAGAACTATAATCACTGTTTGTATTTGATGCGGTATTGTAGTTCGACAAGGCTTGGGAAATCTGTTTTATACCGGCACTTGAGTCAAGATGTGGCATCAAACCGGAAAACAGCAGATCTGAATCAGCCTTGCTGCCTGTGACTCTGGCCTCGGTACGACCCAGAGCCGGGTCATTTGATTTTGCCGACAGATAAAGATCCCAGATCGAAACCGGCAACGGTGCAGCTCTATTATCGGCTCCGTTTTCCCTATCTATATTTGTTGCGGAGCCGTCATTTGTTGTTGAAGGGAGAGCCGTTGCAGTGCCGGTTACTTCCGTTTTTTGGACTAGAGTATCCGTTTCCAGCATAAGTTTTTTGGCTAAGGCCTTTCTGGCAGCAGTCAGGCGTTCTTCATCAGCTTTCAATGCTTCAATACGATCCTGCTCCGCTTTTTCAGCGGCTTTGCGCAATTCCTCAGCCCTGCGTGCCGCAAGTAGTTTCTGCTCAAGCAATAATGAAATCTGACGTGCCTCCTCCGCCTCAGCCTTCTCTCTCGCAGCCTTTATTCTGGCCCGATGCTCCAGCTCGGCAATTTCAGCCGCCTTACGCTCCTCCTCTGCCTTACGTGCCGCAAGCAGTTTCTGCTCCTGCAAAAGGGCCGCCTGTCGCGCCGCCTCTGCTTCAGCCTTCTCCCGCACCGTCCTTAACCTGGCCTGATATTCCTGTTCAGCCTCTTCTGATGCCTTGCGCTCTTCATCTATCCTCGATTTTGCCTGGCGCTCCTGTTCGGCCTTTTCAGCTGCCTGGCGCTCCTGTTCGGCCTTTTCAGCTGCCTTGCGCTCTTCCTCCGCCTTTTGCGCCGCCTGCTGCCGGGCCTGTTTCTCGACAGTTTCGGCAATATTTTCAGACGCTCTTGCAGTCTCGTTTTCAGGTTTCTTTGCAGCAATACCAGATACTGGCGGCTGTGCAGGTTCGCTATTGCGAACAGCTTCACTTTTGTCTCCGATTATGCGAAGCTCTCTGGCCGGAGAAGCCGATTCGTTCCGCTCCGAAGGCGATTGCCGCCCGCCCGTAACTGCCATGGATTGGCCTTGTTTGTCACCCATTATCCTGATGGTTGTGCCTCGGTTGTCTGAAGATGCCGGAGATTCCGACAAATTCCGGTTGCTGGGGCTATCAGGAGCTTGTGGAGTCTTATCACCGATAATGCGAATCATGGTTTCAGCGCAAAGCGGCCTGATTTCGGTATGAACCGGCATTACCAGTGCTATTAGCAACAAAAACGAAAGTGTGTGTCGGAATAATCTCATCATCACTTTATCTGCAGTGCTTTCCGCGCACTTTGCTTGATTGGTTCGATCATATAGTCGAGGGCTGTTCTGGGAGCAATAGAGATAGAAACGTTAGCCGACATTCCCGGCATCAATTTGTTTCCACCCAGATTTTTCAGGGAGTCCTTGTCGAAATCAAGTTGGGCGGCATAGTACGGCTGTCCTTGACTGGTGCTGGGTGCAATTCTATCATCAGATATATAAGTCACACTGGCACGCAATGCCTGCGTTTTGCGACTGTCGAATGCAGATATCATCACGTCCGCTTTCTGACCTACCTTGACCTCGTTTATATCCTTCATATCTATTTTTGCCTCAAGAACCAGGGTTTCTCCCTCAGGAGCTATTTCCATGAGTGCGTCTCTGGGCATGACAACACCACCAACGGTAGTCACTTTCAGACCGACCACTCTACCGGTCACCGGAGCCCTTATGATCTGGCGTTCCAAAGTATCTTGCAGTGGGCGGATACGCTCCTCCTGATCAATGCGGCGCAAGGCTGATTGCTTCAATTCGTTGACAGCTCCTTGTACGCGATCAGCTCTTAAAGCGAGTATGCGCTGTTCATATTCTGCTATCCGCTGCTTTTCGCTGGCGATAGATGCGCTTATGGATTCACGTTCGCCGGCTTTTTCCGAAAGTACCCGTTGCAGATCAAGAACTATTGTTCTGGTAACATACCCGTCTTTGAGAAGTTCCTGGTTTGCATCAAGCTGCCCCTTGAGAGCTGCTATCTCCTGGGATTTCAGGACCAGTCGCTCCTGGGCGCCCTTGAGAGATTCCTTTATTTGCGCAATCTGGATTCGCATAAGTTCCACCTGGCTCTGGTATGACTCCTGGCGGGCTTTGAACAGACGGCTTTCAGTTTGAGCATAACTACTGCTGTTTTTCCCTTCCAATGATGTCAGCCCCCTGCTCTCAGCCTCCAGGCGGGCAATTGCGGCCCTTTCGGCAACATTCTGTTCCTGAACCATACGGACAATCGGCTTGATCTGCTTGTTTTCCAACACGATCAATGGCTGTCCAGCCTGAACCATGTCACCATCCCTGACAAGAATCTTTTCCACGATTCCTCCTTCAAGATGCTGAACAATCTGACGTTTACCCTTAAACATGACTTCAGCCGGTGCGGTAATGGCAGCATCGACAGGTACATAAAACACCCAGAATACTAGGGCGCCTGCAAACAGGGCCAGAATTCCCAAACCAACAAGGGTAGCCGGCATTGCAGATAACGAGCGATTGCGGAAACCCGCGTCATGGCTAAGACGCTCAATTTCACGAGAGGAGTAGGTTTTTTCTTCCTGCTTGACGGGAACAGTGGCCTGTCGAACAGCAATATCGGCAACCTTTGCTTGATCCTGCTCAACAATTTCCGTTGTGTTTTTATTTTCAGTAGAAGTATTCATGTGCTCACTTGAGCCTGCTGGTTTTTGGCTTGTTGTGCCTGGGCCAACACCCAATCCTTGGCTCCGAAAGCGGCAACAGTTCCATTTTGTAGTATCAGCAGTTTTGTTACATTACTTAAGTAATTTGGATTGTGAGTAATCAAAATAGTTGTAATGCCGGCAGCTTTAATTTGTTGCAATGCATTGACCAATGCCGTTTCACCGGCTGTATCAAGGCTCGCATTAGGCTCATCGAGCACCAGAATTCTGGGAGAACCGTAGAGTGCGCGGGCAAATCCTATCCGTTGACGCTGACCACCCGATAGTACGGCCCCACCTTCACCTATCTGAGTGTCATAGCCATTGGGCATCTGCAGTATGATCTCATTAAGACCCGCCAGCTTGGCTGCGGCAAGTACCTGCTCCGAATCCGGTTCGTCGAGCCGAGCGATATTTTCAGCAATGGTACCAGCAAACAGTTCGATGTCCTGAGGAAGGTAACCGATGTACCCACCCAATTTTTCTGATGGCCAGTTAGAAATATCCGCCCCGTCCATCCGGATGACGCCCTGAAGAGGCTTCCAAACACCTACCAATAACCGTGCCAGTGACGACTTGCCGGAAGCACTTGGACCAACGACGCCCAGGGCCTCTCCGGCCGCCAGCGAAAAGGAGATATCTTTGAGAATGATTCGGTTATTTGACCTGATTCCGAAAGTGACATGCTCAAGGCTGATTTGGCCGGTGGGCGGAGGAAGCTCCATGATAACCGGAGGGTTGTCGTTGATTTGTTTGAAAAATTTGTCAAGGCGGAAATAAGCAGAGCGTGCATCAGTTATATTCTTCCAGCCGGTAATAATATATTCAATGGGACCAAGAGCCTTGGCGAACATTATCCCGCCGGCCATCATCAAACCGGGAGAAAAGGTCTGATTCTTCAGCACAATATATGTACCGACGCCCGACCCCATTGCGCCTATAAGAATACGCAAGAACTTTGTGGAACCTGAAATCGTGCCGGCCCTGTTGCTGGCCCGGGTTTGGAGCGCCATAACTCGGTCATTTAGCGATGCCCAACGACGGGTCAGGCTTGGCAGCATACCCATGGCATTCACTACTTCGGCATTCTGCATTGCAGAATCAACAAAACGTGATGTGTTTCTGCTGGCCGTATTCGCTTCAGCCAATGCCGGACTGGTAAGATATTCATTGACAACTGTCACGCATCCCATAAGTAAAATGCCGATCGCCAGAACAAATACCATCAACGGATGCATCAGATACATTATCAGCAGATAAAACGGCAGCCATAGCGCTTCCATGACTTGGATGATGCCATGACCGGTCAGAAAGGTTCTTACAGTGTGCAAATCCTTCAATGCATAATGGTACGGGTTTTGTTCCGGCGACGTAGCACCTTCCACCATTTTTTTCAGGAGGTCTGGCGCGATTATTGCGTCAATTGCGTTATTTGCTGAAACGAGAATCCGGGCTTTTACTATTTCCAGCGCCCCCATGACCAGAAGCGCCACTAGCAATAAAATGCTTAACAGCCAGAAGGCCTCTTCGCTTCGAGTCACGATCACTCTGCTGTAGAGTTGCATCATATAGAACATCGGCGCGATCTGAAGCAGATTTATGACGAGACTGAAGAATGCGGTGGGAAGAAAGTAATGTCGAATGAAAAACAACTTGTTCATGCAGTATCAGATCCCTTTAACAAACTATTAAAAACTTTCGTATTATTATCAGTATCCGTAAAAATGTAAACCTGATTCTGCCATTTACAGGATACAGGGAAGATATTTCATGAATGCATCAGATCATTATGGAAAATTACCAGTCCAGGAACATTTGGGTTCCAAAAAATATAATCATAATTCTAATTTAGTTTTAAAGAGTCTGGAAAGTTGTCCGATAAGACGTAACAAGGTTTCTGTTTTTTTTCAAACAGCACAACCGATGCAATGAGTAAATGTATTGATTTTAAAGCTTTTGCCCAGCATAAAAAGAAATCCCACTAAAATTTCGGATAGTCACTTCGACAGCTAACAGCCAAAAAGAACACATGGAGGTCTTATCATGGCATTTACATTTGTAGGTAAAGATAACGCTGCAATTGCAGCTCTAACGACGACAGCTATCGCGGCGCTTACTACCGATGAACTAAATACCATATCCCCAACTCAGGTTCCGGTCCTTACCACGGCTCAGGTCGCGGCTCTAACCAGCGATCAGGTGGTCGCCATGGAAATTGCCGATGTCGCCGCTTTTTCCGCAACCCAGATCAAGGCTCTGGATACCGATATAACAGCCATGACCACGGCACAGATTGCTGCGCTGACCCCGAGCGCCATTGCCGGCCTGACCACCTCACAGGCTGCAGCTCTTGGCACCGACCAGGTTGCCGCACTGACTACCGCGCAAACCAAGTCATTGACCACAGCCGACATCGCGGCAATGAGTACCGACCAGATCAATGCCTTTGACACGGCAGATTTTGCCGTTCTCAGCGCAGACCAGCTGAAAGCGCTTGAAACTTCCGATATCGCCGCGGTAAGCACCGCCCAATTCAATGCCCTGACCACATCACAGATCACCGTCCTGACTACAGCCCAGATAGCGGCCCTTACCAGCGATCAGGTTGCAGCCATGGAAACCGCCGATGTCGCAGTTTTGTCCGCAGCCCAGGCAAAAGCTCTGGATTCAGATATTACCGCGATGACCACGGCACAGATTGCAGCCCTTACTCCGGGCGCCATAGCCGGCCTAACCACGTCACAGGTGGCGGCTCTGGGCACCGATCAGGTCGCGGCTTTTACCACCGCACAAACCAAGTCATTGACTACTTCCGACATCGCCGCCATGGGTACCGATCAGATCCAAGCAATCAATACTGCTGACATGACAGTTCTCAGCGCCGACCAACTGAAAGCACTTGGAACGGAAGATATCGCCGCTTTGAGTACGGCACAGTTTAACGCCCTGACCACGTCCCAGATCACCAGCCTGAGTACGGCACAGATAGCGGCCCTTACCAGCGACCAGGTGGCCGCCATGGAAACGGCCGATGTTGCCGCTCTGTCCGCACCCCAGGCCAAGGCGCTGGCCGGTGACATTACAGCCATGACCACGGCACAAATTGCAGCTCTGACCCCAAATGCTGTTGCCGGCCTCACTACGACACAGGTGGCGGCTCTGGGTACCGATCAGGTCGCGGCTTTTACCACCGCACAAATCAAGTCCTTGACTACTACCGATATCGCGGCCATGGGCACCGATCAGATCAAGGCCTTTGACACTTCAGATTTCGCCGTTCTCAGTGCCGACCAGCTGAAAGCACTTGAAACAGCAGATATTGCCGCATTGAGCACAGCCCAGTTCAACGCACTGACAACCTCCCAGATCACCAGCCTGACCACGGCCCAGATTGCAGCCCTGACCAGCGACCAGGTGGCCGCCATGGAAACCGCCGATGTCGCCGTTTTATCCGCTGCCCAGGCAAAAGCTCTGGATACAGACATTGCCGCCATGACCACCGCGCAGATAAGAGTGCTGACTCCTGGCGCTATTGCCGGCCTCACCACTACACAGGTTGCCGCTCTGGGAACCGACCAGATTGCAGCCTTGACCAC
>JAVBXN010000012.1 GCA_030824515.1 Pelobacter sp.
ACGGCCAAGGGAGATGTTCCTTCCTGCGTTCTTCACTGCCTCGGCGGTTGCATGGAATTCGGAACAGTTGAAGAACTCGCTAAAAAAATGCAGGAAAAAGGAAAAAAAGTAGCGCTGTTCGCACCATGATAACTGGCTGTTCAGTAAAAGATAGCATTGCCACTCAACAGTAGTGGTTTCTTTAGCAACATTAGAAAGCCCCCGGCAATGCCGGGGGATGCTTACTAAACTAAAAGGAGATAAAATCATGGCTGATGACAAAACAACACCGGTCCCCCCACGCAAGAAAATTGAGAAACCCCTTAATCCGCTGGCAGCAAAACCAGGCCAGAAGTATGACAAACCGACCTTCGTGCCGACTAAAGAGTATGATGGTGGCGGGTTTGCCGGCGGCAACAAAACCGAAGGTGCAGTAGACGTCGTTGCAGAAGCGGCAAAGAAAAAATAGCGTAATCTGTGTCAATATAGTCCGGTTGTTTTTATAAACGACCGGACTAATCAAATAAATGCGAGGTAACAGATGATAAGCACATGGCTTAAAGAGGTGAAAGAGAGCGCAGACCCTGAAGAATTGGGGATGATTCTGATGCACAACGGCGTTGTTCGTGGGACGTCAAAATACGGAGGGGCTGTACAGGGCATGAAGCTTTCCTACGACGAAGGCAAGCTGATCACTCTCTTGAACAAATATAAAGAGCACGACGGCATTGTAGAGATAAAGGCGTGGATCAACAGCGGCGAGCTGAACGTCGGCGACGATATAATGTATCTCATGGTGGCTGGAAGGTTCCGCACCGACGTATTTCCGATCTTTGAATCCGTACTTTCCGCAATCAAGAAGGAAGTCGTAACTGAAATGGAAGATTAAGTTGGCTGAGGCAATCAGCCGGAATGTGCCAGCATACCGGCTGGCACCGGAGCCGAGGCTTCGAGCCCCAGCGCTTCCAAAACTTTTATGGTTCTCTTTGGCAACAATACGCTGGAGTCGTACTTTTCTGCCAGTTGCATGACTTTAACCACGGATATGAAACCGGCCAGATCTACCGGCACGTCGACATCAGGCACTATTTCAAGAATACCGAACGGTATCTGTTGCTCCATAGCCTTGTAGGTAACCATATCAAGGGCCGTTACACCATCCTGGTTGTAGAACACGCCGTCGAAATTGAAGGGCGTAGCGCATGTGTAGCCCAACATATTAAAGCCACATTCCTGATCGGCTGACACCACCATGGCAGCCCCGACAGACGACTCCCCGTTTTCAACCAGAGTCCCATTATCGGAGCACGCCAGCTTTTCAAGCGTCCGTACCGCTTTTCGGATAGTTTCCTGCTGCAGGGAAGGAATGTCTCCACCGAGAATCAGAACCGAGTCGGCAAGCCGTGAAGGCGCACCGTTTTTCAAAATATGGTCAACGGCATATTGCATGCCTTTATCAAAAGTGCCACCATTGTCCGGAAAGACATCCTTGATTGCATGCGGATCAGCAGCCGCCTCCAGAACTGTGTTCAGATACGCGCGGTCTCCGCCTTTGTCATAACATATGTAGACATCGCAACTGTTCGATGACACGCAACAATCAACCACGTCCAGCAGGCTGGCTATATAGAATTCCTTTGCTTCCTCTCTGGTCAGGATTCCTCCACGGTCTGTCGTCAACCTGGTTTTTGAATCGCCGGCCTTAGGCACCTTGGTGAACACGACAATTGCATTTCTCATTTTTTTACCTCCAGCGATATTCAACATTGACGCATACGACCAAAAGAAGGAATAACTATGTGCTGGTCATGCAACCCGTATTGCGGTGGCTGTAAACCGCCGAAACCAAAGCCGATTAAATGCCCTGTCTGCAATACCTATACTTTTCCGGAACTGATAAAATGCAAGAGGTGCGGCACGGTGCTTCCGGATTTAAACAAACCGGAGGCGGTCATGTGCCTGTATATCGGGGAAATTTGCACAACCCCTTGCAACCGGCATAAAAAAGCATCTTTAGATGGCCTTATAAACACCTGCACATGGCATTCAGCACCTGATAACGAGGAAGAAGCCTGAAGCATTACGCTCTACCGGACAGATCAAGCAGCGCTGATTTCGAGGAAATTTTTGAGGACATCCATTCCGCCTTCGGTAAGAATCGATTCCGGGTGGAACTGCACTCCCCAGAGCGGCAGCTCTCTGTGGCGAACCCCCATAATTTCACGGTTATCCACCCAGGCGGTAACCTCCAGGCAGGCAGGCAAAGTGTCCCGCTCCAAAACCAGAGAATGGTAGCGGGTGGCCCGGAACGGCTCGGGCAGTCCTTTGAAAAGCTCTTTTCCCGTATGGTGGATAGGTGAGGTTTTGCCGTGCATCAGCGAAACACTACGGACGACGTTCCCGCCACAAGCCGCACCGATGGCCTGATGACCGAGGCAAACGCCCAGAACAGGTATTTTGCCGGCAAAGTGCCTGATTGCAGCGACAGAGATACCGGCCGCCTCCGGGGAGCAGGGTCCGGGAGAGATCACCAGACGCTTGGGCCGCAAAGCCTCAATTTCATCCAGGGAAATCCGGTCGTTGCGGAACACACGTACATCTTCGCCCAGCTGACCGAAATACTGGACAATATTGTAGGTGAAGGAGTCGTAGTTATCGATCATCAGCAACATTTATTCCAGCCCTCCTTCAGCCATTTCAATTGCAAGGCGCACGGCTTTCGACTTGTTGATCGATTCCTGCCATTCAGCAGCCGGGTCTGAATCAGCGACGACCCCGCCGCCGGATTGCAGATGCACCTTGCCGTTCTTGATCACCATGGTGCGAATGGTGATGCACAGATCCATATTGCCGGAGAAAGAGAAATAGCCGACTGCTCCGCCATAAACCTCGCGCCGCATCGGCTCAAGCTCGTCTATGATCTGCATGGCCCGTATCTTGGGTGCGCCGGATAACGTCCCGGCCGGAAAGGTGGCACGTACCAGGTCGAAAGCATCGCAATCGGCCCTGAGATTCCCCTGGACATTAGTGACTATGTGCATGACATGGGAATATCGCTCAATAACCATCAATTCCGTAACGGCCACCGACCCGGTCGTGCAGACGCGCCCCAGATCGTTCCTTCCCAGATCCACAAGCATTACATGTTCGGCCAGCTCCTTGGGATCTGACAGCAGCTCTTCGGCAAGCCTCTTGTCCTCTTCCGCGGTTGCACCTCGCTGGCGTGTGCCGGCAATAGGACGCAACTCCACGCGATCCCCCTCCTTCCGGACCATGACCTCCGGTGAGGCGCCGACAATAACCGTGTCGTCCAGACGCAGGAAAAACATGTAGGGTGACGGATTAAGGGTGCGAAGAACACGGTAGACAGCAAACGGATCGACGGAAATATCTCCGCTGAAACGTTGGGAGACAACTACCTGAATGACATCGCCGGACCGGATATAATCCTTCGATTTTTCAACCATGGCCTCAAATGACTCGCGGCTCATGTTGGAACAGATCTCGCTTCGCACGGAGGTTGGCGGGATGGTACTATCAGGAATCGCCATATGCAGGCGTTTTATGATGGCTTCAATATTCTGCGTAGCTTTCAGGTAGGCTTCTTCGGACGACAAGTTGCCGTCCAGGTGTGCGTTGGAGACGACCTTGATCTTCTGATGTATGGTGTCGAAGATCACGATCGTATCGGTAATCAGGAAGTAGGCGTCGTAGGCATCAATCAGGGCCGGTTTTTCTGTCGGCAGATGTTCAAAATAGCGGACCATGTCGTAGCCCATGTAGCCTACTGCGCCGCCGAAGAAACGAGGTAGCCCGGCCACTTCCACAGGCGTAAAGTGTGAAAGGATATCGCGAATCGAGGCCAGGGGATCTTCTGAGAGTATTGTCGTAGTCGCCCCGTTTTCAACAATCTCTACCGTGGTCCCCTTGGAGCGGACGATCATGGAGGGACCGGAACCCAGAAAACTGTAGCGCCCCCATTTTTCACCGCCTTCAATACTTTCAAGCAAAAAGGAAAACTTACCGTCGTCCAGTTTTTTAAAGGCGCTTACCGGCGTGTCCATGTCAGCCATGATTTCCCGGTAGACCGGAATCAGATTTCCATGGCGTGCCAGTTCGAGGAAGGTTGTGTAATCGGGATAAAACATACTGACTCCGACAGCTTGATATGAGGACAATTCAACCTAAAAAAACAGTTCACCGGCTCAACGAGAAAACTGTCCTCCACAATCGCTCTCATCGCCGCGGATCTTCTCCACAGCATGACCTATGACCGGCCAGATCGCTTCCAGATTTTCCAGCGCCCCCCTGGGGCTGCCGGGCAGGTTGACGATCAGTGACTGGTCGCGTGTTCCTGCGACCGCCCGCGACAACGATGCCATGGGGGTCTTATCCAGGCTCTTCTGCCGCATCAATTCGCCGATACCGGGGATGAGACGGTCAACAGCCCTCATGGTTGCTTCAGGAGTAACATCCCGCGGCGAAACGCCGGTGCCGCCGGTAGTCAGAATGAGGTCGGCTTTATCAGAATCGGCCCATGCAATCAATACGGACACGATCTGCTCGAAATCATCGGGAATGATTTCTGCGTGCACCGTACAGACACCCCGCTCCGCCAACCAGGCGGACAATGCCGGGCCACTCTCGTCAACGCGCTCCCCACGTGACCCCTTGTCGCTCAACGTCAGGATAGCCGCCCTCATCGCCCATCCTCCCGGCGGTACAATCCACTTTTGCCGCCTTCCTTGTATAAAAGACGGATATTACCGATGCTGACGGATTTGTCGCTCCCCTTGCACATATCGTAAATGGTCAAAGCAGCCACCGCCGCACCGGTCATGGCTTCCATCTCGACACCGGTACGTTCCAAAGCGCGCACGGTACAGCTGACCTCGATTTTTCCGGCGGCAGCATCCTGTTCAAACTCTATCGCCACGGAATGAAGTGCCAGCGGATGGGAAAGCGGGATCAGATCCGGAGTTTTTTTGGCCGCCATAACACCGGCCAGCCGCGCAACGCCAAGCACATCTCCCTTTGCCACAGCACTGTTGCGAATGGCTGCCAGCAGTTCTATTGACATACACACTTCAGCCGCTGCCGTCGCAGTCCGCAACGTTGGCTGCTTGCCGCTGACATCAACCATAATGGCGTTTCCGCTCTCATCGAAATGATTGAAATCCATGATTACCACCTTTTGAAGTTTCGCTGTCAATACGCAGCCCTACGTTGTCATATCCCCAGTACACGACAGGGTATTCCGTTATATGTCGCGGTACCTATCAACGGATCAGCAGTATCATAGTCGGCGTTAGTCAGGACATTTGCGTTGGCACCCCACAAACCGCCAAGAACGGGCTCGGAGGCCGGCATCTCAGGATACCACCAGCCGTATTCCACACTCACGGTGTTGTCGCACATTTCTGCAATTTTCAACGTGAAGCATGCTTTACCGCGCTCCGTCTCGACCCACACCCGGCAACCATCTGCAAGCCCGAGCATGGCGGCGGTGGCACTGTTGACTTCTGCCCACGGTTCGGGATGAATTGATCGCAATGAAGCAAACTGGCGAAAACTGGAGGCATAAAACGGCTGATAGCGTGCCCCGGTAATCAGGCTCAGCGGGAAGTTTTCTTTCGGTTGCTGAAGCATCCGGGGGGACGGCAGTGGATCCCCGCCAATTTCGGCAAGCAGCTCGTTATACAATTCAACTTTACCGCTGATAGTCGCAAATCCGGCAGCCTTACCATTATGACGATCAATTCGTTCATGTTTTTTGTATTCTTCAGGTAGAGAATACAGGCCAAACTGGCAGAAAGTTTCCCAACTGACACCGGTCGGGGCCAACGTTGCTTCCAGGCTTGCTTCGAAGTTCTCCCAAGGCCAATATTTTTCCTGCCCGAGCCTCATGCCAAGCTCTCGCCAGAAATCGAAGTCGGAACGGCGCTCATAATATGGTTCCACAGCTTTTGCGCCGCCATAAATCAGATTGGACGTTCCGGCTTTTGTTTCAAACAAAGCGCGTTCCAAAGCACCGGCACTGGGCATGACATAGTCTGCAAGCATCGAGGTTGGAGTCTGGAACAATTCCAGAACAACGAGAAGATCCAGGCTCTTCAATGCTTCATAAATCAGGGAGGAGTCGGCCTGAGTCAGGAGCGGATTAGTCGCCATGACGATGAGAGAACTGATCGGATAAGGCTTTTTTGTCAGCATGGCTTGCCAGACAAGGTTTGGCTGGGCTGAGGTCAGGTAGCGCATCGGCAGGCGCTTGCCATGCTGCAGCGTCAATTGCTGGAGACGCTCGTAAGCCTGGTATGAATGCAGCTTGAGGTCGCCAAGCTGCTTGCTGCGTAATGACTCTGGGAATTGCCCGCTTAATTCCAGATCAAGCTCCGGAATAAAATCCGGCATTTCCGTCAGATGCGAAGCGCCCTTAACATCAAGATTTCCGCTAATCGCCCGGAGGATCGCCAGGGCATGATGTGTCGGGACACTGTTGCGCCCGATCTGATCTATGCCGCGTCCCGAAAGCAGAGAAGAAGGCGAACGAGCGGCATAAAGACGAGCGACCTCGGCAACAGTCTCTGCCTTTATCCCGGTAATTGTTTCTACATACTGCGGAGTGAAAGATGCGACGTGGTCAGCCAGTTGTTCAAAACCGTGGCACCAGGTATCGGTAAACTCTTTATCATAGAGCTGCTCGGCAATGATCACCTGTATGAAGCCGAGCGCAAGCACGGCGTCCGTCCCGGGACGGACAGCCAGCCAGTGGGTTGCCAGCGCGGCGGTCCGTGTGCGCCGCGGATCGATGACTATCAGAGGTTTTCCGCTACGGCTGAATTGCTTGATCCGCTGCCAGAGCAGTGAATTGTCCGACTCTGCCTGGTTGACTCCCCAGCAAAGTGCGCAATTTGTAAGTTCAGGATCGAGTTCGTTGTCAATAGTCCAGCCATAGGTTGCGGAGTTAATCAACGTGACCGGATTCCAGCAGATCTGGCCAATGCCGACGTTATTGGGACTGCCGAAAAGTGTCATGAATCTGTGCAGCGGCCAGTACACGGCGTGTGGGCCGCCAATACAGGTGGAAAGCGTCTCGGGACCGAAACGATCTTTGAGTACACTGAGCTTTTCTGCTATTTCGTGCAGAGCCTGTTCCCAGGAGATGCGTTCCCACTCCCCGCTGCCGCGCTCGCCAACTCGCTTGAGAGGGTGGTTAATCCGTTCGGGATGGTCCATGAATTCCGGGACAAGAGCCCACCTCCGGCATCCCTGTTGTATCTTTTCATCACCTGGATATTGAGTCGGGTCAGGTGCGACCGCGACAACCCGACCATCTTGAACAGTTGCCGTCAGGCCGCACTGATAGCCGCAAAAACGGCAATTTGTTTTAACTGTCTTTTTCATGTAGTTTTCCGGCAAGAATCTCGGCCCGCTTCTGCCCGTGAATATTTGTCAACTGGTAGGAGCAAAAGGGAATCAATGCGCCGTCCGGGCCGGCAACGGTCATGCTGCACTCTTTCAGACGCTTGAGGTCCATATCCGTGGCATCCATATAACTCATCACCACAATCGACAGGCCCGGGCCAAGCTCCGGAAACATCTTGTCGGCGATATCCGGCAACACTGAACCTTGAGGGCTTGCCGGATCGAAATTCTCCATATACTCTTTCGGTGTGATCATGCTGGTAAGCGCTTTGAAGCGCCCCTTTTCTTCAACGATATATGTGGCTGAATCACAGGTTGGATGCGAGCAGCCCAAAGGCCACAAATCATACGCCCCCAAGATGCCGTTACTCTGCCTCGCCAACAGGAAAGCGACATCACCCATTGAAAGCCGGCGCTCGTTTGAAACCTCAAAGCGCCCGGAGCCGAAGGCTGGCTGGTAGGCGATACCGGCAATAACATCACGGTTTTCCAGGGCAAAGCGTAATACATCCCCGATCTGATTCTGGTTGATACCGTTTATGATCGTCATCGCAAGAACAACCTGCACACCCGCCTCCCGGCAGTTTTCGATCGCCTTCAGCTTTGTATGCAGCAGGTCTGCTCCGCGGATTTTTTCGTAGACATTCGAGGTCAGGCCGTCGAACTGCATAAAAATCCCGCTTATGCCGGCTTCAGCCAACTCCCGTACGTATTCCGGATTCTGCGCTACCACGACTCCGTTGGAATTTAATTCAATCGACGTGAAACCGATGTCCCTCCCCAGACGGACTATATCCGGCAAATCCTTGCGGATCGTCGGCTCACCGCCGGTAAGCTGGATACTGGTATTTGGACCGGTTTTTTTCATTATGCCTTTATATATAGCTTCCAGCTCAGCTAAGCTCGGTCCCGGCTGCGCAGCGGCCTGTACCGCTTCGGCAGCCATGAAACAGACCGGACAACGCAAGTTGCACCGTTCTGTAAGCTCTATCTCGACCAGAGTGGGATGACGAAGATGTGACGTGCACAGGCCGCAATCCCGGGGGCACCCTTTTAATGATGCAACTGAATGCTCCGGCTTTACACAGGGAAACTTGAAAGAGTTCATCCAGGTATAATGATCAACATCAGGCCATAAATATGTTTTGAAGTGCCCATGTTCCGGGCACTCCTTTTCCATAGAGACAAGCTTGCCCTCGGCAACAACCTGTGCGTCAATAACATCCAGGCAGACCGGACAGACACTTTGCGTCGTGCACAATAACGTGGTAACCGTAGCAGTTTCAGAAACCGTCATAGTGTTAAATCTCCTAAACGTTGGGAGGACATCAAAGCTTGAACTGACCTACTACGCTACGCAACTCCCCTGCCAGCCCTGAAAGCAGGTTTGCTGATACGGCGGATTCATGCGCCCCCTTGGATGTTTCTGCAACCACATCGGTAATCTGATGCATATTACTACTGATTTCAGCAGTAGTAGCCGTCTGTTCCTCGGCAGCTGTAGCAACCTGATTTATCTGCATGGTCACATCATTGATCTGCTCCAGAATCTTTTCCAGAGCCCTGCCGGAATCAGCTGCTTTTTCACTACCCTTGGCAACCTCACCAACACCTATTTCCATCGCTTTAACAGCCGCTTGAGTTTCATGCTGGATGGTGCGAATCATCTCGCCGATTTCCTTGGTCGCTTTTGTAGTGCGTTCCGCCAGCGCCCTTACCTCATCAGCTACAACCGCAAAACCGCGTCCCTGTTCTCCGGCTCTGGCTGCTTCAATAGCCGCATTAAGAGCCAGAAGATTGGTCTGATCGGCAATATCCTCAATCGTACCGATAATCTGACCAATCTGCTCGGAACGACTGCCAAGATTTTCAACAGATTGAGCCGTTGCTCTGACTCTTTCTGCAATGCTGTTCATGACACAAATGGTTTCATCAACCACCTGAGAACCGGAGACTGCCGCAGCGCTTGCCTGTTGAGATCCCTCCGCCGCAAGACTACAGTTCTGGGCGATATCACCGGATGTTGCCGCCATCTCCTCACCCGCCGTAGCAACCGTTGAAGCCTGTGCTGCAACTTCCTCAGCCCCTGTTGCTATGTGTTCGGAGTTCAAACGTAACTGCACCGAGGCTGAGGCAACCTTTTCAGTTGTCTCTGCGACCCGACTTATCAAGCCATGAAGTTTATCCGCAAAGAGGTTAAAACAACGTGAGGCTTCACCTAATTCATCTTTTGATGTCGCGTCCAGACGCTTGGTCAAATCACCTTCGCCCTGGGCTATATCCTGCAACATGGATTTCATGGATTCCAATGGCTTGGTAATACTGGTGGCGATGTATAAAGATATGGCAATCGCCAGGACAAGTACAATCAGGATAATTACCAGTGAGGTCCATAAAAGGGCATTGAGCTTTGCCAGGACCTCTTTTGCCGGTACATTTACCGCCAGACTCCAGGTTGTCCCGGGAATCGGCGCGTAGGCGATATATTTAACATCGCCTTTGAACTTATACTGCGCAACCCCCTGCTCTCCTTTTACCATCTTTGCGGTAATTTCTTTTAATGCAGGCGGGGTCGATGCGTCGCTCAGCCCGTTTATTTTCATCGCCATATCTGTATTCGGATGAATAATGATCAGGCCATCGCTGCGTACAGCATAAGCATATCCGCTGTCGGCGGCCTTGATTTCCCCGATGAGCTTTGACATATCTTCCAAGGGGACACCGCCGGCAACACCGCCAATTATTGCTCCATTCCCGGGAGAAGGCGCGGCAACAACCACAACAGCCTTTCCTTCGGCCTTGGAGATTACCGGATCACTGACAAAAGCTTTACCCGCCATGATCTGCTTAAAATACTCACGCCCGGCAACATTGATCTTTTCACCGGTTGTGAAATTTGCATCACCTTTTGCATCCATCATCATAAAAGATAAAAACAAGGAATTACGCTTATGTTCATTTTCAAGATAACCGATAGCAGTTTCAGCAGTGCCGTCAGTCACTAGCGGAGAGTTAGCCAAAAATGATATTTCACTTTTACGCTCCGCTACCCACATTCCCAGTTTCTGGGCATTATCTTTGGACATGTCCTGCAGGTTATTTTCCATTTCCTGAATTATTATCTTTTTAGCGTTCCAGTAACTGGCTGCCCCGAAGACATTCAGAGATACAAAAATCAGGAGAACAATGGCCACTGACAGCTTTGTCTTGATACTGCGAAACTGCATAAAAGCTCCCGGAATTCTTGATTATTACTTATTCCATGCTTTCAGAAACGCTTCGTCGCCAAACGGCAGGCGGTTTTTGTATTTCTGTTCACCGGGGAGCCAGGTGCGGTCACTGCCGGCACGTACGACGAGGCAGCGTATGCTAACACCTCCCAAAAGGACCAGTAATGCGCCAACAGCCTGGGCAATGAGCGAGGACTGCAATAAAAGTATCAGCGGCGCTATAGTTCCTAACAACATGACGATGGATTTGAAACTGGCGGAGATATCTCCATCAATCCATCTTTGGGCACTGGCAGCTTCCGCTTCTGTGCCACCGGTACGCTTAACCCAGATGTAGCCGATCCATATTACCAACTGGAAGAATAACAACCCTCCTGCCAATGCAGGCAAGGCCTGCATGACACCCGGAAAAGCTACCGGAGGAAGGAGTAAGCCACTCAAAAACTGGGCAGCGACACCGGTAACAATGGAAGAGAGCAGAAACAGAGTAATCATGCCGGGCCCAACCCAGAAAGGACGACCTTTATGCCGACTCAGCAGAACACCTGGGTAGGTGGCGACAACAAGTCCGGTCAACAGGCCTACTGCAGACAAAAACTTACGGGCGGCATTCCAATCCTGCCAGAATAGTTTCTCCATGCCAAACCAGGCAGGATTAAGGCCAAAAGAGGCATACGCCAGCCCCACAACGATAGCTACTGACATGATCCAGGCACCCGCAGTCAATATGGCCTTGGGGTTCATAAATACGCGCCAGGACTGAAAAGGCCGCCCCAGTTCAAAAACAAGGAAAATACAGCCGATACACATAAAAACAGGTCCCAGCAGATTACCGACCAGAGAAGTTCTTCCTTCTCCTATAAACAGCTCAACAATCCCTGCAATTACAAGCATCCCGCCGCCCATCCCCGCAAAGAAGAAATCGACCGCTAACATCCAGCCCCAGCCTTGGTGTTTGTTTTTCATGGACTCTCCACCTCTAGTTAGTTTCCGTCCGGAAACTCCGGACGAAAAACAGTTGGTTTCCGAATCGGAAAACGGGGATTTTTTCACCTGGCAAGGAAATCGAGGGGTTGCGCGGAGGCGTACACCGGTACGCCGCACAAGCAAAGCCGAAGATTGACGCCGCCAGGGGGAAAAAGCACCCTTTCCGGACGGGAACTAGTTAATAGATATAAAATACATACGGTTCAGTATTCAGTTCACCCAGAAGACGAGCAGGATTTTCACCATGCACCAGCTTGTATACATCACTGGTTTCGTCATCCAGATCCCCGAAAATACGTGCTTTTTGATGACAGGTATTGACACAGTGAGGTTTTTTACCCACTTCGAGACGATCCTTGCAGAAATCACACTTCTGCACTGCGCCGGTTTCGTGGTTTGGAACCCGTGCTCCATAAGGGCAAGCCATTACGCAGGCCAGACAGCCGACACACTTCTTGTCTTCGATGAAAACCACCCCGTCTTCCCGCTTCTGCGACGCACATGTCGGGCAACCATCGACACATGGCGGGTTGGCGCAATGCATACACAACAGCGGCAAATTGACCATATGAAGATTTGGATAAATACCTGTCGGACCGATAGTTGTTACCGAGTTGTAAATCATGTCCACCGGAAGCTCATTATGTACTTTGCATGCGACTGTACATGAATGGCAGCCGATGCAACGCCGTGTGTCTAGAACCATTGCATAGCGTGCCATCTTAATTCTCCTCCTTTAGATCAGAAGCTTCTACTTTACATACCCGGCAAAGCAGGCCGCGGTTAGCCCAGGCGCCGCTGTACGGATCGCAATCCTCGTCGGCAGAACTTGTCAGGATATTGGCATTTGATTCCAGGCAACCACCCAGTTCCGGCAGATTTATCTCACGCTCCGGATACCACCAGCCTCGCTGGGTATAGATAACCCGGGGGTGAATCCCCTCTGTCAGGTTGGCTTTCTGCTTGATACGGCCACGCTTGGTTTCGATCCAGACCCAATCGCCTTCTTCGATAAACAATTCGGCTGCAGTAGCCGGATTGATATCCATGTATGGCTCATGGCGCAGGAAGCGCAGATCCTTGATCTGGAAATGTTCGGAGTGGTGGTACGGCATGAACCCGCCTCCGGTCGTCAGAACCAGCGGAAACTCCTTGGCCAGCACAGGATGATCGACTTCGTTCTCCGTCGGCCCGATATACGGCGGCAACGGAGGATAGCCAAGATCCTTGAGCACGGTGGAGTACAGCTCGACCTTCCCTGATGGCGTTGCAAATCCCTGACGCTCGTATTTTGAATATTCACGCTCCGGGAAATGGAAACGGTAACGGTCAACGAACTCGTCATAACTGCTGACGTCATACCCGAGCGGAGCTATGCGGTGATAATACGCGTCTTCCACCGTTTCCCATGGCCACTGACCTTGCTGACCGACAGCCAGACCGAGATCACGCCAGAAATTGTAGTCATTACGGCGTTCATACATCGGCTGGATTGCCCGCTGAGATGCAAGCAGGAAGTCGGAACAACCGTAGGTACTGGTGATTGTCGGACGCTCAAGGGCTCCGGCGATCGGCAACACGTAATCGGAAAGGGATGCCGTCGGTGTCATCCAATAGTCGCAGGTAATCATGAAATCAACGGCTTGCAGCGCCTCCATCACCAACTTTGTTTCACCATAGGAGTTGATCGGGTTGGTAGCGTTAACCAGCAGAGCCTTTACCGGATATGGTTTTTCGGTCAGGATCGCCCGGAAAACTGATGGTGGATGGGCCTCGCACATCCATTCAGCCGTCGGCGCCTTGCCCCATACTTTTCTGGTTTCTTCGGCGATGCGGCTGTAACCCGGCCATGTCACCAACTTGAAACGATCAGAACCGATCTGTTTGGTTTTCTGGATATCTTGTAACTGGTCGTTGGCTTCCATCTCTTCATCGGTAATAAAATCCGGGCTGGGTCCGGTCAGAAGATCGGCGCCGGGTACATCAAGATTGCCGGTTATCGCCCGCAATATTGCACGGGCATGCATGGTGGAACCCGCCGGTTTGCCGATCTGATCGACGGATGTTCCCCATTGAATGTTGCCCGGTTTATTCATCGCGTACATATAGGCACTTTCCCGGATCTGCTCCGGTGTCAGCCAGGTAAGCGGCGCAGCCCATTCAGGAGTAAATTCCTCGACATGATCGGCCAGCTCGCCAAAACCCTCGCAACTATTTGCCACAAACTCCTGGTCGAACAGACCATCATAAATAATGACGTTTATCCACGCCAGCGCCAGCGCCAGGTCGGAACCGGGACGCAGCGGCAACCAGAGATCTGCCTTGGCGGCTGTCTCGCTGAAACGCGGGTCAATGACGATGACTTTCATTCCCTTGGCCTGGAAATCGGTTATATGGTGCATCTCCGGCATACCTGCCGCTCCCGGGTTTTGCCCCCAGAGCACCAGACAACGACTGTTGCCCATATCGAGCTCAAACGGACACCAGCCATAGATGGCGGTTTCCACCATAAATGTCGGAATCCAGCACAGATGAGAGTTGTGGAAGCCGTTCGGACTGCCGAACTGATTCATGAAACGCCTGCGTGCCCAGTCATCCGTACGCTGAGTTCCACCGGCAGTTGCCACCGCTTCCGCACCAAAGTCATCACGGATTTTGGAAAGCTTGGCGCCTATCTCTTGTATCGCCTGATCCCAGGGAATCTGCTCCCATTTCCCCTCGCCGCGCTTGCCGACCCGCTTTAACGGGTAGTTAATCCTTGCGGGATGATCAAGGTGATCCAGGGCGATATTCCCCCGACAGCACAAGCCCCCCTGGTTTGTCGGGAATTCAGGATCACCCTCGATATCAAGTACCTTGCCGTCTTTGACATAGGCCAGGACACCACAATTCTGGTGACAAAAGTAACAGGCCGACTTCTTTACTTCGATACCCTCTTGTTCCAAATCGATATTTTTGCTCATACTCCACCTTTCGGGCTTTCTTTGCAGATAGTTTGCTCTTCAGCTTTCAGCAAAATGAATTTGATATCCCAGCCACGGTCTAAATTGGCTACAACAACACAAACCATGCTTGAATTTGTCCTGTGCAATTCCATGAAATCTGCAATTGCAGTGACTATGCCATTGGAATAAAATATGCAAGTACCTGTAATAACGTGGCTTATTAGCCGCAATCAGCAGCTAAAATTATTGTTATGATAAGCTGATTATCAATTTGAAAACACCGAAAGGGGAATCTCCATGAAAAGCGACGGGATTGAGCATGCGATCGACAACTGCATGGAATGCGATATATGCGCAACTGACTGCTTGTTTTTGCGTGAAAGCGGGGAATCTCCCGCCGCAATGGCAAGGCGGGGCATCACCGCAAGCGAAGCATACAGCTGTTCTTTGTGCGGCCTCTGCGCTGCAGTGTGTCAACAGGGAGTAAATCCGATGGAAATGTTTGCCGAGCGCCGTCGCGAAGCTGTATCAAACAACGAGATCGAAATCGATGATTACCGTTATATGTTTCCGGACCGGATAAACAACGTGATGAGCGTTTATCGCCAGGAGTCCGGCATCGATTACAGTGAAACCGATTCTTTCAAAGATGCGGATACCTGTTTTTTTCCAGGCTGCACATTAATGACCTATTCACCCGCTCTAACCATAGAGACGTTCAAACGGCTGAAATCCAGCGGTGCTTGCCAGGAGATGTGGACAGAATGCTGCGGAAAACCTCTGAACCAATTGGGATTACAACAGAGGCTGGAAAACATGCATAACAACCTGAAACAGTTTGTAAAGGAACACAACATAAAGCGGCTAATCACAGCCTGTCCCGGCTGTTATTATGAATTGCGCGACATCTTCAAAGCAGATGAACTCAAGATTCAGACGGTCTACGAGGTCCTGGCCGCTGACAACCCGACCCATAACACAACGGGACGATACACGATTCACGACTCCTGCCCCGATCGTAGCGAAGGGGTCTTTGGCAGACAAGTACGTAGAGCCCTGGAGCAGCAAAATTGCGCAATAGTCGAAATGACACACAGCAGGAGAAACACGATCTGCTGCGGCAGCGGCGGCCAACAATCCCATTTTCGCCCTGACCTGGTGGATGAAGTCGTGCAGATGAGACATGAAGAAGTTAAACGGGCCGGCGCTGACACTCTTGTGGGATACTGTATGAGTTGTGTTCTGAAATATGACGGAAAAATGCCGGGAGTATCCGTGGTTCACGCCTTGAGCCTGCTTCTTGATGTCGAAGTTGATTACAAGGGCGCCAAAGACCGGGCAGGCAAAATGCTGAGCGGTACTCACGGAGAACAGTTGTGGGAGAAAATAATGGCAGAGTAAGCGTGTAATACCAAGTTGCATTCAAGATGACATTAACGTGTAGGGGCTAGGCTTGCCTCGCCCAATACGTGGCGGGCTTTTTCGCCACAAAGTCAGTGGTTTTAGAGTCATCTTTATTGCAAGGTGGAATAAGTACCTGCGGGTCAGGTCAGCTTCTCTTGATTCGGCCGATCGGTGGCCGGCCGAATCAAGAGGATGTCAGGTTCATATATTCAATTATGCCGACACACACTCAACTGCATTGCCGGCTTCGAGCATCTTTGCCTTCTCAAAAAGCTTATGTGCCTTTGTTTGCCCCACTACCAGATTATTAGCCAAAATTAGTTGATTACTCATATCATTCGGTGTAAGCCGATTCGCATACACTACCGACGTTTCAAACAGCCCTTTCAGCATGAGAAACCCCTTGCGAAGTTCCTGTATTTCTTTTGTCGTTACGGTAATTTTTTCTTCTCTCATTTTCCCACCTTTTTGAAAAGTTATTTTACAGCAGCATAGCCCAAACCAATATCATTCATTGCAAGACACAATTCAGACCAAGGGCAAGAAGCAAAGTTTCAGAATACATTGAACCGGTTTCAGAAGCTCGCCGGTTTACAGCAGACAGGCGACAGAACACGTATCGACCGTGCTACGGAACTACTCGAACCTCTCTCAAAAACCCGCCAGGAATCTTCCTGCTGCGCCAATGTTTCAATGGCAGCATTTAAGCAGTCCTTACATATACCATGCGAAATACCACCGTTTGAGCCGATTTCCGAAGGATTTATTTCGATATCGATTCCACACCATGCGCATATTATTTTTATGAAATTAACATTATTCATTTAACAGCCACCAAAGCAGGAATTTTCTCAAGTTCACCATTATTTATGGTGACCTTGGCTCTCAAATTACAAATCAAACAGGATTCCTCGCACACACCAGGATTACTAGCATGGAGCGTGCCATTAAAATCTGCCCCACAACCTGCTACTATTGTTTGATTTATTTATCCAACCTTTCGCGTGCATTCCTTTTTTGACAATAATATTCAACATAACAACACCGCGAAACAATGAATAACAATCGCCACACCACCCCGAAGATAGCCAAAGATCGTTGTTTTTTTATGAAAACCGCTTTGATTTCCAAAATGACACAAGCATTATCAAAATGACAATGCTTTAACTATTTTTTATAAACATAATTTAATGACACCGGACAGTTGCATAATTTTCTTTGTTGGCACAATCGCTGCTAATGCACAAAAACATCATTCATTGAATATCCGGGACGCGTTGCATATCCGAAGCTGATCACGACATCAGTTGCATTACAAGATAGTCGTAGCGGGCAGCCTGGTCCCAGAAAACAACAACCAGCCACTACAAGCAGCAGGAGGTTTTGAATGCAGACATTATACGAATTCAGCTCGCTCACCAAAGTCGAGTATGAAGCATAAACCGCCCCCTTTCGGAATCCTGGAACGTAGAGCAAACGAAGAAAACCTCCGTAAGAGTGAAGAGCAAAAATCATCAATTCTTGACGCAATTCCCTGTGCAGTTCTTGGCGTAAAAAATCGAATGATTATCTTTGCTAACGATTCAACGGAAAACGTTTTTGGCTGGAAACCTGGAGATCTCATTGGAAAAAGCACGAGAATGCTTTACAGGAATGAGGCGGATTTCAATGAAATTGCAGTGTTACTTAACAAGTCCTCCTGGAAGAAGCGTAATTACAAAATTGAGTTTATCTGCCGCAAAAAAAGCGGTGATGCGTTCTTATGCCGAATGAGCGTTGGCAAAAGGCATGTACTGGAAGAAAAAGACATGGTTATTGTTTTTGAAGATATCACGGAGTACAAACGCAACCAGGAAGAGCGGGACTGTCTCCAGGCGCAGGCTCTTCAAGCTCAAAAGCTGGAGGCTATCGGCACACTGGCTGGCGGCATTGCCCATGATTTCAATAACTTGCTGACTGGCATCATGGGAAATCTATCCGTTGCGCTCATTAAATCAGGAAACGACGATGTCAGCACGTCCCTGCAGCGGGCACTGCAAGCGTGTGAACGGGCTACGCAGCTGACACGACAGCTGTTGACCTTTGCCAAGGGTGGGGCGCCGGTCAAACAACTGGCATCGGTTGCTGAAATCGTCCGGGATTCGGCCGAATTCGCGCTGCGCGGGGCGAACGTCGCCTGCAAATTTGAAGTAACGGACGACTTATGGGCGGCAGAAGTGGATACCGGGCAATTGAGTCAAGTCATAAGCAACCTCGTAATCAACGCAGATCAGGCAATGCCCAACGGCGGACTTCTGAATATCGCCATTAAAAACGTGGAGTTTAAGCGAGCCTCACATAACCTTTCTGCCGGTCGCTACATCATGATCACCGTCTCCGACAGTGGAGGAGGCATCTCCAAAACATCCATAGGCCGAATTTTCGAGCCATACTTCACCACCAAAGCTTCGGGGAACGGTCTGGGGCTGGCAACGACACACTCAATCATTACCCGGCATGGCGGTCAGATTGAAGTAACATCAGAAGTAGAACGCGGTACAACCTTCACCATTTACCTGCCTGTATCAAGCATTATAAAACTGGATGAAGCACAGGTGGAGCAGGTTCAAATTTCAGAGGGGACCGGCAGAATCCTCCTCATGGATGACGAAGACTTTATCCGGGATGTCGTGGTCGATATGCTTGAAATGATGGGGTATGAATGCGTCACCTGTGAAAACGGCCAGCAGGCCTGTACCTTGTACAAGCAGGCTTTGGAAACAGGCTGTCCTTTCTCGGCCATCATCATGGATCTGACCATCCCTGGTGGAATGGGGGGAGTGGAAACAATGGCCGAAATCAGCCGGATAGATCCGATGGCACGGGGTATCGTGGCCAGCGGCTACTGTGGCGATCCGGTAGTTGCGTCGTTCAGAGATTATGGTTTTGTGGCTGCTATTTCGAAGCCGTTTTCTCTGAGTCAAGTGGCAGAGACGCTTGCAGAGATTCTTGCTCCAATGTGACTTCAAAGTCCGACAGCTCAGCCAACCACCTGTGCCAATCCGTTTACGTTGAAAACAAAGGGCAATCAACACCCATACATTCACTGTTGCGAGCCACCTGGCTACAGGCAAACAGCTCCACCGCAGGCAGTTCAAGCCCCCACATTCCCTCAGCAATCCGCAGCCCGCTTCTTAAAGCGATCCAGCTGTCACGCTGGCAACAGCGGGCGGCCTTGTACCCCGCTATCTCCGCCAACACCTGCTGGACGATCTTTTGCACTTTCTGACGGGCTTCCCCCTTCAGTGGCGTAGCCTCCAACAGGACGCTGAAGGCAATCCCGACACCGACAGCAGCTCCGCAGACCCCCATGAAGCCACAGCTCCCTCCGCTCACTTCGCCACCACGCTGGACACCGGAGCGGATCTGCTCAGCAGACACCGGATGGCCGGCATTTCGCAAACAAGCCAAGAGCAGACCTGGCACCAGTGAATGGTACTGTGGTCCATGCAGCGGGAAAGATGGGTGACGGCGGAATTCGTGAAAGAGGACCACCGGATCGCTTTCCGTAGATGTGCTACAGAGATGTTCGATCAATTCGAGGGCGTCGCCGGTATGGCAACGATCACAAACGAAGTGCCCCTGTTCACAGCAGGCATTGGCCGGAAGGCTCTTCCCGCAAAAATGGCAGGAGGTTACCTGCTCAGTCGTATAATACATCAAGGGAGCGCCGCAGACCATGCAGCCGGAGTCATGTACAGCCGGAGCTGGAGCGACGGAGACCGTGTGCGCTTCCGGAGATATGCAGCAGTTTGCACCGGCGGCAATAGCAACGTTGGTGACAAACCCATGTTCATCAAGCAACCAGACCTGTTCGCCGAGATGTTCCGCATCCGCTGCGGAGATGGCAGCGCTCTGGCCGGGACGCAACAGTTGGCCGCCGGAGGTGAGCAATCCGCTCGCAGGACCGGGGTAGAAGGCGTTGACCATGACCGGCCGCGTGATGACCGGCTTGCTGACGACAAAGGTTAGCGAGTAAAAGGGATGGCCGTTGACCACCCGGTAGGGGAGCCGCTTTAATACCCGGAAGCCACTGAAGCCGCTCTCCTCCAGGATTCCGAGGAGATCTTTCTGGGTCATGGCCCCGCTGATACATTCGCCCCGCAGGGTCTCGTCATTCAAAATACCGGCATCCGGCTCAACCTCACAGACGACATCCGCCGTAACCAGTCGTCCCCCCGGAGCCAGCACCCGGAAGATCTCGCTGAATGTCATCCGCTTGTCTGCCGAAAGGTTTAGCACGCAGTTGGAAACGATGACGTCGGCAACGGCATCCTGCAGCGGCAATTCCTCCAGAAATCCGTTGGCAAATTCAAGATTGTCGAAACCGAGTGAGCGGCGCACATCCTCTGCCGCTCTGCGTGCCAGCGAAAGCATCGGCTCCAGCATATCGACGCCGGTCACCATGCCGGTCTTCCCCACCAGGCGTGCAGCGATAAAACATTCCACCCCGCTGCCGCAGCCGAGATCGACCACCCTCTCCCCGGCTTTGAGTCCCGCATCCATCACCGGACTTCCGCAGCCGTACCCACGAAAGCGGTAGGCTGGGGGAATATGCTCGATCAGGTTTTCATCGTAATGCACCGGATTCAGGATCTCGCTCCGCTTGTCACCGGCAGCGGCGGCATAATATTCTCCAACCTTGCTGCGGCTGTCGGTCGAGCCATTCAGTGAAAGCAGGCAATTGGTATGGCAGAGCGCAACCGGGCCGTGACTGCCGCAACTGACCAGCAGCTCCCCCATCTTCAGGCGCAACGCGGCAGCTGATGATTCAGGCAGACGCAGCGCGGTGCGGCGGATAAGCGTAAGCGCCACCTGCTCCATCAATGGCTGATAGGGATCATTCCCCGTAAACGTGCCGGCCTGGTAATAGCTGTGATCGAGATCTCCCCCGCCGAGCAGAAAACGCCACGGGTCATCAAGACCAGCCGCACTGGTTGCACGTATCGCGGAAAGCACCGGACTGTTCTTCCAGGCGTTGACAATACCATCCGTGATCGGGGTGGCCAGCGCGTCCAGCCCGATAGTGGCGGCAGTGGGATACAGCCTGTCGTCAGGCCCGACGGCGGCGGCTTCCCACCCGGCGGCCGACCCGTCGTAAATTGTGCCGGGGGGCGAGAACAACTGCCCTTTCAGGTTTTCGATATTGTCGATGATGATGCCCCTCGCCTCCGCCCGATCCATGGCCGCGACAACAAAAGGGAGGAGTTCAAGTGGCGCAAGCTGCTGTTTGGCACTCCCCCTGCCGCGAATAAAGTGCCACATCAGGTGAACGGCGGCGGCTCCCCGGTCTGCGGCATAATCCACCAACCAGGGGAGATCATCGGCATTTTCCGCGGTGACACAGCAACTGAGGGTAAAACGCCACTGGTTTCGGGCCAGCCATGCAAGTTGCTGTTCAAGCTGCTGAAACCTGCCGGGTCCGCGCAGGCTGTCATGCCGTTCCGGCGTGCCGTCCAGACTGATTTGCAGATGAATCCGCTCCCGTGGCCATTCCGGTTTAAACTGCCCGGAGACGAGCAGACCGTTGGTCAGGAGCGCAATCCGGCTGTCCTGAATCGACAGAATCCGGTCTATCAGCCGGGTAAAATCTGGATGCACGAGTGGTTCGCCGCCAGTCAGCGCAAATAGTCGGCATCCCTGTTCGGCGGCCTCTTCAACATGCTGCCGCAACCGCGCCAAAGACAGCTCCGCCTGCGCGTCACCGCCGGAACTGAATAGGCAGTGCGTACAGGCAAGATTGCAGCGGTCGGTAATATGCAGCCAAAGCTCACTCAGCACACGGCCTTCGGACTGCTGCGCTACCCTCCCCTTGTAGGCGTTTTGAGGCGGATCGGGCAGACGCAGCAGGAACGCGCGTGCCGCGAGATCATCAGAAGTTTCATTATCGGTGAGGCCACAGAGGAGCCGGTCACCGGCGGTCGTGGGTACAAACCAGGAGGGACAGCCAGGACAGAGCCAGACAGCTGTTTCAGAGATTGTTGTGCGCTTCCAGCGGGTTGGTTCAAAGGCCATGAGCGTGTCCTGTTAAATATCCATCCATCAATTGCAGATACCGATCAGCATGCAATCGATAGACGCAAAAAAGGTGCCATTCAAAAAGCGACATCAACATGCCTGATTTATTCATCTTGAGGTTTAAGACGGTAGCCGATGTTTATTGTTATGACAAAGCGCTTATCATTTTGATAAATACTTACTTGGACCGAGATAACTCTCCGACTCAAGAACTGCTGTCACCTGATCACTTGCTGAAGACACTGCACACGTCATTGCCGCAGTCATAGGAACCTATCAACCAGACCACGGATACTCCGGCACGGGGATGCAGGTCGATTATGCTTTTGGCTCTTATGATTCCACAACGGGCTTGGAGATATTTTTGCGGATTTTGAGGAGTTTGAAACGGATGTTGCCGAGGAACCGCGGTTACAATTTATGTGGTAGTTGCTGGTTTACCAGCTTTATAATGGCTGTCAGCTTGATTTTTCACCAACGCAATATCAGCTACATATATGGCTAGAATCAACCAACAAACAACATCCCGCTTTCCCCACGGAATTTACAGCCGAAGCGATAATTAAGTATGGATGTCCACTAAATTTGGATTTTTTCATGCGGGTATGGAGTCCGTAAAAACCACTATCAATCTTTTTCCGCAAAAAACTGACTCTTCAAGACCTGCGACCGTGCCCTTTGCGCGTCCTTAGTTCACAGTTTTGCCTTATTCGCATCACGGGCTGGCAGTTGCCCCACAAGCCCGGCTTTTTCGGGCAGGCGGTGTCTGTCTGGTTGGGAATCGCATGCTGTTGTCAGCTCCTGCAATTTGCAGACGGTATTCCAGTTGCGATCAGTAATGGGGACACCAAGCAGCCTCTCGCTGCTGGAGGCGAGTTTGGATCTTCCAACACCTTCCGGCGCGTGCAGATAGAAGAATCTGCCGATTAGCCGAAACCGCTCACTATCTTTCTTCAGGTTTTCCAGCTTCGTCAGATCAGGTGCCTGGGGAGTGGACGACAGAAATCCAATGTGGAGTGAATTAGGAGTTGATTCTGCTTCCGGAAATGGGTTGCTTCGCATCGCCGATTCAAGATCGGTCAAAGTAATGACGAGTATATGCGGCTCGAAACCGAACCGTTTCAATATTTCCACTCCGATCTTTTTGGCCAGATTCGTGAGATCCGTGTGTCTATGCCGGAATATGACGTTGCCGCTTTGAATATAGGTTTTGACGCTCTCTGCTCCCAATTCCTCAAAAACGGCTGTAAGCTGCTTCATGGGCAGTAGATTTTTCCCACCCACGTTGACACCTCTTAGAAGAGCTATGCACGTATCCATCCGTACTGGCGGGGTCACTGTTTCCTCCCTCTTGCCGCACCTAATTAACTGAATTATGACGTCGACCGACGACCAGTGGCGCACCGGCGGAGCGAAGCGGAGATGGGTCTAGTCGGGGGTTAAGACTTTTGTGCAACAACATAAACATGCTTTTCCGGGAACTGGTCCAACTCCAAATGCATTACGGCCAGCCCGTTGTTTATCAGTGCCGTCAGGTTGCCATTTATGCCAATCGAGCTGTAGTAGAACTCATCCTCATGCCACCGGTCGGTATGCTCACCGGTCGTATTGCCAAATGTATAAATAAGGACACCGTTCTTTTCCAACAACGTGCACAACTTATCTATGACAGGTTGGTGCATGTTCAAAGGCAGATGAAAGATGCTATCCCATGCGATGATGAAGTCGAATTTTTTGTATGTTTCCCACGTACAGATATCCTGCACTAGAAATGAAGCGTCTGGATGATGTTGATGCGCCAGATTTACCATCGCTTCAGATACATCTAGACCTGTTACTGCAAATCCTTGTTCTTCCAGTTTCCGAACAATTCTCCCACCTGAACCGCAGCCGACATCAAGTGCCAACCTACCCTCTGATGCAAATTTGAGTGCCATATCAAGTTGTTTCATACCATAAAGGGAATCCTGATGTTGCTCGTGCCACCATTGGGCGATCTTGTCATATTTTTTGCCAAGTTCTTGTGGTTTCATTTCGAATTCCTAAACGCCATAAGATTGACAGGCCATTTTGGCCGGTCTTGCCGCTGTGGCATCTGCGGGCATCTGCGGGACGTTGTTTGCTGGTTTGCTAGCTTTATTATGGCTGTCAGCTTGTTTTTCACCAACGCAATATCAGCTACTTATATGGTGTAAATCAACCAACAAACAACGTCCCGTTTTCCCCCATACTTTTTATTCTCTTGGCAGGGTGTACTTAATCCTTAACGCCGCAGACTGAATTTTCGAATTGGTACTGTCCATAAGCGCACGAAGTTTGGAAGTCACTGCAACGTTTCTTGAATGTAGGCACGACAGCGTTTGGATTGCTGCAATGCACGTTGAGGGGCAACTTTCGTCCAATAAGGGCAGTATCGCAGTATCCTTGAAGGCCGCATGTTTTCCAATGGGACAAAGGCACGCCAGGACTTCCAAGCACAGATCTGGAGACTGGAGTTCATTGGTCATAATGTCCACTAAAGAAAGCACATCGGCATCCGGCGCTTCATTCACGTACCTACTGCGACTCAAGTATTCCGCCCAGTAAAGTACATGTGCTGCTCTAACACGAGCCCGCGGATCATCGCTATCGATTAAAGCTTGCAGCGTGGACTTTGCCTTCTCGCCGAGTTTTTGCAGTGCACAACCTGAGTGCAGCAGTTCGTACCAACACCGATGTTCACCGGACTTGAATTTTTCCCACAGCAACGCCGATGCAAGTGGCCCAACCGCTCTCGCGTCACCAATACCACCAAGAGCGTGAACGATTGCACGGAGTCGCCGGTCGTTAGTATTGGGTGGCTGCTGTTGATCGAGTAATTCGCACAACAGAGGAACGGCTGCGTGAGCTTCGCTCGCCATTTCGCCAAGCTCAAATACGATGTTGCAAAACAGATTGTCGCTCGCGGAGGCGAGCGCATCTACAAGGAACGGCACTGCAGCCGCACCGTAGCGAGTAAGCTCCCAAGCTGAGTCGGGGTTGCAGGTGTCGAGGCTCCGCAAAACTCTCGCTAGAGCCTCTTTGCCGACAGTCTTCTGCATTTCCTGGGCATTAACCATGGCCGCAGCGCTCGAAGGGACGACTTCCAAGATGCGCCGTATTCCATCCGACCAGTCGTGGTATAGTGCGACGTGCTGAATTGATCTCAGTGTCTCCCCGCCACCTATGTCTCTATCGGGAATTACCGTATCCGACAACAGAAGAGGAAGAAACCATGCACGATCCGTGGGGCGTTGTCGCAACTCATCAATCGCCAAGGTCAGTTCCTCATTCATGTATGTTCTATTGCGCTGTGAGAAGTGCTCTGAAAAGCACGCTAGGAAGAAATCACCAGAGCGGATAGCGGCTCGTATCGCATATTGCCAACGAGAGCCAGCCGCTATGTTTTCGCGATCAAGCCAGACTTCGATTCCGTAAGATCGAAGTGTAGTAGCAAGCCTATCCACGATCGGAGCATCTTCTCTGACGTATGAAAGGAATGCGTAAGCCATTTTATATTTAATCCTTTCTTTTCCTAGCGATAACGCCATTAGCCTGATCGGCTGGGGTGTTAGGGCCGGTCTTGGCGTTGGTTGGATTTCGCTTCAGACTTTTCTACTACCTTATGCATGGCTTGGCCACCAGGCGTAGAGTTTACCAGTAACAAAGATAGAGCAATGCATAACAAGTAGATAGTACATGGCAGTATCCAATAGATAATGGTAAGAGATTCAGGTTTTTTAGAAAATACCCATCCATTGGCTATTGTAATCAGCGTAATAATCGACAGGTTCGTTCCCAAAACAGTTATGGCTCTCGTTGTTAACACTAGAAGTTGAATATCTCCATATTTAGTAAATGCAAGGACTACTAAAATTAAAAGAAAACACATATTCATCAAAAACCATTGCCACGCAAAACTCCTTGCATTTGGATAATAAAAGAAAAGAGTACCGTCCATTGGTTTTAAAGACGTTTCTTTCAAAATTTCATCTACATAAGAACTATCTATGTTTATCTTCTTTGCTTCTTCCTTAAGCTCAAACACATCTTTTTTGAATTCCCATAGTGGATACTGGTAACTCTTATCTTTCTCACTACGTGTCCTCTTTTGTACGATATCTTCTGCCTTCGGTCTTAACTTCTTATCTGCAAGCGACAGCCTAAAGAACTCTGAATTTGTCAGCAAATTCTTGATTTCAATTTCTGCCATATCCTTTCCAAGTTTTCTTGCTATCTCAAGAGTCCAATCAAAGGTGTTTTCGCTAGAAAGTAACAGTGGGCCTTTCAAGTTGAACTCATGATGGCCAGGTCGTCCATAAATTGCTACATAATGTGGAGTTGAGTTGTCAAAGATAACACTATTCGTTACTGCGAATCCTACAATCGCTTGTCTTGGAAATTTAAATAATTTTGTAGTGCCATTATAACCTACCGATCCTGGACCACCAAAGACGAAGCCGCCACCATATCCTTCTCCAATGGTAATGCTTCCGGGTTGGTCATTATAGGCATTTATTGCATCGTTAAAAGGTAGTTTAAGTTCAAATTTACTCAGGTCGATAGTTTTTTCTGGATTGTTTAAGTCAATGGCCCCGTAGGCAAAGGCAGGTTGAACTGGAAAATCGATAGAATCAACAATGATCTGATTTTTAGTACTTGGGTAAATATAAATAAGAGACTCTCCGAACGATGAAATAACTAACTTAGCCCCCACAGAGTTATTCTTTAAAAGTTGAAAATCACCTTTGAATTTACTATGTACTTCTTGGTCTATGACTTTTTTGTATTCAGTCACAAATATTTTGATAAACTTTACACCATCAGTAATATTCTCGTGATAATCGTTTTTGGAATATTTAGGGCCATTATTATAAACTACTTCAAGTTCATGGCTTTTTATGTACCACCATAAAAATGATGTTAAACTAATAATAATTAAGGTGCCAATTATCACCAGAGAAACCATTTTGGTCCTCCCTATATTAATTAATTTAGAATGTGTTTTTTTCACTTATAGCCTCAAAATCATGTTCAATTTGAACATCTTATTATGCTGTCAGAATCTGTCATCTACCTGTAAATGCTTTCATCTACAGGTAGATGCTTGCATCTACGGATAGATGCCTTTCAAGCATATACATATAGCTGCTTTTTCGGTTTTTTCGGTTTTCCGTGGTTATCCCTTTCATCTACCTGTATATGCTTTTCCAATGTTGTTCCGGCAATATTTCCATATTTACGAACCAACATCTGGCCCGGATATCTGTTCACGCAAACCGATCAATAAAATCGCTCCAATCTGACTAAAGCATTTCCGGTTTATAATCAAGCCCATTCTCAAAGATTAAAAGTGAAAAGAAACTTTACACCTGTACGAATTCACCTTCAATATCGGCAGGTTACAAAGGTGTAAAATTTCTTTATAGCAGCGAAATGGCGTAGTTTTGCCTGATTTTATCAAAATTATTTCGTGGAGACCTTGCAGATCGTCACCAGAACTTCAGAAAAGCATGCTCGTGCAAGCCATGTTTCAAGCTCATGTCTGTCAGGTGTGGTGTCGGGAAATGGATGGGAGCGAGGGGAAAAAATCATGCAAGAAAACGAAAAAGGCCCCACGGAATTTCCGTGGAGCCTTGATTCTGGTGGTGCCCGAAGCCGGAATAGAACTATATACACAACACACTGTTATTGTAACGCTTATAACATATGACATTCAATGCATGCCCCCATAAATGCCCCCAAATATATTTACGCGGCATATTTGTTTATTAAATATTGGCAATTTATTGTAAGTTTCATAAGTATCAGCCTTGCTAAATTATGCTCAAAATGGCCGCGCTTACACGACCAAATACATCCATTTATCTGTCAATCTAGAGGCGGCGAAAGGATTTCCAAATATCGGGTGGTTTTAAGAGCCGCTTCGTGATACCACCCACCATCACTTTTCAGGTACGATTCAAATTCGCGGAGCTTCTCAATTAGCTCATCGAAATTGGACTCGGCAATTACGACAGCTTCCGCTGGCCGGTCGTCATGGTCAAGTTTGAGCGAACCATTGGGAGGCAATCCGACCTTCTTAAAGTGGTGTTTGTTAAGAATCAGAATACTGCCTAGAAGTGCGATTTCTCGCTCTGCTCGACGCGATGTTGATACTCCAATACGATTCTGAAATAGCTCGGCGAGTCGAGGTTGTAAGAATTGGACAGCATCGTATGCTGCACCAGCATCTCGATCATAGCGATCCCCGGACCGTTCATCAATTGAAAAAGAATCACTGTAACATTTGAGAATCAAGTCAATTGCAGCAAGACACGCGTTGTCAAAAAAGAGTTGATGAGTGTAGAAGGTTGCTTGAAGGTCTTTGTAAGCATCATATGGTACAGGGCCTCTAAGGCCTTCATCATTTACGAATTCTTTGTCGATCCATGCTTGGTTCACTTCGGCAATCTTTGCTAGAAGACTTGCGAATGCGTTTCTTTGATGGTCGAAAAATAAAGATGTACGCAACTGCTGCAGTTGGCTCTCATGTTGAATCGCTTGAATGCGGGTATTGAGTTCTGCTTTATGATTCTCAAGCTTCTGTGAATATTCATGGCGGATTGACTGTTGGAGACGTTCAGATATCCAACCACGAAGAAGCCAGACCAGAACAAACCCGGCGGCACCACCAGAAAGAAGGCTTAGTATTGTATCCATGATTCGCCTTTCCTTTCAAACTATCCAAATCAGTCTTATTCAGTACACAGTCATAATTTTTCAAGATAAGCATCCAAACCTTCGATTGCTTTTCGCGCAACTTTTTTCTGCATTTCTGTCCTGTTCAAATCACCTCCGCAAATTACATCTTCATACACGAAACCTGCCGCACCATTATAGTCAGCATAAATTGCAACATACGCTATGGGCGCATTAAACCTTGGATCACTAGGCGTTTCTGCATAACCTGTTGTTGCAATTCCAATATGTGTGCTAAACATCTCGCATACTCCTTGTGCCATCTCCCGCGCTACTTGGGGCGACACACAATTCACTTCCTCTGCATGCGGTTCATCCACTTTCAAATGTTCAACTTTCTGCTCTTTTTGATATGCTGTTATGCCGCCCTCATAAAAATCAGATGAGCCGGAAATGGAGCCTAGTATAGACTGAATATTTCCAGACGTGAGACTCTCTGCGACGGAAACCTTCATTTTGTGAGCAAGCATTTTGGCTTTTATTCTTTGCATAATTTCAAGCTTCATATTCTCTCCTGCCAATGTAATATCATTATCAACCCACAGAAACATCCCAATCAACTGCCCTGAGCTCTCCAGTCTGGTGGAATTGTCGAACCAGTTTGATGAACAGCATAAAATCAGCGTTCTCCTTAGCCAGTCGATTACAGGCGTCCCAGTCTACGTTTGTACGATCCCGCGCCGGAATTAAAACTTCACTTTCACTTGGATCATCAACATTCAGGCGAATGAGCCCGATACCATGGGCCGCGGACAGTATCCGCAGTTCCTTCATTGTGTCGTCTTGAACTTCTTTTGCTACCAGATAGCCGAAATTTGCCCATGACGAGTTTGACACCGCCTGAAACCAGGCCTCTCTCACATTGGAACGATTCAGGAGCAGCTTTACTTCAAACGACCATAACCGCGCCCGCTTGTCCCCATACTGATTCACGCAATCCTTGACTTCACTTTCCCAATCAGCGCTCAGATCCTCAATACCCACCAGATCAGGAAACAACCACTTATTGCCATTTGGTCCGCGTCGATTTGAAGCGCGTTTTTCATCGATTCGTTTAGGATGAATTCCCCATACGGAATAAAGATATCTTGCAAGCAATGGGTAGAGCTCGTGCTCAGACTGGCTGGCTGCATTTCCAACAGGGAGTTCCGGGGTGACAGCACCACCTTCTATTCTTGCCACCTCTGCTTCGTCACTGACGGTTGAGTAGAAATAGCGCCGAGGGCGGCTTTCGGTTGTTTTTATCTCTGGGTGGCGGCGCTGGATATCAGGCCTGTTTGAGCTTATTTCTGCTGTCAGTTGCATCAAAAAGTCTTCATCATTAGCCAAATCCTGCTTACTTTGAGCTCGTTTTTCCTCGCAGGCTTCCCGATAATTATCAAATACCCACAGGCCGATTTGCCGGGCAGTGAAGCGCTCTTCAGGTCGAGCTTTAAGAAAATCGACGATGGTTTTTCGAAGGTTAAGACCCATAAGTAATCCTTTCTATCTCAGGAGATAATCAGTCACCCTTGAGTTTATAATATATTTCTAAAGACTCAGTTAGCCCTTCTTCAAGCACCCTCGTACTCTCAAAGCGCAGCTGCTGCCAGCTCTTGAGATTGAAACCTATGTCGCTTTCCAGTTCCTCGCCGCGCGTTTTTTTATCAGCAATCAGGATAAAGTTGTCCTGTTCAAGCGTCTTGCCCCGGTTAAGACCCATAAGATAGCCGATTTCGTGATAGACGTTGCGGTTGCCGAAAGTGAGATCAGCAATCAAGAGTCCAGAACCTTCAATGACTTTTAGGATTTCGTCATCAATTGTGTAGCTGTGCCCCTTGTTGAAGTTGTCAATACGTATTTCGCGGAGGTCAATATCCAGTTTGTGCTTATCGTTGATCTGCCTAACCGTCTTCTGAATTGTCTTGTAGGTTTCTACGGTTTCGGGTCGGAAGGCCATAGAAACGAAGATTTCCCGATGTCTAGCTTTAAGGATGCTTTCAAACACACTGACCAAACTTGCTGCATCCACCGCCTGGGTGCGGCCCAGGTGGTAGTGGTAGCCCAAACCCTGTGTCATGGTCGCCGGCGCTAGATGGTCAATACGGTTGCTGACCGCCCAGCGTTCGAAGGCGGCAAGCTGTTTGCCGTCGTTATGCAGGGCAAAATAGAGGAAGGCCACCAGCACACCGTGACAACCGCTTTCTGCAAGCTTGAGCCGCTTCTCGTAAATGGCATTTACCGCCTGGAATGCTTGGCGTAGTCGGGATACCTGTGCATCCAGCGTAACCGCATCCTTTGCCTGTCCAATGGCCTCGTCGCGGGCAGCGAGGAACTGCGACAGTGCCAATGCCAGGGTGCGGCGATTCTCCAACAGTTTTACGATCCCAGTGAGGTAACGCTCATCAAGGTCAGCCAGAATTTTACGCGCCAGATAATATGGAGGGCCAAAACTCTGGCTCTCCAGAAGGACCTTGTCTTCAAACAGTCGATCTTCGCCATCTTCGAGGATCAACCGCAGGTTTTCCTCGGAGGTAAGCGGGATCTGCTTGGCGTTGATGTTGTGGAATACCACCCTTTCGAAGCGCTGCGCTAGTGATGGATCATCATGTAGTACGATGCAAAACGGTGTAGGTAGGTTATAATTTCCATCCCCCGGCTTGGCATCGTGCGCGGCAGAAAGGCGGTGGTTACCGTCGATACGAAACAGCTTGAGCCCTTTAGTAAGCTGTTCCTCAGGCAGTTCGATATAGGCAATTTCAGCACCTTCAGAGCCACCAATTGCCTGTGCAGGGGCCTTGGTCTTCACCACCTTTACCGATATGCTGTTGATGTTGGAGGTGAAGCCCTTGCCGGAAAAGATGTCCGCTACAGGGTTAATCGTCTGCTTACCCTTATAGGCATTGAAGTCGAACTTGAGCGATGCCGATAGGATCACTTCCGGAAAGAACAGGTATTGCCGATCAGCTAGAAAACGCTCAATCTCAGCACGGTGAGTGTCAATCAGGTTGCGCTGGTAGTCCCCGTATTCGGAAATTCGGGCAAGTTCGCCCAACGGGGCAACACCTCGGATCACAGTAAATCCGCCCAGCGAAAAATGTAAGATACCGGAGAGAATCAAGAGTTGCCCCCTTGCAAAAGTTGTTGCTCGAACCGAGCACGAGCCATGTTCCATACGTTTTCGGCATAAATGCGGAGTTCACGGGCTCGATTGCGGCGCGTGATGGCTTCCTCTGCTATTTGTTTTTGCATAACGATTCCAGGAGCAGGAATTTTGAGTGAGCGAAACATACTGGGGTCTAGTCGCCTACGTCCAGAAGATCCGGTGGTCATTCCTTTTGATTGTGCATAAACAAAAGAGCAGAAGAACATTGCGTAAAGATATTCCAGATTTGAAACCCCAGAGCGAGGTGTTACAACATAGAACTCCGTTGATGTATATGCATAGTCATACCCTTTTAGGTCTTCTACCAGCACATACTTTTTGTTAAAAATGCTCGGTTCAATTCGCGCAAAGAGTATATCACCTGGCCGAATAACACTTCGCCCCTTTACCTCTTTGTATGGACGAAGAACGACCTCACGAACTTCAGTTTGATCACATTCTGGTAATCCAATGTAAGGAACGAGAGATTCGTCATCTGGTTTATCAACAGAGTGGTTATTGATTGCAGCCAAACTTTCAAGAGGGACCAGAGGAACAGAGGGTATTTTTCCTTTTGCAACAAGAGGTTGGTATGCAGGTGGGTCTAGTCGCTGCCCTCTAACCGTACCCAACTTTACCGCAAATGATTGACGGGTATTCTCATCCGCTAGAGCAAGACCAAGAGAGGAAAGAAGATAGCTATCAAAGGTTTCTAGCAACTTTTCCGCTTCAGACAAAGCACGATCACGCTCATCTCTAGCGGAATTCAGTTCAGCAACCAATAAACTTTGTATTTCAATTGGAGGAATTACAACCGGGAATGATTCGACAATCCCTTGTGAAATTGTTGCCATCGTGGTTACATTTGCATGAGCCAGAATGTACTTTCGAGCGAGATCAGTCCGCAAGTAATTAGAGAGATATGCAGGTATGACATTTTGGTTATTCACTCGTGCTCTAATTAAATGACACTCGAATACACACGATTCTTGTTCATCCTCAAGATAGGATGACCACCCCACTCCTTCAGGTTTTATTGATGAACGGCAAAAGAAAATATCACCTTTTTTGGCGTTAAATCGTTTGTATTCATTTTCCGAAACCGGAACTCGGTCAAGCTTGTTTTCGATAATAGAAGTACTTTGAAAAAGATCATACACATTCACTAAACGCATGCCTGAGCCAAACTCATGCGGACGCTTAAAAATGCCATTTGTTAATGGCTCTGTTAAAAGTACTCCAAGTTCAGTCAACTTGTAGCTGCCAGGCAATTGTTTGAGTACAGCACGAGCGGAAATATACTCGGCGAACTTATAGCTGACATTCTGGAGCACTTCCCCCCGCCTCACCGCAAAGCAAACTGCTTGCCCAACGTGAGCGGGGGTTAGACGAAAAAAGACTGTGGTTCCCTCTTGAACGCCACGTATTGACCGATCAGTCCGCTTCCCGGCACCACATGGCGGTGGCGCTCGCTCCACTGCCCTGGTTTATTACCTTCCCCGGGTTTCCAGTCAAGCAATACTTCCCAATCGAACAGGTCGCAACGCTGAAATTCAATACGTTGCTTTTCTGGATCCTCACTTAACACATCCACTTGGTATGTCTTACGGCCAGCCGCGTCATAGCCAATGTTTTCTGCCATGGCCATAAAGATTGCCTCGTCGTCAGAGGCTGGTATTTTTATCTGGCGCTTTTCCAAAATCACCACCGAAGATTTTACACCCGCACCGTAGTGAGAAAAGGCAAACTGCGGCAGACTCACAACGGCCTGCACTTTGAATCGCTCTAATAACCAGTCGCGAACAGGTTGCAAACTGGAATTGGTCAAAAGCCCGTCGGGCAAAACTACGGTTGCCTGACCGCCAGGTTTCAGAAGCTGCCAGATTCGTTCACAATAGATGATTTCGGTCTTGACGCTGGCGCGCTGTTTGATTGACTTCTTCCCCGCCTTGGAGTCAGCGGTTGTATCTTCGGGATCTTCTTCGTCCTTGCCGCCTTTGCCGATAAATCGGGAGAGTTCATATGTTTTAAGGTAGCTATGCAATTCTTCTTTTACTACGGCACCAAAGGGCGGATTGGTGGTGATTTTGTCAAACCCCTTGGCTTCGTCTCGCTTACCAGTGGTTGTGTCGATGCCGATGATCTTGGAAAAGGTGGCGTTTTTTTGACCGATGGTCACCAACGGTTCAAGTGCGTCGTTGCCGATGACGTTGGTGTGACCATCGTCATGCACGATCATGTTCATCTTAGCCACGCGGGCGATCTCTTCGTTGATCTCGATGCCAAACAGCCGCTTTTCCGCAAAACTGTGCCAGTGATCAAAGTGCTCTGCGCTCCCCTCTTTGTGGAACTCACCCGCCGAGCGGCGCACATGGTCAAGCGCATGCAACAGAAAACCGCCGGAACCGCACGCAGGGTCCATCACGGTGTCGTCGGCCTGGATATCGAGCATCTGGATGGCAAAGGCAATGATGTTGCGCGGCGTAAAGTACTGGCCGAAATCCCCCTTGAAAAAACCATCCATGAACTGCTCGAAGGCCACCCCCTTGGTGTCCAGATCGGTGGCAGTGAGGTTGATGCTTTCCAAGTGCAATACCACGTTTTTAATCGTGATATCGTCAATCTTGATTGTTTCGGTAAATACATCCGGCTCACGGGCGCGCTCGGCTTCATATAGGGCACGGATTCGAACAGCCAGCCGCTCGGGCGTTTCGTTTGTCTTGATCTGGAAGGAGTAGGGCTCGCCCTTTTTACGTGGCGCTTTTTCGTCGCGAGTCTTAACGAAGATGAGCTTGCATAGCTCTCCAAAGGCAGTTGGTGGCGACAGTCTCCCGCCACCCCACAAGGTCTGATGACACTTGCGAATGGTCTTGATTAAGTCGTCACGAGTGACAGCGGATATATCAGGCTTTGGAAACGCATTCTTGTAGTATTTGAAGTCTTCTGGCTTGCCGTATTGCATTGGTAAATCGGCAATGATGTTCGCCTCACGCTCAAGAGCACCAAACTTGTCAGTGCAATCATAGAAAGCACGGGTCTGACCGGCGATGACACCAATATATTCAGCCCTGAATTTATGTGCGTGGCCATTGCCAAAAGCCTGCTCAATAGCCTGTTTAAATTCGGCATCAGACACGCCGTCACGTTTGCATTCAATTACGGCAAAAGGTTTGGTCCGGGCAGCGTCCCGGAAAATCACCAAATCTGCCCGATCATGTGGCGTGCGGTCAGGCACCGTAACTTCAACACCAATGCATTCCGGTTTGTATCCGTAACGATAGATCAACTCAGCATAGTAGGCGGCACGGACCTTCTCTTCCGGGTCGCTCCACTTTTCGGCAACATTGACGGCGGCATAGCGCATCTTTTCAGTCTTGCCAGATTGAATCAGCTGAAGATGACCGTCGTCAATAGCTTGCTGATAAAAGCTCTTGGTGATTTCAGACATTGGAACTCCTATATTTTTGTTAGTTAGTTTGGGACTGTGCTTGGCTGCTGGAATGGCTGAGTTACGGAATGAATGGCCACCGTTAAAATTAGGCAGATGGCCACAATTGGTTGTTTTTTAACACACCCATGCTTAAAAAGCTATTGATAGCATTGAATTATCAGAGGAAGCGTTTAGTGATTACCTCTTTACTCCACAGTATTGGTATTACGGGATTGCGGCACTTTTCCTCTGCGTCGCAGGTGGGGTATCGTAGACGCTGTGGGAAAGCGCCGCATTGTTACCGTCGGCATTACGGAGAAGCGCAGCCGGAGCCGTTATGACCAAATGACTTTGTATTTTTATTGCTGTGGTAATTATAGTTATATTGAGAGTTGGGCAACAGCTCTTACAGGATGAAAATCCTGTTTCTACGCCGTAGTAATACGGTGCCCTGATGCCGGACGAACAACACTTTATTTCAACGTCCTATGGATGCCCCGGCTCAGAAAAAATGTATGAAAATGCCCACTGGCTAACGTCAGTGGGCATTTTCATGTTTATTGATACGATTTATGCTCCAGACTTTCAAGGAAAACGCGTCTCAGGTAGCTATAGCTCAGTTTCTGCCGATGGTATTTTTTCAGATAGTATGCTATGTCACGCCACGACTTTCCCTCTGATCTCAACTGCTGGATAAGCGGGAGATATCGTTTTTCTATCTTCGTTTTTGTTGGTGAACCTTTTACCTGCTTCCGACTGTCAATCCTAGCGTTGCGAATGTCTGCTACACGGGAAGCATCACGCTCTGTCAGTAATTGGTGATTGCTGGCTGCGCGCTCAAGGCGTCGCAGTTGGGCAACCGCCTGGAGAAAAGTTGCATAGGTGAATTCTGGTTTTTTGCCATCATGGCGTTCAAGGCTTCGCGTGCGCATGATTGCAGTATGTTGGTGGTGCGCTTCGATTTGCATCAATCTTGGCAGCTTCGCATAATACCGGCATAATGCCCCGTATTCGTGGCGTGGTATTGCCGGTATCAGGCTGGCGATATATTTCAGGTCATATTGTTGCATGTTGCACCTCTGTGACGGGTAGTGTTTGTTATGTCCGTGTATTACAAACACTGCAAGAATCCGGCATGAGATAACAACGCTGCAACAACACTGCGGTTTTAGATGCCGTTTAGCTGATAGCTAAACGGCATCTTCTGTTTCTGACGGTCGATTTATCTTTACAGCGGCATCCTGCGTGATACGCAACAATCATAAAAATTGCGAGTGGCACGCAGCTTAAACAACTGCCACCGGCACCACCTGTCCCTTGGGGCCGTTACCGTTGCATCGGAACATTGTTAGGGACAACCTGTAATCGTCTACAGTGGTTTGCCGCGTGTCCAGCTCGGACCGCAGACGAAGAGCAACGCGGGCTCTTAAAAAACGTGGTGGATTTAACAACACGGCTGCCGCGCCAATAGCGGCATTGGGCTACGGCCCAAACGGGATAAATATGAGAGGTTCAACGGTATTTCAGGTACAACAGCTCTGGCAAACATCTGGAATAAATCAGATAGGCATCTCAAAGCATAGTGCCAAGAACAATCGCAGAGAAATGTTGGCGGTGTCGGGTGATTCGGCGACAGCGCAGAATATCGCAAAGGGGCTAGGAATTCATTCATACTCAACGGCAGACGCGTATCGTGATGTCTGGATTTCGGTATTGAATTACGCCAAAATGGAGCATGGCGTAAGATCAATAGATAAATTAACTGGAGAGATCGTTGCTGGTTACCTGAACACAGTTGTCTGCTCCGGTGTGAAGTATGCCACTTTCCAACAATACGCCGCCGCAACCGAGAAACTGGCTACAGCGCTAAATTGGTACACGGCTAAAAACGACACTAAAGGGCAGTATGATTTCAGCAATGCAATCAGCGATGTAAGGAAAACTGCCCAAGTAGAGCTAGATCGGTTCACAGGATCGAGGGCATACAATGCCCCTCTAACGGTTATAGAAGCAATCAGTAATCCTGATTATATTTTAGCGGCAGTGCTGCAACATACCGGGGGAGCTAGGATATCGGAAGTTGCACTGATACGACCGGAACAGTTAAGGGGGCTTAATGTTGATGAGATAACCGGGACTGTTAAAGGGTACTTTGAAGCTCAGGGCAAGGCGGGTAAGGTCACGCTCCATCATACTGATGCCGAAACATATCGGCTGCTTGAAAAGCGAATTTCCGAAGTTGGATTGTTCAAGGTTGATAAAAATAAGTACCGCGCCGCCATCAAAGAGGCATGCGCGGCAACTGGCAATACATATCAGGGTTCGGGTTCGCATGGATTCAGATGGTGCTTTGCTTCCGAACGTTTCAATCAGTGTATGGCATCCGGAATGACATATGAAGAGTCTCTTGCACGGGTATCATTGGAAATGTCACACGAAAGGGTGTCTATTACGGAGCATTATCGTCGGTGAGGCCGGAGTTCTTGACCGACCAGGCGGCGGTTTTTTTGACCATTGTCACAAGGGCGTCAATATTGACGTCTGAATAGGCCGGGTCGCCGAGCTTAGTTAGCGATTCGTCGATGACTGCAAGTGCCCAGACATCGAATATTTTAAGATATTGCAGCGAGCCGCCTGAATAGAGGAGATGCAACTTAACGCCATTATCATATTCATTGACCAAGACCTGTTTTAGTCTGGTTGTGGCGCCGGGATCATTCAGCCAATTATTTATAAGATCACGATAAATACTTAACGCGGTGTTTCGTCCGGCAATCGTTGCTAATGCAAGGGTCTTGAAGATCATTTTCCCGTATCCGGACTGCTGCCCCTGCCAGTTAATCAAGTTTACAATATCATTCATGATTTTCTCCTTAAAAGTAACGAGGTATGTGTCAATATTGATATAAGTAAGCAGCGGCAGGCCCATCCTGCCGCCGCCATGCTCCTACAGGTCAGTGGCATCGGGGTTGATGGCAGCTTTCTTGCTGAGTTCCGCTACCTCGGTCTCGTGCTGCTGTGCCGGAGTCTCTGAGGATTTACGATGAGTCTTTACACTCTACTGACCGACCAGGCGGCTGTTTTTCTGGCCATTGCCACAAGGTCGCTCATATTAACGTCTGAATAGGCCGGGTCGCCGAGTTTATTTAGCGATTCATCAATGACAGCCAAGGCCCAAACATCAAAAATAACTAAGAAGCGTGCGCCCTTCAGACACACCTTCTTAGTGATTTTGCCATATGCTGAGACCAGGGTATGACGCAGCTCACGTGTGTTGCTATCGTTGTCCCGCCAGTTTTCAAGCAGAATTATTCCTATCTCCAAGGCAGTGGATCGCCCAGCATTCGCCATTGAAAGTGTATTCCGGCTCATGCTTTCCTGCACTTTAGGATGCTGCCTCTGCCAGTCTATCAACTCTAAGGTTGTCATTGTCTCCTCCGTGATATGTCGCGCATTCGCTCTAGAGTTAAAATGTCGGCGGCAGCCCCATGCTGTCGCCGACAACCTGCTACAGGTTATAGGTATCGGGTCTGACGCCCGCTTTCCTGTAAAGTTCCGCTACTTCAGTATCGTGCTGCTGGTTTATGGTTGCGATGGCGTCAGACTTCTGCTTTTCCAGCTTCCGAATGGCTACCTCGGTGCGCCCGCTGTTGATATGCCTGTTGACAGCTTCTTCTGCCAGGTCAGGTGCCATATAAGTCCAGTCGATCGCATCTTCAAGGCTTGAAGTTGATGAATTGGCAAGCTGGTGGTTCCCAAGCGAACTGAGCAGATCTCTTCCGTTGTCCCAGTCGCGGTATGCGAAGTATTCGCCGTTATGAGGGCCAGTTACTCTGGCAGACTGGCCGTCGATTGTCGTCGTATAGCTTAGATAATGCATGCCATTATGGTGAGAGGCACGGACCGTCCACATGCGCCCGTGAGCATCTGTATACGCGCCGCCCATTTTCGCCACTTCCGCGTCTATCGCCTGCGCCTCCGCAGACTCTTTGTTGTCAATGACTACCGTCTTGTTTGATGACATACGAATCCTCCTTGGCTGTCGCCAGTAATTGTTGGCACCATTTCTGCGCCAGTGGCAGCACTGTACCCGCCTCCCAAAAGGCCCTTTCCGGGGGCTGGCATGGCTAGAATGTAGATATTGTCTTCGCATAGTGAAATGATTCTGGCCAAATAAGGCCCAAATCACATCACATAGGGAAATAATCTTATGATGTGTCGGGATTTATTTCCCCGGATGGTGTGATGCATTTCCCTCGGTAGAGTCGTGGTGTGTTTTTCCTTGGTTTCGGTATGAAACTCTTCCAGCTCGACGCAACGAACTCTTTTGTGCCATAACTGCGCCACCTGTTTGACAAGGTGAACTCGTTTGGCGCTTTTATTTCGCCATAGCAACCACCCTTGCTCACGGGGTCTAAAAAACCATATTTAACAAGTTGCTCTATAGCTTTTGCGAACGTGGAAGTAGGGAAGCCAAGGCGTTTGGCTTCGCTGTATGGGAAGCTGAATGGAGTTGTATATTTTCTAGGGTCGGCAGGTGAAAGTTTGACCTTGCCGAGAAAATACGGTAGAGCAGCGCGGGAGTAGTGGCAAAGCTCGATAAATGCCGCTGAGATAAGCAGCTCCCATGTGATAGCTACAAATGCTTTTAACGGCGGAGTTTTTTGTCGGCGGCGGGTCATTCCGGCACCCGCTCAAACAAGGCCCGAATATCGGACGCGTACCACACGGTGGTACGTGGGCCAAGATGCGTGGGTTTCGGAAATCGTCCAGTTCGGACTCCTTCCCACCAGGTACTTTTGCTTACGGGGATTACTGCGGGAATTGGCGGGTTGGCTTTGGGGTTGCCGATAATCATCGATAACCGGACAAAACCTGTTTCGGGGAAAGTATGTTTCAAGCGAGTCCACCTCCTTGCTGTGATGTGAAGATCATAGCAAGGAGGTGGAGTGGTTAGGGGCTATCCATTTAGCTCAATAAATATCTTGACAATCCTTTAAATATATTTGTTCAAACGTCGTCCGAATAAGGCGTATCAAGTCGAGCTCATTTCTACAGTTTGCAATAATTGATATATCTATTTTTGAAGTTGCGACTCGATGTATGTAAGTTTTAGAATTACTCAAGTCTAAATCAATAAGTATTTTCCTGGCATTATATTCTGCAAGCTCTCTATTATAAGTCGATTTACGCTCAAGTTCATAGATTAGTTTTGCAATCATAAACTCAAAGTTCTTAAGTACGAACTGAACCTCATTGTGTGGGAATACATACGATAGATGAGGACGGAAGTATCCCCCTTTTCTTAGAGTCAATGCCTTTTTAAGATTCGATAAGCTTAGGCCGTTATTTTTGGCGACTTGCTCTTTTGTATCAGTTCGATTTAGAAAAATATCACCACTTTCAATCCGACGCTCATACTCCTTAATGGCCTCTATCATTCTCCAGAATGTCTCATGAGACGGGCCAAGGGATTTGGGCCCTCGCCGGGATGGTGTCTCATCCAGTACTTGTTCAAGCAATGATGAAAGAAGAGTTCTGACCTCAACAGGTTGGTCAATGAGATTCCCACTGTGTACAGATTTAAGCAAAGCCTCTTTATCAATGCCCGTGATATTTGGTACTGTTACCTTTATGGTTTTACTCATCGGAATGGCCGTTCCCAGGCAACGTGAAGGGTTTACCTGCTTTCAGAGAATCAAGATAATCAGCCCAAAGCTGCATCATTTTCTTACGCTCAACGAGATGAGCTGTCCGGTTGTATGCTCTGCCGTTAGGGTCTTTGACTGCATGTGCAAGTTGATGCTCTATGAAGTCAGGGCGTATCTGCAATACTTCATCAAGAATAGTTCGTGCCATCGCCCGAAATCCGTGACCGGTGATCTCTGACTTTTCAAACCCCATTCGACGCAAACCAGCATTGACAGCATTTTCTGACATACAGCGCAGCGGTGAACGGTGGCATGGAAAAACGTATTTACTATGGCCCGTTAACGGCTTCAATTCATACAGTACCTGAAGAGCCTGTTTTGATAATGGTACGAGATGGGCAACCTTCATTTTCATTTTTTCAGCCGGAATATTCCACTCGGCGGAATCAAAATCAAACTCTAACCATTCAGCAGCGCGTAGTTCTCCAGGGCGAACAAACAACAGTGGAGCAAGCTGTAAGGCGCATTTGACCACGAAAGAGCCTGTAAAGTCGTCAATCGCTCTCAGAAGCGGAGTAACTGCTTTCGGATCTGTAGGCGCGGCATGATGTCCATTCTTGACTGGAGGCAATGCACCTTTCAGGTCGGCAACAGGGTCTCGGTCAGCACGTCCGGTGGCTACAGCATATCGGAAAATGGAACTACATTCAAAGCGTACCCTATGCGCCGTATCCAGAATACCGCGAGATTCAAGGCGGCGTAATACCGCCAGAACATCTGGTGACGTGATCTCTTTAATAGGCCGCTTGCCTATCCATGGAAAGACATTCTTTTCAAGCCGTTCAAGTTTATGCTGCGCATGGCTGGCAACCCAGGTATGGGAAAATTTACTGTGCCATTCTCGGGCAATAACCTCAAAAGTGTTTAAATCTTGTTCACCCTGTGCGGCCTTCTGTGCTTTCTTCATTTCGCCGGGGTCTACACCATTCGCCAGCAACTTCTTCGCATCCTCACGTCGCTGCCGAGCATCAGCAAGAGTGATTGCGGGGTAAGTGCCGAAAGACAATTTCTTCTCTTTACCATTGAAATGATACTTGAAGCGCCATAATTTTGATGCAGGTAACGGTTTACCATCTGACGAATATTTTTGTTGTGAGATGAGAAGGAAAAGCCCGCCTCCGTCGAATAGTTTTGTTTCCTTTTCTGTTGGTTTTGTTTTTTCAATCTTCATGTCGGAGAGAGGTATTATCAGCTTTGCCATGATCAGTCCTCCTGTTTCGGGGCCTCTATTTTGCAATCGGGGCCTTTCACTACAATAACGGCCCCCATAACCCTTGGATTCAGCCATACCAGAATGGACTACAAAAAACAATAGGTAATAAAAAACCCCCTATTTTCAAGGGGGTTAGAGACTTCACTGGATTGTATTGGATTAGTTGGTGGTGCCCGAAGCCGGAATCGAACCGGCACAGCATTTCTGCCGAGGGATTTTAAGTCCCTTGTGTCTACCAGTTCCACCATTCGGGCGCAATTACCGGCAGACAGTTAATCAGCAGTTGACCCGTTCCTTGAGGTCTTTGCCGGTCTTGAAGAACGGGGTCTTCTTGGATGGAATCCGCACGACCTCCCCGCTCTTCGGATTGCGAGCTTCACGGCCAAGTCTCTCGCGGATCGTGAAACTGCCGAATCCGCGAATTTCAACTTTGTCGCCGGACTTGAGCGCTTCCTCGATGGAATCGAAAACAGTGTTAACCACTATCTCGGAAACCTTCATGTTCAGCATGCCGTGAGTCTGGACAACTCTTTCAATAAGTTCACTCTTGGTCATAATCCCTCCTGCAATTTACCCAATTAATTATTTCGATTGTTAAGACCCTGTTTCAGCAGATCTCCAAAAGTGGAAGTTGATTCTCCCTGTGATCCCATGTACTGCTCGAACTCGGCTTTTTCGGCCGCGGCATGCACGGACTTGATCGAAAGCGAAATTCTGCGCTCCTTGGGATCGCAGCTCAGCACGACCGCTTCCAGGTTGTCGCCGATTGCTGCGAATTCCTTGGCCGAAGCGACTTTTTCGCGCGACAGCTCGGAAACGTGGATCAGGCCTTCGATGCCCTCTTCCAGCTCCACGAACACGCCGAAATCGGTCAGTGAGGTGACCTTGCCGGTTACGACTGTACCGTTGCGATATTTTCCGGGAGCGAGGCTCCATGGATCGGGCTCAAGCTGCTTGATGCCCAGGGAAAGACGCTCGTTCTCGACGTCAACCTTCAGGACAACCGCCTGTACCAGCTGACCCTTCTCATATACGTCGCCGGGGTGCTTGATGCGCTTGGTCCAGGACATGTCGGAGACATGCACCAGTCCGTCGATGCCGTCCTCGATACCGATGAACATGCCGAAGTCGGTCATGTTCTTGATCTGTCCCTCGATCTTGGTGCCGGCCGGGTATTTGTCGGCGATTGTCGTCCAGGGGTTGTCGGAAACCTGCTTGAGTCCCAGGGAAATTTTGCGGTTGGGCATGTCGATGCCCAGAATCACGGTTTCAACCTCGTCGCCCACATTGAGGATGTCGGCGGCACGGCGAACGCGCTTGGTCCAGGACATCTCGGAAACATGGATCAGGCCTTCGATTCCGGCTTCCAGCTCGACAAACGCGCCGTACTCCATCAGGCTTACCACACGGCCGCTGACACGGTTTCCGACGGGGAACTTGTTGGGTACGTCCAGCCATGGATCGGCCAGGGTCTGCTTGACGCCCAGCGAGATCTTGCCCTTGGCGCGATCGAATTTGAGGATTTTGGCTGTGATCTGCTGACCCGGCTTGAGCACGTCGGCCGGCTTGCCGACCCGGCCCCAGGAGAGGTCGGATACGTGCAGCAGTCCGTCAACGCCGCCCAGATCAACGAATGCGCCGTAATCGGTAACGTTTTTGATTATCCCTTCGACGATCTGGCCTTCCTCGAGTTTTTCCAGCGTAACGTCGCGGATCGAGGCGCGCTCTTCTTCAAGCACTGCGCGGCGCGAAAGTACGATGTTGTCGCGGCGCTGGTTGATCTTGATCACCTTGAAGCGGCCTTTCAGGCCGATGTAGCTGTCGGTGTCAGATGAGGGACGGATGTCAACCTGTGAAGAGGGCAGGAATGCCTGGACTCCGATATCGACGGTAAAGCCGCCGTTGACCTTGCCGGTGATGGTGCCCTCGATGATGCCGCCTTCCTGGCCGGCGTCGCCGATCTTGTCCCATGCAGCCAGGTAATCGGCTTTCTTTTTGGAAAGAACATAACCCTTTTTGCCGTCTTCGCGGGTCATAAGCACCCGGATTACGTCGCCGATCTGAACGGCCATCTCACCATTGGCATCACGGAATTCAGCAGCGGGCACATGGCCTTCCGACTTCAATCCGATATCAACAAGAACAGTGTCCTGGTCAACCCGCACGACGGTTCCTTCTATGATTTTATCCCGTTCGGGACGTTCTTTAAGACTTTCTGTGTAGAGCGCTGCAAACTCACTGCTCTGCTGATCGCTGTCGAGATCCTCATGTTCACTTTCGGCAGCATCAAGCCTTTTGAAATCAACCATTACACCATACCCCCTGGACGTTTATCGTTCTTCTCCGATTATGAAGCTATGTAATGTAGCAATATGAGCGGTAAATTTCAATTGCTTTTATTCAATTCCTCAATTTTGTCCATAACTTCATCAATTATCCATTTGGGTGTCGAAGCACCGGCGGTCACCCCCACCCTTTCGACACCTTCGAACCACTCCGCATTTATTTCGGAAGCGGTTTCAATATGATGGGTGCGCGGCTGCAATTCGGCGCAGACTTCCGCCAGTCGCCTCGTGTTGGCGCTGTTGTAGCCCCCCACCACCAGCATGCAGTCCACCTGGTCGGCCAACTCCTTGGCCTCTTCCTGTCTGACCGCGGTTGCGTCACAGATCGTGTTGAAGACGCGGATTTCGCCGCCGCGCAGCAGGCACTCCGAAACCACGTTCTTCAGATTTTCAAACGACTGGGTGGTCTGGGCCACCACGCCGATCTTGTTCATCTTGGGCAGTTTTTTGACCTCTTCGCCCGAACCGACCACAAAGACCTTGTCGCCGCCATAGGAGACGATCCCCTGCACTTCGGGATGATCGGCGTCGCCGACCACAACCACGCCGTAGCCCGATTCGGACAGGCTCTTGACATGTTCCTGGGCTTTTTTGACAAACGGGCAGGTCGCATCGACAATGTCCAGTTTTTTATGTACGGCTTCACTGATCTCGCCCGAGGCGACGCCGTGGGAGCGGATGATGATGGTGCCGGTCTCCATGCTGTCCAGGTTGTTCAGCACCTTTACACCCATCTCCTCCAGCTTGTTGACCACCTGGGGAGAATGGATAATCGGACCCAGGGTGTAGGTTTTCTGGTCTTTGCCGGCCGCCTCGAATGCCATCTGCGTGGCACGTTTGACGCCGAAGCAGAAGCCGGCTCTTTTTGCAAGAATCACTTTCATATATGGTTTCCCGTCGAACTGATTTTTTCTCTGTACAGATTCACCATTTTGTCGATGACGTCTTCGACACTCAGATGGGATGAATCAATGGCAATGGCGTCATCGGCCTGTCGCAGCGGCGCGATGTCACGATCCGAATCCTGACGGTCCCTCTTGATCACGTCGGCGATCGTATCCACCAGAGTCACCCGCGACCCGTTTCCCGACAATTCCTCGCAACGCCTCCGGCCCCGTTCCTCGGCCGAAGCCGACAGGAAGAACTTGAGCTCGGCATCCGGGAACACCACCGTGCCGATATCCCTGCCCTCCAAAACGACACCGCCGCCGTTGCCCATCTGGCGTTGCGATTTCAGCAAGGCATCACGCACCGGCTTCAGTGACGAAATCCGCGAGGTCAAAAGCGACATTTCGGGGGTCCTGATCTGGTCGGTCACGTCCATTCCGTTGGCGATCACGGTCTGGCGGCCGTCGCTGTATTCCAGGCTGATGTCAAGCTTCCGGCAGAACTCATCCAGCGCGGCCAGGTCGGCGGGGTCGATCCCGGCCCGGGAAATCAGCAGCGCCGCAGCGCGGTACATGGCGCCGGTGTCCACCTGCAGGTATCCGAGGCGCTCTGCCAGAAGGCGCGCCACGGTGCTCTTGCCTGCACCAGAAGGCCCGTCGATTGCTATGATGATTCCGTTGGTCCGCTTCTTCATAGGCCTACTTCCCCGCCACTTTTTCCAGCAGCTGGAAAAAGTTGGGAAACGAGGTCGCCACGCAATCTATGTCACGTATGGTTATCTCGCCGTCGGCCACCAGCGCAGCCACCGACAGCGACATGGCGATGCGGTGATCGCCGAAGCTCTCCACATTACCCCCGGCGAGGCGCTCGACCCCGGTTATATCCATGCCGTCCTCGGTCTCGGTCACCGTCACCCCCAGAGTTTTGAGATTGCCGGCCATGGCGGTGATGCGGTCGGTTTCCTTGACCCGCAACTCTTTGGCATCACGGACCGATGTGACCCCCTCGGCGCAGGCGGCGGCAACGCAGACCGCCGGGAATTCGTCGATCGCCCGGGGCACGACACTGCCGGAGATTTTGATGCCTTTCAGGCGCGAACTCCGCACCAGTATATCGGCCACCGGTTCACCGGAGAGCTGACGCTGATCCAGCAGTTCGATGTCGCCCCCCATCGCCTTGAGGATGTCGATCACCCCGGTGCGGGTCGGGTTGACGCCGACATTGCGGATCAGGATTTCCGAATCGGGGGTGATCAGCGCGGCGACGATGAAGAAAGCGGCCGAGGATATGTCTCCCGGCACCGAAACTTCCTGGGCTTTCAGCTCGAATCCTCCGCGCACCGTGACACCATTTTCGGAAAGCGCCAGCGAAGCGCCGAACTGGCTGAACATCCGCTCGGAATGGTCGCGGGACAGGCTCGGTTCATGCACGGTCGTTTCGCCCTCCGCATACAGTCCGGCCAGCATGATCGATGACTTGATCTGTGCGCTGGAAACCGGCGTGCTGTATTCGATGCCGGCCAATCCCCCTCCGTTGATCGCCAGCGGCGCCAGGCTGCCCTGGTTGCGTCCCAGTATCCTGGCACCCATGCGGGTCAACGGTTCGACCACCCGCTTCATCGGCCGCTTGCGCAGGTACTGGTCGCCGGTGACAACCGAAAAGAACGACTGCCCCGACAACAGGCCGGTTATCAGCCTGATCGTGGTCCCGGAGTTGCCGCAATCCAGCACGTCCCCCGGTTCCTGCAGCCCGTGCAGCCCCCGCCCGTGGATCGAGATGGTTTCTCCGTCATCTTCAATATTGACTCCCATGGCGCGAAAGGCGTGCATGGTGGACATGTTGTCCTCGCCCCGCAGGAATCCGCGCACCGTGGTGATGCCGTTGGCAATGGCGCCCAGCATGATCGAACGATGGGAGATGGACTTGTCGCCGGGAACGGCCAGCTCTCCCTTGAGGGAAGTTGCAGGTTGGACGGTAATTGATTTCACAAGCGCTCCGTGTGGTTGATCTGGTTATAGTATTCCATCCCGAAATTTTTTGGCGGTGGTGAAGAATTCAGACAGGCCGTCGCTGTCGCCACTGTCGATGCGCCGGCGCAATTCGGCCAGGCTGGCGGTGAAGCCATCGATGCTCGCCAGCAGCGCATCCCGGTTCATCAGCGAAATATCGCGCCACATGACCGGATCGGATGACGCGATGCGGGTAAAATCCCTGAAGCCGCCCGCTGTGTAGGAGAGCACGTTCTCACCCTCCACGTCGGCCGTACCCACGGCATGCACCAGCGTGTAGGCGATGGCGTGCGGCAGGTGCGATATCTCGGCAAAGATCCTGTCGTGGTGGCCGGCCTCCATGCTGCAGACCTCGGCCCCGGCAGCCTTCCAGAGCCTGGCGACCGTATCGAGGGCCTGAGCGCCGCTGGTGGCGCCCGGCGTCAGTACGCAGCGTTTGCCCCGGTACAGCGCGGCAAAGGCGGCGGTCGCGCCCGAGTTCTCGGTGCCCGCGATCGGGTGTCCGCCAACGAAACTGCATACGGCCGGGATCAGGGCGTCGCACTCCCTGACAATCGCCGCCTTGACGCTGCCGCCATCGGTGACGATGCACCCCTGGGGAAGCGATGCAGCAAGGGAACCCAGCACCGACGAGATCGAACAAACCGGCACCGAGATGAAGACCACCTCCGCGCCGGAAACCCCGGAACAGGCGTCTTCGGCAATCTCGTCCACAAGACCGAGCGAGAGAGCCTGCTCAAGATTGGAACGGTCGGAATCGATGCCGACGATCCGCTCGACAGCGCCCGCCTCACGCAGAGCCAGGGCGAACGAGCCGCCGATCAGTCCGGTGCCGATGATAGCCAGCTTTTTAATGATAAACGGCATGCAGACCTACATCGACCGGGGATACGAACCGAGAATTTTGATGAACTGGCAGCACTGCTTGAGCTCTTCCAGGGCAGCGGCAACATCCGGGTCGGAGACATGGCCCGAAAGGTCCAGGAAGAAGATGTATTCCCAGGCCTTTTTCTTGAACGGCCGCGATTCGATCTTGGAGAGGTTGATGCCCCGTTTGGCAAAAGGATCGAGCATGCGGCAGAGTATGCCCGGCTCATCCTTGACCGAAAAGAGCACCGAGGTCTTGTCGTTGCCGGAGCGTTCGCACCCTTTGCGGGAAACTACCAGGAAGCGGGTAAAGTTGTTGACCTGGTCCTCGATCCGGCTGCGGACCACCTTCAGGTCGTAGAGCGACCCGGCCAGTTCGCTGGCGATTGCCGCCGCGGTGTAGTCATCGCTGACAATCTGGGCCGCCACCGCGGTGGAGGCCACATCGACCATCGGCACCCCCGGCAGGTTTTCCTCCAGCCACTGGCGGCACTGGGCAATCGGCTGCGGATGGGAATAGACCTTCTTGATGTCCTCCAGCCGGCCGGTGCGCGACAGCAGATCATGGTGGACTTCCAGCATGATTTCCGAAGTGATCTGCAGAGCGCTTTCCACAAACATGTCCAGTGTGTGGGAGACAACCCCCTCGGTAGAATTCTCGACCGGCACGACACCGTAGAGCGCCTTGCCCTTTTCCACCTCTTCAAACACGGCCGGGATCGACTTCTGCGGAACCAGCTCCGCGGAGAGCCCGAACTGCTGCATCGTGGCCAGGTGGCTGAAGGTGGCCTTGGGACCAAGAAAAGCGACCTTCATCGGCGATTCCAGAGCCAGGCAGGCCGAAATTATCTCACGATATATGCTTTTCAGCGCATCGTTGGGAAACGGACCCGGATTTTGTCCCAGCAGCCGTTCATAAATTTGACGCTCACGCCCCGGAACATGGAAATCCAGGTTGTCGCCGGATTTCAAGCGCCCGACTTCCAGCACCACCCGTGAGCGTTCGTTGAGAAGGTCGAGAATACCGTCATCGATGGAATCGATGCGGGATCGTAAATCCTGAATTTTATTTGGAGTATCCTGCACTGGAAACCGCCTGAATGGAGAATATGCTAGATTGAGCTTAAAATTTGAGCAATGTAAGATATGGGACCGGAAAAAGCAACTACTTTTGGGCCGACGCCCGGCAGGAATGGAGGCTGGAAGAAACAGGGTCCGCATGGGCAACCGGCGTAACTGTCTCAGACACCATCAAAGCGCTTCAACCATGAATCGAAAATGGCAACCTTATCGGCACCGAACGAAGCCAGCTTTTTCCTGACACGCCCGGAAGTTTTGCGTTCGGCCAGTTTGCCCGGTTTTTTCGAATAGAACAGGTCGGAGAAGCAGATGATCTGCTCAGCCAGCGAGACCGGGACCATATCGCGCCGCGGTAGCGGCAACTGCTGCCGGTCGATATCGGCAACGGTCAGGCCGACGCCGATATGCCTTTCACAGATCAGCGCGTGTGCCGGATAACCTTCGTTCTCCAGGATCATTCGCCCGATCACTCCGTGCGTGATGTAGGGTTGGGAACCGTGCAGCCCGATACCGGGGGCATGAACCCGGCAGACGCCAATATCGTGCAGCATCGCCGCTTCCTCGACAAATTTCAACTCTTCGGCTCCCAGGCCCAGGCGAGCGCAAACAGCCAGTGCCAGCGCGGCCACATGGCGGCTGTGCTCAAGCACGATTTCCAGTGATTCTCCCTTGAGATAGCGGGATAGCAACTCTTCAGCGAACATGCTCAACTCTCCTGAGTCATTTTTTTGAACACCACGACCGCGTTTACGGCCGAACTACTGTCATTATTATGACCCACACTTCATAACTGCTTGTATTATAATAATTATTGCGTTTGGCATCAATCATGCTTTTGCTGGATCAGAACAGCGGCGCTGTATTTTTTTCCAGGTTTCATATTTTAACGGGGTTTATCTATGTACGCAAAGTTTCCATACTACTCAGTCGCCCAGATGTACGCAATGTCACTTGATATGCCGGTCGCGATCATGCTCGGGGGAGATCTGCTCTATTGGGTTGTTGACCGGCAGAGAGAGGTCGAATACCAGAAGATCGGCTGTTCTTTGCTTTCCCATTCCTGTTGAATCAGCCCAAACCTGAATCGTCAATCCTCGGCATATATGATCGAACTCCTCCAGTTAAAGGCTTCCAGTTGAGCAGTCAACAGCTGGTCCAGTGAAACGCCGCACTCCTTCAGCAGCACATTTACCGCATCGAAGTCAGTCACCTCCAGTTTTTCCGCCAGCGTCAGCATGCGTCCCAGCGGGCCGTTCCTCTTTAAAAGAGCCAGACTGACATCGTCGTTCAGGTTGAGATTGGAAATGATCTCCTCCATCGGAGTCTCGAACAGCACATCCAGCAGCGAGAGGATTCCGACCATGAATGCAGCCTCGGCCCTCTCATCCCCGAAATCGGCATTGGACAGCTGTCGCACCAGAATCTCCAGCAACCTGCCGCGCACGGCGGCCATCTCCAGCAGCGGGTGGTTGATGCTGCGCGAATCGTGGCCGGCAAACAGGGACAGCTGGATCCAGCGTCGCAGGTGGTTTACGCCCAGCATCACAATCGCATGGCGGAGCGTCTTGATCTTCTCGCGCATCCCCATTGCCACGGAATTGACCAGCCGCAACAGGTTGTACGACAGGGCCGGATTTTCCTTGAAGGTCTGCTCGATCACATTGACCGGGGCATCCATGGTCAACTGCTGCAGCAGCTTGAGCATCGCCAACCCGGACACATCGATCTTTTTCCGTTTCAACACGACCGGACGCGCAAAGAAGTAACCCTGGAAGAATTCGAAACCCAGGTCGTAACAGATCTGGAACTGCTCAATGGTCTCGACCTTCTCTGCCAATAATTTGACAGGGAATTTGCGCAACTGCCTGGCTATCTCCGGCAAAGCCTCCATTCCGGTCAAAAGTATATCAATCTTGATGATGTCAACTACGCTGTAGATTTCGGTGTTGTTCGGGTCGAACTCATGGTCGTCGAGGGCCAGCAGGAAACCCAGCTCCTTAAGTTCGCGGCAGCGCTCGACCACCTGCTCATCCAGCTCGATCATCTCCAGCAGTTCCAGCACCGTCTGCCCGACCGGCAGCAGTTCCAGCATCTCCGACAACAGCACCCGCAGGTGGACATTGACAAATCCGAATTTCCCTCCCAGCACCTCGTGAATACCGAAAGAGGACAGGGCGTGGGCAATGACGCTGGCGCTGGCGTGGGAATAGCTCTCGAAAACCGCATGGTCGATATCGGCCGAACGGAACAAAAGCTCGTAGCCGACAATCTCCTGATTGCGGTCAAGAATCGGCTGGCGACCGAGAAAGAATTTTTCGACTGGTCCTTCCATTTAACAACACCTTTGTGCATTAGCAACGCGGACTGGCAGACCATTTAATACTGGATAAACTATACTACATTAGCAGAAGACGGTCAGAATTCAAGCAGAACTATTCCCGTTTACACCCTTTACAGAATCCCTTTACCTGTGCTAGCTTCAGAAAAATTCAGGTCCCGTGATGTGACGCACCCCTTCCAGATAAGTCACCCCATGGAGCCCCAGGAGCTCTTTAAATGAAACGTAAGGCAATCGCCCTCCTCTCGGGAGGACTCGACTCGACGCTGGCAGTCAAGATGATGCTGGATATGGATATCGATGTCGAGGCCCTCAACTTCACCTCACCCTTCTGTACCTGCACCGGCAAAAATTCAGGCTGCAAATCCGAAGCTGTCCGTGTCGCCCAGGAATTCGACATCCCGATCAAAGTCGTCCACAAGGGCCTGGACTATCTGGAAATCGTCCGCAATCCCCGCCATGGCTACGGCAAGGGGGTCAACCCCTGTGTGGACTGTCGCATCTACCTGCTGCGCAAAGCCAAGGAGTACATGCTGGAGAGCGGAGCGGACTTCGTCATCACCGGTGAAGTGCTCGGCCAGCGCCCGATGAGCCAGCGGCGCGACACGCTGCGGGTGATCGAGCGGGAGAGCGGCCTGGAAGGGTTGCTTCTGCGCCCGCTCTCGGCACAGCACTTCGAGCCCACCATTCCGGAACGTGAAGGGTGGGTCGATCGTGAGAAGCTGATGGCAATCAAGGGGCGCTCGCGCAAGGAGCTGTTCGAACTGGCCGACGAGCTGGACGTGAAGAACTACCCCTGCCCGGCCGGCGGATGCCTGCTGACCGAGCTCTCCTTTGTACCCAAGATACAGGATATATTCGACCATTGCCAGGAGTTGGACCTGCGCGATTTCCGCCTGCTCAAGATCGGCCGCCATCTCCGCATCGGCGACTCGAGCAAGGTCATCATCGGCCGCAACGAAGCCGACAACAATCTCCTGGAAACCATCCGGCAGCCGGAAGAGGCGGCGCTGACCTGGCTGGACGGCAACACGCCGGTCGGCATCGTTACCGGGGCGCAGGGCGATGATCTCTACAGCCTGGCCGCCAGGATACTGCTGCGCTATACCAGGGCCGAACCGGGCAGCGCATGCAGAATGGAAGTCCGGGTCAACGGAGATACGCAAACTTTTTCGGTAAACAATGATCTCAACGAGAGCATGGTGGAGAGTTACCTGGTGGCTTGAAAGCCGGCACTGTCGTTCGCCTGTATTCGCTTGACAGTGAACCTGATCGTTTCTATAGTTCCGGCATGCCATCAATCAGAATCCCTTCGGGAACAATCGTAAAGCCCCGCCAGAGTTTCAGGCAGGAAGCCCTGGCTGACACACTTGCAGAACTGTGTCAGCCGGGCAGCGATTTTACCGGTTTTATCTCGTTTGAATCCAACGACAACCTGCACCTGCTTTTTTTCTTCAAGGGCGCCCCCTACTCAGCCGGCAAATCCGTCGGCGAAAAGCCGTTCTCACTCTCGATCCGCGAATTCTTCCGGGAAATCAACCTTCCTGAAAACAGCGCCGCCTCCGTTTCGGTTCACGCGACGGACCCGGTACTGCTGAAGTGCCTGTTGATCTTCATCCAGGACAACCTGACGGTCAAGGCGCCGGTGGCGCTGATCAACCTCGAGGCGGTGCTTGACCGGATCAGGCAGGAATCCGCCGATGCGCTGATAATTCTCGAAAAGCAGGGTCTGTTCAACTTTTTCTTTTTCAAGGATGGCATCCGGGGAAAAAGTTATTATTCCGACCCGGACGTATTACAGAATGATGCTGTTGTGATGGAAGATCAGGTGCTGGAGTACGCATTCCGGGAAGGTGACGTGGATGCGCTGGTCTACCGAAACATGGCCACGATGGGGGCAGCCGATTCGGACGGCATCGATCTGGCGCAAATGCTGTCACTTCTGGGAAACAGGGGACAAATCCAGCTCACGGCCGAATCTCCGTACGGAAGCAGGATCAGGTTGTCGGTCACCGGCGGGCCGCTGACCGGGAAGAGTTTTGAGGCGCGGATTCCATGTGTGCTGGGGAGAAAAGACAGCGATGTGATCGTGGCCGACCCGATGGTTTCCAAGACGCACGCCGCGATCCGGCTCCTGGAAGGCAGGCTGACGCTGGTGGACCTGAACAGCACCAACGGCACCACGCTCAACGACCGGCCGGTCAAACAGCAGGAGCTGAAAAAAGGCGATTTGATCGGCATGGGCAGCACATACCTGAAGTTTCTTGGCGTAGTCCCCGAATAATCCGCGGTAAATCCATGGTCAAAAAAAACAGGGCGAAGCAGAGAAATTCTGCTTCGCCCTCGGCTTTTCAAGAATGACACAAATCGACCCGCCAGCTGATCAACTACTCCGCGCAGCGCGTCATTGCACGGAACTTCCTGTAGCGTCCCTCCACCAGCTCATCGCCGGAAAGCTTGTTCAACTCGGCCAGATTGCGCGCTATCGCCTCTTTCATGGCCGCTGCGGTGGCCTCGTGGTCGCGGTGGGCGCCGCCGATCGGCTCCTTGATGATCTCGTCAATGACACCCAGCTTGATGATGTCCTGGGCGGTCGGCTTGAGCGCCTCGGCCGCCTGGGCGCCTTTGGTGCCGTCGGACCAGAGTATCGCGGCGCACCCTTCGGGAGAAATTACGGCGTAGACCGAATGCTCCAGCATCAGGATCCGGTCGCCGACCGCGATTGCCAGAGCGCCGCCCGATCCGCCCTCACCGGTGATGCAAACGATGATCGGGGTCTTCAGGCTGGCCATCTCGCGCAGGTTGCGGGCGATCGCCTCGGCCTGGCCGCGCTCCTCGGCGCCGATGCCGGGATAGGCGCCGGGCGTATCGACAAAGGTGATCACCGGCAGCTTGAACTGCTCGGCCATCTGCATCAGGCGCAGGGCCTTGCGGTAGCCTTCCGGATTGGGCATGCCGAAGTTGCGGTAGACCTTCTCCTTGGTGTCGCGCCCCTTCTGATGGCCGATCACCATCACCGGCTGATCGTTGAAACGGGCCAGTCCGCCCACTATGGCATGGTCGTCGCCGAAATTGCGGTCGCCATGAAGCTCCACAAACTCGGTGAACATGTATTTGATGTAGTCCAAAGTAAAGGGACGGTTGATGTGACGCGCCACCTGGGCGGTCTGCCAGCGGGAAAGATTGGAGAAGATATCGGCGCGCATCTCTTCGACACGCCCCTCCAGCGCGCTCACGTCAGCGGCGATATCCAGGCCGTTGCTGGCCAGGGAATTCAGCTCCTCGATCTTCTTTTCCAGCTCCACAATCGGTTTTTCAAATTCCAGATAAAACGGAGTAGCCATTATGACACCTCATTCATTTTCACAAGAAAAGTACGGAGCTTCAGCAGTGATAAATTTAACCGGGGTGAATGGCAGCGCGCAGGAGCATTGAAACCACCCCGACTTGATGCTACACGTTTACCCTTATAAAATATGACTTTTTGCCGATTCGCGCTTCTGTGTTAATCCTGCGTTTTTTATTATTACTCAAAAGTGGCGGCATTATAACCGAACAGGCGCTCCACTTCCAGTCTTAATTCATCACTGGCCGAAACGTTCATTTCGGACGGCAGCGGCATGGTTGAACAGCTGCGCTGCGGCAGCACAAACTGGACGAAGGCCGGAACTCCGCCGCGGTGTCGCTCGATGATGATTTTCAGCGCATCGATCTGCTCAACCGGAGTGCTGTCCATCCGCACGGTAAACAGCACCTTCTTGGTGGTCTGCGCCCTGGCCTCGGAAAGCAGCCTGATATCTCCGGCCGGGCCGCGCTGTTGCTGCTGCCACTTATTGCCGCCTTCCTTGTTGGCCTGAACCAGAACCTTACACCCCTTTTCGCCTTTTTCCAGTTTACCGACCACCAGCAGCGGATCGTCGGATTTCAGCAGGGTGGAGCTGGTGGCATAGATATCGGAAAAAACGGTGATCTCCACCGAACCGGTCAGGTCTTCGATCGTGACGAACCCCATCCGGTCCCCCTTCTTGGTGGTGATCTCCTTGAAGGCCGAGACAATGCCGCAGATGCGCACCTCGCTGCCGTCGGCCATTTCCACCATGTTGGCGATCTCGGTGTTGGCCAGCCGCCGGATGTCGTCGATATAGCGGTCCAGTGGATGCCCGGTAATCAGAAAGCCCAGCGCCTCTTTCTCGAAGGCCAGCTTTTCCTTGTCGTGCCACTCGGGAACATTGGGCAGCTTCAGGCCGCCATTGCCATTGCCCCGCACCACCTCCTCAGTGCCAAACAGTGAAACCTGGGCGCTGGCCTTTTCCTCCTGGATTTTCTGACCGTAACTCGTGGCCGCTTCCAGCCCCTCGATCAGCGCAGCGCGGTAAGCGCCGGTGGAATCGAACGCGCCGCACTTGATCAGCGATTCGATCACCCGCTTGTTGACCCGGCGCAGGTCAACCCGCTCGCAGAAGTCGTACAGCCCCTTGAAGGCGCCCTCTTTTCTGGCCTCCAGTATCGCCTCGATCGCGCCGGCGCCGACGTTCTTGACCGCCCCCAGGCCGAAACGCATCGAATGACCGACCACGGTGAACGACAACCCGGAGCTGTTGATGTCGGGCGGCAGCACCTCCAGTCCCTGTTCGCGGCAGTCGCTGATGTTCTTGATCACCTTGTCGGTGCTGTCCATGTCGCAGGTCAGGAGCGCCGCCATGAACTCGACCGGGTAATGGGCCTTGAGATAGGCGGTCTGATAGGCGATCAGGGCATAGGCGGCCGAGTGCGACTTATTGAAGCCGTACTCGGCGAACTTGGCCATCTGGTCGAAGATCGCTTCGGCCTTTTTCGTGTCGATTCCCAGCCCTTTGGCGCCGGCCAGGAACGTGTCCTTCTGGCGCTCCATCTCCTTGGCGTCCTTCTTACCCATGGCGCGCCGCAAAAGGTCGGCCTGTCCCAGCGAATAGCCGGCCAGCGAGCGGGAAATCTGCATGACCTGCTCCTGGTAGACAATGACGCCATAGGTGTCCTTCAGGATTATTTCCAGCTGGGGCAGGTCGTAGACCACCTTTTGGCGGCCGTGCTTGCGCTCGATGAAATCATCCACCATGCCGCATCCGAGCGGTCCGGGACGATAGAGGGCGCAGGCGGCGATCACGTCCTCGAAGCAGGACGGCTTCAGCTTGACCAGCATCTCCTTCATGCCGCTGGATTCCAGCTGGAACACGCCGGTGGTGTTACCGGCGGTGATCAGGTCGTAACTGGCCTGGTCATCATCGCGCAGGAGAGTGATGTCGAAATCCGGGTCTTTGCCCGCCCGCACCAGCCTGACGGCATTTTCGATCACGGTCAGGTTCTTGAGTCCCAGGAAGTCGAACTTGACCAGGCCGACCAGTTCGACGTACTTCATCGAATACTGGGTATTGATCGAACCGGTCTTCTGGTCCTTGTAAAGCGGCAGGAACTCTTCCAGCTGATCCGGGGCCACCACCACGGCGGCGGCATGGGTCGAGGCATGGCGGGTCAACCCCTCCAGGCATAGCGCGGTATCCAGAAGGTCTTTGACCTGCGGGTCTTCCGCGGACAGTTCCTTTAGCTGCGGTTCCTGCTGCAGGGCCTTGCTCAGGGTCATCTTCAGGTCGTCCGGGATCAGCTTGGCGATCCTGTCCACATCGCCGTAGGTCATGTTCAGCGCGCGGCCAACGTCGCGCACCACGGCCTTGGCGCCCATGGTTCCGAAGGTGATGATCTGGCAGACCCGGTCGCGCCCGTACTTTTCCACCATGTACTGGATCACCTCGCCGCGGCGGTCCTGGCAGAAGTCCACGTCGATATCAGGCATGGAGATGCGTTCCGGATTCAGGAAACGTTCGAACAGCAGGTTATAGGGGAGCGGATCCAGATCGGTGATCTTGATCGAATAGGCCACCAGCGAACCGGCCGCCGAGCCCCTGCCCGGCCCGACCGGAATGCCGCGGTCCTTGGCCCAGCGGATGAAGTCGGACACGATCAGGAAGTAAGCCGGGAACTTCATCTCGCGGATACAGTCCAGTTCGACCGTCAGACGGTCAAAATATGCCTGCTGCTGCTCCAGCGTCATGTCGGGATACTTGGCCAGGATCGTGACCATGCGCTCCTTGAGCCCCTCGGTGGCCAGATCCCTGAGCATGTCGTCGTGGTTCTGCCCTGCGGGAGGGTCGAAGTGCGGGAAATAGTAGGTCTTGCCGTCCACCGGCAGATCCAGGTTGCAGCGCTCGGCAACCACCAGGGTATTGCTGACCGCCTCCGGGGCGTAGGAGAAGGCCCGTGCCATCTCCTCCGGCGATTTCACATAGAACTCCTCCGCCGAAAAACGCATGTGGGTCGGGTCGCTCATGGTCTTGCCGGTCTGGATGCAGAGCAGCACCTCGTGGGCCCGGGCGTCCTCGCGGTTCAGGTAATGGCAGTCGTTGGTGGCCACCAGTGGCAGCTTCAGCTCCGCAGCCACCTCCATCAGGCGCTTGTTTACCAGGTCCTGCTCGGTCAGCGTGTTTTCCTGCAGTTCGATATAGTAGCGTTCCGGGAACAGCTCGCTGTACCAGCGGGCGGTGGCGACGGCGTCCTCCATCCGTCCCCGGCCGCACTGCATCGCCACCTCCCCCTTCAGGCAGGCCGACAGCGCGATCAGCCCCTCGGAATGGCCCGAGAGCAGCTCGCGGTCTATGCGGGGGCGATAGTAGAAGCCCTCCTTGTAGCCGGCCGAGGTCAGGTAGGAGAGGTTCCTGTAACCCTGCATGTTCTCGCAAAGCAGGATCAGGTGGTAGGCCGCGTCGGAAATCCCCCTGGCATCCCGGGAAAAGCGCGATTCGGGCGCCAGGTACAATTCGCAGCCGATGATCGGCTTGACGCCGGCCTTCTTGCATTTGAGGTAGAACTCGGCCGCCCCGAACATGTTGCCATGGTCGGTGATCGCCACTGCCGGCATGTTCTGTTCCTTGGCCTTGGAGATCAGGTCATCGAAGCGGATCGCACCGTCCAGCAGCGAGTATTGGGTGTGAAGATGGAGGTGGACAAAGGTGCTTGAGGATACGTTTCCAGCAATATCGGATGGTTCCATGGGGTACTGCCTCCGGACAAATCAATGAGGCTTGATTATGCCTCATGGCTAGATATGGTGTCAAGGGAAGGGAGTCGGCGCAAGATTTTGTATTCGATGAAGAAAAAAAGTATCCCGAAAAGATTCTGCATTGCAACCCCGCACAATCCGGTCCTACCCTATATCGAAACCATCCCTGAGCATGCGCATTATCTCGATCTGGCGGTTGAAAAGAAACTTTGCAATATGCCTTTCCGATGTTTTGTCCGATGTGAAACCGAATATGAAGCGTGGCAGCGAGCCATCTTCCAGCGCGGTAATGAATCTGGCTGGCACCTTGATATCACAGGACGTATTGATATTATCCGCATCCGGCAACTGGAACGACAGTTTCCCGTCACCCCAGGTATCTATGTCAACCGTATGATCGACCACCATGATGGTTCCCGCTGTAGACAGTTCGATCAGCTCGCCCCTTACCTTACCTTCCGGCGTCAGGTACTGGGCATCTATCGGTGGATGGACCCTGAGGCGGATATGGTTCCTGCGTTCGGCACCGATCTCCACATAGCAGGGGTGATACAAAGAAACGGTTTTTTCCTTGATGCTCACCTGGCGAGCCTTCACAACGATATCGTGCTTGAATATTTTGCTGCGAATGAAAGTGTAGTTGTCATCGGAAATTGCCACAGCCTGACGCGGGTTGACCCGCAGTTCCAGCTCATCCCTGCCGACACCGGCAACCGTGGCATTGAACGAGAGCGGCATCCCCTTGTAGTAATTGATCAGCTGCAATTCCAGACCGGGATCATTTCTGAGTGCGGTTTTAAAGGCCGACATGATGTCGATCTGGTCTTCGGACAATGTCTTTTGAATGCAGGTTCTGTAGAGGTGTGTGTATTTCATCCGTATCCCCCGTGTTTATGCCGCCGGTAACCGAGTCAGGCATGCGACCGTATCAGTCGTTCATACCAGAGTTCAGCCGGCATTTCCACATGATTAACAGACAATTAAGTACTAAACACCTTAGATATGAACCGACTGGATTCCGGGATGCAAAAAAGCCCCGCCTCAGGAACCGGGAGCGGGGCTATTGATTTTGCTGTCGCGAACAAACAGACTACTTCTTGGCCTTCCTGGCAGCCGGCTTGGCGACCGCTGTTTCCTCATTCTTGCCGGCGGTGGCCATCGCCTCCAGCATCGCCTCGCCCATCCTGGTCGGACTGGTGGAGACAACCACGCCACACTCCTGCAGGGTGCGGATCTTGTCCTCGGCCTTGCCCTTGCCGCCGGTAATGATCGCGCCGGCATGCCCCATGCGCTTGCCCGGGGGAGCGGTTACTCCGGCAATGAAGGCCGCCACCGGTTTTTTCATGTTCTTCTTGATCCACTCGGCCGCCGCCTCTTCCGCACCGCCGCCGATCTCGCCGATCATGAAGACGCCTTCGGTTTCGGGATCCTGGTTAAAGAGCGTCAGAACGTCGATGAAGTTCATGCCGATGATCGGGTCACCGCCGATGCCGACGCAGGTTGACTGGCCCAAACCGACATCGGTCAACTGTTTGACCGCCTCGTAGGTCAGTGTGCCGCTGCGCGAGACGACGCCGATCTTGCCCTTTTTGTGGATATGGCCGGGCATGATGCCGACCTTGCATTCGCCGGGCGTGATTACGCCGGGACAGTTGGGGCCGACCAGCCTGGTCTTGCTCCCCTGCAGCACCGCCTTGACCGGCACCATGTCGCGCACCGGGATGCCCTCGGTGATGCAGACCGCCAGTTCAATCCCTGCATCGGCCGCCTCAAGGATCGCGTCGGCCGCGCCGGGAGGCGGTACGAAGATCATCGAAACGTTGGCATGGGTGTACTTGACCGCTTCGGCCACGGTGTTGAAGACCGGGATGCCTTCGATGTGGATGCCGCCTTTGCCCGGTGTAACGCCGGCCACGATGTTGGCGCCGTATTCACGGCACTGCTGGGTATGGAACAGGCCGCTCCGGCCGGTGATGCCCTGCACCAGGATTTTTGAGTTTTTATTGAGCAGTATTGACATAATGCCGTCTCCATTTTGTCTGTTTTCTGTAGGGGCAAATCTTGAGTTTGCCCATGACCGGCGCTCACAAGGACCGCGCTGGCATGGTCTATCCCAGCATCTTCACGATCCGCGCCGCCGCGTCACCCAGGTTGTCGCCGACCTGGACATTAAGGCCCGATTCGCGCAACAGCCTCTTGCCCTCCTCGACCTTGCTGCCATCCATGCGGACCACGATCGGAAGCGTGCAGTTGACCTCGCCGGCCGCTTCGATGATGCCGTGCGCAATCACGTCGCAGCGCATGATGCCGCCGAAGATGTTGACGAATACCCCTTTGACGTCATGGTCCTGGAGGATGATCCGGAATGCCTCGGCCACCTTCTCGCGTGTGGCTCCGCCTCCAACATCCAGGAAGTTGGCAGGTTCGCCGCCGCACTCCTTGAGAACGTCCAGGGTGGCCATGGCCAGACCGGCGCCGTTGACCAGACAGCCGATCGAGCCGGTCAGTTTGATGTAGGCCAAATCGTATTTGCCAGCGGTGATTTCCAGCGGATCCAGCTGGGAATAGTCCATCATGTCCGGATATTCACGGTGACGGTAGACCGCATTGTCGTCGAAGGTGATCTTGGCGTCCATGGCCATCAGCCAGCCGGCCTTGGTGACCACCAGCGGATTTATTTCGACCAGCGCACAGTCCTTTTCCTGGCAGGCGCGGTACAGGTTCATCAGCAGTTCGACACAGTCCTCGCAGACCGAGCCGGACAGCCCCAGCGCCAGGGAAATCTTGCGGGCCTGGTAAGGGCGCAGGCCGGTGAAGGGATCGATCTGCAGCGTATGGATCTTTTCCGGGCTCTTGCTGGCCACCTCCTCGATGTCCATGCCCCCTTCGGCCGAGGCGATCAGGATGTAGCGCGAGGTTTCACGGTCAAGCGTGATCGAAAGATAGAATTCCCGGGCGATTTCGACCGCCTCCTCCACCAGAATACGACGGACCTTCAAACCTTCCGGACCGGTCTGATTGGTAACCAGCGTACGGCCGAACAGTTCCTTGCCGTATTCCATAGCCTGTTCCGGGTAGTGCACAAGCTTGACCCCGCCCGCCTTGCCGCGTCCACCGGCATAGATCTGGGCCTTGACCACACAGCGTCCCCCCATCATCTTGGCGGCCCGCTCAACCTGATCGGAAGTCAGCGCCACCCTTCCGCGTGGAATCGGGATGCCGTAACTGCTCAGAATTTCCTTGGCCTGATACTCATGAATGTTCATGCTGTACGCTCCGTCGGATAAATTTTGGGAATTATAACAGGAAAAAAAGCGTATACAAGCGGTATTTACTGGAAGTGAACACATTTAATATGACTAAATAGTTGTATGACCACATTACATCTTTTTCTTGCGATTAATCTCCGCTTCCGAAGCACGCAGATAGGTCGCAAGCAGCAACGCGGGGGGCACAGCCTCTCCGCGGAGACAGGCTTCCAGCGCCAGAAAGGCTCCATTGGCTGCACGAGAAACATGAAACTGGAAGGGGGCGATCATGCCCCTGTCGGCGATGCGTTGCAGTATCACGTCAGAATAGCGCTGGGCGCCATCGCCGGCAAAGATCACCGGTTGATCGGTTGAGGAGAGGATCAGGTCAAGCAGGTCGGCCGGTGGCAGCACACAGTCTTTAATGATCGGAACCGGCGTGGGGGAGGAACAGCCATAAAGTCCGGAGTAGACTTCACTCTTGCGGGCATCCAGAACCGGGCAGACCGGATATGGCGAGAGTGAAAAGTTCATTGCCAGCAGGGCCAGCGACGAGTATCCGACGCAAGGCTTGCCGGTGGCCAGCGCCAGGCCCTGGATGGTCGCCAGTCCGCCCCGCACCCCGGTAAAGGAACCCGGGCCGATTGAAGCGGCAAACAGGTCAATTCCGGCGATCTCGACGCCGGCCAAAGTCATCAGCCGTTCGATCTCCGGCATCAGCCTGGCCGACAGCGTGCGGTCGGTACTGAAAACGGCTTCCGCCAGGACTCTGCTACCGCATGTGATCGCGGCGCTGGCCATGGAGGTGGAAGTATCGATAGCAAGTATCTTCAGGTCCGGGGCATTGTCGTTGATATCTGAATCAGGCCTGCCGGTTTGCACTGCTTTCATTATCTCTCCAGTCGTTATTTTATGATGTGCGGTCGTTGGTTCTCAAATCACTCCCTGTTCCTTTACTTCGGCCTTCAGCCAGGCATACAACACCGGAGCGGCCACCAGGCCGGCAATCCCGAAAGCCGATTCCAGGAGCAGCATGGCGCTCAGAAGTTCCCAAGCGGTGGCATGGACTTCGTTGCCGACGATCCTGGCATTCATGAAATATTCCGCCTTGTGTATCAGAACCAGAAAGACCAGCGAAGCAACACCGACCATGGGAGACACACCCAGGCTGATCACCACGATGAAGGTATTGGAAACCAGGTTACCGACCACCGGAAGCATGCCGACAGCAAAAGTGAGCAATACCAGGATAGTTGCCATCGGCAGATGCACCCCGAAGAGCGGCAGCAGCACCAGCAGGTATACTGCTGTAAATGTGGTGTTTAGCGAGGATATTTTAACCTGGGCCAGAACAACCTTGTCAAACGCAATCACCAGCACACGCAGGCGACTCCGCAATGCCGCCGTGAGCGGCGGCAGTTCGTGATGTTCCCGGAAGTGATGAACCGCCGCCATCCCGCCGACGACCATTCCCAGCAGGATATGGGCGAACACCTTCAGACTGCCGAAACCGACTACCGATATCTTCTGGACATGCTCGCTCAGGATCTCGGCCAGCTGCTGACGCAGCCCTTCGATCGTCGTCGGCAGCACATCGGCTACCGACGGCGGCAGTGTCCGGCGCAGAGTCCCAAGTGTTTCCACAACAGTTGTCAGTAATGCGCCAATACCCTGACTGCTGCCGATAAAGTACCAGACCGCGGCCCCCACACCGGTCATACAGGTCATGACACAGAGCACAACCACTCCCAGGGCGACCTGGCGGGCAACCCGGTTCATATTTTTCGGCAGATGCCGTGACAGTTTGATCGTCAGCACATACACGGTGAGCCCGGCAAATACCGCCGGAACCAGGTGAAAACGCAGTACGAAGAAAACCGCAGCGCTGGCAAGCAGATAACTGGTTATGACGGGTGACGGCATTTTGTCTCCTGTTGATTAGTTCAAGACCTGAGTGTGGCGGATTGCCGGTCTATGGCATTCAATTCTTATTTTATCGCTGCCCCTGCCACCTGTCGTAGAATACGGTCTCTTCCAGCGGCTTGCGCGGAGTTCCACCGCCCGTCTCGCAAAGCGGGTAGCCAAGCGGAAAAAGACCGACAATGCTGATGTAGGCCGGGATATCCAACAGGTCGGCCAGCGGCTTCTCCTCGAAGATGCTGACGAAGACGCTGCCAAGTCCCAGGTCATGCGCCGCCAGCATCAGGTTTTCCGCCGCAAGCCCCACATCGGTCATATAGTACTGCTGTCCGCGAATATCGCCGGACTGTTTGGGCAGAGCACAGGCCACGATCACCAGCGGCGCTTCGGCCAGCGCGACCTGTGATGGATTGGTCTTGTAGCCCCTGGCCGCGAAGAACGAGTCAACGTAGGAAAGTTCGCTGATCCGGCGTTTGGTGGCGGCATCCCTGACCACCACGAATCTTACACATTGGAGATTGGCCCAGGTAGGAGCCAGGGAGGCGGCTTCAAGCACCGCTAGGAGTTTTTCTTCTTCGACAGGCCGGTCGGCATACCTGCGGACACTATGCCTGCTCCTGATCGCTTCGAGGGTATCCATGATATTCCACCTTCAGTTGAATTACAGTCAGATCCAGCATATCACAGTCTGTAAAAAAATCGCCACACCATGCCAAAGCAAGAAACCCTGTCAATGATGCGGCGATTTAAGATCGTAGCGGTATGTCAGACCCGGTTATGGTTATCCCTGGCGACTCACAAAGTACCTGATGATATCGTTGTAAAATGCCATTACCATCAACCCCAGGAGCAGCACCATACCGATCTGCTGGGCATATTCGCGCACCTTCTGCGGCACAGGGCGACGGAAGATCAGTTCCATGAAGTAAAACAACAGGTGTCCACCATCAAGCACCGGTACCGGCAACAGGTTCAGCACCCCCAGGTTGATTGACAGAAGCGCCATGAAAGCCAGGAAGCTGGCTCCGCCGGCCGAGGCCTGTTCGCCCGCCATCTTGGCGATCATGATCGGTCCGCCGACACTGTCCATCGGTACCACCCTCTGCACCATCTTGACCAGGGACATGATGGTAATATCTATCACCTTCCAGGTCTGTTCGGTCCCCTTGATCACGGCCTGGAACGGATTGTAGTATTCCGTCACCACCTCTCCGGCCGATGCGACACCGATTGCGTAGCCATTGACCTTTTCGCCGAACAGGTTCTTCGCGATTCTCGGTTCCGGAGTCATTTTAAAGTCAATCGTTTTCTCACTCCGTTTAACCGAAACGGTCAGCGGCTGGCCCTTGCTGGCCGCAATTCCCTCGGCAATTTCCTCCCAGCGTACGATCGGCTTGCCGTTAATGGACGAGATCACATCGTCCTTGAGGATGCCGGCCCTGGCGGCTGGTTTGTCCTTGAGTACCTCGCCAATTTTGGCGGTCACGGTAGGGACCCCCATCATGCAGAGCACGATAAATATCATCCAGGCAAAAATCAGATTGAATACCGGTCCGGCCATCACGATGGCAATCCGTGCCAGAACCGGTTTATGGGCGAAGGAGCGTGATTTTTCCTCTTCGGTCAGTTCACGCTGAATCGGCGCCGATGCCGCTTCCGACTCGGCTTCTTCATCCTCGGGGGGATGATGCGACTCCCCACCCTCGATAAAGCCCCCCTCGCCAAACATTTTGACATACCCACCCAAAGGAAAGGCGGACAGCAGGTATTCGGTCTCGCCGATCTTTTTACCAAGCAGCTTGGGACCGAATCCCAGCGAGAATTTTTCCACGCTGACACCCAGCATCTTGGCAAACAGGAAGTGTCCAAGTTCATGAACGAAAATCAGGACTCCCAGAACAATTATTGCATATACAACCATCATATCAGTGCACCATTTCCCGGCAGATTTCGCGTGCGGTTTCCCGGCTCCACAGATCGGCCTTCAAGACTTCGTCGATTGATTCAAGGTTATGTGCGGTGTGGGCATTCATGGTGCGCTCGATGGTCTCGGCAATCTGGACGAACCCTATGCGACCGTTCAGAAAAGCGTCAACGGCGATTTCGTTGGCCGCATTCATTACCGCCGGCATGCTTTCCCCATCCCTGATGGCGCGGTAGGCCAGTCCGAGGCATGGAAACTTGTCCAGGTCCGGCTTGAAAAAGGTCAGCCCGGAAAAGGTGGTCAGATCAAGCGGTTTTACACCGGTCGCTACCCGTTCCGGATAGGAAAGCGCATAGGCGATAGGGGCCTTCATGTCGGGTGTCCCAAGCTGCGCGATTACACAGCCGTCAACGTATTCGACCATCGAGTGGATGATGCTCTGGGGGTGGATGTTGACTTCGATCTTATCAACACCGGTATCGAACAGCCAGCGTGCTTCAAGCACCTCCAGACCCTTGTTCATCATCGTGGCCGAGTCGATCGTGATCTTCTTGCCCATGCTCCAGTTGGGGTGATTGAGCGCATCCCGTACCGTAACCTTTATCAGCTGTCCGGCCGGAGTATTCAAAAAAGGGCCGCCCGAAGCGGTCAGGATGATTTTCTCGATATCAGTGCTGCGGTGCCCCTCGATCGACTGGAAAACTGCGCTATGCTCGCTGTCGACCGGATAGAGGCGCACACCGTATTCGGCCACCATGTCCATGAACAGGTGACCGGCGGTTACCAGCGTCTCCTTGTTGGCCAGCGCGATGTCCTTTCCGGCGCGAATCGCGGCGGCAGTGGGCACCAGACCAGCAGCGCCGACGATCGCGGCCACCACCATCTCGGCTTCATCGGCGGTAGCGGCGGCAATCAGACCTTCCACACCGCCCAGAATGGTGACATCCAGACCGCTGCACATCTCTTTCAGACGGGCCACATCATCACCAGAGGCAACCACCGCGATCCGGGGCGAAAAAGCCCTGATCTGGCGCGCAAACAGTTCCAGGTTCTTGCCGGCGGTCATCGCTACAACCCGGAAACGGTCAGGATGAGCCGAAACAATTTCCAGGGTACTCACACCGATCGATCCGGTTGAGCCGAGAATGGTAATATTCTTCATGAGCTATCCCTTGAAAAAATAGATGGTGTAGTAATAGGTGGCCGGAGCGGCAAAGAGGATGCTGTCCAGGCGGTCAAGCACTCCGCCGTGCCCTGGAAATATGGTGCCGGAGTCCTTGACGCCAAAGCTGCGCTTTAGCAGCGACTCGAACAGGTCGCCGGTCTGTCCCAGAGCGCCGATTACAAGTGCCGTGGTAAAAACATCGATCAGCGTTAACTGCGGAAAGAACGTGAACTTGGCCAACAGGGTGCCGCAGATGCTGCCGGCCAGACCACCCAGCGAGCCCTCGACACTTTTTTTGGGACTGACCAGCGGATACAGCCTGGTCTTGCCGAAGGCGCTGCCGGTATAATAGGCCGCCGAATCGTTGGTCATCACGATCAGCATGATCACGAGCAACCACTGCACCCCGAATGTGGTCTGGCGCAACTGGACAAGGTGCATCAACAGAAATGGTATATAGAGGAAGGCCAGCACCGCATACGACACTTCCCTGGCAGCATCGGCGATATTGCGGATACGGAACAGAAACAACAGCGCAAACACCAGAAACAGCAAGCCGACTGTAGTAAGGGCCAAACAATCGCCTGCGGCAAAAGGAGTGTACAAAAGAGACGCACTGACGAACGCGGCCAGCCAGCCTTCAACCTTCCGGTCAGGCAGCGCCATGCGATAGAACTCGGTGATGCCAATACATGAAAACAGGGCCAGCAGTGATGCAAACAGCAGCGCCCCGCCCTTCACAATAATCAGAATCACAATCGGCAGCAGGATCAGTGCTGTTATCAGGCGTTTAATAGGCCGCCCCTTTGCATGATCTGGCCGCTGGTTTTGCCGAAACGACGCTCACGTGACTGGAAATCGGCCAGTGCCTTGTGCAGTTCGTTAATGGTAAAGTCAGGCCAGTTGGTTTCCGTGAAATAAAGTTCGGTGTAGGCCAGCTGCCACAGCAGAAAATTGCTGATACGCATCTCGCCGCTGGTACGGATCAGAAAATCCGGGTCGGGCAGGCCGCCGGTATCCAGATAGGTGCCGAATAATTCGGTAGTGATATTCTCCGTGTCTACTTTTCCGGCTACCACATCCCTTGCCATCCTGGCGGCGGCGGCGCTCAGTTCCTGACGGCCACCGTATGAAAGCGCCAGGGTCAGTACCATGCCGGTGTTACCGGCGGTCTGATTGATGGCGCTGTTGAGGGTTTCGTTAACATCGTCCGGCAGGTCGCTGCGATTACCGATCACGTTGTAGCGGATATTCTTGCGCATCATGCGCGCCGTTTCCTGGCGGATGTATTTCTTCAGCAGGGTCATCAGCGCCCGCACTTCCAGAGCCGGCCGGGACCAGTTCTCGGAAGAGAAGGCAAACAGGGTCAGGTATTTGATGCCCATCAACGAGGCCTGTTCAACCACCATCTTGACAGTCTCGGCACCGCGTTGGTGGCCGACAATGCGTTTGAGCATGCGTTGCTGCGCCCAGCGGCCGTTACCGTCCATGATGACCGCCAGGTGAACGGGCAGTTTATCGGGGTCAAGCGGCTCCATCAAACTTCCATGACCTCTTTTTCCTTGTGAACCACTGCTTCGTCTACCTTGGCCTCAAAACTCTTGGTGACTTCCTGAACATCTTTTTCGAGTTTTTTCAGCTCGTCCTCGGTGACAGCCTTGTCTTTTTCGAGTTTTTTCAGCTTGTCGATCGCATCACGCCGGATATTTCTGAGGGCAATCTTGTCTTCCTCAGCCTTTTTCTTGAGATCCTTGACGATTTCCTTACGGCGCTCTTCGGTCAGGGGGGGCAGATTCAACCGGATAGTCTTGCCGTCATTGGAAGGGGTCAGGCCGATGTTGGAATTCATGATGGCCTTCTCGATGGCCGGTATGATTTTGGCTTCCCATGGGGAAATCGTGATCGTGCGCGGCTCGGGAACGGCCAGCGTGGCCACCTGGCTGATGGAGGAGAGGTTGCCGTAGTAATCGACTTTCACCGAATCCAGAATGTTGGTGCTGGCACGTCCGGTGCGGATTTTCTGGAATTCGCCTTTAAGTACACCAAGCGTTTTTTCCATATTGGATTTCATATCAGCAATCACATTTTTTGGCATATCTAAGCTCCTTGTACGATGGTGCCGATTTCTTCACCACTGATGACCTTTTTGATATTGCCCTCCGTAGTCAGGTCAAAAACAATGATCGGAAGGTTGTTATCCATGCAAAGGGAGATCGCGGTTGCATCCATCACCTGCAATCCCTTTTTGAGAACATCGATATAGGTCAGGCTGTCAAGCTTCACCGCATCGGGATCTTTCTTGGGGTCGGCGGTATAAACGCCATCAACCTTGGTACCCTTGAGTATGACCTGGGCGTTGATCTCCATGGCTCTCAGGCTGGCGGCTGTGTCGGTAGTGAAATAGGGGTTGCCGGTCCCGGCTCCGAAAATGACTACCCGTCCTTTTTCCAGGTGACGCATGGCACGACGGCGGATATAAGGCTCCGCAACCTCCTGCATCGCAATCGCGGACTGTACCCGAGTGGACACACCCTGCTTCTCTAAAGCGTCCTGCATCGCCAGCGAGTTGATTACGGTAGCCAGCATGCCCATATAGTCCGCGCTGGAGCGATCCATCCCCTTGGAGGAGGCGGCCAGCCCGCGGAAAATATTGCCGCCGCCGATCACCAGCGCCAGCTGCACACCCATATCGACGACCTCTTTGATCTCGCGGGCGATTGAATTGATGGTCTGGGGATCGATTCCATAACCCTGGTCACCGGCCAGTGACTCACCGGAGAGTTTCAGAAGGACTCGATTGAATGACTGTCTGCTCATGACACACCTCTTTCTGGAGATGGTTAAAAAAAAAGCCGGCCTGGATGGGCCGGCTCAGGTGAATATTAAAGGCCGGCTGCTGCCGCCACCTCGGCGGCAAAGTCGGACTCCTTCTTTTCAAGCCCCTCACCCAGAACAAACTTGGCAAAACGGGTGATGGTGATGGTGGTGCCGAGAGCCTTGCCGGTCTCGGCGGCGTACTGCTGGATCGTCTTGTCGGTATCCTTGACGAACTGCTGTTCCACCAGGCAGATATCAGCATAGAACTTGTTGATCTGTCCGTCGATGATTTTCTCGATGATGTTGTCCGGTTTGCCGGTTTCACGGGCCTTGGCACGGTAGATATCCTTCTCGCGCTCAAGTACGTCGGCACTGACTTCATCACGTTTCACAAACAGCGGTGAAGCTGCCGCGCTGTGCATTGCAACATCCTTGACAAACGCCGCAAAGCGCTCGTCCCGGGCAGCTGCTTCGCTGTCACAGGTTGCCTCGACCAGCACGCCGATCTTGCCGCCGGCGTGGATGTAGGAACCAACAGCGCCTGCGCCCTGTACTTCGAAAGTGCTGAAACGACGGATCTGCATGTTCTCACCGATAACGGCAATCGCTTCGCTCAGCAGGGTCTGGATCGTCTTGCTGCTGTCACCCACGTAGGCCTGTGTAAAAAGCTCTTCCACGGTAGCAGGTGAAGCCTGCAGGACATGGTTGGCAACGTCGTTGACAAAAGCCTGGAACTTGTCGTTCTTGGCGACAAAGTCGGTTTCGCTGTTGATCTCCACCAGCACGCCCTTGTTGCCGTTGGCGGACAGGGCTGCGACAACCATACCTTCGGTTGCGGCGCGGCCGGATTTCTTGGATGCTGCGGCAAGACCTTTTGTACGCAGGTAATCAACCGCCTGGTCAAAATTCCCGTCGGTCTGCTCAAGAGCCTTCTTGCAATCCAACATTCCAGCACCGGTTGATTTTCTCAATTCACTTATCTGTGCAGCTGATACGGCCATGCTATCCTCCTACCCCTGAACAGGGATCAATATTTGTATTATTCGCCTGCAACTTCTTCGGCAACTTCGTCAGGTGCATACTCATCAGCGCCTTCACTGCCCGTCTGAAGCGCTGCATTGCGGGCCTGCTGACCCTCGATCACGGCATCGGCCATTTTGGAGGAGAGCAGACGGATGGCACGAATGGCATCATCATTGCCGGGAATGACATAGTCAATCGGGTCGGGATCGCAGTTGGTATCAACAACGGCCACAACCGGGATGCCGAGCTTATTGGCTTCCTGAACTGCGATTTCTTCATTTTTGGGATCGATTACGAACATGACACCGGGGAGCTTGTTCATAGTCTTGATACCACCAAGAGTCTTCTGCAGCTTTTCGCGATCGCGCTCGAACTGCAGCGCCTCTTTTTTGGTGTAGGCTTCGATTGTGCCGTCCTCGAACATCGCATCGATCTTCTTGAGACGGTCAATGCTCTGCTTGACGGTGGAGAAGTTGGTCAGCATGCCGCCCAGCCAGCGCTGGTTGACATAGTGCATTCCGCAACGTGCAGCTTCTTCGGCCACAGAATCCTGAGCCTGCTTCTTGGTGCCGACGAACAGAACGGTGCTGCCATCCTGGGCGGCTTCCTTGACGAAGCTGTAAGCGGATTTGAAGTAGCGGACGGTTTTCTGCAGGTCGATGATGTAGATTCCGTTACGGGCCCCGAAAATGTAGGGCTTCATCTTGGGGTTCCAGCGCTTGGTCTGGTGACCGAAGTGGACGCCGGCTTCCAGCAGTTCTTTCATACTGATACTTGACATACGTTTCTCCTTTGGTTTTTCCTCCGCCCCACCGAATCCCCGCCATGCTTTAGGGACACCGCCGGATCTGTCAGGGGCGTGTGAATTGAATAGCGGAGACTTATAGCATTAAAACCAGAGGAAGATCAAGCTAAAATAGAGGGTTCACCATTCGATTGCGTCCAGCGGGCAACTTGCCGCACATTCGCCGCAGCCGGTACAATCTTCTCCGGACGAGATAACGGCATTTTTACGGTAACCAACGGTTTCGAGTGTAATGATTCTGGGCAGGCAGACCGCCACGCAACGGCCGCATCCACTGCAGCGGGCCGCAATGAAGGTCGGAACGCTACGAGAGCCTAAAGCCCCAGATCCATCTGTTTCCATGTGAACTCTGGCTTTGACTGTTTGCGTGAGAAGGGGTAGTAGCGGGGACATTTGGCGACCACGGCATTGGCCACCTGCTTGCAGGTACGACGGCACGAGCTGCAGAGCTTGTTGGTCTGGGGTCGATTTGTTGTCTGTTTATGTTTGCTTTTCATGGTTTACCGTACCAGTTTCCGGGGCCTCGCGGCCCCGGGCATCTGAACTGTGACGCTGGAAAATACTACTCCACGAACCTGACCCAGCCGAACTGATCCTCAAGTTTGCCGGTCTGGATGCCGGTCAGCGTATCATAGAGCTTCTGCGTAATTTCACCGACCTGGCCTCCGGTCAGTTGCAGCACCTCATCCTTGTAGCAGAGCTTGCCGACCGGTGTAATCACCGCCGCGGTGCCGCTGCCGAAGGCTTCGGTCACCTTGCCGGCACGCATGTCTGCCATCAGCGCGTTGATTTCGATCGGGCACTCCTCGACCTCGTATCCGAGGGTCGGAGCCAGCTTGAGCACCGAATCCCTGGTAACGCCGGAGAGGATCGAGCCGTTCAGCGGAGCGGTAACGATCTTTTTACCGTAGGCAAAGAACATGTTCATCGCGCCCACTTCCTCGATATAGCGCCGTTCCCGTCCGTCCAGCCAGAGCACCTGGTCATAGCCCTTTTTCTTGGCTTCCAGTCCGGCTTTTAGCGAACTGGCATAGTTGCCGCCGGTCTTGGCCTCACCGGTGCCACCCGGCACCGCACGCACATAATGATCCTCCACCAGGATATTCACCGGATTGAAACCGGCCGCGTAGTAGGCTCCCACCGGCGAGAGAATCACGTAAAAGAAGTAATGGTTAGAAGGATGAACCCCAAGAACCGGTTCCACGGCGATCATGGTCGGGCGGATATATAGCGAGGTGCCGGAAGCGGTCGGAATCCAGTCCCGCTCCAGCGAAACCAGCTGCTTGATGCCGTCCACGAACAGCTCCTCCGGCAGGTCCGGCATGCAGAGGCGATCGGCTGACTGGTTGAAACGACGCGCATTCATCTCCGGTCGAAACAGCGCAACCCGTCCGTCAGGCCATTTGTAGGCCTTGAGCCCTTCGAAGATTTCCTGGGCGTAGTGAAAGACCGTACAGGCCGGGTCAAGCACGAAAGGGGCGTAAGGCTCAATGCGGGCATCGCACCAACCCTGCCCGGTTTTCCATTCGATCATCAGCATGCGGTCGGTAAAGAGCTTACCGAATCCGAGCTGGGATTCATCCCTGGTTTTTTGTTTCATTTTTTCTGCTGGCAAAGAAAGTACCTTGATATCCATGCTCATCCCTCCGACAGTTGTTTCACTGCAGCATATAACTCCGGTCTTGTAATATATCCAACCATCCCGCTGCTGGCAAGTGTTTAAACCGGTATCGGTTAATTGCCCGCCGGCAATCCGAAGCTGAAATTCGCCAATATTCCGCGTCAGCTGACGCCTCCGTGCAAAAATTCCGACCCCCTCCAGCTGCAACGGATGTATACTGAAAATATAAAGAACCACGGTGATCGAAGCCCTTACAACCTGATGCACCGTGGCGGGAGGTGGGTCATGAGAGGACATGAGATTATTTCTGCTTTGGATGCACGACGTACGGACAATCATAAATTTGTAAAATGGTGGCGGAAAGAAGAGGATTTTCTCGACTATGACCTGATCGACAGGTTTATCGAGAACAGTGGCACTTCGGAAGAGATTGGCGGCCTGGACCTTCTGACGATGGAAGAGATGTGGAATGAAACTGAACGAATCTGCGGCACGCAGGTAAAACTCGTACACGACACTTCCGGCGACAGAATTGAATGGGTGCATAACGGGAAAGCCGGCACATCAAAGCATGTATGCGCCTACACACCGGAATCTCTAATGGAAATTTTCGATGTTGAAACGCACGGAAACCCGGTCGATTAGCTTTAAGCCTGATGCAGATGCTGTTTATTTAGTGGTGGTTCCTGCAGGAGGTTTGCCGTGAACAATACATCAGACCTGATAATTCTGGGTTCCGGTTCGACCGCCTTTGCAGCTGCATTGAGGGCCTCATCTTACGGGGCTCGGGTGACGATGTTCGAAAAGAGTGTCATGGGTGGAACCTGTATCAACTGGGGTTGCATACCGAGCAAGACCCTGATCCATGCGGCGCTGTTCAGACACGAGTCCGGACTGGGAGCCGGGTTGGGCGTAACCTACGGTGAACCGGGAGCTGTCGATTATGCGCGGCTTTTCGCCCATCGCGAGCAAATTGTCCACGACCTCCGCCAGGAACGATATCTGGATGTGTTGCGGGAAGTTCCCGGCGTGGAAGTGGTAAAAGGCGCAGCGCGTTTTCTGGACAGCCGGACCGTTGAAATCGATGATCGGTGCTATGGTTGTGATAAGTTTCTGGTAGCCGTGGGCGGCAATCCGCGCATACCGTCCATTCCGGGGATAGAAGGGAGCGGATATCTGACCAGCCGCAGCGCACTTCTGATGAAAAAGCTCCCTTCATCCCTGATAATCATCGGTGGTGGAGTAATTGCCGTCGAAATGGGGCAGATGTTCCATCGCCTGGGATGCAAGGTGACGATCCTTGAGCATGGCCCGCGACTCTTGCCGGCGGTTGAACGGGAGCCGGCCGAATCGCTGCATCGGGCTCTTGTCTCGGAGGGGCTTGAAATCGTGCCTAATGTTGCTTTTTGCGCCGTGCAAGGGCGTGGTGGTTCCTGTACCGTTATCGCCGAAATAAATGGCGGTCATCAGACATATGGAGCGGAACGGCTGTTGCTGGCCGTAGGGACGGAACCGGCCACCCGTGGCATCGGGCTGGAAAAAGCCGGTGTTATTGTTGATGGCAAGGGGTTTATCGGAACCGACCAGTTCATGCGCACCTCGGCCCCCGGAATCTGGGCTGCCGGAGACGTGACCGGAGGCATGATGATTGCCACGGTCGGAGCCAGGGAGGCGATCGTGGCGGTGGATGACATGTTTGACAGCGGATGCGGCTGCAAAATGGATTATCTGGCCGCGCCGATGGCCATCTTCACCGACCCTGAAATCGGCTGTGTCGGCCACTCCGAAGAGAGCGCGCGGCGGGCCGGATACGAAATTGCCGTCAATGTGATGCCGGTCAGAGCAATCCCCAAGGCGCACGTTACCGGCAGCATGGAAGGTGTAATCAAGATGATCGCCGACCAGTCCAACGGCAGAATACTGGGAGTGCATCTGGCGTGCCACCGGGGCGCCGAACTTATCAACGAGGCCTCGCTGGCGTTGCGCTTCAGGGCAACCGTGGACGACCTGGCAGGCACGATGCATGTTTATCCATCCATCGGCGAAGGTCTGAAGCTGTGTGCCCAGGGCTTCGGCAGCGACATCAGCAGGCTTTCCTGTTGCGCGGAACCGCGACAGCCGCGCAAACCGTAATATTCCCTCCGTACAGTTTTCATGACTACATCCGCAAGGTTATCCGAATCTGTAAAATCCTGATTGACAAAATCAAACCAATCTGTTTTATTGCCGCCTAAGTTATATGTAAGTATTCAAAATAACTGAATAATTTTAGTTTTGCTAAATTTTTAACGACATTGTAAACGCTATTTCATTACAGCTGAAATTCAAAATCAAACAGTTGGAGGACATTTAATGCAGAAACACAAGTTCCGTAAAGTAATGGCCGCTAATCGCGGCGAAATCGCCATCCGCATCTTCCGGGCCTGCACCGAACTTGGCATAGGCACCGTGGCGATCTATTCCGAAGAGGACAAACTCTCGCTGCATCGCTACAAGGCGGACGAGGCTTACCATATCGGCAAGGGCAAGGCGCCGATCGATGCCTACCTGGGTATTGACGAAATCATCGCCCTGGCACTCCGGGCCGACGTGGACGCAATCCACCCCGGTTACGGATTTCTGGCGGAAAACGCCGAATTTGCCGAGAAATGCGAAGCCAACGGAATCACCTTCATCGGCCCGACCGCCGAAATGCAACGCGCCCTGGGCGACAAGGTCGCAGGTCGCAAAGCGGCCATAGCGGCCGGCGTCAACGTGGTGCCCGGCACCGAGGATCCGATCGAAAAGGAAGAAGAGGCGCTCAAGTTTGCCAAGGAGCATGGTTATCCGATCATCATCAAGGCTGCCGCCGGTGGTGGCGGACGCGGCATGCGCGTGGCCAACAACAAGAAAGAGCTGCTGGAAGGCCTTGTGGCGGCCGGTAGCGAGGCCAAAGCTTCTTTCGGCAACGCCGCGGTCTTCCTGGAGCGCTATCTGGCCAATCCCAAGCATATAGAAATCCAGGTACTGGGAGACAACTTCGGCAATCTGGTACACTTCTTCGACCGGGACTGCTCGGTGCAGCGCCGTCACCAGAAAGTGGTCGAATTTGCCCCCTCACTCTGCCTGACCCAGACCCAAAGGGAAGAGCTCTGCACCGCGGCGCTTAAAATTGCCGGCCAGGTCAAATACCGCAACGCAGGCACGGTCGAGTTCCTGGTTGATCTGGAGGGGAACCACTATTTCATCGAGATGAACCCACGCATCCAGGTCGAGCACACCGTAACCGAGATGATCACCGGCCGCAATCTGGTGCAGAACCAGATCCTGGTGGCATGCGGCCACAAGCTGTCCGACCCGGAAATCAACATACCCAGCCAGAGCGCGATCGACATGCGCGGCTACGCCATCCAGTGCCGCATTACCACCGAGGATCCGGCCAACAACTTCTCCCCCGACTTCGGCACGCTGACCACCTACCGTTCGGCGGCCGGTTGCGGTGTGCGCCTGGATGCCGGCAACGCCTTCACCGGCTCCAAGATCACCCCGCACTATGACTCGCTGCTGGTAAAGGTCAGCGCCTGGGGCTTGACCTTCCAGGCCGCGGCCAACATCATGCACCGCGCCCTTCAGGAATTCCGCGTACGCGGAGTCAAGACCAACATCGGCTTCCTGGAAAACGTCGTCACACACCCGGTGTTCATCAAAGGCACCTGTGACACATCATTTATCGACAAACACCCTGAACTGCTTCACTTCAGAGAGAAAAAAGACCGTGCCAGCAAGGTATTGAACTTCCTGGGAGACGTGATCGTCAACGGCTCGACCGGGATCGTCAAGCCGCTCAAATCGGCCGAACTGATCGAAGCGCGGGTACCGGAGCTGGATCTGACCCAACCGCGTCCGGCCGGCAGCAAGGATCTCTTCATGAAACTGGGAGCCGAAGGGCTCTCCAAGTGGGTTCTGGAACAGAAGAAGCTGCTGATCACCGACACCACCATGCGCGACGCACACCAGTCCAATCTGGCAACCCGCGTCCGCAGCCATGACATCCTGAAAATTGCCGAGCCGACTTCCCATCTGGGAGCCGACCTGTTCTCGCTGGAATGCTGGGGCGGAGCCACCTTCGACGTCTCGATGCGTTTTCTGAAGGAAGATCCCTGGCAGCGCCTGCACAAATTGTCGGAAGCGGTTCCAAACATCCTGTTCCAGATGCTGTTGCGCGGTTCCAACGCGGTCGGCTACACCAACTATCCCGACAACGTGGTCGAGAAGTTCGTCGAGGAGGCCGCCAACTCCGGCGTGGATATCTTCCGCATCTTCGACTCGCTCAACTGGACCACCGGCATGAAGGTAGCAATGGAAGCGGTCCGGAAAAGCGGCAAGATCTGCGAGGCCGCCATCTGCTACACCGGCGACATCACCGACCCCAAGCGCGACAAGTATCCGCTGGAATACTACATCAACATGGCCAAGGAACTGGAGCAGATGGGCGCCCATATCCTGGCCATCAAGGACATGGCCGGCCTGCTGAAGCCGCTGGCGGCCTACAAGCTGGTCAAGGCACTCAAGGAGAATGTCGGCATCCCGATCCATCTCCACACCCACGACACCTCCAGCAACGGCAGCGCCATGCTGCTGAAAGCCAGCGAAGCCGGAGTCGATATCGTCGATGCGGCGCTTTCGTCACTGTCGGGTCTGACCGCCCAGCCGAACCTGAACGCGCTGGTGGCATCACTGGAAGGAAGCGAGCGCGATCCGCTGGTCAATGCCGCCGGACTGCAGAAACTGGCCAACTACTGGGAAACGGTGCGCGATTATTACGCGCCGTTCGAATCCGGCCTGAAAAGCGGCACCGCCGAGGTTTACCACCACGAAATACCGGGCGGCCAGTACTCGAACTACAAGCCGCAGGTGGCCGGCCTGGGACTGATCGAACGCTGGGACGAGTGCAAGGAAATGTATCACAAGGTCAACATGATGTTCGGCGACATCGTCAAGGTGACACCATCCTCGAAAGTGGTCGGCGACATGGCCATGTTCCTGGTAAAGAACAACCTGGAGCCGGAGGATGTCTTCACCACCAAGGAAGAGTTGGCCTTCCCCGAATCGGTAGTCGGCATGTTCAAGGGGATGCTGGGACAACCCTACCAGGGCTGGCCGCAGGAGCTGCAGAAGATCGTGCTGAAAGACACACAGCCGATCACCTGCCGTCCGGGTGAACTGCTGGAACCGGTGGACTTTGAAGAGGAACGACTCAAGCTGGAGGAAAAGCTGGGACATCGCATAGATGACAAGGCGCTGGTTTCGGCGATCCTCTATCCCAATGTTTACCCGGAATTCGACCGCCACCGCCAGGAATACTCCGACACCTCGGTGATCCCTACCCCGATCTTCTTCTACGGTCTGGAGCCGGGCCAGGAGACCTCGATCGACATCGAGCCGGGCAAAACCCTGATCATCAAACTCAACACCATCGGCAAGGTCCAGAAAGACGGCACCAGAGCCGTGTATTTCGAGCTTAACGGCAACAACCGTTCTGTCGTCATCCGCGACCTTTCCGTGGAGACAGACGAAAAAGCTCGTGAAAAAGCCGACAAGGGCAATGCCAGCCACATCGGGGCTCCGATGCCGGGCAAGGTGCTCAAGGTCAACGTCAAGGCCGGCGACGAAATCAAGGCGGGTGATGTGCTGATGGTGACCGAGGCAATGAAGATGGAGACCAACATCAAGGCCAAGGCCGACGGCAAGATCGCCGAAGTGAAGTTCAAGGAAGGCGAGAAGGTTGATAAAGAGGATCTGGTGTTTGTAGTGGCCTGATCCTGCGTCTGACATCACAACATCAACGCCCCGCTTCCGCAAGGAGGCGGGGCGTTATTTTTCATTCACCCCCCGCACCATCGGCACCAGCAACAACATCACCAAAAACAACGCCGCCACCAGCAGCCAGGCATCGTTGTATGCCATCAACAGTGCTTCACGCCGGAGCAGCCTGACAACCATCCTTACTCCCCCCTGCCCCGCCAGCTCGAAATCCGCCATCCTTAAGGCAAAAACAACCTGAAGAGTTTCCAAATATTCCGGAAATCGCTCCGGATTGAGCCTCTCAGCCAACCGCCAGTAATGAAAACCGCTGCGCTCTACCACAAGATAGTTGATAACAGCGATGCCGATCCCTCCCCCCAGAGAGCGCATCAGGGAGTAGAGTCCGGTGGCATTGGGTATGGCGGTCAGCGGGAGACGCCCCAGGGCCAGCTCCGTAATCGGGGAGAGGCACATCATGATCGCGGTGCCACGCAGCACCTGTGGCCAGAACAGGTCGTCGAACCCTATTGATGCGGTAAGCCGGGCATTTATCCAGAGCGCCCAGGCGAAGAGGGAAAGCCCGATGACCAGACAAACACGGCTATCGAGGCGCCTTCTGACAATTCTCAACAACGGCAGCGTCAGCAGCATGGCTGCGCCTGGCACCGCCATCACCTGGCCGATCTGCTGGCTGTTGTATCCCTTTGTTCCGCTAAGGAAAAGAACCATCAGGTAACCGCTGCCGAACAGGCCTACCCCCATGACAAAATTGAACAGGCAACCGGTGGAAAAATTGCGGTCACGAAAGGTACGCAGGTCGATCACCGGATGCAGGCAGGTGAGTTCCCTCCAAACAAGCATCAGGAATGATGTGGCGGACACACCGGTGAATATGGTGATCCGTCGCGAATCGAACCAGTCGTTATCCGGTCCCTGGCCCAGAACATACTCCAGCGAGCCGAGAAAAAAGGCTACCAGGATAATACCTGTCGCATCGAACCGCTTCAGCCGTGACCAATCTACCTCCTCCCGTTTCATCAAAATATATACCGTCGCGCTGACCAATACTCCCGGAAGAAGGTTGATCAGGAACAGCCAGCGCCACGACCAGTTTTGGGTAATCCATCCGCCAAGGGTCGGCCCGATGATTGGAGCAAGGGAAACGATCAGCACCACATAGAGCGTCACGCCTGGCTGGCGTTCGCGGGGAAACATCAGGTAGATCCCCTGGTACAGCAGAGGGGCAAGGATACCGGAACAGAGGCCTTGCAGGATACGGATGGCGATGATGGAGTCAAGAGACCAGGCAAGGGCGCAGAGCAGACTGGAGAGGGTGAAAACTGCGCAGGCAAGCGAGTAAAGGCGCCGGAGCGTCAATGCGCCTGAAAGCCACCCTGCCAAAGGAATCATGATCACTTCGGCGATCAGGTAGGCGGTCTGTATCCAGGAGGCTTCTTCGACGGTTGCGCCCAGGCTGGCGGCCATGTCAGGGAGGGAACTGGCGACGATTTGGGTATCCAGCACCGCCATGAAGGTGCCGCCGCACATGGCGATGAAGGCGACCCAGATTCGCAGCGGTACGGTATTATCGGACATGAAGGACCGCCATTTCAATATCGGAAGTATTAATTTCCGGTGCGGGTGTCCAGCCTGACCACCACCGACATCCCTGGACGAAGCTCGGCCAGCAATGGCTGGCCGGTATCGAAGCGGATCTTGACCGGCACCCGCTGGACGATCTTGGTGAAATTGCCGGCGGCGTTTTCCGGGGGGATCAGGCTGAATTCGGCGCCACTGGCCGGTGAGAGCGACTCAACCCGCCCGGTGAGAGGTTGCCCCGGGAAAGCGTCAACCTCGATGGCAACCGTTTGCCCTTCATGCATCCTGCCAAGCTGAACCTCCTTGAAATTTGCCTCCACCCATAGCGCCTGGCGTGGAATAACCGCCAACAGGAGCATTCCCGGTTTGACGTACTGGCCGGGACGCACCCTCCGGTTGCCGACCACCCCGGCTAGCGGGCTGCGAATCACCGTGTCGCCCAGTTCCTGGGCCGGAAGCTTCAGTTCCTCCGCCTGCTGCCGGAGTTCCGCCTCCAGGCGGTTCTCCTCGGCCAGCAGCACCTCCCGCTCTCTCTCGGCGGAATCCAGATTGGCGCTGCCGGTGGCGACTTCCGCACGGGACTTTTTCTCGTTGGTCAGGATCGATTCGTAGTCCAGCTCGGAGATGATACCCCCAGGCAGCAGATAGGCATAACGCCGCAGCTCGCTGCTCTTCCTGGCCTGTTCCGCTTCGACCGAAGCAAGTTGCGCCTTGCAGGCCGCGATGCGGGACTGCTGCAACCTGCTTCTGTTTTGCGCCACCAACAGGGCGGCCCTCCGTTCCGCCAGCTTTTTCCGCCCGTTTTCCAACCTGACCATGAACTCGTGATCCTCGATCCGCACCAGCACATCGCCCTGCTGTACCGGCATGTTGTCTTCCGCCGGCACCGTTCGCACATAGCCCGCCACCTTGGAGCTTATCTGGGTGATTTCGGAACGGATGTAGGCGTTGTCGGTCTTCTCGATGTAGCGGCCGGTGAAGAACCAGTAGCAGCCGAACCCGCAGCAGAGCGCAAACAAAGTGATCACGAGGAGATGGGGAAGAAAACGTTTCACACACCACCCCACAAAGGATAATGACAGGCAACCAAGTGCCCCGTTACCATCTCACGTAATTCCGGCTGTTCCGAGGCGCATCGGTCCTGAGCGCGGGAACAGCGGGTACGGAATCGGCAGCCGCTGGGCGGATCGAGCGGCGATGGAAGTTCTCCTGGCAGCAGACCGATGTCCGGTAACGGATACAGCGGATCAGGTCGGGGCACGGCAGCCAAAAGCGCCGCTGTGTATGGATGGGACGGCATACCGTAAAGGGCTTCACAAGTAGCAATTTCACAAATCCGTCCCAGATACATGACCGCCACCCTGTCACAGATGTTCTTCACCACTGCCAGGTCGTGGGATATGAACAGCATCGAGAGCCCGTGAGACGCCTTTAGATCACGCAACAGGTTGATGATCTGGGCCTGCACCGATACATCCAGCGACGAAACCGGTTCGTCGCAGACAAGCAGTTCCGGACTGCTTATAAGTGCCCGCGCAATGCAGACCCGCTGGCATTGGCCACCGGAAAGCTCCGATGGTTTGCGGTTGTAGTGCTGCTCCGGATCAAGCCCCACTGCTTTGAACGCCTCCTGCGCCAACATGCGCACGGCATCGCGTTTTTCTACTCGGGCTGCCAGCAGGGGGAGTTCGACACTTGCGCCAACCGTCTTTACCGGATTCAGGGAGGACAGGGGGTCCTGGAAGATCATCTGGAAGCGGCCGCGCAGCTCCCGGAGCGCCCTGCCGTGGATCCCCGTCAGATCCAGTCCGTCAAGCAGCACCTTGCCGGAGGTTGGCGGCGGGGACTGCATGATGGCACGAGCCAGGGACGATTTCCCGCATCCCGGTGTCTCCCACCAATCCCAGGGTCTCCCCTGGATTGATGCCAAAGGAGACACCGGATACGGCATGCAGAGTGCGGCGCTGCGCTGCCGGAAATTCGACGACAAGATCTTCTATCCGGAGGAGGGGTTTGTTGAAAATATTTTCTTCGTTCATGTGTTTGTCCCAAGGCGGAACCAAGATTTATATTTCACGCAACGCCGCAACGACGCAACGAAAGGCATCTAAACATTTGTTTGTTTGGGTTTTACGTTGCGTCGTCGCGTGAGTCAGGTTTTTGTTGTTAAAATTCGCGGAAACCAGCACGCAAACCTGTGCCCATCATCACCATCGGCAACCAGCAACGGATACTCAGCGCGACAGCGCTCGCCAACATATTCGCAGCGGGGAGCAAAGCGGCAGCCTGGTGGTAATGCGCTGAAATCCGGCGGCTGGTCGGGAATGTTCGGCAGCCTGCGTTGCGGCGGGTCATCCATGCGTGGAATGGCCTCGAACAGGGCATGGGTATAGCGCATCCGCATCCGCGCAAACAGTGCGGCAGTCGTCCCCTGCTCTACTATCCGGCCGGCGTACATCACGGCAATGTCATGCGCCCTGCCGGCCACCACCCCCAGGTCGTGGCTGACCAGGATGATGGCCATGCCCCGATCCTGCTGGATTTTCGATAACAGGTTAAGGATATCCGCCTGGACTGTTACGTCCAGCGCCGTGGTCGGCTCGTCGGCTATGAGCAGCTTTGGCTCGCAGGCCAGCGCGATGGCGATGGCCACCCGCTGCCGCATACCGCCCGAAAGCTGGTGGGGATAGCATTCCAGCCTTTCTTCGGGGCGGGGAATGCCGACATCCCGCAGCAGCGCAAGCGCCCGTTGTTTTCCTTCACGGTAACGGACCCCCAGGTGACAGCGCATCGGCTCGACGATCTGGCTGGCGATCGTCATGACCGGGTTCAATGAGGAGAGCGGGTCCTGCAGCACCACCCCGATTTCCCGGCCACGCAGCCGGTTCAGCTCCCGTGCGGAAAGCGAGCCGCTATTGTGACCGTTAAAACGGATACCACCCTGCGACGGGACCAGCCCGAGAATCGCCCGGCAGAGCATGCTCTTGCCGCTCCCCGACTCCCCCACCAGGGCCAGAGTTTTCCCCTGCTGTAGAGTCAGCGACACTGAATCAACCGGACGAATCGCGCCCCTGACGGCCTGAAGCTCAACGGTGAGATTCTCCACGATTAGGAGGGGCTGGTCAGCTGCGTTCATAGCGTCCCCTGAGTCTGTCGCCGATCACATTCACCGACAACACGGTCAGAAACATGGCTGCCATGGGTATCATGGCGACATGAGGTGCTTGTTCCAGCGTATCTCGCCCGGCAGCAATCATCCCTCCCCAACTTGGCGTCGGCGAAGGGACGCTCAGGCCGAGAAAGCCAAGCCCCCCCTCGGCGATAATGACAAAACCGACCACAATCAGGGTATAGGCCAAGAGCGGCCCCACGATGTTGGGAAGTATCTCCCCCAGCAGAATGGCGCTGTCGCGCGCCCCGCTGATCCGCGCTGCCTGGACGAATTCCCGCTCGCTAAACCTGGCGGTATTGGCCCTGACAACGCGGACAAAGCGGGGGGAGATCAGCAGCCCCAGTCCCATGGTGATGGTTGACAGACTCGGTCCCAGGATTGAGGTGAAGACCAGCAGGAAGACCAGCGCCGGGAAGGCCAGGATGACATCGGCGCAGGTCATGATGACCCGCTCGGTCCAGCCGCGGCAATATGCAGCCGGCATGCCGAGCAGAAGCCCGACGCACAGGCCGAGCAGCGGAGCACAGATACCGACAATGAGAGAGACCCGCGCCCCGAAGAGGAGCCTTACCGCGATGTCCCGCCCCATGGCATCGGTGCCGAGCGGATGAGCACCTCCGGGGAGCGCTGCCAGATGCTCGGTGTCGAGCTGATCCGGGGCAAAGGAAAGCGGCCAGAGCCCGACAGTGGCGGCGCAGAGAATTACCAGCACGAGCCAGCCGATGGCGGCATAGAAGGAAATCCCCCCCACCCCCCCTTTTGTAAAGGGGGGAGCTAATTGAAATCCCCCTTTACGAAAGGGGGATTTAGGGGGATTTGCCTTTGTCTTAACCACTTGTCACCCCTGTCCGCAGCCGCGAATCCAGTGCGCCATAACAGAGATCCACAAGAAAATTGATCAGCACATAGGCAACGGTGATCAACAGCACTCCCCCCTGGATCACCGGAAAATCCTGGGCAAATATTGCCGTAACCAGGAGCCGGCCGATGCCTGGGAGCGAGAAGAGCGTTTCAATGATGACCGCCCCGCCGATCAGGCTGGCGGTCTGCATACCGAGCACGGTGATAAAAGTAAAACAGGATGGCCGCAGGGCATGGACCAACAGGATGCGCCAGGTGGGCAACCCCTTGCAGCGGGCCAGCAGGATGAAATCATCCTTGAGGGTGGCGATCAGATCGCTCCGCAGCACCCGCATCAACGTCACCCATTCCACCAGGGCTATGGAGAGGGCCGGCAGCAGGAACCCCTTCAGGTTCGCCACGATCCCCGCGCTCAATGGGGTGTAACCGGTGGCGGGAAGCAGCTTGAGTTTCAGGGCAAAGAGAAAGACCAGTCCCATAGCCAGGGCGTAATTGGGAAGCGATGCACAGCCAAAGGCAACCGTGCCGGTCAGCCGGTCAAGAAGCGAGCCGGAGCGCCATGCGGTGATGATTCCGGCAGGAAGCGCCAGCAGCAGGGCAAACAGCTGGGCCAAGGCCAGCAGTTCCAGCGTCACCGGCAGATGACTGCGCAGCGCAGCCGTAACCGGCTGACCGGTGGCCAGCGATTTTCCCAACTCTCCCCGGCAGATGTCCCCTATCCATGTGACATAGCGGAGGAGCACCGGCCGATTCAGTCCAAGACGTTCCCGCACCTCGGCCAGCTCCGCCGAGTCCGCGCCATGCCCCGCGATCTCTGCGGCGATGTCGGAAGGGAGTCTGTCGGTCATGACGAAGGTCAGCAGGGTGACCGCCATCACAACCAGCAGCAGATGGAGCAGTTTTTTCCAGATCATCATGTACATCTCGCGACCACAGTATTATTTCTTCTCCAGCCAGGCATCGCTGACCCTGATGACCCCATGCCGCACATTGTCGATGCCTTTGACCCCCGCCTTGGCGATGACATGAAAACGCCGCCCACCGCCATAGAGGAAAACCGCATCCTCATTGATCAAGCTGGCCACTCCGCAGAGCGCCTTTTCGCGAGTCTTCCGGTCGGTGTTTATATGCTGGATCGTCAGCAGCTCATCCATCTTCGGATTCTGATACTTGCTGAAGTTCATTTTGCTGGTGGAAAAAAGATAACTTTTCAATATGCCACCCATGTCGTCATAGTCCATCATCTTCCAACCGGTGACCTGGTAATCGCCGGTGACGCCCCGTTTCCCCAGCTGTGCTTCGGCCACCGGATTGAGCGTCAGCGTCACGCCGACCTCCTTGAACAGTCGCTGCATGATCTCGCCCGCCTCCTTGCCGCGCGGGGTATTGGTGTGATTCATCTCCAGGGTGACCGGCTTGCCGTATTCCGCCAACAGTTTGCGGGCCTTGGCCGGATCATACTCACGGTAGGCCGAGTCGCCGCAGCTGATCATCCCGCCATACGGATCCTTTGCATACGGTAAAGTGCCCTTGTAGTCCGCCTTGATCAGCAGTTCCTGGTTCCAGGCATGGGCCAGCGCCTGGCGGACCCGGGAATCGTTCAGCGGCGGTTTGGAAACGTTGAGGAGGAAATTGTAAGGCCCGGCGCAATCGCTGGAGTAAACCTTGAGGGAGCGGTCTTCACGGGCCTGGAGGATGCTGGCGCCCCGGTCGGTCTGGATCACGTCGATCTCCCCGGACTGCAGGCTGGCGAACCGGGACTGCATATCCGGCATCGGGCGAAAGGTCACTCTGTCAAGATAAGCTTTCCCTTTGCGCCAGTAATTGGGGTTTCTGACCACGGTCAGGCGGTCGTTGGCAACCCACTCCTTGAACATGTAGGGCCCGGTGCCTACCGGCGCGCGGTTGTGAGTATCCTCCTTGAGCGCCTTGGGGGATGGGATGAACACCGTAAACGACTGGGGAGCGGCCAGGACATTTTTGAACACCGCCCAGGGGTGCTTCAGAGTGAATCGGACCGTGAAATCATCCACCTTCCGCACCGATTCAATCGGCTCAAGGGTCGAGAGGGCGAAAAATTTGTTATTCGGATCGAGGAGCCGCTGCCAATGCCCGACCACCGCATCGGCGTTGAACGGCGTGCCATCATGAAATTTCACCCCCTTGCGTAGCGTGATCGTCCAACTCTTGCCGTTCTTTGAAGGCTTGGCGGAAAGGGCAAGTTCCGGCACCAGGTTCCCCTTTGTATCCATATCGAACAGCCGCTCCTCCACCGCCATGATTACCGTGCGGTCGGCAATCCCAATATATTGGGCCTTCAAGGGATCAAAACCGCGAAACTCCAGCTCAACCCCGACCGTCATAGCGCCACCAGGCCTGGGTTTGGTTGCAGATGCGCACTCGCCGTGACCGGAATCCACAATAAGTGTCATGAGACAAAAAACACAAACAACGAGAACATCCCTTCCCCTGCTACGCCAGCTCTTGCTCATGTGCCACCTCCTAAATTCTAAAATTTATCAACCTATGCAGGACAACCGGAACCAGTAATTTATGGTTCAAGAGCTATTCCTTTGCCCGGAACTGCAACCTGAACCCGTCATAGATCGCCTTGCTTGTCCTGCGGATGTAATCATCGGTGTCCGGGATCCCTTTTTCCTTCAGGTAGTTGCTGTTGGTGTTTAACCAATACGCCAGTTTCTGGGCAAACATCATCCTGGTGAGACGGATCATTTTCAGCTCCAACTCGTTCAACCCGGTGAAGAGCGGGTAATCTACCAGTGTCCCGGCAATGAACTCGTTCAGTTCCTGGCCCATTTTCTTGCACAATTCGATATTCCTGCCATCCCAGAGACAGCGGAACAGAAACCTCTCCTCCTCGGCAAACCTGACATAACTGATCCCCTGGTCGATCCACCTGTCTCCGGTCCGCTCAATCAGCATCCGTTCCTTGAGCAGCTCCATTGCCTTCAGGCAGACGGCATCCTCCAGCTCGCGGACATTGGCAAACTGAGAATAGATCGGCATGGTGGATGAATTTATGACTTTGGCAACAGCTGTGACCGAAAAGCCGTTCCAGCCATTTTTCCTGACAAGTTCAAAGGCGGCATCGATAATATCTTCCCGACCAAACTGGGCATTTCGTGGTGACATTGTGACCTTTTCCTCTCCATAACAGTAATATAATACGTTTATATAATGGCTTTATATAATTCTTTTATATACGCGTCAACTGTTTTTTACGGTGAGATAACAGAAACAAAACGCCCCACCTCGGAATTCCGAAGTGGGGCGTTGTTTATCCGCCGTAATAATAACGGATGCCTATGCCGCGCGTGCTCGCTTTCTGCGTTGCGGCAACAAGTTGATGAGTCCCCGCAGGGCGGCATTGGCTGCCTTTGAATCCGGAAAATAGATCCTTATATCTTCGTCCAACACAATAGCGCCTTTTTCGGGAACAAATTTATGAATCACGGTCGTTCCGTCCTCGTTATGCACCTTAACCGTGTATCCCTTTTTACAGGCCGCATGATGTTTGCCGCGCACACCTCCGGAAAAATCCACCGGTTTGATGTCGTCGGGGTTAATTGCCTTTTTCATATGCCTTCCTTTCCACAGGCAAAGCCGTGCGAGAACTGATGATTCGTATGTGAGAAACCCTCTCAGCGTAAGATACCACGAGCAACCGGCCCTTGTCCGACAACCCGACGTCGAGGAAACGATATTCTTCTTCAGAATGCTCCAAATCGACAATAGTTATCGAAAGCGGATCGAGAAAAACCGTCGCAGCTTCAACAAAGCTGACGCCATGTTTTTTCAGATTGGAAACGGCCTTTTTCTCATCCCATTCAAAAGTCATTACAGTACGCTCGATTTCCTCGATGTTGGAAAACTATAGCACAACCTATTTCAAAATAAACGGAAACGTTCTGTTCTTTTTGTGTATCCATTAAAGCACACCACAAATTCCAATGGCCCTGGAAATCACCTGCCCGGAGGCGGTGGCGCATAGCCGCCATTGTCCCAAAGACGGTTGGAATAGCGGCGGGGCGGAACATCGCAGGTGATCACCCCCAGGCGGCAGAGGGTGCTGCGCCACTCGTATTTCACGTGAATGGTTTCAACCGCCCTCCCCTCCGGCTCGAAGGCCACCACCTGCACCGGCGAGTATTCTTCATGTCCATAGCCGGTTCCGGCGCTTTCCAGGGACTTCTTCTCCGACTTGGCAGCATGGTTGCGGGATATCTCACCGGATGGAGCCGGCGCTGCCGCTGCAGGTGAAGACTCGGCCCGGTCGGCCATACCGGAACTTTTGCCGGCCTGATCGCGCTGCCATGATGGTGCAGACTGGGACTGTACCTGCGGTTGCGGCCGGTAGCGCCGCATCTCCGGATATGCCACCACCGAAATCACCCCCATGGCGCTGCGGTCGCCGAAAGCGGCCGAGTATGAATCCGGCACGCTGGTGAAATAGAAACGGTTGACATGGTCGCCTGAAGACCGCCAGCCGGAGAACTCGCCCGAGCCGTAAGGTTCCAGGATATACATGCGTTCGCTGTTCTTCATCCAGGACCTGTCGCCGCTGATGATGTTGCGGCCGTCCACGGCGATTACCAACCCTACCCGCCGGTCGAGCCGGTTGCGCACCTCGATGCGGTAATGGTCGCCCTTGACCGCTTCGGCATAAACCTTTTTCAGTCCGCTGCGCATTTTCACCGGATAGGTCGGCAGGCTGCGGCCGTCATCGCTGACGATGCGCACCTCCACGGCATCCCCCACACTCCCCGCCATTACCTGAACCGCGCTCAATACTACTGCCAGAATTACCGCCACGATGGTTTTCATGATTTGTTCCTCCCTGGGAAATAATGTGTCTATATTTCCTTTGACAGCAGCAGGAGGATAAAAGTTCCAATATTTTTTTGGAACGGCTCATTTTTTTCATCGCAATGGCAATGGGGCTGAAAAACCAATTACACGGGTGGATTTTTCATATGAACGAAGAAAAGCCGATGAACGCCGATACACGCCGCCAGAAGTAGACGCTTCTAAGCGAGAAATCAAAAACCAACCAAATACTGGTTTAACCCTATATGGTGATTATCACTTTTGATGTAAGTCCAGGTTTTCTCGGCGTGCATCCGTTTTTCTCGGCGGTTAATTGCGTTTTCAAGATGAATTGTTCGGGAGAAATCATCCTGCAAATTAAAAGGCCGCACCGGATTCGAGGCGGCCATAGTTTGAAGATGAACTGATATCAGACCATAAACCTACTTGACAACGACCCCATTCATCCTGACGGTGCCGGACCCGAGCGTTATCGTTCCCTGGATCGCGGTTTGACCGCTGATGGCGCCGTAGACAGCATTGTAGCCACCTTCGAGAGTCACCATGATGTTCCTGTCGCTGGTGAAGGAACCGGTCAGTGTTCCCTCCAACATCCTGATGACGGCGTTGTTCAGGGTTTCGGCGTCATTGTAGGCGGTCTGAACAGTGGAGAAAGGCTTGCTGCCCACCTTGACCTTGGGCGCCGACGTGAAAGTCGCGCCGACCGCTTTATCGCTGTTCATGGTAACGATACAGCTGCCGCTTGTGTTGGTGCAGGCGCCAGACCATCCGGAAAAGACGGTGTAGATGCTGGGGGTGGCGATCAGGGTGACGGTGCTGCCGTTAGGATACTCGGCGCTGCAGACCCCTGTGGTACAGACGATATCAGCCGGCACACCCACGGTAGCCGAACTGCTGGTCACGGTACCGGTTCCGGTACCGGAGACGGTGACATCGATGGCAAAGCGCGACTTGATGAAGGAAACGGTGACGGTCTCAGCGCTGATCAAGGGATTGAAGGTACAGGTTGCCGCCGCGGTCGTACCGCCCGCTACGCCCCCCTTTGCAGCGCAATCGGTCCAGACGGCTGTTGATCCGGCCGCTGCCGTTGCTGTCAGAACCACGGTCGAACCGTAATTGAACGCTGAGCTTCCGCTGATGGCCGTATTGTAACTGTAGCTGATCCCGGCGGGACTGGAACTGACGGAACCGGCTCCGCTGCCGCCCGCATTGGCCGTGATGGAACCGCCTGGAATAGGACCATAAGCCACGATCCCGGCGTTGACGGACCCCAGCCCGCCCGAGAAGAGGATCGTCCCCCGGCTGTCCACGGTCATGTTGTTTTCATCTAGAGCCGACATTGCGCTGATCGGGGCCAGGCCGCCGCTTACATCCATGTCGGCCGGAACCGTTCCGTTCAGGAAGCGCAGGTGCCGATGGTCGAAAGCGCTTGTATCGGCCGGCACCGGGAGCCAGACGTTATTGACGGAATCGAATTTCTGTTTGGAGCCGTTCCAGACCTGGCCGCTGTCATCCTGAGTGACATAATATCCACCGATATATCCGTCATTGCCGCTGGTGAACCTGAACCAGGACGGGTCACCGCCCGCCGGGTTCCTCTTCATCAGGACCACCTCGTACCGGCACATGAACCAGGTGTTGCCCGCATCGTCGACCATGACATCGTTCACAAAATAGTTGGCTGGAAAACCGGGGAGTTCCGCCGGGCTGAAACTGGTCCAGGCACTGTTGGCCGGGTTAAGATAGTAGACACCATAGGCCCCGTAGAACCACTTGCCATCCTGCGGATCGACATATACACCGTAATAGTACAGATCACTGAAGGGAGCGACGGGAAGGGCCAGCCACTGTTCCGTGGCGACATTATAGGCCACCGGTTCGGATCGCAAGGGGGCGAAGTAGACTATGTTCTGCGAATCCGCGGCCGCCCCGACAACACCGAAGCTTCCCAGCCCCACACTTCCCGCCTGGCGGAACTGCTGCCAACTGCCGTCGGCCTTCAGCCTTGCGATGCTGGCATCGTCGTAGGCCGGAAACCAGATGCCGCCGCTCTTGTCCGCGGCAATCTGGTTGAAACGCAGATTGGTCAGAGAGGTGCTGTCGTTGCGGTAGGTATAATGAACCACGCTCGGCTGCCCCTGGGCGGTAAAAGTCAGGTAATGCACTCCGGTGCCGTTTCCGGGGATGGTGGGGTTGTAGGCGGTCACGAACCAGAGGCCACTGTCGTCGAAGTCCAGGCTGGGAACCTCGCCGCTCTCCAGGCCCAGATCGGCCTGCGTAAACCTGGTCCACTGCCCGCCACTGGTCGGGACATACCGCAGAATGCCGCCGGCGCCGCTGTAAACTCCTCCGAACCAGACGGAACCATCGCTGCCGGCGGCAATATCATGCACCCTCAAGCCTATGTCGCTCACCGCTCCGCTGGTATACTTGTTCCATTGCCCGCCGACGGTGTAGCAATATATGCCATCTACGCCGTAGCCGAAATCAGATCCGAACCAGATGTTGCCAAGCGAGTCCTCCACGATCCGGGTAATCATGGCCCCTTCCGCGGGTGCGGACGGATAGGTGACGATGGGGAAAAGGTCTTTGACATACGTGGTATTGACCAGGCTGGTACCCTTTTCCAGCCCCATCTCGGAGGTAACCCAGTAACTTCCATGGCTGTCAACCAGTGCATCACGAATGAAATAATTATTCGCGGTATAGTAAACTTGGCGTGTTTCCACTACCGTGAATGCGGCATTCACACGAACAACTCCCCGCGCTGCAATCAACAGCTTCTCCTGGGATCCATCCGGCTTGTCGATCAGCCGAATGCGGAAGGCGCTGTCAACGCTGGTGGTGTCTACACCAAGTTGAAGACTGGATGAATCCGGCATGTTGAAGGTGAGCCAGCTATTGTCGGCCTTCTGGCAGAGCACCGTCCTGTTTTTCAGGGCATACCAGGTGTTGCCCCCCTTGTCCTTCACTGCATAAAGCACCGAGGCACTCAGTTGCGGCTTCTCAATGGGAGCGTTATATGCGGCTTCCAGCAGGTTATTGCGCCGGTCGTTGGTGATGTACTGGAAGGCGGGAGCAGAAGCGCCGGGCGGGCGGTACCAGACGCCAGGCGCGTATTCGGTTCCGTCCTGGGCGCTGACCCAGACACCGCCGGAGTTATCCACTGCAACTTTATCCGGCTCGTAGGGCACGCTGTTGGTGCGCAGACGGTACCATTCCGGCGTCTGGGCAGCATGTGCATCCAGCCTGACGACTGACAGGACCAGCAATAAAATCATAAGCAAACATGACAGGAACGGCAGTGATATCCGCAGTACTCTTATTTTGTCTTTCCGGAAACCATTCATAAAGCCCCCAATGAAGTTTTAATGTAACAATAACAGATATTTCCAAATGCACAACGACTGTTCCTGCAATCAGAGTATGAATCTATAATCCTGGAACAGATGATTCTCAGCAAAAATAAAGCCTAAAAACTTCTTTGTAAATAATTTTGGATAAATGCCGGAAACAAAAGACATTTATCAATACATTTCCTGACAAAAAATGATCAGCATGCAGATCTACTGGGATTACATCGAAGGATTTGAAGATAATTTTCGGTAAATCCCGGAATATTTCGGCCATAAATAAAAACAACCGGATCTCTGCGAAAAGCGTCCAAGAACCAGGGATCGTTTACCAAAGATGAGGCCATGCTCAAACTGCTCTATCTGGCCTTGACAAATTTCTTGAGGAAATAGACTATGCCGATCAATAATTGAAAATCAGAACTGAACTCAATTCAGCATAATTTTTGAACATAGAATGCATGTTTTGTAAAAGACCGAAAAGACCATTTACACAAACTGATTGACAGGCCCGACGACCTCACTCCGCTTCTGGAAATGTTGCCGCTGCCGATGCCTTTATCCTGGGTTCGCCGATCTACTTCGGCACAGTGACCGATGAGATGCGCTCTTTCATGGAGCGGCTTCTTTTCCAGTACCTGGCCTACACCAGACCACCCAGCACTCTTTTCGACCGGAAGCTGCCGACGGGCTTTATCTACACCATGAACATTTCTGCGGAGATGATGAATGAATATCAATACCCGGTTCATTTTGGATCAAACGAAAACTACCTGACCAGGATATTCGGGCAATGCGAAACGCTCTGCTGCAATGAAACCCTTCAGTTTGAGGATTACGACAAGGTGGTGTTCAACTACTTTGACCCTGAAGAACGGAAGCAGTGTTGGCGTATGAACGGCTTCACGGCCAGAAAGCCCACGAGAAGAAAGGATAAACATGTCAACCGTAACCGTAGTGGCAAAGATAACTGCGAAAAGCGATGCTATCGAGACTGTGAAAACAGAGCTCATCAAGATGCTGGCAGCTACTCTTCAGGAAGAAGGGTGCATGGAATACCGGCTCCATCAGGACAATGAAAATCCGGCTGTCTTTGTTTTCTATGAGAACTGGAAGAATCTTACCTGCCTGGAACAGCACATGAACTCTCGACATTTCCAGGCATACATTGCAGCGGTTGGTGATTTGATTACTGACAAGGCCGTCCACAAACTGACTGAAATCTTCTAATCTCAAGGTGATGCACCACATGATTGACCACAACAGACTCTTCACTACCTTCATGGAACTCTGTGCCATAGATTCCGAACCTAGCCGTGAACGCTTGATGGCTGACCGGCTGACGGAGATGCTGACAGCGCTTGGTTTCGTTGTTTCGGAAGATGATGCCGGCAGGAAAACCGGTGGCAGTGCCGGAAACCTTTATGCCCGCCTGGAAGGCACAGCTGCCGGCGAAGCGTTGCTCTTCTCCTGTCACATGGACCGGGTTGTCCCGGGTGTAAACGTCAAGCCGCGTATTGAAGGGGATTATATTGTCAGCGATGGCACTACCGTGCTTGGAGCAGACGATGCTTCGGGCCTGGCCGCCCTGCTGGAGGGAATCACCGTACTGAAGCAGCACGGCAAAGCTCATCCGGCTATTGAGTTGGTGCTGACCGTCGCAGAAGAGTTGTCTCTGGTGGGTTCCAAACATTTCGATACGACACAGGTCACTTCACGGATCGGGTTTGTTCTGGATGCTGGCGGGGATGTGGGGGAAATAGTACTTCGGGCACCGGAGCACATTAAATTCAAGGCCGTGTTTCATGGCCTTAGTGCTCATGCCGGCTTTGCCCCCGAACAGGGAATCTCGGCGATACAGATTGCGGCAACGGCCATAAGCCGGATGGGACTGTTACGCATTGACGCAGAAACAACTGCGAATATCGGCAGCATCTCGGCGATCGGGCCGACCAATATCGTACAAGACAGATGTGAGCTGCAAGGTGAGGTACGATCACTGGTTCCGGAAAAAGTCCGGTCCCATGTGGCAACCCTGTCCGAAATCATGCAATCTGCCGCAGCCGAATTTGCCGGTTCGGTGACCATCGAGACCGTAACGTCCTACCAGGCATACCAACTGCGTGAAGACAGCGAGCCGGTAAGCCGGGCGGCCCGGGCAGCCGCCGATATCGGGGTTCCAGTCTGCTACAAGGCGACAGGTGGCGGATCTGATGCCAATCATTTCAATATACGGGGTTTACCAACGGTGGTGCTCAGCTGTGGATATGAGAAGGTTCATACGACAGCGGAGCGAATCCCTTTGAAACAACTTGTTCTGCTGACGGAGTGGGTACTTGCTATTATCGGCAACGGGGTAGATGCATGAGCCGAAAGAAGAGGAGATGGTTCGCTACCGTCAGATACTGCAAAACCTTTTCGGGGTGTTTTGGGAACAGGGCATAAAGCTTTCTGGCGGATGGTCGTTTGATGCGACCAGGTTGGTGGCCATCGCGATTCTGAGGGCAGAGGTAGAACTTGTTATAAGTGAACGGTAAATGCAGACTACGGAATAAATATCATCCATTTGTTCTGACACACGCCCATCATTTTTTTACAAATCCACGGTTCTGTTCATTCAAAGATAGAGACACAATAAGATGTTCAATGTCCAATTGCAGCAAAATATTTTGTCAGGGTTGCAGTTATTTATTACACCTTAGAAGCAAACCATAAAAATGTTATGGCACGGTTAAGGCACAAGCCCGACTAGTTTGATGTGGAATAAGTTCTGACAGTCAATTTAAGGTGTGGGGGGGAACGGCGCAAGGCCAGATAAAATAAGGGCCAGGTACTTGACCTGGCCCGTGTATTTTATGGAGCGGGAAACGGGATTCGAACCCGCGACTTCAACCTTGGCAAGGTTGCACTCTACCACTGAGTTATTCCCGCTTGAAGTCCCGAATTTATATCAAGACCTTTCGATGTTGTCAATATTTTTCAACCGGGGGATACGATTTTTTTAGTTTTTTGCTGCGAGCAGGCGTTGATATTGCTCAACCAGCCGGAGGATCCGTGCCCCCCAGGAGTGAACCTGTACGGCCCTTTGCCGGGATCGCTCCCCAAGATCAGCAGCAGATACGTTATCCTCCAGAGCGCTTACGATACAGTCCGCAAGCGAGGAGGCGCTGCCATATTCGGCATATATGCCGACGTCACCGAGTATTTCCCGGTTTATCGAGCTATCGAAGGCCACAGTCGGCAATCCGCAGGCCATGTAGTTGAACAGCTTGCCGTTGGCTTCAGTGCGCGCCAGCTTTGGTGAGACAGCCACATCACCGGCACTCAGGTACAATGGAGCGGAATCGTACGGAACCCGGCCTGTAAAGCTGATCACATCGTCAATGCCCATTTCCGATGCCTTTCTGCGATACTCTTGATCCGGAAAACCCATCAGCAGGAAACGGACTCCCGGCACCCTGGCCCTGACGGAAGCGATTGAATCAAGGAGCAGATCAAGCCCCTGATAGCTGCTGAACAGCCCGAGATAGACAACAACCCTGGCGTCTTCGGATATACCCAGCTCCTGCCTGGCCTGCAGGCGTGAGCATGGCCGAAAAACCTCCGTATCCACTCCATCGATCAACGTGCTGACTTTTTCAGGCGAAACGCCGAAATCCCTGACCAATTCACGCTGCCCCTCTCCGGAGCTGGTAATGATCGCATCCGCACAACAGTCAATTGCACGTTCGATGCTGACAAAGATCCTGTGTAGCAGCGATCTGTCCTTTAAAAATCCATGGTTGAGCGATTCTCCGCTGAGACTGCCCTGGTAATCGAACAGCAACGGCACTCTCAAAACGCGTTTCAGAATGAACCCGATCAGGGCTCCTTCATGCAGATGGGCATGAATTATATCGGGACGGAAAGTACGTGCGGTAGCGTAGGCCTTCAGCAGCAGCAGGATGTCCAGGTAGGGCTTGTGCCAGGACGGACCAGCTCCGAGCTTTTTATACCAGGGAATTTGTGGAATCCTGACCACCCGGACTCCAGGCATGTCCTTACCCAGATGATAGGTAACGATACAGACCTCATGCCCCACAGCGGTCAGAGCCCTGGCTTCCTCATAGATCCTGACATGACAGCCCCGGTCGGCAAAATAGGGTGTCGGGGCCAGCATCAGAATTTTATGCCGTTGTTTATCAGTGGATGAGTGCAAGTCCATAGTTTTTTTTGTTTAAGTTATTGGTTCGTTAGGATTGCAAAAGCAGGTCTGTCCGAGACTATGGACGTTCATCTCTGTTTCGGAGCCAGGAAGTTAACCAGCATGCGTGCTTCGTAATCTCCAGGATTTTTTTTCAGATGGAGTGAATAGTAGGTATAAGACTCCGCGTATTTCCCCAGCTTCAGGGACGATCGCCCAAGCGCGAGATTGATCCTTGTCCGGTTTGGATCCTCGCGTAAGAGACGCAATGCTTCGGCATACATGGTTTCATAGACGGATGCCGATGGTATCGCGAATTTCTCCCAGATGTGCTTATACTTCTCATCTTTCTTCAGATAGACGACAGCGATGTCGTCACGATAGACAAGAACCCAGCCGGGATCTTTGGCAAGAGTTTCAACCAGTGGCACCGGCCCACCGGAGTCATAGTAACAGGTGCGACTGATCACCGTGTTTACATTGTAGCGTTTGAAATCTTCGAGCCAACCATCCCAACTGTTGTCTATCCTGTTGGAAACGTCCAGTATCTCGGAACTGGTATTTCTGCCATCAACGAAAACCTGATAATCCGGATACAGCTTCCACATGAGATAACCGCCCCAATCATAGAAATTGTAGACCGTCTTCGGTAAGCGGTTCTGCTGAAGGAATTGTGTCGCAGCCACCGGAAAGCTTGTCTGACAGAGTCCCCACCCCCATGGAGCCCTGACCACATTCAGATACAGAAACAGGGCCAGAGCCAATAGCGTGCAGTAGCGGCAGACCGATTGAAAGAGATGTGACTTGTTTTGTTTCGGCCAATATTTTCGCACCACATATTGCAGAGAGACCGGCAGGTAGAAGCCGGCTAGAATCGGCACGAAGACCGAATGGCGAACCTGGCTTGTCCCCATATACAGAAACGCACAGAAGAAAATAATCTCTGCAGGATCATTATTTTTCCACTTTGCAACCAGAACGGCGCCCCACAAGACAAAAACCACATAGAACAGCACTATCTGGTCCGAGGCGGGCGGCAACCACTCCATTATCGCCTGTTGTCCGGAGCTTATGTTCGTCAAGTTCAGGTGACCAAGCACTTGCATCGGGATTCTGCTGCCATACGGATTGATGAAAGCAGTACCAAACACCGCAAGACCGATGCCGGCGAGCAGAAGTATTTTATTCCCTGTTGTATCCTTCAGTACCAATCGCACGATCTCGCCGATGAAAAACAGGCCGATAAGTACAAAACCGAATATGCAGCCGGCATGAAGATTTGCCCAGACCAGCATCAGCGGAATCAGCCAGAACCAGGCTTTGCTGCCCGGCTCGCGCCCTTTGTGCAGCAGCAGTATGTACAGGATTGAGAAGAGGAAGGTCCACAGCTGGGGACGTTCTACCCACGAGGCTATGGATGCGGCCAGACACAGGGTCAAAACCGGTGCGATGAGTAAGGGGTCTCCTCCACGTCGCAAGTTAACGCGATACAGCAGAAAAGCACATAACGTAATAAGAACGGTTTTCAGGAGAGAGAGCAGCTTGTATCCGCCGGCAAGGTAGTGGAGATAGAATATTATGTCCGAAAGCCAGCAATGCTCCAGGCGAAAGGCGTCCGGTGTAATACTGAAGGTATCGCGATACAGAAAATGTCCGGATGCCAGAATGTACTTTCCACTCTGGAGTTGCCAGAAAGTATCGAAGTCTTCCATGGGACGGAGCGCAACAATGAACACAACCAGCAGCAACAGCCAACCCGGCCATTGATTCGAAATATTACGCAATGGAGCCATATTTGATTCAGGCATTTTCACTGTCTATGTTGATTCGGTCGCGCACCACATAGATCGGCTTACCCTGTGACTCAAAGTATGTCCTGGCGTTCAGTTCGCCCAACAATCCCATAACTATGAACTGAATCCCCATGAACAGCAGAAACAGGGTCAGTATCAGCAAAGGATTACGATTCATGCTGAGGTGTTCAAACAGTTTCATATACACGGTCATGGTTCCGGTCAAAACACCCAAAATAATGGTATAAACCCCCCATTTGCCAAACAGTTGAATCGGCTTGGTCGAATACACCAACAGGAATTTTACCGTCATCAGATCGAGTATCACGCGTAATGTTCGTGAGATGCCGTATTTGCTGACACCGTGAAGGCGCGGATAATGATTGACCGGCAATTCAGTAACCTTGGCGCCCACCTGTGACGCCAGCGCCGGAACGAAGCGGTGCATTTCGCCGTAAAGATTTATGCCGTCCAACACCTCACGACGATAGGCTTTTAGTGTACATCCGTAATCGTGAAGATGGACACCCGTCAGGCGCGAGATCAGGGAATTGGCCAGAATTGAGGGTATTTTGCGGGTTATGAAAGTGTCCTTGCGATCTCTTCTCCAACCGGAGACCACATCAAAGCCTTCATGAATCTTGTCAACAAGTCGCGGTATGTCGGCAGGGTCGTTCTGGAGGTCGCCATCCATCGGGATTATTATGCTGCCGCGCGCGACATCAAACCCCGCCGCCATGGCAGCTGTCTGGCCGAAGTTCCTGCGGAAGCGGATTAACTTGAGACATGTGTCCTCTTTTGCAATCTTGGCAAGCAGGGCATATGACCCATCACTTGATCCATCATCGACCATAATGAGTTCATATCCGCATTTCATCCGCAGCATTGCTTCAGTTATCGCCGTGTACAACGCGTTTACGTTGTCCTGTTCATTATAGATCGGTACTACAATACTGATGATATCCAAAGCGGAATCACTCCTCGAATTCTAATATCCTTAAAGCTGTACGACTCTACCGAAAAACTGACTGGTTGTCTGCATAAATTCCGTTCAGTAAGACTCAGGGAACTCCTGCCCGAATTCCTTTATTCTGGTGACCACGATTCCATCGCTACGCACCGGATCCGGCTTGCCGCCCGCCAGGCCATACAACAGACCAACCCCGTTAACACAATGCATCAGAGGATAGAGCAGCATTAAAGTCAGAGCAGAAATACTGCCGGTTTTACCAATTCCGATCATAGTGAATATCGACACAATGACCGCATAAACAATTAACGGCGCCAGCAGCATCATGTCAAAAGGCAAAAACACTAAAATGATTAGGTATAGTACAAATAAAAGCGGCACATAGCTGATTATGGGATACGACCCGGTTATCAAGGATTGTTGTGCCCGCCCTCTCCCATAGGCAAACATCTGACGGACAAAAGCCATCAGGGTTGAACGCTGACTTCTGAGTACTTTCATGTCCGGAATATGCATCAACCTGAACCCTGCTGACCTGATCCTGTCAAGCAGTTCGTTCTCCTCATTCGGGTAGAGCCGTTCATCAAAACCACCCAGTGCCAGGAACACGGACCTGCGTACTGCCAGATTACATAGAATCAGCTCTTTATCGGTAGTATCGCGGGGTTGGCCAAACTCTCTGTAACGATTTCTGACACCACCAGAGCCGAGCACGGATGACAGGGCAAATCCAAACAGTCGTTGCAGCCGGCTGTCTGTGGTGGGAGTGATTGATGGACCACCGACAACCGCAACATCATGACATTCCATGACTTTGCTGCAAATTGTCAGATTGTCGCTGTTGAGCCGGGAGTCGTCATCAATAAAATACAGAATGTCACCAGTAGCGGCTCTCGCTGCCAGGTTACGCTGCTGACTGGGGGCGCTCCCTTCGGCCAGCAACACTTCATAGATATTTTTGTCATAAGCTGATTGCCGGATAGAGTCGAATGCGGCGACATGGCTGCCATGCTTGACAGGAACAACGATCGAGATTGAGGTCATTGGTTATCCGAATCACGCTAATACATCAAAAATCAGATCACATCTTTCAAAAAAAAACCGGGACTGGCCCGGTAATTAAATCATATATAGCCAATGCCTAAAATGACTTTTTGACATTGGCCGTAAATTTTTTCTCTATCAGGCCATCAGACTGACGTTTTCCCTGAAAATAATCAAGAGATGCATTAAAAAGCCTGAAGTTGGTGCCGATTGATGCATACCACATCAAACTGTAATTTTTAATTTTATTATCATATTGATATCTTGTCCCGCCTGCCAGTACCAATTGCCGTAACGGATAATATTTGAAACCCATGGTGAGCGATGCTTTGTTGACGCGATTATTGATGATAGTTGAATTAGCATTAGGTGAAGCATTTACAACCGGAGAATATGAATATGTCAAAACTTCGTTAAGCTCAAACATTCTGCGAGACATGCCGGAATTACTGAAATATCTATAATTCAGATGCTGTTCGGCATCGTAGCTGCTTGAAATTTGATTGGCATCAGTCCAGCGGTAATAGGAAGCTGCCAGTTTTGAATCAAGATTACGATTAAACGCATATTCAAGGGAGGCAACATTACTGAACATCGTCGTGTTCAGCTCCATTTGATAGTTGCCTCTGGCATAGGTGAGAACATCGCTGAATTTCAAATTGTTGAGTGAATAATTAACTGTTCCGGACACTGTTGTAATATTGTTGGAGCCTGTATTTGCAGACGAAAATATATCCTCGATCAGATTAAGTCCCAGATTCAAACGCGGCAATGGATTCCAGGTTACAACCAAACTTGATAGAGACCGATAACTGGATGAGCCGATACTATCGGCTGCGACACTTCTTGGGCTTACATACTGAGGTATAGAAGTATTAGAATCTCTTACGGTACTATTGAAGATGCTGTTATTCCCGGTTGTGAAATCATTTTCCTGCCGAAATGTTATGCGAAGCTGATTAGAAGGGGTATAGCCGGCATCCAGCGAGAGTTTCTGCTCGAGAAAGTTTGTACTACTCGAAGAATATCTGTTATTGGAGTTTTTGATCTTATAGGCGGCCCCCAGAGTTAACTTCCTGGAAAATGAGGGGGTACTGGTGGTTTCAAGGCCACCGGAAAGCACCAGCATTTTGGAATTTTCCGAAACTGTGGACTCAACATCCAGGCTCTGATTCAAGGTAAACAACGAACGTTTGAATGCATCGACCCTGTAACCGGCCAACATACTTTCCAGGTGCGCGCCGGTATTATCGTGCGTTTCCCGATAGGAAGCCCTGGTGCTCCAGGATACTTCCGGGTTCAGTACTCCCGAGACATACAAAGGTATCGTGGTGCGATTGGTAAGCTTACCGTTCTCTTCCCGATAGCGGTTAAAATTGTTAAAGCTGCGCGCTTCCCAATATCTGCGTTGCGCATGTGCAAAAACATTTACGTCGACTTCTTCGTAATTTTGCCCCATCGACACACTGGTTTTCCTGGATAACTGCAGGTCGGTTGATACCCTGAGCCAGTTGGAAAAATCTATCCAACGGCGGGCCAGTGTGTGATCAACCGTTCCAATCTGGATTTGACTCTCTTTATAATTATTGTACGAGTCAATGTAGTCGTCATAGGTTGTATACCGGTAATGAAACCAGTTATCTTTTTTGTTGAGACTTACGAAAGCAAGACGTGTAAGTCTGTTATCTACCGGAGTTTGTGACCGTAGGTCCCGATTGAGCTGGTCGCTGTAATCAAGCATGATCATCGGCAAATGCCGAAGAATTTCATTATAACCGTTAGTCATGCCGTTCTTTACACCGGCAACGAGCGTTGCCCCACTGTTGATATGAATACCGTCGTTGATCCCGGATGCCAGATAAGGTGTGCCAAGCAAAGTACCGTTTTGGGAGGTCATGCTGGCAATTAGCGGTGTATCGGAAGTGATCATGGTATTTTGGGTCATGTCACGGCTGTAGGCTGTAAGTCTGAAAGGAATCTCCTTGGGATCCAGCAACAATTCCCCGCTGAACAGGAAATGACCACGATTGGTCTGTATACTCTCTGTACCCTTTTCAGATTTGATCGAAGTATCCAGCGCTGACCAGTTATAACCTAGCGAAACATTGTACTTGCCGATCCTTGAATTGTAGATGTTGCCGGCGTGCTCGTAAAGCAGCGAATAGTCATGGGTAAATGACTGGGCTGACAGATGGCGACCGGAGTCATTGCGGACATCATAGTTGGTATAATTGAGTGCTGCCTGGGCTGACAGCCTGGCTACGGCAGGCGAAGGCCATAGCAGGGCGACCATAAGCAATAGTACCGCGGGGATCGACCAGTTGTGGCGCAACAGGTTAGGTATCATAGAGCCTGAGACACTTTTGAGTATATAGAAATTCACGAAGAGATCGATGCAATTTTAACGCCAACACAACCTGGCGTATACCCAACAAACACAGCAACCCGAACATGGCGAATAAGGCCGGCGGACGGGAATCCGCTGCAATATCATTGAGAAGCAAGAAACCGGGTCACACTTTTATCCTGCCATTTAACCTTGCTGAACGTGAAATAGCGCAGCAATAACTATTGTGCACGGTGACCGTTTAGAAACGACTCTGATAAATATTGAAAAACCTGGACACGCGCATTCAGCTGGTCAACTACGTATATTCTGTCATTTGTGTCAATATCTATACCTACCGGCACTGAAAAGCCACCGGGAGCAACCTTTCCCGAACCTGATATGGCATAAAATGCACCCAGCACCAAAAGCAGCTCACCACGTTCATTAAATATGGACACAGAGTGTGATCGCCCGTCAACCACATAAATATTATCGGATGAATCGACCGCAATAGATTTTATCAACTGGAAGTCACCCGCCGAATCCCCTCTACGGCCAAACTTACGAAGGAACTTGCCATCTGCGTCAAATATCTGGACGACAGCGTCAAAAGCGTCAGCAACGATGATCTGTCCCTTGGAATTTATAACAAGCGCAACCGGAAGATTGAACTGACCGGCAGCATCACCACTGGAGCCGATACTGCGCTGAACAACCCCCATCAGATCCATTACTATCAACTTTCGAGAAGTGGCATCAGAAACATACAACAAGCTTTTTTTCTTATCGATCGCTAACGCAATAGGATTTGAAACAGAAACTGATTTTAAACGGATCGCACGTAAATATTTTTCAGAACTGTCGAAAACCAGGACCGTGGCTGTTCTACGTTCAAGCACGTACAGATTATTATCACGATCGGTTACCACCGATAGAGGATGAGTTATGGTTGGTGCGCCTTCGGGAGTAACCAGGCTTCTTAGTTCATGCTTGCCAAGATCAAAAACCATTACCGACGCCCTGCCGACATCGGATACGTAAAATCGTTTTAGCTCGGGAACCGATTTCACCTCAATCGGCTTCAGCAGTGAGACCGGCTCATCCGAGCCCATTATCGCCGCAAAAAAGCGTTGAGAATCACTTTTCTCAATATCCAGCTGACTGCTGTAAGCTTTTATCCATTCAATACGGGGTACATCAGGCGGCGGTGGCCAGAAGTAACGCTCAGTAGGCTCAGGAACCGTACCGGCACAAGCAGAAAGCAGAAGCATTACCATAACAAGGAAACTATATAGCAGACGGGTATTTATCATGGCGGTTTTATAACATGAATCCCAGATGTTTTAAACACAAAAAGGGCGGGAAAACCCGCCCTTTTTGCCTATTATCGAATCAGGATTAGTTCTGGTGACAAGCCCTGCAGAGCGCGCTGCCAGTATTGGCTATGCGCAGGAACGGAGGGTTGGCATTATCATGAACCTTGTGGCAGCTCGAACATTCCATCTGATCGGTCTTAGCACCGTAGTTAAAGAAGACCATCTGGTTGGTTGCATTAGTAGCAGTTGCAAGCGGCTGAAGCGCAGTGCCTTTGTTAGGAGCTACGCCCCTCTGCGATACAGCAACCGAATAGCTGAATCCGATCGGGTGATCATTGGTCAGGTCTGTGCCGAGGCCGCTTCCGGCTGCAAAAGTACCAACGTAGGTAGCAGTATTGAGATCGGTGTCTTTGGCATTATCTCTTACAAATGCGTTAACATCGGCAGCAACACCGGCGGCAGCTGCGTGGCAGGACAGACACTGCAGAGAGATACTTCCGGTGGACAGAGCAGCATTTTTTGCAGCAGTCGACAGAGTAACCGATGACGTATAGAATTTGAACGATGCGGCCGAAGGATCCAGACGATTCCAGAGCGGAACTTTAGGCGCGGCATTATGCGGAGCGTGACAATGCTCACAGAGTTTCTCGCTGCTGGTAGCCCTGATAGCCTGGGCACCTGAGTTAGACAGGTCATGTTTCGAGTTTCTAATCGAGAGAGCAAACGCCGAACTGGAAACCAGAACCAGACCCAACATTACAACCATTGTTTTTTTCATTTTTGCTTTCCTTTCATTTGTTAAAATTTGATCTAAACCGGATGTGCAGGCCTAAGCCTGTTTCAGCAATTAATCTCAAAAAATCGATCCAGCAAACCTCCTTTCAATCGAACTCATTCCAGATATTGGTTCTATCAATATAGTACCATTCAAAGATTCAATTTACACAAACAGCAATCTATATGCCAAAAACGTTTCGATTGAAATACGCTGTAATTTCTGTCAGTTAAAAGCAGATGAGTATTAGCTACACAAAGTCAACTCCGCAAATAGCCGCACTTGCCGGCCATTGACGCTGCTATTTAACCGGTGTTTTCACTCCCCCGCCGGGTTCTTTATCAAGGTGGTATTTTTTGAGTTCAATGGCGTTCATATATTGGAAGATTTGCAGCCGTCTGTTGCCCATATCCGCGACATAGATACGGTCATGCGCATCTATGAATATCCCCTGGGGAAGCAGGAATCCACCGGCAACCACCGTTTCACCCTGACTTTGGGAATAGGGTGCTCCGATTGAAATAAGCACTTCTCCCTTTGAATTAAAAACCTGCATGCGACTATAGCGAGCATCGACTACATAAATATGATCCTCACTATCGAGCGCCAGTCCTTTGATAATCCCAAAATCACCTACACCGTCACCGCGCATACCGAACTTGGATATAAAAACGCCTTCTGGTGAAAAGCACTGTACTCTGGCATTGAATGAATCGGATATATAGATGTTTCCCTTGCTATCCAGAGCAGCTCCGACAGGATAATTAAACTCGCCGTCCTGCCCGCCTTTCTTGCCAAAACTGTACAGCAGTTTGCCATCCAAAGAAAAGATTGCAACCTTATGTGAGTTAGCGTCCGGCACAATCAGATGCTCCAGTTTCTTGTCGATGGCGAATGCCCCCACCGACTTGACATCGGAAGACAAGTCAAGAACCTTAAGCACCTTGTTTTCACTATTGACGACGTAAACTTTGCAGCTTCTGTCATCACCGGCATAAATCAAGCCTTTGCCATCAAATGCGACTCCGGTCGGCTTGCTGGTACTTCCGACCATGACGGAACTACCCAGCACATCAAATTTTTTCTTATTGAGATCAAGAACAACAAAGGCGGACTGACCAGGATCACTGACAACAATTTTGTCCTCGGAATTACCGCCGATAAACAGAGGAGAGGTAAACCCCAGCTCACTCTGTTCGCCCACCAGGTCTCGCATCAGCGATGTGCCACCCCTCAGGTCGGAATCATTGTAATAGGTGGCCAACCACTCAATTTTGGGTTCATCGGGCGGTGGCGGCCAAAACAAACGTTTCTTGACAACAGGCCCCGCTGAAGCGCATGCCGTTAATAGAGAAATGGCAAGCAGTCCTACTGAAATCAACTTTAAAAACATTCCCATTTAATAAACTCCAGTCATTTATTTATTATGGCAGGCCTGACAAAGCGCCATACGGTCTTCCACATTATTGAAGAAGAAATACCGTACGTTTCCGCCATGCGGAGCATGGCAGGAGATACAGCTCATCTGCTTGCCACTGCCGGCCCTTAACGGGTCTTTCCTTCCGGACAGAGGGTGCCCTTCACCGGTTGTTGTCATGACCACATGCTTCTGATTGGCAATATGCCCATGGCACGACAGACACAACTCGTTTATCGGCTTTTTAAGCTGAAACTCATTCTGACTGCCGTGGGCTTCATGGCAGGCCTCACACATACCCGCTTCAATCGGACCATGGACGTATTTTTTCTTTTTGATCTGAACCGCCATATCGGCATGGCACTCGTAACAGAGCGCAGCTTCCCGCTTGGCAACGGAATGTTTCGGGTTACCTTTACTTGCATGGCAATAACCGCAGGAGTAGGTTCCGGCCGGTCCATGTACATACTTAACCGACAGCAGTTTTTTATGACAGGCATAGCATGGATTTTCTTTTTCAATACTGCTGTTCATCTGGGCCGGTGTCGGATTCATGTTATGGCATGATTGACAGAGTCTTTCTTTCTCTGGTCGGTGCATAACAACGGGCGAATACTCTGGAGGAACCTTGTGGGTACTTCCTTCAGGCACAAAAAAGACCGAGAGACTTGCGGACTCAACCTTTTGCCCCCCCTTGAAAAGATCAACGACAACTTTATTTGCCCCTTGATCCCAAAGTGATTGAGCAATGAAAAAATCCTGGAACAACTTGCGATACTCCGGCATGCCTACATCTACGGATTCGCCGGCAACGCCGTTAAGTGTTATACGCAATGAGGATATGTCATTCTGATTGAGTTTGAAAATGAGATGCCCTGAAGTGGTAACAGAACTGTTTTGGGAGGGATATATAAAATCAATTGCAGCCTGGGCTGCTGTAACCGTTAAAAGCGCTACAACCGATATGACAAGCACTACACGCTTCAGCATCGTACTCTCCTTGAAAAGTTCAGGAATGTCCGAATTAACGGAGCTACGGGTTCACAACCGGATCTATCCTGTTATACGATTTTGGTTTGTGACACCCAACTACACAGGTTCCACCAACGTCATTTTTGGTATAACGGATAGGAATACGCCAACGCCCGAAACCGCTCACTTTACTGGATATAAGTTTCGGTTGGCTTGAAGCGTGAGGGTCATGACAGACCTTGCACGATCTGCCTTTGTCCGCCTTGTTGACATGAAGAAAATGCAGATTGAACATTCCGTTTCTGAAATTGGTGGCAGCGCCGGTGCGTTGATCATCGGCAAGAGAGGCGGAATGGCATTTAAAGCAAAGATCAAACTGCGCTTTACTGAAAGAGGTATAAAAGTCTTCGGGAAAACTATGCTTCAACAGGTGCGGATATTGCGTGCCATGTGTCACGTGACATGCCGAACATTCGCCGGTAGATACCGGACCGTGTATGGATTTTCCGGAAAACATCGATTTGTTGTGGCACATGATGCAAAGGGCTGATCCTTCCGCTTTCAAAATATACTTATTGTCAGACTGGTGCGGGTCGTGGCAATCAAGGCACTTGCCTTCAGTAATAGGAGGATGCGGGAATTTCCTGCCCAGTTTTGTCTTGTCGTGACACATGTAACAAAGCGCCACGCCTGATGCTTTCAGCTGAAACTTGTTGTCGCTCTGATGAACATCATGGCAATCAAGACAATCACCGGAAGCTACCGGCCCATGGACATATTTTTTGATGTCCTTGCGTTCATGGCACTCATTGCAGAGTCCTACTTTGCCGTTGTCAGTCAGAAGAAAAGCACCTTTTTTGACTTTGGGATGCTTTTGATCAGACGGTTTATGGCAGGAAGAGCACTCCCCATCTTTTACCGGCTTATGGGTAAATGACTTGTCCGCCTTGTTGGGGTGGCATCCACAGTTCATTTCCCCGGCGGCCTCTGCCGGACGTTCTTGTGACACAAGCAGGACGCCGGATATTCCAGCCAGGACTGCAAAGCTCAAACAGATGATTTTGGTGGATGCAATGTTCACGTCAGAACCGTACCCTTTATTTTGCCCCGCCGCCATAACTGTGAAGACCGGAGAGGAAAAGGTTGACACCCAGATAGCAGAATATGGTTGCGGCAAATCCGATCACTGAAAGCCAGGCGGCCCGTTTACCGACCCAGCCCCTGGTAAAGCGGGCATGCAGAAACGCGGCATATACGAACCATACGATCAGAGACCAGGTTTCCTTGGGATCCCAACTCCAGTATGTACCCCAGGCATAATTGGCCCATGCTGCGCCGGTGATGATACCAAGAGTCAACAACGGGAAACCGATCATGATGGCACGGTAGTTGAGATCGTCCAGAACTTTCAGAGGTGGAAACATTGACATCAGACCGCCGGCCTGCGCAGAAGAGTCGTTGCATTCAAGTGCCGCCTTTATCAGATACATGATTGAAATGCCGCAGGCAACTGCAAAAGCGGCGTAACCGAGAAAGCAGGTTATGACATGGTACAGCAGCCAGTTACTCTGCAAAGCCGGAACCAGTGGTTCAATTCCGGTATTCATGCCAAGTTGCGCCCAAGCCATGCCCAACAATGCAAACGGAATAACAAAAGCCCCGATAATTCTGTATTTATATTTCAGATCGATATAGGCGAACAACAGAACAATCGTCCATGCAAAAAAAACTATCGACTCGTACAGGTTGGACATCGGCGCATGACCGACTCCCATGTCGTACGATTCTTTCCAGCGCAGACCGATCGCCAGGGTGTGAACAGCAAGCCCGGCGTATGCTATCAAACTACCGGCAAAGCCGATGGATTTATTTTTGCCGGCAAGAAATGCAAAGAATACGATCATGGAGATCAAATAGGCGATTGTTGCGACATTAAAAAACATGGAACTGGTCATGAACAGGTATCCTCCGCTAAATTTTCAACTGTTGAAACTTCTCTGCAATTGTATCGAACTGCATCTCGAAAGCTGCCTGATTCTTGCTGGCATTGCCGTAGATGCGGGCATGCCCCTTGGATATTATCAACCAGATCCGCTTGTGAGACATAAAGAAAGCGATATAGAGACCTATCACCATCAGCGTGCATCCAAGCCACACTACCCAAACCCCCGGATCCTTGGCAACCTGAAGACCGGTGTACATCCTGGCATTTGTCCCATCATAACCAAAAATCAGAGCATCTCCACGCTGGGCATTCATTTCAGGAAAATCCTTGAATATGATGAAAGTCTGAGGCGTTGCGCCCTTGCGCGTGACCTCTATCCTGGCTGCCGGACCTGAAAATCCGGGTGCGAACTGGCGAACTTCCTGAGTGGCCTCCAGCAACTTGACCATGGTTCCATCACTGAGTGTCACTGCGGCGCCTTCATGAACTGCAATTTTTTCAGGCGCGCCACCGGAACGGGGAGTTACAGTAATGTAATGTTCACTCCCTTCAGAGGCCTGTCCATAGCTGGACTGATAAAAGGTTATTCCCTTATAGGTAAGGGGGTGATTGACAATTACCTTTACCTGTGAATATCCCGGCACAGGCTTGCCGTTCTCCAGTACAGTCAATATGCTCCTGAACTCCTTGGGAGCACCAGTGGCATAGAAATCAACACTGAATTTCTCACAGAGCACCTCGAACCCAAGCGGTATCTGGTTGCCGTTTCGCCCTTCCACCGTATTAATGCTGGTCCCCTCAACAATCGAGACGAATCCTTTGTAACCGGATAACGAGCCGATAATAGCTCCTACAAAAATAACCAGAATACTCAGATGAACTACATACACACCCAAACGCGACCAGGCGCTCTTCTGGGAAAAAAGATGTAGCTCGCCGTTATGCTCCGTCACAACCGGCGAAGAAAACTCCGCGCCTAGAAACGCGGCCAGACTTTCTCGGCATTTTTCCGTCGGCCCTGATACTGATATCTCTCTCCGGAGTGAATAAGCGTTGCGTGCGGATTCAGTTAATACCAGAGTGGGTTCACTGACAAATTTGAACACATGTGGAAGACGCTTTATGGAACAGGAAATCAGATTGAGGCTGAAAATGTACAGCAGGGAAATGAACCACCAGGAGTGATACATGTCGAAAAAACCAAGCTTTGTATATATCTGCAGCTTGGTGGGACTGATCTGGGCCACATACTCCGGTGGCAACTGCCCTTGCGGCAGAACAGTACCGATTATCGATGTGAGCGCCAATGAAATCAGCAAAAACAGGGTAAGCTTAAGTGAACAGAAAAAATCCCAGACGGTCTCTACAAAGCTTCGTTCGGTGGTTGCCAATGCTTTCTCCCGGCGTATATAAATTATGACTGCTATGAAAATGCTACTTTTTAACTTTCAGACAATACCCCAAAATTAAAAAAAAATGCACCATTTTTTTTAGCGCATCCAACTCTTTGTTTATGCGCAATCAGAGCTTTCATTTTCAACTTCATCATGTATAATTAAACTGTATAAGATCTGTAAATCTGACGGTATCCACGGGAGGCGGTCATGCCTGTTGTTTTGGAAGCAATTGTCGTGTCTTTCGGCATGTTGCTCATATTTACCATGGCCTTTTTTCTGATTTTCCTGCTGGCGCTGGTAATGTCGCCGGTTGAGAAGAGCCTGTCCAAGATGATCTGGGACAGCACTACTCCCAAGCGACCCTTACCGCCTCCACCCAAAGGCTCTTTCAGGGACTTCAGCAAAAAACACTGATGGCAAAAGCAAGTTTTTACCCAGTCATAGCAAGGCTGCCTGCAATCAGGCAGCTTTTTTTATTTAAAACTTACAATCCATAACGATGAATTCAACAGAACAACTATAAACAATGCCACATTTAATTTTTTTTAGTTCATGACAATCCTTTAGATGATTGCAATTGTTCACATGTTGATGCAAAATCGCGGATATTTGTGATCAACTAAACGGGCCTTGGTTCGGCCACACCCATGTACATGATGCTAAACCGGAACCTCCGCGAGAAGTTCTCGAGAAGTTCCCGAAATGGACTCGAAACACTTCGTTTTATGCGTTCCCGTTACTGATTTCCAAAATTACTGTCAGGAAAGAGCGTATGCAGATTACCGTTAAATTATATGGCTCTTTATGCTTCGGACGATTCCACTCTGCAGTACGTGAGTATCCGGACAGCAGCACCATTCAAACGATCGTAACGGACCTTGGCATTCCACCAGATTTCCTTATTCGCTTGAAAAACGGATATCATGTACCACTTGAAGAAGTGGTGGAAAACGGCGACACAGTTTCCCTTCTTCCTATGCTTGACGGCGGCTGACCCACTCCGGTTGGACGCTGGTCATAGCACCGAACTGACGTAAAACCATAGTGAGTAATTCATCAAAAGGAGCAAGCACATGCGTATACTGAGTCAAAACCCGGTGACAGACCCATCCACAGTATTGTACCGCCGATGCGTCGTAGATCTGGAGACCGGCACAGCATCCCAGGAAGATGTGCCGTGCAAAAACCTGGAAGATGTCCTGGGCGGCTTCGGCAGATCATACCAGATCCTGGCTGAACGTAAAATCACGGAAGCATACTGTCCGGAAAACCCGCTTATTCTCAACATAGGCATTCTGACCGGTTCAACCGTAATGACGGGCCTCAGGGCATATTTTTCATCCTATAGCCCGCTCAAACAGTCCAGAAAGGGACTTCCATCGGCCATGTGGTCTGCCGGAAGCGGCAATTTCGGCAATAAATTGAAATGGACCGGCCTTGACGAAGTTATCTTTGAAAACAGGTCAGCAACGCCGGTATATGCCGTTTTCAGTGAAGGCGAAAATGGCCCGCAGGTTGAGATCAAACCGGCAGCCCATCTGCTGGGTCTTACCGGTCACGAAAAAATCATGACTCTTCACAGTGAATATAAGGATGCCCATTTTGCCGTGATTGGCCCCGCTGGAGAAAACTTCAATAATGTATATATGGGTGCGATAGTTCTGAGCACGGATAATCAGCTGAAGTCGGGAGAGGGAAAATCACGCTTCGCCGGCCGAGGCGGCATGGGAAGCATGATGGGGTACAAAAACCTGATCGCCATTGTTGCCCGGAGCAGCGATAAAATGGGCAAAATAACCCCCGATATGCGCGACGTCAACCGGGATGTCATCAAGAATGGCGGATCAGCCAGATTTCAGCCGGTCAGCCAGGGTGGGCACGGCGGAACCTGGGCCAATATTGATGTTCTGCAGGCGTTCCACGCGGTTCCGGAAAACAACTTCCGCCCCAAGGGAGATGAAGATGTCGCCGGGCTGTTCCGCCCAAATGTGGAGAAGGATTTTGATGTCCATAGCGAGGCCTGTTTCCGCTGCGGCATCCGCTGCCACAACAACCTGTATCACCGCAATGCCGACGGCAGCCGCGGAGCGCTTGCCGCAAAGTTCGACTTCGAACCACTGATTCTGTTCGGATCAAATATCGGCATCAACGATAGCCGTCAGGTCACGGAGCTGATCCATCTATGCGATTATCTGGGCATGGATGCCATTTCACTTGGCACCACCATCTCGTATGTACTCGACTACAATGCCCGACATCCTGACCAGCCACTTTGCGATGGAGTCGTTTTCGGCCAGTTTGATCAGATCAGGGAACTGATTGTACAGACCGGACGAGGAAAACTCAGTGAGATCGGGCGGGGAGTCAAACGCCTTTCCGAACAGACCGGCGAAACGTCATATGCGATGCATGTCAAGGGGCTGGAGCTGCCCGCCTACCTGCCGGAAACCAACCCGGCCTACGCCTTTGCCATCGCCGGCGGACACATGTCGATGGGAACACACATGTATCTAGCCAAGGAAGGAAAAACCGGACTGGATGACTGGGTTGAGGTTATTACCCGCCAGGGCCTTCTGCAGGTAGGCTATGACATGATCGGCCTCTGCAAGTTTGTTGGGGTCGGCATGGGGCATGAGCTGATTTCCAGAGCTATCAGCGAAGCAACCGGGTTGAATGTTTCTTCCGGAGAGATTGTCGCCGCCGTTCGTCGCGCCTATCTGCGCGGTCTGGCGCTGGAACTTCGCCAAGGATACGAAGACGATGAATACACACTGCCGGGCCAGGTTTTTGAAAATCCAAACCCCAACGTAACCCTGCCCGCATTTGTCACCCGGGAGTTTTTTGCAGAGATGAAGCTAAGGGTCTGGGCGATCTTCAAGCCGGAAATGGAAGGACTGCTGCCGGAATAAACGGGCAAGGGAGCTTTTTATGAATATTATCGGAAAACAATTTATCGACGGCCAGCGGGTTGCCCGGTCCAATGTTGCATTTTCCTCCTTTGATGCCGCAACCGGCGTAGCGCTTCCCTACACTTTTTTTGAAGCGACCGGAGAAGAAGTGCAACAAGCTGTTGCATCCGCCACAGCGGCGTTTATGCAATTCCGGCAAACCGGCATTGAAGAGCGGGCAGTATTTTTGGAAACGATTGCCGGGGAACTGGATGACCTGGATGATGACTTCGTTCGTGTGGTAATGCAGGAGAGCGGACTGCCGGAAGCCAGGATTCGCGGTGAACGGCAGCGCACCAGTAACCAGCTGCGCATCTTTGCCCAGGTGCTGCGACGCGGCGATTTCCTGGGTGTCCGGATTGACACGGCTCTCCCTGAACGCCAGCCCCTGCCCCGGCCGGATATCCGCCAGTACCGCATCGCACTGGGACCGGTGGCCGTATTCGGCGCAAGCAACTTCCCGCTGGCCTTCTCCGTCGCCGGAGGCGACACCGCATCCGCCCTGGCGGCCGGCTGTCCGGTGGTTGTCAAGGCGCATCCCGGTCATCCGGCCACCTCCGAACTGGTAGCCGGGGCGCTTGTGCGTGCGATCCGACGCTGTAACCTGCCTGCGGGTATTTTCGGAATGCTCTTCGGCAATATGATCGGCGCCGATCTTGTAAAAGCTCCCGGCATCAAGGCGGTCGCTTTCACCGGTTCACTACGGGCAGGACAGGCCCTCAGTGAGTTGGCGGCACAGCGCCCGGAACCGATACCGGTGTTTGCCGAGATGTCCAGCATCAACCCGGTCATTCTGTTGCCAAAAGCCCTTGAGCAGCGCGGCGAACTGATCGCCGCCGGCCTGGCCGCTTCCGCAACTTTGGGTTCAGGCCAGTTCTGCACCAAACCCGGACTTGTGATCGGATTCAAAGGTGAATATTTCGACCATTTCTGCGACAAGTTAGCTACTGCAATCAGGGAAAAAGACCCGGCTGTGATGCTTAATCGGGGGATTCTGAAGAACTATGATGACGGGATTGATCTCCTTTACCGACTGCCAGGTATAAAGTGGCTGAGCGGCGGCACACATCACGAAAACAGGGCGCTACCCTCTGTTTTCCTGGCCGATTCCTCTCTGCTGCGTCACCAGGACCACCCGTTGGAAAACGAGGTTTTCGGGCCGGTAACGGTTCTGGTTGCCGTCAGCAACCAGCGGGAACTGATCGAGTTGCTTCCGGAGTTGCATGGCCATCTCACCGCCAGCCTGTTTGCCGAACAGAACGAATTGAGTGACTGCCTGCCATTGATCGAGGCTCTTGAAACAAGAGTAGGACGAATCATCTTCAACGACTACCCGACCGGTGTGGAAGTCTGCGATGCAATGATGCATGGCGGGCCGTATCCGGCGACATCGGACAGCCGCACGACCTCGGTCGGCTCGCTGGCCATGGATCGTTTCCTGCGCCCGGTCTGCTACCAGGGATATCCGGACAGCCTTCTTCCCGCCCCACTGAAGAATGCCAACCCTCAAGGTATTTTGCGATTGGTAAATGGCAAATGGACTGACAAAGCCATATAACGGCAATGTAATCATTCTTGATATGTTTTGTGTTATTTGTTTTTTTTGGTAAACTGCATTTGCCAGGCATACTTATACGACTTTTAGCTAAATCAACTTAGTTCCAACAGGGTCATCATGACAGTCCATCGCCAACAAGAGATATTGCCACTTCCCAGAATCCTGGTTGTAGAGGATGATCCGCTCTCCTGCGCCATGATCGAGATGTACCTTGAACAGGAGGGCTATCCCTGCGTTTCCGCTCCCAACGGTCGCGAGGCGCTGGAGCTGTTCAAGCGGGAACCGTTCCCGATCGTGATAACCGACTGGCTGATGCCGGAGATGGACGGCACGGCACTCTGCCAAGCCATCCGAGCCCTGAAGACCGACAGCTACACCTACCTGATCCTGCTCACATCCCAGAATTCACCGGATGCTGTTGTCGAAGGCCTGGAATCGGGCGCCGACGACTACATAGTCAAACCGGTCAACCCGGCCGAACTCAAAGTCAGGCTCAAGGGAGCCCGTCGAATACTTGACCTGGAGGATGCACTCAGAAAAAGTCTTTATGAAATAAGGGAACTGTCGATTCATGACCCGCTGACCGGCGCCTTTAACCGCGGCTATATGGATCAACAACTCAACCATGAAGTACAGCGTGCCTATCGATACCGGCACCCGCTTTCGGTGTTGATTTGCGACCTGGACCATTTCAAACAGGTCAACGACAACCATGGCCACCATGCCGGAGATTCGGTACTCAAGCGATGTATTGAAAACATCACCTCATCCATCCGCCAGAATATCGACTGGGTGGCACGTTTCGGAGGGGAGGAGTTTGTAATTGTGCTCCCAGAAACCGATGCAGCAGGATGTTGCGTGGTTGCGGAACGTATCCGCGAGCGGATCGAACTCGGACCCGGTTCGGAAGATTCCGGTTCGATCAGAATCACCGCCAGTTTTGGCACAGTCACGCTTGTTCCTGGCGATGAATCGGCAGCGGCGACACCGGAGCAGCTTCTGCAGAGGGCCGACCGGCGCATGTATCTTGCCAAACAGACGGGACGCAACCGGGTTGTATCAGCGGACAGCTGAGATTAAAGCACCACTGAGCATACCACTGTAAATCTTGCGGATATTTTGTAAAATAATTATTGACAAGATTGCAGAGCAACTGATACCTTGAATTAACAGTAAGCGCATCAAGTAAACGACATATACTTCTTATCGAGAGCGACCGAGGGACTGGCCCGGCGACGTCGCGGCAACCAGCTTGAAAAAGCAAGGTGCCAAATCCAGCGAAACCCTGACCGGTTTCGACAGATAAGGAAGAGTGCCATCCAAAAGATCCTCTTCCGCACCCCGGAAGGGGATTCTTACTTTGGAGGCAGATATGAACATCGGCACGCAGGCGGTACAGATAGGACTTGAATGGGACACACGCACCGGAGCCGTATCGGTTCCGGTCTACCAGACAGCAACTTTCCGGCATCCGGGGCTCGGCCAGAGCACCGGTTATGACTACAGCCGCTCCGGCAACCCCACCCGCCAGGCGCTGGAAGACGGCATTGCCCGGCTGGATGGCGCCGCACGCGGTTTCGCCTATTCATCAGGCATGGCGGCCATCGCCAACCTGCTGCTGCTCTTCAGGTCCGGCGACCATATCATCGTGACCGAAGACCTGTACGGCGGCACCTGTCGCCTGTTCGACAAGGTATTCAACCAATTCGGTCTCTCCTTCAGCTATGTGGATACCAGCGATACCGGGGCTGTGCGCGCCGCGCTGCAGCCGTACACCAGGGCAGTATTTGTCGAAACCCTGACCAATCCGCTGCTCAAATTCGCCGATCTGCCGGCCATCTCGGCCATCTGCAAAGAGAACCGGCTGCTGCTGATCGCCGACAACACCTTCCTGACCCCCTACCTGCTGCGTCCGCTGGATCAGGGCGCCGACATCGCGGTCTATAGCGCCACCAAATACCTGGCCGGACACAACGACACCGTCGCCGGCCTGGTCACGGTCAAGGACCCGGGCCTGGCCGAACGGGTCTACTTTCACCAGAACTCGGTCGGCGCAACCCTGGGGCCACAGGATTCCTGGCTCGTTATCCGCGGCATGAAGACCCTCTCGGTCCGACTGGACCGCCACCAGGAGAATGCTCTCAAGATTGCGACCTGGCTGGCTTCCCATCCACGCATAACCAAGGTCTATTATCCGGGGCTTTCAGAACATCCCGATCACGACCTGATGAAACGCAATGCCCGCGGATTTGGCGCAATGATCGCCTTTGAGGTTGACAATCATGCGCTGGTGGAGCAGGTTCTGCTGAAAACCGGGTTGATCTCGTTTGCTGAAAGCCTGGGAGGTGTAGAAAGCCTGATCACCTTCCCGGAGGTGCAGACCCACGCCGACATTCCGCCCGAGCTGCGGGCGCGCCTCGGCATCAACAACGTGCTTCTGCGCCTGTCGGTGGGGATCGAGGATGCCGATGACCTGATAGCAGACCTGAAACAGGCTCTGGAGGCATAGCCGTAGCACAGCAGTTAACAGCAGCACGACAGAAAACAGAGTTCCCCTCTGACAAGGGGGCGTATGGGGGTTACAGATGAAACTCGCGACAAAACTGATCCACGGCGGCCCGAATATCGATCAGCAGACCGGTGCGCTGGGCGTGCCGATCTACCAGATATCCACCTATCGACAGACTTCGGTAGACCATTTCAGCAAGTATGACTATGCCCGCGGCGACAACCCGACCCGCGAGGCGCTGGAGGACACGATCGCGGTTCTGGAGGGGGGCTGCCGCTGCCTGGCCTTTGCCTCGGGCATGGCGGCCATCTCCACGACGCTGATGATTTTCTCCCCCGGCGACCACCTGGTGGTCTGCGACGATGTCTATGGCGGGGCCTACCGGGTGCTCTCGACCATTTTCAGCCGGATGGGAATCAGCTCCACCTTTGTGGACGCTACCGACCTGGCCGCCATCGAAGCCGCGATCCGGCCCGAAACCAAGGGCATCTACCTGGAGACCCCCTCCAATCCGCTGCTGAAGGTGACAGATCTGCGCGGGGCGGCCGAAATCGCCCGCCGGCACGGCATCATCACGTTGGTGGACAACACCTTCATGACCCCCTATCTGCAGCGTCCGTTGGAGCTTGGCTGCGACATCGTGCTGCATAGCGGCACCAAGTTCCTGAACGGCCACAGCGACGTGATCTGCGGTTTTGCCGTCGTCAGGGATGCCGAACTGGGCCAGCGCATCCGCTACATTCAGAACGCCTTCGGAACCGGGCTGGGACCGCAGGATTCTTTCCTGACGCTGCGGGGGGTCAAAACCCTCAAGGTCAGGATGGATCAAAGCCAGAAGAACACTCTCAAAATCGTGGAATGGCTCAAGTCGCACGAGCGGGTCACCGCCCTGCACTATCCCGGCCTGCCAGAGCATCCCGGGCACATGATCCACGCAGCCCAGGCCGATGGAGCGGGAGCGGTCTTCTCCTTCGAGCTGGACTCGTTTGAAACCACCAAGCGGCTGCTGGAAAACTCGCAGCTGGCAGCCTTTGCGGTCAGTCTGGGAGGTGTCGAGAGCATCATCTCCTACCCGGCCAGGATGTCGCACGCCTCGGTGCCGAAGGAAGAGCGTGAGCGCAAGGGGATCACCGACACTCTGGTGCGCCTGTCGGTTGGGCTGGAAGATCCGGAAGACCTGATCGCCGACCTGCGGCAGGCCATGGGCTGATTCAGCGGATAGCTTGATTTAGTACCGGAAATGCCCCAATATAGTTCGCTGCAACGGGTTACGGTTTTTAGATACAGGCGTCCGCGTCAGCGATGTGTGGATTTAGCCGTCTTACGTTAAAGCACTTATCCTGTTTATCGGGTCCGGGGTCTCAATGGAAAGCTGGTTCAAACATCTATGTGAATGGCTCAAAAAGCTGCTGGGCGACAAGGAACTGCCGGGCGCAGCCATAAAACCGGACGACAGCTCTGACAACGGAATTTCCGCAGAGTCGGCCGAACAACAGGAGCCTGCCGCTGATCCGGTCAGGCGCCTGGCGCCGGAAGCCGCGGATTTCCTGCTGGCGCTGCTGTCCGAGATCCCCCCGGCCGACCTGCAGCAATTCTCCTTCTACGACCGGACCTTCATAGCTACCCTGCTCAAGAAACTGAGAACCGACACGTTCGAAATACCGCTGCTTCCGGAAGCGGCGCTGCATATCCAGAAACTGCTCTCCAACCCCAGGGTCAATGCCTCCGATTTCGTCGGCATGTTCAAAAGCGACCCGGCGCTGTCGGCGGAGCTGATCAAACTGGCCAACTCGGTCTACTACGGCGCGACGATTCCGGTCCATGACCTGCAACTGGCGGTAACCAGGGTCGGATTCAACCAGATCCAGGGGCTGGTGATCATGATGTCGCTGCGCACCCGCATCCTGCATGGCAAGGGGCTGCACCGCGAAGTCGAGTGGGTCACCGAACTGTCTTTGATGATGGCCATGGCCTGCCAGCAGCTTTCCACGGAGTTGTCCATGTCACCGGGCGAAGCCTTCACCCTGGGCCTTTTGCATCATGTGGAATACTTCGTGTTGCTGGGAGCAGCATCGGAGTACATATCATCGCACCAGGGCGCGGCAATTTCCGCCGGGGCACTGATGGAAGCCATGCGCCGCCTGGGACCACCGGTGCATGAGCTGACCGTCCGCAACTGGGGTCTGGAAGGGCTGGAGTTGCCGGAACTGGTTCCATTTGACGGAGAGGAAGAGCTGACGGAAGAAAATAATCCGTTAAATATCGGTTCCCGGCTGGATATGCTTCAGCGAATACTGATCGATAAGTGGAGCGGAGGCAACCCGGATCCCACGATTCCCGGCTTCGACACCGATGCCGTCTGCCGCGTGGTGGCAGCCGTGCTTCCGGCATCTGACGGCAATAAACCCGCCTGATATCAACAATGCCCTGCATAAAGGACTTTTGCCTACGATGAAGATTCGCATCAACGAAAAATGGCTCGAAACCAGCGCTGGAACAACACTGCCGGAACTGGTGCGGCAGCATAGACCTGGCGCCGACGTGCTGATCCTGAACGGCTTCCCGGTTCCACCCGATACGTGCCTGAAAGAAGGTGACGAAGTCTTCCTGATCCGGCGCGGGGAACGCCCCGACCGCCAGGAACTGGAAGCGCTGATGGCGGCGCGCCATACCCCCGGCGTCCATGCCCGCCTGAAACAGGCCTGCGTCGGAATCGCCGGAGTCGGCGGGCTAGGCTCTTCGGTGGCGGTGGCGCTGGCCCGCATCGGGGTCGGCCGGCTGATAATCGCCGATTTTGACGTCGTGGAACCTTCCAACCTCAATCGCCAGCAGTACTTCATCGACCAGATCGGCTGCCTCAAGGTGCAAGCGCTGACCGACAACCTGGCAAGAATCAACCCCTATATCAGCGTTGAAGCGCACCCGCTTCTGCTGACACCGGACAACATCCCGGAACTTTTCGCCCCCTGCCGGGTCATCGTGGAAGCCTTCGATCGTGCCGACATGAAGGCGATGCTGGTGGATACGGTGCTGACCGCGCTGCCGGAGGCAACGGTGGTCGCAGCGTCAGGAGTGGCCGGCTTCGGGCCGAACGACACGATTTCCACCCGCAGGGTTTCGCGACGCCTCTACCTGGTGGGTGACGGCGTCTCGGAGGCCAAGCCGGGCAGCGGCCTGATGGCGCCCCGGGTAGGCATCGCCGCCCACCACCAGGCCAACCAGGCGGTACGCATCATTCTGGGAGAAGATCAATGAGCAAAATAGCGGTAGCGATGAGCGGCGGCGTGGATTCCTCGGTTACCGCCGCGCTGTTGAAACAGCAGGGGCACGAGATCATCGGCATCACCATGCGGCTGTTCGCGCCGCACTCCGGCGGCACTGGCTCGGCCGTTCACGATGCCGCCCTGGTGGCCGCACACCTGGGCATCCCCCATCACGTGGCCGACTTCGAGCCGGATTTCAGCCAGCTGATCATCGGTAACTTCATCGACGAATACCGCAGCGGCCACACCCCCAACCCCTGCGTACGCTGCAACCGCTACATAAAGTTCGGCCTGCTGCTGGACAAGGCGCGCGAGTTGGGCGCGGACATGCTGGCCACCGGCCACTACGTTCGTAAAACCACCGATCCGGACGGAGCCTGCCACCTGCGCACGGCCAAAAACATCCGCAAGGACCAGTCCTACTTCCTCTACACCCTGTCGCAGCAGCAGCTGAGCCAAGTGCTGTTTCCGCTGGGCGAAATCGAGAGCAAGGACGAAGTGCGGCGACTGGCGCACGAATTCGGCCTGCCGGTGGCCGAAAAGAGCGACAGTCAGGAGATCTGCTTCATCCCCGATGACGATTACGTCGCATTTCTGGAAGGGAGTGGAAAGCTTGTCGGAGCGCCGGGAGAGATCATTCATGTCAACGGCCAGACTGTCGGCCGGCATCAGGGCGCTCACCGCTATACGATCGGCCAGCGCAAGGGGCTGGGCATCGCCTGGAGCGAGCCGCTGTATGTGACCGCCATCGACGCCGAGCGGAACGTGGTGATTGTCGGAGAACAGCCCAATGTATTTGCGGAAGGGCTAAAGGCCGAAAATGTCAGCTGGATCATTGCGCCACAGGCGCAGGAGTTTGCCGGCAGTTGCAAGATCCGCTACCGCCACCAGCCGGTGGGCTGCCTGGTACGCCTGACCGCCGACGGCGGCTGTGAAGTCCTCTTCGATGAACCGCAGAAGGCGGTTACGCCAGGCCAGGCGCTGGTTTTCTACCACGGTGACGAAGTCTTGGGGGGCGGCAGGATCGTCGGGTAACCGCATCGCCGTAATATCTACATATCCGGCTTTTCATCAGTGCCTTGCCATCTTTCTCAATTTCTGCCCGTGATTATTCCAGTATTATCCCGTCAACGGTCAACGATCCAAGCGCGATCACAAGCTCGCCACGAAGATGGAGATAACCATCCTGCGTTGTGAGTGTGTTGTCTAATCCTCCCAGTAACGACAGAGTAACATCCCGGTTCAGGTTGAGCCCACCGCCGATTATTCCCCCGGAAATCCTGATTACTGCGGGAAAACCATCCTGCAGAGCCATATATGCAAGCTCAAAAGTTGAGTAGTAGGCGTTCGGTGAACCATCAACCTGGATTATCGAAATGGCATCTCCTCCGCCGCCGGGCAAAGCCGGAGCAATGACCAGACTATCAACCACCAGTGATCCGGCTCCCACCGTCAAATCGCCCAACAGGCGTGAATAGCCGTTACGGAAGGTGAAAGTGCTGTCATATCCCCCCTTGACTGTAAGTTCAACGGGCTGGGAAATCAGCAGGCTTTCGTAAAAGTCACCCTCCTGTGCAACCACTGTTGTCTGCGGCGCCATGGCGCCGATAGCGGCATAGGCTGATGCGAGTGACGTAAAATACGCTGGTGGCGCGCCGTCCAACTTCACTATCGGATTGCTGACGGTAAACGAGGCCGTCACGCTTTTATCGGCATCCAGGGTCACGGCACACTCTCCCAACCCGCCGCATCCCTGGGACCATCCGCTGAAGATCGACCCGACCGACGGGGTTGACAGCAGGCTGACGGTCGTATCCTTGTCAAACGATGAACTGCAGGTTCCGTTAGTGCAGGCGATTCCGGCCGGGCTGCTGTTAACCGAACCGCTGCCGCTTCCCGCAAGGCTGACTGAAAGGGCAAAAGTGAGTTGTGGCGGTGAAATGGCAACAGTCGCTACTGCAGGAGCGGATACGTTGCCGGAAACATCCTTGGCCCATGCGTAGAGCACAAGCTCTCCGGCAGCCACCGTGGCTGTATATTCAGTCGGCGGAGCTGACTTCCAGCCGGGATCGCCGGGTAACGGCGGAGTCGGGCTTTCGTTAACCAGCCAACCGGTGATTCGGATGTCGTCGGTGGCAGTGAATGACTGAATCGGGATCGAGGCGGTCTGGACCACAGCAGGAACGGTGAATGCGGAAATCACCGGCGCAACCTTGTCACTGTCAAGGGTATCGAACACCACCGAAACTGTATGGCTGGCGTTGACATTGGTAAAGGTGTAGCGGCTCGTCCCGCCCTGTGAAACACCGTCCACCTTAACATCCCTGACCAGGTAGCCCGGATCGGGCACAAAGTTTATGCTTAAAGAATTACCTTGGCTGACAATCGGCGACCCGGCTGGCGACAGCGTTCCGCCGACGGTGGACGTAACTGTAACCGCATGGTAGTTCAAGTTGGGATTATCAGGCACGGTAACCACGACTTCAGTTGTGGTATCGGCCAGGACTTGGACGACAGAAGCACTCGCGGAATCGTTTTTGCCATCAAACCAGGTAGCAAGATACTTTGACACCACAGCACCATCGGAAGTCGGCAGAACCCGTAGTTTATAGTTGCCGGGCGTCAACGTAGCCGTTCCGGAACTCCCGCTGTAGGACGTGTAATAATTAGTGCCGGTACTTTTATAAACCATAACTGAGGAATATATCGGCGACCCACCGCTGTCGATGACCCTGAACTTCAGTTTCCCTTTCACCGGCGGAGGTGCAATTGTAACAGTCCCTTCCGTCAAGATGATATTGATGCCGGAGGTCACGACCTGTGAAGTTACCGTTACCGGAAGTGCGGACGCTAAATCAAAAACGCCACCATACCAGCGGGAAGGAACCCCCTCATAACCATAATTGGAAAAAACCTTATAACTTCCGGGTGGGAGATAGGAGATGAGATAATTCCCGTTTTCATCGGAATACACACACTTTACCTGTTTCCCGGTAACCGCATCATACGCACAAACCTGGCCTGAGCCGGCAGCACTGACAGAAGGAGGACAGCCGGTAACCCGGGAGACATTCCCTGAAATGCTGCCGTTGTATGGAATGACAAAATTGACATTACCGGTCACATTGGGAGTCGTCACGCCAATGATATCAGCCAGGCTGATATCCGCTTGGCCACCGTACCACATGATCTTGGCGTCATTGGGATTATACGAAGTGCTCAAGGCAGCCTTATACTGTCCGCCAGCCATCCAGCAGACGCGGTACTCACCGTTGTTGTAGGTGTTGGTGTATGTAATGGCTGCACCGGTCGGGTCAAATATGTGGACATAATAGTGATTATAATAATCGTCGACCGGGGTGCCGTCTGCCTGTTTGACATTCCCCTGGATTATTCCCGCCAGTGACAGCGTGCCGTTGATATTGGCAATTGCTTGAGGAGCTGTCACGGCAACGGCATTTGCCGTAACTGCACTGTTTTTTTCCGAGTAGTATTCCGTCAGGTAATTAGCCATATCGCAGTAAAAATTATAGGCAAACGACACCACATAATTGCCGCTGGGCACGTACACTGTGTACTGGCCAACCTGATTGGCATAGGTTCCCGTACTGTACCCGGTCTGCCGGTCAGTCACCGTAACATAGGCATTGTCGATCGGCACATTCTTGTCGTCATACACTACCCCGGAGATAGACCCGGCGTTTTCCAGCACCGCATCGACATTGCCCAGCACTGTGGAACCCGGCAGCACAACCGGCGTTGCCTGCACCAAGTCAGGTTTGTCGGTGTACCATTCGGACAGGTACGGCATTGCATCATACTGCTGCAGCGCACCTGCAGTGTTGAAATAGACCTTGTATGCATCCGGGGCAAGGTAATCGGTCTGGTAAAAACCGGCATCATCGGTCGTGTAGGTTCCCATGTTTCTGGCAACATCGGAGGAATAGACCACTACCCGTACACCAGCCAATGGAGTGCCGCTTGAATTGGTCACATGGCCGCCGATCTTGCCGGCATTCTCCATCAGTGAGGCATCGACAACAACAGTGACGCCATCTGGAACCGCTACTACCGGCGCCTCTGGAAAACTGGACTTGTTGCCGTTCCAGACCCTGCCGTAGTATTTGAACTGGGTCGGGTTGAACGACAGTTTGTACCCTCCCGGCAATACTGAAGGAAACTGGTAGGTTCCGTCCGAGGCCGACGAGGTTGAGGCGACCTCCTGCCCGACCGCGTCGTAGAGCTTGACGGCAACATTTGCCAGTGGAGCGGCTCCGGCTCCCCTGGTTGTACCGGTTATTTTCCCACCAGGGAACGTGACGCTGACAGAATTGGTTGTCACCCCCGGATTCACGGTCACCCAGCTGGCCGCTTCCCTGCTCTCGACACCGCCGAACCAGCGCGTCATCGTTGGACTGCTCCGCACAAAACTGACCTTGTAACTGCCGGGAACCAGCATATCCACCAGGTAGCTGCCGTCAGATCCGGTCGTGGCAGTGCCCCGCTCCACACCATCTGAATCCTGGATCGTTACGGCAACCCCCTGCATTTTATTGCCGAAGCTGTCTAAGGCCAGCCCCGCTATACCGCCCCCCTCGATCAATTGGGCTGCGACGCTCCTGGTTCCGCCGTTCACGATCGTCACCGGAGTCACCAGGGAACTGAATCGACTGGCAAGGACATCGTCGTAATATTCATCCAGATAACGCTTCGAATAAGTATAGTTTTGCTGGTAGGGGGAAAAATACAGCAGGTATTTACCCACCGGAAGGGTCATGGAAAAATTTCCGTTTGCATCTGTTACTCTTCTGTTTGGACCCAGATAGTCTATGATCCCGTCATGGAAGGCATAAACATCTACCAGATCCAAACCGGCGCCGCCGCTGTTGGTGACCCTGCCGGAGAGCGTGCCGGTTCCTGAGGAAGACTCCAGCACCATGCTGGCATCGAATACGGCACTGTCGACAAGAACGGCTCCGGGACAACTTGTCCCATACCAGGCACTGGCATAGCCGGTGTTTTGTGTATCAAACCGGATCTGATAGCTGTCCGCCGGAAGTCCGCTGATCCGGTAATTGCCATTGGCATCCGTCTGCGTTGTATTGACCGTGGCCTGTTGCTGCCCGTAAACCGTAACGACAACTCCGACAACACCGTTTCCAGCGGAATTGGTCAAGCGCCCTGCTATCTCGGCCGCCCCGGCAAGGCCTGAGCAAAGAACCACCATAAACAACATCACGAAAAAAACCGTCTTCAGTCGAGCCATAAAGTGCATCTCCACAAGTCAAATTCTGTAAAAGCAATCACATCACTCAATAACAATCCGGTCCGCCACCAGCGACCCGGCGGCAATCACCAGACTCCCCTTGATATGGAGATAACCTTCCGCCCGGCTCAAACTGCTGTCCAGGCCGCCAAGAAGTGTCAGGGCCAAATTGCGGTTAAGATTGAGGCCGCCGCTGAGGGTGCCGACACCGGTGCGGATGAGAACCGGCCTCAGGTCCAATCCCGACGCCATGGCTGCATCATAGGCCAGCTCGAAAGTCGAATAATAGGTAGACGGTGACTCGACCAGCATTATGACCGGTGGAGTATCCTCTTCAACGCTGTCGGAAGCTCCTCCGATGATCAGCCGGTCAACAGTCAGTGCCCCCGCTGCTATGGTAAGGTTTCCCAGCAGCCGTGAATACGCGCCACTTCCGCTAAAGGCGTTGTCATATCCTCCCCTGAGCGTCCGTTCGACTGCATTGGCCAGCACCAGGTTTTCAGTGAAATCACCTTCCTGGGCAAGCAAGGTCACGGTTTCCGCTCCACCGACTGTTGAAACGGCCGCACTCAAGGTTGAAAAGAATGCAGGTGACGCTCCGTCACGCTTTACCAAAGGATTTTTTGCCAGAAACGAGGCAACGGCGCTCTTGTCGGCAGACATCAACACAGAGCAGTTACCGGCGCCGCTGCACACACCCGACCAGCCGCCGAATGCTGAGCCGACTGAAGGAGTAGGCAATAGCGTTACTGTTGAGCCTTGTGTAAACTCAGACGTGCAGGTGCCCTCGGTACAGGCAATGCCGGCGGGATTACTGGTAACATTGCCTCCCACCGTTCCGGAAAGTGTTACGTTGAGTCTGGACATTGTGACCGGCACCGAGGCGTTGACCGGCAGACTCATTGTTGACGCATCAGGGTCGTTGGAAGAAATGGCGACTGAGGCGCTCCAGTTGCCGCTGGTTTCCGGCGTGATGCTGACTTCCAGTGAGCAGGAAACGCCGGGCAGCAGCGTAGGGGCAAGGCCAGAACATGGGTTGCTGCCACCGGGAGCAATTGCATAGGGGGCGCCGACCGAAACGCTGGACACAATCAGCGAAGCAGTTCCGGCGTTGCGGACCAGCAACTCCTGCGTTGACTTCTGCCCCACCAGGACTGCACCGAAAGCAATTTCAGGTGGGAACGCCTGGATGTCCTGCTGACTGCCGGGCAAACTGACCTGATAACTGTTGTTGTTTTCATCACCCTCTACAATGACATCCGCTTCATCAACGGTTGCAATAACCGTATAGTATGGCTTCCCTACCGCCGAGGCATTCCAGTCATAGGACAGGTCCTGGCCTTCGAAGCGTTCAAGAGCCTTCACCGACAGAGACACCAGCACCGGCCCCGTGGCGCTGTCGCTGCGCAGTGCCAGAGTCGATGCCGCACTTGCAGTCCCGCCATTATTGAACACGTTTGCCACCAGGCGAAACCGGGCCGGCCCGATCTTTTCCCATGACAGGTCTCGAATGCTGAGGTCCGGAGCTGCTACAGCCAGACTTATCTTGTTATTGCTCCGGTTAACGGTATCGATCACTCCTGCGGGGTCAATCACCGCATAGACGATCAAAGGCGCACTACCCTGGGGAATTGTCCAGGGGATGGATACGACTTGTTCCTCTCCCGGGCGGAATGGCCCAACGACGGTTGCCCCGTCAATTGCGACACCACCTGCGGCAGGGTCGCCATTATAGAACATCACAGCGACATTCTGGGCAACCTTGTCACCCACGTTCTGAGCCACAACGTTCAATGTCACGGCGCTGCCAGGAGCCGCATTGGCCGGATCAATGTCAAAGCTGCCGACTTTCAGGGCCAGGTCATCACCCAGGGTATGCTTTAGCATCGCAAGTTCAGTATAAGTTCCCGTTGCCAGGGAACCGTCGGCATTGATCAGCAGCTTCCGGTTATAGCAGGCCAGAATACTGTCGTTACCCAGAAAGGCAAGGGCCGGTCGCTGTTCGGTATGGGCATCGGCAGTAAGCTGCATGGGGTTGCCCCACAGCTTGAAGACCGGATCATAGACTGCGGCAAACAGGTCGGAGCTGCCGGCATCGGAAGTATCAGCATAAATAACCGCAATCTTCCCATCGGCGGCAGTGGCCTGCTTGAAATCGGCCAGGGTGCTGGAGTATTCTTCTTCACTGCGAATCACTGTCCGCTGGCCGAAATCGAAACCTGTCACACTGGAAAGCTCCCCCCCCTTAACCCAGGTAAGGATGAAGGCCCCGTTCGAGTCCAGAGCAAGCTGGGGGTTGCTGTCAATGACCGTATCGCTGGTCAATCGGCTCAAAGCCCCCCATGAACCGCCGGCATAATTCAGGCGATACAGTTCAAGATCGGTGATGGTTGCAGCATTGCCATCGGTATCCATGGAAAGCACAATGTTGGCGGCAACTCCATCATAGGCGACAGTATAGCGGTTGATCCCATTTGGTACGGTTGCCGCCACGGCAGGGAGACTCCAGGCTGCGCCATTGAAACGGGCGTACCAAAGCTTGTTCGGCTTGGCAGCGCTGCCGCTCAAGTCATCCTGATCATTGCTGATCCAGGTCAGCATCAGGTTATTCTTGACTGCTCCTGCAAGTTTGGGGCTGCGATCAAGGACCGAATTGCTGCTCAGGCTGACAACCGGGCTCCAGGAACTGGTGGCAGAGTTGAAGACCGCCACGGAAATTTCCATTTTAGACAGCATTTCAGGGAAGGTTGCCGTATCGCCCAGAGGGCTCCGCAGATTCTCCCAGGCCGCGGCGATAGTGCCATCGCTGAAGGTAAGCGCAGCGGGGCTGGTATCACTGGTGCCGTCATCGGCAACTGGAACCGGCTGACTCCAGGTTGAGCCGTTGTAGTTAGAATGCACCAGCATCGTTCGGTTGACCGGGCTGCGGGAAGCGTTATCGGAAATCCACAGCAGGTTGGCGCTGTTTCCCGCAGCCGAAAGGCTCGGGTTAGACACCGGAAAGGTTGCCGAGGCAAGTGATGCGGTCGATACGTTGTAGGTCTGGCTGGCGGTCACGAACTGCCGGGTGGCAAGATTTGGTTCGCGCTCGAAAGTCGCTGTGCCGGTGTTCAAGTAGTCGCGGGAGATAAGGATCGGCTCTGAAGAAAGACGCTCAGGCAACGACGGAGCCTGCTGGGCGCAGGGTCCGGCAAGACACCAGGTTTGTTTGTATGAATTGGTGTTCCACTCCCACGGTCCGATGTAGAGACGCGCCTTCTCCTCCAGGAAAATTGCCATTTCTTCCAAATGCATCGGGTTGACACTGGGCCACATCCACTTGGTTTCTGCCCCCATGGTCAGAGTCCCCTCGGCCGCGCCCATCTCGTGGACTCCTACTCCAAGCGAACCGGCAACTGACGGATTCAGATTCATGGCCCCGGTAAATTTCTTGTCGAACAGGTCGTTGACACTGATCGTAAAATCACCGCCCAGACTTAGAGTGAACTTCAAATACCAAGGAACCGGAATCGGCCCCAACGGCGTGACGTTCTGTCTGACCGCCTCGTACTTGAAGTCTCCGGCAAACCCTGCCGACCCCTTGTATTTCCAGCCGGCCTCATTATTGCCGCAGGAATTGGGATTAAATTCGACGCCGATATCAACCAAGGGGAAAAAGGTCATTTCTCGGCCGCCAACATTGACAGATGGCAGAGGAATACCGATTCCCAAGGTTTTATATATTTCGCTCTCTGCTTTTAACAGCTCCAGATATTTGAAATTGGTTTTGAATTTACGGAAATCACGATGTTGATAATAATCTTTCTCCAGGGACTTCCCCAGTGCCATGTTTTTCCAACTGTACTTGTAGCTGCCGGTACCGTCGCTCTTGAAGGAAGCATCCAGTTCGGGAATATAATTGACTCGAAAAGGGTTATCGCCAAAGATGGGCACTGACTTGTCGACAACTTTCTCCAACGACTTCAGAAACTCGGCTTTTACCGGCACTGCGGTTTTGTAGGAGAAACCATTGATGTCACTGACAAAGGAGAGTGGTGTTGCACCCAGGGGCTTGGTCACCAGAAAATCAGCGGACGCTTCGGGGGACTCACTTCCATCAGCGGCTATGGCAACCGCTTTAAGAGTGGAGCACGGTGTAAACATCGTTGCAATGTTGAAGCTTTTGCTGGCTGTAGCAGTGGTAGTAGGAACTTCAAAAGTTCCACCGGGCGAAATAAAGCGGACCTTGCCGGGAGCCTTCCCGCCCCAGTCCACATAGGCCGTAAAATCCACGGAAGTGAATGAGCTCAGATCCGGCAGGAAATAATAGGGCTTACCCGTTGAATACGGGGAATTGATGGATGTAATTCTAACGCCGGTCCAATTGGCGGGGAAGATGTGGGCATTCTTGACAGCCGACTGCAGGGGCAAAAGATTTAGCGATGACCGCCAGGGACTGTATCCGGCTTTTGAAATGACCAGATCATACGAGCCCGCAGCAAGAGCATTGATCTGGTAATTGCCGTTTGCATCCGTAGGCACCGTTGGCAGAGTGCCGAGCGTGACCGTAGCATTGGCCAACGGCAGCAATGTCGTTGCATCAAGAACATTTCCCTTCAGGTTGGCCGTCCCGGAACCACATGCCGAACCCAGGAGAGTTACAGAGCTGTCTCCTTTGTCACTCGGAACCAAAAGAGTTGAGCCTTTGCTGCCGCATGACAATGGCTTGAAATTAACCGTAACGGAGCATGTCCCGTCAGCCGCCAGTGTCAAGCCGGAGCAACCATCCCCCATGGTGAAATCATGAACAGAAGCGTTACCGAAGGACAACGTGCCAAGCGTTGCTGCAGTGGCGGATGAGTTGGTTACTGTTATAAGCCGGGATAGAACTTCACCGGGATAGGCAGTGCCAAAAGAAACCGGAGCTGGAGTGAAACTGAGAAAACCGCTGGAACCTGAACTGTAGTACGGGTTAAGAACTGTCGTGCCATCCAGGAATATTTTCTGACCATCGGGAGAGATGGTGATTTCTCCTTGACCAATCTCCACACTGTTCATCGGCATCAGCTGAATTTGCCCTGTGGCGGTATTAACCAGATATCCCTTGGTCCGGTAAGGAAATGTCGTATCCCGGTGAGTGAATACAAGGTAGTTGCCATCATCGCTCATGCAGAACGGACTGACTCCGATATTTCCCGATGCGCCGATTGCAGCAGTCGTTATACCTCCAAAACTGGTTGGTGTAATAAAATTGGCATTACCTGAAACCAGATCGACATGAACAAGAAATTTACCCTTGGCTGACACGTTGATACTTGAGGCATCGTACGTTGCCACCATTCGTGTAGCACTTTTATTCAGGTATAGTCTGTCATAGGCCAAATATGAGGTAGTATTTAGCGATGTGTTGCTACCATCCACAACTCCATTAACTGTCAGCGGGGTTACGGAAGTCGCCGAATTCGAAAAGTCCGAGGCATTCAAATAAAACAGTGGTGAAAAAGAATTATTATCCTTCATCCTGACAAATATTTTGTTTCCATCTCCGCTTAACTTAAGTTTGACCTCTGTACTACCCCAGTCCATGGACTTGTTGGTTTTAGTAATCATGTCCCGCAGGATCCAGCGAATATTGCCCATACCGTCGGTATCCACAGGAAAAAGGACAAATCTGCCGTCAGTAGAAACGGTGATTTCATAACCATCAGGATTAAGAGCGATAGCTTCTGAATAGTCCTGCCCGCTGATCGTTTCAACCGAAACCACTTCAGGCTCCCGGGTCTGCCGGTCGTAGCGACATAGATAAGGAGCATCCTGATTATAAACCGGTAGAAAGAAATAAACATAACGGCCATCGGCTGAGACAGGATTACTGGCAAAAGTGGTTGGTCTGAATATACTCGGCACAGAAAGAGCGGTGCCCGCTGCAGGCACCTGCCCTTGAGTCAAGGCAGCATGATAGAACTGGTTGGTATTAAGGTCTTTCAGGTAAACATCAAAATGTGCGTTTGTGTCTGCGGCAATCAGCGATTGATCAGTCTCAAAGGCCCAAATTGAACCATCTGCACTCTTAAAAAGGCTATCCCGTTCTTCATTGTAGGTTAAGACTGTAAATCCCTCAGCAGAAACACATGGGGATCCTGCCAGCAGAGTTGCAACCACTACCAGCAAGATGACAACAAATAGATGATTACGCAGAGCCGCACCTGCCCGACTGAAAACTTTCATTCATTTACTCCATTAACAGGCATTGGATTACAGACAACGGCATATGAAACTCAATGCCACACCTGCATCACACAAAAAAAGCCCGCCGAATCGAACCGGCGGGCTTTCATGCAAGCACCCTCACGCCATTTCGACAGCCCCTCTATCCCGGTGGGATGGTAGCTTTGCGACACACGGTTGCCCGTGCTGTGCCATTTCGATGACTTTCTGTATCAAGTTTTCTACTCTCACATTAAAACTAAGTCAATTGTTATTATAAACCTCCTACTTACACTCGTATGAAGCTTGCAACACCAAACAAGTAATTGCTAACCCTGCCGTTTCACGTCAACGCTTCCCAGGTCGGACTGTCTTTCGGGTTGCGGATCTTGAACTCCAGGTACTGGGCCGCTTTTTTTAGTTTTTCATTTATATTCGCCATTGCGATCACCGCAGTCAGTGACTGCAGTACCCGCTGCCGGGCGTTTTCCGACGCAAACCCTTCACCTTCGGCAATACCGCGCAGATAGGCCAGCACCGATTTCAGATCATCTTCGTCCTTCAAACGCTCCGGGGCGGCAATGAACAGCAGGTATTGCGCCTTTTCGCGAACCGGGCCGCCCAGCTTTTTTTCAGCCAGCAGCTCATCCACCACGATCACAATGCTCCCTTTTTCGGCATAGTTCAGGTTCTTGTTTTCCAGATACGACGCCAGGTAGCGCAGCGCGGCCAGCCTGCTGGCCGGATCGCAGATCTTGAACAGCAGCAGTTGCGAGGCCTGCAGTTTCAGGACATCTTCCTGCTCGGGATGCAAAAAACATTGCAGCATCAGCGACAGCTTTTCCTGTGCGGCGCTGCTTAAGCGCTCCCCTTCGGTTTTGCTGCGGATCTGCTCCAGCAGTTCACGTTTGTTTGCGTATTCGCCGAACCTGATCCTGATGATCAGCGCCCGGACCTCCTCATCGCTGGTCATTTCCCACAGTTCGTCAACCGCCCGGAGTATCCTGGAACAGATCGTGCGGACTTTTTCGTCCTTGGGCGGTTCATCCTGGTTCCAGTAATCGGGATAGGTGTCCAAGACCGTATCGGCCTCCTCCGGATTCCTGGCCTTTTCCAGGATCATCCTGAAGTAGGTCAGGATTTTGATCTGATAGACGCTGCCGCCGTCGTTCAGGGGACGCAGCAGGTCCGCCAGAAAAGTGCTGTTCAAACCGGATGCGCCGCTGCAGAGATAACGATAGACCGCCTCAGCTTTTTCCACCTGTCTTTCGATATATTTCCGTTTCAGGGTCGCACCCAGTTCGGTCGAGCTGACCTTTTTGAAGAACACGCTCAGCAGGTTGGAGGCGTGATGCTTGATATTGTTATCGGCGTCGTCGGAAACGACAATTTCCAGACAGGCGTCGAAGATCCTGACCTGTTCCTGCTCGTCGCGGGAACAATCGATGTAATCCTCGAGTATCGTAATAATTTCAATCATCAGCGAACGGTTGCGGCTGTTGAGCAACGTCATGAACGTTTCGCGCAGGCTGCTGGAATCCACGATTCCGAACAGGAACTTGACCGCCGAGTTGCGTCCGGCCGGCCCCTTGCCGTCGGCGGACTTGAGCAGTTTCAGTATGCTTTCCGCCGGGTCGGTAACCCAGCCCGGAACGAGATCTTCCATGAAGTGTTCAGCTTTTCTGCGGACCCTGGCATCCAGGTCATAGATAAAATAGCGGGCGACCTCGACCCTGAAATCCCGGGTGGCGTTTGAGGCGGCGATGATCTCGAATGCGCCGGCCTTGTCTTTCGAGGAGAGTTGGGCAATTTCCTTCTTGGCCTTGGATGCGTCATTGATTTTTATATAAAAATTGACTATGTCCTTGACTGTTACTTCCTCTTCTATTTCCATGGAAGTCGCCTTTCAGAAAGTTTTGTGAGAGTATAGCTTCAACTAACCTCATACGCAACCGTACCGCACAAAAACGACAGCAGTGGCATCACAGGGGGGAATTTATGCGCATGGAAATCATTGCAGTCCTGCTTGCTTTATCTACCGTCGCAGGTGTAGCTCAGGCCGGTAACAGCATCACGTTCTACAGGGACGGCGCGGTTATAGAGCGTGAAGCATCGGCTTTGAAGGGTGTGGCGGAAGTGCCACTCGAACCGGGCCTGCTGGAAGGCACCCTGAAAGTGATTCCGGCGGCGGGCAGTGTCATTCTGGGAGTGGAAATCAGTGCGGTGCGGCAGGAGGGTAAAAGAAGCCGCGAGCTGGAGGGGTTGATCGAGCAGCGCCAGCGCCTGGAAGACCGACTACGGGCTCTGGTGACGCGCGAAGAGATCTTCAAGGCGGCCGCCAAGTCGCAAAGCGGCAAGGCGCCTCGCAAAACCAAGGCGAACCCTGACCCGATGCAGACCATCCGTCAGGGGACCGATTTCGCCATAGCCCAGCTCGAAGCGGTCTACACAAACCGCCGCAAGACGGAGCAGGAGATCAAAAAGGTGGAAAATCGCATTATCGCCTTGAAAAGGAGTGCTAAAAGCGGCGGCAGCATCGCGCGCATCAGCGTCTCCCCGCCGCGCGGCAGGCTTACCGTGCGTTACGCCACCTCGGAAATCGGCTGGCAGCCATGGTACGACCTGCACCTGAATGGCTCGGGCGTTGCGCGACTTCTGATGTCGGCAAAGATGACGGCAAACCATGGCGGCTATCGCCAACTGGTTTCAGCGGCGTCCCTTATGGATGCGACCACGGCGGCTTCTTTCCCGGTGCAATCCGGCAACACAAAATTGGCCGAGTTCCAGCTGCCAATCACCGAGGAAAGCTTCGATGGCGGCATCTATAACCGTTTTTCAGGAAAGCTCGGAAACACCGGCGCACAGTATCTTCCAGCGGGAGAGACCGGATTGTTCAGATCGGGAACATATCTGGGGCGGTTCAGGTTTGAAGGGCTTTCCTCGGGCAGAAACAGGGTGATTTCCAGCGGCATGTGAAAATGGGGTGTAGCTGGATCGGCATCAACGCCCATCCAGCGCAGACCTGACCGCAGTGACCAACATACCGGGAAGAATGGGTTTGGAAAGATGTACAAACTCGCCCGGCAGTTCCCCCTTACGCAGCAGGATGTCATCGCTGTAGCCGCTGAGAAAAATACAGGGGATTTGTGGATATATCCGATGGATGGCGGCCAGCGCTTCCCGACCATTCATCATGGGCATGATCACATCCAAAAGCAGCAGATCGATCATGCCTCCGGATTGCTTAACTATCGTAACCGCTTCGTCTCCGTCTCTGGCCTCAAAAATGTGATACCCCACATCCCGCAGCAGTTCGACAATCATCTCGCGGACATCATCGTTGTCCTCGCCGACCAGTATGGTTTCGCTGCCACGATTCTGTCGCCAAGGACAGATCGCCGGTTCAGCGGCTTTGCCCCTGCTGCTTACGACTTTCGAAAACCAGATCGAAAAGACAGTGCCCTCTCCGGGTTTGCTGGTTACCTTTACGTGCCCTTTGTGCTGTTGCACTATGCCGAATACAATCGAAAGGCCGAGTCCGGTGCCCTTGCCCACCTCCTTGGTGGTAAAGAACGGATCGAAAATCCGCTCAAACAGCTTTGGTTCAATGCCGCTGCCGGTATCACTGACTGTCAGCTTCACATAGCTGCCGTCGGGAATCCCGGGGGGGGCCTCGGGATCTTGCCCGGCAAATGTTTCGGCGCCGGTGGAAATAGTCAGAAGACCGCCATTCGGCATGGCATCACGGGCATTATTGTAAAGGTTCAGCACAACCTGCTGCAGTTGGCCATGATCCGCCTGCAGCAACAGATCCTGCGAAGACGGATTGAATTCGACACTGATATCTTCGCCGGCAAGTCGACAGAGCATCTCCATCATATCCGCAATCAAAAGGTTGAGATCCACGGTCTTTACGGACATGTTCTGTTTGCGGCTGAATGCCAGCATGCCGCGCGTCAGCGAAGCGGCCTTTTCCGCGGAACTGATGATACGCCGTACCGCCGGCAAGTGAGCTGAACCGCTATCCAGGCGCGTTTCGATAAGACTGGCGTAACCGAGTATGGCTGCCAGGATATTATTGAATTCATGGGCGATACCGCCGGCCAACTGTCCGATCGAATCCAGCTTCTGCGCATGATAAAGCTGTTCCCTGAGGAGCTCTTTTTCATGCTCGATTCTTTTGTAATCGCTGATATCCCGAATCGACTCGATGGCGCCGATCTTTTGGCCATCAAGATCATACAAAGATGATGCGGCGATCCAGAGATGCCGGTCTCCAAACTTGCGGCCCGCTGGTATGAACGACTCCGCAATGATTGAATTCCCCTGCCTTTTGAAATACTTGTAATTTAATTTCGACAGTCCCTCTTCATTGTCGATAAAATTGATCAGGGCCGGACGTCGCGAACCGTAGAACGGAATCGAATAGGCATAATCACCCTTGTTCAAAACGCTTTCCTTTGCATATCCGGTCATCTCCTCAAGAGCCTTGTTCCAGGCGATCACACGCTGTTCAGCATCGATTACAAAGGTTGCATCCGGCAGAAAGTCTATGATGGACTGGAGCTGTTGATTCAGCGACTGCAGCTCATGCTCCTGGGTTCGTTGGCGCTTGATGACATCCAGAAATGTATTTGACTGACTGTTGATCAACTCGCCCAGCTTGGCAATCAGCTCCACCGGAGAATTTATGCTGGCCCGGACGCCAAGATCGCCACCTGCCAGAAGAAGCAATGTTTCATAATGCTCACACAATCCGATGGCCGTTTCATGGCTCTCCTCAATCAGATCCTTCATGAAATCTGCAACCTGGTTCAATAAATGCACAAGCGGACGAAACTCATCCGAATCACCGGGCAGGACGAGCCGCGCATCCGGATCCCCTATTGAAATAAGCTCCAGCATCCGCTGAACAGCCGCACAATCGGCCTTTACCGAGAATTTCCTGTTGACGGTTTCCGCGTGACAATCCGCAAGACTGGAAGCTATTTGCGCAAAGAGCGCCCGGTCGCCATGCCTGTGCAGCAGGTCGCAATCCAGGCACAACGAATACAGCCTGATCGGGTCGGATGGTGGGCTTCCGGCGCATCGCGCCTGCAACGGCAGGAACCGCTCAGATGTTGAATGTGCCAAATACTGATCGAAAAGAATGCATTTTGGAGGTGACATTCCATTTTCTGCCATGCGTTTTTCCCTCGTCAACCAGATATCCGCTAAAACCGGATCAAGGCGTGTTTGCGGTAGCCGCCGTCATCACGCATGGACAGCAGCGTCTTCTTCAGACGAAGGCACCAGGCCGTGATGTCCTTTTCAAAAGTGGGGCAATCGCCGATTATCTCCAGAAGATCTCCCGGTTTCATATCCGGTGATATCACCGACAGCTTCAGTACCGGCTGAGGGCATTTGAGTCCGGTGGCATCCAGCACACGACGATATTGTGACGATTGCATGAGGCTCCTCCTGATGGGACTGTGAAGCTGTGGAAATATTCCAGACAAAGCTCTGAACAATATCTCTGTCATCACTCCGACGGATGCAACAAGGCGTTGATTTTTTCCATCAGCATATCAACGGTGAACGGTTTCTGAAGAAACATGGGTCCCTCTTCCAATGTGCCGTTTTCCACGATGACACTATTGGCATAGCCCGACATGTACAGCACCTTGTCGATATCAGGGCGCTCTACGTTGAGGCGTTCGAAAAGCTGCTGGCCGTTCATGCCGGGCATCACCACGTCGCTTATCAGCAGGTCGATTTTCTCCGGAATTTGCCTGGCCAGTTCCAGCGCCTGTTCGGGATGACCTTCGACATACACCCGGTAGCCCAGCCCCTGCAGCAGATCGGTCGTCATCACCCGCACCATCTCGTTGTCCTCGACCAGCAGTATAACCTCGCTACCGCCATGAGTCGTCGCGGCAACCTCCCTGTGGGAATAGCCGAGTTCGGGCACATTGCTGCACAACGGCAGATAGATCTTGAAGGTGGTTCCGCGTCCGATCCTGCTCTGAACCGAAATAAAACCGTTGTGCTGCTTGACAATGCCGTAGACGTTGGCCAATCCGAGCCCGGTGCCGTGACCGACCTGCTTGGTGGTGTAAAACGGCTCAAAGATATGTTTCAGGGTTTCATCATTCATGCCGCTGCCATTGTCGCTAAATGACAACAGAATAAAATTGCCGGTGCTCACGCCGGGATGCAGGTGCGCATATTCATCGTCGATCATCACCTGACCGGTTTCGATCGTGATACGGCCGGTCTCGGCAATTGCATCCTGAGCGTTGATGGCCAGGTTGAGAATCACCTGTTCAATCTTGGAGCGATCGGCCAGTACGATCGCGGCCTGCGAAGAGAGTTGCAGATTGATTTCGACGCTTTCCCGCAGAGTACGGTGCATGATTGAGCTGAAAGAAGTGATGATTTCATTCAGATTGACGGACTGCATCTGCATTACCTGCTTGCGGCTGAAGCTCAGTAATTGATGGGTCAGCTCCCGTGCTTTTCCGGCAGCCTTGACTATGCCGTCAATCTTGATGCGAAGATTTTCGTCGTCAGGCAAAACACGCTTCAACATATCGGCATAGATGATGATCGGAGTCAGCAGATTGTTGAAATCGTGAGCAACCCCACCCGCCAGATGACCGATCGCCTCCATCTTCTGGGACTGGCTCAGTTGCTGTTCCAGTTCGTTGCGCTCAGACTCGTTCCTGCTCCGTTCTATTGCAATTCCGGCATAAGAAGCAGCCAGCTCGATCACCTTGATCTCTTCTTCACCCGGGGTAGCCGGTTCCCTGTGGTAAACTGCAAAAGTACCCAAAAGCAAACCGGTGGAGGAGATTATAGGCTCCGACCAGCAGGAACGCAGGCCGGCGTCTTGAGCCGGAGTGAATCCTTTCCAGAACGGGTGCCCGGCTATATCTTCCACGACGATCCGTTCACGGCGAAAAGCAGCCGTGCCGCATGAGCCGACCCCCTCCGCGATCCTGATGCGACCGGTCGCAACATTGTACGCTTCCGGCAGGCTGGGAGCCGCGCCGGTCACCAGACGACGCCCTTCATCCACGGCCAGCAGGATTGAACAGAGCGCTCCCGGTCGTTCCTTTTCGATGGATTTGGCGATAAACGAAAGTAGTTCGGGTAACGGTTCCCCCCGGGCGATTCTCTCCATGATTTCGGAGCGGACCTGCTCCCGCAACTCCGCCTTCTTCAATTCATTAATATCCTTGACTACATGCACCGCCTTGACGATCTCGCCATTCTCGTCAAAAACCGGATCGACCGAGACTTCAAACCAATTTGATCCGACAACGACCTGCATCGAAGCCCGTTTCCCGGTCTGTACCATCCGCTCAAACGGGCATGACCCGAAAGTTGACAATTTATTATGGCCGACTTCACAGCAATCAAGTCCGATAACATCCTGTGGGACTTTCCCGAATATGCTCAGAGTGGCCTTGTTGGCGCGCAGCACCTTTCGATCCATATCCAGAAGCCAGACCGCATCCTCGATTGCATCAAAGGTATCACGCCACTCAGACGCCACGACCTTAAGTTTTTGTTCAAAATCCTTGCGGTCGCTTATATCGCGTAAGACACTGAGAACAAGACGACGCTGTCCGATTTCGACCGATCTGGTGCGCCACTCGACCGGAATTCGTCTTCCCGACGAGTGCAGATAGACCGACTCAAAGAGCACGTCGCCTTTCTCAAGGACATGTTGAATGCGTTCTTCCACCAGAGTTCCGTTTTCAACCGGCATGAAATCCTGGATTTTGAAGGACTCCAACTGCTGCCGACTGTGACCGGTAATATTGCACAGGGCATTATTGAACTGGACCAGACAACCTTTTTCATCCACCAGGATGATAACGTCGGTGACCGAATCGATCATTTCAGCTTTAAGCTGCAGTTCCAGTTGTTGCGAGTCCATCTGGAGGTTGGAATTTCTGATGTTTCGAAGCTGGCGAAGGAACAAAAACGACAGAGCGACCGTGAGTAGTGCCAGGAGTCCGGCAATGGAATTGGATATGGCCAGTTTGCATTCATTCGGGCTGTTACGGCAGAACAGAACAGCCACAACTGGCAGAATAATTACCGCTGCAACAAAAAAGCGACGCCTGATCCGATTATGGTGGTCTGCAGGCATATACTGATCCCGAACAACATTTGCATTTATTAATTGTTATTACATAATTATCACATCCGCATAAAATTACACAGATAAAATATGCCGATCCGGCAACAACTCAACATTTTTGCTCCATGCAATACCGTTCAAAATCATCGGCGGCCAACGGCCTGCTGAAATAATAGCCCTGAATAACCGTGCAGCCTTTTTCCGCCAGATATGCAAGTTGTTCTTCGGTTTCAACCCCTTCCGCCACCAGCTCCATTTCCAACCCCCGCCCCATCGCGATGATCGTGTTGACCACTGCCGCGTCGTTTTTTGTGGTCAGCATCCGCCGTACGAAAGACTGGTCGATCTTCAACTCCTGGATCGGCAGACGCCCCAGGTATTCCAGCGACGAATAACCGGTGCCGAAATCATCCAGTGAAAGCGTTATGCCGATTTCGGTCAGCGCGGTAAGCTTTTCCATGGTGCGCATGCTGTCGATCATAATCATGCTCTCGGTCAGTTCCAGGCAGAGATAACCGGGATCATATCCGGTGACATCCAGTACGCGTTTGACTGTTTCGTCCAGATCGCTACGCATGAACTGCAACGCCGAAATATTGACTGACATCCGCATCGGCGGCAATCCTTGCTTCCGCCATGTTGCCGCCTGTGTGCAGGCCTTCCACAGAACCCACTCCCCCACGGCAACGATCAGGCCGGTCTCCTCCAAAAGCGGAATGAACTGGATGGGAGAGACCACCTCCTCACCTTTGGGTGTCCAGCGCAACAGCGCCTCCATGCCGATGATGCCGCCGTCGGGCAGACCTATTTGCGGCTGGTACAGCAGGCTGAATTCATCACGCTCCAGCGCCTTGTAAAGCTTTGATTCCATGGCAAAGCGCTGTTCAAGTTGGAAATTAAGTTCGCTGGTATAGAAACATACCGCATTTTTGCTATCCTTTTTGGCTTGATACATGGCCGCTTCGGCGTTTTTCAGCAGACTTTCGACAGATGTCCCGTCCTCTGGATATACCGCCACTCCGATACTGGCGGTTGACATGATTTCAGAGCCCTTGATCACAAAAGCCTCGTTCATGGCACTGTGTATCTTCTCCGCAAATAGGACGGCCTGGCCGGCTTCCGTTGTCGGCGGAAGAACGATGATAAATTCGTCACCTACGAAGCGGGATATGAAGCTGCCCAGGCCACCGGACATTTCCAGCCGGCGCGCTATCTCCTTCAGCAGAAGGTCGCCGAATTCATGCCCGAAGGTATCGTTGACGAATTTCAGGTTGTCTATATCCAGCACCAACAGCGCCAGCTGCTGATTTTCACGATTTATCAATTCAAGCTGCAATGTCAGATATTTCTGGAAATAATTGCGATTGGGCAACCCGGTCAACCCGTCAAAATTGGCCTGGTAGTAGAGCTGTTCCTCATGGCGTTTATGTTCGCTGATATCTTCCTTGATCCCCACAAAGTGGGTTATCACGCCGGACTCGTCTTTGATCGGCGCGATACTGCAAAGCTCCCAGAACTGCCGGCCGTCCTTGGCCCTGTTGCAAAATTCTCCCTGCCACTCCTGCCCGGACCTGATGGTTTTCCACATCTCGGCATAATAGTCGTCGTTCTGCCGGCCGGATTTCAGCAGGCGCGGGGTATTCCCGACCGCTTCCTCCGTGGTGTACCCGGATACGGCGGTAAACTTGGGGTTCACATACTCTATGATGCCGTCCGCATTGGTGATGATCACACTATTGGCGCTCTGCTCCACCGCGGTTGTCAGCTTGCGCAGTTCGGCGGTGCGCTGTACGACGAGCTGTTCCAGATTTTCATGGTAATCGCGGTTTTCCCTGATCAGCCTGGCGCGTTCCAGGCAGCGGTTGATAACCAGTTCCAAAGCGACCAGATCCTTGACCGGCTTGGCCAGATAGTCCCAGGCGCCACGCCGCAAAGCCTGAATCACATCGTCCAGAACGCCGGTGCCGGACAGAACGATTACCGGCAGGTTGTCATCCATCCGGCAAACCGCATCCACGACCTCCAGGCCATCCACTACCGGCATGCGCAGATCGGTGATCACGATATCCGGACGCATGCTGGTGATTTTGTCGATCCCGTCGCGGCCGTCACAGGCCTGGATCACGGTAAAACCGCTATCCTCGAAATAGGCCGCCACGCTGTCGCGTATCGCCTCTTCATCATCAATGGTCAGCAGAACCGGGCTGTTTTCAAGTGCGCTCATCCGATTTTGCCTCCAGCCGAGGCGATTATTGCTATTCTTCTGGTAAGTGTGGAAAGCTCATGAATCGGCTTTTGCAGGACATCGGCCGCAGTCATTCCGATGGTGCGCAACTCGTCTGAAAGATGATAATCCATGCCGGTGTGCAGCAGGTAAGCGGTCGCGGGACAGAGCAGGTAGGCCCGGCGGATGAATGTCTCGCCGTCCATCCCGGCCAGACGCATATCGGAAATGCAAACGGTGGGATTTATCGCGACAATCGAATCCAGCGCCTCTTCTCCACTGGAAGCCTGGTGGACCATGAAGCCCTCGTCTTCCAGAAAGGCGCAGATACAGTTGCGGATCATTTCGTCGTCGTCAACCAGCAGTATGGATATCTCGGAATAGTTCATCAACACGCCTCCAAAGCCGGAAGTTCGATCGTAAAACAGGTACCCTGGCCTGGTTTTGAGCGGACCTTGAGTGTGCCATGATGTCCTTTGGTTACTATGGCATAGGCCACCGACAATCCCAGGCCGGTGCCCACACCAACCTCCTTGGTCGAAAAGAACGGCTCGAAAATGCGCAGACGGATAGCGTCATCGATACCCGGGCCGTTATCATCGATCTCGATCACGGCCATGCCCTGAGCCAGGCACGTCCTCAACGTAATACGGGGCGGTTCATCTTTCCCCGATCCGGACAGGGCCTGGGCGGCATTCTTGAGGATATTCATGAAAACCTGCTCCATCTCCTGAACCACCATGCTGATCGGCGGCATGTCGTGGGCATACTCCCTGACCAGGTCGATATTACGGAAATCGTAAATCTTCTTCATATCATAGTCGCTGGCGACCAGCTCCAGAGTCCGGTCAAGCATTTCGGACAGATCGACCGATTCGATCTGCGGCTCGCTCCTCCGGCTGAAGTGAAGCATATTGTTGATGATATTGGATGCGCGCGCGCCGGCGGTGCGGATATGGCTGATAAACTCGAATATGCCGCGTTTCTCCAGGTAGGCCCGTACCAGTTCCAGGTTGACACCAACCTCGCCGGCCGCTGTAAGGTTAGCCGGAATGCCGGACGATACGCGACGTTCGATGTTCTGCGCGTTCTGCATGATGGCGCCCAGCGGATTGTTTATTTCATGGGCCATGCCCGCAGCCAGGCCGCCAACCATGATCATCTTCTCGGTATGGGCCATGATCTCTTCAATACGGACATGCTCGGTAATGTCGTCGATACGGATGACCGCCATTGCCGAGCCTTCGGATTTGAGCGGATAGATTTCCAGCGAGTAATACGACAGCTGGCTGCCTTTGCGACAAAGAAGCTTGTCAAATTCCATCGGCGCCTGGCTGTCGATAACCTGGTCAACCTTTTCAAGCTGATCGGCGAACTGCGGTATCAGCGACACGATCCGCATCCCCAGCGCGTTGCCGGCTGAAACGCCGCTGAACAGCTCGAAGCGCCTGTTGACGAGATCGACGCACCCATCTCGGTCAACCCTGACGATGATCGAGGGTAGCGTATCCAGAATATCAACCAGGGCCTTTTTATGCTGTTCAATCTGTTCGGCGGCATAACGGAGCGGCATAATTGTTTCTCCGGATCAGTTTTGTTGATGGCAAGGGTTAGAGTCTGTAATAGGCGACCATTTCCTTGAGTTCCTCGGCCAGTGTTGACAGGCTGCCCGCCGCCAGGGAGAGTTCCTGAACGCCCCGCGCACTGCCGGACACCGCCTCGTTGATCATGTGAACATTGTTGCTGATTTCGCGGGTGGTTGCAGTCTGTTCCTCTGCCGCGGTGGCAATCTGGTTGATCTGGGCCGTAACTTCGTTGATCTGGCTCAGTATGTTTCCCAGCGCCTCTCCCGACTTCACCGCTTCGGAACTCCCCTTGGCCACCTCCTGGACACCCTCCTCCATTGAAGCCACCGCCGTTCGTGTTTCACTCTGAATGCCCTTGATCATCGCAGCGATTTCCTTGGTGGCCCTGGTGGTGCGTTCGGCCAACGCCCGGACTTCATCGGCGACAACGGCGAATCCGCGCCCCTGTTCGCCGGCCCGGGCAGCTTCGATGGCGGCATTCAGCGCCAGCAGATTGGTCTGGTCGGCTATATCCTCGATCGTCCCGATGATATTCCCGATCTGTACCGAACTGCTACCCAGCGCGTCAACCGATGCGGCGGTTTCCCTGACACGGCCGGCGATTCGCTCCATCCCCCTGACCGTTCCCATCACGACCGCGGCGCCATCTTTGGCCATTTCGGAGGCGCGTCCGGCATTTTCCGCAGCGGAGATGCAATTCGAAGCGATATCTCCCGATGTAGCCGACATTTCTTCGCCCGCCGTTGCCACGGTGCTTGCCTGCGAGACGATATCCTCCGTCGTATGCGACATGGTATCGGACGTGGCCCTGAGCTCCATGGAAGCCGAAGCCAGACTCTCGGCGGACTCCTTGATCTTTTCCATCATGCGGCGCTGACTTGCCACCAGGTTCCTGATCGACTGCAGCAGGCTGCCGGGGTAATTCCCCTGAATTACAATACCGACACCCAAATCACCGCCGGCAACCTTTTCAACCACTTCGACCGCGTAGAGCGGATCTCCGCCGATTTTGCGGGTGATGTCATTGGCAAACCAGAAAGCAAAACCAAGGCAACCCAGGATGATCACGACGGCCGATGCCGCGAAAAATGCGATATTGGCGACGAACGACCTCCGGGCTGTGTTTTTGTGTTCGTCCATGATCTTGTCGATATCATCGACATAGTTGCCGGTACCCACCACCCATCCCCAGGGTTTGAACTCCAGCGAGTAACTCCGCTTCGGCATCGGCGTGTCGCTGCCCGCCTTGGGAAACCAGTAATCGGTGTAACCGCCGCCTTCCCTGCGGCCGTTCTCGATGATCTCCCTGATCAGGAATTTACCCTTTTGATCCTTGATATCCAGCCTGCTTTTCCCTTCGGACGGTTTTCCCAGCATGACCACGTTCACGCCGTCAACCGTATCGATCCAGAAATAGTTATCCTTCTGATATCGCAACTGACGGACCAGATCGGCGGCCTGCTTCCTGGCTTCATCGGCGGAGATTTCACCCTTGCGGGAACGCTCTTCGACAGTGGCAATCAGACTGACCACGGTGTGCACCTGGCTCTTGACCAGGGCATCATAGTCATCCAGCAGAGCCTTTTTCTGATTTGCCAGAGAAACGTCCGAAAGGAGCTGCATCCGGTAGACAGCTATGCCTGAAAGAGCGGTAAGAGCCGCAAACACACCTACAAAAACAAACAGTAACAACTTGGTTCTGAAACTCATGGCAGCCTCCTTGGAAAAACAAATCAGGTTATGGCGCAACAGACTGGAAACCGGGCCTTACGGACATTCTGAGAAAGCTTGCTGTCACTGAATGATAACAGACTAATCACATACTTAAAGAGGGTGGCCTTTGAATATCAGCCCTCGGACAAATTATTTGCCGGGCCGGAAAGCAGTTCCACCAGTTTTTGGCCGATTTTATCGGGAGGAAACACAAAATCCACCGATCCGGTTTCCAGAGCGGCCTTGGGCATGCCGTAGATTGCCGACGACTCCTGATCCTGGGCGATGTTCACCCCTCCGATCGCCTTGATATGCCGGACCCCCTCCGCGCCATCCTTGCCCATGCCGGTCAGTATCACTCCGATTATACGTTTTCGCCTCAACGGCTTGAGCAATGATTGCATCGCCACGTCAACGGAAGGCTGGACAAAATTGACCCGTGGGCCTTCCGTCAGGATTATGCGGCTGTTCCCTTCCAGGGTGAGGTGATACCCTCCCGGGGCCAGGTAAATCCGGCCACTGTGGAGATACTCTCCATCCTCCGCCAAGGTGACCGGCATCGAGGCCAAATCGCCAAGACTTCTTGCTATGCGGTAGTCCATTCCGGTTGGAATGTGCAGAACGATCACCAGGGCCGCATTCAACGGAGGCAGATCGGCAAACAGGCGCTTGAGAGCGATCGGACCGCCGGTCGAGACCCCGATCATTACAATATTATTTGCGGTCATGCCCTGTCGTTCTCCGTTTTCAGGAGACTCCGGTAATAGCGGAGAGAATCCAGCAGGTTGTCGGCATTGAAAGGTTTGGTTATATAATCGGTGACATACTCCTGCAGCCCCTCCATCTTTTCATCCGGAGTGTCCATCGCCGTCAGCATCACGATGACATTGCCTTCGTAGAGTCCCTGTTCCACGATCTTGCGGATCGTGTCCCAGCCATCCATCCCGGGCATCATGATGTCCATCAGGATCACCCCGGTGAAGCCGGACTTCAGGTGACGCAGGCACTCTTCTCCACCGGCGGCGGTGACAATATCCATCCCCTCAGTCTCCAGCAGAATCTCGACCGCTTCCCTGATCATATCCTCATCATCTACAATCATTATCCTGCTATCCATTAGAGATCATCTCCTTTTCGCCAATACCGATACTGGCAAACTGTTGATTAATTGTGAACAAAATACTGGTACCCTGCCCCAGCCCGGCGCTTTCGGCCCAGATTCTGCCGTTGTGATTCTGAACGATCCGCTTGCAAATCGAGAGACCGAGACCGGATGCTTCAAGGTTATGACGGGATTCATCCACCTTGAAAAACTCGTCGAAGATCAGCTCCAGATGATCCGGGGCAATACCGATACCATTATCGGTTATGGAAACGGTTATGGTTTCGTCGCACTGTTCAGCGCTAATCCGGACAAGTCCGTTATCCGGCGAATAGTACGCGGCATTCGAGATCAGATTGGCAAACAGTTCGTTTATCTGGTCCGGCACGACCTGAACCACAAGCGCTGGGTCAATTTCATTTCGGCAATCGATATTCTTGTCGGCAAGCAGACCGGCTCTAGCAGCCAGGCATTCATTAACCGCTGAATAAAGCGGGATGGATTCTACTTCATACGGCCTGATATCGTTCGAAAGCTTGACGAGCATCCTGGTTTTATCGGTCAGTTCCTTGATGGAGCTGATGTTCCTGCAGCAGATATCCAGCATCTTTTTAAGATTGGGATCGGCGACCCGTTGCCTGACCAGCGGCAGGAGAGCAAACAGAGGTGTGAGCGGAGTTTTCAGGTCATGTCCAAGTCTGACCATGAAAGACTCCATCATGCGCGCATGGTGGAGTTGCGCCTCCATACGGGACTTTTCGTGCTCCGCACGGCGATTTTCGGTAATATCACGGATAGACTCGATACCGCCGACCCGGTTGCCGGACTTGTCAAACAGCGGCGTGGCGGTACCCCAGAAGTAGCGGGTCTCTCCATTGCGGAACGCCGGAACGCGCGCTTCCGCCGAAAGGGTTGCCCCCTCTCTTTTGATGGTTGTGTAATCGCGGCTTATCACATCCAGATCCTCGTCAATCAGGTCAATCAGAATCGGTCTGGGTTCTCCATAGAATGGAATCGAATAGATGTGATTGCCGTTGCCCATCACATCTTGCTTTTTCAGTCCGGTCATGTTTTCCATGGCCCGGTTCCAGGCGATCACCCGTTTTTCCCGGTCCACAACAAAAGTAGCGTCCGGCAGGAACTCGACAATGTCCAGCAACTGCTGGTAAGCGCTTTTCGCTTCCTCTTCGGCCACCTTGCGTTCGGTAATGTCCCGAAACGACCAGAGCCGCCCGTAATAACGGCCGTCTGCGCCGATCAACGACACTGTATAACGGTCCAGGGTCTTTCCGTCCAACAGGGCAAGTTCATCACGGCAACTCTCCTGGCGATTCTGGTACAGGTATCGGACCTTCTCCAGAAAACCTTTGGGATCGACCATGCGACCCGTCACATACTCCAGTACCGGCTCATCGTCTTTCGACTCCGCCAGGTGTGGCGGAAGCCCCATGATCTCGACGAAGCGGCGATTGAACGACAGTATTCTGGCGTTTTCATCAACAACCAGAATCCCGTCTATCGAAGCTTCCTGCTGTGTGGACAGCAGCAGGTTCCGAAATTCCAGTGCAACCTCGGCTTTCTTGCGCTCGGTGATGTCAATCACGACACCTACCAACCCACCCACGGCGCCATGGCTCTCGTTGAAAGTGGCCTTGTTGAAAATGGCGTCGCGCAATGTGCCGTCGGCATACCTGACAACGGTCTCGTAGGCTTGCATGCCAGGATTCTCAAGCAGGGCCAGGTCCTGCTGCTGATAGAGGTCAGCCAACTCCATCGGCCAGAGATCATGGGGCGTCTTGCCGATCAATTGCTCCCGGCTGAAGCCTACATACGCTTCAAAGGCCTTGTTGCAGCCGAGATAACGGCAGCTGGCATCCTTGAAAAAGACCGGGGTCGGAATTGTATCCAGAAGCGTCTGCTGAAACCGGCCCTGATTTTCATTATCGGCTTCAATCCGCCTCATCGCCAGCCCCAAAAGGGTCAACAACAGCACGGAACCGGCCACGATACCAGACAGCACCAGAGTCAGGTGCATTTTCATCACATGCAGGCGGGTCAGGAATTCCCCCTCCTTGATCCCGACAAAAAGAACGCCGATAATCTCGCCCTTTCGATTCCGGATCGGGTCGTAGGCGGTCAGATAGGGAGAACCGAGGATGGTAGTTGCGCCGCGATAGGAGACCCCCTGTTTGAAAATGGAGTCGTGGGCCGCCCCCACCAGCCTGCTCCCCAGAGCCCGCTTCCCTTCGGCATCCAGCACGTTGGTCGAGACCCGTTCGTCGCCCATGAAGATCGTGGCCACCCCGCCAAAGATCGCCTGAATCTTGTCCGGCAGCTCGGAGTTGCCATTGACCGCATAATCACCGGCCAGCAATGTTCCATCGACGACCCGGTAATCCTCTCCCTTGGCCGCAAGCAGCTGCCAGAACGTTTGGATGCTGATTTCCAGCCTCTCGCGCTCGTGCGTTGCTTCACTGTCATGATAGCGATCAAGAGAGTAAAAACCGAACAGCGTGATGCTCAGTATCGCGATCAGGGAACTTGCCAGAATGTATTTGGTAACAGGCTTCATCTTGCCGATCCTTCATGATTCCATCAATGTTGGTTTTGCCGCATTAAATTGAACCGCCCAATGCCAGCAGGCCCCTGACCTTGGCCATCAACGCGTCCAGGGTGAACGGTTTCTGCAGGAAATGGATTCCCTCTTCCAACGCGCCGGCGTTCACGATGATGTTGTTGGTATAGCCCGACATGTACAGAACCCTGTCGATTTCAGGCCGCTCGGCGCTGATGCGTTCGAAAAGCTGCTGGCCGTTCATGCCCGGCATGACCACATCGGTTATCAGCAGGTCGATTTTTTCCGGGATCCGCCTGACAAGTTCCAGGGCCTCTTCCGGATGAGCCCCGACATAAACCCTGTAACCAAGCCCTTCCAGCAACTCGGCCGTCATGCCGCGCACCATTTCGTTATCCTCTACCAGCAGGATTGTTTCGCTACCGCTATAATCGGAAGCCGGACCGGCTAGAATAACGTCGGCACGTCCCGGCTGCTCATCCACCAGCGGGAAGTAAATCTTGAAAATTGTGCCGCTATCTTCCTTGCTGACCGCGGCGATGTATCCGTTATGCTGCTTGACGATGCCGTACACGTTGGCCAGGCCGAGTCCGGTTCCGTGCCCGACCGGTTTGGTGGTAAAAAACGGCTCGAAGATGTGTCTCAAGGTCTCATCGTTCATGCCGCATCCGTTGTCGCTGAACGACAAAAGGATATAATCTCCGGCCCGCATGCCCGGATGCAGCCGGGCATATTCGTCGTCGATCATCACCTGTCCGGTTTCTATAACGATCTCGCCGGTGTCGCCGATGGCATCCTGGGCGTTGATGGCCAGATTGAGGATCACCTGATCGAGCTTTGAGCGATCGGCGCGGATGACAGCGGTCTGCGAGGAAAGCCGCAGATTGATATCGATGCTTTCGCGCAGTGTCCGTCGCAAAATGGCGTAAAACGATGAAATGGCGTCGTTCAAATCGATCACCTGCATCTGCATCACCTGTTTACGACCGAAGCTGAGCAGTTGCTGGGTCAGGTCACGCGCCTTGTGGGAGGCTCCGATGATGCCATCGACTCTGGAAAGCAGCTTTTCGTCATTCGGCAACGCCCTTTTGAGCATGTCGGCATAGATGATAATAGGTGTCAGCAGGTTGTTGAAATCGTGGGCCACCCCTCCGGCCAGGTGGCCGATCGCCTCCATCTTCTGCGACTGGCTCAAGCGGTGCTCCAACTCTTCCCGTTCAACCTCGTTTCTGCTCCGCTCGATGGCAATGCCGGCAAAGGCCGAGGCCTGTTCAATCAGACTGATTTCAGCCGTTCCCGGGGTCGCCGGCCGGAGATGGTAAATCGCAAAAGTCCCCAGCAGCTCACCGGCGGCGGAAAGGATCGGCTCCGACCAGCACGAGCGGAGTCCCGCCTCCCGCGCCGGACTGAACCCGCTCCAGAAGGGATGGACATCGATATCCTCGACCACGACCCGCTCCTTGCGGAACGCGGCAGTGCCGCAAGAGCCAATCCCTTCGCCGATCCTGGTGCGGTTGACAGCGGCATTGTAGGAATCCGGCAGGTTGGGCGCAGCGCCATGCAGCAGGCGCAAGCCGTCATCATCAACCAGCATGATCGAACATAATGCGCCCGGACTCTCCGCTTCGATGGCGGTGCAAATGAAAGCGAGCAATCGGGACAGAGGCTCGCCGCGGGCAATTCGTTCCAGGATCTCGGCACGATTCTGACCACCCTGTTCGGCTTTTTTCAGATCATCAATATTTTTGACGATATATACCGCCTTGATGATCTCTCCGGCTTCGGAAAAAATCGGATCAACCGCGATTTCATACCACCTGTTATGCATGTTGGTCTGAACGGAAGCGCGTTTGCCGGTTTTCAACATGATTTCGAACGGGCAGTCTACGGGCGGCATAATCTTGCCGTAAATTGCCTGACAGCAGTTCTGACCGATCACATCCCCGGGCAAAATACCGAAAACCGCCTGCACGGCCTTGTTGGCACTGATAATCCGGCGATCCATATCAAAAATCATGATCGCATCTTCAACGGCATCGAAGGTACCCTGCCATTCCTTGACTGCGGTCATGATCCTGTCGGCTTTGGCGGACAGTTGTTCCTGCTGTTCCTCAAGCTTGATCGAGGATGATTCGAGGCGCCGGAGTTGACGGAGAAAGAGGAACGAAAGCAGCGCAGCCAGAGCGACCAGCAGCGCGGCAATGCCCCCCTGCGTATAGAGAGTGCCGAGCCATGGAGCCACGACCTCGTCCTTGTCGAAAGAGACTATGGAAACCACCGGCAAAGCGGACAGCTTACTGTAGGAGACAATTCGCGCGGTTTTATCAATCGGTGAAGTATCGGTATGAAACGTGCCGGAAGATGCCCTGCCCAGGTATTTTTTAAAAACAAGCGCCTGTTTGAAATCGGCAAGAAAAACCTTTTCGGAAAACGGCTCAACTACGAGCACATCGCTGACAAGCGTGGAGAGCAGGATGCGGCCCTTCTTGCCGACATCGATGGTTTTATAAAATTTTTGAAAGTAGCCGACATCAAATCCCACTGCAATCAGCCCGATGAAGCGGCCGGCCCCGTTTCTCAGCGGACGGGAAAAGTTGAAACGCCATCTGCCGTCGATTCGGCTCTTGTACGGTTTTGAAATGAACAGCCCGGAAGTGGGGTTATCACGATGATGGACAAAATAATCCCGATCCGACAGGTCGATGCTCTTCGTGCGGTATTCCTGGGAATGGGCTACGACCTTGCCATGCTCGTCAATCACGAACACGGAATTGAAGCTTGAACTGTCATTTACACTTTTTCTGAGCAGCTTATGGAAACGTGGTTGCTGGGAGTATTGGGTACCGCCGTTTCCTTCTATCTCCGCGGCCAGTTGATTGAGTGTATTGTCCGACTGCGCAAAAACACGCTCGGCGTGTTCCTTGAGAGCGCCGGCATAACTGGAAGATCGCTTTTCGGCATCGTGAATCACAAGCCGGTATTCACGTATGCTGTTCCAGCAAAAAAGTCCCGCCAGCACCAGCAACACACCGGAAACCGATAGCATGAATCTTAATCTGATTTTGTTGTAATAGTCCGATGACATTACGACTCCCAAGCTACTCACTTCCTGCTGACAATCCCTTCACACCCTGAAGCCCCGTTTGCCCTGGGACGACAACCAGACCGACAGCCGCCTGGACATATCCTGAAGCGGAACCACCTCGTCAACTCCACCACGGGCAATCGCTTCTTTCGGCATGCCGAAAACCACGCAGCTCTCCTCATCCTGAGCCAGGGTATAGGCTCCGGCCTGGTGCATTTCCAGCATGCCTGCGGCGCCGTCATCACCCATGCCGGTCATGATGATTCCGATCGCGTTTTTGCCGGCGCAGTTGGCGGCCGAACGGAACAGTACATCAACCGATGGCCGGTGACGACTCACCGGTGGACCATCCGAAAGTTCAGCAATATAATTTGCGCCGCTCCTCTTCAAAAGCAGGTGGCGATTACCGGGAGCCAGGTAACCGTGCCCCGGCAAAACCCTTTCGCCATGTTCGGCTTCCTTGACCGCTATTCTGCAGAGACTGTCGAGTCGCTTTGCAAAGGTCTTGGTAAACGTTTCCGGCATATGCTGGGTGATCAGGACAGCCGGACAATCGGCGGGCATATCCACCAGAAGAGTTTTCAAAGCCTCGGTGCCTCCGGTGGAAGCGCCGAGTATGATGACCTTCTCGGTAGTGGAAAAAGTTCGGTGCTCGGCGGCCAGAACAACGTCGGCACTGTTTTTTTGTTCGACTGTAATATGTGCTGCGCTGATCGTTGCCGGTCGCCGCATACGCGCCCTGGCCGCTCCACGGATCTTGTCGGTCAGTTCCACGGCATAATCCTGCAGGCCGTTGCGAATGTCGATCTTGGGCTTGGTAACAAAATCAAACGCTCCCAACTCCAGGGCATGCAGGGTAATCGATGAGCTCTTCTCCGTCAGCGAAGACACCATCACCACCGGCATCGGACGCAGACGCATCAGCTTCTCCAGAAACGCCAGGCCATCCATCTTCGGCATCTCCACATCCAGTGTCAACACGTCCGGGTTGAGCGCCTTGATCTTTTCCCTGGCAACCAGCGGGTCGGGAGCGGTCCCGACCACCTCCATATCCGGCTGTTTGTTGATGATTTCGGTCAAAAGACTCCGAATTAGCGCTGAATCGTCTATGATAAGAACCTTGATTGACATATCGATATCCCGTTATTGCATGAGTGGCGTTCTCGCTGTTGGCATCATTTAGTAAAGAGTGTCTGCAATAGTTCCGGAGAAAGTGCCTGAGTTTTAATCCGCTTGACGAAGACCTGGCCGGAAGCCGGATAAAAGCAGATTTTCCTGGGGTATATGTCGCCCACATCGATCGCGGTAATTCTTATTTTCCGTTCCGACAGGTAACGCACGGCAAAATCGGCATTCTGCCGCCCCACATCACTCATGCCGTCCATCACCTTGCCGGCTCCGAAAATCTTTGCCTCAAGTCGCGAGCGCTCCGCTCCCAGCTGAAGCACATGTTCGATCAACAGTTTCATCGCGTGGGTTCCGTAACGCGCCGAACCGAAGGAGATCCTGCCAAGCTCTCCGCTATCACCCGGCAACATGTAATGATTCATTCCACCTACTCCGCTGATAGTGTCATAGAGGCATACCGATACGCATGACCCCAATACGGTGGTGATGACAGTGCCGTCAGCGGTTGCATGATACTGCCCGGGAAGGATCTTGATCGCCGTTGAATCGGAAAGGCGGTCAAAATAACTGCTGGTCGAAAAATATCTCCCCCGGTGCATATCGCTTAATTCTTCGGAGAATAAACCGTTTTACCACAGACCTTGAACAGGTCGGCCGCATGATGAAAGCTTTCGGAATGACCGGCAAAGAACAAACCGTGCGGATGCAGGCAGGGCTGCATTTTTTTCAAAATCCGGTACTGGGTTTCCTTATCGAAATAGATCATCACGTTCCTGCAAAATATCACATCGAACTTCTCATTAATACCCCACTGTTCATCCAGCAGGTTGAATCGCCGGAAGGTAATCATCTGTTTGAGTTCGGGCCTGACTTTTGCGAAGCCCGCGTTTTTGCCGTCACCTTTCAGAAAAAAGCGCTTGAGCTGCTCAGGAGAAACCTTCTGGAGCTGGTCCAGCGAATAGACACCACGTTTGGCCTTCTCCAGAACATTAGTATCGATGTCGGTAGCCAGAATTCTGACCGGTGCGTTGAAGCTCTTATACTGTTCCACTACCGTCATGGCAATCGAATAGGGTTCTTCGCCACTGGAGGAGGCGCATGTCCAGATATTGACGTGGTTGGATCGGGGAATGGCGCCCAGGTGTTTCGAGAGGATCGGAAAATGGTGGGCCTCCCGGAAGAAGGAGGTCATATTGGTAGTGAGGGCGTTGATGAACTCCTCGCTCTCCAACTTGTCGCAACTCTCCAGAAGTCGGATATACTCGCTGAATGAATCAATCTGCCGGGCTCTGAGGCGGCGGGCCAGACGGCTGTAGACCAGATCCCTCTTGGACGGAGCCAGGGAAATACCCGCAACCCGGTATATCAGGCTTCTGATATGATGAAAATCGTCATCGGTGAAAGGGAACAGGTACAGTTCCCTTTCACCGGACTCGTTTCCGAATGCCGGTTTTTTAACAGCGTTTATCTCCGACATTCACAACTCCCCATGTGCAACAGCAATAGTATACTCCACGTTCAAGTCATCAAAATTCTTTCCAATCTTCATCCTCTTCGGATGTTTTGGGTGCTGAAAGCTTGAGAGAGTCACCCTTTTTCTGATTTTTGGCCACGCCCAACCGGCCGACCTTCTTTCCCGGGAGCTCGTGATGTAGCGGCTGAATCCTGCGGGGTTTCTTGTCGGACGAGACTTTTTGTGACTGGTGGGACTCCTCCAGCTTGAAGCGCGTCACGACCTGCACCAGCTGCAGCGCCTGCTCCTCCAGCGACTCGGCGGCAGCGGCGGCCTGTTCGACCAGGGCGGCATTCTGCTGGGTGACGTCGTCCATCTGGGTGATGGCGGTATTGACCTGTTCGATGCCGCTGGACTGCTCCAGCGAAGCAGCTGAAATCTCGGCCATGATATCGGTCACCCGCTTGATGCTGGTAACGATCTCCTGGGTCGTATGCCCGGCCTCTTCCACCAGTCGGCTGCCATCCTGCACCTTGCCGACCGAATCCTCGATCAGCGCCTTGATCTCCTTGGCCGCGGCGGCACTGCGTTGGGCCAGGCTGCGAACCTCGGCCGCAACCACGGCGAAACCCCGACCCTGCTCGCCGGCACGGGCCGCTTCCACGGCGGCATTCAGCGCAAGGATGTTGGTCTGGAAGGCGATGCCGTCGATCACACCGATGATATCCGAAATCTTGCGGGAGCTGTCGGTAATCGATTCCATCGTGCGCACGACCTTGTTGATCACGTCGCCACCTTTTACCGCGACTCCGCTGGCACTGATCGCCAGCTGGTTGGCCTGCTGGGCGTTGTCGGCGTTCTGCTTGACGGTGGAAGTCAGCTCCTCCATGCTGGAGGCGGTTTCTTCGAGCGCCGAAGCCTGCTCTTCGGTCCGCTGTGAAAGGTCGGCGTTGCCGGCCGAAATCTGCTCGGTGGCCGTGGCGATAGAATCGGCGCCACTGCGCACTTCACCAACGATCCGCGCCAGCCCTTCATTCATCTCTTTCAATGACCCCAAAAGGTGTCCGGTCTCGTCCTGGCTGTCGATCTCGATCTTGACGGTCAGGTCGCCGGCCGCGATTTGTTCCGACACGCTGATGGCCCTGTCCAGGGCTTCCTTGATCCGACGGGCAACCAGCCAGGCAAAAGCAAAGATCACCAGGGCCAGCACTGCTGTAGCCCCGAGAATCTTGATGCGCGTCTTTGCCACCTCTTTTTTGACATCATCGACGTAGATACCGCTGCCGACTACCCAGCCCCACTCCTTCATCAGCTTTATATAGGAGATTTTGTCCACAGGTTTTGTGGACCCGGCCTTTGCCCATTGGTACTCGACGATTCCTTCTCCCTTATCTTTCGCCACCTTGACAAATTCGACGAAGATCTGCTTGCCGTTGGGGTCCTTGATATCGGCCACATTCTTGCCGATCAGATCCTGGTTTGCACCATGGGTTAGCACCTTTGGTTCCAGGTCGTTGATCCAGAAGTATTCGTTGCCGTGATACCGGATCGTCTTAACCCTCTCCAGAGCCCTCTTCTGGGCTTCCGCCAGCGGGAGTGTTCCGGCTTTCACCTGCGCCTCATACCCCTCCAGCAGCGCATAAACCACGTCAACAACACCCTTGGTCGCTAACTGTTTTTCCGCCAGCAGATTGTGCTCCATGTATGGCAGCAGATAAAAAGTTACTCCAAGTATCAGCAACGCGATGGTGGTGATTGATATGCTCAGTATCTTGTTGAGGATCTTCCAATTTTTAAAGCTCTTGATTTTCATGCCGTTACCGCCTTTCCCCTTGTATTTGATCAGTTTGCCTGTTCCATGACCTGCATCTCTTCACTGCTCATCAGCTTTTCGATATCCACCAGGATCAGCATCTGCTCGTTCAGCGTGCCAAGCCCGGTGATGTAATCCGTATCCAGCGCCGCCCCCATTTCAGGAGCCGGCTTGATCTGGTCACCGCTGAGAGCCACAACATCGGAAACACCGTCAACCACCATTCCTATTACTCTCCCGAGAACGTTCATGATGATCACCACGGTAAATTCGTTGTAGGTCGGTACACCAACCTTGAACTTGATCCGCATGTCTACAATCGGAACGATCACACCGCGCAGGTTTATCACGCCCTTGATGAACTCCGGAGCGTTGGCGATATGGGTAACCGTATCGTAACCGCGGATTTCCTGAACCTTGAGGATATCGATCCCGTACTCCTCGCTGCCCAGGGTGAAGGTAAGGTACTCCGAGGCGACGCCCGTCCCGTTTTTGTCGGTACGCTCCTGACCTGTCTGCATAATTTTAATTACCTCCGTTTAATGATGTTCTTGCAAAGTCTATTTTTGTTTCCTCATTCGAAACAATGAGTTTACATCCAGTATCAGCGCAACCCGGCCATCTCCCAGAATGGTGGCTCCAGCCGTGCCCTCGACCTTGCGGTAGTTTGTTTCGATACTCTTGATGACCACCTGGTGTTCATCAAGCAGGGCGTCCACCAGAAGTGCCGCCTTTTCACCCTCGACATCGATCAGGATCAGAATTCCTTTTCCCGGTTCCTTGACCAGCGCATCCATGTTGAACAGTTCGTACAACGCTATGATCGGGATGTATTCACCACGCACATGGACCACATTTCTGCCGTTAACGGTTTTCAGGCTTTCAGGGGCGGGCTGGAGCGACTCTACGATTGAGTTGAGCGGGATGATGAATTTCTCCGGGCCGACCGCGACCGAAAGCCCGTCCAGAATGGCGAGTGTCAGCGGCAGGCTGATGGTGACCCGCGTGCCTTTGCCGGGCTCGGACGCTATATTGACCCTGCCGCTCATGGACTGTACATTTCTCAAAACAACATCCATACCGACTCCGCGTCCGGAAATATCCGTAACGCATTCGGCGGTGGAAAAACCCGGAGCAAAGATCAGTTGCCAGACCTCCTCGTCACTCATGTTGTCGGAGGCCGGAATACCGCGTTCGGCGGCCTTGGCGAGAATTTTGGCGCGATTCAGGCCAGCGCCGTCATCAATCACGTCAATCACGATCCGGCCGCCAACCTGCGAGGCGCGCAGCGTGATGGTGCCGCAGGGTTCTTTCCCGGACGCTATCCGCGTCTCCGGAATCTCCAGCGCATGATCCATGCAGTTGCGCACCAGGTGGGTGAGCGGGTCGGTAATCTTTTCGATCAGCCCCTTGTCCAGCTCGGTGCTATCCCCGACTGTTTTCAATTCCACCTGTTTACCCAGCTTCGCGGCCAGTTCGCGCACCATGCGGGGAAACCGGCTGAAGACGATGCTGATCGGCACCAGGCGGATCGACATGACGCTCTGCTGCAGGTCACGGGTATTGCGTTCCAGTTGCAGCAGGCTTCGGTGAAGGTTTTCGTGGAGTACCGGGTCGAGAACGGCAGCGGTCTGGGCCAGCATCAGCTGGGTAATCACCAGTTCGCCGACCTGGTTGATCAACTGGTCCACCTTGGTCACGCCGACACGGATCGACGACTCGGCCTCGCTGGTGCGGCGGCCATAGGCTCCGGGGGCAAGCTCGTTTTTGTCGTAGCTCCTCCTGCCGATCGCATTTCCAAAAGTATCAGCGCCAGGTTCGCCGGCAACTTCCGGGCGAGGAATTTCTGGCAGAGTCACCTTGGCAATTAATTCGGAGTCAGCGCTATCTCTATTTTCCAGAGCATTTTCCGATGTTGTAAGCACCTGCAGCTGATCCACATCGGCAACGAATTCGAAAATGTCGCGGATATCGGCTTCGCTAGCCGTTGTGAAAAGAGTCATGCGCCAACTGCAGACACAGATTTCCGGATCGATTGTATTGAAATCGGTCGTTGCCGGTAACCCGACGGTTACGGTCAACTCACCCAGCTCTTCCAGTTCGGCAAACAGGTTTTCCAGGCGGATGCCGCGCCGGAAGATATCGGGGTCAGGGGTGAACACGAGCTCATAGCGCTGACAGGAGTGCTCCGAGGCAACGGTCTCGGATAGAGCGATTTCCTCAGAAACCGCTGTCATTGCTGCAGAAGCGCTCCCGACCGGAGTAACTACGCTGCCGGCATCGATAACCTGCTGCAGTTTGGCACTGATCTGCTCAATGGCCTCCTGACGCACGAAGGCTCCGTCACGGTGCCCGGCCAGCTGCATGGAAATGACGTCACCCGCTTCAAGAAAAAGATCGACCATGGCCGTACTGAAGTGGATCTCATGATTGCGCATGCGGTCCAACAGCGACTCCAGCACATGGGTGACGACGGTCATGTCCTTGAAACCGAAAATCCCCGCCCCCCCCTTGATCGAATGGGCCGCCCTGAAGATTGCATTCAACTGTTCCTCGTCAGGCCCCTCGTCGGGAAGCGACACAAGAATCTGTTCCATTTCGGCCAGGTGCTCGGCGCATTCTTCGAAAAAAACCTGGTTGAACTGATTGAGGTCTATGTTGTTATTCTGTTCGGATTGAGTCATGCGGAATTCCTTGGTGATCAATGTGAGAGATTGAATTCACTGTCAAATCCCAAAAAATGGATTTTGGATCTGATCGTATCTGGAATGTTGGTCAGCTGCGCACTGACATTGTTCTGTTTCAGACCGCTCAGGAACAGCGCCAGCAACTGGCAGCCACAAGCATCGATGTCGGTGACTCCCGTCAGGTCTACCAGCTGAACGCCGTTCGAAGAACATTCTTTCTGTCCGTCGGAAGCGTCAGAATCCAAAAGACGGGCAAGACAGTTAACCAGCGCCGGATACTTCCCGGCAACGGTTCTCATCGAGCATTCGCCATCCAGGCACGTTTTCAACGACTCGCCGGTTTCGGTATTCATTTCATCCCCATTCGATTAGAGTGATTGTTGTTTCAAGCATTAATTCTGCGAATAAAAGTTACATCATCATGTATGGCAACCGGATAGAAGCCATGTTTCTCCAGATGCCGGAGCCACAGGGCCAGGATACTGTATCCGCTGCTGTCGATCGAGGTAATGCCGTTCAGGTCGATTTCGGTCACAATATGTCCGTCGGGGTTACCCGCGACATAGTGCAGGGCACGATCTGAGATCCGGAGCGATTGCAGCGCGACCTGCTGCAGGTGTTCAGCCACGGTACCGGCAACCCAGTCTCCATCTACCCGCACCGAGTACTTACCGTTGTCGTTCCATATATCAGTCATCACATTCTCCGGTTTCAGGCAGATTGCACGTGCCGGTATACAGAGCACGGCGCATGCCAACGCGTGCTGAATATTTTCATCAATAATTCAGAGATGTTATCAGTTTCAGATTATATGGAAGGGAGCGACACGGATTGACAGCTGGAGGAACAATTGAAGCTAATCAACTGTAAACATTTGAATTATCCGAGTGGACAGAAGTTGACGCTGCAACTTCCATCGCAGGGGTAAATTATATGGGGGGCTACTTTACGGTTCCGAGCGCGACAGGCGCTTGTTCAGGGCCTGGCGGGTAATCCCCAGGTAGGTGGCGGCCAGGCGCTGGTTATTGTCGGCCAGGCGCAATGCCTCGCGAATCAGCTGATTCTCGGCATCCTTCAAGGTTGGAAATCCATTGCAAAAGGGGCAGACCGGACAGCGACTCTCAAAGACGCTGCTGTCGCATGAAGCGACCAGATCACGGCCGATCGCCACGACAAAAGGCTCCAACGGCAGGATTCGACCGTTATGGCGGGCTACGGCGTCATGAACCATCGCCTCCAGCTCACGGATATTGCCTGGAAAACGATAAGCTTTCAGATAACGGCTGAGCTCGGGTGGCACTGTCTGACAGGGCTTACCGAGGCTGGCGGCGGCCTTCTCAAGAAAATGGGCCAAGAGCAGCGGGATATCCTCGCAGCGCTCACGTAACGACGGCAATTCGACCCGATGGGCACATAGCCGGTAATAGAGGTCGGGACGGAAGCCGCCTTTCTCCATCAGGCTCTTGAGGTCGGCATGGGTGGCGGCCACAACCCGGACGTCACTCTTTTGCGGCTTATCCGCCCCCAGCGGCAGATATTCGCCCTCCTGCAGCAGTCGCAGCAGCTTGACCTGCGATGAAAACGTCAAGTCACCAATCTCATCCAGAAAGAGAGTGCCGCCGGATGCCTGGCGGATCAACCCCTCCCTGGCCCGTTCGGCGCCGGTAAAGGCGCCTCGCTGGTGACCGAAGAGTGTGTCGCTGAACATCGCATCGTCAAGTCCGGCCAGGTTGATCGCGACAAAGGGACCGCCGCGTCCGCTCAGGTCATGCACGGCACGCGCCGCCAACTCCTTGCCGGTGCCGGTCTCGCCGGTGATCAGCACCGGTTGCCGGGAGGGCGCCACCGATTCGAGGTAGAGGAAGATATTTCGCATCCTTGGGGAGGCGGTCACTATTTTGCTGAACGCGGTTTCCCTGCCGAGTGTTCCCTGCGCGAGACAGCGGCGCAAAGTCTCAAGATCACAGCGTGTCCGGGCCAGTTCGTAACTGGTGCGCACTGTTGCGATCAGGCAGTCCTTTTCCACCGGCTTTACCAGATAATTGTCGGCTCCGTTACGCATGCAGGCCACAGCTGTCTCCAGGCAATTGACTGCGGTCACCATTATCACGGCCAGATCCGGGTAGGCAGCCTTGATCTGTTTCAACAACTCGCTTCCGGTGACATGCGGCATCGTCATATCGAGCAGGACCAGCGCAACCGGCTGTTCCGCCAGCAGTTCCATCACGCGGCGGCTGTCGGACTGGGTCAGCACATTTTTGAATCCCGCCCGCCGCAGGATCAGCTGGCTGCTGAACAAAAGTTCCTCTTCATCATCCACCAACAGGATGGCAGGCTCAACAGCTTCCCTTTTCATATTTCGCTCCGCTTGCACCAAGTCGTTTTCAACCTGATAATTGCCCTGGTCCCTTTACCAGGCTCGCTTTCAAAGGCCAAGGCACCACCCTGTTCATTAACGATACTGTCGCTGATCGAAATCCCCAGACCAGTGCCACCGTCGTCATGGCGGGTCGAGAAGAACGGCTCCTTAAGTCGCGCAAGCGTTTCTGTATTCATCCCGCAACCCTGGTCGGCAACCACGACCACGACCTCACCATTCCCGCTGTCAAAGGAAGTGCTGACTACTACGGACTGGTCCCGGGCTGAAATGGCCTGCAGTGAATTGGCGATCAGATTGATCAGCACCTGCTCGATCTGTTGCATCGATCCGTGAACCGGAGGCAGATCGTTACCAGCTTCCAGCCTGAAAGCATCGGTCTGCCGGTGGATATGGTGGTCGAGCAACGCCACGGCGTTAGAGACCGCCCGGTTGATGTCAAATCCGGATGGACAGGCGTCAGCACCAGGCCGCGCATATTGCTTGAGCTGGCTGACAATCGTGTTGATCCGGCGCGAGCCGTCCGCCAGGCCGGCCAGGAGCCGTTCGGTAGTAACCGGTATTTCATCGAAAGGAAGACCGCTCAGGGTGAAATCGGGGTGCAGTTCGGCATGGGCGGCCAGCACAGGCAGGGCATCCCGCCAGATTTCCGTCAAAAGATCCGTATTGAAAGCGATATAGTTGTTGGGATTATTGATCTCGTGGGCGATGCCGGAGGCGAGCATGCCGATCGAGGCCAGCTTGTGGGCCTGTATCAGGCGACTTTGCGTGACCTGGACCTGGCGGGTGCGCTCTTCAACCAGTTTTTCCAGATTCTGCTGATGGTCGCGGACTTCGAGCAGCAGTCGTGCCCGATCCAACACGCGCTCCAACGTGATTTTCAACTCTTCGAAATTTATGATCGGCTTGCTGATATAGTCCCAGGCGCCCAGACTGAGAGCGCGGATCGCTTCATCCAGATCACCCAGGCCGGATACGACCACTATCGGCGTATAGGGCGCCTCGTCACGGACCGATTCCACCACAGCGAATCCGTCCATTACCGGCATTCGCAGATCCGTCAAGACGACATCCGGCAATTCCCTGTGAAAGGTTTCCAGACCGATCAAACCGTTCTCCGCCATCAACACACGATAGCCGACGTCATACAGATAGGCCGCGATCGAATCACGCACGTAGTATTCGTCATCTATTATCAGAATGGTTTTGGAAGGGGTATTATTCATTGTGCTTTAATCCCTGAGAATATTTACCTGTCGCCGACCTGCGCCAGCATCCTGTCAATACTGCCGTAGAGCTCCGATGTTGAAAACGGCTTGGAGATGAAACCGGCATCTCCGTTCATGGCGCCGTTCTTAAGCACCTCGTTACTGGTATAGCCCGACATGTATAATACCTTCAGACCGGGGATATGTTCACTGATCCGCCCGTACAGTTGCGGGCCGTTCATCTGCGGCATAACCACGTCCGACAGCAGCAGATCGATCTTTTCCGCATGCAGAAGCGCAATGGCAATGGCATCCTCCGGCATATGGGCCGTCAGCACATGATAGCCCCTGTTCTCCAGGAGTTCACGGGTCATGTCCATTACCATTTCATTATCTTCCACCAGTAAAATGGTGGCATGACGGATCCCGTTCTCAATCCCGGCCGGCTTTGTGACAAGGGCTCCGCTTTCATCACCCGCCGCAAGTGACAGATAGACCCGGAAGCTGGTGCCATGCCCCGGGACACTCCTGGCATCAATGGCCCCCTCATGCTGCTTGACAATTCCGTAGACAGTAGAGAGTCCCAGTCCGGTACCGCGTCCAATGGCCTTGGTACTGAAGAACGGCTCGAAAATATGCGGCAGGATCTCGTCGCTGATGCCGCAGCCGCTGTCAATAACGCTCAGCACCACATACCGTCCGGGAACAATGCCGGGATGCTGTTCGCAATATTCGTCATCAAGCATTACATTATCTGTCTCAATCAAAATTGAACCGTTGCCGTCGATTGCGTCCTGTGCGTTTACCGCCAGATTCAGCAGAATCTGCTCGATCTGGGTGCGGTCGGCGAAGACAGGACAGTTGACGGCATTGAAAGAGGTGCGGATGGATATATTTTCACGAATGGTTCTGCGCAGAATATCACTGAAAGAGCTGACGACCTCGTTCAGATCCAGTTGCTGCATCGCCAACACCTGCTTGCGGCTGAAGCTCAACAACTGCCTGACGAGATTCTTGGCCTTGATCGCCGACTCCAGAATGGCCGAGGCCCGCTTGTGAATCGGATCCTCCTCCGCGAACGGCCTGCGGATCATTTCGGCATACACGAATATCGGGGCTAAAATATTGTTAAAATCGTGTGCGATCCCCCCCGCCAACAGACCGATGCCCTCCATCTTCTGCTGCTGACGTATCTGCTCTTCAAGCTGTCGATGCTCCGAAATATCGCTGGCAAGACCAAGATAGCCGGTAATCTGACCGGCCTCATCCCTCATCGCTGTTATCCCGAGCCTGACGGCTACCGCTGTGCCATCCTTCCTGACATAGGTCCAATCGCGCTCGTTCGACTCATCACGCCTGGAGAGGGTCACTAAAGCCTCAAATTCCTCGATATGTTCGTTAAACCGCCGTGACAGTTCACTGCTCCTGGCTGAAATCTCCTTGGGCAGATGGAACAGAAGCGGAGTCTGTTTGCCGATCAATTCATCGGCGTCGTAGCCGAGCATGATCTCGGCGGCCCGGTTGAAACTGGTGATGATTCCATCCGGTGTGGTGGAGATAATCGCGTATGCGGCATTGTCGAGAATGGCCTGCTGGAACCCGGACAGTTTTTTCAGCTGGGAGGTATGGAAGTTTATCTGCGAAACGTAGTGTTTGATAAGCAAGTAGAGCAGCAGGGCCGTGAGCGTGACAAACAGAAGCCCCTTGTAGGTGGAGATGCGGGTCAGCATGGCCGGATCATGCACCAGCCACCCCAGGACATTGTCGGAAAGAAGAATCCAGCCGCTGCCGAACAGGACATAGATCGCAACTATCCTGAGAGCATAGATGCAGTAAACACCTTTGAATGAATACTTTCTGGTCACCATATTCTACGCAGTCCCTATCCGGTCCGAATCCACAAACCGGTTCCGACATTAACATGATAAACAGATCCAGGCCACCAGATAACCGCTACAACCGTGACAATCGCACCGGAAGATTATGAAAACGGCCACCCGAAAACCGGAATGGCCGTTTATTAAAATCCGACAGGAGCGACCGTCCAGCGACTATTTGAGCAGAATCTCCACCTTGGCGTTCTTTTTGGCTTCGGCGACATATTCCATCACGGCAGCATTGATCTTCTGTCCCTTCAGGTATTCTTCGATTCGGGGCAGAGCGTCCTTGAAGGAAACCGATTCGGCCCCCTTCTTCTCGATCAGCTTGATGATGTGGTATCCGAACTGGGTTTCAACGACATCGCTGATCTCACCAGGTTTCATTGAAAATGCGGCCTGCTCGAAAGGCGGCACCATCTGACCCTTGCCGAAGAAGCCCAGGTCGCCCCCCTGCTGGCTGCTGGGGCAGGTTGAGTTTTCTTTTGCCAGAGCGGCAAAATCAGCGCCGCCGGCCAGATCCTTGCGGAGTTTCTCGGCCTTTTCGCGGGCCTTTTTCTTGTCATCGGCGGAAGCCTTGGCATCGACGCCGATCAGGATATGACTGGCCTTGACCGATTCGCTGCGGGTGAACTTATCCTGATTCTGATCGTAGAATTTGCGGGCGTCTTCCTCAGTCACCTTGATTTTAGGGACGATGTTAGTTTCGACAAACTTGGAGATCAACAGATCCCGGCGGGTGTATTCGCGCAGGTCTTTCTCGTTCATCTCCAGATCCTTGATCGCCTTGGCAAAGTCCTGCTCATTGGCAAAACGGGCCTTGCCCTGGGCCAGTTTCGCATCGATCTGTTTGTCCAGATCCGTCACCTGAACCTTGGCGGCCGCCTGGTAGAGCAGTTCGGCCGACACCAGCTGTTCCAGGGCCTGTTTGTCCACCAAGGCCTGCTGTCCGGCAGGCGCGGCCTGGCCGCGCAGCAGAACCTTGGTGGCGCGACGCAACTCGACGGCATCAATCGAAACACCGTTGACCTTGGCCACCGCTCCCTGGATATCAGCCACGGGCGCAGTGACGGCAGTAGCGGTCACTGCATCCTTTTTCACTTCCGGTTCCGCGGCATACGCGAATGCTCCGCTTCCAACCAGCGCCGCCAATGCAAATCCTTTGAAAAACCATGTTGATAAATTGATCTTAGGCATTTGTACAGATCTCCTTGAATAAAATTTTAGCGACTGTATCACAATTAATGCCGCCATGAAAAGCCAAACATACTTTTGACATTTCATCATGTTTCAGATACATTCGCCCCAGATTGGCGCTAAACACCCGTAACCGGCCCGGCCGGACACGATGCACGGTTATACAGGAGGAATAGTGGATATGAAGAAGGTACTGGTAGTTGATGACAGCCTTTCAGTTGTTCGCCAGCTTGAAAAAATAATCAGTGAGTCCGGTGACTTTGTATGTGTCGGGCACGCCAAGAACGGCGCCGAAGCGATCAAGATGAACCATTCCGAAAACCCGGACATCATCTGCATGGATATGAACATGCCCGGCATGGATGGTCTTACGGCTCTGAGAACCCTCTCCGTAATGGACAAGGAAGTCAAGGTCGTGATGGTGACATCGCTGGGTGGAGTCGGTGACAAGTTCACCGAGGCGCTGAAGTTGGGCGCAAAGAACGTTATTTCAAAGCCGTTTGAGACTGACAACGTGCTGCGAATTCTGCGCGAGCTCTGATCTGTACGGTCGAAAGTACCGGCCCTGAAACACATGTTATTTTGAGCAGACTTCAGAAGATCTAATTCCAGGCTTTCCAGCAGTGACAAGGAGTTGCAGACATGGCGGTTAAATTTTTCGGACAGTTTCTCGTGGAGCAGGGCATTGTATCCAGAGATGCCCTGGTCAACGCAATCGAGCTTCAGGACCAGAAGAACCTCAAACTGGGTGAAATGGCCGTATCGATGGGCTACATCACCCAGGCCGAAATCGAGCGGGCTCACAACGCCCAGATGTCCAAGGACATGAAACTGGGTGACATGCTGGTTGAAATGGGTTTCCTGACGCTTACCCAACTGAATGATGTCATCATCAGGCAGAAGAACACCCATCTGTATATCGGAGAGGCTCTGGTTCAGGTCGGAGCCATCAGCAGTGAAAACCTTCAGCAGCATCTGGCGGATTTCAAGGCCGACCAGGCCAAGTATGTATCCGACGGAATCGAGCTGCCGGCCAACATTGCCAACAGCAATATCTGGGAAATGACGGCCGACCTGACCTACAAGATGATCACCCGTGTGCTTGACCTGCAGTTCCGACCGGGAAAATGCGTCCGGTCCGAAGTGATCGCCCCCAACTTCATGATGGCGGCCATGGATTTCAGCGGAGACCTGGAGGCGCGTTACCTGATCTCGGTTTCCGAAGGACTGCAGCAATCCATAGCCAAAGCAATCCTGCGTGAAGAATCGGTTGAGGACGAACCGTCGGAAATCCTGGAAGACACGGTGATGGAGTTCGTCAACGTGGTCTGCGGCAACGTGGCCGCCAAGGCTTCCCAGATGGGCGTGATACTGAACATCAACCCGCCGGTCACGATCCATCCCCCAGCAACCGGGCTGCCGGTTCCAGAAGGGCACACGGCGCTCTCTTTTCCGATACATATCGGCGATGGAGACCAGATGGAAATGATCCTGCTGATAAAGAACTGATTTTCAATGAATTATGCAAAAAGGCATCCTCACGAACGAGGGTGCCTTTTTTTTGTGATTGCAGGTTTATTTCCGGTATCATCCCCGCACTACCGCCACACCTCATCGGTATACTCACCCTGCATATCCCTGACTAACAGCGGCGACTCGATCACCGGGGCGCTGCGCCGCCCCTTGGCGAGTTCGGCCATGAACATGGTGGCCGGAGATTCGGCGTTATTGTGGATCATCCGCAGCCGCAGGACCGACAGCTTCATCTGGACCGCCAGCGCCATGAACTCGGCCAGCCGCGACGGCAGTTGGATGAAACAGATCCTGCCCGAGGGCTTGACCAGATACTTGGCGGCAGCCAGGAAATCCGCCAGTCCAGCCGACGTTTCATGCCGGGCGGCATCACGCCCAGCCAGCGGGCTGATCCTGCCGCTTTGGGGTATGCGGTAGGGAGGGTTTGATACAACCAGGTCAAAGGTCGAGTCAGGGTGGCTTCCGCGCAGGTCAATCACGTCCCCGGCCTGTACCGAGACACGGTCAGCAAGGGCGTTGTGACTGATATTTCGCTCAACCAGTTCCGCCATGTCATGATTTTTTTCAATTGCCACAACCGAAGCTTCCGGGTTGACCCGGGCCAGTACCAGCGAAATGATTCCGCAACCCGCACCCAGGTCGGCGATACGCCCCTCCGGCTTCACTAAAGCGCAGAAGCGCGCCAGAAGCAGGGCATCCAGCGAGTAGCGATAACCATGCCGGGGCTGGAAAAGCCGCAGCTCAAACAGCTTCAAGTCATCCTGAGTCAGCACGGATCACCCCTTCGACTGACTTCGATTCCGCTCATCTCTCAATCCTCAAAAACTCAGTTAACCGCCGATAAAAACAGATACACGCCGATAAATCAAAGGCTGTGAATCGATAGTAGTTCTTGGGTTTCTCGGCGTGTTTCGGCGTATTCGGCGGTTAAACAGCCTTTTCCTGGTTTATCCTCCTGCGCCGCAGGAGCCACTCGCGCAGCAGCATTCCCGCAAAGGCGGCAAACGAGCCCAACGTCAGATATTTGCCGATCTTGAACGGCAGCGGATCAAAGCGGAATTCAACCCGGTGCGAACCGGGCATCAGGTAAACACCGCGCAGCACATGATTTACCGGCACGTTTTCAACGGCAGTGCCGTCAACAAAAGAGCGCCACCCCTTGAAGTATTTGTCTCCGATTACAAGCAGCGCCGGAGCGGATACGCGGGCCTCGACTATGATATTATCCGATTCGTAGCGAGTTACCGTTACGCTGCCCGGGATCTGGCGCGGCGAACCGTCATAGATGCCGACAGGAATGGGGGGCGGCGATTCCACCATGCCGAAACGGGCCGGAGCAAACTGGGGATGATTCAACAGCCCACGGCGTTTGTCGCTGTTCGGTTCAACCACTACCGACGGCACCAGCCAGGCTTTGGGCAGCACAGTCCGGTTCTCCAGCAGCAGTTGTTTTCCATCCAATGTGCGGTAAACGACTACATAGCGATCTCCCAGCTGTCCTTTTTCCTGCAGGTACTGTTCGGCCGGCATCACCAGGTAGCGCACGTTAAGCATGTCCGGTACGGCGCTGGTAATGGAAAACTGTTCCAACAGTTCCTGCCAGCGCCTCAGCTGTACCGGGTTGGAGGTATACAGCACCGGAATCTTCTGACTGACATAGCGCATCGGATCTTCTTCGGTCAGCGGCGCTACCCGGTACTCCTTGGACATGGGCGTAAGCTGCCGCATGATTTCGGTCTTAACAGCCAAATCACGGCGCGGCGCTGGCTGCAGCAACATGAATAGGGAGTTGATCCGTCCGATATCGACCAGATAGAGCAGCACCAGCGGGATCACAACAAATAGCGCGCGGCGACCGGGACGCGGCAGGAAGCGCAGCGCCAGCCAGTGGATCAGTACCACGATAGCCGCCAACCCGGTTTCGTTGACCAGATTGTTCCAACGCCGTTCCACCAGCGCCGGTCCCTGTTCATAGCGCGTCGGCTGGTAGATCTGCTCACCGAAGAGCCTCAGCCAGAAATCCTTGGCGGCTATCTCGGACAGGTAAAGTAAAGCTACCGCTCCGGCCAGGCCGGCCACCCACCAAAGGTATCTGCGGAATGCTTTTGTTGCCCGCAGTTCTTCGTCCAGCAGGCAGTCAAGCCCGCGAGCAGCCAGAAATGCCAGCCCCAACAGCGGAATTATCATCATCATCTTGGGAACCCGGAAATGGCTGATACCGGGGAAATATTCGAACAGCATCCAGTAAAACGGGGTGTATTTGCCGAACGAAAACAGCAGGCCGGCAACAATTCCCGCCAGCGCCAGCCAGGCAAAGCGGTCCCGCTTGAACATCAGCGCCAGCGGCAGCAGCAGCCAGGGCAACAGCCCCATGTAATCGCTGGTCTGGGTGAAGAACATTCTTCCCCAGTAATATGATCCGATTGCATCTGTGTTCCCACCGCCCTCTTCGCGTGAAAGCCCGAAGAAACCGGGTATCACAAACGAGACCAGTTCCTCTGGAGGCAAGGACCAGGACATGGCCTCCTCCACCTGCATGCCGCCGCTGCTGCTTCCCGCTCCGCCCCCCCTGGTCGATTCGGTAGACCAGGATGCGAGCGGCATCAGCGAAATCGCCACCGTAGACAGGAAAAAGAACAGCAGGGTCATGTTGAGTGCGAGCATGCGCAGGGTTGACCGACGCCCGTTTTCATCCAGCACGACCATCACACTGCGGACGATGCCATATACACCCAGCGCCAGACAGGTGTAATAGGCGATCTGCCAGTGCATGTTGAAAAACTGGAAGGCCAGTGCAACGGCACAGGCCATGAACCATATCAGTGCGCGTTTTGCCCTGAAACCGCGTTCCAGCAGGTAAAAAGCCCAGGGTGCGAAGCTGATTGTGGCGATTTTCTGCACATGCCCGGCATTGATCAACGTAGCGATTTCAGGTGCGGCGGCAAAGACGAGGCCACCCAGGAACGAGGCGGACGCACTGCAGCCGATGGTCCGGCAGAGGAAAAAAGTGCCGGCGCCACCGATAAACAGGTGAAAGACGATGAACCAGGCGATATTGGCCGGTTCCGGAATCAGCCAGAACATCATGGTTCTGTACAGCAGGAATTGCAGTGACGCCAGGCCGCCGTTGTCGGTTGTGCCGGAATTTATGTACAGGTCCCAGCCAGCCTTCAGCTTGATATTGAAGAGTTCGCCCGGCGACAGTTCCTTGAACTGCTTGACCATCCAGTAGAATTCGTTGGTGATGTCGGGGGCGCGGATGATCTGGTCGGTAAAGAGTATCTTGCTGAAGACAAGCACAAGAGCGCCCGCCAGCAGCGCCAGACAGAGTATGTTTTTTTTACGTTCCGTCATGATTAAACGTCCTTTTCCAGGAGTCAGTCTGATTTAGGAAATCGTAACTAAAATTCAGCTGGGCAAGGACAGATTTTGTCGGTTTTGCAGGTCAACAGTTGTACTATTGACCAAGAAAACGGCAAGATATGGACCGTCCAGATGAATTTGCAGTAGATTTCTTCCTAAGTCCGACGGACTCCTAGTACGTTTGAATAAAATTCTTCCAGCCTTGCCGCGGCGGCGCCCCACGCAAAATCGTCCAGCACCCGCCGGCGCGCACCACTCCCCAGGCTTCGCCTCAAATCCGGATTTTCAATCAGCTCAACGACCCTGTCCGCCATTTCTTGCCAATCGCCGGGCCTGCAGAGAATGCCGCTTTTACCATCCTGAATATACTCTGTCAGCTGCCCCACCCGGTCAGCTACGACCGCTCGCTCCGCCAGCATCAGCTCCGTCAGCTTGGCCGGGCACTTGGTGCGATTTACCAGATCGTCGCGAAATGGATAGATTGCCACGTCGGCCGCGGCCAAAAGGTTCGGAATCTCGGCCGCTTCGACCCAGCCGGCCATCAGCAGCCGGTCGGAGAAGCCTGACTTTTGCGCGGCATCCTGCAGTGCCAGCTCCTCCCCTTTGGCTCCGCTCCCCACAACCAGCAGGCGGCAGGCGGGCGAACGCCTTGAGATCTCCCTGAGCAGCTCGTACAGCAGATGCTGGTCGAATTCAAAAAACCTCGTGTACAACAGCACCAGCGGAGTGTCATCGCCAATGCAGAGCCTTTGCCTGGTTCCACTTCTGTCACCCAGCGGCAGTGGATCGACACAGTTCGGCAAATACATGATCCGCCGGGCAGGGACTCCCAGCTCAAGTACCAGCTGTTCCAGCGCCCGGCTGGCTGCCGTCACGCCATCGGCCATAGGGAGGAGCGAGTTTTCCTGCCAGGCATACAAACGTTTTTCAAGGGAAGAATATGCGTGCCGCTCATTCATTCCCCCCTTCCCTTCCAGGTCGTCCGTATCCACGCATACCCGGACTTTACGCCGAAGGAGTTTTATGAGCAAAAGCGCCAGGCCTCCGTACCCCTTGGGCTTGAAAAGATGCACCAGATCGGGCTTCTCCGCCATCGCGGCACGGTACATGCGCCACGCAACCACGGGAGCCGAGAGCGCCCTGCCGCCGGGCCCGAGCCGCACATTGCGCAGCATGACTCCACGCAAAAGCTCTTCCCGCCCCGAGTCCTCCGGATTTGTGTACGGCGGAGCAACGATGGTCACCCGGTGGCCACGCTCCTGAAGCGCCACCGACAGCGGCAGCATCCTCGCCAAAACCGTGCCTTTGGGACGAATTCCAAATGGGGCAAGAAAGACTATGTTCATCAATCGGACCTGTCACTCATCAAATTTGCCGAGTTTCCCCTGTTTGTAATCACGAAGCCCGCGCCACAGCATGGCAATTTTGGAGCTCTTTTCTGGCTCAAAAAAAATCAGGCGGCAGATTTCGAGCATAAATCTGAATTTGTCCCGCCACCAGAAGACCGGGAATTGCCTGCGATACAGGTTGGCTACAAAAAGGCGATTGCGGGTTTTGTAATACATGCGCAACGGCGAGTGGCTGGTAATGCAGAAGACCGGACGGGAGAGTCCGACAGAGACAAGGTCGCCAACCTTATGGTCCAGATGGGTGTTCGGCGCCTGAAGCACCGAATAACCATGTACATTCAACCTCAGGCAGTATTCGACGTCTACGAAATCGATAAACAGATCGTCCCTGAACGCTCCGACATCCAGATACGCATTCAGGTTAAGCAGATTACCGGAAGTCATCACATACGGCACTGTTCTGAATGCTTCGGTAGCCGCAGGAATCTTGCCCGGTTTTGTAGCATGAAACGGGGCAACAATCCCGACCCTGGCATGGTCCGCCTGCGACATGCCTTGAAGCAGCGCGGACACCATGCCCGCTACCGCCCGGCTGTCCTGATCCATCGTGAGTAGATAGCCGTAACCGTTTGCCAGGGCGAGCTTAGCGCCTGAATTGAGGGCGGCGGCAATCCCGATGTTGCCGCCGCTTGAATGATAAGAAACCCCCGGCATGGCTGTTATCTGTTTCACGAACACGGGATCTGGCGTTTCCGAATTGTCAACGGCAAACAAAGCCCCGACCTGGGAAACGTAGCTGCAGATGTTTTCCAGAACGCCGACTGCGGGATTATAGAGAATAACCACACCGGCAACCTGTTCAGCGACACAGTTATTCAACGAAAAGATCCCGGGCCAGTTGCGGCAGGAAACCAAAAACCGTAGAATCCTCCAGATATCCGGGAGCCCGGCTCCTGCCACGGAGCCCGCATTCAGGGTCGTTGGTGAAACGCGAACACTGGCCGGCAATCGCTTCTGCAACGACTTCGGGTGTGCACCGATCAATCGAGAGGATATTGTCGTGCCATGTCGCCAGGTTTTTGGACGCAAAGCTGTTGCTGACAGTGAGCGCCCCGAAATGCGCCATTTCAAGCGGTGGGTAGCTCGGGTGCGGCGAAATCATCAATGACACTCCGACCGCACTCTGGTGGAGCAGGTCAGCGTACTGTTCGAGGCTCAGTTTCCCCAGAGAGCGCAGAGTCATGCCATGGCCAAGCGGCACATCCGGATGTTGTTCGCCGGCGGAGAATATCTGCCAATCCTTCCACTGTGGCCCCGCCCAGAGCCTGAGTCCCTCCAGCAGCAGGGGAAAGGCGTTGCGCGGTGTTGACGGGCGGCCGTAAACCAGGATTTGCCGTTTTTTTGCAGGTCGGGCCGACGACGTCAGCATCTCCTTCAGGCGGCTGTTCAGGCGCGGCTCGAAGCTATACTCACTTTCAAAGGCATAGCCCTGCCCCTTGAAGAAATCGTGCAGGAACGAGCTGTTGAATACCGCGACCTGCGGCACTGATGATCTGTATGTGCTTTCGCAGAGCACATGATCCGTGGAATAGGGATAGAAGCCCGGCTCGTAATCCTGGATCAGATAGCCGATGCGGTTCGGAGCGGTTCCGAAAAGGTCCGCCTGGGCGGCTGCGCTCCTCTGGGCCACATACGCCGTGATCCACTGGGTCGTCAGGTAAACATCTCCACGGCAAACCGGCATTGTATGTCCGGAGCGGAAATTGGCCGGCAGGATTTGTCCGGCATCATCACTGTCATCATCCCATCCAGCCAGGGAATAATCGCCAAAATCGGCCAGGTCGCCTTTTCCCGGAGCGTAGTCTGTAACAATGATCCGCCGCAGCACATTGTCTCCCAACTCCCTCACCAGACCGCGATACAGCTGCAGGGCCGTGGATATTCCGCCGAAAGTATGCTCCCGGTTTATGCTCGGGATCACCAGGTTCAGGCGTCGGAAGTCATGCCGGCTTTTTCTGACCGCCAGCGGCGTGATCTGGTTCAATGAGCGGCTGAACGCGTAGAAGTTGAGCCTGCGGTACAAACCTTGAGTCAGGCTGTTCTTCTTGATGCGCGTAAGGAGATTTCCCATCAAAGAGAACCGGACTTTTTGGGAATATTTTCCCATTGGAGAGTATCGTGATTGAAAAGCTTCACGGCTCTTGCAGGTGCTCCAACCGCAATCGTTTCCGGAGGGATCACTCCGGAAACAACGGAATTGGAACCGATTATGGCCCCTGCTCCGATGACGGAACCGGGCAAGACAGAGACAAACTCGCCAAGCCAGACATTGTCGCCAATGATCACGTGCTGGTCATCGGTAAGAGGGCGTTCGGCAGGAGGAGTTCCGGGCCGTGCCTGCTGTTCTCCGCGATAGAGCCCATGGTTATGATCGGAGATGAATATTTTGCTGGCCATCAGTACGTTATTTCCGATCTCGATATAGCTGGTAGCCCCGATATGGACGAAATCGTTTATGGATACATTGTCTTTTATGACAATGCGCGGGGTAAAAACCTGGTCACGGAATCTGGTAACCGCCTCCAGCTTCAAATAATCACCGGCTATGAAATTTTTGCCGATCGATATATGAGAAAGCCCGCTAATGACCGCATTAGGCTTGACGGAAATGTTTTCAGCCCCGGAAAGTTTACGTTCGATGCAATAATTGAACAGACGCCGCACGACCCTGTTGTAAATTGACCGCATGGTAAGGAGTGCGCCGTTTTCGCGGTAAATCCGCATGATACTCATCAACACGCTTCAAACTCCTCTCTGACAGCCATTGGTGTATGCAAGGCTGTTCCGGCACAAATCAGTTGGCATTACTTTTTTCTCAACACAACGATATATTCAAGCCCACCCTTTGATTTGACAAATTCAACGATTGAAAGCGATAAATCCACTTCAGTAGTTAAAAATTTCATTATCATTTTCAATGAGTCCACCGAAAATACATGGTAATGGGTATCGGTAAATGGCTCGTCACGGAACCTGCGCAGCATCTCCGCTTTCTCAATCGGCGTAAGCGCAGGATTTCCCAGATTCTTTCTTATCGTCACCAGTGAAACGCTCAGATATTCATCGTAATGTTCCAGGTTTCTTGCATGAAACAGTTCCTGTTTCCCAGAAAGACATAATTCATGGTCCTCAGCCAGGTGTTCAACAGTAGTAATACGACGCCCCCTGTCAAAAGACTTTTCGCCGATTGGAACGGAAAAAAACAGGATACCGTCAGTCTTCAGCACCCTGCTCCAGTTTAACAATGCTCCGATCGGGTCAGGTGAATGTTCGAGGACATGATTGGCAATCACAAAATCCTGCGTCCCTGAGGCAATTGAAGACAGGGTAAAACCATCGTCTATGTAATCGACCTCCACAATTTCATCCGGAATCAGTTGAGTATGCTTGACGGCGCTATCACTTTTCGAAATGTAATCCACATACCGTACCTTTGCCAGCGGGGAAACAGCCAGCGGATGGTCCAAGGCTCCGATTTCTATCCCTTCGCCACGCAGATAACGTTCCGCGGAGCGACGGCGTGCAACGTAGGATGGCAAAAGGCCGGAATCCTTCACAATCTGCTTGAGCTTCTTTACATACAATTTGTGTAACGTCATAATTTTAGCCATCTTTTATTCTGTAATCTATTTCAGGTTTTTGATTTTTTTCATAAGTATAATGATCCGGGCCGGGCAAAGCGCCAGCACAAGCAGCAAAAGCTTTTCCTTCACTCCAAGACCAGACCTGGACAGGAAATGCATTGCATTGTCAGACTTGAGCGACAGCTTTCCCAGCTTTATTTGAATCAATGCAGGGATGATGACTATATAAACATTCCGTGTCAGTATATTGAAAATCGTATCGCGTGAGAATCCAATATCTCCGGCATAATCCATGATCTTTCCAAATTCTTCGATGAATATTTTGAAAATGTTATAGCCGCCGGTGTTCCCTGCACGAAACTTGACCAAAGTTTCCGGCACTATTCGGCATCTCCCGCCATGCATCAGCTTCAATAGCGGGTAACAGTGAGCAAAACCTGTTCCAACATGCGCCAGACCAACCTGAAAATGTTTCATGAATTCTTCCCGCCTCACACAAATCGAGGAGACGAACGTAATCCACGAAGCCAGACTTAACAGCGTACTGTCAGCATCACCGCACTCGAAACTGTTCAGCGTTGGCCCGGATGGATTCCGCATACTGCTGTCATAACTCATCGCATTAAGGTAGATCAGATCGAAACCTCTGTTCAACAACGGGAATACGTGGTCGAGCGCGCCTGCTTCCAATTGATCATCGTCACCAAACAGCCAACAATATTCACCGCTGGCAAGCTCGATGACTTTGAGAATATTCCTGTCGAAGCCCATGTTCTCAGCCCAGCGGAAATAGGTAATGTTCCCGAACTTCTGCCGGTACTCCTCCACCAGTTCTTGCGTGGCATCGGACGAAGCGTTGTCACAGATGACAACCTCAAGCCCTTCTCGTGCCTGCGCAAGGATACTGTCAAGCGCCTCGCTCAGCAGGGAAACCCGATTGTAAGTTGGAATGCAGATTGAAAGTGTGGCGGTCATTAAATTCTCAGCAGATTAATAATCTGTTCATTTTTTGATGAGTTTATTAGACTTCAGTATTATTTTCTGGAAGAGCCTGAATAGCACTAAAATTATAAATTCAAACTGTTTTACATAGCTTTTCCCAGTCGTACTTACAGTTTGAGTCACATATTGTTTATAATAATTAAATCCTATACTGAATAGTTCTTTTATTTTAATTTCCCTGGGCTCCATATAATAATGGATGCACAAATCTCTATTTCCAAGTATGGCCTTATAACCCAAAGTAGTAGAAATCAATCCATCAATAAATGTATCTGTTGTCAACAAGGCTCTCTCATGCTGGCCCAGCTTAAGTGTATCTATATGCTTTGTATAATTTATCGCCAGTTTTAATCGTGCTTCCGGTGAGAAAAAGGCTTTGTTCGATTTACCATTTGTCGTAGACGATTTATGCTTTACTACATTTGCACCTGTTTCAGGCGTAAAAATGTTCCCGTGATAAATCGCTCCATTACCCATCAAGCATAATTCCGCAAAAACAAACTCCAGTGGAAACAAATCCACAAAATCATAATCCGAAAACCTTTCAACCAGCCCAACTGTTTTTATTAACTTGTTATTAAAAAAATACCCGGTCGGATGACGTTCCCTGTATGCGATATTTTTTATCGATAGATACCCTTTGGGAAACAACTTAAATTCGTTTTCTGACTTGGAATTAAATGTACAATACCCGCAAGCCAGGCCGGGATGCCGCAAGAGAAATGATTTAAACTCGCTTATTTTGCTGCTAGCTACATAATCCTGGTCTGTTGAATACACGAGGTATTCGCCTCGGCCCTTATTCAAGACATTGACCATGTTATATAAAGCGCCTCTGTTCTCGCCGTTGCTATATACAAACAACCTTTCATCTTTAATGTCTCGCAAGATGCTCAAAGTGTCATCGGTCGAGCCGTTATCCAGGACTACAACCTCAATATCCGCGTCTCGACACGATAAAATATCCGTCACAAGCCTACGAACACTTTGCGCGCGATTATAGGTCGGAATACAAAAACTTAAATTATAACTGTTCATCTTATTTTACTTATTCCTTCTGATCATCATTAGATCCGGACTTTGAAATATTACAGCCTGTAGCGCCCATCTTGACATGACTCAAGATACCGCAGTTACCAAGCTCAACGATCTCCGTACAGTTTCTAAGGGTAGTGAGGCGATGGGCAATAATGAGAATGGTCAGGTCATCGCTGAGTGCTTCGATGGCCTGCATCACGGCTTCTTCGGTATCACTGTCCAATGCACTCGTGGATTCGTCGAATATGATCACGTCGGATTGCTTGTAAAGTGCACGGGCAATGCCGATGCGCTGACACTGGCCACCGGACATCTGGACTCCGCGTTCGCCGACAACGGTCAGGTACTTATCGGGCCAGCTCTCAATAATATCCGCCAGTTGTGCTTGCCGTGCAGCTTGCCTGACCCGGTCATGATCGATCCGGTCCTTGTGTACCCCGAAGGCGATGTTTTCTTCGATGCTGCTGTCGGCTAGAAAAATGACTTGCGGAACATGCGCGATATGGGCTTGCCACGAGCGGTGGTTGCCCGCCGTAATCAGCTGATCATCAATCTCAAGTGTTCCGTCAGTCGGCTGCAGCAGTCCCATGATGATGTCAAGCAGCGTACTCTTGCCACAACCGGTCGCACCGATGAAGCCAATGCGACTGCCCTTGGCAATGGTAAGATCCAGGTTTTTGAGCACCCACGGAGATTGCTGGTTGTAGCGGAACGAGAGCTGTTTCAAACTGATCCGATGTTGGAAAGGCAACGGCTTGGCGGCCGGTTGATTTGCATGATCAGGCAATGCCTGATCAAGTAACTCCAGCACATCTTGCAGCGATGCCTGGGCGCCATGGATGGTGGACCAGGCCCAATATATCTGTTGCAAATTCGGCAACAGGCGCTGCATGCCGAGCGCCAGTGCAGCGAGAATCGGTATGGTCTTGGCAATGCTGCCTGATTGTTGAGTAAGTACATACGCCAGCGTTGCGATAAGCAGAATCCCCAAGGCTTCGATACCGTAACGAGGGCTTTGACTGATAAACTGGTTGTTGCCTTGGGCGCGGCGCAAAATTTGATCGGCGTTGCGGTAATTTGCGCAGAAGGTTTCCTGGGCACCGTCGATCAGTACATCGCGGATCCCCCCCAGACCCTCTTGCAGGGATTTGATAACATTGGTGGACTCGCGGGCAATATGCTGACTGTCGATCCTCAGACGATTACGGTTCAGCCTGATGATGAACGCATAGATTGCAGCGAAACCGCCAATGGCCGCCAGGGCGGTGACTGGAACAACGGAAATCAGAGCCACGATTATGGCGGTAAACGTGACGCAGGCGCTAATGAAGGTTAGGGATGGAATCAGGATGAAGAAGATAACTTCGCTGGTTTTGACCGTAACGCCGTTGATTATTTCGCTGCTGTTACGGGAGATATGCACGGCATAGGGCTGATACAACGTACGACTGTAGATGCTGTTACTGAGGTCGGCGCCGACTGAAAATGACAGTTTAATGGAGACCCAAAGCAGGATTAAGCGCATCGCTCCGGCCATCAGGACCGACAGGCTGAAGGCAACCGTCAGAGGGAGCGGAAGTTGGTCAGCGGATGTCAAACCCAGAATTTTAATAAATGGCTGGGCGGCCGAATGCCCGAAAATGCGGGCCGGATCGGTCAGCGCGCCGAGGAAAGGCAACACCGCTCCGATACTGATGATTTCAGCAAAAGAGCCGGCAATCATTAATACGAGCAAAAGCCCAAACTGCCATCGCCGCCGGGAGCTTATATGGTGCCAGAGACGGTTTATAAGTTTGGTAATAGTTTGTGTTGGCTGCATGTTATTGTTTAATCCCGTTTTTTAACGTTGCTATGGTTAGCTCCGCCAGCAAGTTTTGCGTACCAGTCACACCGTACGCAGCTTCGGTTATGCTCTAAGAACCCTTCTCTTCAGGCGTCTCTGCAGCATTGCGCCAAGAAGATTCATTTCGGCACATCTTCCACTTCCACCAGATCAATAAGCATCTCCCGGGCCAACTCATCACGCTCCAGATGCGGCGACATATCCTCTATGGGACGGTTGACCACCAGCTTGGGGTTGACACAAGTGGCTTGTTCAAGTTTGACCTCGACAAAAGCGGGGCCCTCAATCTGAAGCGCCCGGGCGATAATTTCATCAGCTCCCGAAATGGAATCGATCACAAATGCCGGGACCCCATATGCCTCGGCGATTTTTACCAGGTTGGGACAGCCATAGCCGACAACGGTCGATTGTTGCCGACCACCAAAGTACATATCCTGAAACTGCCGCACCATGCCGAGACAGCCGTTATTGAGTACGAATATCTTGACCGGAAGGCGGTGATTTACGATTGTCTCCATATCCTGGATGTTGACCTGGATACCGCCATCTCCGGAAATTGAAACCACATTGTTTCCTGATTCAAGCAGTGCCGCGCCCATGGCCGCCGGCAAGGAGAACCCCATGGCACCCATGCCGCCGGAGATCAGCATGCGCTGCCGGTCTTTGAGCTTGAAACTCTGGGCGGCCCACATCTGGTTCTGCCCTACGTCAAGACAGATAACGTCCCCAATTGCACAGTGTCCGGACAGAATCTCCATGAATCGGTTGGGCTCAATCGAGGCAAACTCGCCCTCACGCGACCGGGTTGGATACTTTGCCCGGTAGCCTGCCAGTAACGTGAGCCAGTCGGACAAGTCAGGCTTATTGTAATCAGACAACGCTGAACAGATGCGTGTCAAAAAGTCCCTGACATCGCAATGTATGGCCAGGTCAACCGGAAGCTTGGCATTCAACTCGTTAAGGTCGACGTCCACATGGATTTTTTTTGCGGCCCGGGCAAATGTATCAGGACGTGTGCCGGTCTGGCGGGTATCCAGCCTCGAACCGAGTATTAACAACAGGTCAGAATTGGCCAGCGTCATGTTGCTGTAGCGGTTGCCATACGCTCCGATCATGCCGAAGCTGGCCGGGTGGTCACCAGGCAAGGCATCCAGGCCCATGAGAGTAAAGACTACCGGGATTCCGGTCTGCTCAACCAATGTCCGCAGATCGCTTGTTGCGCTAGCCGTCCGCACTCCTCCACCAGCAAGAATAACCGGCCGGCGGGCTGCGCGAATCATCTGGATCACTTCTTCAATTTGTGCGGCAGAACAGCTGGGGCGGCAACTCTCCAGCTGTCGATATTCATCGCTATCAAAAAAGCTGGCCAAATTGTCGGGATCAATCCGGGTCCTCTGGATGTTCATGGGGATATCAAGCAGCACCGGTCCCGGTCGTGCGGATTGAGCCAGATAGACAGCCTTCTCCAGGTGCCAGCGGATCATCCCGGCATCCACCACTAGCTCCGCATACTTGGTAAGCGGCTTGACCACACTGACAATGTCGGTTTCCTGAAAACCGATCTGCCGCACTGGACGGTCGAACTTGTACTCATAGGTGTTGACCTGACCGGTAATAAAGAGACAAGGTACCGAGTCAAACCAGCAGCTGCCGATTCCGGTCACCATATTGAGAGCGCCGGGACCACTGGTAGCCATGGCGACGCCGAGTCGGCCATTCATGCGGGCATAGGCCTCGGCGGCAAATGCGCCGCTCTGCTCATGGTGAACCGAGATGCAGCGAATATCATCACGGTCAACGGTCGAATCGATCAGGTGGGTTATGGCCCCGCCGATAAATTCAAATATATGCGCAACACCACGTTTTGCTATGAAGTCGATTACATAATCCGATAGTTTCAAGCCTGTCTCCTTATTCAAATGAATCACCCCGCCGCAAGCAGCGGGGAATTGCAACCGTAGTGACACCAAATATCAGGGCTACGGGAAGCTATGGGCTCCGTGAAACCATTCAACCGTGCGGCGAATCCCTTCCTCAAAACCAATTGAAGGGCGCCAGCCGAAATCGGCCGATGTTTTTGAAATATCCGCCTCCCAGATCTTCGGCTCCGGACGGTGCGGACGGCCATCTCCCCGGACAAGATCCGGCCCACCTGTAATCCGGCGGATTATTTCAGCCACTTCGCCGATGGTATGCTGGCGACCACTTCCCGCGTTATATACCTCACCAGGTGTAACGCTGGTCTCCGACACGGCCCTGTACAGGTCAAGCACGTCATCGATGAAAATGTAATCCCTCACGGAATCGGGTGTTGAAATACAGGGGGGTTCTCCGGTTGTCAGGCATCGGATCAGATACGGGATAAAACGCCTCTGGTCATCCCACGGGCCAAAAGGAGAAAAGAGGCGGAGCGTTACAACAGGCAGCCCTTTAAGGAGTGCTTCCGAACGACAAAACATGGTCGCGGCACATTTGGCAACGCCGTAATCTCCAATCGGATGGGCTGGATCATCCTCGCGCATGGGATGGTTCTTAATGCCATATTCCGATGAACTGCCGGCATTGACAAACAGCTCGAAACCGACCCGCTCGCAAGCCTGCAACAGGTTAATCGTTCCAGTGAGATTGGTTTCAAAAATTGCCGACGTATCACTCTGGCTCGCGAAACCGCCATAAACAGCACAGTGGTAGATGGTCCTGGGCCTGACCTCCGACACGACAGCCCTCACTCGGTCGGCATCCCGCAAATCAGCTTCGTGGACACAAATGCCCGAGAGCCCCTCCAGACGCTGCCTGCTGGAACCGCGGCGCAAAACAAGGTGTACTTCTTTACCTTCGCCGGCAAGCCTACGCACAAGAGCTCCACCGACAAATCCCGACGCACCGCTGACAAGAATGCTCATCGCTGGCAGCCTTCCATAGTACTGCCGACTCCATGGACATGCATGGGCAGAATGAGTGTTATCTCACTCAGCATGGTCAACCCATTCCAGCATGCGGCGGATTCCGGCCACCTTACCCACCTGCGGTTGCCATCCCAGAATGCGCGCGGCTTTGCCGATATTCGCCACAAACAGCCGCTGGTCGCTTTCTCTGGGGGGGAGCCTGGTATAGGAAAGTTTTTTTCCCGTATTCTCTTCAAGAAGCTCAAAAAGTTCCAGCAGCGACAAACTGTTCGCCATCCCCCCACCTATGTTGAATGCATTGCCGCGAGCCTCTTTGATCCGCTCCACCGCACGGAAATACAGGGCGACCATATCATCGGCGTGAAGCACATCACGCACCTGCTTGCCGTTGCCCGAGATGGTAAAAGGTTCGGCAAGAAGAGCGTTTCGTGCAGCAATGGCCTGCTGGCAGAACCAGCCGATCCACCCCTGATCATAGGTTGCGTACTGACGTCCGCCGTACATGGACGAATGCCGAAACACGACCGTATTCAATCCGAAAATCCGGGCATAATCCAGCATGTACTGATCAGCAGCTCCTTTGGAACAGCCGTAGGGAGAATGGAAGTCCAGCGGTGTCGTCTCATCAAAACCGTCGGGCATGTCCAGGCATTCGTATCGACTCGCCCCCTCCCGGTAGCTGAACTGTTCAAGGTCGCCATAAACCTTGTTTGTGGATGAATACACCACTGCTGCGGAAGGGCAAAACTGACGAACGGACTCGAGAACATTGAAGCTGCCAAGCACATTGGTCTCGAAATCGATTCGTGGATTGGAAATGGAAGTAGTCATGGCAACCTGCCCGGCCAGGTGAAATACGGCGTCGGGACAGGACTCTCGGACCAGGTTAGTCACATCGTTGGCATTGCGTATATCGCCATGCACAAAGGTAAACGTTCCGAGCGAACGGAGCCAGGTCAGATTCTGGAGCGAACCGGAGCGGCTGAGGTTGTCAAAGACGGTCAGTTGGTACCCCTTGCACAGCGCTGCGGCCGCCAGGTTGCTTCCCAAAAAACCGCAGCCCCCCGATATCACCAGTTTCATACCGCACCTCGTTCCATGTCGATAGTTTGCTTCAGACCGGCTTCGAGACTGGTTTTGGCATGCCAACCCAAGGCGCGGACGGCTGAAGTATCGGAATTGGATTCCATCACTTCATGCTCCCGGTATGGAAGCGCACCGAAATCAAGCAGAGTAGTTTCGTTCCCGGAAATCCGCTTGGCCAGACAGACGAAATCCCTGATGGACACCGTTTTATTGCTACCCACCTGAAAGTCGTAATAACCGGTTGAAAGTGTACTGCTGTGTTTCAGTATTATTTCGAAAGCATTGACAACATCATCGATGTAAATGAAATCCCTTTTCTGGGCGCCGGACGTCAGCGCAATTCGATCTACATTTCTAAGGATGCTGCGAATGATAAAGGTAACAAATTTTGACTCATCGTCGAACGGACCGTAGAAATGTTCCAGAGCGACGCTGATGCAGGTCATTTGCTGGGAATAGAGTTTGAGCCAATCCTTGAACTGGCTTTTCGACAGTGAATAAAAGCTGATGTTTTTGTCTAAAACCGTATCGGTATTGATAAAACATGATACGCCGTTTTCAACACCAAGTTCCAGCAGCTTCAGCGGCAGAAACAGGTTGGCATCCAGAAGATCGAGGGGAACTTTTTCTTTCCTGCCGTAATCCGTAGCGCAATGTATGATCATATCAATGCTGTTTTCTCTAAAAACCCTATCCAGCGGAAACATATCGATATCATAGACCACAAGTCCGTCGATTAACGCGGATATTCTGCCTGTGTGCGAGGTAGTACGTTTCAGCAGTATGACCCTGCTGCCCGCGGACACAAGACTTGCAAGCAGGTTGCTCCCCAGAAATCCTGTTCCGCCTGTCAGCAATATTGTTTTTACCTCTGGAACGTGCATTCAAGCTGCTTTCATTTCGATATGTAACCGCAGAGAAAATATTTTGCACATCATGCTTTCAGAGGCAAAGTCCGGAGCTGCTCGATCATGTATTCCAGCATACCGTCCGTCATGCCTGGATAGACCCCTATCCAAAAGGTGTCGCACATGATCCGGTCGGTATTGGCCAGTTCACCGACTATCCGATAACCGTTGCCGCTGGCTCGCATCTCGTCGAAACAGGGGTGTTTGACCAGGTTGCCGGCGAAGAGCATGCGGGTCTGAATACCTCTCGATTCCAGCCGATTTACAACCTGATCACGACGAAGCCCGGCACCTTCCCGCACAGTCAACAGAAAACCGAACCAGGACGGATCCGAGTCCGCAGTTGCCTCAGGCAGGATGAAATGCTCCTCAAGCCCGGCCAGACCGTCGCGCAACAAGCGCCAGTTTCTTTTTCTGGCCTCGGTAAAGCCGGGTACTTTTTCCAGCTGGGCGCAGCCGATGGCTGCCTGCATATCGGTCACCTTCAGGTTATAGCCGAAGTGGGAATAGACATACTTGTGATCATAACCGTATGGCAATTCGCCAAACTGCTGGGTAAAGCGGTTGCCACAGGTATTGTCGCGCCCGGAAGGGCACCAGCAATCGCGACCCCAGTCACGGAACGACTCTACCAGCCGCTTGAGGGTGGTGTCATTGGTGTAGACAGCCCCTCCCTCACCCATGGTCATATGATGGGGCGGATAGAAGCTGGAAGTTCCGATATGGCCGATGATTCCGGTATTATGCCAGATACCGTTAAGGCAATAGCGCGAACCCAATGCATCACAGTTATCTTCAACCAGCCAAAGATCGTGCTTATCACAAAAAGTCCTTACAGCGGCGAGATCGAACGGATTCCCCAGGGTATGTGCCACCATGATCGCCTTGGTCCGGGCCGACAGAGCCGCCTCCAGTTGCGTCACGTCGATGTTGTAGGTCGGCAACGTCACATCCACAAACACCGGCACGGCGCCATACTGAATAATCGGAGCAATCGTGGTTGGAAATGCCGCCGCCACACTTATGACTTCGTCGCCGGGAAGAATGCGGCGTTCACCCAGTTTTGGAGAGGTCAGGGCCATGAAAGCCAGTAGATTGGCCGAAGAGCCGGAGTTGGTCAATGAGCAGTGTTCTACTCCGATAAATTCGGCAAACTCGCTTTCAAACCGCTCGGCATATCTGCCGGTAGTCAGCCAGAAATCCAGGGAAGAATCTATCAGGTTGGATATTTCTTTCTCATCAAACACTCTCCCGGCATAAGGAATGCGATCACCAGCAGCAAATGTTTTTTTATGCCCATGCTTGAACTCATGGTACCTGATCGCGGCTTGTATGGCCTGTTCCCTAAGTTCTTTTTCCTGTGTCTTCGTATCACCCATGCAATGCCTCTTATGAGTTGCTTAAATTTGGTATAAACGGCTCAAACCGCCTGATAATCATTGATTTGCTGAATACATTCATTCCTTAGATCGGCCTGTCGGCGATAGGCATGGTTCCAGGAGATAATGCTGTCCAACGAATGCTCCAATGACCAGCGTGGCTGCCATCCCAGCTCCGCCCTGGCTTTTGAACAGTCCAGCTTCAGATAGCTGGCCTCATGCGGATGGTCACCGTTGTCGATCTCGTAACGCGCTCCATTTCCCCATTGTTGGCACAACCGCTTAACAATCCATTCCACCGGCCTGGCATCTTCATCAGACGGTCCAAAGTTCCACCCTCCGGCATAATCGACGCCAGATTCAAACAGTTTCCGCGCCAGCAGCAGATATCCGGAAAGCGGTTCCAGCACATGCTGCCACGGGCGAATGGCGGAAGGGTTACGGATGAAGACTGGGTCGCCGGCCAGGATAGCGCGTATTATGTCCGGAATCAGCCGGTCTGAAGCCCAATCTCCGCCGCCGATAACGTTGCCGGCGCGCGCCGAAGCCACCGCCACACCGTGGTTAGCATAATCGGCGGGGTTAAAATAGGAGGAACAATAAGCAGCGGTAACCAACTCCGAGCACCCCTTGCTGCTGGAGTAGGGATCATGCCCTCCCATCGGATCGTTCTCGCGGTAGCCCCAGACCCATTCACGGTTTTCATAGCATTTATCGGTGGTGACATTGACCACCGCTTTTACACTCGGACAGGAACGTACCGCTTCCAGCAAATGTACCGTACCCATCACGTTGATGGCATATGTTTCAACCGGAATCTTGTAAGAGTCGCGAACCAGGGGCTGAGCCGCCATGTGGATCACAATGTCCGGCGACGCTTCAAACATTTCAGTCTTTAATCGTTCCATGTCACGCACATCGGCAATAACCGATGTCACCAGATCGCCCACCCCGGCCAGTTCGTATAAACTGGGATCCGTCGGGGGCTCCAACGCATAGCCGGTAACATCGGCTCCCAGCAGGTGAAGCCATATTGAGAGCCACGACCCTTTAAAGCCTGTGTGACCGGTCAGGAAGACCCGCTTACCTTTCCAAAAGGCTACACCATCCATAGTCCAGACACTCTCTTTCCTGATTGTACTAAATCCATGAACTTACCACTTTTTCCAGGGGGCACGGCCGCTGGCCCAGAGTTCTTCCAGATACGTCTTGTCACGCAATGTATCCATCGGCTGCCAGAACCCGCCATGCTTGTACGCAACCAGCTGATTGTCTTTAGCCATGCTTTCCAGGGGCTCCTTTTCAAAAACGGTTGCATCACCGCCAATCCGCTCTAACACCTCCGGTTCCAGCACAAAAAAACCGCCATTGATCAAAGACCCGTCTCCCTGCGGCTTTTCCTGGAAGCCCCTCACTAGATTATTATCCGACAAGTCAAGTATTCCGAATCTGCCTGGTGGCTGAACTGACGTGACCGTGGCCTGACGGCCGTTTTTATGATGAAAACCAACCAGTTCCTGAATATTTACATCAGAAACTCCGTCACCATACGTCAGCATGAATGTTCCGTCGAGATAGGGTGCAACACGTTTTACCCTTCCACCGGTCATGGTCTCGGCACCGGTATCCACCAGAGTTACACGCCACGGTTCCGCAGTGTGGCTGTGAACGGTTCGCTGGTTACCATCACTGAAATCGAAGGTAATATCCGATTCGTGCAGAAAATAGTGGGCAAAATACTCCTTGATGCAATAGCCTTTATAGCCGAGGCAGATTACAAAATCATTAAAACCATAATGAGAATAATGCTTCATGATATGCCACAGAATCGGCCTCCCACCAATTTCAATCATCGGCTTTGGCTTGAGATGTGACTCCTCGCTGATGCGTGTGCCAAATCCTCCCGCAAGAATGACTACCTTCATAGTTTCACTCCGTTCTGATTGCGTAATTACTTATGCGTTTCCGGTACATTTAATACCGGTAGCCACTGCCCAGTAGCGCCAGCTACAAAAATCCTTCCGGTTGCAACTCCCAGACCCAAAAGTGCCGACGTCAGCTCTTCCCGCCGTTTCAGGGAAGAAATGACCACCGGGACACCTGTCGACTTTCCCAATCCATCCTCTAATGTCACAACAGGTAATCCGAAAAACGGATTGCCCTGCTGTCCGTCATCCATGACAGCAATCAGCTCAAGCCCGGTCTCCCGCAGCGATAAATAAGCCACTTCCGCCACTTCATCCACTCCACAAAAAGCAACTTCTCGAACGCCCGATTCCTCAAGGCGACGAAACAGATTAAGGTAATCCTGTCGAGCCACGGTATAGAGACTGGTGAAATAACTAAGGTGCTGGTAGGCTAGCCGGCTTTTCTCGGCCATACCTTGCGGTGTAAGCAGATATGCATACCGGTTGCTCGGAAAGTTCTTGACCCGTACAAAACCTTTGGATACCAGGTTTTTAAGATAGGAATTGACCAGTCCGACTGCTATTCCGAGCCGGCGTGAAAGTTCTCGTTGAGAGAGAGGTTCTTCTCCGCTTATCTCGGAGAGTAGTTGAAGGGAGCGTGATGAATCAAGCGGTTTCCTGGCTACATCGTTCATATTTTGAACAATAGTATAATTGAAAACATGAATGCAAGCAGATTGTTCATTTTGTGAACAAGCTGGTTCCGGATAACCAGCTTGCTAATAATCCTTGATAAAATTCAAGCGCATACATTAAACGCCCAATTGACCTTCGGCAACAAAACCAAAAGCAGCTCAATATTCTTGACAATTCCGGGGCAAACAGCTAATACATCGATTTAAAATCAATATGTTGCATTAAACTCTCTCCACAATCGCGGATCAACGGAACAAGGACACATGCCCCCCAAAAAACGTATCGGCGACATGATGATCGAACAGGGGCTGATTACCCAGGAACAGCTGGAAATCGGTATCCAGGAACAGAGGAAAAGCGGCGAACTGCTCGGTTCGGTGCTGTTCAGCCTCGGCTTTATCAGCCAGAAAGATCTTTTCAAGCTGCTCACCATATCGAGCGCCAATCAGGATGAATCCGAACAAGACAAATACAACGCCGATATTCCGCAGGAAATCGAAAACCTGGTCAAACAGAGCAGTTCCCTGTTTCAGCGGGAAGGCTCCATTGGCAAGAAAGAGCTGGATTCGGCCTATTCCCCATTGGTCAACCTGGTTGAAAAGATCATCATTGACGGCATCCAGCGCAGCGCCACCGACATCCACATCAACCCGGACGCCAAGGGTGTCCGCATCCGCTACCGTGTGGACGGGGTGCTTCAGCACAGCATGTTTCTTCCCAATGAACTGCTCAACCCGATCGTGTCCCGTTTCAAGGTGATGGGGCAGATGAACATCGCCGAATCACGCATACCCCAGGACGGCGGCGCCGAATTTGCCTACAAGAACCGCAAGCTGGACCTGCGCATATCCACATTTCCGATTATCGGCGGGGAGAATGTCGTCATCAGGGTGCTGGACAAGAGCAAGCTGCGCATAGGCCTCGAGAACCTGGGATTTTTCGACGAGGACATCGAAAAGCTGAATGCATCGATCCAGCTTCCCTTCGGCATGATCCTGGTGACCGGCCCGACCGGTTCCGGCAAGACCACCACGCTTTACTCCTGCCTCTCGATCATCAACACCGTCAGCCGCAACATCTTCACGCTGGAAGACCCGGTCGAATACCAGCTGCCGATGGCGCGCCAGTCGCAGATCAACGTCAAGGCCGGCCTGACCTTTGCCACCGGACTGCGTTCGATCCTGCGCCAGGATCCGGACGTGATCCTGGTCGGTGAGATGCGCGACGCCGAAACCGCCGAACTGGCTATCCGCGCCTCCCTGACCGGGCACCTGGTATTCAGCACCATCCACACCAATGACGCCATCTCCAGCATCGCCCGAATCATGGACATCGGCATCGACCCTTTCCTGATCTCGACCACGATCGACTCGATCGTGGCCCAACGCCTGGTCCGCTCGCTCTGCGAAGAGTGCAAGGAACCGGTACCGCCATTCAGCCCCCAATACGCCAAACTCGGCATAGATCCTGCCGTTTCCGTGCTTTACAGGGCCAAAGGGTGCCCGGCCTGCGACGGGTCCGGCTTCAAGGGGCGCTCGGTCATCTACGAGATACTGAAAATCTCTCCGAAAATCCGTGAACTTATCAACATCAAGGCCAGCCTTGAGGACGTTCGCAGACAGGCCATCAGTGAAGGTTTTCGTGAAATGCACGAAATCGCACTGGAGAAGGTCCGAATGGGAATCACCACTCTCGACGAGGTCAGCCACGCAACCAGGATGAGCTTCTGATGGGTTCCTTCAACTACCGCGCTCTGGATACCAACTCGAACCAGCGAGAGGGCACGCTGACCGCCCGCGACAGCGCACACCTGGAACAACTGCTGGCCCAGCAGGGCCTGACGCTGATCGAGGCTCAAGCAGGCGGATTCAGCGGTTTTGGCGATCTGGGTAAAATGTTCCAGCCACGGCTGAACGACAAGGAACTGCTGGACTTCACCTACTTGATCAAGCTGGTTGTCTCTTCCGGAATTCCGATCCTACAGGGAATCGATACGCTGACGAAGAGCAACTCAAATCGCAGAATCGGACATGCCGCGCAACTGGTTCGACAGGGAATCGATTCCGGACTGGCCATGTCGGATGTGATGCAGTCCGCCCCCGGTCTGTTTCCGCCGTTTTACGTCCAGATGATCAGAGCCGGCGAAGCCTCGGGAACATTGGACGCCAGCCTGGATTTTCTGGTCAACTACCTGCAGTGGCAGAACGATTTCAAAAAGAGCGTCAAATCCAGCCTGACCTATCCGATTACGGTACTTTCCGTGCTGGGCGTACTGATGTTCATCATTTTCACCTTCGTATTCCCCAAGATGCTGAAAACCCTGACAGGCATGGGAGCGGAACTGCCGCTGCCCACCAGGATCATGATCGCAATATCAGGTTTTCTGCAAAATTATTTTCCGCTGGTGATACTGGTTACAGTGCTGACCTTTATCGCCGTAAAGCTTTTCAAGCGCAGCCCCCAGGGCCGGCGCGCGATAGACAAGCTGCTCCTGAAGATTCCGCTGATCGGCATGCTGATAATCAAAATCAACATGTCCCGCTACTTCAAAATCGTCGCCACGCTGCACGCCTCCGGCATCAACGCCGAGAAGACCTTTGCAATCGGCGCCGATGTAATCGGCAACAGCGTAATCGCCGAAAGCATGGCATCCATCGCCAGGGTCATAGTAACCGGCGAGAGCATCTCGGACGCGATGCGGCGCACCGGCTTCATCCAGCCCCTGGTAGTGGACATGATGTCGATCGCTGAAAAGACCGGCACGCTGGAGAGTACCCTGACCCGAGCCAGTGATATTCTGGACAAGGAAGTGCCGGAAACTATCAAAAAGGTTTTCTCTTATGTTGAACCGCTGACAATGGCGGTCCTGGGGGGACTGGTACTGCTTCTGCTGCTGGCGGTCTTTCTGCCGATTTACAAATCCGTGGGGCAGGTAAAGATCAGATGAGAACAAAAGCCTTTACACTGATTGAAGTTATGGTAGTTATGGCTATCATCTCGATCCTGGCCGGGATCATGATGCCGGCCGTCTGGAGGTTCTGGGAGAGCGAAGAGATCGCGACTACCAGGGAACGGCTTGAAGACCTGAGGACTGCCATGGTCGGTGAGCGTACTCTGATGCAGAATGGCGTCAGAACCAATTTCGGCTTTGTTGGTGATAATGGAGAATTGCCATTCGGGAACATGACCGCTGCAGGAGGACTCAAGTACCTGGGACAAAAACCGGAGTCGGGCTATCCGCAGTGGTCAGGCCCCTATATGAAAGGCGACTTCGACATTACGACCTACACCGTCGATGCCTGGGGAAGAACGTTTGTGTACTCTCCTGTCATGTCCTCAAACAGGTACATTTCGGCAGAAATCAGAAGCTACGGCCCGAACGGCCTGCCCAATGACTCCGATGATATAGTGGTTCTGGTTGGAGAGAGGGAAACCATGCCTACCAGCAGGCTAACGGGTAAAATCCCGTTTGCGACCCATACTTCAGCTTATAGTGCAAAAACCGAATTCACTTATGCGGACCCCGATGCCGGAGGGACCAGAATTGCATCCGAGTGCAGGAAAATTGAGAAAACACAGTCAATGTACACATCAATACACTTCCAAAGACTACCGATAGGCAAAATAACTTACAAGACAAACATCTACGCAGCTCATGACACAGGATGTTCCAACACACCTATCAGAACTCTTGATTCATATTATTTCATCAACGACGCTGCAAAGGAAATGCAGGTGGATTTTCGTCCATGAATACACTGATCATCTACATACGCGAAACATCCCTGCAGGCGGTGCTCAGCACCGACGGCCAGCTCAGCTATTGCCGTACATTCGACTTTGAACCAAGGGCAACTGCCGGCACTCAGGACGAAAAGTCCGGCCAGGACCAACATCGCAGCATCCATGCTCCCGCAGCCGAAAACCCCTACCTGATCTATTATGACTCCGATGACAAGCGTAATCCGTGGGATCTGGCGCTTAAGGAAGTTATAAGAAAAATCCGGTCTGACATAAACGATACAATCGACACCACCCATCTGATCATACCTGCTGACGACGTTGTCATAGCAACCCATCAACTTCCCAAGTTGTCGCGGCAGGACTCCGAAAAAATGATCGGCCGCAGAATCAGTGCTGAGACAAAGGAGGAATTCCCCCCTTTTTCGATCATTCCGGCGGCCTCCGACCAGAAAACCCAGAACTGGTACTCACTGTACGTTCCAACCGCGACTTTGCTGGACTACCGCAAAGTATTTGCATCAGCTCGCCTTCGATTAAGCAGCATAACCACCCCTGTCAACGCCATGATCGATGCATTCCGTGGCATTCGTGAAGCGATTTTCAATTCCCACGCGGTGTTTGAAATTCAGCGCGGATTTATCGAGGCATACTACATCTCCGCCGACGGCATCCTGCATTTTCAGCGACTCCCGTACAGCGCTTCTGAAAATCCTAAGGAAATAAATGCTGTCGAAAGCGAGAAGGCCCAGAAGTTCAAACTTTTCAAAATTATCGACACTATTTTCAAGATCAACTCACACTACCAGACCGCCCACCCTCAAATCCCGGTCCAGATGGTTTGGCTATGCGGCCTTGAAGACGATTTGGAGAATATCGCCACGGCACTCAAGGAAGCCATGGGGCTCGAAGTGGGCATTGCCCCCGCGATACCCACCGGCCTGCAGGAAGAGAGCGGCTATGTTCCGCTGGCCGGTTTTGCCGCTTCGTTGTATAACGGCACTGCGGTCGGCTATTCGACCGCGGATTTTTTCAAACGTTTCCCGTTACGCAAAACGTCTGGAGCGATCATCTATACCGTAACCACACTGGCCGCTCTGCTGGCCTTCGGCATGACAGAGCGTGAATACCGGAAACTGAATGATCAGGTCAGGCCATCCAGGATGCCTGGTGATCCCAAAATGAGCGGGGGCAAAGCATCTGCTTCACCGGCATACTCGAAAAACCTTGAAGCTTTGAAGAAACTTACCGCACGCCAGTTTGTTTTCTACGACCTGTTTAGAGAACTGGCCAACGACCTGCCGGATGGCGTACTGCTGGACAACCTTGAATTCCGGTTAAAGGATGACAAGGGGTTTCTTGACATAACCGCCACGGCTCGCCTCAGCGACAATATCGGTGAAAGCATGCTTCTCAGCAGAGTGATGGCAATGCTTGACAAGTCGCCAACCCTGTCAAATCACCGTGATCCTTCTATAACAGTCGTATCCAGGGAGAATGAACGCTATCTGAAAATAACCGTTACCAGCGAGGTCAGTCCGCTTGACAAGACAAAGTAAGCTAATTGCACTGGTAGCATACCTGCTGGTGCTGACGGTTGTCATGCTTGGCTACCGCACCAACCGCGCGACAAAGGTCAAGCGCCTGCGCGCCGAACTGGCCAGAAGCACTTCGGAACAGAACAAGAAGCGCACCGAAGAGGCGGAAATTGCCCGCCTGACGCACTTGATACCGGCCACATCCAACACTCCGGCCTTCATGGAATCGCTCTACCGCAGCGCCAAGGAATCAGGCCTGAAGCAACATGAAGCGGTGACTGAAACAGTTGCCAGCACAGCCCCTGCGCGCCCCGGAGCTACGGATACCGGAACGGTTGCAAAGCATCGCATAAAAGTCAGCGCCATCGGCAACTTTCGAAATATTGCCGAATACCTGAGGCTGGTGCAGAACATCGAGCGGTTCAACCGTATTACCGAATTCAAACTGGCTCCCGACAGCGGCCAGTTGAGAGGAACAATTACAGTGGAACTCTATTCCTTGCCGGTGAAAAATGGCAAATAATCTGACCGTCCGATGCATATCTGCGCTGGTGACGACACTGGTCGCGGCAGGAGCTCTTTCGGCCCAGGCGGCGCCTGCGGGGTCTTTGGCGAATGTGAATGACGACCATGCCCACCGGGCCGAGGTAAATAAAGACAGCGGCAAATGGCGGCGTGACCCGTTTATTGGAAACAATACGAAAACTGTCAAGCAGCAAACCGCCAAAACAGTGACTGGGATCAAACTGATGCCGGAATCAACCGCCCTGCCGGAAATAAACCTCCAGGGGATACTGCAGTCCGGCAAGGTTTTTCATGCACTGATCAACGGACGCGTAGTAAAAAGCGGTGATAAGCTTGACGGTGTGATCATCAAGGAAATCAGCCGATTCCAGGTTGTGGTACAGAACGAAAAAAGAGAAAAGATTACCTACGATATCTACCAGGGCAGGATTGATCGAGGAAAAAAATGATACGATTTACAGGAATACTGACAGTTGCCGCACTCAGCCTTGCTGGCTGCGTTAGCCCGGTTGTAAGCACGCTTAAAGACTCCAGGGCAATTCCATCATATAGTGCGCCGCAGATAAAGCCGATACCGGAGCAACCCAAAAAGGACCCTGATGCCTATAAAAACGCATATCCGGGAAGAACCTACTCGCTTTCCCTGAACAATGCCAGTTTGATCGATGTGCTGAAGCTGCTCTCAAAGGAAAGCGGCATTTCAATAATTCCGGAACGTGGTGTTAATGACGTAGTAACTGTTGAAGCTCAAAACAAAAAACTGGGGGAGTTGCTTTACACTATTCTTAAACCGCGAGGATACACTGCAACAGTTGAAAACGGAGTTGTGTTGGTGGGCAGACCAAAGCTGTCAACCCGTACTTTTCGCGTCAATTACCTCAAAGACAAGCGTACTTCAACCAGCAATATGAACGTATCAGGATTTTCAGCCGGAAGCGTGAGCGTTTCGACAGAAGGTAAATCCGATTTCTGGGGAGCTATTGAAGATTCGCTGGAATTAATGGTTTTTGGGACCAGTGGCAAAGGAAAGCGCGAAAGTGGCGGGTATATTCGCGGCGAGGATTTAACCAAAGTTGTTTCAGAAAGCAAACAGGACTATTCCAGACAATCGGAAAGTACAGCATACCTTGGCACTTCACCTAAGCAGTCATATGCAACAAACAAAGACTACAAGACCAATGCCAGCGCAACATCCCAATTCATAGAGCATCCGGAGCCGGAAGCGCTTGAAAAAAATCTGGCGGACAACAAATTAAAACAACTGTTGGTAAACGAGATCGCAGGAATCATACAGGTCACTGACTTACCGGAGAATTTAGACAAAATTGCATCATTTCTGACAGATGTCGAGGAGGGGAGCAAACGTCAGGTTCTGATTCAGGCACATATCATGGAAGTGAATCTGAAAGATTCCTACTCCATGGGCATAGATTGGAAATATATCTTCGACAAAACCACCAATCTTGCTCTTGCCCAAGCCCTCGTCCCAACAAATCCCACCAACGTGTTCAAAATTTCCGCGGCTGGAAGTGATTTTTCTGTTTTACTCGATGCCATGAAAGAACAGGGCAATGTCAACATGCTCTCCAGCCCCAAGATATCTGCGCTCAACAATCAAAAAGCGGTTATCAAGCTGACCACCAAACAGGTTTCATGGGTATCTTCAAAAACCACGAATAATACGGGAGGAGGAACTACCGATACCTTCACTACGACACCACAGATCGATGAAGTTGGTATTTTCCTGGATGTCACTCCACAAATCGGCCCAGACAACTCCATAACCATGCAGATTCATCCCAGCGTGTCGGAAATCAAGGAGATATCCACATCGCCAGACAAAACCAGTACCAAACCAATTGTTGACATACGCGAGATAGACACCATGGTGGATGCCAAGGCGGGAGAAACCATCGTCATCGCCGGGCTCATCTCCGACAAACTCAACGAAACAAAACGCAGTATCCCGCTACTGGGCGACATTCCATACCTGGGAGCGGTTTTCTCCTACAACAAGCAGGAGCGTACCAAGTCCGAGCTGGTTATCATGATGACGCCTTACATACTTAATGCTAAAACGATCGAAGAGATTCGGGCCATCCATGAGCAGCAGATTCAAAACATGGGCGGCACCTTCCACCTGATCAACAACCTTGGCAGTATGGTAACCGAGAAAAATTCCCGTGACTGGATCATGAGAAGCGAGCCTCACCGGCTGAATGCAGCGCCCGCCACCCACAACCCCGTGGGACCGGAACCCGAGAAACCTGTGTTGACCCCGGCCAATCAACAGGACGCACCTCCAATTCCGCCCCCCTCTCCATCGGCACCCCCCGAGGTCAGGATTCCTGTCGCACCACCGGAGCAGAAAAGCGACAAGTCGGGGGCAGACAGCACACAACAGATGGAACGGCAGCAGTCCGAGATAAATCGCCTGAAACAGGAAGTGACAACTGCACGAGAACAACTGAACGACGAACGCAGAAAGAACTTCGATCTTGCAGTAGAAGCACGCCGACCTGTCAACTCTCCAGCAGTGCCGAAAGCCATCGCACCGGAAACAGTGCCGCCTATTGCAACAGACAATCAGCCGACGGTATCAGCTGAATCGAACGTCAAGGCGATCATAGCGGAGCAGCCTCGCACCATGACAGCAAACGTGCAGACCACTTCGCCTTCCAGCGACAGGGAGCAGACACTCTATCGCAGTGCGGTCGTCGCCTACAAAATCGGCGACTGTACTGAAAGCATAAAGTTTTTCGACAGATTCCTGGTGTTGTATCCCAACTCACCTTTTGCGCAGGACGCGATATATTATCGCAAGGACTGTGCTGAACGAAAATAATACTTCACAATGCCATCCATAAAATGACATCCTGTGTTCCTGTCATCGTATCGTAACGCAGGAATATTTATCCATGACAACCATGATCACTCGAAATCATTTTCTAAGATTCCAAAGACAGGCTATAATCCCGTCCAAAGGAAATATCCGGTGAAAATTGCCGCCACAATAGCCCTGTTCTGCGCCGGCGGGGGGCTTACACGTTATTACTTGTCCGGATGGATATACAACCTCCTCGGACGCTCCTTTCCATACGGCACATTGCTGGTCAACGTTATCGGCGCCTTCCTGATCGGACTGGTGATGGAAGCCGGCATGCGCAGCACGCTAATTCCAGATACTTTGCGCATTGGCCTGACGGTCGGATTCATGGGCGGTTTGACGACATTTTCCACTTTCAGTTATGAAACATTCAAACTTCTGGAAGATGGACAGCTGTTTTTCGCCTTCGCGAATATTGCTGCCAGTGTTGCAGCCTGCCTGCTGTTTACATGGTTGGGCATTGTAACCATTCGAGCCATTTCATAATAACGGAGTATTTTCGTGACAAGATTGCCTGAAGAGCATCTGCTGATGCGAATATTCATCGGAGAGAGTGACCGATTCAAACACATGCCCCTGTATGAAGCGCTGATTGATATGTTGAAAAATGAAGGGATTGCAGGTGCCACGGTACTGCGTGGCATATGCGGTTTCGGAGTCAATCGGCTCTATCACAGCCAGAAACTTCTGGACCTTTCCGCCGATTTGCCCCTGATCGTCGAGGTAGTCGACACCAGCGAAAAGATCAATGCCGTCATGCCCCTGATCGACGACATGATCGGCGACTGCATGATCACGCTGGAAACGGTCACCGTAACCAGGCACTTTCGTGACAACAGCAGTCAACACTGACCTAAAAATCCAAATGCTCTGCCCAACCCAAATCATGAAAATCAATTTTGCGACATTGCTGTATTCCGCCTTAGTGTCAATGAGCCTCATTGCGGCGTTGCCGGCCATTTCCCATGCCCAGACCCTGGACAAAGACACCGTCTGGCAGGGAGAAGTCAAGGTAAGTGAGGACATTCTCGTGCCGAAAGGGATCACACTCACGATCAGGCCCGGCACCTCCGTAAAGGTTGCGGTTGCAGAAAGCACTAAAACCGACCCGGAATACATGTCACCATTGACTGAGATCACGATCCGCGGGACTCTCAGAGTTGAAGGGACTACGAAAGAGCCGGTCGCTTTTTCGGGAGAGAGCAACAAAACCGGCAATTGGGCGGGAATTGTGATCGACCGGGGCGTTGCCGTGATGAACAGTTTCAGCATCAAGAATGCGGAAACCGCCATCAATTCCCTGGACGGCAGCCTTAAGATGAATGGAGCCGTTATTCAGGACAACCGTTACGGCCTGGTACTTCAGGGAAGCAGAAGTGACACGCTGCAGGAAAATTCCCTGATAACCGGCAATGACTATGGAGTATTCACTCTCCAGGGAGCTCTCCTTGTCACAAAATCATCCAGACTGTCCGGCAACCGAAAAAAGGACAGCTTCACCGCAACAGCAAAAGACCTCCCCTCCCCTCCCGGTTTCAAAGTATCCGAAAGCCAGCCGGTCAGCAGGCGCTACCAGGACGAGGTTTTCCGTGGCGACATGGTATGGCAGGGGCGCATAGAGGTGGCTGGAACCATCCGGGTGCCGCAGGGAAGCAGGCTGATCATAATGCCGGGCACAATTGTCGAGTTTTTCAAGAAGGACACCAATGGCGACGGTATCGGCGAAAACGGACTCATGATACAGGGGCGCCTGGTGGCAAAAGGAACCAAAGAAGAACCGATCGTGTTTCGCTCGGCGGAAAAAAACAAATCCATGGGAGACTGGGACTCTATCAATATCATGGACAGCGCCATGGGACAGAACCTGATCGAGAACTGCCTGATCGAGCACGCCTACCGGGGACTCCACTTCCATTTCTCAAATGTCGCCGTATATGATTCGCATATCACCGAAAACTACCGTGGAATCCAGTTCCAGGAATCACAAGTGGATATGAAGGGCAACTATCTGTACGGCAATAAAAGCGGGGTTCAGGGGCGCGATTCCGACCTGCTGTTTACGACTAACACCCTGCAGAACAACTATGTGGGCGCCAACTTCTTCCGCACCACCATTAGCGCAAACGGGAACAGAATTGTAAACAACTGGAAAGAAGGGCTGAGAATCCGCGAAGGCGTCTCCACATTACGGGAGAATCTGATCGACGGCAACCGCCAGGGGCTATTGCTGGCCGACATGTTTTATGGTTCCTACAACAGTAACAGCTTCACCAACAATATCGAAACCGGGCTCGCGGTCAGGAATGCGGATAATATTGAGGTATCCGATAATGCTATTGCCTCAAACGGAATCACCGGGCTGAATGTTCAGGACTCCAGGTTCCTCGTTAAAGGCAATCAGATTACCGACAATGCCGAACGCGGCATCGGCGTTCAGTCATTTGACGGCCTGATTACGGAGAATAACCTTGCCGCGAACGGAATCTATGCCATTGACCTGGATGGTTCGGGTAACTTGGCCGCTCCTGCCAACTGGTGGGGAACAGATGACCCCTCCAAGGTAATCCTTGATAAGAGAAGAGAGTCATCCAGGGGCAGCGTCTTCCACGAAAAAGCTTACAACAAACCGCTCCGGTTCACCTGGCCGTTACAAATGATATCTTCGGATACAACCTGGCGTGGAGAAATAATCATCAACGTCAATACATCCGTGATGAATAATGCAATCCTGAATATTGCACCTGGAACCATGGTCAGGTTTGCACGCGACACCGGCTTGTTGATTAAAGGCAGGATGCTTGCAGAGGGAAAACCGCGGCAGAGAATCGTCTTCACATCGCTTGACAAGAAAGCGGCTTCGGAGTGGGATGAAATCCAGCTCGAATATGCTACCGGAAGCGTGATTTCCAACTGTGTGTTCGAATATGCAAACTGGGGGCTTCACAGCCACTTCACCAACCTGACCATTTCAGACAGCCTTTTCACCAACAACTTCGGTGGCATGAGATTCAGAAGCGGTCCAGTTGTGATAAAAAGATCCGTTTTCGAGCACAATTCGATCGGCATCAGGTCTTATATCGGCAATGCTGTCATCAGGGACAACGTCATCACCAAAAATGAAACCGGCATTTTCGTCAGGGAAAAGGGTGGCGGGCTGTCAATCACCCGCAACAACATATTCGATAACAGCAATTACAACATCAGGGTGGGAGACTTCAACAACGAAGACGTGCCGGCACGGGACAACTGGTGGGGCAGCAGTGAACCGCTTGCCACACTTTTTGACGGCAGGAGCGAACCGGGAATCGGCAATGTGCTCTTCGAACCGTTCAGCAGGGAGCCGTTCAGGACCGGCGCGGGGGCATCTCCATGAAACCTTTGAATTTTACGCTGCTGTCGCTGATATTTGTTTTTTTCCTGTCTGACGCATTCGCCGAAAGTGCAGCTCTTAAAGCGGGTATCAAGGATATCAACGGCAAACCGGTTGCGGGCGTCAAATTATTCCTGTACGAAAGCACAAATGTGCGCAAGCCGGCCGATTTTATATCAGTACAGTCCGACGAACGTGGCCGGACCGTGATAGCCGCGCCGAAAGGGCGATACTGGGCGGTTGCCAGGCTGAAAAAGGATGCGCTGTACGGTCCGCTGATGCCGGGTGACAAACACTCCGGTGAACCTGTCGAGATTGACTTATCCGAAAACACGGAAATCGATTTTATTGTGGCGGATATACTGGAGATCGGGCAGAAGAAGCGAACCAACAACCTTGATACGGTCAGGGTTCGGGGGCGAATACTTGACAAGGACGGCAAGCCGGTTGTAAATGCCTATGCCTATGCACACGGCACGAAGGAAATCGAATATATCCCGGAATACCTCTCGACCCGGACTGATGAAAATGGCAACTACACTCTTTATCTTCCGTCCGGTGGAAGTTTTTTTGTAGGCAGCGCACTTAAATTCCCGCCGCCAGCACCGGTGCTGCTCAAGGAGTTTGTTCCTGATGCCACAAAATCAGATATTGTCACGGATATTCAATTAATAGTAAACTAAAACGGTGTGTATTTAGAGAAGATCGCTATTTCATTCAGACCGTTGCAGACCAATGGGAGTTATTCATGAAAAAAATCGTTTCACTGGTTATTCTCGTAACAGTTTTGGCAACCGTTCAAATATCATCAGCCTGTGTCGGAAAAACTATCCATCTGGGCATCTCCAACTCCGCCACTGAACTCCTGCTGGCCGAAATGGCCTCACTGCTGATCACCGAGCGAACCGGATCCTCGGTGAAAGTTGACGTGTACAAGGACTCCAAGGAGCTCTACAGCGCCGTCAGGAAGGGCAATGTCAATGTAATAATCGAAAATCCCGGTCGTGCGCTTGAGGTTCTCGGCAAACAGAAACCGTCCGGATCATCTTCGTCATTTGATTATGTGAAAAGCGAGTACCGCAAGAATCTGAACATGGTCTGGCTTGAGCCTATCGGAGGCAGCCAGCAATATGCTTCGGTGCTGACCGTGGATACACTGTCCAACTATCCGGCACTGCCGAAGCTGCTGAATAAACTTTCCGGCGTCCTGACTAACGACATCTACACAAAACTGCTGAAGTCGGTTGATTCATCCGATAAGACCAGGAAGGTTGCCAAGGATTTTCTCAAGGGTAAGAAGCTGATATAATTGATGACCCTGAGCGAGAAATTCAATAAACTGTTTGCCTGGGCAGCTTCGACCGAATGTGCCGTGGTGCTGTTTCTGGCGGTAGCCGCGGTCGCCGTGCCCGGAACCTTTACCGAAGACAGAAGCATATATTCCAGCCCCCTGTTTTTGATCCTGCTTGGCGCATTCGCACTCAACCTGCTGCTTTGTACCATCAAGAGACGTAACAGCATATCAAAAGCCGTCCTGATCATGCACTCCGGAGTACTGATGACCCTGGCCGGCTGCATAGCGACTTCCTTCGGCTATGTGGCCACCGTCAACATCTATGAAGGCACCTCGGCAAGCAGGTTTTACCGGTGGGACAAGAAAGAAGACGTGAATCTGGGCTTTGATCTGCTGGTAAAAAAGATAAATACGGAGTTTTATCCGATACCGATCAAGGTGGGCGTTCTAAAGGGGCGACAGAAAGACAAACTGTTCGTTCTCAAGACTGGTGAGGATTTCGAGTACGACGGTTACCGAATCAAGGCGGAATCACTGGAACCGGTCACGGAACATCTGAAACTGGTTGTATATCAAGGGAGCGCCAGGATCGGCAGCTACAACACGTCAGGTATTTCAGACCTCCCGCCCGGTTTTCCATACACCTTCGCTCTGGTAGCCTTTCAGAATCCGCGCCTGAAGAGATTATGGGTGGATCTGGACATAATCAGCAATTCGGCAAGGATTGCCGGCGGAACATCCGAAGTTAACGGCCCTTTCCAATGGGGAGGACTCTATTTTTACAACACGCAAGTCGAAAAAGATCCCAGCGGCTTACCTTATGCAGGCATCCAGATCGTTCGTGACCCGGGCCGTCCGGTTGTTTTTGCCGGCTTCGCGGTAATGGGACTGGGATCATTTCTATCATTCAAGCGGCGCTTTTCAAGGAAGACCCAATGACAGACAAAACCTCTACCGGTATCTCAAACATACCGACTGCTTCAACAGTACGCGTAATCACCGGCTCCCCGATTTCGGGAATTGGCGATAGTGTGGCCACATGTTCCTGAACTTGTTCAAATCAAAACCCAAGGATGAATGCCAGATACACGGAAGCCACGGCAGTCATGGCAACTGGATGCTGGCCGGTATGACCCTGGCGTCTCTGGCCCTGATGGTATGGCATCTGAAAGTCTACGGGCCAAGCGGACATGCGGTCACAACCGGCGAAGGATCAGATACGTTCACGGTCCTTCTTGGAAAAGAGATCTGGGATCTGCTGTTCAACAAACACGGCATCATAGCTGAACTGCGCGATGTGCTGCCATACTTCATCGTGGGAGTTCTTCTCGCCGGTTACCTGCGTACTTTCAAGGTGGCCGTAAAACTGCAGGCGACACTCAGAAAATACGGCATAGCGAGCGTATTCCTGGCGTCATTCATTGGTATAATTACCCCGCTGTGCGCCTGCGGCACCCTGACGACCGCGATCAGCCTGCTGTTCGCCGGCATCCCGCTGGCCCCGGTCATGTCCCTGATGGTCACGTCCCCGCTACTGAGCCCTTCAACCTACCTGATCACGCTTAACGATCTCGGACCGGAATGGACCGCCATCAGGACAATCTCAGCCTATACGATGGGAGTTTTCGCCGGACTGGTCACATATTATATGAGCAAACGTCCCGGTTTCCAAAAAAACGACATTTTCATCGAAGGCGCCATCACCAGGGGCGATTTCCATGACGACGACTACCCGGATGAACGCCTCAGATGCAACTGCAGAAGGAACTTCGGCAACCGGGTGGCGGTCAGCACCGGCAACAAGTTCCTGGTTTTCCTGGCCAAGTCATCGGAGATGCTCTGGACGGTCGGCAAGTACATCCTGGTCGGAGTCGTGGTCGGGGCGGTTGTCGAGCGCTATATGCCGACAAACTGGATCTATAATTTCTTCGGCCGCAAGGATCCGCTGAACATCGTCTGGATAACACTGGCTTCGGTGCCGATGTTTCTTCACCAGGTCAGCGCCTCCAGCATACTCTCGCACATCAAAAGTGCCCTGGACGGCACGCTTGACGGCGGTGCGGCGCTGGCATTCATGATCGGCGGCCCGGTAACGGCAGTTCCGACCATGGTACTGTTCTGGACTTTCTTCAGGAAGAAGGTATTTGTACTGTACATGTTCGTCTGCCTCAGCGGCACCCTGCTGATAGCCTACACGTTCCAGTTCTTAATCTTCGTTCCGGGCGTTGACCTCGGCAATCCGCTGATGAAGAACGTCAGCTCCATTTCCGGAGGATCCTCTGCGGTAATCAGCAAGAGCGGTACCAATGCAAGAATGGTGATGGACCCGGCCGGCAAGGGGATCATCGCCACATACACCAACGACGTGGAAGGACACGGGGCGATTGTGTTCGACGCGTCCCCCACCCGCTTCAACAACGTATCGCCGAATGCTACCGACAACCGGAAATACATCCTCAATATCGCCGACTGGCTGGAACAGAGTGTAAATTCCCAGCCTCAAAAAAGCATCCTGGTCTACAGCCTTTCCGGAACAGCCCCGTTGGAGGCTACTCTGCCGGTGGAACTTGCCAAGACGGGCTTCACCGTCAAAACCGCCGGCAGGAAAGATACACCAAGGATAACCGAGCGCCTGTTGGCAGACTACAGCCAAATATGGCTGTTCTTTGACGACTCCGGTCACACTGGATTAAGCAACGAGGAATTGACGCTGCTTGCCAGGCATAATGAAAAAAGCAAAGGCATGCTGATCGTGGCATCCGCCACATCCAATGTAAATGCGGTTGAACAGCCGGCCAACAGCCTGGCCTCCCGTTACGGGATACACTTCGGAGGCAGCGCCAACAATGACGGGAAACTGGAAGTTTCGGTAGCCTCCAGCCTGCTGGGCCGTACTTCTGAACTGCTGGGCTCTTTACTAAAACTGGTGAACAAGGCTTGACTAATATTAGGCAAAATCAACGCGTTTCGATGCGGTGACACTTAAAGCGGGAGGGTATTATGAAAACTCAGGTATTCGATGTGAAGGACATCAAGAAATTTGATGATGCAAAACGGCACCACGAGATCATCTGGTCCGACGACCATGCCAAGATCAGCCTGATCTGCATGAAACCGGGCCAGGAAATCATCACCCACACCCACCACGGCAGCCATATCTGGACCGTGATGGAAGGCACCGGCGAACTCGTCTCCGGGAAGCAGACCCGGACCATCTCCATGGGGCAGATCGTTGTTGTGCCGGCGTTTGAAGATCATGGCATCAGAAACCCATCAAGCGAGAACCTGGTGATCGCATCGATTACCGGCCAGGGCGATTAGTAAATTGATCGGTTCGAGGTGAAACAGATGCAGAAGATTACACGCAACCCGGACGTCATGTGGCGCGAGGAGTCCGATGCCACGCTCGAAGCGCAAAACGGTCTCGAACGTGGAGAAGATGTCGGCGATATCGGCACCGCAGTGCTTTTTTCCGGCGGCGCCATACTGTCGATCAATTTTCTCGGAACTGAAATATGGAAGCTTTGCGATGGACGCGACTTGGACGGCATCGTCGCTGAATTGCTGGAGCAATATGATGTGGAGCAGGAAGTGCTGCGCACCGACGTGCGCAGCTTTCTTGACGAACTTGTAAAAAAGGGATTTGTCACCAATGCAGAATGAAATCGTGCTGGAAGCTCCGCTGACCATCAATTGGGCCATTAACAACAGCTGCAACTTCGCCTGCCGCCACTGTTACAGCAGAAACGACACCCACGACGAACTGCCCCGCGACGTGCTATTTTCCTGCCTGGAAAAAGTCGCCAGGGCCGGTGTTCTTTCCGTCAACTTCGGTGGCGGGGAACCGTTGATGCATCCGCACCTGCTGGAAATAGCCTCCTTTGCCAAGGGATTGGGACTGCGAGTTTCCATGAACAGCAACGGCTGGCTGATTGACGAACAGATGGCGGTTACGCTGAAAACCGCCGGTTTCACCAAGGTCGGCATCAGTATCGACAGCCACCTGCCGGAAATCCACGACCGCTTCAGGGGCGTGCCCGGCAGCCATGCCCGTGCTACAGCTGCTCTCGGGCATCTGGCGGCGGCCGGCATCTCCACCTCGATCTCCACCGTGATCTGCCACATCAATAACAATACCATCGAAGAGCTGGTTGATCTTGCGCTGCATAACGGGGCCGGGCAGCTCAATTTTCACAACTTCAAATGTTCCGGGCTGGGTCTTGCCAACAAGGACGAACTGGACCTGTCGCCGGAAGAGTGGAAGGTTTTCTACCGTGGCGCCCTGGCCGCAAAAGCGCGGGAGAAGGTCCTCGACATATCGCTTGATGATCCGATCATCGCGCTGCTGGGGGCCAGGGACACCGCCAGCATGGTCAAGGGGAGCGTCTGCGGGAAGCTGTCGTTGAACATCAAGTCCAACGGCGACATGACCCCCTGCGGTTTCATTCCGGTGGTAATCGGAAATATCGCCAGGGACGACCTGCGCACGGTCTGGCGCGAATCGACCGTACTGGACAAGATGCGCAACAAGAAACCGACCGGAAAATGCTCCGGCTGCAGTAAATACGAGGATTGCCTCGGCGGCTGCACAGCCCGGGCTCTGGCCCTGACCGGTGACATGAACAGCCCTGACCCACATTGCTGGGGCAACGATGAAGTTCCACACTGAAACCGTACGGCGGTCGTTTTGATCAAAGGCATTTGAATGGAACTGGCAACACCCATAACCATCTACTGGGACATTCCGGCTGATTTATCGGATATCGGACCGCTGCGGCGGATCTGCTCCGATATTTCGGATTGCCGTCCGCTCATGCTTCAGCTGTACCACGGCGCCGACTCCTTCCAGCCAGGTGATGCGCTCTCGGTTGTGCTTGAACAGTTCCAGGGTTCCCGGATCGCCGTATCCCTCACGGTTCCGGCCATTGCCCTTGAAAGCGCGCCCCACAACTGTCCGGAGGGCATGCAGCTCAAGGAGCTGCTACTATCCGGCGACCACACGGAAGGACTTGCCGAAGCTATTCACAACGCAAGATCATATTCCGGCATCACGCCCGGCGTATCATTTTCGGTCACCCGCGAAAACTGGCGTCAACTCCCCGAGCTGGTCCGGCTCTGCAAACGTGAGGGCATCGTCCGGCTGGTTCTTCCGATGCAGCGGCTGTACAACGGCGAAACGCCATTCATGATTACCGCAGCGGAGCAGCTTCAACTGACGGGTGCCCTGCTTGATGCGGGCGGGGTCGGGGATTTGAATCTTACCATCCACGATCCTTTCCTCTGGCGGGCCTTCAACCCGGGAAGACCTTTTCCCCAGGCCGGCTGCCAGGCGGCCAACACGATGATCGCCATAGCCCCGGACGGCGGCGTGTACCCATGCCCGACCCTGCCGGTCAGGTTGGGAAACATCGGCCAGCGTTCGCTGAAAGAGATCATCTGCTCCGCGGAGAAAAAGGAATTCCGTCGCAGGCTGCTCACAGCCCCTGCCGGTTGCCGCGATTGCACGGAAGTATCCGTTTGCCGGGGCGGTTGCAGAGGCAGGGGGCTGGTGCTTGAGGGTTCCCTGGATGGAATCGACCCGGCCTGCAGATGAACATGGACGGAATAACAATGAAATACTCCGAAATAATCGAATTTCACGGTCACACCTGCCCTGGGCTGGCGATCGGCTATCGCATGTCGCTGGCGGCGATGGCGGCTCTGGGAGTCACCCGTTCCGGTGACGAGGAACTTGTCGCGATCGTCGAAAACGACGCCTGCGGGGTTGATGCTCTGCAGTGCGTTACCGGCTGTACCTTCGGCAAGGGCAACCTGCTGTTCCGCGATTTCGGCAAGAGCGTGTACACGCTTTATTCCCGTACATCCGCCAGGGGAGTGCGGGTCGTCTACCACGGGCGGGGCTTGCCCCCCGGCCTGCGCGAGGACAAGCCGGCCTTGATCAGCTATTTGCAGGATTGCCCGGACGATGCGATCCTGAGCGTTACGGAAACGTACGCAGAGCCGCCCAGACCGGCCAGAATCCGCAATTCCGTCCCCTGCCGGATTTGTGGCGAATCCGTAATGGACACCAGGCTGCGCAACCTGGACGGGCAAGCGGTCTGCATCCCCTGCGCTAAAGCCGATATCCATCATTCCAACGAATCCATCTGAAACAGGAAACCGCAATGACTACAAAACGAATATTCCATCTGTTACTGATGTTCACACTGCTGCTGACGGTGGCGGGCTGTAAAAGTGAAGGCAAGCGTCAGGTGGTAAAAATCGGCTACATGCTCTGCAACAGCGAAAAGGAGACTACCGAGCGGTTCCTGCCCCTGACACGCTACCTGTCGGACAAGACCGGTGTTGACTTCGTGATGGTGCCGGTCGATACAAACGATTTTGACAAGCGATTCAAGAACGGCGAATTCACCTTTACCCACACCAACTCGATCCTGTACGTGATCCTGCGCGAAAACCACGGCGTCGAACTGGTGGCGTCGGAAAAGCGCGGCAAATTCGGATCGCGCACCGCCGGTACAATCATTGCCCGCAAGGGAAGCGGCATTGAAAAGCTGTCCGACATCAAGGGCAAGCGCATGGCTTTCGGCCCGATGCTCGCGCCGACCGGCTATCTGGCAGAATACGACCTGATGCTGGCCGCCGGCATCAACCCGGAAAACGACCTTGGCCACTACACGATTCCCTCCGGTTCCTTCAAGCATGAAAAGCTCATCTACGGTGTTCTGTACGGCCAGTACGATGTGGCCGCGGCGCCGATCCTCGACATAGAGAACATGACCCGCGAAGGCAAGATCGCCGCGGATGACCTGGTAATACTTGCCCAGAGCGTTCCGATTCCCTACTGCACCTTTGCCACGGCAAAAGGCACCGATCCGGCACTGGTCAAAAAGGTCAAGGACGCCCTGATGGCGCTGAAGCCGTCCGACACCGCCGAGGTGGACGGAGAACGGCTGAAGGTGATGAAAGCGGCCTGGATTGACGGCTACGAGGAGCTGCTCGACAGTGACTTCAACCCGATCCGCGAAATGGCCAAACGGGTCAACATGCCGCCGTATCAGAAGTATTAGCTCTTCCCAGCGTTTGCGAAACCGGACGAATAATGTTCAAAGATCGATTTGATAAAATCTGCTGGGCGCTTCTGGCCGCGGCAGTTGCGGTGCTGGTGGCGATGCTGCTGGCAGGTGGCGGCAAAACCGACGGGAAGGCGGCCAGCGGACTTGGCAAGGCGCTGGAACGTGACATGGCCTATCGTGCCCGGGTCGAACTGATCACCAGGCTCTACGGACCGGTGGAGTCGCTGCAAAAGGCCGGAAAGCGCCAGGAGGCACTGCTGAGACTGGATGAACTGACCAGGAGTTATCCGGGCGAAGCGCACGGTCATATCCTGCAGGGGCAGATCCTGTTCGAGATGGGGGCTCTGGATGAGGCCATATCCTCCTTTTACGAAGGGGTCAAGCTGAACGGAGATTATGTGGACAGCAAGAACCCGCTCTCCCGAAGGGCAGAGATACAGCGCCTGGTGGACGAGGGCACCAAAAGCATCAGCGCGCGGGCCGGAGCAAATCCGGACAACAAGAGCATTGCCGCTTCCATGCGAAAGATCAATTATTTAAAGAGCCGCCTTGCCGGAGGATGTGAATAGATGCTGCGCAGCAGGGATTTCTGGACCGTGGTGTTTGTAGGCGGGCTGCTGGGAGGCCTGGGGGTGATGCTGTCCGTATTGGGCAACCCTGAAAACTCCGGCATCTGCGTCTCCTGCTTCATCGAGAACAGCGCCGGCGCCCTGGGACTCCATGACAATACCAACATGCAGTACCTGCGGCCGGAGCTGCTGGGCTTCGTGCTCGGTTCAACCGCCAGCGCCATGTTTTTCCGTGAGTTTCGCTCCAGGGGCGGCAGCGCCCCACTGTCACGCCTGTTTCTGGGCATATTCATGATTTTCGGCTGCGCCGTCTTCATCGGCTGCCCGATCAAGCTGTTCCTGCGGCTGTCGGCCGGCGACCTTACCGCCGTCGCCGGTGTGCTGGGACTCCTGGCCGGTGTCTGGGCCGGACTGAAAGGGCTGTCCAACGGCGTGGAACTGGCGGCGCCCAGAACCGACGTCGGGAGCGGTGGACAGCTGATACCGGCGCTGTTCCTGCTGCTGCTGGTATTTTTCATCGTGCGCCCCGGTTTCCTGCTCTTCTCCAGCAAGGGGAGCGCGACACAACACGCCCCCTGGCTAATCGCCCTGGCGGCGGGCACCCTGCTCGGCGTACTGGCGCAGCGCAGCCGTTTCTGCATCACCGGCAGCATCCGCGACACCTTCCTGATGGGCTTCAGGATAGCCGCCGCCTGGGGGCTGTTGGCCTTCGTCTCGGCAGCGTTGGTGCTGAGTGTGGCGACCGGCAGATTCAACGCTGGATTGTACGGACAACCCGGGGCCCACCTGGAGTACATCTGGAGTTTCCTCGGCATGGGTCTGGTCGGCTGGATCTCGGTCATCATAGGCGGCTGCCCCTTCCGTCAGCTGATCAAGGCCGGAGAGGGTGACGCGGACGCCGGCCTGGTGGTGGTCGGAATGTTCATAGGCGGCGCTCTGGCGCAGTCCTGTGGGATTGCCGCGACGGCTGACGGTGTCTCCCTGTACGGCAAGATTTCGATTCTGATCGGATTTATTCTGGTCGCCACCACCAGCCTTTTTTTTCGGCAACGGCAAAGCTGACTCGCAACAACCATTTTATTTTGGCAGGTATTGAAAACGATGAAACGATTCGCGCTATTGGTTACCTTCTCACTATGCCTGCTGACCGCATGCAACTCCGACAAGCAGCAGGGGCAGGTCGATTCAAGCGGCAAGATCAATATCCCGGCGCCGGCCAAGCCTGAACCTGCGGTTGATACCATGACCGCTACCGGCCTGCAGATCAAGGACCTCAAGGTCGGCAGCGGTCCCAAACCGTTTCCGGGGAAACGGGTCAAAATCCACTACATCGCAATGACCGAGGATCGAAAAGTCTTTGACAGCTCACGTGACAAGGGCGACCCGGCCGTAATCAGCCTGTCGGCCGGCAGTGTCATCAAAGGTTGGGAAGAGGGGATTTCCGGTATGAGGGTTGGCGGTAAACGCCAGTTGACTGTACCGGCCGGGTTGTCGACACCGGGCACTTCCGCTGTGCCGTTTTCCATGCCGACCGGTAAAACGCTGATATTCATCATAGATCTGCTGGACATTGAGATATGATCAGCATGGCATTTACTGTTTGAAAACAGTAATCCTATAAAAAGCATTTGAAACTCGGATGAATAGGATAAATACAGATAAATCAAATAATTAAATCCAAAGGGCAGTAAACCCAATTGGTAAAGGACTTTTTGTTTGAATTTTCAGGTTTTATCCGTGTTCATCCTATGTATCTGTGGTTAAATGCCTTTTTAGGGTAATATGAATATGACAATGAACGCTCCGTATTTACAGTTTACTGCTTAAAAATCACAGATCTTCCCCGGTGATACTCATCACCAGCTTGCCATGCTTGACCCCCTTGACGCCGATCAGTTCGTTGGCGATCTGCTTGATCTCCCTGACCGCACCCCTGATAATCAGCACCTCCAGGCAATTATGGGCATCCAGATGCACGTGGAGCGAGGAGATTATCTGGTCATGATGTGAATGCTGATGCTCCGTCAGCTTGTCGGACAGGTCGCGCACGTGGTGATTGTAAACCAGTGTGACGGTTCCGACTGCCTCCTGGTCCTCGGATCCGAGCCGTTCCTCTACCAGCGAAGCCCGGATAAGGTCACGGATCGCCTCGGAACGATTCATATAGCTCTTCTGTTCGATCAACTGGTCGAAATTATCCAACAGTCTCTCGTCGAGCGAAATGCCGAATCTGACTGTATTTCCCATGATTACTCCTGTTCGCAGATAAACTCGCGCTATTTTACCTTATTACACTATCAAATAAAACAGTTTACTCTGAATCAAGTCTTCAATTCCGAGAAACATTACTTGGATATAACATTTTTTCTCTGTTCAGTACTCTGACAATATCCGACCAATTGGCACCGCCAGGCAATTCTGCCTCCGTTTGGCACTCATTACTGTTAATGTTGACGCTATGGAAGTTGTAATGATACCATCAGCAAATAAATTCAACGGGTATAAAATCAATTACCCCGGAGTGTTCATAAATGTTTCAGACAATTCTGCTTTTGCTAACTTTAAGTCTAATACATTCAACCTCTATGGCCACGAACAACTCAGAACCTGCGACTGAATTCATACCGGTAAAGGCTGGTTGCTTCCAGATGGGAAACACATTCGGAGATGGGTACCACGTAGAAAGACCTGTGCATGATGTCTGTGTAAACAGTTATTCTATCAGCAAGTTTGATGTGACCAAAAGAGCTTTCAAGATATTTGTCGATAGCACTGGATACCGCACCGAAGCTGAGATTGGAAACGGATGCTACGTCTATGATGGTATTTCATGGGGCAAAAAGCCGGGTGCAGACTGGCGCTCGCCCGGCTTTCCGCAAGACAACGACCATCCTGTGGTTTGCATCAGCTGGAACGATGCAACAGCATATGCTCAATGGTTTTCGCGTACAAACAACCGGAACTTTCGGCTGCCAACTGAAGCCGAATGGGAATATGCTGCCCGTAGCGGCGGCAAACATGAAATGTTTGCCGGAGGCAATGATATTGAAGAGTTGGCATGGTATTCAGGAAACTCGGGCAATAGAACCCATCCGGTTGGGAAGAAGCTTGCCAATGGACTCGGGTTATACGACATGAGCGGCAATGTATGGCAGTGGACTGCGGACTGGTACGATGAAAGCTACTACCGTAATAGCCCTCGCAACAACCCGGCTGGTCCTCTGACCGGATCTAAACGTGTTTTCCGCGGTGGAAGCTGGTTTTATGATGAAAGGGGAGTTCGGGCATCATATCGCGATTTTTATGTACCTGGTTTCAGCAGCAGTTACCTGGGCTTCAGGCTTGTATCACCAGGTCATTAAGCAGAATACTGCAATATTTATTATCCGGATTAATTTCATATCGCTAGAGTTATTTAAATCTCTCACGTTCAAAAGATGAACGCATTCCAAATTATCTGAAAGTGATTACATGAATCTGATTGTTTCTTTGTCAATCTTTTTACTAATTGTCCCGCAGTTGGCAGTAGCATCAACTGCCCCACCGGTTCAAACCGGAGAAGGCAACGCGTTTTATTCATCCGTACCTTCAGCTTACATGGATGACCCGCGCAGAATTGAATGGCAGAAACCGGAAAAAGTCGTTGAGCATCTGCTTCTCAAGCAGGGAGATACGGTTGCAGATATCGGAGCTGGAACCGGTTTTTTTTCAATGCTGTTTGCCAGGAAGGTTGGAAAAAACGGTGTGGTATATGCTGTAGACATCGACGAGAACATGGTAAAACACATAGGAAAGCGGGCAAAGAAAGAGGGTCTGAATAATGTCCTACCTATACTTGCTCCAGCGGACGATCCTCTTCTGCCGAAACTGTCGGCAGATCTTATCTTTATTTGCGACACTTATCTGTTTTTCAATAACCGTGAGCAGTATTTGTCACGGCTGCTTGACAGCATGAAGAATGATGGCCGTTTGGCAATTGTATCGTTTAACACAAGGTCAGAAGTACCAGGAGCACCACCGGCACATAAGATAATTTCACGTGACCAGACAGTCCTTGAAGCTTACAGAACAGGATTTTCTCTGGTCGCGGAATTTTTTTTCCTGCCATACCATGATTTTTTAGTTTTTGAGAAACGGAAATTTGAAATCAGGGGGGCGCAGTAACATTTCTCTACAAAGGGCACTGACATCTTTTCAGGATATTTTTTATCAGACACTACCCAAAATATGATTACTCGTTCTGATCGGTGCTGCATATAATTTATTTGGTGGAAATGTTGAACAAAGCCGGCTTTGGCCACACAAGTCCAAATACACATTAATTATAGAAAACCTGTGTCTGACTCCAGAACATCATTCCAAAGCTTTTACATGACCTATGGTCCAGGGTACATGATCCTAAATCCAATATCCAGAGCACGATCATCAGGATAACCACTGCTTCGCCAGGTAGATCTGGATTGCTTGGCTCCGTAATGCCAACTTCCACCGCGTCTAACACGTGTCGAACTTGATACGGGCCCGGATGGATCCTGCTGGCGCTTTTCAGAATAATCGCCACTCCAGTCCTGTACCCATTCCCATACATTACCGCTCATATCATGGATCCCAAGCCCGTTTGGCTGTTTCTGTCCAACAGGATGCGTTCTGAGAGCAACGTTTTTATCATACCATGCCAGACTGGCAACGTCATTTCCACCGCAGTAGATTTCATCCCTGCCGCCACTTCTACATGCGAATTCCCACTCAGCCTCGGTAGGCAGATAATATTTCTTGCCGGTCATGCTGTTCAGTGCGCTGATGAATTCCTGCGCATCATTCCATCCCACCTGTTCAACCGGGCAATCATCACCGCAGGAACTGAAACGGGATGGATTATCGCCCATAACCATGCGCCACTGCCCTTGTGTTACTTCGTATTTCCCGATAAAAAAATCCGACAAACAGACTTCGTGAACCGGCTTCTCGTCATTGTTTCCATTGTCGGAACCCATCCGGAAACATCCTCCCGGCACGAATACGAACTCCATACCTGTTACAGGATTTTTAGAAACAGTGACACGAGATACCGCTGTCGATGCAATGTCGGTTTTTCCTGCACCGTCAGAAACCCGTGTTCCAAGGCTTGCTGGTTCTGCAAAAGCACACCCGGCGGCCAATACCGCAATTGCTATGATCAGATAATTAGGTTTCAGCATATAATCCTTACCATAAGCTGCATCAGTTCATAGGGGATACGAGCCTGAATCCCAGGAAAAGAATCCTGAAGTCCGGATCAAAACCGTTTCGGTCAGACACTCTGACGCATTCCGATGCATTGCCCCATCCACCGCCACGGGGAATGCGTAGCGAACCTTTCATGGGACCTCGAGGATTTACGCTGGGACTTTTGTAGTAGTACTCCGCATCATACCAGTCATTTGTCCACTCCCAGGCGTTGCCCATCATATCGTGAAGACCGAATGCATTTGCCCTGAAGCTTCCCACCGGCGCAGCAACCTTGAAGCCATCATCACAGTTTGTGGTCGTCCATGCCGGCCACTGACTTTTTGCCGTCAAATCTGCACCATTAGCATAACGGCAGGCACCGCCAGGATCGCTATCCCAAAAATTCCTTCCGCTGGTTTTTCCCCGTGCAGCATATTCCCACTGTGCCTCTGTCGGAAGCTGATAAACACGGCCAGAACGCTTGGAAAGCCAGGCTGCGTACTCAACAGCTTCGTACCACGAAACATTTGCGACCGGTTGGTTGTCAAGATTCAGTGTATTCCCCTCGTACATGCCACTGTTGTGATCCGGCTTAAACATACGATACTGGGCGTTGGTAACTTCATATTTGCCCATATAAAAACCGTCCAGACACACCTCGTGAGCCGGCTTTTCATCTCCCTGCCCATCTCCAAAAACGTCCCCCATCATAAAACAGTCACCCGCTACAGGCACGAACTCCATGCCTGCAACGGAATCTTTAAATTCAGAGTGTGGCGATGAGATGCTGTAGGTCTGGGATTTACTTGTATTTTGAACTGTATCTGTCTCGTTTTTTTGAAAAAGATCCTGCCCCGTAGCCAGCATGGGCAAAGAGATCATTACAATCAAAAATGCCAGCAAAAAAATTCGTGAATGATTTACCACGGAGTAAGCTCTTTCCATTGGCCATCCTGTTTCTTGGTTGCCGACACTCCAGTCTTTCCAAACTGTCTGACGTGACAGCCGACTACCTTGTTTTTGGAAGTTGCCGTACTGTTTACTGAGGTCTGCATAGAGCCTTGGTCTGAAGCGTTTTTGTATGGAAGCCAGGCCAGGCCGCTGCTTTCGCGCAATCCGGACGGACCTTCCTGGAAACAATTGGTCTGCATCAAGCGAGGCAGACCGGAACTATGCGACTGATGACACTTGGAGCAAGGAAATGAGTGTTCCCTGTTATCTCCCCAACCCTTGACAGCACGGTGGATAAGAGCCGTTTTGGAATTTCCGGCAAATTTTTCCTTTGAATGGCATTTCAAGCAGAGACCGCCGAATTGTTCATCATTTTCAGAGATACGATTATCTCCACCAAAAGTGTTACGGTCGACACTGTATTTCATGCCTTGCATTGGTTCGCGCGGTGCACCACCTGACATTTTACCAAAATTGGAATTGTCTTCCCGATTGGAAGAATTGAAATCAGACTTGCGTGGCGAACTGCTGTCCCCTCGCCCATAATTGACATTGGCATCGCGGTTGCTGGTGTTGTAGTCACCGGAACGCGGGGCGTTGCTGTCGCCACGGCCGAAGTTGGCATTGCCGTCACGATTGCTGACGTTGTAGTCGGACTTGCGTGGGGCGCCGCTGTCGCCCTTGCCGAAGTTGGCGTTGGCGTCGCGGTTGCTGGCGTTGTAGTCGCCCGAACGGGGTGCGCTGCTGTCGCCACGGCCGAAAT